>QWHH01000005.1 GCA_021404785.1 Lysobacterales bacterium PRO7
GCGGCGGCGCCGCTCATGTCGCCGGACTTGGCCTGTTCGGCGGCCTGCGTGGCCTGACTTGCAGCCTGCTGTGCGGCGGCGGCAGTTTCCTGCGCCTTCTGCGCGGTGGCGGCGGCGGCTTCCTTCGCCTTGGCGGCGGCGTCTGCGGCCTGTTGTGCGTTGTCGCCGCAGGCGGCGAGCGCCAGAGTCAGCGAGGCGGCGATGAATGCGTGCTTGAGTTGCATGTGTGTCTCCCTATCGAGAATTTCGCATGGTTGGATTGAACGGAAATAATGAACGGAAATACAGCGTCCGCCCACCGAGGGTGTCGGTTTTCGGGCTTTGTCAGCTTACACCAATTCGATCGCGAGCGCGGTAGCTTCGCCGCCGCCGATGCACAGCGAAGCCACGCCACGCTTGCCGCCACGCGCCTTGAGCGCGTGTGCGAGCGTCACGACCAGACGCGCGCCAGAGCAGCCGATCGGATGGCCAAGCGCGCAGGCGCCACCGTTGACGTTGAGCTTGGCGTGGTCGATGCCCAGTTCCTTGATCGGCGCCATCGCGACGACGGCAAACGCTTCGTTGACCTCGAACAAGTCGACGTCGGCAACTTGCCAGCCGGCTTTTTTCAGAACTTGCTGGATCGCGCCGACTGGCGCGGTCGTGAACCACTCCGGTTCCTGCGACTGCGTGGCATGGGCGACGATGCGCGCGAGTGGCTTGATGCCTAGCTTCTTCGCGGTGTCCTCGTCGAGCAGCACGGTCGCGGCAGCGCCGTCGGAAATGCTCGATGAACTGGCCGCGGTAACGGTGCCATCTTTCTTGAAGGCCGGCTTCAGGGTCGGAATTTTCGTGACGTCGGACTTGCCAGGTTGTTCGTCCGTGGCGTATTCCACGTCGCCTTTCTTGCCGGCGACCTTCACCGACACGATCTCGGCGGCGAAGGCGCCCGACGCGATCGCGGCCTGCGCACGCTTGACCGATTCCGTGGCGAAAGCGTCCTGTGCCTCGCGCGTGAAGCCGTATTTTTCGGCACATTTTTCCGCGAACACACCCATCGATTGGCCGTCGTAGGGGTTGGTCAAACCATCCCAGGCCATGTGATCGACCAGTTTTGCGTCGCCGTAACGCAGACCCGTGCGCGCGGTGACCATGTGCGGCGCGTTGGTCATTGATTCCATGCCGCCAGCAACGACGACGGTCGCCGAGCCGGCCTTGATCAGGTCGTGACCTAGCATGATCGCCTTCATGCCCGAACCGCAGACCTTGTTGATCGTGGTGCAGCCGCTGGATTTTGGCAAGCCGGCAGCGATCGCCGCCTGGCGCGCGGGCGCCTGGCCGAGGTTGGCCGGCAGCACGCAGCCCATGATGACTTCGGAAACTTCGGCTGGCGCGATGCCGGACTGATCAAGAGCGGCTTTTATCGCGGTCGCACCGAGCACGGTGGTGGGCACGCCGGTGAACTGGCCGAGCATGGAACCGATCGCGGTGCGCTTGGCGCCGGCGATGACGACGGATGAGGACATGGCGAACTCCGCAGCGTGTGGGAACGGTCGATTATAGGACTGAACCGGTACGAGACTGAACTCGGATCAGCCGAAGTTCTTGTCCAACTGGCGGTGGATTTCCTCTTCGATCGCGGGTTTCATCATGCCCAACAAGAAGCCCAGTTCCGCATGCACGCGCAACTCGGTCTTGCCGACATGGATGCGTCCGTTCACGCCGCTGCGTGAAAAGTGCAGCGTATCGTCGTCCCATTCGCTGGAAATCCCGAATTTCTCGCCGATGGCGCCTGCCGTCTTGTCGACAGCCGCCTTGGCCGCCTTGAGGGATTTGCCGTGCTTGCGGCGGATATCGATGGTCGACATGCGGGGCGCAGACCTGAATGCGGGCGGATGCCGCGCTTTTGCTATGATGCCGCAAATCCCGCAGGCAGGGGAAAGGGCATGGGGACATCTGCATTCGACCGGGCTGCGGCCGCCAACGGCAAACGTGGGCTGCTGTGCTACAGTCGCCGGGCCGCCGGTCGCTAAACTTCGCCATGCGTTTGTCATTCCCGAACAACGAACATGCCGATGTGCTTGTCGCCCCCGGTGACACCACCATCGGGTCCGCTGCGGACAATGTGGTCGTGCTCGCGACAGCCGGGATTGCCGCCCATCATGCGCACCTGACGGTTTCGGAACGCAGCATCGTGATCAGTGCCTGCACCGCGCAAGCGCGTATCCATGTCAACGCGCGCCCGGTCATCGAGAAGGCAATCTTGCGTCTGGGCGACGTGGTCAGCCTCGATACGCTGAAGTTCGTGCTCAAGCCCGATCGCGACGACAGCATCAGCGCCGACGTTCCTGTCGGGCACGCCACCCCGCTGCCTGCCGCACCGGCGGATGCGGCCGACACAGCGGCACGCATACGCCAACTGCCGGCGCGGGTGGTTCTGCGCGGCGTTTCCGGTGCATATTTCGGCAAGATCGTGCCGGTGCGCGGGCGCCTCACGATCGGGCGCGGCAGCGATTGCGGGCTGGTCCTCGACGAGCCGGAACTGCCGGCGCATCACGCTGTTGTCGAAAACTCCGGGGACGGAATCTATTTGCGCGCGATCGATGCGGGCAAAGGCACGCAGGTCAACGGCGTGCTGGTCCGCGATGCGGTGCTGCACACCGACGACCAGATTGCGTTCGAGCGCAATCGTTTCGTCCTCGAAGCGCCGAGCCTGCCCACGCGCAGGGACCTGGCGCCGGATGCGCCGGCCGGACAGGCCGTCAACATCACCCAGACCATGCGCGCAATTGAAAAGCCCGCAGCGGCGCCGGCCGCGCCGGCCGATGCCGCCAACCGCAACGACATCTGGTGGCTGATCGGCGCCGCGGCGCTGATTGCTGCCGGAATCGCTGTGCTTCTGTACCTCAGATTTTGAGTCGCGCAGCAACGCGCCGCAGTTCATCCGCAGGGCGTGAACGTACGCGCAACCGCGCCAGCATCAATACGATCCAGATGCACAGGTACAACGCCGGTTCGCGGTGGTCGGCCTTGACCAGCCAGAAGTAGTGCAGCACGCCGAGCAAGGCGATCAGGTACGCCACGCGGTGCAGACGCTGCCAGTTGCGGCCGAGCCGGCGCATCATCGCCTGGGTCGAGGTCAGGGCCAATGGAATCAGCAGCAGCCATGCCGCGAAGCCAACCGTGATGTAAGGCTTCTTCGCAATCTGCTCGAAGATGTCTGCCCAGTAGCCGCCAAGGTCGACGAAAAGATAGATGAGCAGATGCACGCTGACGTAGAAGAATGCGAACAAGCCGAGCATGCGCCGGAAGCGGATCAGCTTGTGCCAGCCGGTTAACTTTCGCAATGGCGTGATCGCAAGCGTGGCGAGCAGCAGGCGCAACGCCCAGTCGCCGCTGCGATGCTCCAGCTGTGCAACCGGGTCGGGCCCCAGTGTGCCGTGCATCGCATCCCAGACCAGATGTGCGAATGGCAGCAGGCACAACGCAAAGACCAGCGGTTTGGTCGCGGCGATGCGGTCGCGAAATAACATCGTCGAAAATGCCGTCGTCAGAAATTCTTGCGCAGGTCCATGCCGGCGTACAGGTGCGCGACCTGTTCGGCGTAGCCATTGAACGGTAACGTTTCGATGCGGTTGCCGAACAGGTTGAATCCCGTGCCGGCGATGCGGCGCTCGGTTTTCTGGCTCCAACGCGGATGATCCACGGCGGGATTCACGTTGGCGTAGAAACCGTATTCGTCCGCAGCCATGAGGTTCCAGGTTGTGCGCGGTTGGCGTTCGACGAATTCGATCTTCACGATCGACTTGATGCCCTTGAAGCCGTATTTCCACGGCACGACCAGACGCAGCGGCGCGCCGTTCTGGTTCGGCAAGTCGCGTCCGTACATACCCACGGCGAGCAGGGTCAGCGGATGCATGGCCTCGTCCATGCGCAGGCCTTCGCGATAGGGCCAGTCGAGCACCGGGTACGCAAGACCCGGCATTTGCGCGGGGCGTTCGACCGTCGTGAACGCGACGTATTTTGCGGAAGCGAGCGGTTTGAAGCGCTTGAGCAGGTTGGCGAGAGGAATCCCGACCCACGGAATCACCATCGACCAGGCTTCGACACAACGCATGCGGTAGATGCGTTCTTCCAGCGCCTGGCCCTTGAGGATGTCTTCGAGCGTGAAGCGTCCGGTTTTCTCGGCCAGACCCGCGATTTCGACGCTCCACGGATGCGCCACAAAGCGTGCTGAATTGGCGGCGGGGTCGGACTTGTTGGTCCCGAATTCGTAAAAGTTGTTGTAGTGGGTTGCGTCTGCGTAGGTGGTTTGTGCCTCACCATTCGCGTCGTCGACGTGGCTGGCGACGTCCAATGACTTGTCAGGCACCCTCGTTTCCGGAGCGGCAGCCTGCGGTGACGCGGCTTCGGAGCCGCAGCCGGCGGCCAGTGCGGCTGCGCCCAGTCCAAGCAACTGCAATACCTCGCGCCGCCGCCGGTACACGGGTTCCGGCGTGATGCAGGATTGCGGAAGGTGTGTGGGTTGATCGCGGCGCATCGACATTCCCGATTATGCCGACAAGACCGGCCATTGCGTGGAAAGCTTCCAAAAACGCTGCCGCGCGCTTGACCCGGGCGCACGCTTGCGGCGCTATACTCGAATGCGAGGAAATTCATCGGTATCGTCCGGACGGGGGAAATGAATCTCGCTGGTGGGTTCCGCTTTTCATCCAGCCTGGTAGCCATTCTGGATGCCGGCGACGGGCGGGTTGTGGACGTGAATCCGGCCTTCGAGCGCGAACTGGGCTACAGCCGTGATGCGATGCTCGGGCGCAGCACGCTGGAGATCGATTTCTGGCCGCATCCGCAGACCCGGGCAACGATCTGGGCGCACCTGCGCAGCGAACACCGGGTCTGCGGCGAGCGCGTGGTGTTCCGCAACCTTGCCCGCAGCGAATTTGCCGCCAACCTGTACTGCGAATTCTTCGAGCACGAAGGGCGGCGCCTGGTGCTTGCCGTGCTCCAGCGTCTGGAGTCGGCAGCTGCGCAGGACGCTCCCGTGGAAGTCGATCCGGGCAGTTACCGTTCCCTGTTCATGTCCAGCGCGGAAGGTTTCTACCGCAGTTTGCCCGAGGGCGGACTGATCGACGTGAACCCCGCCTTGGCGCGCATTTTCGGTTATGAATCGCCGGCGCAAATGCTGAGCGAAGCACATGACCGGCGTGCCCGCGATCTTTATGCCGATCCGGCTGTCGCCGTATCCCTGATCGAACGCCTGCACGCGGATGGGCATTTCGAGAATCAGCGCGTTCAGATTCGCCGCCGCGATGGCAGCGTGGTGTGGATTTCGGAAAATTCGCGCTGCGTGCGCGATGGCGAAGGCCATCTGCTGTTTTACGAAGGCTCGATCATGGACATCGGTGCGCAGGTCGAGGCGGAGGAGCGCCTGCGCCAGTCCGAGAACATGTATCGCACCCTTGTTGACAGCAGTCACGACGGTGTCTTCCTGATCCGGCACGACGGCAGCATCGGTTTCATCAACGAGGCGATGGCGCAGACTCTGGGGTACCGCGCCGACGAATTGATCGGCACGAATTACCTGAAGCTGATCGCGCCGGAAGCGATGGCCGAACAGACGGTCCGCCGCAACGAACGCGCCGGCGGTTCGTATGCGGTGCAGACCTACGATACGGTGATGATCCGCAAGGACGGCACGCGCCGGCTGCTGCACGTGCACGCCGGCGCGGTCGATTACGAAGGCGAGGTGGCCAGCACCGGCACCGCGCGCGATGTCACCGAGGAGCATCGCCAGCGCGAAGCGCTGGAATGGGCCGAGCGCACCTACCGCGAACTGTTCCAGAACGCGGTGTCGGGCATGTTCCGCTCGCACCTGGATGGGCGCATCGTCGCCGCCAACGATGCGTTCGCGCGCATCCTCGGCTATGCCGACGCGTCGGAACTGCTCGAATCCGGGCGCGGCATCGGCGACTTCTATGCCAATCCCGAAAGCCGCAAGTACGTGCTGGCGCAACTGGCCGCAAGCCGTGAGCCGGTGACTTTCGAATTCGATGCGTGCCGCAAGGATGGCAGCATGATTCCCACGGAAGTCCGCGCGCAGGCGATCCGGGACAACGAGGGCAGGATCGTGTGGACCGAGGGTTCTGCGCAGGACATCAGCGCGCGCCGCCGCGCCGAAATCGCGCTCAAGGACTCCGAGGCACGTTATCGCACCCTGGTCGAACACAGCCAGGTTGGCGTGTACATGATGCTGGAGGACCGCTACACCTACGTCAACGCCGCGTTTGCCGCCTTGTTCGGTTATCGCGAAGACGAACTTGTCGGCGCCGATTTCCGCCTGCTCGTTCCGCCGGAGTCGCTTGAACACCAGGAAGACCGCTATCGCCGCCGTAGCGGGGGCGAGCCGAGCAATGGCGATTACTGCATCGTGCTGATGCGCAAGGATGGGGCTCGCATACAGGTTGTGGTCAGCGCCGGGCAGGTGGAGATGCACGGCAAGCGCTACACCAGCGGCACGATTCGCGACGTGACTGCGCAGTTGCGCGTGCAGCGCGAGTTGGAACACAACGCATCCCACGACCAGTTGACCGGATTGTCCAATCGCGTTTACTTCGAGCGCCAACTCGAACAGGCGATTGCCCACGCGCACGCGAGCGGCGATTACCACTACGCGGTGCTGTTCCTGGACCTGGATGGATTCAAGCTGGTCAACGACAGCCTGGGCCACGCCTCCGGCGACGACCTGCTGATGCAAATCGCCGAAACCTTGAGCGCGAATCTGGGCACCCAATGCCTCGTCGCACGTTACGGTGGCGACGAGTTCACCCTGCTGCCGCATGGTGTATGTCCGCGCGGTCGCGCCGAACAACTGGCCCAGCGCGTGCTCGCACTCCTGGCCGGTTCGTTCGAGGTGCGCGGTCACCGCGTGTTTTCCGGAGCCAGCGTCGGCGTCGTGCTGGGTCACGCCGATTACCAGTCGCCGGATCAGTTGCTGCGCGATGCCGATACTGCGATGTATCGCGCCAAGGCCGGCGGCAAGTCGGCCTACGTCATTTTCGATGACGCCATGCACGCGGCGGCGCGCGCGCGCCTGAAACTGGAAACGGATCTGCGCTTTGCCGTCGAACGCGGTGAATTCCGCATCTTCCATCAACCGATCGTGGACCTGCGCAGTGGCCGCGTGCAGGGTTTCGAGGCGCTGGTGCGCTGGGAGCATCCGCAGCGCGGCTTGCTGCTGCCGAGTGAATTCCTCGAGGTTGCCGGTGAAACCGGAACACTGGTCGCGCTGGACTGGTGGGTGCTGGAACAGGTATGCCAGAACCTGCTGCGCTGGCAACGGCGTCTGCCTGCGCACGCGCGCCTGCGCGCCAGCGTCAACGTCGATGACCGCCAGTTTGCAGACCGGAACCTGATCGAACATTTGCGCAACGTGTTGCGTCGCACCGGCGCGGATCCTTCCACGCTCGCGCTGGAGATCACCGAAACCGTGTTCCGGCGCGGTCGCGAGGAAGCGGCGCAAACATTGCACGGTCTCAAGCAACTGGGTGTGTCGCTCGTCGTCGACGATTTCGGGACTGGTTACTCGTCGCTGGATTCGTTTGCAGATTCGCCGTTCGATGCCTTGAAAATCGACCGCAGCTTCGTCCGCGACATGGTGACGAATTTCCGCCACCGCGCGATCGTGCGCACCATTGCCGCTTTCGCCGAAGACATGCGCCTTGACTTGATCGCCGAAGGCGTCGAAACCGCGGAACAGGCCAATTTGCTGCGTGACCTGGGCTGCACCGTGGCGCAGGGCTTTCTTTATGCGCCTGCACTGCCGCTGGAGGAATTCGAAGCACTGCTCGAACGCGGTTTTGCGCGCCAGAGCGATTCCCCGCCGTCGGCGGTTGCGTAACTGTTGCACTGCGGCATAATGAGACTCCCTCTGGAGTCACGCATGAGCCGCACCTACAACTTCAGCGCCGGTCCCGCGGCGTTGCCGGAATCCGTTTTGCGCCGCGCCCAGTCCGAGATGCTGGAATGGGGAAAGGCCCGTGCCAGCGTCATGGAAATCAGCCATCGCGGCAAGGATTTCATTGCCATGGCGCAAAAATCCGAACAGGATCTACGCGCCTTGATGGCCATTCCGGCCAACTACAAGGTGTTGTTCCTGCAGGGCGGTGCGACGCAGCATTTCGCCCAGATTGCGATGAATTTCGCGCGTCGCGGACAAGTGGCCGATTACGTCGTCACCGGCCATTGGGGCGAGAAGGCGGCCAAGGAAGCAAAAACGCTCGCCGACGTGCGCATCGCGGCCAGCGGCGAGGGCGGCAAGTTCACCGCGATTCCGCCACGTGCATCGTGGCACCTGGATGCCGATGCCGCCTACGTCCACTACACGCCGAACGAAACCATCCATGGCGTAGAGTTCCATGACGTCCCTGACGTCGGCGACCTGCCGCTGGTCGCGGACATGTCCTCCGATATCCTGTCCGCTCCAGTGGACGTGTCGAAGTTCGGCATCATCTACGCCGGGGCGCAGAAGAACATCGGCGCATCGGGCCTCGTGGTGATGATCGTGCGCGAGGATCTGCTCGCGCGTTGCCCGAAGGACATCCCGAAGATCTTCAACTACGCCGAACACGCGGCGAACGAATCCATGCTCAATACGCCGAATACGTTCGGCTGGTATCTCGCCGGCCTGGTGTTCGAATGGTTGCTGGAAAACGGTGGTGTTGCCGCGATGGGAGAACGCAACCGGGCCAAGGCCGATCTGCTTTACGGCTATATCGATAGTTCGGATTTCTACAAGAATCCAGTGGAAAAATCCGCGCGTTCGTGGATGAATGTACCGTTCACCCTGCCGCGCGAAGAACTCGACGCGCCGTTTTTGAAGGAAGTGGAAGGCGCAGGTTTGATGGCGCTGAAAGGCCATCGCGCCGTCGGTGGCATGCGCGCATCTCTGTACAACGCGATGCCGCTGGAAGGCGTGCAGGCGCTGGTGGGTTTCATGAAAGACTTTGCCGCGAGGAACGGCTGATGTTCGCCATCCAGACCCTCAACAACATCTCGCGCAACGGACTCGACCGGTTGCCCGCGAATCTGTATTCGGTAGCGAACGACGTCGCTGAACCGGATGCGATCCTGCTGCGCTCGGCGGACATGCACGGCAAGCCGCTGGCCGCGTCGATCAAGGCCGTGGCGCGCGCCGGAGCGGGCACGAACAATATCCCCGTCGCCGAGTTCAGCAAGCGCGGCGTGCCGGTGTTCAATGCGCCGGGCGCGAACGCGAACGCGGTCAAGGAACTCGTCGTCGCCGGCATGCTGATCGCCGCGCGCAACCTTGATTCCGCGCTTGCCTTCGTCGGCGGGTTGCACGCTGGCGACGATCTGCATCACAAGGTCGAAGCCGAGAAAAAACGCTTCGTCGGTTCAGAGCTCGCGGGCAAGACGCTCGGTGTCGTCGGCCTCGGCGCGATCGGCGTGAAGGTCGCCAACGCGGCGCACGCGCTCGGCATGCGTGTACTCGGTTTCGATCCACACATGACGGTGGATGGCGCCTGGGCGCTGTCGGCGGATGTGGCCAAGGCCGGATCACTGAACGAGTTGTACGCGGCATCGGATTACATCACCTTCCACGTGCCGCTCAACGATGCCACGCGCGGTGTATTCGGCGCAGCGTCGCTGGATGTGGTGCGGCCGGGAACTGTCGTACTCAACTTCGCGCGCGAAGGCATCGTCGATCAGGCCACGCTGGCGGCGGGACTGGCAAGCGGCCGCATCGGCCGTTACGTCACCGATTTTCCCAGTGCCGATCTCGTCGGCAACGCGCGCGTGATCGGATTGCCGCATCTGGGCGCGTCCACCGGCGAGGCCGAGGAGAATTGCGCGCTGATGGTTGTCGATCAACTGCGCGAATTCCTGGAAAACGGCAACGTCCACAATTCGGTGAATTTTCCCAGCGTGCGCATGGCGCGCGCCGGCAAGGCGCGGCTGTGCGTTGCCAACAGCAATCGACCGAACATGATCGGCCAGCTCTCGCATGTGCTCGGCGAGGCGGGCGTGAACATCGCGCAGATGCGCAATGCCTCGCGCGGCGATATTGCCTACACCCTGATCGACCTGGATTCCGCCGCCAGCGACGCACTGGTCGCGGCAATTGGCAAGATCGACGGTATCCTTTCCGTTCGCGCAATTGCCTGACATGCCAAAGAAGAAGCCCGCCGCCGCTGCCCCGCTTTCGCTTGCCGATGTGCGCACGCGCATCGATGCGATCGACCGCAACATCCAGCAATTGATTGCGGAACGCGCAAACTGGGCGCATCAGGTCGGCAAGGCCAAAGGCAAGCTCGCCGCGGCGGTGGATTACTATCGACCGGAACGCGAGGCACAGGTGTTGCGCATGGTCGTGGATCGCAACGAAGGCCCGCTCTCCGACGATGTGCTGGTGCACGTGTTCCGCGAAATCATGTCGGCGTGTCTTGCGCAGCAGGAGCCGCTCAAGGTCGGCTACCTCGGCCCGGAAGGCACGTTCAGCCAACAGGCGGTGATGAAGCATTTTGGTCGCTCCGCACACGGCCTGCCGCTGTCCAGCATCGAGGAAGTGTTCCAGGAAGTGGAAAGCGGCAATGCCGATTTCGGCATCGTGCCGGTGGAGAATTCCGGGCAGGGCACGATCCAGATCACGCTCGACATGTTCCTGACCTCAAATCTGAAAATCTGCGGCGAAGTCGAACTGCGCGTGCGCCAGTTCCTGCTCTCGCGCTCGGGCCGCATCGAGGACATCGAACGCGTGTATTCGCATCCGCAATCGTTCGCGCAATGCAAGACCTGGTTGCGCGGAAACTTGCCGAAGGCGGAGAAGATCGCGGTGACCAGCAACGCCGAAGCGGCGCGCCGTGCGCGCAACGCCGACGACGCGGCTTCCATCGGCGGCGAATCGACCGGACACGTGTACGGACTGCGCAAGGTCGTCATGACGCCGATCGAGGATCGCACCGACAACACCACGCGCTTCCTCGTGCTAGGTCGACAGATTTTCCCGCCGTCCGGCCACGACCGCACGTCGATCCTGGTCTTCATCAAGGACAAACCCGGCGCGCTGTTCCATGTGCTCAGTCCGTTCGCGCGCAACGGCATCAGCATGAACCGCATCGAGTCGCGGCCTTCGCACCATGCCAAATGGGAATATGGTTTCTTCATCGACCTGGATGGTCATGTCGAGGATGAAGCCATGCGTCGCGCATTCGCGGAATTGAAGGAACACGCCGCGCAGATCAAGCTGCTCGGATCGTACCCGGTGGCGGTACCGTGAGTTTTCAAGTGGCGTCGCTTGCCAACGCCGCCACGCGCGCACTTCGCGCCTACGATCCGGGACACGATCTGCCGGCGTTGCGCAAACGTTTCGGCGCGGTGCTGGCCGAACTCGGCTCGAACGAAAACACGCTTGGCCCGAGCCCGCGCGCGGTTGCCGCGATCGAAGCCGCCTTGCCCGATATTTTTCGCTACCCCGATCCGCAAGGCGGCGCGCTTAAAGCGGCCCTCGCCACGCATCTGCGCGTGGACCCTGCGCAAATCGCACTCGGCAATGGCTCGCACGAACTACTGATGCTGATCGCGCAGTGCTTTGCCGATGCGAGCAATTCAGTGGTGTTCTCGGAATTCGGTTTCGCGGTATTTCCCATCGCCACCGCTGCGGCGGGCGCCATTCCAATTCGTGTGCCGGCCCTGCCGCGCGATCATTCGACCATGCCGCTCGGTCATGAACTCGACGCGATGGCAGCGGCAATTCGGCCCGACACGCGCATCGTCTATCTGGCCAATCCAAACAATCCGACCGGTACCTGGGTTTCCGATGCGGCGCTGGAGGCGTTTCTTGCTCGTGCGCCGGCAACCACGCTGGTTGTGGTGGATGAGGCCTATCAGGAATTCGTGGATGATCCGGCTTTGACGACGGCGTTGCGATTGCTGCCGAAGTATCCGAACCTGATTGTTACCCGCACCTTTTCCAAAGCCTATGCGCTGGCCGGATTGCGCGTCGGTTATGCGGTCAGCTTTATTGAAAATATAAATGTAATCGAGCGTTTACGTGAATCATTTAATGTAAATTCACTAGCACTTGCCGCAGCCGAAGCCGCGCTTGGCGACGCCCAGCACGTCGCCCGATCGAAGTCGTTCAATCTTGCCGAACGGGCCTGGCTGACCGAACAACTGCGAGCGCGCGGCTTGCGTGTGCTGCCGTCGCAGACCAATTTCATCCTCGTCGATTTTGCGCGGGATGCCGCCCCGATCGAGGCTGCACTATTTGATCGCGGTGTAATCGCGCGACCGATGGGTGGCTACGGGCTGGGCGAATTCCTGCGCATCAGCGTCGGTTCGCGTGCGGAGAACGGGCGGTTGCTGGAAGCGCTGCCGTGAGCGACTGGATCAGCGCGCCGGCAGGTCCATTGCGTGGTGAAATCCGCGTCCCCGGCGACAAGTCGATCTCCCATCGCGCGATCATGTTTGCTTCGCTGGCCGAGGGCAGCTCGCGCATCACGGGTTTCCTCGAAGGCGAAGACACGCGCGCCACCTCGCGCGCGTTCGCGCAGATGGGCGTGCGCATCGAAGCGCCGCGTCCGAGCGAACGCATCGTGCACGGTGTCGGCCTGCATGGATTGCACGCACCGGATGACGAAATCGACTGCGGCAATGCCGGCACCGGCATGCGTCTTTTGACCGGATTGCTTGCGGGGCAAGCATTCGATTCGACATTGATCGGCGACGAATCGCTTTCGAAACGGCCGATGCGGCGCGTAATCGATCCCTTGACCCGCATGGGCGCGAAGATCGAATCGAACGATGGTATGCCGCCGTTGCGCATTTGCGGCAAGCAAACCCTGCGCGGCATCGAGTACGACTTGCCGGTCGCCAGCGCGCAGATCAAATCCGCGATCCTGCTCGCCGGCTTGTACGCCGATGGCGAAAGCCTGGTGCACGAGCCGCATCCGACCCGCGACTACACCGAAAGCATGCTGCGCGCCTTCGGTTGGCCGATCGCATTCGGCGCGGGCTGGGCAAAATCGAGCGGCGGGCACAGTTTACGCGCGACGGATGTTGCAGTGCCATCAGATTTTTCCTCGGCTGCATTTTTCATCGTTGCTGCGACGTTGGCACACGGATCGGAAATCGTTTTGCGCGACGTCGGCATCAATCCGCGCCGGACCGGTCTGCTGACGGCATTGCGCATGATGGGCGCGGACATCCGCGAATCGAATCCGCGCACGTTGGGTGGCGAGCCGGTAGCCGACATGATCGTGCGTCATGCGCCATTGCGTGGCATCGACGTGCCGCTGGAAATCGTGCCCGACATGATCGACGAATTCCCGATCCTGTTCGTCGCGGCGGCAGCGGCGCACGGAACCACGCGCATCTGCGGCGCCGCCGAATTGCGCGTCAAGGAATCCGACCGCATCGCGGTGATGGCCAAGGGCTTGCGTGCGCTCGGAATTCGCGTCGAGGAAACGCCGGACGGTGCGATTATCGAAGGCGGAAAGTTCTCCGGCGGCGGAGTCGATTCCGCCGGCGATCACCGTTGCGCCATGAGCTTTGCCGTGGCCGGGTTGCTCGCCGCCACGCCAGTGCGCATCGCTGATTGCGCCAATGTGGCCACGTCGTTCCCGGGCTTTGTCGAGCTGGCGCGGGCCAGCGGGTTCTTTTTGACGGCCGCTTGACCGCCGTCAAAGTCGAATCACATTCCCTTCACACGATATTGCTAGACTGCGCGTCGAACGGGGATACGAACTGGGGAGTTCTGGCATGTCCGCAACACGCTTGTGGGTACGCGTTTTCGCCGTTGTCTTTTCGATTCCGTCCTGCTGGCACACTGCACTCGCGCGACCAGGTTCGGTCGACGTTACGCAGCCCGCAATGGGCGGTGCGGCGCAGCCGGTAGCGACAGCCAACGAAGTTGCGGCCGTCACCGCGTTCGTTTCTTCTGGTTATCGCAGCATCCATTCCGAAAACAGCATCGGCGGATTCACATTTCCGTTCCAGGTCACCGCCGACAACGACATTGTGTATGTATCGGATGCAACCGCCAATGTGATTCAGGTGTATCAGATCACCGGGTCTGGATTCACCTTTGTGCGCACCATCGGCGCCAGTGGCAGCGGGCCCGGGCAATTCAACGGGCCAGAGCAGGTGGCGATCTCCGGCAACTATCTGTATGTGGCCGATTTTTCGAACAGCCGGGTACAGCGTTTCGACAAGAGCACGGGCGCCTATGTCAGCCAGTTCGGTATTTTCGGCTCCGGGGCAGGCCAGTTCAATGCGCCTTCGGGCTTGGTCTACAACCCGGTCAACGGCAATCTGTATGTTAGCGAAGTCGGCAATGACCGGGTGCAGGTTTTTTCAACGTCCGGTACCTACATCTCGCAGTTCGGGTCCCTGGGTTCCGGCAACGGCCAGCTCAATAATCCTTACGTGCTCGCCGTCGATGGCCGCGGAAATATCTATGCGGCGGACAACAACAACAACCGCATCGTGAAGTTCGATGCGACGGGCGCTTTTCTGCGCAACATTGGCGTTGGTGCGACGACTCCGTTTGGAATCGCGGTCGATTCCGCCAACAAGGTGTGGGTGACTACGGGTACCAATGACGTATATGCCTACGACTCCATCGGCAACTATGTCAGCTACTACTACGGCAACATCACCCCCTCGTGGTTTCAAGGCTATTTCACTGGCATGCGTGGAATTGCCGTTACCCAGCCCCTGTCGGTGGTGCCGTTCAATGGCGCACCCGCCGTGATCATTGCGGATGGCAGCTCCGGCAACGTGCAATTATTCACGCAATCCGCCCAACCCGTTGCGCATCCGGGCCTTGCTAGCCTTGCCGGGCTGAGCGGGTACATCGGCGGCGTGGCCTACGACAGTGCGGAAAATGTTTTCGTCACCTCCTACACGCTGAACCAGGTTTTCAAGTTCGACAAATTCGGCAAGCTGCTCCTGTCCTGGGGAAGCGCGGGAACGGGCAACGGCCAGTTCAGCGGGCCATACGGGATCGCGATCGACGACAGCGACAACGTCTACGTTGCCGACAACGGCAACGATCGCATCCAGAAGTTCTCGGCCTACGGCGCCTACCTGACGCAATGGGGAACCGCAGGCAGCGGGAATGGGCAGTTCAATGGTCCGGGTTCCATCGCTACCGACGGCAACTGGATCTACGTGAGTGACGAAAGCAATGACCGCGTGCAGAAGTTCAGCCTTACCGGAACCTATGTGCGCCAGTGGGGCACCGCCGGCAGCGCGAATGGGCAGATGCAGAACCCCGCAGGCATTGCGGTAGACCGCATGCGCAATCAGGTTTATGTGGCCGAATACGGCAACAGCCGAGTGCAGCAGTTCACGGTTTTCGGCGATTTCATCAAGGTGTTTGCGGACTCGACCAGCGGCAGTGGGCAATTGTCGAGTCCCGTGGGATTGGCGATCAACCAGTACGGCAACGTGTACGTAGCCGATCGTGGCAACAACCGCGTGGTGCAATACAGCGACAATGGCACCTACCTGACCAATTTTGCATCGGCCAATGCCAGTGCTATCGGTGTGAATCCGCGCAACGCACAGATGCACGTCGGAACGCCGGGAGGAACCGTAACGCAATACGGTTCGGTCATAGGCAAGTTCGACCACGTGGGCGTCTACCGGCCCTCGAATCAGACGTTCTATCTGCGCAACAGCCTGAGCGCAGGCGCAGCAGATATCACCGCCGCCGTGACTGGCGCCAGCAGCACGGATTTGCCCATCGTTGGCGACTGGAACGGCGATGGCATCGATACGGCCGGGCTGTATCGGCCATCCACGGCGACGTTCTACCTGTGGGATCGGTGGACCAGCCTGGACGTGGCCAAACCCGATTACAGTTTCGCCTTCGGTCCGGCGAACAATCTGCCCGAAGCCGGCGATTGGGATGGAGATGGTCGTGACGGGGTGGGTATATTTGAACCCTCCATTGGCGCACATTTGCTGAAGAACGACCTTCTCGCCGGTTCCGGCGACTATTCCCTCGTTTTCGGCAGTTCCGCCGATAAACCCGTCGCGGGTGACTGGAACTCGGACGGCGCTGTCAGTGTTGGCGTGTACCGTCCGGCGGATGGCCGCTTCCATGCCGCCAATCGCAACGTCAGCGCCGTCGTGCCGGAAGAACTGAGCTACGGGATGGGCAACGCGACGGACTTGCCGGTGGTCGGCGACTGGACGTCCAGCGGATACGCGAAGTTTGGCGTGTTCAGGCCATCGACGGCCACGTTCATCATCGATCAGCGCGATCGTGCGCCGGATTCCCTCTTCGGCAATGGCTTCGAGGCACCGCTGACGTTCGCGTTCGGCACGAGCGGCGATTTGCCGGTGGCGGGCGTCTGGGGCCAGCCGGCGGAATAGGCCGGCAGCGGGGGACTGCTGATCAGGTCGGGCTTTCCGGTAAAATGGCCGGATGCCTGACAAGACCGTACCGGTACTCACCATTGATGGTCCTTCCGGTTCCGGCAAGGGCACGATCAGCCGTGCTGTCGCCGATGCGCTGGGCTGGCATTTGCTCGATTCCGGCGCGTTGTATCGCGCGGTCGGTTTCGCGGCAGGCATGGAGGGGCTGGATTTGTCGGACGCCGAAGCGGTCACGCGCTGCGCCCAGACGACCAAGATTTCTTTCCGCGATCCCAAGGACGGCAGCGAGACGCGGGTAATCGTGAACGGCATGGACGCCACCGGTGAAATCCGCACCGAAACCTGCGGCGCAGCGGCTTCTGCCATCGCTGCGATTCCGAGCGTCCGTGCCGCCTTGTTCGACAAGCAGCGATCCTTCCGCAAGACGCCCGGACTGGTTGCGGACGGCCGTGACATGGGCACGGTGATCTTTCCGGATGCCGGTACCAAGGTTTTCCTTACCGCCAGCGCCGAAGAACGCGCGAAACGGCGTTATAAGCAGTTGAAAGAAAAGGGATTGGGCGTTACACTTGCCGCCCTTTTGCGCGAGATCCAGGCGCGCGACGTGCGTGATGCGGGGCGTGCCGTCGCACCGCTCAAGCCGGCTGACGATGCAACGGTCATCGATTCGACCGGAATGTCGATCGAAGCCGTGGTCGCTGCGGTATTGCAACTGGCGCGTTGAGCGCCAAGCCAAAGGGAACGATTTCGGAATGGCGCAAGCCGTTCCACAGGTCCTGCCGTTCGCGGCAGGGAACAGCAACGGCACGAGAGTGCCTCAACGGGTGGGTCAAAATCCAGCAAAATCAAAAATCTGGATCGCGATCTTGATATCCATTGGAATTCAACATGACCGAAAGTTTTGCCGAACTGTTTGAACAGAGCCAGACGCTCAACAAATTGAAGCCGGGCGCCATCGTCACCGGTACCGTCGTCGAGGTCCGCAATGACGTCGTCGTCATCAACGCGGGACTCAAGTCCGAAGGCATCGTGCCGATCGAGCAATTCCGCAACGACGCCGGCGAGATCGACGTCGGGGTTGGCGATCAAGTCAAGGTAGCTCTGGATTCGATTGAGAATGGTTTCGGCGAAACCGTGCTCTCGCGCGAAAAAGCCAAGCGTTCGCTGGTGTGGGACGAACTGGAAGAAGCGCAGACCGCCAATGCCACCGTGACCGGCAAGATTTCCGGCAAGGTCAAGGGCGGCTTCACCGTCGACATCAAGGACGTGCGCGCGTTCCTGCCGGGATCCCTGGTGGATGTGCGTCCGGTGCGCGATCCGGTTTTCCTCGAGGGCAAGGAACTCGAATTCAAGATCATCAAGCTCGACCGCAAGCGCAACAACGTGGTGGTTTCGCGTCGCGCCGTGGTCGAGTCCGAGCATTCCGAGGAGCGCGAGCAGCTGCTCGAGCGCTTGCAGGAAGGCGCGGTGGTCAAGGGCGTGGTCAAGAACCTCACCGATTACGGCGCGTTCGTGGATCTGGGCGGCATCGACGGCTTGCTCCACATCACCGACATGGCGTGGAAGCGCGTGCGTCATCCGTCCGAGGTCGTGAATGTCGGCGACGAGCTCGAAGTACGTGTGCTCAAGTTCGACCGCGAGCGCAACCGCGTGTCGCTGGGCTTGAAGCAGCTCGGCGAGGATCCGTGGGTCGCCATCGCGCGCCGCTATCCTACCGGCACACGCCTGTTCGGCAAGATTTCCAACGTCACCGATTACGGCTGCTTCGTGGAACTGGAACCCGGCGTCGAAGGCCTGGTGCATGTTTCGGAAATGGACTGGACCAACAAGAACGTCAATCCGGCCAAGATGGTGCAGGTCGGCGACGAAGTCGAAGTCATGGTGCTGGACGTGGATGAGGAGCGCCGCCGCATTTCGCTGGGTATCAAGCAGACCCGCGCGAATCCGTGGGAATCCTTCGCCGCGATCCACAAGAAAAACGACAAGGTGTCCGGCCAGATCAAGTCGATCACCGATTTCGGCATCTTCGTCGGCCTCGACGGCGGCATCGACGGCCTCGTGCACCTGTCCGACATTTCCTGGCAGAGCACGGGCGAGGAACTGGTGCGCAAGTACAAGAAGGGCGACGAGGTCGAAGCCGTGGTGTTGGCGGTCGATCCGGAGCGCGAGCGCATCAGCCTGGGCATCAAGCAGCTCGAGCAGGATCCGTTTGGTCAGTTCATGGCGGCGCATCCGCGCGGCACCATCGTCAACGGCACGGTCAAGGAAGTCGACGCCAAGGGCGCCACGGTCGACCTGGGCGAGGGCGTGGAAGGCTATCTGTCCGCGCGCGACATTTCCAAGGATCGCGTGGACGACGCCACTGCCCACTTCAAGGTCGGCGACAGCGTCGAAGCCAAGTACACCGGTATGGACCGCAAGGGCCGCGTGCTGCAGTTGTCGATCCGCGCCAAGGACGACGACGAGATGCAGCAGGCGCTGGAGGAATACCAGTCGGCTTCCGGCGGTACGACCAAACTCGGCGCTTTGCTCAAGGAGCAGTTGAACAAAGCCGAGTGATGTTGCTTTTGCTTGCGCCCCCTCCAACCGAGGGGGCGTTCAACGGCTCCGCGCAAGCGCCAGTCCACGCCAGAGGTCTGCATGACGAAGTCCGAGTTGATTGAAGCCTTGGCCGCGCGCCAGAACCATCTGGCGTTCAATGACGTGGAGCTGTCGGTCAAGAACGTGATGGAGCAGATGAGCCTGGCGCTGTCCAGCGGCGAGCGCATCGAGATTCGCGGCTTCGGCAGTTTCTCGTTGCATTTCCGTCCGCCGCGCATGGGTCGCAACCCCAAGACCGGTTCCGCGGTCGCACTTCCGGGCAAGCACGTACCGCACTTCAAGCCCGGCAAGGAATTGCGCGAGCGCGTCAACGCCAACGTCCGCCGGTCGGCCTGAGTTCCCGCGATCATGAGTGTCCTGCCGCCGATGCTGTTTCCGGCGCTCGTTTTTTTGTTGCCGCTGGCCGCGCTGTCCGGCTGGTTCTACGGCCGCCGCAGCAGCGAACGCTCGCGCCGTGCCGGCGTCAGCGAATTGTCATCAAGTTATTTCCGCGGCCTGAATTACCTGCTCAACGAGCAACCCGACAAGGCGATCGAGGTCTTCCTCAAACTCGCCGAATTCAACCGCGACACTGTGGAAACCCATCTTGCGCTCGGCAACCTGTTTCGCCGTCGCGGCGAGGTCGATCGCGCCATCCGCGTACACCAGCACCTGATCGCGCGGCCGAACCTCAACAACGAGGAAAAGACCGTCGCCTTGCTTGAACTGGGCGAGGATTACATGCGCGCCGGCCTGCTCGACCGCGCCGAGACCTTGTTCAGTGATCTGGTGGCGATGGACGCGCATGTGCCGTCCGCCCTGCGTCACCTGATCAGCATCTACCAGCACGAAAAGGACTGGAACAAGGCGATCGACCATGCGCGCCGGCTGGAGAAGATCACTGGCGAATCGGAAGGGCCGATCATCGCGCAATTCCATTGTGAACTGTCCGAGCAGGCGCGCGCCGTGCGTGATTTCGCAGCGGCGCACGCGCACCTGGAAAATGCCTTCGTCTGCCAACCCGAGTGCGTGCGCGCCTACATCGTGCTTGGTCATCTTGAGATGCAGCAGGGCAATCTCGAATCCGCCGCGCAGGCCTTCGAACGCGTGGCCACGCTGGACGTGGATTTCGTCCCCGAAGTGCTGACGCCGCTGCTCGATTGCTATGCGCGCTTGGGCCAGATGCAGCGCGCCGAGCGCTTCCTGGTCGACATCATCGAACGCTCGCAGGGCGTGTCGCCGGTGATTGCGCTGGCCAAACTCTACGCAAACACGCAAGGCGAAGCCGCGGCGGTCGAGTTTCTCACTCGCCAGTTGCGCCAGCGCCCGTCTGTGCGCGGCCTGATGACGCTGATCGGGGCGTCGCTGGACACTTCGCGTGGCGAAGCACGCGAAACGCTGCTGATCCTGCAGGATCTGACCCGCAAGCTGATCGAAGGCCAGGCCATGTACCGTTGCAGCAAGTGCGGATTCGGCGCCAAGGCACACCATTGGCAATGCCCGAGTTGCAAGACCTGGGGATCGGTCCGGCCGATCCACGGCGTGGCCGGCGAGTAGCTGCGCATGTTCTGGTTCACCGAACCCGAAAGCTTGCGTTACGTCCTGTGGATGGCGGCGAGCTTCGCGATTTCCGCAATGGTTGCGTGGGCGGCGATCCGCTACGCGCAGCATCGCGAACTGATCGATCTGCCGGGGCGCCGGCGTTCGCATGATGTGCCGACTCCACGCGGTGCGGGCATCGGCATCGTCGTCGCAGCGCTGGCGTCAATTCTCGCGCTGGCGTATGTGGTGCCGGCAGCGGAATCGGGACTGCGCTTGTGCATACCGATCGCGCTCATCGCGGCAATCGGCTGGATCGACGACCACCGTCCGCTGCCGGTACTGTTGCGACTCGGCGTGCATTGTCTGGCGGTCGCTATCTTCCTGCAGCCGCTGTTGGTTGCGCTGCTCCATCTGACGGCTTCGTCGCCATGGCTGGACACGACGTTCTGGCAAAGCGCGGGCATTATCGCGCTGCTCGGTTTGGTTTGCGTGTGGTCGATCAACCTGCACAATTTCATGGATGGAATCGATGGCATTCTCGCCATGCAGGCGATCTTCGTACTCGTCGCGATGGCGGTGCTGTGCCAGCGTTACGCGATCAATGCGCACGCGTTCCAGATCGCGCTGTGGGCGGCGGCGGTGGCGGGCTTCCTGCCGTTCAATTTTCCGCGGGCGCGCGCTTTCATGGGTGACGTGGGCAGCGGCAGCGTGGGCTTTTTGATCGCGATTGCCGTGATCTGGCAGAATTCCTCGCCGTACACCGCCGCTTGCAGTGGCCTCGTCGCCGCTTCTGCATTCGTGGCGGACGCCAGTTCTACCTTGTTGTCGCGTATGCTGTGCGGACGCCGCTGGTACCGGCCGCATCGCGAACATCTGTACCAGTGGATGACGCGCGCCGGCATGTCGCACGCACGCGTGGTGGCCTGGTACATGGGATGGAACCTGCTGATTGTCGTGCCGGTGCTGTATTGGATGAATCTGCGGCCATTCGGCGCGCCGCCCAAGCCGGGCATCGCGGCGGCCGTGGGCGTCTACGTGCTCGCCGTTGTCGTGTGGATTTGTGGAAAACGCTGGTGTTTGTACAAAGTCAAATCGAAGAAGCGAAATGGGCTTGCGTAGGCTGACCGCCGCCATCCATCCGCGTCTGGCCGTCGTGTTGCACGATCTGGCCATGGTCTGGATCGCCTGGACCGCGGCAAACTGGCTGCGCTTCAGCTTCGAACCGATCATGCCAAGCGTGTGGCGGCTCGCGCCGGACACGGCCATCGTGCTGTTGGTGCAAGGCACGATCCTGTGGTGGACCGGCCTGTACAAGGGTTTATGGCGCTTTGCCAGCCTGCCGGACCTGTGGAATATCCTGCGCGCGGCCGTGGTTGGTGCGCTGGCCATCGCCATTGCGCTGTTCCTGTACGACCGCCTTGAAACAGTGCCACGCAGCGTTCTGTTCATTTATCCGGCGATCCTGTCGGTATTGCTCGGGACGCCGCGCCTGGCCTGGCGCTACTGGAAGGACAGCCGTTTTGAACTGCTCGCGCGAGTGCCCGCGCGGCGCGTGCTCGTGCTCGGCGCCGGGCGTTCCGCCGATGCGCTGTTGCGCGAACTGGCGCACGACGCGCGGTATCGGCCAGTCGGCCTGCTCGATGACAAGGCATCCTTGCGCGGCGCGCGCGTGCAGGGCGTGCCGGTGCTCGGTACGTTGGATCGCTTGCCTGAACTCGCCCGCGAGTCCGCGGCGCAGATGCTGCTGATCGCGATGCCGTCGGCAACCACGGTGCAAATGCGCCGCGCCGTCGGTTTGTGCGAAGCAACCGGATTGCCATTTCGCACCGTGCCGCGCCTGCAGGATGTCGTGGCCGGACGCATGGGCTTCAGCCAGCTCAAGGAAGTCGCGATCGAGGATTTGCTCGGACGCGACCCGGTGCAACTGGACTGGGACGCGATGCGCTCCGGATTTTCCGGGCAGCGCGTGCTGATCACCGGCGGCGGCGGCTCGATCGGCTCGGAACTGTGCCGGCAGGTGGCGCGCCTGGGCGTCGAGTCGCTCGCGATCCTGGAATTGTCCGAATACAACCTGTATCGCATCGAACAGGAATTGCGCCGCGAATTTCCTGATTTGCTCATCGACGCAACGTTGGGCGATTGTGGCGATGCGGTGGCCTGCGAGCGCCTGTTTGCGCGCGTGCGCCCGCAGGTGGTGCTGCACGCGGCCGCGTTCAAGCACGTGCCGCTGTTGCAGAACCAGGTGCGTGAAGCGTTTCGCAACAACGTGCTCGGCACGCAAGTCGTGGCGCAGGCGGCGGACCGCCATGGCGTGAGTTGTTTCGTGCTGATCTCCACCGACAAGGCAGTCAACCCGACCAGCGTGATGGGCGCGTGCAAGCGCGCCGCCGAAATCTATTGCCAGAATTTCGCCGCACACTCGGCGACGCGTTTCGTCACCGTGCGTTTCGGCAATGTGCTCGATTCAGCCGGCAGCGTGGTGCCGCTGTTCCGCGAGCAGATCCGCAACGGCGGACCGGTAACGGTCACGCATCCGGAAATCACGCGCTATTTCATGACCATTCCCGAGGCCTGCCAGCTCATCCTGCAGGCCGGCGTGCTTGGCAAGGGCGGCGAGATCTTCGCGCTCGACATGGGCGAACCGGTGAAGATCCGTTATCTCGCCGAGCAGATGATCCGGCTCGCCGGAAAAGTGCCGGAGCGCGACGTTGCTATCACCTACACCGGTTTGCGGCCCGGCGAAAAATTGTTCGAGGAACTCTTCCACGAACTCGAGGACTACCAGGCCACGGCGCACGCCAAGATTTTCCTCAGCGCCCCGCGCAGCATGTCCTGGGAATTGTTGAACGTGCAATTGCGCCAGGCGGCGCAAGCCGTGCGCGAATACGACGAGGACGCGTTGCGCGCGTGCCTTACCACCTTGTTGCCGGATTTTTCCTGGCGTGACACGGCCGAATCGGCTGAAATCGTGCCGATCGTACGCCATGCTGAAGGAGCCTGAATGAACGCACCGCTGCGCAAAGTCGTGTTTCCCGTGGCCGGACTGGGCACGCGCTTCCTGCCCGCGTCCAAGGTCGTGGCCAAGGAAATGCTACCGGTGCTGGACAAGCCGCTGATCCAGTACGCGGTCGACGAAGCGGTGGATGCGGGCGCCGACACGCTGGTCTTCATCACCAGCCGTTACAAGCATTCGATCGCGGATTATTTCGATACTGCCTACGAGCTGGAACAAAAGCTCGAGCGCAGCGGCAAGAAGGAACTGCTCGCCGCGGTGCGCAACGTGGTCCCGAAGCATGTGCGCTGCGTCTACGTGACCCAATCCGAAGCGCTGGGCCTGGGCCATGCCGTGCTGTGCGCGAAGCCCGTTATCGGCGATGAACCGTTTGGCGTGATCCTGCCCGATGACCTGATTTGGAATCGAGGCGCGGGCGCGCTGCGCCAGATGGCGCAGTTCGCGCCGAGTCGCGACGCCGGCGTCATCGCGGTCGAGGAAGTGCCGCACGATGAAACGCACAAATACGGCATCGTCGATGCCGAGAAAGCCGATGGCCGCGCCGCGCGCGTGCGTCATGTCGTGGAAAAACCCAAACCCGAAGTCGCGCCGTCGAATCTCGCCATTGTTGGCCGCTACGTGTTGCCGGGGAAGATTTTCGAGTTATTGGAAAAAACCACGCCCGGCGCGGGCGGCGAGATCCAGCTCACCGATGCGATTGCCGCGCTATTGCGCGACGGTGACGTGCACGCCTATCGCTTCGATGGCACGCGTTTCGATTGCGGCGGCAAGGCGGGGTTAGTCCGGGCCACGCTGCATTTCGCCATGCAGGATCCCGCGCTTGCGGATATCGCCCGTGCGGCAGTAGCCGAAGCAGTTCAGCCGAACTGACCGACCCAGAACCAGCCGGCAACCGCGACTGCCACGCCCAGCAAGCAGGTGATCAGTCCGGCAATGCGACTGGCATTGCCAATGCGTACCGCCTCGTCGCCTTCGCGCACGGACGTGTCACGCAGTGGACGGGCATCGTTGGCCGGATAGCGGCGGTCGCGCACGATGCGGCGGCCGCGCAGCAGCAGATGCCGCCCGAGCAGCAACAGGCACACAGTCATCGCGATCACGCAGATGGAAATCATGCGTCCAACCGACCGCACAAGTTCCGTCGTGGTCATGCGCTGAGCCGCGTCCTCCAGCCAATGGTCGAAAGCGAAGTACGCCGCGATCAATACAATCGCGGCGATCGTAAGGATGACAGCGACGCGGCGGCGCTGGGCGGGATCGGCAGGCTGGATCTGCGACATGCGCGCAGCATAGCGGATCGGCGCACGCGGGCGATACGGTATGCTTGGTGCATCGATTTTGAACGGAGTGGGGCATGCGCGCGGCAATATTGTTGATCCTGTTCGGATTGCTGGCGGCATGCCAGACCCTGCCGGGCCGCAGTATGGCGACGGCTGGCGGCGCGCCGACCCGGCTCGATGCCGCGCTCGCCGGCGACTGGGACAACCACGAGCAGACCAAACAGGCATCCGCGGTGGCGACGCCACATGTGCGCGAGACCTTGCGCATGGTCGATCAGCGGCGCGACGGCAGCCTGTGGTTCTGGCGGCTGCAATCGACGGATGCAAAAAATGTATCGACGAGTGCACTCTGGCTGATGCTTGCGACGACCACGGAAAACGGTAATCGCGTCACGCTGACGCCGTATCGCGCGCTCGATCCCGTGGCTGCGGACGAGATGTTCGACGGCAGGCGCAAGTTCCATTTTGACGCGGCGCAGTGGGCAGAACTTGCGCCGTGCGCGCAAACCGGCATGTGGAAAAACGCGCAATTCCGGGCCCAGGCCGATGCCGCCGCATGCAGCGCACTGTTGCCGGGATTGGGCGAATCCGCCGCACTGTTGCCATTGCGGATTGCGCTGGATGGCGACATGTTGCACACGGCCACATTCGCCGACCAGGCGCGTGGTGCGGACGCACAGATCGACACGCGGCGTGTGCGCTGGTTCTCCTGCTGGGCGGCGATCAATGGTGGCGGTCCGAAGGCGCGTGCCGGCAATCAGGACTGGCACATGCAGAAGGACTTGCGGCTTTCCAGCGAAGGCGGTCGCGTCGAACTGCGCTGGCGCGATGGCGCGGCCAGTGGTTGGTCGCTGGAACTGGAGCGCGTGACGTATGCCGAACGCAAACTGCACGTGCTGCAATTGAACGTGATCGACGACGCCAGCGGGCAGACGATCGACTACGTCTGGGCCGATCCGAAAGCGCAGTCGATCGGCTTCAATCTGGGCTGGTTGCAGGCGGGATTGACCGAGCAGGCAGCGCAGTAGCTTCAGCGCAAATCGCGCAGATCGTCAGGCAGTACATAATCCGGATATTTCTTGCGGAATTCGTCGAGGCTGCGTAGCGCCGCCTCGCGCTGGTTGTCGCGCAGCATCTGGCGGATATTCGCCAGCCAATGTTCCGGATACAACGTGGCATTGCGATCCTGCACCGCCGGCGCGGCCAACGTCTGCATCGGTGCGCCAGCGGATTCCATTTCCGCCGACTGCCTTGCGTGCGTCGGAGCGGCGGCTGACGGTACCGATGGCGCGGATTTCGCTTCGGCAGCGGCGGGTGGTGGCGCAGGTTCGCGCAGAGCGCTCGCGGAGTGCGGAAATGGGCGCGGCAACTCCTGCGATGCAGTATTTTCCATTTTTTGCAAAGCCCGCGGCGCTGCCCTGGCGGCGGGCGAGAGTGTCGGAGTCGGTGGTTCCAATGCGGGTTCGGCAAGCGCCGTTGGCGCAGGTGCGGTTTGGGGTGAGGTTACTATTTTGGCCGCCGGCTGTACGGGGGCGGATACGGGTTCCGCTGGAGCCACTGCTGCGGGCCGCTGCCAGAGCTGCGGCCCGAGCCGGAACGCGAAGCCAACCGCGAGCGCGACCACAGCCGCCGCACTGAACAGCGGCAGCCAGCGCCTGTGCGAAGGAACGCGGGCAGCCAGCTGCGTTGTCGCCACCGCACGCCGCGCCATGGCTTGCATGGCTGCGTCCATGCTCGCGTCCGGCTCCGACGCCGGCAGCTTGCGGTAAAGCGCTTCCAGCCGCGCGTCGCCGCCGCTCAAGAACGATTCGAAATCGCGCTCGAATTTTGGATTGCCAGTATTCATTCGGCGAGCCTCTCGCGGATTTTCGCGAACGCATAACGCAGCCGCGATTTCACGGTTTCCTGTCCGGTTCCGGTCAATTGCGCGATCTCGGCCAGACCGAGTCCGGATTCCATGCGCAACACGAAAGCCTCGCGCTGTGCGTGGGGCAGCGCATCCAGTGCCAATTGCAGTCGCCGTCGTTCCTCGAAATCGCTCAGCGCATGCTCGGGCCATTCCGATTCCGGAGCATCCAGTTCACGCATCACGGCGTCGGTCTCTTCCACACCGGCCTGGGGGCGGGTGCGGCGGAAATGATCGATGACAAGGTTATGCGCGATCTGCAACAACCACGTGGTGAATTTCGCCTCGACCCGATAGCGCTCGCGCGCCGCGATCAGCCGGCTCCAGGTTTCCTGGAACAGTTCGTCGGCCACGGCGCGATCCGCCACGCTGCGCAGGATGTAGCGGTACAACATGCCGCGGCTGCGTGCGTAGAGCGTGTCGAAAGCGCGCAGGTCGCCGCGCGCATAGGCCAGCATCAGTTTTTCGTCCGGGTAGTCGGCGTCCAGCATGGAAACGTCGTCGAATGCGTCCTGGGGTCAAGCGTCGCGCATCACCATCAAACGGATTTCCGTCATGTCCTCGATCGCGTAGCGGATACCCTCGCGACCGAGGCCCGAATCCTTGACGCCGCCGTAGGGCATGTTGTCGACGCGGAAGCTCGGCACGTCGCCGATCACCACGCCGCCGACGTCGAGTTCGTCCCACGCACGCATGGCCTTGCGCACGTCGAACGTGAACACACCGGCTTGCAGGCCGAATTCGGAATCGTTGACGATGCGGATCGCGTCATCGAAGTTTTTGTACTTTTGCAGCAGCGCGACCGGCCCGAACGCTTCCATGCAGCTGACTTTCTGCCTGGGATCGACGTTTTCCAGTACGGTGGCTTCGAGCATGGCCCCGTTGCGTTTGCTGCCGCAGAGGATCTTCGCGCCAGCCTTGACGGCCTCCTGGATCCAGCCATCGAGGCGCGTCGCTTCCTTCTCGTCGATCATCGGGCCGATGAAAGTTTTCTCGTCCTTGGGATCGCCGGCGACGAGTTTTTTCGTAGCCGCTACAAAAGCATCGCGAAACCGCTCGTAGAAATCTTCCTGCACCAGAATCCGCTGCACGCCGATGCAGCTCTGGCCGGATTGGTAGAACGCGCCGAAGATCATGCGCTCGACCACGAAATCCAGGCGTTCGCCCTGGTCCGCATCGACGATGCACGCCGCGTTGCCGCCGAGTTCGAGCACGACCTTTTTCTTGCCTGCGCGCGCCTTCAGGTCCCAGCCCACGGCCGGCGAGCCGGTGAACGACAGCAGCTTGAAGCGCTCGTCGGTGGTGAACAGGTCTGCACCGTCGCGGTGCGCAGGCAGGATCGAAAATGCGCCTTCCGGCAGGTCGGTTTCGGCCAGCACTTCGCCGATGATCAGCGCGCCGATCGGCGTGCGGCTTGCCGGTTTCAGCACAAACGGACAGCCGACCGCTAGTGCCGGCGCAACCTTGTGCGCAGCCAGGTTCAACGGGAAATTGAACGGCGAAATGAACGAGCACGGCCCGATCGGCACGCGCTTGCTGAATCCGCGATAGCCTTTCGCGCGCTGCGAGATTTCCAGATTGATCACCTCGCCGTCGATACGCACGGATTCCTCGGCAGCGACCTTGAACGTATCGATCAGTCGTGTTGCCTCGCCGCGCGCATCCTTTATGGGTTTTCCGGCCTCGATGCACAGCGCCATCGCGAGTTCTTCGAAACGCTCACGAAAGCGCTTCACGCAATGTTCGAGGATCGCCTGGCGCTGGAACGGCGCCATCTTGCGGCAGGCTTCCTGCGCCGCCACCGCCGCGGCGATGCCGGCGTCAATCGCCTTCGCATCCGCCAGCGCGACGCGCGTCACCACCTTGCCGGTGTACTTGTCGGTGACTTCCAGGTCCGTGTTGGCCGCGACAGGCTTGTTGGCTAGGTAGTAGGGGTAGGTGGGTTTGAGCACGGCCTGCTCCTGCTTAGATGGATGTCTGGATTCTACTCGCGTCAGGTGTGAAGCAGGGCGGTTGTGGCGTAGCGAATTCCGCAGGTATAGAGTTTGAATCCCGGGAGCGTGGATGCGCCGCCACTCTGCGGTTCGTGCCCCGCTTGATTCCGATGGCCCCATGAAACCGCGAGGAGAAAGCAGGTGGTCTCGAAGATAGCGCCTTGGTCATTCGTTTTGAACGCCGTTGTCGTATTTTCGGCAGGAGCGGCTCCCGCCAGCAGTGCACCAGCCGAGAACGCCCATGTCGCCAAGCCGACCGGGGCCGCGCCAACTGTGCACGCTTTGCTCGCGTTGGAAAAACAGGCGCACGAAGCCTACGTCAAGGGCGACGGCAAATTCTTCGATAGCTTGCTCGGCGACAAGTTCGTGGAACAAAGAGGCGGAATTCGCGTGAGCAAGGCGGATGTCGTCAAGCACATCAGCGGCGTCAAATGTGAAGTCAACGCAGGATGGGCATTGACCGAGCCGCAGTTGCTGAAGATCGACAACGACGCGTATGTGCTCACCTACGTGTCGAACATGCAAGGTAGCTGTGCGGAAAGTGGCAAAACCGAAAAAATGCCAAGCCCGGTGCGCGCCGCGACCGTATGGATCAGAAACGGCGGCCGCTGGCAGGTCGTTTTCCATGGCGAGAACCCGATTGTCGATCCCAGCGCTCCGCTGGCAATCGATAAAAAGGCCGAGGTCGGGAATGACGTTCACACCGCAGCGAACATCGGCTCGGCGCACAAGGTGACTTCGGATCCGATCACCGATGCGTTGCTGGTGGTCGACAATGCCGTGGAGGATGGGTGGATGCGGCACGATGCCGAAAAGATAAAGGCCGAGACTGCAAAGGACATTGCCTTTGTCGATATTTACGGCACGTTTAGCGCAGACAAGTCCGCCACGGTAAAGGCCTGGACGAGCACGTTATGTGAAGTCAGCGGCTACAAAATCACGAATGGTGTCGGAACTTCCGTTTCGCCGACGGTCGGCATTCTGACATTGACGGGAGCGTATACGGGCACCTGCGGTGGCCAAGACATCGGCGAGCTGAAAGTCTTCGTGAATGAAGTCTACATGAAGGTTGACGGCGTCTGGAAGTGGGTATTCGGCTTCAATTCGCTGACCTGATCCGCTGGCATCTCACAGCTTTGCCGACAATTCCTTGATCTCGCGGTTCAGTATCCGGTCGTTGTCGGAATAATCGATCGGCACATCGATCAGGTGCACGCCTGGCGTGTCGAGGCACTTTGCCAGCAGCGGCGCGAATTCGGCGGCGGATGAGGGTCGATGTCCGTGCGCGCCATAGCTTTGCGCGTAGGCGACGAAGTCCGGATTGCCCATGTCCATGCCGAACGTGGGGAAGTTCATGTTTGCCTGCTTCCACTTGATCATGCCGTAGGCGTTGTCGCGCAGCAGCAGGATCACGATGTCGAGCTTCAGGCGCACGGCGGTTTCCATTTCCTGCGAGTTCATCATGAAACCTCCGTCGCCCGCGACCGCGATCACTTTTCGATTCGGATGCACGATCTTCGCGGCGATGGCGGAAGGGAACCCCGCACCCATCGTCGCCAGCGCGTTGTCGAGCAGCAGGGTGTTCGGCTCGCGGCAGCGGTAGTAGCGCGCGAACCAGATCTTGTACATGCCGTTGTCCAGGCACACGATGCCGTCGGATGGCACCGTCTTGCGCACGTCGGCGACCAGGCGCTGCGGATAGATCGGCCAGCGCGCGTCGTCAGCGCCCTGTGCCAGGTGCGCGTCGAGATGCTTGCGCACGGTCGTGAAGTAGGAAAAATCCCAGTGCGGACATGGCGCGATGCGCTGCTTGAGCCGCCACACCGAATTGCCGACGTCGCCTATCACCTCGATTTGCGGGAAGTAGACGGTATCGACCTCGGCGCTGGCGAAATTCACGTGGATCACCGTGCGTTTGCCGGTGCGCATGAAGAACGGCGGCTTTTCGATCACGTCGTGGCCGACGTTGATGATGCAGTCGGCGCGCTCGATCGCGCGATGCACGAAGTCACCGTCCGACAGCGCGGCGTTGCCCAGCCACAACGGATGCGTCTCGTCGAGCACGCCTTTGCCCATCTGCGTGGTGAAGAACGGGATGCCGGTGCTGTCGACGAACTCTCGCAGCATCTTGCTGCACAGCTTGCGGTTGGCGGCGGCGCCGATCATCAGCAGCGGATGGCGTGCGGCGCAGATCGCGTCGACGGCGTGCGCGATGCATTTCTCGTCAGCGATCGGGCGACGGTGGAAGCTCGCCGGAATCACCATGGCGTCAGTCGGATCGTGGGCGATGTCCTCGGGCAACTCCAGGTGCGTCGCGCCGGGGCGTTCTTCCTCGGCGCGGCGGAACGCTTCGCGCACGCGTGCGGGGATGTTGTCGGCGGAAACAATTTGCCGCGTGTACTTGGTCAACGGCTTCATCATGTCGACCACATCGACGATCTGGAAGTGGCCCTGCTTGGACACCTTGATCGGTTTCTGTCCGGTGATCATCAGCATCGGCATGCCGCCCAATTCCGCGTACGCAGCGGCGGTGACGAAGTTGGTCGCGCCGGGACCCAGCGTGGCCAAGCACACGCCGGCCTTGCCGGTCAGGCGGCCGTAGGTCGCGGCCATGAAGCCTGCGGCCTGCTCGTGGCGGGTCAGGATCAACTTTATCGAAGAGGTACGCAGCGATTCGAGCAGGTCGAGGTTTTCCTCGCCGGGGATGCCGAACACGTAATGCACATGCTCGGCTTCGAGCGCCTTGACGAACAGGTCGGATGCCTTCATCGCGCCTCCCCGGGCTGGATGGTGGGATTGTCTGCGTCGTTGCGGTTAGCGTCAACGTTCAGGCAACGGTGCCGAAAAGTGCGCCAATGCCTGCAGTCACCGCCATTGCGATGGCGCCCCAGAACAGTACGCGCAACGCGCCCTTCACCACATTGGCGCCTCCGGCACTCGCGGCCAGGCCGCCAAGCAGGGTGAGCACGATCAGCGAAACCAGCGGCACAATGATGGTCACGGTTGACGGCGTCGAAATGAACAAGCTGAGCAAGGGCAGCACCGCGCCGATGGCGTAGGTGATCGCGGAAGCGGACGCCGCCTGCAAAGGTTGCGCCTTCAGGGTTTCGGAAATGCCGAGTTCATCGCGCAGGTGGGCGTCGAGCGCATCGTGCGCCATCAGCTGCGTCGCGACCTGATCTGCAAGATGCGCCGTCAGACCACGTTTGGCGTAGATGTTGGCAAGTTCCTTGTGCTCGGCGAGGTGGTTGGTCTCCAATTCCTTGCGCTCGGTTTCGGTTTCGGCCTTTTCCATGTCGGCTTGCGAACTGACCGATACGTATTCGCCGGCCGCCATCGACATCGAACCGGCGACGAGGCTGGCAACGCCGGCGGTAAGAATCGCCTCGCGCGAGGCGTGTGCCGCGGCGACGCCGAGGATCAGGCTGGCGGTGGAAATGATGCCGTCATTGGCGCCGAGCACGGCGGCGCGCAGCCAACCGATGCGTTGGGTAAAATGGTTTTCGTGATGGCGAGGGCGCATCGGTCAGTGCTCCGGGTCGTGGATTAGTGGAATCTCGCCGTCAACGAGGCGCGCGCTGAAACGGATGACTTCGTGCGAAGCCGCGACGTCGCGCACGACCTTTCCGCTGTCACGATCGACAAGGATGGCGTAGCCGCGCTGCAGTGTCGCCAACGGACTGACCGCGTTCAATGCGCGCGCCAGTTCGCCCAGTTGCAGTTCGCGCGCGCGCAGGCGGTGCGCGAGCTGCACGCGCATGCGCTCGACGCCGATGCGCAAGGTATCGGCATGCCGCGCCAGCGTGCTGGCTGGATGCAGGCGATGCAGGCGCGCGTGCAATTGGGCGAGGCGATCGCGACCGATGCGCAGGCGCTGTCGCGGGTGTTGCGCGCGCAATCGCGCCAGCGCGTGATCGGTGCGCTGCGCATTCGAATGCAGATGGTGGCGAACCCACTGGTCCAGCCGTGCCCGGACGTGATTCAGCGCGCGCTGGATTTCATTCGCGTCCGGCACCAGCAATTCCGCCGCGGCCGATGGCGTCGGAGCGCGCAGGTCGGCCGCGAAATCGGCGATCGTGAAATCGATCTCATGGCCGATGGCGGAAGCGATCGGAACCGAACAGGATCGGATGGCACGTGCAACCGCTTCGTCGTTGAACGCCCACAAATCTTCCAGCGACCCGCCGCCGCGGGTGAGCAGAAGCACGTCGTGGCGGTTTGCTTTCGATGCGGCGGCGAGCGCAGCAACGATTGCCGGTGGCGCTTGATTGCCTTGCACCGGCACTGGCAGGATTTCAATCTGCGCCAGCGGGAAACGCCGCGCAATCACGCTGAGCACGTCGCGAATCGCGGCGCCGGTGGGTGAGGTGATGATGCCGATGCGCCGCGGCAACTTCGGAATCGGGCGTTTGGCGGCGGGATCGAACAGGCCTTCGGCGGCGAGCCTGGCCTTGAGTTCGGCAAAAGCGCGCAGCAGGGCGCCTTCGCCGGCTTCTTCGAGGTGTTCGACAATCAGCTGGAATTCGCCGCGCGCCTCGTACAGGCCTACGCGCACGCGCGCCAGCACGCGCGTGCCGTCGGCCGGCTTGAAGCGCAGCCAGGTGCTTTTCGGCTTGAACATCGCACAACGCACCTGTGCCTGTGCATCCTTGAGGCTGAAATACAGATGTCCGGAAGCGGGTCGCGAAAAATTGGAAATCTCGCCTTCCACCCAGATCAGCGGAAACGCGTCTTCGAGCAGTTCGCGCGCCAGGCGCACGAGCTGGCTTGGGGAAAAGACTTCCCGCTCCGCGGTGTGGACGGCAGGTGTTGCAGGCATGCAGCAGGGGAGACCGTGGTATGAACCCGCAGCGTACTCCGGCGTCGTGGCGATTGCCATCGCATACATGACGTTCGGGGCAGTCGCGTCGTATGCGCGAGAAGCTATAGTGACCACATGAATGCGAATGCATCGACATCGAACACGGGGCAGGATATTCCGGCGCGCGGCGATCGTGCCCTGCGCCAACGCACGCAAGCATTCGTGCGCGACTGGCGTGCCAGCATCGGCCGGCAATGGCAGATCGAGCAGGCGAGCGCGCTGTACGAGGAACTCGAGAAACTGGCGGAACTGGCCGACTCACAGGGCGATGCGGATGTCGCCGATCCGGTTCTGGAACTGACCGCTTACCTGTGCACGTTCGTGGATCGCAACAGCAGGCCGAACCCTGCACAACTGCAGGGCCTGGAACGCATTATCGAGCGCTTGGCCGCCGCCAGCGGCGAAAAACCCGCGCGTCGTGCGCCGCACAAGCCTGCCACGGCGTCCGAATCCGCGCACCGGCAGGTGTTTTATCTGCGCGAAAACGCGCGCGAGATTCCCGGATTGGCCGCACGCCTCGGCCAACAGGGCGCCGTGGTGCGTCCGTTCGACGAGCGCGATGCGTTGCTGCATGCGCTGGACGAGGCCAGTCCGGATGTCGTGCTGATCGGCGAGGCGTTCGCCGCCGAGATCAATACCGTGGTCGAGGCCACGCAGCGGCTGCGGCCGGCGCACAAGGAACCGCCGCTGTTCCTCATGCTGGCGCAAGAGACGGACTTGACCCGCACCCTGTTCGCGCAACGCGCGGGTGCCGACGCCGTCGTGCTCGAACGCGATCCGATCGCGCTGGCCGCGCAGATCGACGGTCTGTTCGCGCAACGCCGCGCGCTCGGCTATCGCGTGCTGATCGTCGAGGACGACCGTGGGCAGGCCAAGTTTTGCGAATCGATCCTGCGCCATCGCGGCATGCTCACGCGCGTGTGCGAGGATCCCGCGGGCGTTCCGGCCGCGTTGTCGGAGTTCAAGCCGGATCTGGTGCTGCTCGACCTGTACCTGCCCGGCAGCAACGGCATCGAAGTGGCGCAGCGCATCCGCGAATCGGGCAATGCATTCCTGCCGATCGTGTTCCTCTCCGGCGAACTCGACCCGGATTTCCGTTTTGACGCCATTCGCATGGGTGCGGACGATTTCATCACCAAGCCGGTCAAGCCCAAGCACCTGGTCACTGCGGTGGAAAGCCGCATCCATCGCGCGCGCCAGCTTGTCAACACGCACGGGGAGGGACGTGGCGAACGGCGCGGCATGCTGTCTGGCCGCGATGTGATGGCTGGCGAAGTACTGCGTGCGGCACAGGATGAATCCGACCGTTGCCCGGCGCTGGCGCTGATCGCCGTCGACGATGCGGAAGATGTCATGCGCCGCAGCGGCTTCGTCGCCGCGAGTGCCCTGGGCCAGCAGTTGGCGAGCGCGCTGGCGGGGGAAATTCACGGCCAGCGTACTTTGTGTGCGTGGGGTGAACTGAAGTTTCTGGTGCTTGTGCATGCGGACGATCAACTGGCCTTGCGCGAGCAGCTCGAGACGTTGCGACGCAAGCTCGACGAGCGTTCGTGGCTTTCCGAGCGCACGCCCGTTCACCTGCACCTGAGTCTGGGCTGCGTGCGTTTGCATCCTCAGCTCGCGGGCATCGATGAAGCACTCGATCGTGTGCGCGCGATGCTCGCCAACGCCTGGGCCGCAGGCGGGGCACGCTGCGAATTCGATGTGCGCGAGACCAGTAGCCAGGACGGTGAAGACCCGCAGGTACGTCTCGTGCGCGCATTGTTGCGCGCACCGAGCGCGCGCGGCACCGCCCAGTTCGAATTTCAGCCGTTCGTGCCGCTGGCCGGGCAAATCGCCGGGCAATACGAAGTGCGCATGGCATTGAAGCCGCCGAAATCGCGGCAGGGCCTGCTGCTGCAGCGCAATGATTGGCTGCCGATTGCGCGCAAACTGGACATGGTCGCGCATGCGGACCGGCACTTCTTGCGTGGGGTGATCGAGCGCGTGCGCGAAAAGCGCATCAACGGCGTGGATTTGCGCCTGTACCTGCCGGTCGCTGCATCGAGCCTTTTCGATCCTGCTTTCGCGCCATGGCTTGCGGCCGAGTTCGGTGCCCATGCAGTACCCAGCCATACCCTGGCACTTGAATTCGAAGCTGCCGAAGTGCGCGCCGAACTACCGCGCTTGCATGCCATGCTGGAACCCGTGCAGCGGGTCGGCGTGCGCCTGGCCTTGAACGTGGGTGCCGACGCTGGAGCGGATCTCGGAAAATTGCTCGCTCTTGATGCGTTTGGCGTGGTCAAATTCGCGCGCGCCGGTGAATCCGACAGCGTGCCCGATGCCGCCTGGGAACCATGGTCGAAAGCCATTGCCGAGGCGCGTTCGCTGGGCAAGATCGTCGTGGCTACCCGCGTCGCCGGCATGGCGGATATCGGCGTGCTTCTGCGCATGGGCGTGCACTATGCGCAGGGCGAAGCTCTCAGCGGCTGGCTGGCCGATTGGGATTTCGATTTCGCCGAAGCTGTTCTGTAGCGCCGCTCAGTGCGGCGCCACAGTTGTGGAAGCGGCTTTGCCGTCGTTGGCAGTTCGTGTGGCCGGCAACACGCGCTGATTTTCCGGTGACTCGTCCACAAACCAGGGCTTGCCGTCCTTGTCCAGATACAGGCGCTGCATTTCGTCCAGATGGAACGGGCGCGAGCCGATGCGGCCGAAGACAGCAATCTGGTTGCCGGATTCGTCCACCCCTCGATCGCGCTCGAGTCCGCGCGACAACGACAGTGCCGGATGCCTGGTCGGATACCAGGCGATCAATTGCGGTTTCGGTTCCGGACTGAAGCCATAGAAATTCGGCTGCGACTCGGGGCTGGTGAGCTGGATCACCTTGAGTCCGTTCTTGCCATCGGCGACATAGGCGAACAACGACGCATTCGTGGTGCCGACGACGACGTCACGCGCATCCGAGATTTTCCCGCCCGCATTGAACATCTGGTAGACGAAGGGATGCTCGGGACGCGTCACGTCGATGATGGCGATGCCATCCGCACCGTCGGCGACGTAGGCGTAGGTGCGCGCCACGTGTAACTTATGTGCATAGCGCAGTGGCACGAAACCCGATACGACTTCGATGGGTTTTTCGCGATGCGTCACGTCGATGACGTGCAGGCCGTCATTTGCGCTGACGAACAGGTAGCGGAACTGCACCTGCGCTGCCTGTGCACCAGCGATGGGAATCGTCGCGAGGTATTTCGGCTTGATCGGATCGGTCATGTCGAGCACGACCACGCCTTTGTCGGTGGACACATAGAACGTGTCGCCGGCGATGGCGAGGTGGCGCGCGCCGTCAAGCACGCCGTTCTCGTTCCACGTCAACTGGCGCTTGAGGAAGTTGTTGCGCGGCTCGCCGTCGGCGAGCGTTTCGATGTCGGTGGCGATCAGGCCTTCCACTGCGTCGGTGATGAACGCGTATTTGTAGATCGGCGCCATCGGCTGTTCTTCGTTGTCCTTGCGCATCAGGTCGCCGACATTGCGGTTGGGCGCTACCGGCTGCGTGGTGGCGAGCACGACGCACGTCGCGTCCTTGCTGGCGATGTGCGTGTCCTGGCCGAGCGGCGAGAACGGCGCGGTGACGAGCTTCTCGGAAAAGCCCTTGTTGGCGACGCTGGCCACGTCGTATACGCGCATGCCCTTGGTGCCTTCCGCCACGTACAGGTATTCGCCGCGCAATTGCAGGCACTGCGCATCGCCGGCATTGTGCTCGGCGGCGTGCTGCAGCTTTTGTCCGCGATCTTCGTGTGCCTTGTACCAGTCCGGGTAGGCGTATTTCTGCAAATAGCTGCCGATCACGGCCTGCGGCTCGTCCCATTCGGTGACCTGCACCGCGCCGACGCCGCCGTTTTCGCCGACCCAGGCGTGGTAGCCGATGAAGTCGACGAACTTGGTGCCGAGCAGTAGCAGTTGCGACAGGATCGCGTTGTTGTCGTTCGCTTTCGACAGATGGCAGTCGTCGCACTGTTTGGTTTCGGTCTTGCGTTCGGTGTGCGGATAGTGCGGCGCGAACGCCTGCGAGGAATAGCCCGAGGCCGCGATCGGCGGCTGCTGCACGTAGATCTTCTCGCGGTTGATGTTGGTCGAGGACAGCACCAGCGCCGAGGAGGAACGCACCGGTGCGATCTTGTGGTCCTTGACGTCGCCGTGCACGCCGAGCTGAAACATCTGGTCGCGCGCGACCTGCGGGTTGTAGGTGGCAAAGTTGCGCGTGAAACCGCCTTCGTACTTGTGCCGCTCGGTCTTCCAGTTCGCCTGGATGGGCAGATGGCAACCGCCGCAACTCGTTGTCCACGAGGTGTGGCAGGCGTAGCACAGCATCTTGTCCTCGTTGTGCGCGCGCTGGGCCTTGGGCACGTCCGCGCCGAATTTCATCGCGTCCGGGTTGTCAGACACGGTATGCGCCTGCGTCGCCTTGGCGTCGTACATCGGCGACTTCGGATCGGCGCTGTCCTTGACGAGCGTCATCGTCCATTCCAGTCCCGGCGTCACCGCCGAGCGCTGGATCAGCTTGCCTTCGACCCACTCGAAGCGCTTCTTGCCGTCCGGGTTGCGAATCAAGAGCAAGTCGCGGCCATACGGCCCGGCCGCGGGGCCGGAGGTCTTGAGCGTCGGATACGCATCGACGGTGCCGTGACAATCCTGGCACTGGATTTCCACCGCACCCATGACTTCGGCCTTGACATAGCCGTTGCCGTGGTTGTCCTGGCTGAAATGGCAGTCCACGCACTGCATGCCCACGTCGACGTGGATCGATTGCAGGTGCACGGCCTTCTTGAATTTTTCCGGATCGTCGTTGGCGACGATGGCGCGGCTCTTGTCGAGCAGATCGCCCTTGCGGTCGCGTGCGTACACGGCGCGGAAGTTCCAGCCGTGGCCGTGGTAGTCGGCGAACTGGGTGTCCTTGAGTTGCGGATTGAGCAGGGAGACATCCTTCGAAAAATTCGGATCGCCCCACTTGCCGCGGATTGCCGCTTCCTCGGGATTGCGGTCGAGGATCTTGCGTTGCTCCGCGTCGCTCGGATCTTTCTGCTGCTTCGGCCACATCGATGCCGCGTCGGACTCATAGTCCCACATCGTGTAACCGAGCATGGTGTTGATGAACATGTTCGGCTGGTGCATGTGGCAGATCATGCACTGGCTGGTCGGGATCTGGCGCGTGAACTCGTGCTTGAGCGGATGCCCGGATTCGGCGTGCGAGATCGTCGGATCGGCTTCCTGCGACAGGCCGGTGTTGCCGTATTTGGCGTAGATCGCCGAATGGAAGGTGTCGCGGTCGTTCGCATAGACGACGTGGCAGGCCGAGCAGCCGGACGAGCGGTAGTCGCCCGGATTGTCGTTGGTGCCGAGCATCCAGATGAAGGGATCGTTCAGGCGTGTCTTGACGATGTTGAGCACGGGAATCGCCACGCGCGAACCGGTCCCGGGGCCACGGTTGGACTGGCGGATGTCCGGGCGGCCGGGCTCCTCGAGGCGCTGCAACAGACCGGCCTCGCCGGGCAGGCCGATCTCGGGAAAAACCGTGCCGATGTTGCGGCCACCGCGCTCGAACACGCGGAAGATGTCGCCGGGCGGGGTGATCTCCCAGGCCGGCATCGGATAGATCTTCGGCAGGATGTCATGCGCGGAAGGTTTGCCGTCCGGCACGGGCGGACTGGCCGTTGCGGCCGGCTTGCCGTCTTGCGTGTACGCCTCGCCGAGCACCGAATGCTTGTAGGGCAGGATGCCGTTGTTGTACGCCGCCGCGCCCCAGAACATCGCCGCATTTGCCATCAGGCTTTTTTCGTTGGCCTGGATTTCCGGCAGGTGGCAGGCACCGCAGGCCATGGTCGCCGCGCGCAGGTCGCCGGGATTGACGAAGCGCACGAACTCGGCCGATTCCTTCATCCACCACGTGTAACTGCGCTGCGGATTCGCGCTGGTCTTCCAGTGCTCGGGATAGCGCGGCAGCACGTGAGCCTTGTCCATCGCGGCCTGGTAGGCGGCCGACCAGTCGCGCTTGTCGTGCTGCGCGTCGGCATCGTAGCCTTCGCCCGCCGGCGTGTTCACGCTGGCATCGCCACCGTGGCAATCCGTGCAGCCGAGCACGACGCCGCCCGTCGGATGCATGGTCTTGCGATCCGATTTCGTATGGCAGGACACGCAGCCGCCGGATTTCGCGTCGGCCTGTTCCAGAGTTTGGAACGCGGGCGCGGGCGGTGCGGTGGTGTAGCTGCGCATGACCGGCTGTTCTTCGTTGGCGCTGGCGAGCGTGGTCGGCAGCGACAGCGCAAATACGACGGCAACGACCCATTTGGCTTTGGTCATGGCAAGGCCCTCAATAGGTCAGGATCACGTTTGCAAGCACGGAGTAGTACAGCGAATGGTCGGAGCTGAACAGGCTCTTGAAACCGGAGCCGGGTCTGAGTGCGGCGCCGGACAGGCGCACGATCACGTTCTGGGTGAAGTAGGGTCGCCATGTCCACGCCACCGACACATCCGTGCCGATGCTGCGCCCGATGTTCGCCTGTTGGCGCAGCGCTTCGAGTGTCGCCGTGTTGTCGAACCAGAGTTCGTTGAGATTGCCGGTTACGCGCGATTGCGGCGTGATGTCGAAATCCGCGCCGATGCCGAGCAGGCGCAGGCCGGGGTTGTCGAAATTCGATTGGCCGAGCGCGCTGGACGAGCGCAAGTCCGCCAACATGCCGTTGGGCTGGCTCAGCGCCACACCGCCGCCGCCGATCAACGGCACGGCCTGGCTGATCCAGTAACTGGTATCAGCGCCGGCGAAGATCGGGTTCTCGTTGATCGCATCGAATCCGCTCGAACGGCGGTCGTGGGCATTCTTGTCGCCGCTCGCGTAGGCCGCGGACAGGCGCGCGCGGATCCAGTCGAAATCCATCGACGCCTCGGCGGCGAGGAAGCCGGCGCGGATGCTGGTGGATGGTTCCACGAACACGCCGTGATCCTGATGTCCGAACGCGCCGTAAGCGGACACGGTGAGATTGACGCGGCCGATGTGGCCGTCGCCGTTGTAACCCAGGTAGGTGACGTCGTATTTGCGCGGCAACTGGAGGCCGATCGCGGCCGGGCGCTGGATGAAGCCGTTGGAATCGTAGATCGTGCCGTCGGAATTGTGGTTGTAGACGATGGTCGCCTGCGAGGTGTAGCCCAGCCAAGGCCAGTCCTGGCGGTACAGGTTGGCGACGAGGATGTCGTCATGGCGCGGCGTCTTCGTCACGTCGTTGAGGCCGGAATTGAGGTCCTTCTCCAGGCGCCGGAAGTAGGCGAAGTTGTACTGCCAGCGGTTGTTGTCGCGGTTGCCGAACAGGCGGATGCCGGGCTGCGAGTCCTGGAACAGGAAACCGCGGAAATCCGTCGAGAACGGCTGGATGCCGATGCGCAGCGAATCGAAATCGTAGCGCGAGGAAACGTCGCGCAGGTGCTTGTCGACCCACAGTTCCTGCACGCCGATGAAGCCGTCGTCGCGGTCGGTGCCCAGGCGCGGGTCGATGTTCACCGCGCGCGTCTCGCGCGTGTTGATGCGGTTGTAGTTGAACGCGAGCGTGGCCTTGTATTCGATATTGGGTGGCTTGAACGTGGTGTCGCCTTCGTAGTAGTCCACGCTGGCGATGAAATTCTGCACCAGCAGCAGCTGGTTGATGCCGCCGAACACGCCTTGTTCGCCCGGGTTGCCGGTGTTCTGCGGCGCGACCGGCGTCGGCACGCTGCGCGGCTCGATGAAAGTGTCGGAGATACCGGTGAGGACGAGGAAATGATCCTTGCCGTCGATCGGCTTGTCGCCCTTGTACATGTTCTGGTTGTATGGGTCGTACCAGGGGAACTTGAAACCGAGCGATTCCATGATGCGCCAGCGGTCGGGCACCGGGATGAAGGCGCCGGCCTGGTCTACCGGCGCGGGCGGAATGCCGTTCGGGTTGACGACCTTGAATTCCGGCGGCGCCTCGTAGGGATGTCCGGGGCGCCGGCGCGGGATTTCCGACTGGCTCGGATCGTAGGTCGGCGCCGGCAGCACGCCGAACAGTTCCAGCAGGTGCGGAACGGCGCTCGCATCCTGCGCGCGTATTTGCGGAGGTGTGGAAAGCGCGGCCAACCCGCAGATCAGGGCGGCGGCGATGGCGGGGCGATGGCGAAGATGCGCGTTCATGTCATTTCCCATCGCATACGTTGTCGGCGTTGCTGTCGAGGAATGGCGACTGCGGGCATTGCACGTAACGCAGGTGCACGCCCTGCGGCGCGAGCTGATCCGCACGCATTGCCGGCGGCGCGTTGCCGATCGCGCCGCCGAGCTGGACGCCGGCGTTGTACAGGCCGAGGAAACTGACCATGTCGTCCTGGTCGACGCCGTCGCCGGAAACCCCGAGGCCGCCGACCAGGGTACTGCCGCGATAGATCGGCACGCTGCCCGGGAAAACCTGAATGCCATTCGGCAGGTGCGGGCTGGCCGTACAGAACGGCGTCGCAGCCGGCACATTGTCGGCGCTGATCGCAAAACCCTGCGCGCTCAGGTAACCGACCAGGTTGAGTGCGACCGCGTTGTAGACGAGGTCGAGTTGCAGACCTTCCTGGAATGGACTCCACTGCGCGAGCGGGTGGCTGAACGGACCATTCGGGTTGCCGTCGATGCCATCCGGGAAGAATGGCCGTGACAGGTTGCCGCCGGCGCGGTCAGTGAAGGCGATGTTGCCGGTCAGCGCGCTGGGCATGCCGAGAAACGCGCGCACGGCGGAAACGTAATCGCCCAGGTTGCCCTGTGCGACGGTGGTGAACGTCGCCTTTTTGTTGGCGAAGTCGAGGCTGTCGCCGAAGTAATTCGCCGGTGCCAGCGATTGCAGTACGTCCGCCGCGTAGCTGCCGGAATTGAACGCGGCCGTGCGTGCCTTCTGCAGCGATACATCGATGCCGAACACCGGTGCGTCGCGCGTGCGCGCGACGGCGAGCGCGACACCATTGGTATCGACTATGGAAATCGACACGCGCGCCCGGCTGCCTAACGGATTGCGGATCTGCGCACGCGCGCGATTGGCGATCATCAGCGCCTGCTCTTCGATGGTCTGCACCTCGTGCGCGGTCAGCGCATTCGCGCCGTCGGTGCCATCCTTCGGCGGATAGCGATTGCCGCCGCTGCCGTCGTCGAGTACAAAGGCGTCCAATCCAGCGTACAGTGTGGTGTCCGGACGTACACCCGAAGCGGTTTGCCCGAACGCGGTGCCAGCGAGGATGGCGCTGCCGTCGAAATAACCCGGCACCTTCATCAATGCGCCGGTCAACGCGGAGTAGGGTGGCGCGCTTTGCGGGTGCGAAGCCAGGTCTGAATAGCCAACGTCGCTGAAGCGCAGGCTGATGCCGCCGGCGGTGATCGTGTCGGCGCGGCGGTCGGCGGGTGCGCCGAAGCCGTAAGTGCCGGCCATCGCGATCAACTCATCGACGTTTCGATCCTTGTCCATGACATTCGGATCGAGGCCATACAAGCCATCGGCAGCGACGCCGATGCCACCAACCGGAGTTCCACTTTTATACAATGGAAATCCGCCAGGATCGGCGGAAAGCCCGAGCGGCGAATTGTGCGGACCGACGCCGGTTCCCGACGTGAAATGGGTTGCCAGGTCCGAGCAGGGCAGTTGCGAGAACTGCACACCGAAAAGCGGGCCGGCCGGAGTGCCGAGCACGCCGGGATTGAAATGCTCCTGCACGATCTGGCTGGCGGTACGCGTTGAGAATGCGTTGCCTTCGCTGGACAGGTAGGCGCCGGTAACGGCTTTGGCGATGGCGGCGAGCTCACCGGGAACTTTCAGGCCTTCCAGTCCGCCGGTGACGTTGCGGCCGGAGGTGATGGTCACGGTGTCCGGCGCGCCATTCATTTTGTATACCGCGAGCACGTTGCCGACGCGATCGACCACGGCGATGACCGCTGGCTTGCCTTGCGCTTGTGCTTCGGCGGCGGCCTGTGCGATCACGGTCTGCACGTCGGGGGTGCCGAGGAAGGTTTGCGCATTCGCGCACGAACCGTTGCACCCGGAATCCGGGGTGGATTGCGGCGGGGGCGGCGCAGTGCCTTCGGTACTCGCCGAATTGCTGCCGCCGCCGCAGCCGGTGAATGCCGCCATCGCAAGCACCAGCCACAATACCCTGTTCGTGCGCATCGCTCTTCTCCCCAAGCGCGGTGCCTCGCGCCGTTGCCTTCTCAGCACCGGCGCCGCCAGTTCCCCTGTCCCGCGATGATAACCCAAGGCAAGGTCATAACGTACCCATCTTCAGCGTCGGCGACTGGTGGTAATCGTGGCAGGCGATGCAGGTGGTGGCGACCTTGTCCTTCGCCTTCGCCCCGCCATGGCAGGTGCGGCAGTTGGCGATGCCCGGGATAAGCACATCGCTGGATTGCGTGGATTTGGGTGCGCCATCGTGGCAATCCTCGCATTTGACCGTGCTGTGCTTGGCATGAGTGAACCGGGCGTCCGCATACCACACGCCGGACACGCGCACCGGCGCCACGTGCCAGGTGTCGTCGGCGGTTCGTGGCGGGGTAACCTTGTGGCAGGTGCTGCAGGCTTTGCCGGTGAACAGGCTGTCGGTCGCTTCGCTCGCGCGCTGGCGCGCCCAGGCGAGCGCTTCCTGCTGCTGCTGCTGTGACAACGGTGGTGACCCGGGCCGGCGGCGCTGCTGCACGATGTCCGGCGAGCGCGCGTCTGCATAGCCGCCTTCGAGTGCCACCTTCGCGTAATACTCGTTGAGCGTGTAGGCGACCGCCGCGACCTTGCCATGCGGCACTTCGCGATCCGGCGCGAGCGTGTCGAAGCCGAGCTTGTGGCAGTCGTGGCACATGGCGTCGAAATTCACCGGGCGCATCTTCGCGCCGCCGGCTTCCGGCAGGTGGCAGGTCGCGCAAGTGAGCGTGCGATGGCCGCTCGGCGTGTTCAGACCATCAGGCTTCAAGTGTTTTTCGTGGTTGAACTTGAGGCCGGAGTCTTCCTTCAGGTTCGCGGCCCAGGTCGTGCGTAGCGGCGCGAATTTCCCGTTCGCATCCCATTCGGGCAGGCTGACCTTGAACTCCGGATGATTCGTGCCGAAGTCGCTGACATCCGCGAACGTGCTGGCATCTTTCGTACGCGCCTTCAGATTGATGTGGCAATCCGAACACAGACGCTGGTCGGTGCGGATCAAGCCGCGGATTCCTTCATGATCCTGGTGGCAGCTGCGGCACTGCGCGTTGCCGAGTTGCGGCAGGTTGAACTTCGCCGGATCAGCATGCGCGGCGGTATTCGCGTGGCAGGCCAGGCAGGCCTTGTCGCGCACGGTCAGGAATGCGGTCTGGTGGCACTTCGTGCAATCGTTGGCGAAAAAATGATGCGCCGAATCGAGCGTGCCGGGATTCCAGCTTTGCGTGCTTGGCAGCAGCGGCAAGCGGCGCAGCAGCTCGCCGAAGCCGGGAACGAAATGCCCGATCATCGGCAGGATCAGGGCGAACACAAGTATCGCCACAAACAAGATCCACGATGGCTGGCGTTTGCTCAGGCCGGTCTGCGCCAGACGCGTCGGCTTGGCGCGCAGCGCGCTTTCGGCTTTCTGTTCGCTCTTGTCGAGCGTGGATACCTCGATCGCGGCGTCGTAATCCTGCGGTGCGGCGAGCAGCGTCAGGCGTGTATTGCCGATCGCCACCACGGCGCCGGCATCGGCGGTGGTGGTGTAGGTGATCGCGTCGTTGACGCGGATGCCGGCGAGGATCAGCGATTCGATCTTGTACTGGCCGCTGGAAAGCTGGGTCACGCGCGCGTGGTTGAGCGCGACGCGCAGGTCCGGCAGGAAGATGGCCTGGTCCGCCGCGCGCCCGATCGTGAGCACGTCGCCGTAGTGGACGTCCTCCTCGTAGGAAACGGCGCCCTTGCCCTTCTTCAATACTCGGCGGATGAGCCAGCGCATTCACCAAATCTCCAGTTGAAACCATCCTTGGTGCGTTGCCGTTCGGCGTCCTTGCCTCACCAGCGTTCCGTCGCGCGCGATGCGATTCAACGCATCGCGCTAGCGCGCCGGCCCGCTACCAGTAGAAGAACGAAGACACGATGTGTGCGATCAGCGCCGCGAGCAGCGCGAACGACAACGGTACGTGGATGTACAGCCAGATTTCCATCATCGCCTGATACTGCATGTCGCGCGCAACCTTGGTTGCGAGGCCCTTCTTGCGCGAGATCAGGTCGATCAGCGAGCGCATTGCCTCGCCCTGCTTGTCGGTCGCGCGGCCGGCGAGAAAGTCCACCATCGCGAACATGGTCGGCATTTCCGTGGTCTTCATCTCCGAGCGCTTGTCGCGTTCGGCCAGCGACGCATGCAACGAGTCCAGCGCGATGTCGGAGCCGTCGCGGGCGCGCAACTGCGTCCACACGCCGCCGCCTAGGCGCGTGTTCTGGATCGAACGCAACACGACCGCATGGATCTTCGGGTCGATGCCGTCCGCCAGGGCGAGCGCGTTCTGGTCGATTTCGGCGACCTCGTCGAGCATGGCCGTGCGCGTGGCGCTGTCGCGGTTGCGCGTCATCAGGTTCGGATAGCGCAGGTAGACGTAGACGCCGAAGAAACCCGAGAAGATCACCACGAGCATGAGTACGAAGGCGAGGGTGTGGATGTTCCAGCCGAACTGGAATCCGCTGTGCAGCAGGACGACCAGGATCAGCGATGTGCCCAGGTAGATGTGCGCCGACAGCCAGCCGCGCAGCGTGCCGGGACTGTTGCGGTAATTGCGCTTGCGCACGCCGAACAGCATCAGCCAGACGATGAGCGCGGCGCCGATGGTGCCGAGCGTGTAGCCGAGCCAGGTGCCGCCATTCGGCGGGCCGCCCGGATCGTGGGCGATGTACGCGATCAGCGAGGCGAGCGTGAGCGCCAGCGCGATCCACAGATATCGCGATTTGGCGTAGGTGAGGATGGAATCGTGCATCGCGGCGCTCAGCTGCGCGATTGCGCGTAGGCCGGGAATTCCTCCGGCGAGATGCGGATCGCCGCACCAGTCGGGCAGGAACGCACGCAGGCGGGGCCGCCGTGCACGTCCTTGCACATGTCGCACTTGACCGCCTTCTTGATTTCGCCTTCGGCATGGTCGTGGGCGTCGTGCGGCGCCTCGCCCGGGCCGGGGCCGCGCCCGAACAGCAGCCACTGGATGAGACCCGGCTTCTTCGGCGGCTTGTACGCCATGTGGATCACGCCATACGGGCAGTTGCGCTCGCAGTTGCCGCAGCCGATGCAGTTGTCGGCGATGAACACCTCGCCGTTCGGCGCGCGATGGATCGCGTCCGGCGGGCAATCCTTCATGCAATGCGGATGCTCGCAGTGCCGGCACGAGGTCGGCACATGCACGCTGGCGAAGGTCGGGCCGGCCTCGCGGTTCAGGCGCGAGGTGCCGGCGTGGGTTTCGGCGCAGGCCTTTTCGCAGTTGTCACAGCGCACGCACAGCGATTCGTCGATGAGCAGGATATCGGTCGCTTCGCCGGCGCCCTGCGCGAGGAGGAACGAAATGATGTCGCCGCCGGTCGGCAGCGCCTGCATGGCGAGATTGGCGGCGGTGCGCTGGCGGTATTCGGACTGCAGGCGCAGGCGCAGCACCGGAATGCGGTTCACGAGCTTCTTGAAGGATTCGCCGTCCAGGCGCACGGTTTCGCTGGCGATCGCCGCGCGTGCCGTCGCCGAACGCCGCGACTCGCCCATCAGCGCCATCTCGCCGACGTAGTTGCCGGCGGGCACATAGCTGAGCACCACGTCCTTGCCGCCGATGTTGCGCGAAATCGTGAGCGAGCCGACGCGGACCAGGTGCAGGCTGTCGCCGACTTCGCCCTCGTTGAACAGCACGTCGCCGGCCTTGAACTTTTCCAGCCGCGCCGCAGCGACCACGTCGGCAAGCTGCTCGGCGCTGGCTTCCGGCGCGAAGCGCGATTGCAGCGCGCGCAAGATGAACACCTCGTCGATATGGCGCTTCACCGCCTCGACCGAGGCGATGAGGCGGTTCATCGAACGCCGCGGCGTCTCGATCAGCACGCAGTTGCTTCCGGCCAGCACGGTCGCGGAGCGACGGCGGCCCGAGATCAGGCTCATTTCACCGAAGAATTCGCCGCGGCGCAGGGATACGCGCTTGTTCGCGGCCTCGTCCACGACCACCTGCACGTCGCCGTCGACGACGCTGAAAAACGTGTTCGTGTAATCGTTGCGCGCGAAGATCGTCTCGCCCGGCGCCGGCGTGCGGATGTCGGAATCGAGCATGAACTCGCGCAGTTGCAGCGGCGTGATGCTGGCCAGCAACGGCACGTTCTTCTGGATGCGCGCGAGCGCCTCGTCGACCGAGCGGAAGCCCGGCATCTTCGCGAACTTGGCCTTGAGCAGCGGCTCGTCGGCCGGCTCGACCTTGTTGCCGAGGATGTATTCGATGACCTCGTAGCCCTGGTTCATCGCCTGCTTGATCAGCGGATAGCCGCCGAGCGCCCCGACAATGTACAGGCCCTTCACGTTGGATTCGTACTGCGAACTGATGGCCGGCACCGAAGCCGGATCCTTGTTCGGGAACGTCACCCCGCAGGCTTCGACGAAACCGCGTGGTGCGGTCGCGCCGAGGCGTGCGATCACGCGGTCGATCAGTATCTGTGCCTTGCCGCTGGCGGTGTTGAGGATCATGCGGCCTTTCTTGCGGCCGACGCTGAGTGCGTCGACGCGTTCGGGACCGGAGTTGTAGTAGCACTCGATGACACCGTCGGCGATGGCCTTGAGGATGGCCTGCTCATTGCCTTTCTTGGCGCGCGCGAACTCGTCCTTGCGGTTGACGATGACGACGTTGTTCTGCTTCGACAGCGCCACCGCGTTCTCGATCGCCGCGTCGCCGGCGCCGATCACGACGATGGTCTCGCCGGAGTATTCGTCCGGATCGTCGAGCTGGTATTGCACGAACGGCAAGTCCTCGCCGGGCACGCCGAGCTTGCGGATGTTGCCCTGCAGGCCGATGCCGAGCACGACGAAATCCGCGGCGATGAGCTGGCCGTTCGTGCACTTCAATTCGAAACCGCCGCCCGGTGCCTGCTTGATTGCGCTGACCTCATGGCCGTGGCGCACGTTGATTTTCAGGCGCGCGGCGGATTCGTCCCAGGCGCCGAGGATGGATTCGCGCGAGCCGGCCTTGAACGGCACCGGCGAGCGCAGCGGCAGGATGCCGGGCTCGTCCATCACGAACTTGCCTTTCTGGTAGCGGAAGATCGTGTTCGACAGATGCGGTTCGGCTTCGAGCAGCACATGCGATTCGCCGCGCTCGGCGGCGCGCGCCGCGGCGGAAAGCCCGCCCGGACCGGAACCGACGATGGCGATCTTGAAGCGCTCGGACATGTGTCCCTCCCCGTGGCAGATGATACCGAATGTGCCGCACTGGCGCGCAATCTGCGATGATTCGGCGATGACGGATTTTCTCGCCGACACTGCGGATTGCGTCGCGCGCATCCTTGCCCACGCGCGCGGAACGCTGAAACTCGCCACGCCGCTGGGCCTGGGCAAGCCGAACGAGTTGCTCAATGCGCTGTATGCGGCCGCGGCGCACGATGCGTCGCTGAGGTTCGACATCTACACCGCGCTGTCGCTGGCGCGTCCCAAGGCGAAGAGCGATCTGGAACGGCGATTCCTCGAGCCGTTCCTCGAACGTCAATTCGGCAAAAACTATCCGGACCTGGCCTGGGTCGCAGCGCAGCATGCGAACGCGCTGCCGGCGAATATCCGCGTGCACGAGTTCTATCTGCAGTCCGGTGCGATGCTCGGCGTGGCACAGTCGCAGCGCGACTACGCGAGCCTGAACTACACGCACGCGGCGCGCGATCTGGCCGGCGTCGGCATCAATGTCGTCGTGCAGATCATCGCGGTGCGCGGTCATGGCGCAGCGCGGCAATACAGTCTCGGCTGCAATCCCGATACGACAACCGACCTGTTCGACCGCATGACCGCGATCGGCGCGCCGCGGCCGCTGATGGTGGGCGTGATCCATCCGGATTTGCCCTTCATCGGCAACGAGGCGCTGGTCGAAGAAAGATTCTTCGACATCGTGCTGGACGATCCATCCTCGTCGCATGCGCTGTTCGCGTTGCCGCGCGAGCCCGTGGATACCGCCGAGTACGCGCTTGGGCTGCATGCGAGCACGCTGGTGCGCGATGGCGGCACCTTGCAGATCGGCATCGGCGCGTTGTCGGATGCGCTGGTGCATGCTCTGCTGCTGCGGCATGCGCATAACGCGGATTACCGCGCCGCACTTCAGGCGCTCGGAAACGTCGACGCGAGCCTGTCGGCTAGTTGTGGCGGCATGGACCCGATGCCGCGCGGCCTGTATGGCGCCAGCGAAATGATCATGGATGGCTTCATGCACCTGGCCCGCGCCGGAATCCTGTCGCGACGGGTCTATGACGATCTCGACATCGAGAAGGCGCTGGCAACGGGACGAACCATGGATGTATCCGGCCGCGGCGACGGACGCTATCTGCGCGGCGCGTTCTATCTGGGGTCGAAGGCGTTCTACGCCTGGCTGCGCGGACTGCAAGGCGCGGACTTCGACGGCCTGTCGATGACGCGCGTATCCGACATCAATCAACTCTACGGCGGGCGCGAGACACTCGATGCGCTGCAACGCCGCGGCGCGCGTTTTTTCAACACCTGCATGATGGCGACCGTGCTCGGCGCTGCGGTATCCGACACGCTGGAAAACGGGCAGGTCGTCAGCGGCGTCGGTGGCCAATACAACTTCGTGGCGATGGCGCATGCACTCGCGGACGGACGCTCAATCCTGATGTTGCGCAGCACGCGCACGCGCGGCGGCAAGCTGCATTCGAACATCCTGTGGAATTACGGCCAGTGCACCATCCCGCGTCATCTGCGCGACATTTACGTGACCGAATACGGCGTGGCCGATCTGCGTGGCAAATCCGATGAGGACTGCATCATCGCCATGCTCGGCATTGCCGACGCGCGTTTCGTCGATGCGCTCGCCACGCAGGCCAAGGCGGCGGGAAAATTGCGCCGCGATTTCGCCATCCCCGCCGCGTGCCGACAGAACACGCCCGCACACCTTGCCGCGGCGCTCGCGCCGCAGCGCCAACGCTTTCCGAATTTCCCGTTCGGCAGCGATTTCGATGACACCGAATTGCGCCTGTTGCCGGCCTTGCAGAAGCTACAGGCACTGGCCGCAAACAAATGGCGTCTGGCGGTATTTGTGCTTGGGGCTTTGCTATCAGGTAGCCCGCGTCTGGCCGATGCCAGCCTGTATGAACGCATGGGACTGACGCGTCCGCGCGGCGTGGGCGAGCGCCTGACGCGACGCCTGTTGGCGCGGGCCCTGCGCGAGCGCTGAAAAGGGCAGCAGGAGTATACTTGGCGCCCGTGGACAGGGGTGTTCAATGAGCGTGTTGTTCGATCGGTTGGCCAGTGCATTGCCGGAACGGCATGCTCCGCGGCGCAATTCGTTCGCCAGCGACGCCAGATCCGTGCGCCAGTGGCTGGCGCAATTGCCGTTGGCCAACCCGGGAGCCACCGCGCGCCTGTTGATGTCCGCATTGCGCGAATTGAACCAGCTGCACATTGATCCGCAACAGCGCATCGATGCACTGGAGTTGCTGCGCGAACCGATCGGTGAAATCGTCGCCACCCTCGACAAGCAGGTACTCGGCGACAGTTTCCCGCTGCCGCCGCTGAAGCAGCAGATTGGCCAATTGGCCCAGGATTTCGAGCACGAACTGGCGTTGGGATATTGCGCCGCGGTTTACGACCTTTGCGCTCCGGCGGGAGCCGTTCCGTTCCTGCGCGGCAAGCCCGTGGCCCTGGCGTTGACACGTGCCATGCGGCATCGTGGCGGTTTCCTGTATCAAGCGTACCTGCGCTATCACGCCCCGCCAGCAGGCGCATGGCAGAACCTGCACGATCTGTTCGGCTTTGCCGCCGCCGTCGGCGCAGTCGACCGCGCGGTGTCGGGACGAGCCGGCACGACGACCAGCGTGCGCCTGGCCTACATCCAGGCTCTGCTGTTCGCGTTGTCGAATCCATACCGGTTTTCCCAGCGTGAAAATGGCGACATCCACGAACTCACGCGAATCTGGTCCACGCATTGCGAACTGCGCGAAGGCCGCGCGCCGAGCGGGGCGATTGCGATCCGCACGGGCGATGACCACGGTCCTGGCTACATCGCCACGGAGCGCCGAGCTCCCGAGGCGGATTCGTGGGCGCTGGAAATCAGCGGATTGGTGCGTTTCCTGGAAGGTCATCTCGCCCTGTTGCCGCCCGGCACGCACGTCACCCAGTTCGGCAGCCGAGACGCACCGGTTACGGTTGCGACCGACCTGGTCGGGCGCCTCATGCACGCATGGGAATCCGGCGCCGAGCGCAGCCAGGCACGCCTGCCTGCAAGCCACACGCTCGATTCCGTGGTCGGATTGCATGACTTGCACTATGTGCTTGCCGGCAACGCCGATTTCGAGGGATTCCTGATCAAGACACGTGGCGTCGCCATCACCCTGCACGAGGGTGATCGTGCGGCAACCTGGGCCAACAACGCGGCTGGGGCCGCGCGCATCCGGCGCATCCCGGCGCGGGTCATCGACCAGAGTCTGGGCGGCTATCGGCTTGCCTGGGAGAAAACCGAGGGCATGCGTCTGCGCGTCGGCGAACTGCTTGGCCTGGCGCCACAGTCTGACGACGACGAGGCACGCGACTGGATGGTTGGCGCGATCCGCTGGCTGCGGATCGAAGGCGAGGGCATGCAGGCAGGCGTGGAGTTGCTGGCGCGACGAGCGCAACCAGCCGCAGTGCGCAGCTTCGACACACACGGCATACCGCGTGCCGCCATGCGCGCGATCGCCCTGGAAGACATGGATAGCGGCGAAATGGCGGCGATCGTCGTGCCTGCGCTGTTCGAACGCGATGCCGGCGAGATCGAATTGACGCGGCCGGGTGACCCTTACCGTTGGCCCGCCGAGCCGGTGATCGAGACCCTGCGCGGGCTACGTACCAGCGATGGCGGTGGCGGCTATCTGCGCATCGAACTGATCGGCGGCGCCGGTGCGATCGAATCCGGTGCGCCGCAAGCGGCAAATGACGATTCGGGAATACCGGCGTCGGTCAACGGTGATGGTGCTTGACGGCTTGGCGCCGAACGGGTCAACTGCACGCAGCAGGCAAGTTCTCGAAACCGTGATGACATCCGAAGACCAGACGGCGGCGCCGCGCATGCGCCGCGCAAGTGTGGGCGTGAGCATCGGTGGCGTGCGCGTCGGCGCCGATGCGCCGATCGTCGTGCAGTCGATGACCAATACCGATACGGCTGATGTTGCCGCGACCGCCAAACAGGTCGCGGAACTCGCTCGCGCGGGATCCGAACTCGTGCGCATTACCGTCAACACGCCGGAAGCCGCCGCTGCCGTGCCGCGCATCCGCGAGCGCCTGGACATGATGGGTGTCGGTGTCCCGCTGATCGGCGATTTCCATTACAACGGCCACCAGTTGCTGGCCGCCGAACCGGCCTGCGCGCAAGCGCTGGCCAAGTACCGGATCAATCCCGGCAATGTTGGTTTCGGCAAGAAGCGCGATACCCAGTTCTCGACCATCATCGAGTTCGCATTGAAGTACGAAAAGCCCGTGCGCATTGGCGCCAACTGGGGCTCGCTCGATCAGTCTTTGCTGGCTGCGCTGATGGACGAAAATCATTCCCGCACGCAGCCCTGGGATGCGGCACGCGTAGCCCGCGAAGCCCTGATCCGTTCAGCGTTGGATTCAGCGGCGCGCGCAGAAGAATTGGGATTAACTTCGGATCGTATCTTGTTGTCTTGCAAGGTTTCTGGTGTGCAAGAATTGATCGCTGTCTACCGCGATCTGGCGGTCCGCTGCGATTTCGCCCTGCACTTGGGATTGACCGAGGCGGGTATGGGTTCCAAGGGAATCGTTGGCTCGACCGCCGCGCTGGCCGTGCTGCTGCAGGAAGGCATCGGCGACACCATCCGTATCTCGCTCACACCGGAGCCGGGTGAGTCACGCACGCGCGAGGTGATCGTCGCGCAGGAATTGTTGCAAACGATGGGTCTGCGCGCGTTTACGCCGCTGGTTACGGCATGCCCGGGTTGCGGGCGCACGACGAGCACGCTGTTCCAGCAGATCGCCAAAACCGTGCAGGATCATGTCCGCGCGAAGATGCCGGAGTGGCGCGTCAAGTACGACGGCGTCGAGAACCTCACCCTTGCGGTGATGGGCTGCGTGGTCAACGGGCCGGGCGAATCGCGCCACGCCGATATCGGCATTTCGTTGCCTGGCACCGGCGAGGCGCCGGCCGCACCAGTTTTCATCGACGGTGAAAAGGCGATGACCTTGCGCGGCGCGAACATTGCGACCGAATTCGTCGGCGTGATCGAGGACTACGTCGCGCGCAAGTACGCGGCGCGGCACTGAGGCCATGGGCGCGGAACCCTTCATCGTCGCCATTCCTGCGCGTTATGCGTCCACGCGCTTGCCCGGCAAGCCGCTCCAGATGATCGCCGGCGAGCCGATGATCATGCACGTCGCGCGGCGGGCGATCGCGGCCGGTGCGGCGCAAGTCGTGGTCGCCACGGACGATGTTCGCATCATAGATGCCTTGCGTGATGCGGCGGTGCGCGTGGTGATGACTCGCCTCGATCATCTTTCCGGAAGCGACCGGCTGGCCGAGTGTGCCGAACACTTGCGTTGGGCGGACGGTGCCATCATCGTGAACCTGCAAGGCGACGAGCCGCTGGCGCCACCGAGCGGAATCCGCGCCGTGGCCGAATGCCTTGCATCGAGCAATGCGTCGATGGCGACGCTGGTCACGCCGATCGCCAGCGCGCAGGAATTGTTCGATCCGAACTGTGTAAAAGTCGTGGCCGGTCGCGACGGAAATGCGCTGTACTTCTCGCGTGCGCCTCTGCCGTGGGCACGTGATGCGTTCGCGCGTACCCGCGACGCGTTGCCGGATGGACACGTCTTTCTGCGCCATATCGGCATTTACGCCTATCGCGCGGGATTCCTGCGCGCGTTCGCCGCGTTGGCGCCGACGCCGGCCGAGCGCGCCGAATCGCTGGAACAACTGCGCGCCCTTGAACATGGCCATCGCATCGCTGTGCGCCTTGCGCCCGAGCCGTTCCCGGGCGGCGTCGATACGCCCGAGGACCTGGCGCGGGTCGATGCGCAGCTGCGCAAGGGCGCATAATGGCGGCGGTCATCAGCAATCCCCAACACGCATGAATGCCAGAGTCACCGCTCCCGAGTTGCCGCCATCGCTGGACTGGGTAAACACCGACGCGCCGCAAACGTTGGCCGCACTGCGCGGACGCATCACCGTGCTCAATTTCTGGACCTTCGATTGCGTGAATTGCCGCAATGTCCTGCCCGACCTGCGCTACCTCGAGAACAAGTACCACGACGGCTTGAGCGTCATCGGCGTGCACACGCCGAAGTTCGAATACCAGCGCCACAGCGACCCGGTGCTCAAAGCGGTCAATCGCAACCACATTCGGCATGCGGTGGCGAACGATCCGGATTATTTGCTGTGGCAGGCCTACGGCATTGATTCGTGGCCGACCCTGGCGGTAATCGATGCGCAAGGCCAACTTGCCGCATTGTTGCCGGGCGAAGGCCGGCGCCAGGAAGCGGACACGCTCATCGCGCACCTACTCGACGAGGCCGCGGCTCAGGATAGGCGCGTGTACGACTCCGGCGTTGCCGCGTTGCGCCCCGAGCCCGTCACGCCGCTGCGTTTCCCGTCGCGACTGGTGGTGGGCGAATCGAGCCTGTGGATATCCGACAGCGGCCACAATCGCATCCTGGAATGCACGCACGATGGCCGCATCCAGCGCCAGTTCGGGTCGGGCAATCCGGGTTATTGGGATGGCCGTGCGCGCGAAGCCGGGTTCAGCGATCCGCAGGGTCTGGCGCTGGGCAAGGATGTGCTGTTCGTTGCCGATACCGGCAACCACGCCGTGCGCCGCGTGCGACTGCTCAGTGGCGACGTGGATACCGTGGCCGGCACCGGCGTCGCAGGCCACGACCTGACGAACGAAAACCTGGAGCCGGCCAAGGTTGCGATGTCGGCGCCGGCCGATGTCGCCGTGCTCGGCGACAACCTCTATATCGCCGTGTCCGGGCAGAACCAGATCTGGCAACTCGACCTGGTACGCAACAAGCTCGTCGTGCTTGCGGGCAGCGGCCAACTCGGGCTGACCGATGGTGTAGGCGTGACCGCGAGTTTCGCCCAACCGTCCAGCCTGAGCGTAGTCGGCCAACAACTCGTGGTGGCTGATGCCGCCTCGTCATCCGTGCGCCTGCTGCGCCTTCTGGACAATCGCGTCAGCACGCTGGCCGGCACCGGGCTATACGATTTCGGCGATGCGGCAGGCAAGCGCGAAGACGCGCGCCTGCAACACCCGCTGGCCGTGTGCGGCGATCCACGTGGCCTGATTTTCGTGGCCGACAGTTACAACGGCAAGATCAAGGCGATCAACATGCGCAGCGGCGATGTGCGCGCGTTGAACCTGCCGTATCGCTTGCAGGAGCCGGCAGGTCTGGCGCTCGGCGCGGGCGCGTTATGGGTGGCGAATACGAACGCGCACGAGATCGTGAGCGTGGATCTTTCCAGCGGACAGATCCGGCGCCTGACGATTTCCGAGTGAGCATCGCGTGAGCGGATCGGATGCGAACGCGGCGATCTTCGATGGCAAGGCTTTTGTTCGAACCCTGAGCACATCGCCCGGCGTTTACCGCATGCTCGACGCGCGCGGGGAACCGCTTTATGTCGGCAAGGCGGGGAATTTAAAGAAGCGGGTCGGCAGTTATTTCCTGAAACCCGCGTTGCAGCCGCGCATCGCCAGCATGATCGCGCAGATCGCGCGCATCGAAGTCACGCTCACGCGCACCGAAGGCGAAGCGTTGCTGCTCGAGGCGCAACTGATCAAGAGCCTGAAGCCGCGCTACAACATCCTGCTGCGCGACGACAAAAGCTACCCCTACATTTATTTGTCCGGCGAAGAGGACTTCCCGCGCATCGCCTTCCATCGTGGCGCCAAGAGCGGAAAAGGCGAATATTTCGGTCCGTATCCGAGCGCGTGGGCGGTGCGCGAAAGTCTGGATCTGATGCAGAAACTGTTTCGCGTGCGTCAGTGCGAAGACAGCTACTTCCGCAACCGCACACGGCCCTGCCTGCAATACCAGATCGGCCGTTGCAGCGCGCCGTGCGTCGGTCTGATTGGCGTTGCTGAATATCAGGAATCCGTGCGCCACGCGGCGATGTTCCTGCGCGGCAAGAGCAGCGACGTGATCGAGGAACTCGGCACGGCAATGGAGCGCGCCAGCGTCGCCCTCGAATTCGAAAAGGCGGCGCGCCTGCGCGATTCGATCGCCACGCTCAAGCGCCTGCACGCGCAAGTGCACGTGCGCGGCGCCAGTGCGGACCTGGATGCGCTCGCCTGCCGCATCGAGTCCGGAACAGCATGTGTGTCGGTGCTGTTCTTCCGCAATGGCGTGAACCTGGGTTCGCGCGATTTCTTCCCGCGCCTGCCGGTGGACGCGGACGAAAGCGCCGTGCTTGCCGCATTCATCGCTCAGTATTACCTCGACAAGCCGGTGCCGCGCGAATTGCTGCTCAGCCATAGCGTGGAAGAAGTCGAGTTGCTCGCGGGCGCGCTCGGTGAACAGGCTGGCCACAGCGTGGAAATCAAGGCCCAGGTGCGCGGCGACCGCGCGCATTTTGTGGAACTTGCGCGCAAGAACGCGCAGGCGGCGCTGGTGGCGCGGCTGGCCAGCCAACAGACGATCCACGAGCGCTTTGAGTCGTTGCGTGAGCTGCTTGAACTCGGCGACATGCCGCAGCGGCTGGAGTGTTTCGACATCTCGCACACGATGGGCGAGGCAACGGTGGCGTCGTGCGTGATTTATGGCCCCGAGGGTCCGGTCAAATCCGCATACCGTCGTTTCAACATCACCGGCATCGAGCCCGGCGATGACTACGCAGCCATGCGCCAGGCCCTGGAACGCCGCTACAAGCGCCTGCAAGCGGGCGAGGGCGTCCTGCCGGACATCCTGCTGATTGATGGCGGCAAGGGACAAGTCACGCAGGCGCTCGAAGTGCTCGCAGACTTGGGCGTGAGCGGCGTGCTGGTGCTCGGCATCGCCAAAGGGCCGGAGCGGCGCAGCGGCCACGAGAGCCTGATCCGCGGCGACAACGGCAAGGTGCTGTGGCCGGGGCCGGAATCGCCGGCCTTGCATCTGCTCGACGCGATTCGCGACGAGGCGCACCGGTTCGCCATCACCGGCCACCGCAAGCGCCGCGAGAAGGCGCGCGAGAAGAGCCGGATCGAGGAAATCGCCGGCGTAGGCGCCAAGCGCCGCGCGGCATTGTTGAAGCATTTTGGCGGCATCGGCGGTGTCGCCGCGGCGGGCATCGACGAACTCGCGCAGGTCAATGGCGTGAGCCGTGAAATGGCCGCAAACATCTACGCCGCATTCCACGGCTGAGCGTGGACGTGTCACACTCGCGCCCATGCAATTGACGTGGCCGACCATCCTTACCTTGTTTCGCATCGCCCTGTTGCCGGTGATGGTTGGCGTGTTTTATGCGGGATTCCACGGTGCGAATATCGCTGCCGCGGCGATATTCCTCGCAGCGGCGCTCACCGACTGGCTGGATGGCTTCATCGCACGGCGCTTCAACCAATACTCGCGCTTCGGCGCCTTTCTCGATCCGGTCGCCGACAAGCTGATGGTGGCGGTGACCCTGTTCTTGCTCGTGCAGGAAAATCCAACGCCGCTGTTGGCGGTTGTCAGCGCAATTATCGTTGGCCGCGAAATTGCGATTTCCGCACTGCGCGAGTGGATGGCGGAAATCGGCGCGCGCGGCCTGGTCAAGGTGGCGTTTCTGGGCAAGCTCAAGACAGTCATGCAGATCGTCGCGATCGTGGTGCTGTTGTACCAGCACGAATCCGCCGGACTGAAGCTGTTCCATGTCGGCGAGGCGTTGCTCGTGATCGCCGCTGGATTGACGATCTGGTCGGGCCTGGACTACCTGCGCGCGGCTTGGCCGGCGATGCGTGGGGATGTGCGGCGAGGCTGATGGTTGTTGCCAATCTCCACGCAAACCGTATAATGCGCGTCCTCGCGCGGGAATAGCTCAGTTGGTAGAGCACGACCTTGCCAAGGTCGGGGTCGCGAGTTCGAGTCTCGTTTCCCGCTCCAGCATTTATGCGTTCGTCCGTGAACGCGAAGATCAAGAAGCGGCCATCCGTGGCCGCACTCTTCATCAAGCAGCAAAACCTCGGGCAATCCGAGGTTTTGTTTTTTGCGAGCGGCGTTGCTACGCTGTCGCAGTCACCGGCCAGGTGGCAGAGTGGTCATGCAGCGGCCTGCAAAGCCGTGTACGCCGGTTCGATTCCGACCCTGGCCTCCACATCGGGTATTCTTGCGTTAGTCCATTAACGCGAAGATCAAAAAGCGGCCATTCGTGGCCGCACATTTCAACAAGCCCCGGTGGCGAAACTGGTATACGCAAGGGACTTAAAATCCCTCGGCGGGTAACCGCCTTGCCGGTTCGAGTCCGGCCCGGGGCACCACGCGTGCTAACATCGCTGTTCGTTTGGACATCCGAAACGGGACGCACGATGCAGATCCGGACCAAGCTGCCCAAGGTCGGCACGACCATTTTCAGCGTGATGTCGCAGCTCGCCACGCAGCACAAGGCGATCAATCTCGGTCAGGGATTTCCCGATTTCGACGGTCCGCAGGCACTGCGCGACGCGTTGGCGGCGGCGATGAATTCCGGCAAGAACCAGTACGCACCAATGACCGGCGTGCCGAAGTTGCGCGAACAGATCGCGCTCAAGACCGAGAAGCTCTACGGCCGCAAGGTCAGCGCCGACACCGAGATCACCGTGACGAGCGGGGCAACCGAGGCGCTATTCGCGGCGATCGCCGCCGTGGTGCACACGGGCGAGGAAGTGATCGTGCTCGATCCGTGTTACGACAGCTACGAACCGGCGATCGAACTCGCGGGCGGTCGTGCCGTGCATATTCCGTTGCGCCTGCCGGGTTTTTCCGTCGACTGGCAGCGCGTGAAGGATGCGATCACGCCGCGCACGCGCGTGATCCTGATCAATTCGCCGCACAATCCTTCCGGAGCGGTGCTGGCAGCGTCCGATCTGGAAATACTGGCCGAAATTGTGCGCGGCACGGAAATCTTCGTGCTGTCCGATGAGGTCTACGAGCACATCATTTTCGATGGGCTGGCGCACCAAAGCGTGTTGCGTCACGCAGAACTCGCCGCACGCAGCTTCGTGATCTCGTCGTTCGGCAAGACTTATCACTGTACCGGCTGGAAGGTCGGTTATTGCATCGCGCCGCCGCAATTGAGTGCGGAATTCCGCAAGGTGCACCAATACCTGACGTTCTGCACGTTCAGTCCGGCGCAATGGGCGTTTGCGGACATGCTTGAGTCCGATCCGCAACACTATTTGGACTTACCCGCGTTTTACCAGGCCAAGCGCGACCGCTTCCGCGCGCTGCTCGCGCCGTCGAAATTCAAACTGTTGCCGGTCAATGGCGCCTATTTTCAGGTCGTCGAGTATTCCGATCTGAGCAAGGCAGACGACCTCAATTTCAGCGAGTGGCTGGTGCGCGAGGCGGGCGTGGCGGCGATTCCGGTGTCGGCGTTCTACGAGACGCCGCCGGATGCGCGCCTGGTGCGGCTGTGCTTTGCCAAGAGCGATGAAACCCTCGCGGCGGCGGCGGAACGGCTATGCAAACTTTGAGGGTTTCGCTGGTCCAGGGCGCGACGCGCTGGCACGATCCGGCGGGAAATCGCGCCTATTACGGCGATCTGATCGCGTCGCTTGCAGGCAGCGACTTGATCGTGCTGCCGGAGACCTTTACCAGCGGATTTTCCAACGAAGCGATCCACAACGCGGAAACGATGCAAGGTCCGAGCTTGGCGTGGCTGTCGGCGCAGGCGCACAAACTCGATGCGGCGATCTGCGGCAGCGTGCAGTTGCGTGTGGATCAAAAGGTATACAACCGGCTGCTGTTTGTGACGCCGGACGGAAACATCCGTTATTACGACAAGCGCCACCTGTTCCGTTACGCCGATGAGCACAAGCGCTATGCCGCTGGCAACGAGCGCCTGATCGTGGAATGGCGCGGCTGGAAGATCTGTCCGCTGGTGTGCTACGACCTGCGCTTTCCGGTGTATTCGCGCAACCAGCATGCGCAGTCCGGATTCGATTATGACTTGCTGTTGTACGTGGCGAACTGGCCGAGCGCGCGGCGCTACGCCTGGCAAACGCTGTTGCGCGCGCGCGCGATCGAAAATCTCGCGTATTGCGCCGGGCTCAATCGCGTCGGCACTGACGGCAATGGCCTGGGTTACTCCGGCGACAGCACGGTGCTGGATTTCCTCGGTCAACCACTGGTCGAATTGGGCGCTCAGGAACAAACCGTCACGGTGGCGCTCGATGCTGCGACGCTCGCGGCGCATCGCGAGCGTTTTCCGGCCTGGATGGATGCGGACGCGTTTACGCTTCGCTAGGCCGCGCGGATATCCTTGTTCAGGCGCTGCGTCCCAGCGCGGATAGCACGCAATTCATGCACGATCGCGAAGCGTTTGGCGGTTTGCGAATCGTCGAATGCACCAAGCACGACGCCGGTTTTCGGGCACAACACCTCGAAGCGAGGAGGGCGGGGCAGGCCGGTCTCGTCGTACTCATCGAGGCGCTCGATGGCATAGCCGAAAACGCGGGATTCAGGATATCGCTTGCAGCGCATGGAAATTTTCCTCGTTCGATGACCCTGCGCCCAAAATAGCCGGCGCGCATGAGCATACGGTTAACGCTCTGTTGCGGTCGGGTTAACGAGGGAATCTTCACGTGAGCGGGAAACTTCAACGGGTTGGCGTGATCAAATTTCTTTCATCACGATGGCTTCACGACGCTGCCGGCATTCTTGGTCGCTGGTATAGTACGCGCGACAGGGTGTGCGGTTTTTCGCAAACAATCCGATTGGGGAGTACCGATTCATGAAGAAGCTGGCCTTGGGTGTGATGATTGCAATGGGTGCGCTGGCTGCCGGCAATGCGCTTGCCGCCGGCGACGGACGCCCCACGATTGCGGTGGCGGAGTTCCGCAACGAATCCGGCGCGGCGTGGTGGCGTGGCGGCGTGGGTTGGGAATTGTCCGGCATGCTGTCGAACGAACTGTCTTCATCCGGCGACTTCAAGGTCGTCGAGCGCCAGAAGATCCAGAACGTCCTGGAAGAACAGAATTTCGCCGCTTCCGGTCGCGTGCGCGCTGGCACCGGACCGAAGATCGGCAAGGTGACTGGCGCGCAATACCTGATCACCGGCACGGTGACTGCGTATGAGGAAAACACCGCGAGTACCGGCGGCGGTTTCAGTTTCAAGGGCATCAGTCTGGGCGGCAAAAAAAGCGAAGCCTATCTGGCCGTGGATCTGCGCGTGATCAACACCGAGACCAGCGACGTCGAATACTCGCGCACGATCGAGGGCCGCAGTTCGGGCGGCGGCGTGGCGGTAGGTCTGTATCGTGGCGGTTTCGGCGGCAATCTCGCGCACGAGGAAAATACGCCGGCAGGCAAGGCGATTCGCGCGGCATTGGTCGAGGCAACCGATTATCTGGATTGCGTCATGATCAAGCGCGACAGTTGCATCGCCGACTTCCGTGCGAAGGAGCAGAAACGCCGCAACAGCGACAAGGGCGCAATCAAGCTCGATTGATTTTTCAGTACGACCCGTAAAGCCGACGAAGGCCGCTTTTGCGGCCTTCGTTGTTTTTGCGAATCAGCGCCGTGGCGGCTTGCCGCGTCGTTTGCCCTGCCCATCGCGCGGGCCACTGATGCGGTTGCCGATATCGTCACGTGGAACACCTTGGCCGGGGCGCAGGGGGCGCGGTTCGCCGCGTGGCACGTAACGGGTTTTCTCCGCACGCAGCCCGGCAATGAAGCGGCGCGCGCTGCTGTCATCCTCACGCTGGCCGGGAATTCCGGTCACTGGCGGACGCCATTGTGCGGGTTTTTCGCGCCGCGGGTTGCGCGGGGCGCCATTTACGTTCTCGTTCGACCAGCGCGTACCCGGCTGATACACGCCGATCTGGGCTTGGCCGCGGCCACCGCCGCGACGCGGACCGCGGGCGTCACGGTTCTGCGGATTGCCGCCCGGCGCGCGGCGGTCGCGAGCCTGCGGATTGCCGCCGCCAGGGCCACGCTGCGGTTTTTTCTTGCCGAACTTGCGCTGGCCGCCGGGGCGTGAGGGTTTGTCTTCGCGGATGCGATCAAAGGCGCGCAGCTCGCGGCCTTCGTCGCTGCCACCGGTCCACGCCTGCTGTGTCTTTGGTGCCGGGCGATATTCGTTGCTCGCCAGTTTTGGCGCGCGGCGTTGTCCGATCACGGGCTGCAAGGTCAGGGTCGGTTGGGTTTCCACGGCGCCGGCGAGCTGGCGCAGGGCCTTGACCTGCTCGGGTTCGAGCGCCTCGCTGCGGCCCTTGAGCAGTCCGCGCGGCAGTTCGACGTTGCCGTAGCGGATGCGCTTGAGCCGACTGACCATCAGCCCCTGGGTTTCCCACATGCGCCGCACTTCGCGGTTGCGGCCTTCGCGGATGACGACGCGAAACCATGAGTGGCTGGGGCCGCGGCTGATCACGGCCAGCTCCTCGAAACTCGCCGGACCGTCTTCGAGCTGCACGCCGGACTTGAGCCGTTCCAGCGCTTCATCGGGCACTTCGCCGTGGACGCGGCAGATGTATTCGCGCTCGATCTCGGTACTCGGATGCATCAGCCGATGTGCGAGAGCGCCATCTGTCGTGAGCAGCAGCAGACCGGTGGTGTTGATGTCGAGGCGTCCGACCGCGATCCAGCGCGCGCCCTTGAGGTGCGGCAATTGCTCGAACACCGTCGGGCGGCCTTCCGGATCGTCACGCGTGGTCACCACGCCGTCGGGTTTGTGGAACACGATCACCTGCGCGTGTTCGGCGCTGTCGTTGACTGCGACGAACAGTTTGCCGTCGAGTTCCACGCGATCACCGGCGCGCACGCTCGAACCGATTTCGGCGACAACGCCGTTGACGCGGATATCGCCGGCCTGGATGCGTTCCTCGAGCATGCGGCGCGATCCCAGGCCGGCATTGGCCAGCACTTTGTGCAAGCGTTCTTCCAGAGCAGGGCCATCGGTTTGCGTGCGCTTCAGGGAGAGCAGGGTGCGTGGGGTATTCATGCGTTGTGCTCCGGTGCTGCGTCCGCGGAATCTTCGTTCGCGGATTCCTCGTTGGCCGCTTTTGTCTCCGACATGACCAAAACTTCATCGGTAGCATCCGCCGGCGCGACGGGAGCGAGGGTCAGTTGTGGATCGAAGTCCTCGATGTCGCGGATCTCGGCCATCGGCGGCAGCTCGTCGAGCGACTTGAGGTTGAAGTAATCCAGGAAGTTCTTCGTGGTGCCGAACAGCGCAGGCTTGCCGGGCACGTCGCGGTAGCCGACCACGCGTACCCATTCGCGTTCTTCCAGGGTCTTGACGATGTTGGTCGAAACGGCGACGCCGCGGATCTGCTCGATCTCGCCGCGCGTGATCGGCTGGCGGTAGGCGATGAGGGCCAGGGTTTCAAGCAGGGCGCGCGAGTACTTGGTCTGACGTTCCGTCCACAGGCGCGCGACCCACGGATGCACGTCCTGGCGCACCTGGTAGCGGAAGCCGGAGGCGACTTCGACGAGTTCAACGCCGCGCTCGGCGCAGTCGTCGCGCAGTTCTGCGAGCGCCCGCGCCAACTCTTCGTGGCTGACGGCTTCGTTCTCGCCGAACAGCGCCGACAACTGCGCCAGTGACAGTGGTTGCGCAGCGGCGAGCAGGGCGGCCTCGGCGATGCGTTTGATTTGGTTTCTTTCCATGATGATGGGCTTCACGGCTCAGGCGGCCGTAGCGAGAGATTTGAGATAGATCGGCGCGAGCGGTTCGGTCTGGGTAATTTCGATCAGCAGTTCCTTGGCCAACTCGAGGATGGCAAGGAAGGTGACGACGATGCCAAGCCGGCCTTCTTCGACGTTGAACAGGGTTTCGAAGCGGTGGAATTCGCCGTCACCGATAGTCTTGAGCACGTCGCTCATGCGGTTGCGTACGGACAGGGCCTCGCGCTGGATCGCATGATGGCCCATGAGTTCCGCGCGCTTGATCACGTCCTTGAGTGCGAGCAACAGCTCGCGCAGATCGACCGGCGGCGGCAGACGCACCACGGACTTGTCCGGAACGAACGCAGATACCAGGGCGAAGTCACGTTCCTGGCGCGGCATCGCCTCGATGTCCTCGGCGGCTTTCTTGAAGCGCTCGTATTCCTGCAGGCGGCGCACCAGTTCCGCGCGCGGATCCTCTTCCACGCCTTCTTCGGCGGGCGGGCGCGGCAGTAGCAGGCGCGACTTGATTTCGGCCAGGATCGCGGCCATGACCAGGTATTCGGCGGCCAGTTCCAGGCGCATCTCGTGCATCAGCTCGATGTAATCGACGTACTGGCGCGTGATCTCGGCGATCGGGATGTCGAGGATGTCGAGGTTCTGGCGCCGGATCAGGTACAGCAACAGGTCGAGTGGACCTTCGAATGCTTCGAGGATGACCTCGAGCGCATCCGGCGGGATGTACAGATCCTGCGGCATCTGCAGCACCGGCTGGCCGCGCACGATCGCCAGCGGCATTTCCTGCTGCTGAGGCGGCGTTGCGAAAATGGCGGCGCTGTCCGGGGACTCCGGTGTGGCGGCCTGCGTGGTCATGGACGGGAATTCATCATGCAGCGCGCTTCTCACGAAGCGTTGAGTGGGGTTGTCTGGAATCTCGTGAATCCGGCGATGCGGGCGCGGGCGAATCGTTTCGATCCGTCATTGCACTTGCCGCCAACATGCTTGCTACCATCGGCACGCATGGCAGTGCGGGCGAGGACGCATTACGAAAAAGTCTTGTAGCGGAGCCGTGATGCTGGCGTCTGCCCCTGCGGGCGCCGGGTTGCTCCGTATCGGATGTCAAGGTTAAGGATTTTGGCTGCCCAAGTCCAGCGTTATTGAATAAAATCGCCGTGGCCCCATCAGAAGGGTAACTACGGTTCCAGGTAGTCATGTCCTCCGCCTTGCACAGCAAACTCGATGCGCGCGCGCGTCAACTCCTGCGCACGTTGATCGCCCAGTACATTGCCGATGGCCAACCGGTGGGCTCGCGCACGCTGGCGCGCAGCGCGGGGCTGGACGTAAGCCCGGCCACGATCCGCAATGTCATGTCGGACCTGGAAGAACTCGGCCTCCTGGCCGCGCCACACACCTCGTCCGGTCGCGTGCCGACCGCTCAGGGTTATCGCGTTTTCGTCGACAGTTTGCTCGAACTCAAGCCTTTGGAAGCGCCGCAGATCGAACGGATGCGCCGCGAATTGCCTACGGCCGGCGCCACCCAGGACCTGCTCAGCGGCGCTTCGGCGTTGCTCTCGGACGTCACCCGCTTCGCCGGCGTCGTCACCGTGCCCAGGCGCGAGGAATTTCCGTTCCGGCATATCGATTTCGTCGCGCTCGACGGCAATCGCGTGCTCGTCATTCTGGTGTTCTCGGATAACGAAGTGCAAAACCGCGTCGTCGCGACCCAGCGCGTCTACGCCCCGGCCGAACTCGAACAAGTCGCGAATTTCCTCAATGCCAATTATTCGGGCCTGCGCATGGGCGAGATCCGCGAGCGCCTGACCCACGAGATGCGCGAGACCAGCCATCGCCTGCACCAGCTCATGGTTGCCGCCGCCGACGTGACCCAGCAAGCGTTTCCGGAAAGCCCGGGTGCCGACATGCTGGTGGCCGGCCAGGTCAATCTTATGGGCGCGCAGGGCGTGGCTGACGTCGATCGCCTGCGCGAGTTGTTCGAGGCGTTCCAGCGCAAGCGTGATCTGCTTACTCTGCTCGAAGGTTGCGCGCGCGCCGAGGGCGTGCGTCTGTTCATCGGCGAGGAATCCGGCTTTGCCGCGCTTGACGGCCTGAGCCTGGTTACGGCGCCCTACGGCATAGAAGGCCGCGTGCTGGGCGTACTCGGCGTGATCGGACCGACGCGCATGGCCTACCAGCGTGTGATTCCCGTGGTGCAGACGACCGCGCAATTGCTTTCCGGTGCCTTGAATCAGGTGCGGCAGGCCACATAGATCAGGCTGCTTTTGGCTCGTCATTCCGGCCAATCCCCGGGCGGAGTGACGATGTACATTTCTGGGAAGGATGATGATGGAAGACACAGGCGCCAAACCCGCGGAAGACGCAGCACAGCCGGAAGCCGACGAACTCGGCAAACTGGTCAACGAATACGAATCCAAGCTCGGCGAGATGCGCGACCTGCTGTTGCGCGAGCGCGCCGAGATCGAGAACCAGCGCAAGCGCCTGCAACGCGATCTGGAGCAGGCGCGACGTTTCGCCAATGAACGCCTGCTCGGGGATCTGCTGCCGGTCTGTGACGGGCTCGAGCGCGGCCTCGCGGTGGAAAACGCGGACGTCAAAGCCATGCGCGAAGGCCTCAACCTGACCCTAAAGGCGTTGTTGAAGGTTGCAGACAACAACGGCCTGAAGCAGGTCGATCCCATCGGCCAGCCATTCAACCCGGAAATCCACCAGGCCGTGGGCATGCTCGATGCGCCGCAGGTCGCGCCGAACACCGTGGTTTCGGTGATGCAGAAGGGCTACGTACTCAATGACCGCCTGCTGCGGCCGGCGCTCGTCATGGTCGCCAAGGCGCCGAACTCCTGATTGGGGCAGGCTTGAATTGAATCGGCGTTAACCCTATTTAGCAAACCATTCGCGGCGCGGCCGCAATCCACGTTACGGGAGACTCATCATCATGGGCAAGATCATCGGTATCGACCTGGGCACCACCAATTCCTGCGTGTCGGTGATGGAAGGCACGACCGCGCGCGTCATCGAAAACTCCGAAGGCGATCGCACCACGCCATCAATAGTCGCGTTCAAGGACAACGAAGTCCTGGTCGGCGCGACCGCCAAGCGCCAGGCCGTGACCAATCCGAAGAACACGTTTTACGCGGTGAAACGCCTGATCGGCCGCAAGTTCACCGACGCCGAAGTGCAGAAAGACATCAATCTCGTGCCGTACAAGATCGTGCAGCACGACAACGGCGATGCGTGGCTCGCGACCGCCGACGGCAAGAATCTTTCGCCACAGGAAATCTCGGCGAAGATCCTGATGAAGATGAAGAAGACCGCCGAGGATTTCCTCGGAGAGACCGTAACCGAGGCCGTCGTGACGGTACCCGCCTACTTCAACGACTCGCAGCGCCAGGCAACCAAGGATGCCGGCCGCATTGCGGGCCTGGACGTCAAGCGCATCATCAACGAGCCGACCGCGGCGGCACTGGCCTACGGGATCGACAAGAAGGGCGGCGACCGCAAGATCGCGGTTTACGACCTCGGCGGCGGCACGTTCGACATCTCGATCATCGAGATTGCCGAAGTCGACGGTGAAAAACAGTTCGAAGTGCTGGCCACGAACGGCGACACGTTCCTCGGCGGCGAGGATTTCGATAAACGCCTGATCGATCATCTGGTCGAAGAGTTCAAGAAAGAATCCGGCGTCGATCTGAAAAACGACTCGCTCGCGTTGCAGCGCCTGAAGGATGCTGCCGAGCGCGCAAAGATCGAGCTGTCGAGCGCACAACAGACCGACGTCAACCTGCCGTACATCACGGCGGATGCGTCCGGCCCGAAGCACCTGAATCTCAAGCTTACCCGCGCCAAGCTCGAAGCCTTGGTCGGCGACCTGATCGAAAAAACGATCGGTCCGTGCCGCACCGCGCTCAACGATGCCGGCCTGAAGGTCGGCGACATCAACGAGGTCATTCTCGTCGGCGGCCAGACGCGCATGCCCAAGGTGCAGGACACGGTCAAGGAGTTCTTCGGCAAGGAGCCGCGCAAGGACGTCAATCCGGATGAGGCCGTCGCTGTCGGCGCGGCGATCCAGGGCGGCGTGCTTGGCGGCACGGTCAAGGACGTGCTGCTGCTCGACGTCACCCCGCTGTCGCTCGGCATCGAGACGCTCGGCGGCGTGATGACCAAGCTGATCGAGAAGAACACCACGATTCCGACCAAGAACACGCAGGTGTTCTCCACCGCGGAGGACAATCAGGGCGCGGTCACCGTGCACGTGCTGCAGGGCGAGCGCGAGCGCGCCAGCGCGAACAAGTCGCTGGCGAAATTCGACCTGACCGGCATCGATGCGGCGCCGCGCGGCGTGCCGCAGGTCGAGGTCACGTTCGATATCGACGCGAACGGCATCCTGCACGTGTCGGCCAAGGACAAGAAGACCGGCAAGGAACAGAAGGTCGAGATCAAGGCCGGTTCGGGCCTGAACGAGGACGAGATCCAGCGCATGGTGCGCGACGCCGAGGCGAACAAGGAAGACGACAGGAAATTCCACGAACTCGTCGGCGCCCGCAACAAGGCCGACCAGCTCGTCCACGCCACGCGCGCGGCGATCAAGGAGCACGGCGGCAAGGTGCCGGGCCAGATAGGCGCGATCGAAGCGGCGTTGTCGGATCTGGAAAAGATCATGAAGGGCGACGACAAGGACGCCATCGAAGCCAAGTGCACGGCGCTGGAGCAGGCCGCGCAATCGCTGGCTGCGGCGGCATCCGCCGGTCACGCAGGCGGCGATGCCGGTGCGCAGGCGTCCGCTAGTTCGACACCGAAAGACGACGTCGTCGATGCCGAGTTCACCGAAGTCAAGGACGATCACAAGTAATCAGTGGCACACCAACGCGCCGGATTCCTCCGGCGCGTTTTTCTTTGGGGATGGCATGGACAAGGGCAGACTCGAAGCCTTCACCGATGGCGTGCTGGCCGTGGCCATCACGATCATGGTGCTGGAACTCAAAGCCCCGCACGAGGCGACACTGCCGGCGCTACTCGGCAACTGGCCGGTTTTCGTGAGCTACGTGCTCAGCTTCGTCTACGTTGGCATCTACTGGAACAACCATCACCACCTCATGCACCTCGTTGAGCGGGTCAACGGCCGCGTGATGTGGGCGAACCTGCACATGCTGTTCTGGATTTCACTGTTTCCGTTCACTACCGCATGGCTGAATGAAGCGCATGGCGTGCATGGCGAATTTCCGGCGCCGCTGCCGACGCTGGTGTACGGCGTCGTCCTGCTGATGACGGCGCTGGCGTGGATTCCGCTGGCGCATTCGCTGATCCGCTGCAACGGCGGCAGCGAGGGCACGCTCGCGCGCGCGCTCGGCAGTGGCTGGAAGGAAAAGATTTCGCCGGCAATTTACCTCGTTGCCATTGCATCCGCGTTTTTCGCGCCCATCGTGTCTTGCGTGTTGTATACGGTCGTGGCGCTGATCTGGATCGTTCCCGACCGTCGCATCGAGCGGCATGCGATGCCGAACCTGTGAACGAATCTCCATGAGCAAGCGCGATTACTACGAAGTCCTCGGCGTCGAACGCAGCGTCACCGACGTCGAATTGAAGAAATCCTTCCGTCGCCTGGCGATGAAGTACCATCCGGACCGCTGTCCGGACGATCCGCACGCGCAGGAGAAATTCAAGGAGGCCAAGGAAGCCTACGAGGTACTCGGCGACCCGAACAAGCGCGCGCTTTACGACCGCCACGGCCATGCCGCGTTCGAGCAGGGCATGGGCGGCGCGCGCGGCGGCGCCGGCTTCGCCGACATGGGCGACATCTTCGGCGATATTTTCGGTGACATCTTTGGCGGCGGCCGTTCGCGCCAGCCGCGGCGCGGCGCGGACCTGCGCTACATCCTCGAACTTGACCTTGAAGAAGCCGTGTTTGGCGCGGAGAAGGAAATCCGCGTGCCGACACTGGCGAACTGTGAAAAATGCGAGGGCTCCGGTTCCGCCGACGGCAAGCTCGAAACCTGCAAGACCTGCCAAGGGCACGGTCGCGTGCGTATGCAGAACGGGATTTTCTCGATTCAGCAGGCGTGCCCGCATTGCGGCGGCAGTGGCAAGAAGATCGCCAATCCGTGCAAAACCTGCCATGGCGAGGGTCGCGTCGAGCACGACAAGAAGCTGGCGGTCAAGATTCCCGCCGGCGTCGATTCCGGCGACCGCATTCGCCTTTCGGGCGAAGGCGAAGCCGGCCCCGCAGGCACGCAAGCCGGAGACTTGTACGTCGAGGTCAACGTACGCGAACACGCGATCTTCCAGCGCGAACGCGACGATTTGTTCTGCGAGGCACCGATCCGCTTCGCCCAGGCCGCGCTCGGAGCCGAACTCCAGGTGCCGACATTGGACGGCGAAGCGTCGATCAGGATTCCGGCCGAAACGCAGACTGGCGCCTTGTTTCGCCTGCGCGGCAAGGGTGTGCGCAACGTCCGCAGCGGTCACGTCGGCGATTTGATTTGCCGTATTGTCGTCGAAACGCCGGTGAAGCTCAGCAAGCAGCAACGCGAACTCCTGCAGCAATTTGAGGAAACTTTCGACGACGACGCCGGCAAGCACACACCGCGTGCCCGTTCGTGGCTGGATGGGGTCAAACGCTTCGTCGAACGCGTGACTTCCTGAAGCGCCACGTTGCGGCTACGATTGCCGCATGGGCGAATTCGTCGATGTCGTGGTTTATGGTTCCTCCGGCCGCATGGGCCAAGCCGTGGTGCGCGCGATCCTGGAATCGGACAAGGCGCGTCTGTCCTGTGCACTGGTGAGACCGGGGTCGGGTCTCGCCGACGAACCGCTGGACCGGGTCTTTGGCACGCTCCAGCGCGTCGTCGATTTTTCCACGTCGCTGGATCCTGACGTGCGCTGCGACGTGCTGGTGGATTTCAGTGGACCAAACGCATTCGATGCCGCGCTGGCGCTTGCCGTGCAGCGGCGCGCCGGCTTCGTCAGCGGCACCACGGGATTGCGCGATGAGCAGCGCGCCGCGCTCGAGCGCGCTGCGCAGACGATTCCGGTGTTATGGGCGGCCAATTTCAGCCTCGGCGTTGCCATGTTGCTGCGCGCGGCCAAACGCGTCGCCGCAGCATTGCCGGACTGGGATTGCGAGATCCTGGAAATGCATCACGCGCGCAAGCAGGACGCGCCATCCGGCACCGCACTGGCGTTGGGCCAGGCCGTCGCCGAAAGCCGCGGCACGACCTTGCCCGAATGCGCCGTACTCGCGCGCATTGACAAGATCGGGCCGCGCAAGCAAGGCGAAATCGGTTTCGCGGTGCTGCGCGGCGGCGATGTCGCCGGCGAGCACAGCGTGTTGTTCAGCACTGAAGGCGAGCGCCTGGAGATCACGCATCGCGCTGCCAATCGAGACATTTTTGCGCGCGGCGCGCTGGCTGCAGCGTTGTGGATCGCGCATCGCGCGCCGGGAATCTATTCCATCGACGAAGTGCTTTCGCCCGCCGAGGTCTAGGCTTTTTTCAGCTTCGCCACCAGCGCCTTGAGAGTTGCCTGGGTTTCGGCGCCGAACCAGCCGTCCGCGAATTCCTCCACGCGCAGCCGCGTCGGATCGGTGAACAGTGCGATGAGGTCGGAGCGTGCCAGCAGGCGCGTGGTCGACATCGCCTGCGGTGGCAACTTCAGCAGATTGCCGAGCCAGGCCAGGGCACGCGGCAACACGTCGCCGACGTCGGCCAATTCATCGACCATGCCGATCTGCGACGCCTGTTCTGGTTCCAGCATCCGGCCTTCGATCATCATGCGTTCGGCTGGATAGGTCCCGACCAGACGGCGCAGCGCACACTGGATGACTTCCGGAATCGACAGCCCGACCTGCACTTCGTTCAAGCCGATGCGGAATGGCTTCTCCGGATCGACACTGCGCGCCATGACACGATAGTCGCAGAAGATCGACAACACCGCGCCGCCAGCCGGGCTGTGTCCGCCGATCGCGGCGACAACCGGAATCGGCGAGCTTGCCAGCGCAGCACAGAGCCCAAAGAAGTCCTGCCAGAAGGCCACAAGTGCCGCGCGATCGAGTTGCAACAGTTCGGGCACGTCCAGGCCCGCAGAGAACATACTGGGACGGCCGGACAGCACGATGCCGCGCGCGCCATGTGCGTCAGCATCTTCCACCGCCGCGCGCAGTCGCCGTACGAGTTCGGGATTGAGCGCATTGACCGGCGGCCGCGCGAGGCGCAGTTCGAGGATGGAGTCGTGGCGGGTGGATTCGAGCATGGCAGTCGGCCTTCGTTGCGATGCGGGTATCATAAGCGAAACATGGCCGAGTCAAACATGCGTTTGAAATTGCCGGGATTGCTTTTTTGGGGTGTCGCTGCGAATGCGCTGGCAGCGAGTCATCTGGTCGTCGAACAGGCATGGATTCGCGCCGCGCCACCGGGTGTGACGATGCTGGCCGGCTATGCGACGCTCAAGAATGCCGGCGATGCCCCGGTTGTGATCAACGGCGCAAGTAGCGTGGATTTTGGCGACGTGTCGCTGCACGAAAGCTTCAGCGAGAACGGCGTGGAACGCATGCGTCCGCTTGGCGATCTGACAATTGCGCCGAACGCCAGCGTGGTGTTCGCTCCGGGCGGCAAGCACTTCATGCTGATGGATGGCAAACGCGAGTTGCGCGTGGGCGATGCGGTGAAAATCCACATCGTCACGAAGTCCGGGCCGGGTGCGGATGCGGAGTTCAGGGTGCGCGATACCGCACCGTGAGAAGCGAATTGCGTTCCTGCGCCTGGCGAATCACGATCCGTCCGACCGCTGCCGCAACGCCGCCGCATGGTGCGCGATGTGTTCGCCAATGAAACTGGCGATGAAGTAATAGCTGTGGTCGTAACCCGGGTGCATGCGCAGGTGCAGCGGATGTCCGGTGGCGGCACAGGCGGCTTGCAGCAAGTGCGGTTTGAGTTGCGCGGCGAGGAATTCGTCGGCTTCGCCCTGATCGACGAGCAGCGGCAGTTTTTCCGTCGAAGTCTTCACCAGCTCGGTGGAATCGTACTGTTTCCACGCCGTGCGATCCGCGCCGAGATACGCGGCGAATACGGCCTCACCCCATTGCACTTGCGTCGGCGCGACGATGGGCGAGAACGCAGACACGCTGCGATAGCGCCGCGGATTGCGCAACGCGATCACCAACGCGCCGTGCCCGCCCATCGAATGCCCGCTGATCGCACGCCCCGCGGTTACCGGAAAGTGCGCCTCGATGAGTGCCGGCAATTCGTCCACGACATAGTCGTACATGCGGTAATGCGCCGACCACGGCGCCTGCGTGGCATTGACGTAGAAGCCCGCTCCTTGTCCCAGATCGTAAGCCGCATCATCGGCCACGCCGTCGCCGCGCGGGCTGGTGTCCGGCGCGACGATGGCGATGCCGTGTTCGGCGGCGTAACGCTGTGCGCCAGCTTTGGTGATGAAGTTCTGCTCGGTACAGGTCAAGCCAGATAGCCAATACAGTACCGGCACCGGCCCGCGTTCGGCCTGCGGCGGCAGGTACACCGCGAAGTTCATCGCACAGCTCAGTGTTGGCGAGTCGTGCCGGTAGACGTCCTGCCAGCCGCCGCAGCAGGCGCGATGTTCGATGCGTTCCATCGCAGGCCTCAAAAGTGGATGACCGAACGGATCGACTTGCCCTGGTGCATCAGGTCAAACGCTTCGTTGATGCCGTCCAGTCCCATCGTATGGGTCACGAACGGCGCCAGGCGGATCTCGCCGCGCATCGCGTCTTCGACCATGCCGGGCAATTGCGAGCGACCCTTGACGCCGCCGAATGCGGTGCCCAGCCACTTGCGTCCGGTAACGAGCTGGAACGGCCGCGTGGAAATCTCCTGGCCCGCGCCGGCTACGCCGATGATCACGCTCTGGCCCCAGCCGCGATGCGCGCATTCCAGCGCTGCGCGCATCACGTTGACGTTGCCGATGCATTCGAACGAATGATCCACGCCCCAACCGGTCATCTCCACGATCACCTGCTGCACCGGCTTGTCATAATCCTTCGGATTGACGCAGTCGGTGGCACCCATGTCGCGCGCCATGTCGAATTTGGACGGGTTGGTGTCGATCGCGATGATGCGGCCAGCCTTCGCCCGCTTCGCGCCCTGGATCACCGCCAGGCCAATACCGCCGAGGCCGAACACCGCGACGCTGTCGCCCGCCTGCACCTTCGCCGTGTTCTTGACCGCACCCAGGCCTGTGGTGACGCCGCAGCCGAGCAGGCAGACCTGTTCGTGATCGGCCCGCGGATTGATCTTCGCCAGCGAAACTTCCGCGACCACGGTGTATTCGCTGAAGGTCGAGCAGCCCATGTAGTGATATAGCGGCTGCCCGTTGTACGAAAATCGCGTCGTCCCGTCCGGCATCACGCCCTTGCCTTGCGTGGCGCGCACCGACGTGCACAAGTTGGTCTTGCCCGACTTGCAGAACAGGCACTCGCCGCATTCGGCGGTGTACAGCGGAATGACATGGTCGCCGAGCTTGACACTCGTGACGCCTGCACCGGCTTCGACCACCACGCCCGCGCCTTCGTGGCCGAGCACGCAGGGGAACAGGCCTTCCGGATCGTCGCCGGAAAGCGTGAACGCATCGGTGTGGCAGACGCCGGTGTGGCTGATCTTCACCAGTACTTCGCCCTTGCGCGGCGGTTCGACGTCGATTTCGACGACCTTCAGCGGTTGCCCTGCGGCGAAGGCGACGGCAGCACGGGATTTCATGCGGATTTCCTCATCACGTGAAATGGGAACGGACCAGCGCGATCACTTCGTCAATACTGGGTTGGTCATGCCGGAAAGCGCGGTTTCGGCGAATTTGTGCCCTGCGCGCGGCCTGCCGCATTGTTCATGCGGCTGCCTTGCGCTTGCCAGCGCCAAGCACACGGGCGAGGAAATGTCCGGTGTGCGAAGTCTTGTCTGCGGCGATCTGTTCCGGCGTGCCGGTGGCGATGATGCTGCCGCCGCGGCCGCCGCCTTCGGGTCCGAGATCGACGATCCAGTCCGCGGTCTTGATCACATCCAGATTGTGCTCGATCACGACCACGGTATTGCCGTCGTCGCGCAGGCGATGCAGGACGCGCAGCAACTGCTCGATGTCATGGAAATGCAGTCCCGTGGTCGGCTCGTCGAGAATGTAGAGCGTGCGTCCGGTGTCGCGCTTGGACAACTCGCGCGACAGTTTCACGCGCTGCGCCTCACCGCCGGACAGCGTGGTCGCGCTCTGGCCGAGCTTGATGTAGCTCAGGCCCACGTCCATCAGCGTTTCGAGTTTGCGCGCCAGCGCCGGGATCGGTTCGAACAACTTGAGCGCATCCTCGACCGTCATTTCGAGTACGTCGGAAATCGTGTGACCCTTGTAGAGGATTTCCAGCGTCTCGCGATTGTAGCGCTTGCCGTGGCAGACGTCGCAGGGCACGTAGACGTCGGGCAGGAAGTGCATCTCGACCTTGATCAGTCCGTCGCCCTCGCAGGCTTCGCAGCGCCCGCCCTTGACGTTGAAGCTGAAGCGTCCCGGCTGGTAGCCGCGCGCGCGCGCTTCCGGCACCTGGGCGTACAGCTCGCGTAGCGGTGTGAACAGGCCGGTGTAAGTGGCTGGATTGCTGCGCGGCGTGCGTCCGATCGGCGACTGGTCGATGTCGACGACCTTGTCGAAGTGTTCCATCCCTTCGATCTTGCGGAACGGTGCGGGCTTCTCGTTCGCGCCGTTGAGTTCCGCGGCGGCGTGGCGGAACAGCGTGTCGTTGATCAGCGTGGACTTGCCCGAGCCCGACACGCCGGTCACGCAAACGAATAGGCCAGCGGGAATTTCCAGATCCACGTCCTTGAGGTTGTTGCCTGACGCGCCGAACACGCGCAGCATCAACTGCGGGTCGGGTGCGCGGCGCTTGCGCGGCACCGGGATGGAACGCCGCCCCGACAGGAAATCGCCGGTCTGCGAACGTTTCGCCGCGAGCACGTCCTTGAGCTGACCCTGGGCGACGATTTCGCCGCCGTGCACGCCGGCACCTGGACCGATGTCGACGATGTGATCGGCAGCACGGATCGCGTCTTCATCGTGCTCGACCACGATCACCGTATTGCCGAGATCGCGCAGGCGCGTCAGCGTGCCAAGCAGGCGTTCGTTGTCGCGCTGGTGCAAGCCGATCGACGGCTCGTCGAGCACGTACATCACGCCGACCAGACCCGCGCCAATCTGCGAAGCAAGACGGATGCGCTGCGCTTCGCCGCCGGACAGCGAGTCAGCCTGGCGGTCGAGGGTGAGGTAGTCGAGGCCGACATCGACGAGGAAACGCAGGCGCTCGCGGATTTCCTTGACGATCTTGGCCGCGATCTCGCCGCGCCAGCCGGGCAGGACGAGGGCGTGGAAGAATTCCAATGCCTGGTCGATCGGCAGTCCGGTCAGCGCGGGCAGGCTGCTCTCGCCGACGAAGACGTTGCGCGCACTGCGGTTCAGACGCTCGCCGTGGCAATCGGGGCAGGGGCGCTCGCTGATGAACTTGGACAATTCCTCACGCACCGCCGGCGATTCGGTTTCGCGGTAGCGCCGTTCCAGGTTCGGCACGATGCCTTCGAAACGGTGCTTGCGGGTGACGTTTCCGCCCGATTCCGTCAGATACCGAAACGCGATCTGCTCGTCGCCGGAGCCGAAGAGCACCGCGTGGCGGATGCCCTCGGGCAATTGTTCCCACGGCGTGTCGATGTCGAACTTGTAGTGCCGTGACAGCGAGAGAATCATCTGGAAGTAGTACATGTTGCGGCGATCCCAGCCGCGCACCGCGCCAGCGGCAAGGCTGAGATTCGGATGCACGACTACGCGCGCAGCGTCGAAAACCTGGGTGACACCAAGGCCATCGCAAGTCCCGCAGGCTCCCATCGGCGAGTTGAACGAGAACAGGCGCGGCTCGAGTTCGGGCAGCGAGTAATCACAGACCGGGCAGGAATAGCGAGAGGAAAACAGTGTGGGTTTTGCGTCCGCATCGTCCATGTCGCCGACGATGGCGATGCCGTCGCCAAGGCGCAGCGCCGTCTCGAACGACTCGGCAAGGCGTTGCTTGAGGTCCGGGGCGGGACGAAAACGGTCGATCACGGCTTCGATGGTGTGCTTGACGCGCAGCGCCAGTGCAGGCACGGCATCCAGTTCGTGCAGCACGCCGTCCACGCGCGCGCGCACGAAACCCTGCGCGCGCAATTGTTCGAACACCTGCACATGCTCGCCCTTGCGTTCGCGCACAACGGGCGCGAGCAACATGAAGCGGCGCTCCGGATTCATTGCCAGCATGGCATCGACCATCTGGCTGACGGTCTGCGCCGCGAGCGGAATGCCATGATCCGGACAGCGCGGCGTGCCCACGCGCGCGAACAGCAGGCGCAGGTAGTCGTAGATCTCGGTGATCGTGCCGACCGTCGAACGCGGATTGTGCGAAGTCGATTTCTGTTCGATGGAAATCGCCGGCGACAATCCCTCGATGTGGTCGACGTCGGGCTTTTCCATCACAGAAAGGAACTGTCGCGCATAGGCCGACAACGACTCGACGTAGCGGCGCTGGCCTTCGGCATAGATCGTGTCGAACGCGAGCGAGGATTTGCCGGAACCGGACAGGCCCGTGATGACGATCAGGCTGTCGCGCGGCAGGTCCAGGTCGATGTTCTTCAGGTTATGCGTGCGTGCGCCGCGGATGCGGATGGAGTCCATTGGGCGGGCGAAAGTGAGGGAACGAAGTACTATAGCGCGTCGGTATGGCCCTTGCTATAATGCGCGGCTCGCCCTTGATGGCGAGGTGGTCGGTTCGGCCGGAAATCGCGGCCGGGTCGCAAAATAACTACAGAGGAAAACCCATGTACGCAGTCATCAAAACCGGCGGTAAGCAATACCGCGTCATGCAGGGTGAAACCCTGCGTGTGGAAAAACTCGAGGCCGAGGTCGGCGCCGCGGTCAAATTCGACCAGGTGCTGCTGGTTGGCGAGGGCGAGGGCATCACGGTCGGTTCGCCGCTCGTGGCCGGCGCCAGTGTCGCGGCCAAGGTCGTCAAGCACGGCCGCGCGGACAAGGTGCGCATCATCAAGTTCCGCCGCCGCAAGCACCACATGAAGCAGATGGGACATCGGCAGCATTACACCGAAGTCGAAATCACCGGCATTTCGGGCAAGTAAGGAGAACAGCAATGGCACATAAAAAAGCAGGCGGCAGTACCCGCAACGGCCGCGACTCCAACCCGAAGTACCTCGGCGTGAAGGTCTACGGCGGACAGGCCGTGGAAGCCGGCAACATCATCGTGCGCCAGCGTGGCACCCAGTTCCATCCGGGCCACGGCGTCGGCCTCGGCCGCGACCACACCCTGTTCGCGCTGGTCGACGGTACGGTGAACTTTTCCGTCAAGGGCGCCAAGAGCCGCCGCACGGTGAGCGTTGCCAAGGCCTGACAGCCAAAATTCAGCAATCCGACACAGCCCGGCCACGCGCCGGGCTTTGTTTTTGTGTAGATTCCAGACCCTATGAAATTCGTAGACGAAGCCGAGATCACGGTACATGCGGGAAACGGCGGCAACGGCTGCGTTAGTTTCCGGCGCGAGAAGTTCATTCCACTGGGCGGGCCGGACGGCGGCCATGGCGGGGATGGCGGCGACGTCTGGCTGCTCGCCGACGAAGGCCTGAACACGCTGGTCGATTTCCGCCACGAGCGCATATTTCGCGCGCAGCGCGGCGAGAACGGCATGGGCCGGCAGATGGCCGGCAAGCGCGGTGACGATTGGGTCATCCGCGTGCCGGTCGGCACGTCCGTGATCAATATCGATACCGACGAAACCATCGGCGACCTGACTGCACACGGCCAGCGCCTCAAAGTCGCGCAGGGCGGCCACGGCGGCGCCGGCAACACGGCGTTCAAGAGTTCCACCAACCGTTCGCCGCGCAAGGCCATTCCGGGTTCCCCAGGCGAGGTGCGCGAACTGCGGCTGGAATTGAAGGTGCTGGCCGACGTCGGCTTGCTCGGCTTTCCCAACGCGGGCAAATCCACGGTTATCCGCGCCGTGTCCGCAGCGACGCCACGTGTGGCCGATTATCCGTTCACGACCTTGCAGCCGCACCTGGGTGTGGTGCGCATCGGCACCGACCAGAGCTTCGTCATCGCCGACATTCCCGGCCTGATCGAAGGCGCGGCGGATGGCGCGGGGCTTGGCATCCAGTTCCTCAAGCACGTTTCGCGCACGCGCCTGCTGCTGCATCTGGTGGACATGGCGCCGCTGGACGACGATGTCGATCCGGTCGCGCAGGTGCACGCGATCGAGGCGGAGCTGAAAAAATTCGATCCGAAGTTGTTGAAACGCCCGCGTTGGCTGGTGTTCAACAAGGCCGACCTGCTGGAACCGGCCGAGCGCGACAAACGCGCGAAAGCGATCGTGCGCAAGCTGAAATGGAAGGCTCCGTGGTTCGTCGTTTCCGCGATCACGAAGGAAGGAACCTGGCCGGTGTGCCTGAAGATCCAGGAATTCTTCGACGCGCAGCGGAGCGAGCAGGCGTGATGCCGAGGCCAAAAAAAAAGCCGGCCATGGCCGGCTTTTTTTGGGTGAGTCGAAACCCCTTACAGCGCCTTGATGTGTGCCGTCAGGCGGCTCTTGTGGCGCGACGCCTTGTTCTTGTGGATCAGGCCGCGGCTGGAATAGCGGTCCATGATCGGCTCGGCGACCTTGTAGGCGGCTTCGGCACCGGCCTTGTCCTTCGCGGCAACCGCGGTCACGACTTTCTTGATCGCCGTGCGCAGCATCGAGCGCGAACTGGCGTTGCGTGCATTGCGCTTGACCGCCTGGCGGGCGCGCTTTTTGGCGGATTTGATGTTGGCCAAGGGAAAACTCCGTTACAAAATGGGGTGGATGTACTAAAAAGGCCGGTAATTGTAGGCGGCGCGCGGGTTTGCGTCAATGCGGACGGGTTTTGCGCGTGAAGACGCCGAGCCTGCTGCGCGGGGTTTTTTCGTTCAGCGCGATGACCATGATCTCGCGCGTGCTGGGCCTGGCGCGCGACATCGCCATGAGCCACGTCTTCGGCGCCAGTGCGGCGACGGATGCCTTCGTCATCGCGTTCCGCATCCCGAACTTCATGCGTCGCCTGTTCGCAGAGGGCTCATTCTCCACGGCCTTCGTGCCGGTCTTCACCCAGGTCAAGGAAACCCGTAGTCCCGCCGAATTGCGTGAATTGACCGCGCGCGTTGCCGGAACACTCGGCGGCGTGCTGCTCGTCATCACCGCGCTAGGCTTGTTCCTTGCGCCGCAACTGGCATTGACCTTCGCGCCCGGCGCGCTGGAGGAGCCGGAAAAACTCGCGCTGACCACCGACCTGCTGCGGCTGACGTTTCCATACCTGATGTTCGTGTCGCTGACTGCACTCGCCGGTGGCGTGCTCAACAGCTTCCATCGTTTCGCGCTGCCCGCGCTGGCACCGGTGATCCTCAACATCTGCATGATTGCCGGCGCATTGTGGTTGGCGCCACGCTTGCAGGTGCCGATCCTGGCACTTGGATGGGCCGTGCTCGCTGCAGGCGTGCTGCAGTTGCTGTTTTTGCTGCCGGCCTTGCGCGGCTTGAACCTGCTGACGCTGCCGCGCTGGGGATGGAAGCATCCGCAAGTGCGCCGGATCATGGGCCTGATGCTGCCGACCTTGTTTGGTTCGTCGATCGCGCAGTTGAACCTGCTGCTCGACACTATTGTCATCTCGCTGCTCGCCACCGGATCGCAGACCTGGATGTACCAGGCCACGCGCTTTCTCGAACTGCCACTGGGCGTGTTCGGCGTCGCACTCGGCACCGTCATCCTGCCGGCGCTGTCGCGGCACCATGTCGCGGAAGATCGCGCCGGCTTCTCGCGCGCGCTGGACTGGGCGCTGCGCACCACCTTGCTGATCGCCATGCCGGCGATGTGTGCCTTGCTGGTGCTCGCCGAGCCGCTGGTCGCCACGTTTTTCCAGAACGGCCAATACACGGCGTTCGATACGCGCATGACGGCTATGGCCATCGTCGCGCTCGGCGCCGGCGTGCCGGCGATCGCGCTCACGCGCACGCTGTTGCCGGCGTTTTATTCGCGCCAGGATACGAAAACGCCGGTGCGCGCGGGCGTCGCCACGGTCGTCGTCAACATGGTGTTCAATTTCGCGCTGATAGCGCTGCTGTTCGAGGCATGGGCGCCACTGGATCTGAAAACGATGCCGTGGCTCGATGGCATCGCATGCCTGCCGGGATTGCACCTGGGCCTGGCGATTGCGAGCTCACTGTCCAACTACTTGCAGTTCATGCTGCTGTGGCGATACCTGAAACGCGCCGGCGTACATGCGCATCAACCCGGTTGGACGACTCACTGGTTGCGAATGGGTGTTGCCTGCGCGGCGATGCTGGTGGTGTTGCTCGCGGGTGCATGGCTGTGGCCGGACTGGACCACAGTACGCATTGCCACGCGCGGTTGGCATCTGGCCGTGCTGGTTGTTGCCGCCGCGCTTGCCTACATCGGTACCTTGTTCGCGAGCGGCTTCCGGATGCGGGACTTGCGGGGAATTTGACCGTTGTGCGCCGCAGCGTAACGGCTATACTTCCACGATGAATTTGCTGTTTCGAGACGTCGCCGGGCCGTGCCTTGCGCCGCGCGGAAGTGCGGTCTGCATTGGCGCGTTCGACGGCGTCCATCGCGGTCATCAGGCTGTTCTGGCGCAGGTTCGTACGAACGCGCAAGCGCACGGGCTGATGCCGGTCGCGGTGAGTTTCGCTCCGATCCCGCGCGTGTTTTTCGCCCGCGATGATGCGGTGCCGCAGTTGAGTTCCACGCGGGAAAAAATCGCGTTGCTGCGCCACGCCGGGATGGATCGCGTATTGCTGCTGCGCTTCGCAGCGAAACTGGCGGCCATGTCGGCGCAGGATTTTGTCGAACGCGTGCTGGTGCGGCGATTGCGGGCGCGACACGTGCTGGTAGGCCCGGGGTTCCGTTTCGGCCATGCACGCGCGGGTGACCTGGCGCTGTTGCAACAGATGGGCAAGGTGCATGGATTCGAAGCCGCTGAAGTGGCGCCGTTTGCTCTGGATGGCGAGCGTGTATCGAGTTCGCGGACTCGCATATTGCTCGGTGCGGGCGATTTCGACGCTGCAGGGCGGCTGCTCGGGCGACGCTTCGGCATCGGCGGACACGTGGTGCGCGGCGCGCAGCTTGGCCGCAAGCTGGGATTCCCGACCGCGAACCTGCGCCTTGGAATGCGCGTGTCGCCGGTCGCCGGCGTGTTCGCAGTGAAGGTGCATGGCGTGCGCGATGCAGCGATGCCCGGCGTTGCCAGCCTCGGCACGCGCCCGACCGTGGATGGCCGTGAAGTGCTGCTCGAAGCACACCTGTTCGATTTTGACGGCGATCTTTACGGAAAACGTATAGAAGTGGAATTTGTGCAAAAGTTGCGCGACGAGGAGAAATTCGACAACCTCGACGCGATGGTGAAACAGATCGACCTTGACGCGCAGGCAGCGCGGGAAATTTTGGGCCGGAGCACGACGGCGACGGCTGGAGCATTGACGTGAGCATCGACTACAAGAACACCATCCACCTTCCGCAAACCGCCTTCGCCATGAAGGCCGACCTGCCCAGGCGCGAGCCCGGCATGCTTGCCGATTGGGAAAAGTCGCGGCGCTACGAGCAGATCCAGCAGCGCACGGCGAGCCGCGAGCACGCGTTCATCCTGCACGATGGGCCACCGTACGCGAACGGCGCAATCCACCTTGGCCACGCCGTCAACAAGATCCTCAAGGACATCGTGGTCAAGTCCAAGCTCCTGGCCGGTCTGCGCTCGCCCTACGTGCCCGGCTGGGATTGCCATGGCCTGCCGATCGAAGTCGCGGTGGAAAAAAAGGTCGGCAAGGTCGGCGTGAAGGTGGACGCGGCGCAATTCCGCAAGCTGTGCCGCGACTACGCCGGCAAGCAGATCGACCTGCAGCGCGAGGATTTCAAGCGCCTGGGCGTGCTCGGCGAATGGGACAACCCGTATCGCACGATGGATTTCTCCTACGAGGCCGACATCATTCGCGCGCTGGCGAAGATCGTCGCCAACGGCCACGTCGTGCGCGGCTTCAAACCGGTGCACTGGTGCTTCGATTGCGGTTCGGCCCTGGCCGAGGCCGAGATCGAATATCAGGACAAGACTTCGCCGGCCATCGACGTGGCCTACGATGCGGTCGATCCGAAAATGCTGGCGGCGAAATTCGGCGCGGCAATCGGCGATGGTGGCATCATTTCCGTGCCGATCTGGACGACCACGCCGTGGACGCTGCCGGCGAGTTTCGCGGTCACGCTGGGTCCGGAACTGGATTACGTTCTGGTCGAAGGCCCGCAACGAGCCGGCAAGCGCGTGTTGCTGGTTCTGGCGCGTGCATTGGCCGAGAAGGCGCTTGCGCGATATGGCGTCGAAAATGTCACCGTACTGGGTGAAGCCAAGGGTGCCGCACTGGAAGGCATGCAACTGCGCCATCCATTCTACGACCGCCAGGTTCCCGTAATCCTCGGCGACCATGTTTCCGCCGAAGACGGCACCGGCGCCGTGCACACCGCGCCCGGCCACGGTGCGGAGGACTTTGCGGTCGGCCAGAAATATGGCATTGTGGACAAATATACTCCGGCCGAATTGAATCCGGTCGGCCCGAACGGCGTGTATCTGGAAGGAACGCCAATCTTCGCCGGCCAGTTCATCTGGAAAGCGAACGACAGTGTCGTCGACCTGCTGCGCGAGCGCGGCGTGTTGCTCGCGTTCGAGAAGATCACGCACAGCTATCCGCATTGCTGGCGGCATCGCACGCCGGTCGCGTTTCGCACCACGCCGCAATGGTTCATCGGCATGGAGCAGGAGAACCTGCGTGCCGATGCGCTTAAGGCAATCCACGACGACGTGAAGTGGTATCCGGGCTGGGGCGAAGAACGTATCGCCGGCATGATTGAGGGCCGCCCGGACTGGTGCATCTCGCGCCAGCGCACCTGGGGCGTGCCGATCGCGCTGTTCGTCGACAAGTCGACCAAGCAGCCGCATCCGCGCAGCGTCGAATTGATGGAGCAAGTCGCACAGCGCGTCGAAAAAGATGGCGCCGACGCCTGGTACGCGCTCGATCCGCGTGAACTGCTCGGTGCCGAGGCAGACGACTACGAAAAAGTCACCGACATCCTCGACGTTTGGTTCGATTCGGGCGTCACGCATTTCTGCGTTCTCGACCAGCGTGCAAACCTCGCCAGAAAGCCCGGCGACAAGGTGATGTATCTGGAAGGCTCCGACCAGCACCGCGGCTGGTTCCATTCCTCGTTGCTCACATCCGTCGCCATGCACCGCAAGGCGCCCTACGACGAAGTGCTCACGCACGGTTTCACCGTCGACGAGCAGGGCCGCAAGATGTCCAAGTCGCTCGGCAACGGCATCGAACCGCAGGACGTGATCAAGAACAATGGTGCGGATATCCTGCGCCTGTGGATCGCATCGGCCGACTACCGCAACGAGATGGCGCTATCGGAAACCATCCTCAAGCGCGTCGCCGATTCCTATCGCCGCATCCGCAACACCGCGCGTTTCCTGCTCGGCAACCTGTACGGCTTCGACCCCGAAAAGCATCTGATTCCGGTTGCTGATTCCTTGCTGCTCGATCAATGGGCTGTGCAACAGGCATACGACGCGCAACAGGCCATCGTGGCCGCGTATGCGCGCTACGATTTTCCGGAAGTCGTGCAGCGCGTGCAGAATTTCTGCACCAACGAGATGGGCGCGCTTTACCTCGACATCACCAAGGATCGGCTGTACACGATGCAGGAAGACAGCCATGGCCGGCGCAGCGCGCAGAGTGCGATGTACCGCATCCTCGAAGCGCTGGTACGCTGGATCGCGCCTGTGTTGAGTTTCACTGCCGAGGAAATCTGGCAACAGATGCCGGGCAAACGCGACGAGTCGGTGTTGTTCGAAACCTGGTACGCAGGGCTCGAAGCGCCGCATGCCGCCGCGCATCAGCGCAAGTTCTGGAGCGATCTGCTCGCGATCCGCGAGAGCGCCGCGAAATTGCTGGAAGGCATGCGTGGTGCGGGACAGATCGGATCGGGGCTGGATGCGGAACTCGCGCTGTACCTCGACGCGGGTTGGCGCGGCCGTCTGCAAACTTTCGGTGAGGAATTGCGTTTCTTCTTCCTCGTCTCGGATGTGAGACTCGCCGGCGTGGCTTCGGCGCCTGGCGATGCGCAGGCTGTCGCGCTCGATGGCGGCGACGTGCGCATCGTCGCGCGCGTCAGCGAATACGCCAAGTGCATCCGCTGCTGGCACCATCGACCCGATGTCGGTGTGCATGCCGATCATCCGGAAATTTGCGGGCGCTGCGTGGAAAATCTGCCGGATAGCCGCGGCGAAACGCGGCGGTTTTTCTGATGACGGCGAATCCAATGCGCAGCGGGCTTGCCTGGCTCTGGCTCACCGCGTTCGTGATCGCGCTGGATCAGGCGACCAAGGCGATCGTGTTGCATGCGCTCACGCCGTATGTGCCGCATCCGGTGATCCCGGGAGTCTTCAACTGGACGCTCGCGTTCAACACCGGCGCGGCCTTCAGCTTTCTCGCAGAACATCCGCAGTGGTCGCGCTGGTTGTTCTCCGTCATCGCCATCGGTGTGAGCGCGGTACTCGTGCGCTGGCTGGCGCAGACGCCGCGGCGCGATTGGCGCACGGCCTTGCCGTTGGCACTGGTGATCGGCGGAGCTATCGGCAATCTGATCGACCGCGTGCGCGTGGGGCAGGTCACGGATTTCATCCAGGTATACATTGGCGCATGGCCGTTCCCGGCATTCAACGTGGCGGATTCGGCAATCAGCGTCGGCGCCGTGTTGCTGGTGATTTTCGGTTTGTTCGTGCGCGATAAGGCGACGAAGTAAAATGGCCGGCATGGAAATCCTGCTCGCCAATCCGCGCGGTTTTTGTGCCGGCGTCGACCGCGCCATCGAGATCGTCGAACGCGCGCTGGAAACGCTCGGCGCACCGATCTATGTGCGACACGAAGTCGTGCACAACCGTTTCGTGGTCGATGGTCTGCGCGAGCGCGGCGCAGTGTTCGTCGATGAACTCGATGAAGTTCCGGATGGCGCGACCGTGATTTTCAGCGCGCATGGCGTCTCGCAGGCAGTGCGTGCGCAGGCAGCGGCGCGTCACCTGCGTGTGTTCGACGCGACCTGTCCGCTGGTGACCAAGGTACACATGGAAGTCGCGCGTCATGCCAAGGCGGGCAGGGACGTCGTCCTGATCGGACACGCCGGCCATCCGGAAGTGGAGGGTACACTCGGGCAATGGAATCGCGTGCAAACCGCGGGCGAGATTTATCTTGTCGAAACGCCGGATGACGCGGCGAAACTGCAACCCAAGCATCCAGGCGATATCGCCTATTCCACACAGACGACGCTATCGATCGATGACGCCAAGGCCGTGATCGCCTCCCTGCGCGCGAAGTTTCCGCACATCCAGGGGCCGCGCCACGACGATATCTGTTATGCCACGCAGAACCGCCAGAATGCCGTGCGCGAACTCGCGCGCCAGTGCGACATCGTCCTTGTCGTCGGCTCGCCGAACAGTTCCAACTCCAACCGCTTGCGCGAGCTGGCGCAGAATCAGGGTGTCGAAGCCCACCTGATCGACGGCGCCCAGGACATCCGCCGCGAATGGCTTGCCGGCAAATCCCGTATCGGGGTTACGGCTGGCGCCTCCGCGCCGGAAAGCCTGGTGCAGGGCGTGGTCGTGCGCCTGCGCGAGTGGGGCGCCACTGGCGTACGTGATCTTGAAGGCGACGCCGAAGACGTCACCTTCGCCTTGCCTAGGGAACTGCGCGCCGCATCGGCCAGTTGAGTTGGAAAGCCTGTCGCCGCGCCGTTCATCTGGCGTTTCCTACCTCGTGCCCGCAAGCCGTTGAGCGGCCTCGGGGCAGGCGCTAGGCTGCACGGGGTCGAAAACCGTCCATCGGTATCGGGGAAAACATGTCCGAACATCGCGGGCTCAATCCAGCAGGCGCATTCCGCCCGGCACGCGGGTTCACGCTGGTCGAGTTGATGATCACGATCTTTGTCGCCTTTATCCTGATGGGGCTGGCGCTGCCGAGCTTTCGTGATTTGATCATGAGCAATCACGTCACCGAAACGACCAATGCCTTGCTCACGGATCTGAATCTCGCGCGTTCCGAAGCCGTCAATCGCGGCGCGCAAGTACGACTGCTCAACAACAACGGCGCCAGCAGCAGCGACTGGAGCGGCGGTTGGAAGGTCGCGGCAGATACGGCGTTCGACGGCTCCTTCGCCACCGTGCTGCGCGAAAATCCTGGGGTCGATGTCGCCAGTAATTATTCGGTCAAGTCCAAGGTCACCGTGCTGGCCAGTGCATCCGGCGCCACGCCGACCGACGGTGCGGTGGTTTTCACAGGACAGGGGACCATGCTGCCCAAGGCGAGCAGCTACGATTTCAACATCTGCCGTCCGGATTCGCAGCCGGCAAAGTCAAAGCGCATCACCATCGCGCTGTCCGGGATGATGTCGTCCATGACCGGGACATCCGGCTCGCCCGCCCCCGGTTGCTAGGAAACCCGTCATGCCCCGCAATGGATTTACCTTGCTTGAAGTCCTGATCGCGCTGCTCGTGTTCAGCCTGGGCCTGCTCGGCATGGCTGGATTGCTCGCCGTGTCCGTGCAGACCAATCACAGCGCCTATCTGCGCACGCAGGCCACGTTCCTCGCCCAGGGCATGGCCGATCGCATGCGCGCCAACAACATCGGCTTGTGGAACCTTTCGTACAACGGCACCTATAACGCGTCCACGGCGGGTGCGGCCAGCGGGTGCCTTGGTGCCACTTCGTGCAGTCCAGCGCAGGTGGCCGCGCGAGACGCGACGGTCTTCAGCAACCAACTCGTGTCCTTCCTGCCCAGTCCGTCGGCGACGATCACCTGCGTCACGACCGGCGCCAATCCGTCAAACGATACGATGGTCGAACGTCCTCCCTATAACGGCCAATGCACGATCAACATGTCGTGGAACGAAAAGTCCTCGGAATCCGGACAGAACGATCACGCCGCCGGCCTGACCTGGGTGTTCCAGCCATGAATACCTTCCCCAGCAAGAATTTCTCGCGCGCGCTTGCGCAAGGCTTCACCCTCGTCGAATTGATGGTAGCCATGACCCTGGGCATCCTGATCAGCCTGGGGCTGGTCATGCTCTTCCAGGCTACCGCCAAGACCAATCATGTGCAGGATGCGATGGCGCAGTTGCAGGAAAGCGGCCGCTATGCGATCACGCGCATCAATGACGACCTGCGCATGAGCTCCTTCCAGAGCATGAACATGAGCGGCTTCGTGAATGCCACTCCCAGCGCGACTGCCACGCCGAATGGCGTGAACAATCCGGGCATCTCCGCCATGTCCTACGTTGCAACGATCAAGTTGCCCGATTTTGATCCAGCCGGCTTGAGCGCGCCGTCCATCGCCAGCGGATGGGCAGCGGATTGGCCCGCCGGTACGCCCTGGCCGGTCAGCCAGCGGTACTTTTTGCAGGGATACGAGTGTTCCAGTGGCACGTGCAGCCCGGTCTTGCCGTCAGGTGCCAATGCACTTCCTGCGACGGGCACCACCGCGGGCAAGCGCGTCGCCACGTCCGATGTGTTCACGGTGCGCTATCTCAATTCGCTGGGTTGGTCCCGCAGCAAGAACGAATTGGCGTTCACCTGTGCTGGTGGCGCCGGTGGCACGTTGAGCGCAATCACGGTGACGCCGGGCACGGGCAGTCCTGCGTTCAATTTTGCGGCAGCGGGCGACCTGGCCTTGCTGGTCTACGGTTCGCGTTCGGAAATATTCCAGATAGCGGCTGCCGGCGCCGTGCTGACACCTACCGCCATTGTCGGTGGCACGTTGCCATGTCCCGTCGACCCGAGCTCGAACAGCATCGTGGATGTGACCTTGTACAACTTCAGTCAGGATTTCCACACCATCACCTATTACCTGAAGCTTGACGCCGATCCGAACGACGCCACGCGCATGATACCGGCGCTGGTGCGGCGCGACAGCACCATCGACAACCAGGGCGCCGCCGCAAACGATCAGGAACTGGTGCAGGGCATCGAGCAGATGGATTTCCTCGAAGGCGTGCAGCGCAACAATGCCTCGATCAGCTACCTGACTTCCAACCTCGTCGCAGGCCAGAGTTCCGCTGCCAATTGTTCGCCGATGTCTTTGCAAATTGTCAGTGGCTTGCCCGCTGGTTCGGTCGAGCCGCAATGCCTGTGGCGCGCGCTTAACAGCATTGAAGTGCATCTGCTGGTGAACAGCGTGAACAACATTTACTCGCTCACGCCGGCCGACATGGCCTACCAGTACACCTATTCGTACGGCGGTACCGACAACCAGCAGACGCCGGCACCGCCGCCTGCGGCAACCGCAAACCTGCCATCCGGCTTGAAAGCCGGGATGATGCTGCGGCGCGAATTCGTGTCGCTGGTCTCCGTGCGTAATTTCAATCCCTGATTCCCGGTACGCCATGAATACACGCATTCCAACATCGTGCAAAAGCCAACAGGGCGCCGTATTGTTCGTGGCGCTGGTGTTCCTGGTGTTGATCACTTTGCTTGGCCTGACCGCCTCCAGCACGTCGATTCTGCAAGAGCGCATGACCGGTGGCCTGCGCAATGGGCAACTCGGTCTGATGGGTGCCGAAACGGCGGCGCGCGGCGCCGAAGCTTGGCTTTGGAACCTGTCCAACAACAACGGAAAAATCAATTGTGGGTACAACGGTGGCGACAATGGTTTCTGCTATGCCCCACAGACTGCTGACGACGGCAGCGGCAATACGATTTATGCCAACAATCCGTTGGTTGTCGCGTTTCGTACCCAGACCACGTGGATTCCCAACGGCAGCAGCGGCGGCACCAATTACACGAATGGGTCCAACGCAGCGTTGAACGCTGCATCGTTGGGCACCGCGATGCTCGCGCAGATTCCGCAATACATGCTGGAAGATCGCGGGATGGTGACTCCCCCGGGGGTGCCGACATCCGGCGGCGGCGGAGCCATCGATGGCGACCTGAGTCGCGGTCCGACAAACCAAACGCTTCGTTCATTTCGCGTCACCGCACGCGCCACCGGCGGCAATGCCGGTGCCGTGAGCGCTGTTGAAGTCACTTTCGGGGCAGGCGTCCCATCCAATTGATGCAGGCATGGCCATGAACCATCGCAAAACTCTCTCTCGTTTTCTTGCCGCAAGCACGTTTGCCGTGCTGATGTTGCAGGCAGCCAGCGTATTGGCCGCTGCGCCGGTCGCGCCGAATTCGCCGCCAGATCTTGGCGCCACGCCGCCAGACCTGAACCAATCCGTCGATCCAAACATCTTCGTTACCTTCGACGACTCGGGTTCGATGACGTGGACGCACATGGGCGATGGCCGTCCGTACGATGGAAAAACCACAACCAATACTTCATGGGATGGGCCTTGGCGTTGCGCCAACGTGATCAACCCGAATATCGCCAAGGGCAGTGCGGGTTACGACGTTGCATCCAAGGCAATGAACGGCGTCTACTACAACCCGAACGTCACCTATGTTCCGCCGCTGTACGAGGACGGCACATCGTTTCCAAATGCCGATGCAAACTTGTTGAAAGTCCCGCAAGATGGCGTTGCCGTCAACCGTCCCGCCGATGGCAATCAGATCACGGCAAGTACGGCATTAAATCAGTACAACAACAATCCGGATGGCAGCAGTACATCGACGAGCGCGTCGGTCACGGATTTGACGGGCGTTTACACGAAGACTCCGAATGTGGCGACCAACTTCGGTGCGTCATGTCCCAGCACATATGATGCTGGCACCTGCAATCTTGCCTTTGGTGCCGGCAGCAATGCGACAGGTTGCCCAAGCAACGCTGTCAATTGTGTGAAAACGTGCAATCTGGTGAGCGGAAAGTGCCCCAAGAATAATCCCACCTATACTTATACATGGAACGACACTTGGACTTGGCGAGTCACGACATACACCATCACCGACAACCGCTGGATGTGCGGCGCCGGTGGCACCGCCGGCACGTCAGGCGATGGCCGCTGGACGGCATCGCGCGCGACCCAGAATCCCTTTGATGGCACGGTGACCGATCCCCTCGGCGGCGGCACCCCGAACGGCGGTCCGGTGTACTGGCGTTTCAAATCCAGCGCGCTAAGCCAGCTTGCGTTCGATGCAAACGGACAATTCACTCCGGCAGCGCAGACAGCACTCTACACTGCCAGCAACTGGGAAGCGGTTTCCGTACCCGCCAGTCAGTACCAGAACTTCGCCAACTGGTATGCCTATTACCGCTACCGCAACCTGATGGCGCGCTCGGCCATGGCGCGTGTATTCGGCGTGATTGGCGGCAAGAGTGCAGCCAATGTGCGTGTGACCTGGCAAAACCTCGGCAACAACAGCAACTTCAATTCCAACAGCCAGTTGCCGTTGACGTCGATCATCACCAACCTCGACGACAACACCAACTACGCCCAGTTGACGTCGGGAGGGGCCAGTGCCAACACGGTGGGCTACCGCCATGCGTTTTTCAATTGGATTTACAACGTACAGGCAAACAGCGGCACACCCAGTCGCAGCGCGCTGAAGCGCGTAGGCACCTTCATCACGACAAATACGCCGACCGCCGTGACCAACAAACTCAGCGATCCGTTCTGGCAGCCGGATGCGAGCTTGGCGGCGGGTGGATCAGAGCTGGCTTGCCGACAGAATTTCCACATGTTGATGACGGACGGTTTGTACAATTCTCCGTCGACATCGGTCTCGGGGGCTGGCAGCACATCATCCAGCAATGCGACCTTGCCGGTTGGGTTCCTGTCAACCAATGACCCGTCCGCGTACACGGCAGTTGCAAGCAGCAGTCTGGGCCCGACCACGGTTTATGGCCACGATGCCTGGACCACGGATTCGGATGGTGGCTCGTCGTATTCGGACATGTCGTTCTACTACTGGGTCAACAATCTGCGGCCGGATCTGCTGGGCACGTATCCGAAAGATTTTGTTCCTGCCTATTTCCCGGATCAGACCACGGGTGTGACCGCCACCGCTGCGACGGTGGATCCGGCCGATCCGGGCGCGACGCCGGAAGTGTTCTGGAATCCCGCCAATGATCCGGCGACATGGCCGCATCTGGTGCAGTTCGCAGTCACCCTGGGTGCATTCGGCAATCTCACCTATTCCAACGACATGGATTGCAACAAGAATACCAATGGATTGGGTGTAGGCAAGAACGATCAATGTTATTTGCGCACAGGACAGGTCAATTCCAGCGGTTCCGCCGGATGGCCGCGCCCGAACGGCAATGGCAACGGTATCGCTGCGAACATCGATGACCTGTGGCACGCGGCGTTGAACAGCCGTGGTGCGTTTTTCGTCGCCACTGATCCCAGCAGCCTAGTACAGCACCTTGCCGACATCATCAACAGCGTGATCGCACGTGCGCAGTCCTCGACGTCGACCGCTGTCAGTAATTCCGTGCAGGGCGCCAACACCAAGGGCTATACCGCCGGTTACGACAGCGGCAGCTGGAAGGGTTATCTTTACAAGCTCACCCTGGATTCAACAACAGCAATCGCCACCGCTACCGAGTGGGACGCCGGGTGCATCCTGACTGGCGGCACTTTTACCCCGCTCGCACCGACTTCGCAGCTCCCTCCGCGCGGCGAGTGCAAGGTCACGACGCCGCCACCATACAACACGGCGGCGCCGACGCGCATCATATTTACTGCCATCAAGAGTGGCACGACACTGGTCGGCAAGCCATTCCAGTGGTCCAGCCTCGGCTCGACCGAGCAGGGCTACCTCAACCTCGATCCGACCACGACCGATGTCAATACTGCAACCGGGCAGGTGATCACGACGTATAGCGTCACTGCACCGGCGACGAATGACGGCAATGGCACCGATCGCGTGGATTATCTGCGCGGCAAACGCGGCAATGAAACGTCGCCGACCGGCGAAACCTTGCCGCGTCAGTTCCGCATCCGTCAATCCCTGCTGGGTCCGATCGTGGCTTCACAACCGACGTATGAAGCGGCGCCGAACAGTGGTTATCAGGACATTTATCCGGTGGGTTCGCTCGAACAGGCAGCGGCTGCACCGTGTACCGGCGGCCTGACCGCCAGCGGCTGCAACAGCTACGAAAAATTCGTCAAGGACAACATCGCGCGGCGCCCGATGATCTATGCCGGCGCGAATGACGGCATGATGCATGCCTTCGATGCCAGTACCGGGAGCGAAGTCTGGGCCTATGTGCCGAATATGCTCTATGGCAACGGTCAGCTTGCACAGACCACCAATCCATCGAATACCCTGATTGCCAGCGTTGACGATACGCCGGTCATCCGCGATGTGTTCCTTTCCACTGACAAGAAGTGGCATACGATCCTGCTGGGTTCGATGCGCCTCGGCGGGCGTGGAATCTATGCGCTGGACATCACCGACCAGAGCGACCCGTCCAGTGAAACCACGGCGGCCGGCAAATTCATGTGGGAGTTCACCAATCTCAACGACGCCGACCTTGGTTATACCTACAGTTCGGCCAATGTTGCGCGCCTGCACAACGGCAAGTGGGTGGTGCTGGTGGCCAGCGGCTACTTCCCGCAAAAGTTGCAGGTGGCCTCGTCAACCTATGGCAAGAATTCGACTCCGGATACCGCTGCAGCATCAACGTCCGGTGTCACGCATCTGTGGATACTCGATGCAGCCGATGGCAGCCTGATCCGCAAGATCGATACGCCGTCTTCGATTTCCAGTTATGGCCTGTCCACGCCAGTACTCACCGACTTCGGTCTGGATCAGATCGACGATGTAGCAGTTGCGGGCGATCTTGCCGGTAACCTGTGGCGTTTCGACCTGACCAACACGGACCCGACGAAGTGGAGCGTGGAGGCCATGTTCCAGACCTACTCCTCTACGGCGCCGTGCAGTACGACGCAAACAAACGGTTTGGGCTGCGAACCGATCACGGTCATGCCGGAAGTCTTCGGCGACCCGGCCACCGGCAGCGTGATCTATGTATTCGGTTCAGGACAATACCTGGGCCCGAGCGATCGTAACGCGAGCAGTGTGAAGGGTACCAATCACTTCTTTGGCGTGCGCGACTATGGCACCGGTTCTTCGAAGTACCCATTGCACGAAAGCGATCTGGTCACGCAGACGCTGACCCAGGATACGGCTGGCATCCGTTCGATCACTTCGAACGCGGTTCCCACGACCAAGGCGGGTTGGATGATTCCGCTCAACGTCAGTGTCGGTGGCACGGCTATCGCAGGTGAACGCAATGTCGTGCGTGCGGGCAAGTTGTCTAGCGCGGGCATCGCTATCCTGTATTCGCTGATTCCTGGCGCGAATAACGATCCGTGCACCCCCGGACGCATCGGTGCGGTGATGGCGGTGAGCGCGGCCAGCGGTGGGCCGGTGAATCCGCCATCCACGTCGGGTGGAAGCGTCCCCGTCGGCGCAGAGGTACTCAATCCGCCCGCCACCGGTGGCGGTGCGACGATCTCACCGGTTGGCGGCGGCTCGGTTATCATCCCCGGCGTCGGTATCATTGGTGGTGGCGGCAACAATTCGTTCAATATCAACGGGGGCCTGCCGATCTGGCGGCGAACCTCGTGGCGCGAACTGCTCAACAACCTGTGATGGCGACTGACGAACAACGAGGGGATACGGCGATGCGCGCAAGCAAGAATGGTGGTTTTACCCTGATTGAGTTGATGATCGTCGTCGCTATCATCGCGATTCTCGCCTCGCTCGCGTATTACAACTACAGCCGCTACGCCTTCCGTGCGCGGCGTGCGGACGGTCAGAACCTGCTGACCGGCATCGCTGCGGCGGAACAGCGCTATTACACGAACTACAACAGCTATACCTCGACCATCACCGGAAATTCGACCACCTCACTTGGGTTTAGTAGCGCGAATTCGGATCGGGGCTACTATTCCGCCGTCGCGGCCTTGGGTTCGGCAGGACAGACGTACACGCTGACCGCCACCCCCGCGGGGCCGCAGGCCAAGGATAAATGCGGGAGCTTGACCTTGACCGACACGGGGAAGAAATCGGCCATTCCGGGAGATACCAGCAACGGTTCCTGCTGGTAACGCGACTTACTTCGGGTGCGCCGCGTTCCTGCCGCGGCGCGCGCCGAAGCGGCGATCGAGTCCGCCAAGCAGTTTTTTGAACAGGCGCGAGAATTTGCCGCGCTGGGTCTTGCGCGTCTTCTCCTCTTCGCTGGTCAGCCACGCCACCTGGATAACGCGGCGCTCGCCCTCGTAGGGCAGATGCCCGTGGAAGGAATTGTCGGCGCGCCGGAACACCACGAAATTTCCATACACAGGCTTGATTTCCGGCGTGACCAGATCGTCGATGGCGTCGATGCGCTTGAGAAAGCGCAGGCAGCCGTCGCTGGTATCCGGCCAGGATGGATTGAGGTAGAGCAGGGCAGTCGCGACCTTGGAGCGGCTGTCGGTGTGGATCGTGCCGTGGCGCTTGTTCAACGACCTGCACAAGGTCACCAGCGTCGGGTACTGGCCGAGGTTGTCGATGCCGAGGCGTGCGCCGACGGCAGTCGCAACTGCAGGGTCGGTCAGGTCGGCGACCAGGCGGTTCACGCTCGGTCCGCAGTCCGCTTCGTCGTAGGGGAAGAACCCGGCGCCGGCGTACTTGGGAAAATCCTCGTGTAGCGTTGCCGCGGCTGCGGTGGGCAGTTGCCCCGTCGCGACCAGGAAGTGGAAGGGCTCGCTGCGTACAACGGTACCGCTATTTTCGAGATGTGCCGGGTCGAATAGCGCCGGAGAGAGCTTGGCGGTGGTTGCGTTCATTGGCTGACTCGAAACTAGTATAGACGCGGCGGGAAGACTCGCGCCATCCTGGCGCTCGCACTTCGTGCCATCGCGAGCTGCGCTTGCGATGTTCGCTCCGCCGTCCATGGCTCTCGCAGTCGAACCGTGCAGCCGCGAGCGGCTGGACGGTTCTCATCCACACCTGCGCCAATCAAAAAAGGGGTCCTTGCGGACCCCGTTTCTTGATTGGTGGAGGCGGCGGGAATCGAACCCGCGTCCGAAGATCCTACGTCCCCGGTTCTACATGCGTAGCGCGCCGTTTGATCTCATCCCGAGGCAACACGACGCGCAAAGCGCACCTCGGGACCAGCCGGTTGTGAGTTAGCCTGACGCGACCGACGGCGCGATTTGGCGATTCCGTGATAATGACCCTACACCGGCGAGCACGGACACAAGCGGGTTCGGGGCTTAGGCCTTAAGCGGCCAGTGCGTAGTTGTCGTCGTTGGCAACTAAAGTTTTGCTGCTGGATTAACGAGGAAAGCTGCCCCCTCGGCATGCACCAGGCGATTTCGATATCCCCGTCGAAGCCGATCGCCCCCGGGTTGAAAACGCCGTGTCCGTGCGGCGACGACTTCGTCGCGCGGACATGGTCAGTATATGGGCACGCCAGCGTCCGGTTCAACCATTGCGCGCTCGCATCACGCGGCCCTTCTCTCTATTCCAGTCGCGTTCCTTCTCGGCCGCGCGCTTGTCGTGGTCCTGCTTGCCCTTGGCCAGGCCGATCTCGACCTTGACCCGGTTATGTTTCCAGTACATCGCGGTCGGCACCAGCGTGTAACCCTTGCGCTCGACCGCCCCGATCAGTTTGTCGATCTCGGCGCGGTTGAGCAGCAGCTTGCGCGTGCGCCGGTCTTCGGCAACGACATGCGTGGATGCCGAAAGCAGGGGCGGGATCGAGGCGCCGAACAGGTACAACTCGCCATTCTTGATCAGGGCGTAGCTGTCGCCGAAGTTGATGCGGCCTGCGCGCAGGCTCTTGACCTCCCAGCCCTGCAGGGACAAGCCGGCCTCGTAGCGCTCGTCGATGTGGTACTCGTGGCGCGCGCGCTTGTTCAGCGCGATCGTCGAATTGCCGGAGTCCTTTTTTTCTTTCGCCTTGTTCATAATGTCGTGAATTCTGACGGATATTCCGCGTGATTCATATTCGCCGCAGCGCCATCGTTGCCTATTCGCCAACGCGGATGTTCGACCTGGTCAACGATGTCGAGTCCTATCCGCGCCGCTTCGCCTGGTGCGCGGGTGCGGCCGTACTCGCACGCGAACCTGACGCCATCCGCGCGCGCCTGGACGTGCGTATCGCCGGCACGACCCAGAGTTTTAGCACGCGCAACACGCTCGCGCCGCCCCAGCGCATCGGCATGCAATTGGTCGACGGGCCTTTCCAGAGCCTGTCCGGCGCATGGGAATTCACGCCGCTCGGTGACGCCGGCTGCAAGATCGCCCTGGCGCTGGATTTCGAATACCGCGGGCGGGTGCTGGCGCCGGTGTTTCGCGCCGGGTTCGAAAAATTGGCCGACCGCATGGTCGATGAGTTCTGCCGCGAGGCTGGGCGCGAGCATGGCTGAATCGATCCGCGTCGAGGTGGTTTATGCCGATCCGCACCGGCAATTCCTGCGCGTCGTGGATATTCCGCCGGGATCAAAGGTAATCGATGCGGTTGATGCCAGTGGCATTCTTGCGCAGCTGCCGGGGTTCGTACCCGCCGGATATGGGATATTCGGCCGCAGCGTCGCGATGGATGCGCCCTTGCGCGACGGCGACCGTGTCGAACTGTACCGGCCGCTGCAAATCGATCCGAAGCAGGCGCGGCGCAACCGCGCACGCACTTAGCCGCCTTGTTGCTGTTTCTTCTTGTCCTCGTCCGGGCGCTTGTCGTCCGGATACTGGCGCTTGTATTTGGTGGCTTCCCGGATCAGCTCGGTCGGGTTTTCGGCGAAGTAGTCGCCTTCGATCTTGGCCAGCGAGTCGTTCTCGAAAAACAAGGTCAGATCCTTGGTTTCCATGCGTCCGTTGCCGCGGCGCATGGTCGAGACGTAATCCCAACGGTTCTGGTCGAACGGGCTGATGATGGACGGGGAACCCATGACCAGGGTGACCTGACGCTTGCTCATGCCGGGCTTGAGTGAATCGACCAGATTCTTGTTGAACAGGTTGCCCTGCTGGATGTCGAGCTTGTAGATCGGGCTGCACGCGGCAATGGCGAGCACGCAAAGCGCGGCGGAAGCGGGGCGGAGAAACGTCGTCATGCGTTGATTACCGGCGGGCGGAAAGCGGCGGATGATACACTAGGCGGCCTTTCCTGCTCGTTATCGCCGAAGATGGCCACCATCGAAACGGGTGATCTGCGCAAGGCCGGGTTGAAGGTCACCCAGCCGCGCATGCGCATCCTCGAAATACTGGAAACTTCATCCGGCAAGCATTTGACTGCCGAGGATATTTACCGTGAGTTGATCCAGCATCACAGCGATATCGGCCTGGCCACGGTCTATCGCGTGCTGACTCAGTTCGAAGCCGCCGGCATCGTGCTCAAGCACAACTTCGAGAGCGGGCAGGCGGTTTACGAAATCGATCGCGGCAAGCATCACGACCACATGGTCGATATCGATTCCGGCAAGGTGGTCGAGTTCACCAGCGAGGCGATCGAGAAACTCCAGCACGAAATCGCCGAGCGCCACGGCTACACGATCGAGGACCACAGCCTCGTGCTGTACGTGCGCAAGAAGAAGAAATAGGGCACCCTGCTCGTCCTACCTGGCGCGTGCGGCATCCAGCATCTGCTGAGCATGCGCTAGCGTTTCGCGCGTGATCTTGACGCCGCCAAGCATGCGCGCGATTTCGTCGCGACGCGCGGCGGTATCCAGAGGTTCAATCGCCACGTCGGTAGCGGCGCCATTCGCCGTCTTGGTCACGCACAGCTGGGCGTGCGCCTGCGCGGCGACCTGGGGCAGGTGGGTCACGCACAGCACCTGACGTTTGTGGCCGAGTTGTCGCAGCTTGCGGCCGACGACTTCGGCAACGGCGCCGCCGATGCCGGAATCGACTTCGTCGAACACCATCGTGTCGACATCATCCAGGCCCAGCGCAGCGACTTCGATGGCAAGGCTGATGCGCGACAGCTCGCCGCCCGAGGCGACCTTGCGCAGCGCGCGCGGCGGCTGTCCGGGATTGGCGCTGACGAGGAATTCAACACGTTCGGCGCCTTGCGGATCGGGGGTTACGTTTGCCGATGGCGCAATTTCCGTCGTGAACGTGCCACCGGCCATGCCCAGTTCCGCCATCAAGGCGGTGACGTCTTGGTCCAGTCGCACGGCGGCGGCGGCGCGTTTTTTCGATAGCGCGGCCGCAGCTTTTACGTATTCGGCCTGCACATGGTCGCGCTCGCGTTGCGCTGCGGCCAGCTTCGCGCCGGCACCGCGCAGGTCGGCCAGTTCCACGCGCACGGCTTCGGCGTGATTCTTCAGATCAGCGGCGGGGACGCGGTATTTGCGCGCGAGTTCGTGCAGCTTCGTGATCTGCGCCTCGGCTTCGGCGAAACGCTCGGGATCGATTTCCAGCCCGTCGCGATAGCGGGCGATTGCCGAATGCGCCTCGCCGAGCTGAATCGCCGCGGCGGCAAGCAATTCGCAAGGCGCTGCAAGGCCGGGATCCAGCTGCGCCAGACGGTTTAATTCGTTCTGCGCGCGCGCAACCGCGCGCAATGCGGCGAATTCGCTGTCGCCATCGAGCAGGTCGGCAACAGCTTCGCTGCCTTGCAGCAGTTGCCCGGCATTCGCGAGGCGCTTGTGCGTGTCGCTCAACACATCCAGTTCCGTGGGCGTCAGCGCGTGGGTGTCGAGCTCGCCGAGCTGGTGTTCGAGCAGGGCGATGCGCTCGGAATGATCATCACCGCCGCCGATCACGCGTATCGATGCGTCCAGTTCGCGCCAGCGCAGGGCGAGCGCCGCGACCTGTGCTCGCTGCTCCGCGTGTGCACCGAACGCGTCGAGCAGATCGAGCTGACGCGCCCGATCGAGCAGGGCTTGATGCTCGTGCTGGCCGTGGATTTCGATCAGCGTCGCCGCCAGCGCCTGCAGTTGCGTCAACGTGGCCGGACGGCCATTGATCCATGCGCGTGATGCGCCTTCCGCGCGGATCACGCGCCGCAGCTGGCACAGGTCGCCGTCGTCAAAATCCTCGGCCTTGAGCCAGGCACGCGTGGCGGGCGCGGCGGCGAGCGCGAACGACGCGGCCAGCTCGGCGCGCTCGCAACCATTGCGGACGACCGCAGAATCGGCGCGCTGGCCGGACAGCAACAGCAAGGCATCCACGAGCAGGGACTTGCCGGCGCCGGTCTCGCCGGTGACCGCAGTCATGCCTGTGCCGAACGCGATTTCGGCTTCGCCGACGATGGCGAAATCCTTGACGGTGAGGGTTTCGAGCATGCGCGCGACGCTACCATGTGGCACCGTTTTGCGCCACGTTCAAGGACGCGAGTGCATGCCTTCCGTTACACTTCGCGGCTTGCCGGCGTGATGTTCGAATGATGTGGTACGCGATCTACGCACTAGATAATCCTGATAGCCTTGCGGCGCGGCAAGCGGCGCGGCCGGCACATCTTGCGCGTCTGCAGGCGCTGCGCGATGAAGGGCGCTTGCTGCTTGCCGGGCCATTCCCGGCCATCGACGCGCAGGAACCGGGTCCGGCGGGGTTCACCGGTAGCCTGATCATCGCCGAATTCGCCGATATTGCAGCCGCGCAGGCCTGGGCCGATGCCGATCCGTACCGCGCGGCGGGCGTCTATGCGAACGTGGACGTGCGCCCGTTCCGCAAGGTGCTGCCGTGAGCAATCGCGTGACGCGCATCCGCGAAATCCTGACCCGCGCTTTCGCGCCGTTGGCGTTGGAAATCGAAGACCAGAGCCACCTGCACGCCGGTCACGCAGGCGCTCGCGACGGGCGCGGGCATTTCCATGTGCGCATCGTCGCGTCTGCGTTTGCCGGACAGCCCTTGCTCGCGCGCCATCGCCAGGTGAACGCGGCGTTGGCGGATATGCTCAAGACCGACATTCACGCGCTCGCCATCGAGGCGCGCGCTCCCGACGAATCCCATTGAGTTTCCGACCATGCGAAAAATCCTGCCACTGTTCCTCGTTGCCATTGCCGGCTGCTCCTCGCACGGATCCGATAACCGCATCGTGCAGCTTCCGGGCGGCACGCCCCTGGCCGAGACCGTGAATGGAACGCCGATTCCGGCGAGCCTGGTCGATGCCGTCGCCGAAGCGCATCGCCTCGATGTGAAGCAACCCAAGCAGCGCGAGCAGGCATTGACCCTGACCACGGACCTCGTCCTGCTGGCGCAGGCCGCGCAGAAGGAAAACCTGGCGTCCGATCCGGCGTACCAGTCGCGCGTCGAAGCGGCGCGATTGCAAGGCGTGGCGGATGCGGCGCTGGTGCAATTCCAGCAGCGCACGCCGATCAATGACACCATGCTCAAGGCCGAATACGACAACCAGGTCGCGCGCTCGGGCAAGGTTGCCTACGACTTCAGCCAGCTTTTGTTCGCTGACGAAGACGACGCGCTCAAGGCCGAGGACGACATCGTTTCCGGAATGCCGTTTGCGAAGGTTTTCGACAAGTGGCGCGGCAAGGCCAAGCAAGCGCGCGCGTTTTCGCGCGTGCTGCCGGATCAGCTGCCGCCGGACCTGGCCAAGACGCTTGCCGGTCTGGGCAATGGCGAAACCACCAAGATCCCGATCAAGACCGAATTCGGCTGGCATGTCATCCACCGCGATATCGCCAATCCGTATTCGCCGCCGGAATTCGATCAGGTCAAGGAAGGCATTCGCCGCAGCCTGCAGATCAAGATCGGCCGCGAACGGCTGGACAAGCTGCGCGAACAGGCGAAGGTCGAATACCCGCCCGGCGCGACGCCACCGGCGAAACCGGAAGCTTCGACTTCGGGGGCGGTGACGCCGGCGAAGAAGGGCTAGGGCAGAGCGACTGCCGCCATCGGTTTCCAGTTGCGCGCGCGATGTTCGGCCACTACGGTGGTGTAGATGCCGCCGCGCACGCCGAATTCGGCGGAAAGGCGCATGAATCGCGGCTTGGTTGCCCGCACCAGATCACCGAGGATACGATTGGTCACGGCTTCGTGGAATGCGCCTTCGTTACGGAAGCTCCACACGTAAAGTTTGAGCGATTTCAGCTCCACGCAGGTCTTGTCCGGCACGTATTCCAGGTGCAGGGTCGCGAAGTCCGGCTGGCCGGTTTTAGGGCACAGGCAGGTGAACTCGGGAATGCGCATGCGGATGGTATAATCGCGGCCCGGTTCCGGGTTCGCGAACGTTTCCAGGGTCTTGCTGGGCGCGGTGGACACGGCACTTACTCCTGCTGCGGCTTTCTTGCGTGGGCGCGCACCTTAGCGCAAGCCTGTGCGCCGGACAATGCGATGCCGCGGCAATCTTGAATGGAATCCCACGAAGTACATCAATGCGCCTGACCACGATCAAGCTGTCCGGATTCAAATCCTTCGTCGATCCGACCATCCTGCACCTGCCGACCAACATGACCGGCGTCGTCGGTCCGAACGGCTGCGGCAAGTCCAACATCATCGACGCGATTCGCTGGGTGATGGGCGAGAGCGCGCCGACGCGCCTGCGCGGGGATTCGCTCAGCGACGTGATCTTCTCCGGATCGACCGGCCGCAAGCCCGTCGGCACGGCGTCGGTGGAACTGATCTTCGACAACTCCGACGGCCTCGTTGTCGGCGAATTCGCGAAGTACAACGAAATCTCGGTCAGGCGACAGGCCAGCCGCGACGGCCAGTCGCAGTATTTCCTCAACGGCGTGCGCTGCCGTCGCCGCGACATCACCGACCTGTTCCTCGGCACGGGCCTTGGCGCGCGCAGCTATTCGATCATCGAGCAGGGCATGATCTCGGAGATCATTTCCGCGCACCCGGACGAATTGCGCGGGCACCTGGAAGAAGCCGCAGGCATTTCCAAGTACAAGGAACGGCGCAAGGAAACCGAAAGCCGGATCAAGGCCACGCGCGAGAACCTCGAACGCCTGAACGACGTACGCGAGGAAGTCGACAAGCAACTGGATCATCTGAATCGTCAGGCCAAGGCCGCCACGCGCTGGCAGGAACTCAAGGCCGAACACGGTCAACGTGAATCGGAATTGCGCGGCTTGCATTACCGCGCCATCGCCGGCGAAATCGACGAACATCACCACGCGCTGGCGCAGGCTGACATCGCCATCGAAGGCTTGGTTGCCGAACAGCGTCAGGTCGAGGCGCAGATCGAGGCGCATCGCGAGAAGCACCAGGCCGCGACGGATCACCTGAACCAGGTGCAGGGGGAGGTCTATCGCATCGGTGGCGAGATCGCACGCGTCGAGCAGCAGATCCAGCACAACAAGGAACTGCACGAACGCCTGGAGCGCGCGCGCGAGGAAACCGAAAAGGCGCGCGCGGAACTCGGCGAGCACATCGGCGGCGACCAGCAGCAGATCGAACTGCTGCGCGCTTCACTGGCCGAAGGCGAACCGAAACTTGCTGCGCTCAACGAGGCCGCGGCGAAGGCTGCCGAGTCCCAGCGCGACGCCGAAGCAAAACTTGCCGAGTGGCAGACGCAGTGGGACACCTACGCCAAATCCTCCGGCGAAGCGTCGAAGGAAGCCGAAGTCGAGCGCACACGGCTGGATTATCTCGACAAGCAGGCGATGGAAACCGCGCGCCGTCTGGAAACCTTGCGCAACGAACGTCAGGGCGCGGATTTCGATGCGCTGAGCGAACAGTTGGCCAAGCTGAGCGCCGAACACGATACGCACAAGCAGACGGTCGAATCACACACACGCCTGCTCGACGAGCGCCGTGCCGCACATGAACTGGTACTGGAAACCGAGCGCGCGAACGCGACGTCGTTGAACGAGGCGCGCACCCGACTGCAAGGCTTGAAGGGACGTCTGGCGTCGCTGGAAGCCTTGCAGCATGCGGCGCTCGGTCAGGAAAAATCTGCCGCAAGCGAGTGGCTGGTCAAGCTCGGACTGGACAAATCGCGCCGGCTCGGCGAAGTGCTGCAAGTCGAAGCGGGCTGGGAAACAGCCGTGGAAACCGTGCTTGGCGGCCTGCTTGAAGGTGTACTCGCCGATGCGCCACACGATCATGCCGGCGAGTTGGACGGCGTGCGCGAGACGAATCTTGCCCTGGTTGCATCGCAGGAAGGCGGCAATGCTCCGGCGCATTCGCTGGCCGCACAGGTGCGTGGGCCACAAGCGGCCATCGACATGCTGGCAACGGTACGCATCGCCGCATCGTGGGACGAGGCACGCCGCATCGCCGCGAACCTGGCTGCGCACGAATCCGTCATCACCCGCGACGGCGTGTGGCTTGGCGCCGGCTACGCGCGCGTGCTGCGGCGTGGCGGCGCGCAGGCGGGCATGCTCGCGCGCGAGCGCGAAATTCAGAACCTGCGTGGCGAAATCACGCAAGCGCAGTCGCGCGTTGATCAGCTCACGGCAGAAATCGACGCGATCAAGCTGCGCAAGGCGGAAGCGGAAAGCGCGCGCGACGATGCGCAGCGCGAGTTGTATACCGCGCATCGCCGCGTTTCTGAACTCGCCGGGCAGATGCAAAGCCACGGCGGCCGCATCGAAACAGCACGCACGCGCGTGGTCAAGATCGACGAGGAAATCGCCGCGCTGCAAGCACGTACGCTGACCGATGAAGCCACCACGCGTGAGGCGCGGGCGCGGCTTGAAACTGCCGTCGCGCGCATGGGCGAGCAGGAACAACGCCGTCAGCACCTGGATGGTGAGCGTCGCCGGCTGCTCGAAGCGCGCGAGGAAGCGCGCATGAATGCGCGCGAAGCTGCGGAACACGCGCACCAGCACGCGCTGGGCATCGAATCCAAACGCACTGGCGTCGCGGCGCTCGAACAGGCCCTTGCGCGCATGAGCAGCCAGCTCGCCCAGCTCGAAGCGCGCAAGACGGAAATCGCGCAGCAGCTTGAATCCAGCCGCGCGCCACTGGCCGGCATCGAAGCCGAACGCCAGACCTACCTCAACCAGCGCCTGCTCGTGGACAAGCAGCTGGTCGAGGCACGCAAGGGCGTGGAAGAGCGCGACAACGAATTCCGCGGCTACGAGACCGAACGCCATCGCATCGAACATCTGCTGTCGCAGCACCGCGAGGCGCATGCCGAGAGGCGCCTGACGCACCAGGGTCTGCAGATGCGCGCCGCGCAATTGCAGGAAGCGATCGCCGCGGCCGGCCATGAACTGCAGGTCGTACTCGATGCGCTGCCGGCCGGTGCCGATCCGGCCGAATGGCAGCAGCAGCTCGAAGTGCTGGATGCAAAGATCAAGCGCCTGGAGCCGGTGAACCTGGCGGCGATTTCAGAATTCGAGGAGCAATCGCAGCGCAAGACCTACCTCGACGCGCAGCTCACCGACCTCAATACCGCGCTGGAAACGCTCGAAGGCGCGATCAAGAAGATCGACCGCGAAACGCGCCAGCGTTTCAAGGAAACCTTCGATCGCGTCAACACGGGTTTGCAGGAACTCTTCCCGCGCCTGTTCGGCGGCGGCCACGCGTTCCTCGAACTCACCGGCGAGGATCTGCTCGATGCCGGCGTGTCGATCATGGCGCGTCCGCCAGGCAAGCGCGTGACCAACATCACCCTGCTGTCCGGCGGCGAAAAGGCGCTGGCGGCCGTTGCGCTGGTGTTCGCGATTTTCCGCCTCAATCCCGCCCCGTTCTGCCTGCTCGACGAAGTCGACGCGCCGCTGGACGAGGCCAACGTCGGGCGCTTCTCGCAGCTCGTCACCGAGATGAGCGAGCGCGTGCAGTTCCTGTTCGTCACCCACAACAAGGCGACGATGGAAGCGGCCATGCAATTGTGCGGCGTGACCATGCGCGAACCGGGCGTGTCGCGCCTGGTGCAGGTGGATCTGGCCGAAGCGGCTAAACTGGCGGGTGCCGCCTAGCCAACCGGAGACGCGCATGAGTTGGAACGCATCCGTCGGAATTCCGCTTGCCATCCTCGGCGCGATCGTGTTCGCGTCGATCTACTGGTTCGGGCGCCCGAAGAAGCCCAGGCAGGGGCGGCGCATGGTCGCCTCGCGCGAGCCGGGCGAGCGCATCGAACCGACGTTCGGCGAAGGCGATGATCCGGATGAAGCGGAGCAGGGCGAACTGGACGTGGGGATGCGCGCAGAGTTGCAGCGCCTCGGCTCGGAAATCGCCGCCAAGCGCAGCGAAGGCGAGCCGGCGGTTCAGACCAGGCCGGCTGCAGGCGTGCGCCCGGATTTGCCGATCGAGCGTATCGTCACGCTGTTCGTCGCCGCGCCGCCGGAAGTGGATTTCCACGGCCCTGATCTCGTCGTTGCCGCCGAAAAGGCAGGGCTGGACTTCGGCGATCTCGGCATTTTCCATCGGCTGATTTCCGGCAAGCCGGAGGCCGGGCCGGTGTTCAGCATGTCGAACATGGTCAAGCCCGGCAGCTTCGACATGACCCAGATCGAATCCCTGCGCACGCCCGGCGTAAGTTTCTTCATGACCCTGCCGGGCCCGATGCCGGCACTGGACGCCTGGGAAGCGATGCTGCCCACGGCCCAGCGCCTGGCGGAACTGCTCGATGGGCGCGTGCTCGACGAAGAACGCAACGCGCTTGGCCGCCAGCGCATCGCGCATCTGCGCGACGAATTGCGCGCCTGGGACCGTAAACAGGAACGCAACCAGATCCGGCCGCGATAAAAGGACTCCCGCAGCGATGATTTCCGCAACCGAAGCTCTCGAACGCCTGCGCGAAGGCAACCGCCGTTTCGTATCCGAGCAGGCCAACTCCGGCCAGCAGGGTAGCCAGCACCAGCGCCGTGAACTTGCTACCGGACAGGAGCCCTTTGCGACGATCCTGGGCTGTTCGGATTCGCGCGTTCCGGTCGAGATCGTCTTCGACCAGGGCCTGGGCGACCTGTTCGTGATTCGCGTCGCCGGCAACATCATCGCGCCGTCGCTGGTCGGCAGCGTCGAATTCGCCGCCGCGTTCTTCGGTACGCCGTTGGTCGTGGTGCTGGGGCATACCCAGTGCGGTGCGATCGCGGCAACCGTCGATGACCTGACACGTCCCGGCGGTTCGCAGTCGCCGAACCTGATGTCGATCGTCAATCGGGTGCGGCCGAGTGTATTGCCGCTGATGAACACGGAATTGCGCCACGACCTTGATGCGCTGAGCCGCGAAGCGGTGCGCGCCAACATCCGAGCATCGACGAACCACCTGCGCCACGGCTCGGAACTGATGGAAACCTTGATCGAGGAAAAAGGTTTTCGCGTGGTCGGTGCGGAGTATTCGCTGGAAACCGGCGTGGTCGATTTCTTCGATCTGGGTTGATGCGGCCGTCAGTAGTGTGTTTGTTCTAGCCGGCAAGGCTAGATTTGCCTCAAGCCGCACCGCGGCGGTTTCCTGACCAAGAGGCAGAACATGGCTACCAAGCGCAACAAGAATCAGACGACTTCTTCCGCTGACAAGGCGCACACTGTGTGGCTGGCCGGACTCGGCGCGGTTTCCATCGCGCAGAAGCGCAGCACCGAGCTTCTCGCCGGACTCGCCGCCGAAGGCCGCGATTTCCAGGCTCGCGCGCAACGGCTCGCGCGTGAGGTTGGCGCCGACGCTAAAGCGCAGCTCAAGGGTGTGGTTGCCCCATTGCGCATGCACGCGCGCGACAATGCCAGGAAGATCGGCGTGCTGATCGAACGTGGCGTTGCGCTGGCGCTGGACAAGCTCGGCGTGCCGTCGAAGTCCGACATCGAAGCACTGAGCCAGCGCATGAGCGCGTTGAGCCGTCAGCTCAAGGCCACGAAATAAGAGAATTCGCACTCCAACGATTTGCGGCCGCCTTGTGCGGCCGTTTTTTTATCCGCGATACGCCTGCGCGAGCGTATTCAAGTGCGCGCGCTCTGCGTCGCGCAGGAACGGCGCGATCAGCAGCATCACCTGATAGATGCCGTGGCTCAGGTCGTTTTGGGCCGGCTCCGGATTCGCGCCGCGCACCGCGTGGTAGTTGAGCCAGAACGTCGCGACCAGCAGGACATTTTCGGCCGTGGCGTGGATCTCATCCGGTGTCGCGCGCATGACTTCGGCGTGCGCCAGGCCTTTGAGCACGGCTTCCGCGCTGGCCGCGGCGCGATTGAGGATGCGCGCAAAACGCTGCCGCAGCTTGCGGTTGCGCGCGAGGATGTCGACGAGGTCGCGGTACAGGAACCGGTATTCCCACATGCACTCGAACACGAGGTGCAATTGCAGCCAGACATCCTCGAGGTTCGGCAGGCGGCCTTCGGGAACCGACAGCGCGTCGTCCATGCGCGCCTCGTAGCGCACGAACAGCCGTTCGACGATGTCATCCTTGTTGCGGTAGTGATAGTACAGGTTGCCCGGGCTGATCCCGAGTTCGTCGGCGATGTGATTGGTGGTGACGTTCGGCTCACCCTGCGCGTTGAACATCGCCAGGGCGGTGTCGAGGATGCGTTCGCGAGTCTGTTTCGCCGCCATCGCCGCGCGCAGGCCGTCAGCCGCGCAATTTCTTGACCAGGTCGACGTATTTCTGCATCGCCTCGTCGGCCTTCATGCCCTTGAGCTTGGTCCAGGCCTCGTATTTGGCAGTGCCGACGAAATCGAAGAAACCCGGCTTCGGGCCGGATACGTCGCCGTCGGAACCCTGCTTGAACAGCGCGTAGAGCTTGAGCAGGGTGTCGTTGTCGGGGCGTTCGTCGAGCTTCTTGATGTCTTCGGCGGCTTGCGCGAACTTGGTTTTGAGGTCGGCCATGTCGTTCCCCGTGGCAATGCGTGCGGCTGCGGCGGTGGACAATGGCAAAAGCGGCCGAGCGTGTCAAACGTACGTTGGCTTTGCTATCTTTGCGTCCTGCATCGCGGGGATAAAAGCCATGACCTATTTCGTGACGGGCGCGACCGGCTTCATCGGGCGCCATCTGCTGGAACACCTGCTGGCGCGCAAGGGCGACGTGCATTGCCTCGTGCGCAAGGGCTCGCAGAAGAAGTTCGAGGATTTGCGCGCGCGCTTCGGCGCAGATGGCAAGCGCCTGTTTCCGGTTATTGGCGACCTGACCAAACCGATGCTCGGCATGTCGCCGGCGCAGCGCAAGGCGCTGGCGGGCAAGGCGAAGCATTTCTTCCATCTCGCCGCGATTTACGACCTCGCCGCCGATGCGGACAGCCAGATCGCGGCGAATGTCGAGGGTACGCGGCACGCGCTTGAACTCGCAGCGGCACTGAAGGCCGGTTGCTTCCATTACGCCAGTTCCATCGCCGTCGCCGGATTGTATCCCGGTGTATTCCGCGAGGACATGTTCAGCGAGGCCGAGAACCTGGATCATCCGTACTTCCGCACCAAGCACGACGCCGAAGCGTTGGTGCGCGAGGCAAAGATCAAGCATCGCATTTACCGCCCGGCGATCGTGTTGGGCAGCTCAAAAACCGGCGAGATCGACAAGATCGACGGGCCGTACTACTTCTTCCGCGCGCTCAAGAAATTGCGCGAGGCGCTGCCGGCATGGATGCCGACCATCGGCCTGGAAGGAGGTCGCGTGAACATGGTGCCGGTGGATTTCGTCGTCGCCGCCATGGATCACATCGCGCACAAGCCGGGGCTGGATGGCGGTTGTTTCCATTTGACCGATCCAGCGCCGCGGCGCATTGGCGAGGTACTGAACATTTTCGCGCGCGCCGGCCACGCCCCGCAGATGACCATGCGCATCGATGCGCGCATGTTCGGTTTCATCCCGCCGATGATCAAGCAGGCACTGGCCGGCCTGCCGCCGGTCAAGCGCTTCACCGGCGCGGTGCTGCGCGATCTCGGCATTCCCGCTGCGGCGATGCGCATGATCAACTATCCGACGCGTTTCGATTGCCGAGAAACCGAACGCGCGCTCAAGGGCACGAAGATCCGCGTGCCGGACCTGCAAGGTTACGCATGGCGGCTGTGGGATTACTGGGAGCGCCACCTCGATCCGGATCTTTTCGTCGATCACTCGCTGTCGGGCAAGGTGCGCGGACGCACCGTGCTGATCACCGGCGGCTCTTCCGGCATCGGCAAGGCGGCGGCGCTCAAGATCGCTGGTGCTGGCGCCAAGGTGTTGATTTGCGCACGCGGTGAGGATGAACTGAACGCCACGCGCAAGGAAATCGTCGATGCCGGCGGCGTGTGCCACACCTATGTCGCCGACCTTGCAGAACAAAAATCCTGCGACGAACTGGTGCAAAAGGTGCTGGCCGAACACAAGGGCGTGGATATCCTGATCAACAACGCAGGGCGCTCGATCCGGCGCGCGATTGCATCCAGTTACGACCGCTTCCACGATTTCGAACGCACCATGCAGCTCAATTATTTCGGTTCGTTGCGCCTGATCATGGGATTTTTGCCCGGCATGGCTGCGCGCCATCGCGGGCATATCATCAACATTTCATCCATCGGCGTGCTGACCAATGCGCCGCGTTTTTCCGCCTATGTGTCGTCGAAGGCGGCGTTGGATGCGTTCGCGCGCTGCGCGCAGGCCGAGTTCTCCGACAACGGCATCAACTTCACCACGATCAACATGCCGTTGGTGAAGACGCCGATGATCGCGCCGACCAAGATGTACGAATCGGTGCCAACGCTGTCGCCGGACGAGGCCGCCGACATGATTGTCGAGGCCATCATCGAGCGTCCGGTGCGCATGGCGACACGGCTCGGCACGTTTGCTCAGATTTTCTACGCGCTGGCACCGCGTGCCTATGAAATCCTGATGAACACGGCGTTCCGCCTGTTCCCGGATTCGGCCGCCGCCAAGGGCATGAAAGGACGCGGCGAACTGGATGCGCAACCGACCAGCGAGCAGGTGGCGTTCGCGTCGTTGATGCGAGGGGTTCACTGGTAGAAGCGAAGCGCGTTCAGACGATGCGTTGAATCGCATCGTCTGCGCTTCGGTTCTGGTGAGCCATGGATGGCGAACGGCGATGCACCAAGGATGGTTAGCGTCATTACTGGAGCTTGATCGCCTCTTTCCCCGCCGCCTTCAACTTCGCATTCAACGCCGCCAGGTCGCGCGTCTTGAGTTCGTTCCATGACTTCAGGGTTGCTTCGACCATCGGCACCAGTGCCTTGAACCCATCCTGCGCATCAATGGACGGTGCGGCATCGGCGCCTGCCACGGCACCTTGCAGTTTGGCCAAGGCATCGGCAAGGAATTTGAAATTGTGGGTGTCGCGCGCCGGATATGCCCAGGCATTGAAGGGATTGGACGCCTCGCGTGAGCCATCGAGTTCACGCGCGCGCGCCCCCAATGCCGCAATTTCGCGTCCCGATTCGGCATCGTGGATTTGCCCCAACGCCCGCAGAAGGGCCCCGGTCTCACGCGATGCCGTTGCCACGCGCTCGCTTTGCGCTTGTATCGCCTGCGCCAGTGCGAACTGCTCCGCGTACGCCGATGCAGACAGGTTGACGCGCGGATCGGCCAGCACCTGCAAGGGCTGCTCACGTTTGACGCCATCCACGGTCAACACCACACGGTAAGTGCCGGGTGGCGCCCACAGGCCATCGGCCCACGGGTCTGCCTTGCCACCATTGACAGGGGCCGGATAACGCAGCGGCCAGACAAACCGATGTGTTCCAAGGTCAGTGGTCAACGTGCTTGGTGATTCGACCCATTCAGGTGCCACAGGAAGCTTTTTCGGGTCCGCTGGCGGTGCGGAATCCGCGCTGGAATAGTGCCGGACGAGCCGGTCATTCGAATCGAAAATATCCAATTTAATTGATGACTTGGGAGATGTTTTCAATGTATATTCCAGATATGCGCCAAAGGCCGGGTTCGATGCCATTGGCTCGTCCTTCGGCATCGGGGTACCGGTGAATTCGGGCAAGCGGATGCGATAGGCGGGTTCGGGCTTGAACAGCCGGAAATTCGCGTTGTCCGAGTGTGCGTCGAGCAGACGCAAGCTCGACACGTTGTCCATGATCCAGATGCCGCGGCCGTGGGTGGCGAGTACCAGGTCAGCATCATGGATGACGATGTCGCGTACCGATGTTGCAGGCAGGTTGCGTTGCAACGGCTGCCAATGCCCGCCGTCGTCGAAGGACAGATAAACGCCGCGTTCGGTTCCGGCATACAGCAAACCTTTGCGCACCGGATCGGCACGTACGACATTCACCGATTGGTTCCGCGGCAATCCTTCGACGATGAGTTGCCAGGTCTTGCCGCCGTCATGGGTGCGATAGATGTAAGGCTTCTGGTCATCGAGACGGTGCCGATCGATGGTCGCGTAGGCGCTGCCCGCATCGAAATGCGAGGCATCAATGTTGCCGACTTTCGACCATGGCGTGAGTTGATTCGGCGTGACATTGTCCCAATGCGCGCCGCCGTTGCGCGTGCACCAGACCATGCCATCGTCGGTTCCAGCCCAGATCAAGCCATCAGCGACGGGCGAGGGAGCGAGCGCATACACCACGCCACGGCGCGGGCCCTGACCGAGATTGTCCGCGACGGTGACCGGATCCAGGTTTTTCGGCGTACCCGGATTCTCGCGCGTGAGGTCAGGGCTGATCGGTTGCCAGTGTTCGCCGCCATCGGCAGTGCGGTACACGCGCTGGTTGGCGAAGAACAGGACATGTTTGTCGCGCGGGGAAAACACCAGCGGCAGCGTCCATGTACCACGGTACAGGCTCGGTAATGCCAAGGTGGGATCGACATTGCGCACCTGTTGCGTGCGCAGGTCGAGTTTGTCCACGCGTCCGCCAAATACCGTCTGCGGATCGTCCGGGTCGGGTGCGATATTGTCGCTTTCGCCGCCGGCTGCGACTTCGGCGAATTCGCGCATCGTGATGCCGTCGCCGCTGCCGCCGCGGCTGGGCAGGCCAAGCGCGCCGGAATCCTGTTGCGCACCGTAAACCCAGTACGGGAAGCGGTTGTCGGTCGTGACATGGTAGACCTGTGCGGTCGGCTGGTTGTACCACGAGCTCCACGTCGTGCCGCCGTTCAAAGTGACGAGCGCGCCTTGATCGACACCGAGGATTTGCCGATTCGAGTCGTTCGGATCGATCCACAGTGCGTGGAAATCGTCGCCGGTGGGATCACCCTTGAGCGCGATGAAGGTCTTGCCGCCATCATCCGAGCGCAATACGATGGTGTTCATTGCGTAGATGCGATCGGCGTTTTGGGGATCAGCCGCGATCTCGCCGAAGTACCAGCCGCGCTGCCAGATGCGGGCGTCGCCGGTCGTTTTGACCCAGTTCGCGCCGGCATCGTCGGACCGGTACAAACCGCCCTGGTCGCCGTCGACGATGGCGTATACGCGTTTGGGTGCCGCTTTGGAAATCGTGATGCCGATGCGGCCGAGCGTGCCCGAGGCGAATCCATGACCTTGGATATGCGTCCAGTGCGCACCTCCGTCCGTTGATTTGTACAAGCCCGAGCCTGGACCGTTGGACGGCGGATAGATGTTCCACGGCGGACGTCGTGTCTGCCACAGCGCAGCGTAGATAGTGGAAATATTTCCCGGCTCTAACGCAAGGTCGATGGCCCCGGTATCGGCATTCGGACCGAGGATTTTTTTCCAGTTCGCACCGCCATCGCGCGATTCGAAAATTCCGCGCTGTTCGTTCGGTCCGTACGGATGACCCAGCGCGGCGACGTAAACATGCCTCGCATCGCGCGGATCGACAAGAATCCGCTCGATCTGCTGGGTATCGGTCAGGCCGATGTGAGACCATGACTTTCCGCCGTCGACGGATTTGTACATGCCGTCGCCCTGTGAGATATCCGAACGCATGTCGGCTTCGCCGCTGCCGACGTAAATGGTTTTCTGGTCGGAAGGTGCCAGCGCGATCGCGCCGATGGAGCCGACCGGCTGGCTGTCGAAAATTGGATTCCAGGTGCGGCCTGCATCGTGGGTTTCCCACACGCCGCCGTTGACCGCGCCGAAATAGAAATGCTGTGCATCCGTCGTGTCGCCGGTAACGGCGAGAACGCGGCCGCCGCGGAATGGCCCGACCAGACGCCAGTGCAAGTTGCCGAATTGCGCCACGTCGGCAGCGGACGCGAACGCAGCGGCAAGGATCAGCGTAGCGAACGCGATGCGGATTCGTAACATGCGGCTTCCCCAACGAGGCAATCCGGCATGATCGTTCAGCGCAGGCGGCGGGGCAACACGACAAAAGTCATGCTTAAGCCCCTGAATTCCCGAAGAGCCGTCGCGAGAACGAAGTTTCGCGAGGCAGGATGCCTCGCCCGCGAGTCATGCGCGAACGCGATTGACGAGTCGTAGCCAAGTCCGAATTTACTTCGGACTTGGCGCGGGCTGCCAACCCCAGGACGGGGTTGTGCAGACCATTCAATAAAGAACCCGCCAGCCAAAGCCTTGGGGGGAGGGATCCTTCGGCTTCGTTGCGGCTGGCGGGCTTAAACGATCAGCGGCGTGCGGACTTGACCGCTTTCTTGACCTGGGCGACGGTACGTTTCACGGTCTGTTTCGCGGCAAGCTGCGCTTCTTCGAGCTCGCGCGCGAGATCCGACAGATCGTCGCGGGCACGGCGCACGGTGTTGTTCATGACCTGGGTCAGCGCCGGACGCACGCCGCCAGTGATCTTGCGCACATCACGATTTAGCTCGTCCACGCGCTTGAGCAAGTCGTCAAGTTCCTTCTTGCCGGGCACGCCGAGCTTGGCCAGCGCGCGTGAGACGCGGTCTTCGAAGACCTGTTCCAGCCGGTCCCAGGTTTCCTGGGTGCGCTCGCGCACCTGGGTGACCCCGTTTTCTACGGCGCCGCGCACGTCATCGACTTTGCCGCTGGCGAGTTTGCGCGTGGTGCGCTCGATGTTGCTGCCTTCCTTGAGCAGGGTATCGAATACCGCACCTCCTTGTTCCTGGGCCTTGGCGAATGCGCCAAGACCGGCGAGCCAGATTTGCTGCGCTGATTCCATGATCGACTTGCCGCTGGGCGCAGCTGCCGGTTTGGATGGCTTCGATGCAAGCTTCGGCGCGCTCTTGCCCTGCTTGGCCAACTTCGGGGCCGGTGTTGGCTTGCGCGCCGGTGCGGCTTTGCTTTTGGTTGTGGCCGGCTTGGCGGTCCTGGATTTCGCGGCCTTCGGCTTGGCCGGCTTTGCCTTCGGTTTGGACTTGCTCATGTTTCCCTCCTCCAATGAAAGTGCGAACCGGACCACGACCGGATGCGGGCAGTGTGTACGCCGACGCTAGAATATTCACACTATCCACCTTGTTGCAATGTGGATTTTTCCAGTCGTGCGCGCTGGTGCAGGCGCTTGCGCCGGCGGTTGTCGGCGCGTAGCCTGCCTGTTATATGGCGGGCAGGGGGCTTCCACACCGGGTTTTCACGGCGATCATCGGCTTGCTGGTGGCGCAGCTGGCATGCGCCGGCGTGCCCGGCGTCATCGACGTGCGCTTTCGCACTTACAGCACCGGCGATGGCCTGTCGCAAGCCACGGCGATGGCCATGGCGCAGGACAGTACCGGCTTTCTATGGATCGGAACACAGGATGGCTTGAACCGTTTCGACGGCTACGGCTTCAAGGTCTACAAGCATGTCCGCGGCAAGCCCTGGTCACTGAGCGACAGCGTCATCACGGCACTCGCGGCGGACAAGGATGGCTCACTGTGGGTCGGCACCCAGGCCGGTGGACTGGATCGCTATGATCCGGTACTGGATCGATTCCAGTCCTACACCCTGGATCCCTTGTCACCGGGTAACAATGCGGCAGAACACATCACCGCCTTGCTGATCGATCAGCGCAACCGCCTGTGGGTTGCCAGCACGGCCGGGCAACTGCAGTGGCTGGACCGGAACGGTAACCGGTTCAAGGATTCGCCATTAGGAAGTCTTGCCATGCTCGCCAATGTGCGCGTGTTGCGCCAGGCGCGCGATGGCACGGTGTTCATTGGCAGCAGGGATGGCTTGTGGCGATGCAATCCGGACGCTGGCGACTTGCGCGAAGTCCGCTTCGATCCGGCAAGTTCGCTCGACGTCCGCTCGCTCGCGTTCGCCCCGGGTGGTGACCTGTGGGTAACCACCACGGCATCGGGTTTGTACCGGTTTTCCGCTTCGGGAACCCCGCTGCTGAGGTATCACCGGGGCGCTGATGCGGCGCATGCCTTGCCGGGGGACGAGTTGCGAGAGTTGCAGTTCGACGAGCGCGGGCGTCTGTGGGTGGCGACCAAGGCCAATGGACTGCTGCGCGTGGATCCCGACGGCGGTCACATCGACCAGTTCCGGTACGATCCGGCCAACCCGCGCAGCCTCGCCGCGGACCGTCAGGAAACCGTGTTGGTCGACCGCGATGGGCTGGTCTGGGCCGGGTCGTGGAACAACGGCATCAGCGTGCACGAGTTGCGTACGGAGGTTTTCGAAAGCCTGCGTTCGGTGCCTGGCGATGCGCGTACCTTGCCGGTCAGTGCGGTGGTGTCTGCGCTGGCGAACCCGGACGGGACGATCTGGCTGGGCTTGCCGAGCGGGGGCGGTCTGGTGCGCTTCAATCCCGCCGTTGGCATCACCGAACATCTGCCCGCGGACGACGCCAATCCTGCCGCCTTGCCGGTCGCGCTGATCGAACAGATCACGCGCGGTCGCGAAGGCAACCTGTGGATCGCCACTGCGGGCGGAGGCCTGGTGCGGAAGGCACAGGGCAGTACTTCCTTCGTCCGATTCCACCACGATGAGAAAGATCCGGGCAGTCTGGCCAGCGACGACCTGCTGTTCGCCATGGAAGATCGCGAAGGTACGCTGTGGATCGGCACGGCCGATGCGGGCCTGGACGAGCTATGTGCTGGCTGCACGCGCTTTCGACATCACCATCACGACCTGGCGAATCCGCAAAAAAGTATCGGTTTTGGCCCGGTCGCGAGCATGCTCGAAGATGCACAAGGCGCCATCTGGGTGGCGCTGCGCCCTGGCGGCCTGGACCGGTACGACCGCACGAGCGGAGAGTTTCATCATTTCCGTGCAAATCCACTGGACCCGAGTTCGCTGAGCAGCGACACGATAACGACGTTCTTGCAGGACAGCCGTGGCGAAATCTGGATCGGCACGCAGGGCGGCGGCATGAACCATATGCTTCCGGGTACGTATGCAAACCCGAAATTCGAGACCATTGCGGCGGCCGAGGGCCTGGGCGCGGACGCGATCGGCAGCATCGTCGAGGACGACCGCCATGCGTTGTGGATCAGCACGACCGCCGGCATCAGCCGTTACGATCCGGGCAGCGGCCACATCGCCAATTTCGGACCGTCCGACGGCACCTTGTTGCAGGGCTACTACATCAATGTCGCCACCGTGCTTCCCGATCGCCGCATTCTTTTCGGCGGGCTGTCGGGCGCGACGCTGTTCGATCCGTTGCAAGTGATTCCCGCGCCAATCCCGGCGCCGGTTCTCACTGCCGTGCTGCTCAACAACCAGCCAGTTGCCTTGCACTGGCAGGATGCCGATTCACCGCTGCAACAGGCGCCGTGGAATGGCGGCACCGCGACGTTCAGCAATCGCCAGCGCAACATCGGCTTCGAGTTCAGCGCGTTCGGATTCGCTGACCCGAAATCGGTCGAATACTCGTACCTGCTGCAGGGCCACGACGAGCAGTGGATCGACACCGGTGCATCGCGGCGCTTTGCGATGTACACGGACCTGGGCGCGGGCGACTATCTTTTGCGTGTGCGTGCGCGCCGTGCAGGGTTTGCCTGGAATTCGCGCGAGGCGCAGATGGCGGTGCATGTCCAGCGTGCGGCGTGGCTGTCGGCGTCTGCCATCACCGGGTACTGCGCCGTGCTGGCACTGCTGATCTTCGTCGGCATGTGGCGAACACGCGCCAACTGGCATCAACAGGAACAGGCACGCGAGGCGATCCGGGCGAGTGCCGAGCGTCTGAAATATGCGCTGTGGGGCAGTGGCGGCGAGTTGTGGGACATTGACCTGCGCAATGGGTCGTTCCTGCGCGAGAACCGTTTGCCGAACCTGCGCGTCACCGAGGAGGCGGCGGCCCAGACCATCTCGGACTACCAACCCTATGTGCATCCCGATGACTTGCCCGCGTTCCTGCGCGAAGTGGCGGCCCACGTCAAGGGCAAAAGTGAATTCATCGAAGTCAGCTATCGCACGCAGGATGTTGGCGGCGAATGGCGCTGGCTGCTCACGCGCGGGCGCGTGGTCGAGCGTGACGCCAACCATCGCGCCGTGCGCATCGTGGGCACTACCCAAGACATCACCACATTGAAACGCGCCGAGGAATCACTGCGCAAATTGAACGAGGAACTCGAATCGCGCGTGGACTCGCGTACTGCCGATGTGCGCCGTGCGAATGCCGAGTTGCGGCAAACCCTGCAACAGCTGACTCAGGCCCAGCGCCAATTGCTCGAATCGGAAAAAATGGCAGCGCTTGGCGGACTCGTGGCCGGCATTGCACACGAGATCAATACGCCGCTGGGCGTAACCGTCACTGCTGCGTCGCATCTGCGCGAAGAATCGATGCGTCTGGCGCGGATGCCCACGCTCGGTCCGGCGGAGTGGTCGGCGATTTCGGAACTGATCGGCGAAAGCTCTGAAATTATCCTGCGCAACCTGCAGCGCGCGGATCGCCTGATCAAGAGTTTCAAGCAGGTCGCGGTCGATCAGGCAACCGAAGAGCGTCGCACGATCGAACTCTGCGCCTATTTGAACGAGATCCTGACCTCACTGGGCCCGAGCCTCAAGAAGACATCCCATGTTGTCCGCGTTGTCTGCCCGGATCCGATAACGCTCGATACTTACCCGGGCGCGCTGTACCAGATCGTCAGTAATCTGGTCATGAATTCATTGCACCATGCCTATCCGCACGGCGCGGCCGGTACCATCGCCATCGGCGCGCAGCAAAATGGCAACGTGGTCGAATTGACCTACCGTGATGATGGCGCCGGCATGAGCACGGAAATCAGTGCGCGCATTTTCGAGCCGTTTTTCACGACCCGCCGCAGTGAGGGTGGATCCGGGCTCGGATTGCACGTGGTCTACAACCTGGTCACGCAATTGCTCAAGGGCAGCATTCGCGTGGTAAGCAGTCCCGGAGAGGGCGCCCTGTTCGAAATCTTCCTGCCGATGGGCGGAGCATGAGGCGCGCGGATTTCAGTCGGGCAGCTGTGCGCGCACGGTCTGGATGCGATCCCAGTTCTCGAACAGAAGCTCGACAAGCCGCGGCTCAAATTTGATGCCGCTTTGTTCCACTATGAACGCGCGAATGTCTTCGACCGGCCAGGGCTCTTTGTAGCAGCGCCGGCTGCCGAGTGCGTCGAACACATCCGCGAGCATGGTGATGCGCCCGCCGATGGGAATCGCTTCGCCGCTCAAGCCGCGCGGATAACCGGAACCATCCCAGTTTTCGTGATGCGTCATTGCGATCTCGGCAGCGAGCCTGAGCAACGGGCGCTGCGACACCGACAGCAGCCGCGCGCCGAGTTCGGCGTGGGTGCGCATGACCACGGTTTCGTCAGGGGTATGCGGGCCGGGCTTGTTGAGGATCGCGTCGGGGATGCCGATCTTGCCGATGTCGTGCAGCGGCGATGCCGTGCGCAGCGGGTCGGTGGTCTTTTCATCGAGTCCGTAGAACTGACCGAGCATTTCCGTGATCATGCCCACGCGCCTGACATGATTGGCGGTTTCCCACGAACGTGTTTCCGCGGCGCCAGCCAGCAGGTGCACCATCTCGAGCTGGCTGTCTAGCAAGTCGCGATTCAGGTGCAGGTTCTCATAGGCGACCGACACATTGGTCGCGAACACCTCGAGCAGGCGGTGCGTGAGTTCGTTGGCCGACAGGCTTTCACCCAGATAGACCAGGTTTTCGTGTGCGCGCGCGTCACCGACGAACAGGACGAAGTGGTCGTCGTCGAAAATGTGTTGGCGGTTGGCCGTCGCATGGCGTAACGCGGCGCTGAGTTTCGGCGGGAGTTTTTCGTCGGCATTGTGTCCGGCCATGCCGCGGTAGGCGCCGGTCGCGGCGGCAACCGGCAAGTGCTGCGGCGCGGTATCCGCGCTGGGCACGCGGCACAGCAGTACGCCGCGCGTTCCGCCGATCAGGTCGGCAATCTGCTCCATCGCCGCGAGCGCAAAACGCTGCGAGTGTTCGTGTGAAAAAATGTAGGTGGATGCGTCGATGACGCGTTCCAACCCGCGTCGGCTGGCTTCGATCGTGCGCATGTCGCGATAACTGCGCAACGCCGCAAACATGGTCGTGGCGAGCTTCTGCGCGGTGAGCTCGGTCTTTTCCTTGTAGTCGTTGATGTCGTAATTGGCGATGACATGCTGTTCGGGCGCCTGCCCGGGCTGGCCGGTGCGCAACACGATGCGGACAAAATGATTGCCGTGGCGCTCGCGCACCGTGCGCACGAGGTCGAGGCCGGCGCGATCGGTTTCCATCACCACGTCGAGCAGCATTACGGCGATGTCCGGGTTCTCGCGCAGCATGGTTTCGGCCTGGGCCGCGGTGGTTGCGTTGAGAAACTGGAGCGGGCGGTCAGCGAAACGAAAGCTGCCGAGAACCAGACGTGTGACCGCATGCACCTCAGGCTCGTCGTCGACAATCAGCACTTTCCAGGGTGGTGCCCGGGGGGCGTCCCTGACGTTAAACGTGCTGCTGAGAGCGTTCATGATCCACCCCCGTTCGTGGATGGATCGAGTGTAGCGCAGAACCGGCGCATCTTGGCAAGCTTTGTCCGGACGTGAAAACGCCCGCTCTTGCATGACGCGATCAGTGCCGGCGCGTCTCCCTCACCACTTGCCGTGGAACAGCTCGCGGCCGATCAGCATGCGCCGGATTTCGTTGGTGCCGGCGCCGATTTCATAGAGTTTGGCGTCGCGCAGGATGCGACCGGCCGGATACTCGTTGATGTAGCCATTGCCGCCGAGCGCCTGGATCGCTTCCAGCCCGACCTGCACGGCGTTTTGCGAAGCCTGCAGCAGGCACGAGGCCGGATCGACGCGGGATTTGACCCCGTTGTCAAAATCCTTCGCCACCATGTAGGCATAGGCGCGTGAGGACTGCAGCTGCGTGTACATGTCGGCGACCTTGGCCTGCATGATCCCGAAGGTGCCGATCGGCGCGTTGAACTGCCGGCGTTCGCGCACGTAGGGCAGGGTGATGTCCAGAGCCGCCTGCATGAGACCGATAGGGCCGCCCGAGAGCACCAGGCGCTCGGTGTCCAGGCCGCTCATCAGCACGCGCACGCCTTCGTTGACTTCACCGACGCGGTTGGCGTCGGGAATCGTGCAGTTTTCGAACACCAGCTCGCAGGTGTTGGAGCCGCGCATGCCAAGCTTGTCGAGTTTTTGCGCGGTCGAGAATCCCTGCATTCCCTTTTCGATGATGAACGCGGTCATGCAACGGCTGCCGGCGCGCTTGTCGGCGGTGCGCATGTAAACCAGCAGCACGTCGGCATCCGGCCCGTTCGTGATCCACATCTTGTTGCCGTTGGCGATCCAGGCGTCGCCATTCTTCTCGGCCTTGCAGGTCATCGAACCGACTACGTCGGAGCCGGCGCCCGGTTCGCTCATTGCCAGCGCGCCGACGAATTCGCCGCTGCACAGTTTCGGCAGATATTTCTGCTTCTGTACCGCACTGGCGTTATGCAGGATGTTGTTGACGCACAGGTTCGAATGCGCGCCATACGACAGGCCCACCGAACCGGACGCGCGCGAGATTTCCTCCATCGCAACCAGATGCGCGAGATAGCCCATCCCGGAACCACCGTATTCCTCCGGTACGGTGATGCCGAGCAAGCCCATCTCGCCGAACTTGCCCCACAGATCGTGCGGGAACGCGTTCTCGCGGTCGATCAGATCCGCGCGTGGCGCAATTTCCTTGTCCGCGAATGCACGAACGCTCTCGCGCAGCAGGTCGATTTCTTCGCCGAGGGAAAACGCGCGCATGAGCTTTCCTTAATGTCCCCGCATACGCCCCAGAAACCGCGGCCCATTATTGCCCATATGCGGCAACTTGATCTTGCCGATCGCCGCGATGCGCTCTTCGGCCATGCGGTCGGCAGCCTTGTAGGTCGGGATGCCGTCGCGCTTGGCGATCTGGAAGATGCGGCCGACATTGTGATAGATCGTGCGCATCATGCGCATGGCGCGCTCGCGGTTGTAGCCGTCGATTTCGAGCGACACGTTCATTACGCCGCCGGCGTTCACGGCGTAGTCGGGGGCGTACAGGATGCCACGCTTGTCGAGTTCATCACCGATCGCATCGGTCGCCAGCTGGTTGTTGGCCGCACCGCAAATGATCTTCGCCTTCAGGCGCGGCAAGGTTTTCTCGTTGACCGTGCCGCCGAGCGCGCACGGCGAATAGACATCGGCGTCGACGTCGTAGATTTCGTCCAGACCCACCGCCGTGCAGCCGAATTCGTCGACCGCGCGCTTGACCAGTTCCGGGTTGATGTCGGTGACAAAAACCTTCGCACCCTGTTCGCGCAGCAGCTTGATGAATTCCATGCCGACATGGCCGGCGCCCTGCACGGCAAAGCTGCGCTTGCCGACGTCTTCCTCGCCATATTTGGCATGCAGCGCGGCCATCAGGCCCTGCAATGTGCCGTAGGCGGTGAACGGAGAGGGATCTCCCGACCCGCCATGCACCTGATGCACGCCGGTAACGAATTCGGTTTCGCGGAACACCCATTCCATGTCGTTGACGTCAATGCCGACGTCTTCGGCGGTGATGTAGCGGCCGTTGAGCGAATTCACGAAACGGCCGAACGCGCGGAACAGCGCCTCGGACTTGTCCTTGGCCGGATCGCCGATGATCACGGCCTTGCCACCGCCGATGTTCAGGCCCGCCACCGCGTTCTTGAAAGTCATGCCACGCGACAGGCGCAGCACGTCGTTCAGCGCTTCCTGCTCGTTCTTGTACGGCCACATGCGCAGGCCGCCCAGTGCCGGTCCGAGCACGGTGTTGTGGATGGCGATGATGGCCTTCAGGCCCGCGTCCTTGCTCTGGCAGAACACGACCTGTTCGTGGCCGGTATTGGCGATGGTGTCGAAAATCATTGGAATCTCCGCAATGTCAGCCGCACATTTTAGCAGGAAGCGTGGCGGCTAGCGCCTGGCCGCGAACGGACGCGGCTTCGGCGTTACAATTCGTCGATTCCATTGAGAAGTCCGCCATGAGCACCACTGCCAAGAACCTGCCCGCCAACGCGCCATCCACCGAATCGACACCGCTGCGCTTCGTCACTGCCGCGAGCCTGTTCGACGGCCACGACGCGGCGATCAACATCATGCGCCGCCTGATCCAGGCGCAGGGCGTGGAAGTCGTGCATCTCGGCCACAACCGCAGCGTCGAGGACGTGGTGCGCGCCGCCTTGCAGGAAGACGCCGACGGTATCGCGCTGTCCTCGTACCAGGGCGGCCACGTCGAATACTTCAAGTACATGGTAGACATGCTGAAAGAGCGCGGTGCATCGCACATCCGTGTCTTCGGCGGCGGCGGCGGCACGATCACGCCGGAGGAAATTGCGCAGCTACAGGCCTACGGCGTGGAGCGCATCTACCACCCGAACGACGGCATGCACATGGGTCTGGTGCACATGATCGAAGACGTGGTGCGGCGCGCGAACGAGCATCGGCTGCCGTCCGCGCGTCCGGCCAAGGTCGCGCTGGATGACGAAATTTCGGTCGGCAAGATGCTCACCGCGATCGAAGAAGGCGCATTCGACGATGCGGAGCTCACGCGCCTGCGCAAGGAGTGGCAGCTCGCCGGCGGCAAGACGCCCGTGCTCGGCATCACCGGCACCGGCGGCGCGGGCAAATCCAGTGTCGTCGATGAATTGGTGCTGCGCTTCCTGCACGCCTTCCCGCACATGCGCATCGCCGTGCTCGCGGTCGATCCTACCAGACGTCGCTCGGGTGGCGCATTGTTGGGCGACCGCATCCGCATGAACTCGCTGCGCAGCCATCGCGTCTATATGCGCTCGATGGCCACGCGCCGCCAGCACGCGGCAACCAGCATCGTGCTCAAGGATTGCATCGGTTTCCTGAAAGGGCAGGGCTATGACCTCGTCATCGTCGAGACCGCCGGCATTGGTCAGTCTGATTCGGAGATCGTCGACCTGGTCGATTTCCCGATGTACGTGATGACCAGCGATTACGGTGCGGCCTCGCAGCTGGAGAAGATCGACATGCTCGACTTCGCCGATCTCGTGGTGCTGAACAAGTTCGACCGCCGCGGCGCCGAAGACGCCCTGCGCGACGTGCGCAAGCAGTGGCGGCGCAACCGCGTCGCGTTCAAATTGCCGGACGAGCAGGTACCGGTGTATCCCACCATCGCCAGCCAGTTCAACGATCCGGGCGTGACCTGGATGTTCGCGAACCTGTGCCGCCTGCTGCGCGAGAAGCTGCACCTGGACGAGTCGAAATGGACGCCGCAAGTCGATACGACATTGAAGGAACCGCGCGCCACCGTGCTGATTCCCGGCGCCCGCGTGCGTTATCTGGCCGAGATCGCCGAGCAGGGCCGCGGCATCAATTCGTCCATCGGCAAGCAGGCCGAAGCCGCGAACCGCGCGCAGAGTTTCTGGGAAGCGCTGCGCGAGATCGGCGACACCAAGCTGCACCGCGAACTGGATTTGTATGATGCGGCGGATTTGAGCGGCGTCGACCGCTCGCTGATTACCCTGCGCCAACGCTACAACGATGCGGTGAAATCGCTGTCGTCCGAGGCGATCCACCTGCTGCGCGAGTGGCCGGCGCGGCTGAAATCCATCACCGATCCGCATTACCTGTACGAAGTGCGCGGCAAGCCCGTCGAGGGCGACAACTACGTCGAATCGCTGTCGCACCAGAAGGTGCCGAAGATCGCCGCGCCCACGTACACGAGCTGGGGCGAGCTGCTCACCTTCCTGATGAAAGAGAATTTACCGGGTGCGTATCCCTACACCGGCGGCATCTATCCCTACCGCCGCACCGGCGAGGATCCGCTGCGCATGTTCGCGGGCGAGGGCACGCCCGAGCGCACGAACCGGCGTTTCCACTACCTGTCGCAGGGACAAAAGGCCACGCGCCTGTCCACCGCGTTCGATTCGGTCACGCTCTACGGCGAAGACCCGCATCCGCGCCCGGACATCTACGGCAAGATCGGCAACTCCGGCGTCAACATCCCGACCCTGGACGACATGAAGAAGCTGTATTCCGGCTTCGACCTGTCCTCGCCGACGACGTCGGTGTCGATGACGATCAATGGGCCCGCGCCGATCATCCTCGCCATGTTCATGAACACGGCGATCGATCAGAACGTCGAGAAGTATCTGCGCGAAGACCAGAAACGCTGGGATGCCGCGCACGCGAAGATCGAAAAACTCTATGCGGGCAAGAAACGCCCCATGTATTCGGGTCCGCTGCCGGACGGCAACGACGGCCTCGGCCTCGGCCTGCTCGGCGTCACCGGCGACCAGCTCGTCGATGCGGAAACGTACGCGAAGATCAAGGCAGCGACGCTGTCGGCCGTGCGCGGCACCGTCCAAGCCGACATCCTGAAAGAGGACCAGGCGCAGAACACCTGCATCTTCTCCACCGAATTCGCGCTGCGCATGATGGGCGACATCCAGCAGTATTTCGTCGACCACAAGGTGCGCAATTTCTACTCCGTGTCGATCTCGGGTTACCACATCGCCGAGGCCGGCGCGAATCCGATCTCGCAGCTCGCGTTCACGCTGAGTAACGGTTTTACGATTGTCGAGTACTACCTTGCGCGCGGGATGAACATCGACGACTTCGCGCCGAACCTGTCGTTCTTCTTCAGCAACGGCATGGACCCGGAATACTCCGTCATCGGCCGTGTCGCGCGGCGCATCTGGGCGCGCGCCATGCGCGAGCGCTACGGCGCGTCGCCGCGCAGCCAGATGATGAAGTACCACATCCAGACGTCCGGGCGTTCGCTGCACGCGCAGGAAATCCAGTTCAACGACATCCGCACCACGCTGCAGGCCTTGTACGCGCTGTTCGACAACTGCAACTCGCTGCACACGAATGCCTACGACGAGGCGATTACCACGCCGACTGAGGAATCCGTGCGCCGCGCCGTGGCGATCCAGCTGATCATCAACCGCGAGCTGGGCCTGAACTTCTGCGAGAACCCGTGGCAGGGCAGCTTCATCATCGACAAGCTCACCGACATCGTCGAAGAAGCCGTGTACAAGGAATTCGAGGCGATCAGCGAGCGCGGCGGCGTGCTCGGAGCGATGGACACCATGTACCAGCGCGGCAAGATCCAGGAAGAATCGCTGTACTACGAACACAAGAAGCACGACGGCAGCCTGCCGCTGATCGGCGTCAACACCTTCCTGCCGAAGGAACACGCCGGCGAAACTGCGACGACGATCGAACTGATCCGCTCGACCGAAGAAGAAAAGGGCCAGCAGATCGCCAATGTCGAAGCCTTCCGCGCCAACCGCAATTCACTGGCGCCGGAAAGCCTAAAGGTGCTGCAACAGACCGCGCGCGACCGCAAGAACGTGTTCGCGCAGCTGATGGAAGCGGTGAAGTACAACAGCGAAGGGCAGATCAGCCACGCGTTGTACGATGTGGGCGGGGAGTATCGGAGGAATATGTAGCCGACTACGCTGCTGCGTACTTCGGGAATTCTTGCTTAGCTAGTGCTTTATCGAAGACGGCGTGCTGGTGTGGCCGAGCTTAGAGTTTATTAGCGTAGTTGCAATGGTGCAGTAGTTCTTCTGCCGCAATTCTAAATCCGTGCTTGATTTCGTCGACATCGGTAAGCTGAGCCGTGAAACGCTGGTTGTGAGCGCTTTGGTCACCAAATTTCTTTAGCGCTGCTAGTGATTTCTTTGTTTCTCGGGTGATGTTAATCGCATTGTCTGAGGAAATTTTCCCAGACAGATCTTCAAGCGGGAGGAAGGCTCCGTCGGCCCGCTTGATCTCTGCTGAACGTCCGTTTTGCGCGTAGACCTCAATGACTAGCGTCTCGAGCAACTTGCGCCCAAGTACCATCACTCCGTCGAAATACCCGTTTTGATAGCACCCATTTACTTGATCTATGAGCCTGAGTAAGTAGCCACGTCTGGCCGGTTCAAAAATCGCACGCGGGACTACCTCCAGAGTGCTATGAATCTTTGGCGCAGAAGGTGACGCGAGTAGGTTTTGGTACTGCTGGGTCAGGGCTTTTAACGCGTTAGGCTTGAGACGGAATCCCTCGCCATATTTCGCAGTTCTACGATCGCTGCGAAGTTGTTGGGACAGTCTGTTGATATTCTGCTGAGGATGCCCACAGTCGTTCTCAACTATGGAGGCGATTTCCTTTGCCGTCATGCCTTCAATTCTGTTGACAACCTTTCCAAGCCAAAGCATGGCGACAGCCCGATCAATGGAACTTATCCGATTTTCGCTGATGGCGAGATCAAAGGCTTGGTATTCCATTTATTAATTCCTACTTGCCAGATTTCCACTCGGTCCAATTCTTCAAGCAAAAACACCTTGCGAACTGTTTGGCTTTCGTGAATTTTGCGGGGTTCAGAATGATCTGTCCTCCGGCGCGCGGTTGGAGCCATTCAGAACGTCGTATCCCACGAGCGCTGTTGGAGTCGCGGACATTTATCGATCGGAGTACTGCCTGTGCCTGTGCTTGCGTAGCGTTTGCTTGTCCATTGCTGGTTTTAAACCATAGCGCGAGTAACGTTGCAGCCGCTGCCGCCGGCGCTACTGCGGATGGTCCGCGATCTCCAAGTTGAGTCTTAAAAGCTTCCCAGCATGTATGGTCCAGGATCAAGAAGGGCTCGTCGTGTTTAGGGTCGCATGCCGCTTGTAACTCTTCGGTACTGACTCCGATTTCTGTGGCGAACTTTCCCAGAGGATCTCTTGAGGCAGGCTTTTTCGCCAATGATTCGTCCTCCTCGTCCTCGGTTTCGCCTTCATCGCTCTCAGGCTTTATTTCAATTTTTCCAAACGCGGCTGGATTTCCATTGATCACACCAAGTACCTTCTGCCAGAGCTGTGGATCTTCGGACTCAGCTACGACAACTTTTTCAGCGTAAAGCACTACTTTGAGTGAAGCCTTTAGACTGCTCACGTAGGTTTCCTTTCTAGGACGTACTCGAAGTAAATCACAATGAATTAGAGGTGTCAAATAGTGACTTCATTAACGTCCTACGTAGGTGAACGTCAAAAAAGGTGTCCGACCCCGTTAATTTGATAGATTGTGCGGGCACGCTGCTCGCCGTGGTTTCGGAGCTCGGCTTCATTCACAGGACCCGCAGAACCCATGCTGTCCGAACTCCCACGCGCCATCCTCGAAATCGGTTTGCCGGTAGCGGTGCTGAGCTGGCTGCTGTTCTACCGGCTGTACAGTCGCGGCGAGCTCGCGCGCGACGCGGACCGCAAGGCGATCGGCGCGAGCCTCAAGTCGATCCGCAAGGCGCAGAAGGAATCCAAGCAATCGTCGGACAGCCTGCTGCACGCGAAATGGATGAAATTCGGCGGCGGCTTCTACGGCGTGGCCGCGGCCTGGACGCTGCTCTACATCGAAGCGAGCGGCGTCATCGGCGTCATTGCCCACCCCTCGACCGTGCAGGACATGTTCCGCAACGGCATCGGCGGTTTCATCGCCCAACAGATATCCGGCCAGGTCAGTACCTTCGTCGATGCCGTGACCTGGTTCAACTGGTGGCCGGGCAGGGGCCATAACCCCATCGTGTGGTTCGGTGTGGCCTATGCCGCCTACATCGCCGGACTCGAGCTCGCGCGCTTCGAGACCCGTATCGGCAGCCGCGCCGTCGAACTCGATTCGCGCGAACGCTGGGCTTCCATGGTGCCGTTCCGCAAAGACAGCGCATCGGCACCCAAGGAAGAAGAAGCGGCACGACCGGGTGAAGCAGACGAAATAAAATAGGGGTCAAAGTGCCATTTCCGGCAAAAGCAAACGCGGAAGACAGTGATTAGCAAAAAGCAGTGCTCAGGGTACACTTTTCAGCATTAGCGCTGGCTGACACCCGAAAATCCACCTGATCCTGATTTTTCTCCATTTTTCTTGCATGACAATCGGAGACGTGTCCTGAGCACGAGACGTATTCCATGGAGGCTCCTGCGCGAGGTGCTGGCCGTCATCGGCGTCATTGGTTCGATGGCGTTTGTCGGATGGCAGGTCCGGGAAAGCAACCGGCAGGCGCGCGCCGCTGCGTATCAGGCGATCGGCATCGCGACGTCGGAATTCCATCGTTCGTTCGACGCGCATCTCAATCGTTTGGCGACGGAATCGGACTACCCGGAAGCCGTCAAGCGCTGGTCGCTTGCCGATTGGGAAGCGTCCGAGCGGATCACGATTGCCGACCTGCGCATGCTCGAGACCGTGCTGCTGGAGGTCGACCAGGGCCAGCTGCCCGAGGACGCGGTCAAGCGGCTCGGCTACAACTGGGGACCGGCGCTCGCCAGTCCGGCTTTCGCGTGCATGTGGCCCGATCTGAAGCCAGGCGTCGGCGAGTCGCTGCGGCGCTACATCGAAGAGACCTCGCCGCCCGACAAGCGCTTCGCCTGCGAGGTCGATCTCAAGGCTTTGCGCGATGCGACCGTCCTCCACCGTGGCGCAACCGGAGGATGACTTGCCGGGAAAAACCGGAGTCAGAGTACACTTTCTCGCAAATCAGGCGCCGTCTAAACTCTGGCGTATCCATAATCCGCCGTCACAGCCACCGCATCTTTCCTGCTCAGTTCCACGTGGGATCGGTCGTGGTGGGACACCCGCAGCCAACAGTGCTGTAGTTGACATGGCCTGCGGCCGCGCCGCCGAATCGCCAGACCGCACATGCCGTGCCGGTGCGCGCGGGATTGACGTAGACGTTGTTGGTCGTTCCGGAACCGCAGACGGCCTCATAGGAATTGGCCGGGAAACTTCCACCGGGCCACGCGGCGGCCGCTGCTTCCGCCTGCGTCAGGCTGATGGTTCCGGGCGCGATATAGTCTTCGAACGTCTGGCCGAGCGTCCAGCCGCTGCACGCCGCGCCGATGCAATTGGTGTGGACCGTATCGAAATTCGCCGTGACGGACGTGGCGGCGCGCATGACGACAGTGCACGGCCCAGGACCGCTGCAGGCACTACTCGTCCAGGCCACAAATGCGCTGTTCGCGCCGGGTGTGGCCGTGAGCTGAACTACCGAATCGAGCGGCAAATCGGCGCTGCAGGTCGTGCCGCAGTTGATGCCCGCCGGATTGCTGGTCACCGTTCCGGGAACGCTGCCCGACACCGAAGCCGTGAGGGTCGCGTAATCCCCGTAACCGTTGCGAAACAGCACGTCCTTGCAGATTCCGGCCGGGCCCGCGGCGACCAGCGTGGCAATTTCCGATTGCGACAACGCGCGGTCGTACACCTCGACCTCGTCGATCAACCCGTTGAAGGCATTGCCGGATACGATGTTGCGGCCGATCTTCGCGTCGGCGGCGATCGCCGTCAGCGGCCGCGGCAGGTTGAGCGTGAGTTCGAGGTTGCCATTGAAATACAGCGTTGCCTGGTAGCCGTCGAAGGTGGCCGCCACGTGCGTCCACTGTCCCGTCGCCAGCTTGTGGGCCGACACCAGCGTATTCAGGCCCGTGGTGGTGTAAAAGTTCCACTCCACCAGGCCCGTGCCGTTGCCGTCGATGTTCAATTGAATGCCGGTCGTATTCGTGGCCGGGCGCCAGTCGAAGATCGAAGCGCCGGCGACGAACGCGGTCGGGTTCACCCAGGCATCGATCGTGACGGCCTGCGGCGTTGCGACCGCGCTGTAGGGAATGTCGACGGAGCCCGCGCTCGGGAAACTGAAGGCTTGCAGCACTTTGCCGGAAGCGTAGGTCGCCGCGCCGGACAAGGTACCGTCGTTGCCCGCGGCGATATCCTTCGCATCGCCGTCGCCGGGCCACCAGCCGGTCAACGAGGGAGGCGGCTGCACGCAGACCTGGGCGAATGCCGGTGCGGCGATTGCGAACAGGACGATGGCGTGGAGAGACTTGCCGAGTGGTCGTTTCATCCATCCCTCCGCAGACTGCAACGAAGGAGTACGCGCGCCACCGGCAGCGCGTGAATCGCGCCACGACATGCTCATATCGACTCCCCGTGTTGACCTGACCCCTTTCCCGCACGCCTAGTCTACGTGAAACGAGGAGCCTTCGTGTGGGGGAGCGATGTGCGCTTTCTGGCGCCTCACGCGCCTTCGAAATGCGCCGTCGTGCCTCGCGCCCGCACCGCGCGCGGATCCATGATCCGTCGCCACAGCGGCGGCACCAGCGCCAGCACGAACATCGTCGCGTAGCCTGCCGGCAGCTGCGGACTGTCGTCGTGATGCTGCAGCAGCTGATAGCGGCGCCGGGCATTGGCGTGGTGATCGGAATGGCGCTGCAGGTTGAACAGCAGCCAGTTGCCGACACGCTGCGGCGCGTTCCAGGAATGCAGATGCGTCACGCGCTCGTAGCGGCCGGGCGTGACCGCGCGGCGCTCGAGGCCGTAGTGCTCGACGTAGTTGATGATTTCCAGCGTGCTCGCCGCGGCGAGTCCCTGGGCGACGAAGAACAGCGCACCCGCCACGCCCAGCCACAGCGCGAACGCGGCGAGCAGCACGAGCCACAGGGCGGTCCAGCGCAGCATCTCGTTGTCGAGCGACCATACGCGCCGCCCGCCTTGTCGCAGGCGTTGCGCTTCCAGGCGCCAGGCATTGCGCACGTTGTCGCGCAGCGCGCGCGGCACGAAGGCGTAGACCGATTCGCCGAAGCGGGCCGACGAGGAATCGGCGGGCGTGGCAACATTCACGTGATGCCCGCGCACGTGTTCGATCTTGAAGCCGTGGTAGCCGACGCTGGTCAGCAGGAACCCGCCGCAGAACCGCTCCAGGCGGCTCGTCTTGTGCACGAGCTCGTGCGCCGGATTGATCGCGAGGACGCCGCCGAGCACGCCGGTGGACACGATCCAGGCCAGCAGGCCGAACGGCCCGAGCGGCAGCCGCGTGAATTCCCAGGCGCAATAGACGAGGACGGCCGGCCAGACAAGCACCGTGAGCAGCGTGAGCGCGCGGAAATACCCGTGCCGTTCGATCGCGGCGTCGCCTGCATCGAGATTGGCGGTATCGATGCCGCACAAGAAGTCGATGACCGGCAGCGCGCCGAAAATCACCAGCAGCGGAAACGCCGCGCCCCCGGGCGCCGGCCAACCGGCCGCGATCAACGCGACGGCGCCGGCCGGAAGCAGGGCCAGGCCGAACGGCAGGAAGAAACCAAGATCGCGCCAACGCATGAAATTAGTGTAGACCGGAATTGCCAGAATGGGGCGGATTCCGTCAATTCGACGCACGGCTGAATCGCCGGACTTTGGCGGCGCGGTTGTCGAGATCGCCTCTATTCGGTTACGCGCATATTCGATTGAGCATTGAACGGGTCGGCTTCGACGGCGACGACGCGTTGACGGGCTACGGCCCCTCGAAACCGTCGGCGAACAGTGGTGGCTCCAGGTTCTTGGTCAAGTCGAACACCAGGTACTCGAGCAGCTTTTCCTGCGGCGTCATGGCGCCTGCCGAGCATTCCGCCGGGAAAACCAGTGAAGTGGTGTTACCCGTGCTTTCCACATGGTAGTCCATGTACTGGACGCGGCCGCACTGCTTGGTCGGTGCAGTGCCGACCGGCGTTCCGAACGAGTATTGAACCGACATGGTGCCGAAGTTGGCGTCGTTCACGCTGATCCACGATTGCGATGGCGGGATCACTCCGTCGTAGTCGTGGCGCAGGAGTTGAAGCGGTATCTGTCCCTGAGTCGTGGTTGCCCCGACGAATTGCAACCATTGCGCCAGTTGCAGCCCGTCCGTGGTCGATTGATTGATGAAAGCCGTCTGATCGGCAGGTATTGGACTCTGCTGCACGTTCCATGATGCCGTTCCCGAGAACGGCGCGACGTTGTAAAGCCAGGTGTATTCATAGTGCGTGGCCATCACGCGGCCGCCGGCATTGGCGTAACCAATCAGATTTTGTTGTGCGAAGGGTGTTTGGGCGAATTGATTGGCCTGGCAGGCAAACATCACCATGTCGTAGGCGCCGAGCGTGGCTGTACTCGCCTCGAGCGCCGTTTCGGAAACGCTCCCGGACGCTTGCGCTCCCGCACTTCCGGCGCCGGTGAACAGATGGATGCGTCCCGTTCCGCTCGACGCGGAAACCTCCGCGTCGTCGATGCCCACCTTGCGGAAGATGCACTCCGCTGCGTCGCCGTTGCCGGTGACGACGGCGATTTGCGGGATATCGCCTTCGGTCTTGTTCCTCGGAAAGCGTGCCGCGTTGCTGGCTAACGCCGTGTTCGTGCATTGGGCGACGTTCGGGATGACGATCTGCCTGCGCCATTTTCCGGATTGGATGACCAGCGGGATATTCGCGCCCGCCGGCATGTTGGCCACGGTGAACGATCCATCGATTCCCGTGATTGCCTGCACGAGCGGCGAGGTGGGCGGCGTTCCGCCGTTCCGGCAGCTCGCTCCCGCAGCGAATGCTGAAACGGGGGCATTCGGAACGTACACCAACACACCCGGTAGCGGATCCACCCCGTTTGGCGCATAGACCCTGCCGCTGACTGTCGTCGTCACGGCGGGATTCGGACAAGTGACTTGCTGCAGACACAAGCCCGTGCACGTTTGTGCAAGCGCAAGCATTGGTGCGAGCCCGAGCGGCAACGCGGCGGCACGCAAGAAAAATCTTGAGGCATGGCGCATGGAATCCCCTAGAATTGGTAGTGCAGTACCCCTCCGCGAAGCATATCCCTTTCCGGCCCTGAATTCGCTTCCTCATGTAGGATGCGGGAATGAACATCGGACTGGTCGGCTTCGACGGTGACGACACGCTGTGGCACAGCGAGGGTTACTACCAGAACGCCGCCGCCGAGTTCGGACGCTGTCGATGCCGGCCATACCTTGTACGATGCGAGTGGAGAGTATCGTAGGAGCATGCAACCGATGACGCGCCTCGTCGATCAAATCAAGGAAGCGTTGGCGGCATTCGCCAGTCTGCGAACGCAGCCGGCGTTGATCGGCGGGTTGGCGCTGGCAGCGCACCATGTCGTGCGTGCGACACAGGACGTCGATTTCCTGGCCGATGCTGCAGACGCAGAAAAGATCGACACGCTCCTGCGCGGCCTCGGTTATCGCTGCCTGCATCGCAGCGAGGACGCGGCCAACTACCTGCGCGGCGACGAGGGCATGGATTTCCTGTTCGCGCACCGTCCCGCTGCGGCGAATCTGCTCGGCAATGCCGAAGTGAAAGAGACCGGGCTTGGCCGTTTGCGTGTCGTGTCGGCGGAAGGCTTGATCGGATTCAAGCTGCAGGCGTTCGTCAACAATCCAAAACGCACGCAGGACATTGAGGACATTCGTTCGCTGTTGCGCGTCAACGAACACTCGCTCAATATGGTGGAAGTGAAAGGTTACTTTGCCCTGTTCGGACGCGAGGCTCTGCTCGATGAAATCATCGCCGATCTCGACCGCTGACGATTCACGACGCGGATTCTTCGTGCGCGAGGCCGGCATTGCGTATCGGCCTTCGTCCGCGCGCGATCCGATCGATGCATGGATTTCGTTGATGGAAGCCGTCGAAGCGCTGTGCCCGCGCTGGCCCGCGCGCGAGCACCGGCTGACGGGCGAATTCAAGTTGTGAGCGGATCGGAGTGAGTATCGAATTGGTCGGCTTCGACGGCGACGACACGCTCTGGCACAGCGAGGGTTACTACCAGAACGCCGCCGCCGAGTTCGAGCGCATCGTCGGTGCGTGGATCGACGTCCGCGACGCGCGCGTGCGCGAACGCCTGCATGCGGTCGAGCGCCGTAATCTGAAATTGTTCGGCTACGGCGCCAAGGGCATGACGCTGTCGATGGTCGAGGCGGCGATCGAACTGACCGACAGCCGCATCGGCGCGCAGGACATCCACCGCATCGTCGCGCTCGGCCGCCGCGTGCTCGAACATCCGGTCGAACTCTTGCCCGGCGTCCGCGCCGCGGTCGAAGCGGTCGCGCGCGACCATCGCGTCGTGCTGATCACCAAGGGCGACCTGTTCCACCAGGAAAGCAAGGTCGAGCGCAGCGGACTCGGCGATCTGTTCCATCGCATCGAGATCGTGTCGGAGAAGAACGAGGCCAGCTACGCGCGCGTGCTCGACGAATTCCAGGTCGCCGCGCCCGCGTTCGCGATGATCGGCAACTCGCTGCGTTCGGACATCGAGCCGGTCATCGGCCTCGGCGGCTGGGGCATCCACATGCCGTATCACGTGACCTGGGCGCACGAACTCGAACACGGCATCGAAAGCGGCCATCCGCGCGTGATCGCGATCGGATCGGCCCCCGAAATCGCGGATGCGGTTGCGCGCTGCGGCCACGACACATGACGGATTGCGGAGAAGATCGCATGCGCAAGACATCAACCCAATCGTCATCGGCAGGGAAACTCACCCCCGAAGAACGCGCCGCCATGAAGGCGCGCCGACCGCTTTCGCGCTGACAAACTGACCGCTGCCGAGCAGACGCGAATCGCCGCGCTGGTCGGGAAGGCGGTCGGTTAGGTCTCGTCCCGTTACGCCGCGCCAGCGTGCGTGCGCAGGCTGGCGTCGTATTCGCGGCGATCGCGCACCTGCGGCAGGACGAAGGCCAGCAACAGGTAGCCCAGGATCAGGGCGCCGCCGGTGAAGAAGGTCCCGATGATGAAGATCACCCGCACCCATTCCACGGCGATGTCCGAATAGGCGGACAAGCCCTGGCAGACGCCGAAGAACCATTTGTCTTCGTCGATGCGGCAGAAGCGGCGCGGGCGGTCGAATGCGGTCGTCTCCGCGGCGGCATCGCCGTTGCCGGTATCGACCGTGCCGATCTCGTCGAGCACGACCTCGACTTCCTTGCGGCTGACGACGCGATCGTCGCCGCGCAGGGACTTGGAAAGCTTCTCGCCGATGGATTACTCCAGATCGCGAAGCACTTCGTCGTGGTCCGGATCGCGGCGCAGGCGCGCACGCGCGCGATCGAGGTAGGCCTGCAACGCCTGGCAGGCTTCTTCCTCGAGCTGGAAGGTCTTCGCATGCCCGCTCAGGCTGACGTGAATGACGGTTTTCATGATGGCTTACCCAACTCCTCGATGAGACCGGTGAGGGATTTCCAGTAGTCGCGAAACTCGGCGAGTTGCTCGCGGCCGGTCGCCGCCAGCTTGTAATACTTGCGCGGCGGGCCGCTGTCGGACTCCTGCCATTCGTAATCCAGCAGCTCATCGCGGCGCATCCGGCTGAGCAAGGGATAGAGCGTGCCTTCCTGGGTGGCGAAGTCGGTCTTGCCCAGGCGCTGCATCATGTCCGCGACGTAGACGCGGCCGGAAGAGACCATGCTCAGTATCAGGAATTCGAGCAGCCCCTTGCGCAGCGCGTTGAACTTGTCGGGATCCATTTGTGCCAGCTACCTTGTGCAAAAAAGGTAGCTGGGATTGATGCGGGTGTCAAGCGTGCTATTCGAAGCCGGTACGAAACAGGCAATAACTCGTCGTCTGGCCTTCGCCGCATGCGTAGGCCTGGGAAGTCGCGACTCCCCAGGAGACGCGCTGAAGCGGTGCGGCGAAATTGATGTCGATGACCGGCGATGCGTTGCCGTTCTGCGTGCGCGGAAAACCGAAGACGGCGTCGGGTATCGAGCTGGAACGGTACTGGTTGCCGACGAGCAGGATGCCGTCCCGGCGCAGCGCAAGGCCCGCCGTCTGCGTCAGTCCCGAGGTTGTGCCGTCAATGGTTCGCAGTGCGGCGCCGCTGCGATCGAAGGCGCGGACGTAGCCCGTTCCGGTCGCGAGGAAGACCTCGTTGGCGCGTGCATCGACGACCAGACCGAATGGATTGGTCGAGTTGGTGAAAAGTCGCGATGGCGCCGCATCGCCATTGGCCATGCGATCGAACACGACGACACTGCCGCCATAGTTGACGGCGTAAAGCTCGTTGTTGACGCGGTCGACGAAAAGCCCGACGACGTTGCCCAGGGTGGTCTGGTCGCCCTGGATGGTGCGCAGCGGCGCGGGACTGCCATTGCCGGTACGCGCAAAGACGAAAATGCCGCCTCCTCCGGGCGTCCCCACGTAGACTTCATCGGCTTCGACGTCGACGGCGATGCTCGTCGCAAACAGGCCGGGTGCGGTGATCGTGCGCAGCGGAGCAACGTCGCCGTTCGCGCGCGCCGGAAAGACCCGAACCGTGCTCTGGGTCGTCACCCACAATTCGCCGTGCAGGTTGTCGAGGGCGATCGCGTAGCATTCGGCAACACCCGCGGTCGGTCCGGTAATCGTTCGAATGGGCGATGAGCCCAGCCCAGCGTCATCAGCGAAAACACCGATCGAGTCACCGGCGCAGACGTAGGTATCGGCGAGCGCGTTGGTTGCGCTCAAGGAGAGAAAAATCACAAGCAGGAAATGGGGAAATCGGAAGACCGACGCCGAATTCATGATTTTCTCCCGCTGCAAATTACCTGCTCATACAATTGCCGCGTAAGGGCACAGTAGCACGAAATGCGTGGTGTTGACCGGGAAAACACGGGGCAGGGTACACTTTCCCATTCCTGGAGAGCACTGACTGTCATGCGCGTGTTTGTACTCAGGGCAAGGTCCGCGCCGACGGACAGCCGGCTGCTACTGGATGCGGTCGGCAAGGAGGCCCATACCGAAATCCTCGCCCACACGCTGATGAACGCGATCTTCGTGGCGCAGTCGCATCGTGCCGATGTCGTGGTGCATCTGGTGCTCGAAAGCACTCCGGACTACACGCGAACGATCAGTTTCAGCTCAAACGAAATGCGCGACATCGGCGGCTTCCACGAGCAGGCCTTGCTCGGCCAGATCGCCGACGCACTAGATGCGTCGAGGGGCATGGGCAAGGAAGAAAGCCGTGCGGTCGTGCCGGGCATCACCGTGCGCACGATCAGTTTCGAGAAGCTGGTACAGGAATTGGTCCAGGATCATCGATTGTTCGTGATGGACCCGAAGGGCGGACCCTTCCGCGGCAAGGCGATTGCCGGCAACCCATGCTTCATCCTCACTGACCACATGCCGATGCCGAAGAAGAGCTTCGGCACGTTGGATCGCCTGGGTGCCGAGAAGATCAGCCTCGGCCCGACCATGCTGTTCGCGTCGCAGTGCGTCCTGCTCATCCACCATGAGCTGGATCACGGGATCGCCGAGGAGCCATGCGCCGCTTCCGTCTGACCGAACCACTGGTGATGCTGGCCACTGTGCTGCAGTGGCTGGTGCTGGCGACATTCACCGGCGTCGTGGTCGGCCTGGGTTGCACGATCTTCCTGCGCGCACTGTTCGCGACGGAAGGCCATGCCTACGCGGCGCCGTGGTGGATGCTGGCGCTGGCATTGCCCGTTGGCGGCTTCGCCAACGGCTTGCTGCTGCACTACGGCTACCGGCTGCGCCGCAGCACGTTCGTGGACAACGCCATCGTCGCGGTCAACGAGCAGCAGGGCAAAATGCCGTTCCGCACGATGTGGATCAAGCCGCTCGCGGCGCTGGTCACGCTTGCCTGCGGCGGTTCGGCCGGCAAGGAAGGCCCGTGTTCGCATATTGGTGCCAGCTTCGCCGCGGTGATCGGGCGCCTGCTGCATCTGAATCCCGAGATGCGCAAGCGCCTGCTCGCGTGCGGTGTGAGCGCGGGATTCTCCGCCGTATTCGGCACGCCGATCGCGGGCGCGATCTACGGCGTCGAGATGCTGGCGATCGGCCGCATCCGCCACGATTTCCTCTTCCCCGGCATCGTCGCGGGGGTCACCGCGTTCGAGGTTTCGCGCTGGCTCGGCGTGCCCTATCCGCAATACGCCATCGACTTCAGCGGCCAGTTCACGGAAGTCCTGTTCCTGAAGACGGTTCTGATCGGCGTGCTCTGCGGTGCGGTCGCGTGGCTGTTCGTGGAATTGCTGCGGCAGGCGAAGAAGGCATTCGGCGCATTGCAGCGGCAATTCGACCTGTGGCAACCGCTCGTGCCCGCCCTGGGTGGCGTCGCATTGGCAATCTTGATCATCGCGGTCCCGACGCAGTACCTCGGCCTCAGCCTGCCGATGATGGAACGTGCCCTGCACGGCGACACCATGCCGTATCTGGGATTCCTGTGGAAGGCAGTGCTGGTCGCCATCACCCTGGGCTCGGGTTTCTACGGTGGCATCGTCACTCCGCAGTTCGTGATCGGGGCAGTGACCGGCGGCGCGTTCGCGCATGCGTTCGGCCTCGCGCCGGCGCTCGGCGCGGCGGTGGGATTTGTTGCGGTCGCGGCATCGGCCTCCAACGCGCCGATCGCGGCAATCCTGATGGGCGTCGAATTGTTCGGCGCCGACTCCACGCTGTACGTCGCCGGCGCCTGCGTGGCGGCGTATCTCATCATCGGCCACCGCAGCGTGTATCCCGAACAACAGATTGCGTTCAGCAAATCGTCGTGGATCTTCGCCCACGCCGACCTGCCGGTCGGCGAGGAAAAGGTGCGGCTGTCATACGGCATGATGCGCTGGCTGCGCATGCGGCGCAGGCGCGCAAAGAAGGACGCCTAGCCAGGTACGGTATGCGGCGTGCTAAGCGCCGTTCGCGCGAGCCCATTGCACGATACCGGCGCTGCTCGTCGCGCCGGCCTGCCGCGCCACTTCGCGCCCGCCGCGAAACAGGGCGAGCGTAGGGATGCTGCGAATGGCGTAGCGCGTGCCGAGCGCCGGCTCGGCGTCGGTGTCGACCTTGAGCAGACGCACGCGCGGTTCGAGTTGCGAGGCAGCCTGCACGAAGTGCGGCGCCATCATCCGGCATGGGCCGCACCACGGTGCCCAGAAATCCACCAGCACCGGAATGTCGTTGCGCGTGAGGTGTTTCTCGAACGTGACTTCGCCGGCCTCCAGTGGATGGCCGGTGAACAGTGGTCGATGGCATCTGCCGCAAGTCGGAGCAGCACCCAGGCGTTCGGACGGCACACGATTCACCGCTTCGCAGTGGGGACACACGATGTGCAGGGAATCGCTCATGGCCTAGCCTGGCTCAATGCATCGCGGACCGGGGCGTCCGTGCCGCGGTGGCGATTTCGCGCAGCGCCTGTTCGAAGACTTCCGGCGGCTGTCCGCCGGAAATCAGGTACTGCCCGTTGACGATGGTCGCCGGCACGGAATGGATGCCGGCCTGCTGGAATTGGCGCTCCTGCGCGCGCACCGCGTCGGCATATTCGCCGCTTTCCAGCACGCGGCGGGCTTCGTCGGCGTTCAGGCCCGCTTCCCTGGCGATGCCGACCAGGATTTCGCGCTCGGCTACGTTCTTGCCATCGGTGAAATAGGCGCGCAGCAGCGCCTGTTTCAGCGCCAATGCGCGGTCGCGGCTGTCGAGTTCGGCCCAATGCAGCAGCCGGTGCGCGTCGAAGGTGTTGTAGATGCGGCTGCCCTTGCGCATGTTGAAGGCGAACCCGAGCGCCGCGGCACGCTCGCGGATCGCGGCACGATTGGCCTCGAGCTGTTCCTCGCCCATGCCGTACTTGCGCATCAGGTGTTCGTTGGCGTCCTCGCCCTCGGGCTGCAGTTGCGGATTCAGCTCGAACGGCTGCAAGTGGATTTCCGCCTGCACGGTTCCGTCCAGCTGCGCGAGTGCCTGCTGCAGGCTGGCCAGGCCGATGGCGCACCACGGGCAGGCGACGTCGGAAACGAAGTCGATGCGAAGCTGGGCTGGGGCAGTCATGGGTGTTTTGCCATCTGGGAAGCTCTGGATCTGGGGCCGATGGCGCAGAAGAAAAGGGTCAGATTCCGACTTGCCCTCCGGTTCGGAGTAGACTCGCCGCGACACCCGTCTCCCAGAGCCTGATCCGCGCGAATGTCGAGTCCGCAGGATGCCGCCGAGCCAGCCATCGACCTGGCGACGATTCCCGAAGACGAACTGCTCGGGCTGCGCCTGTCCGAGTTGCCGTTGCGCATCGAAGGCACATGGCTGGAAGCGTGCATTGCGCAGCTTTACGAGGAATTGAAAGCGCGCAATATCCCGTTCGCGCCGCGCTGTTATCTGGCCGATGAATGGCTGACGCCGGAGAACGAGCCGGTGATCGGCGTGCCGTTTTACCTGGCCCACCCACGCCTGATCAAGTTGCAGACGAAGATGCTGCTCGAGGCCGAGGGCGACAACCCCGGCTGGTGCATGAAACTGTTGCGCCACGAGTGCGGCCATGCACTCACCTATGCCTACGATCTGAATCGCAAACGCAGCTGGCAGCGCGTGTTCGGGCATCCGTCGGCGCCGTACGAGGATACCTATCGCTTCCGTCCGTACAGCAAAAGCTTCGTGCGGCACCTGGATTACTACTACGCGCAGTACCACCCGGATGAGGATTTCGTCGAAACGTTCGCGGTCTGGCTGACTCCAGGCCTGGACTGGCGTAGCAAGTACAAGGGCTGGAAGGCGCTCGATAAACTGCTGTTCGTCGACAAGCTCATGGCGAGCATCGCCGGCAAGCCGCCGCTGCGCGCGACGGGAAGGCAGTTGTGGAAGGCGGCGACCATCCGCAGCACGCTCAAGCACTATTATCAAAAACGCCGCGCGGTGGAAGCGGAGGATTTTCCGGAATTCCATGACGCCAACCTGTTGCGCATGTTCGTCGCCGCGAAACCAGAGGGCGAGACACGGCAGTCGGTCGCCAAGTTGCTGCAAGCACACCGCAAGACACTGTTGACCACGGTGGCGAACTGGACCGGCGAACGGCGCTTCATGGTGAACGAGGTCTATACCGCGGTGCTCGCGCGCAGCCGCGCACTGCGTCTGGTCAGCGACGAGACCGATGCGGTGGCGCTGCTGAAGCTCGCCACCTACCTCACGACGTTGATGATGAACTACCGTTACACCACGCGTTTACGTGGAGAGCTATAGCCATGTCCACTCGCGTACTTATGGTGTTCGACCTGCCGTACACGGTAAAACCCGACTACGACTTCGCCACCGAGTTCGCCGATCCGGACGGCAGCTATACCGAGAACGATGTGTGGAAGGCGCTGCTCGAATGCGGCTACGAGGTGCATCGCCTGAGTCTGTACGATGACATCAGGCCGCTGCTCGATGCGGTGCGCGACATCAAGCCGGATGTGATCTTCAATCTGTGCGAGACCTTTCGCAACGCGCCGCATTGGGACAAGAACATCGTTGCGACCATGGAACTGCTCGGCGTGCCGTGCACGGGCGCAAGCTCGCATTCGCTGTTCCTGTGCAACGACAAGAGCCTGTGCAAGAAGATCCTGCGCTTCCATCGCGTGCGCACCCCGCGCTTCCATGTCTATTATCGCGGACACAAGGTCTGGCTGCCGAAGACGCTGAAGCTGCCGTGCATCATCAAGCCATTGACCGAAGAGGCTTCACGTGGCATTTCGCAGGCCTCGATCGTCGACGACGAAGCCGCGTTCCTCGCGCGCATCGCGATGATCCATGAGCGCATGAACTTGGACGCGATCGCCGAGGAATACATCGACGGACGCGAGATGTACGTCAGCATCATCGGCGATCGCGCGATGCGCGTGCTGCCCGCGCGCGAGATGACGTTTGGCCAGATGGATGAGGACGAACCGCGCATCGCCACCTACAAGGCCAAATGGGACGACGCCTATCGCAAGCGCTGGGGCATCAAGAACCATTTCGCCAAGGCGCTGGAGCCGGAACTGGAAAAACACATCGATGATGTGTGCAAACGCGCCTATCGCGCGCTCAACATCCGCAGCTACGCACGTTTCGACCTGCGCGTTACCGCTGCCGGCAACGTCTACGTGATCGAGCCCAATGCCAACCCCTGCATCGCGAAAGAGGATGAGTTGGCGCAATCAGCGCTGAAAGCCGGCATCGATTATCCCGGCCTGATCCGCAAGGTGGTCAATCAGGCGTTGCGGCGCGAGAGCTGACGCGCCGCATACTGCGATCCGGTAGTCAGTGTGCCGGCTTCGGCAGTGCCTTCAGTGCCGCGAGCATTTCGCTGACGTGCTCTTTCGGGCTCATCGCCGAGTAGGCCGCGGCGACCTTGCCGGACTGGTCGATCAGGTACGAGGTTCGGTTCGACCAATCGGGTTTCATCGTCAGGATCGAATCGTATTGCTTGGCGACCGTGGCGCCCTTGTCGGCTGCGACCGCGAACTTGCCGCTGCAATGGTCGGTTTCCTTGGAAAAATCCGAAATCTGGTCGAGGTTGCCGGCGGTCACGCCGATCACGGTGGCGTTGTAGGCCTTGAACTGGTCGATGGCCTCGGAAAACAGATGCGCCTCGACATTGCAGCCCGAGGTGTGCGGAGCGGGGAAGAAGTAGACCACGACCGGGCCTTTTTTCAACGCGGCGTCCAGATCAAACGTAAAAGGATTGCCGGCCAGCCAGGCCGGCAGGCTGAATTCGGGTGCCTGTGCGCCGATTTTCAGTTCGGCCTGCGATGCGGGCGAAAAAGCAGCTAGCGCGATGGCGGCGGCAGCGGCGAGGGCAGTCAATGATTTCATGGCGAATCCTCCGTGGGAGTTGGGACGATACTATGGGAAACGTTCACGTCCTGTGAGCGACCGGCGCAATGGGGTTTTCCTGACGCGAAATCATGAGAAACTTCGCGTTCCGGTCCATGTGGAATCGAAATGACGACGCAATCCTTGGCAGCCATCGGCATGCCCGGCAAACCCTGGGGCTATAGCGAGAAACTCGAATGGCGCTCGCGCCAACGCAAGCAGCGCAGCTATGCCGAAGAAGTGTTGGCCAGGGTCGAGACGCTGCGTTCGCGTTTCAATGTGGCGGAATACGCGCGGCTCGATTATGCGTCGGATGGCGCCTATCCCCTGTTTGCCATCCGCAGCCGCGCTTGGAACGATGCTTATCCGACCGCGCTGGTCACAGGCGGCGTGCACGGCTACGAAACCAGCGGCGTACACGGCGCCTTGCAGTTCGCCGAGCAGCATCTGTCGGACTATGCCGGACGCATGAACGTGCTGGTCGTGCCGTGCGTGAGCCCGTGGGCTTACGAATGCATCCAGCGCTGGAATCCGTTTGCGATCGATCCGAATCGTTCGTTTCGACAGAACAGCCCGGCGCCTGAATCGGCGGCCCTGATGGAATTGGTCGCGCCACTGCGTGATCGCATCGTCGTGCATATCGATCTGCACGAAACCACCGATTCCGACGAATCGGAATTCTGTCCCGCGCTCGCTGCGCGCGACGGCAAGAAATTCGAGCCGGAGGGGATTCCGGATGGCTTCTACCTATGCGCCGACGCGGTGAATCCACAACCGGAATTCCAGCAGGCGATCATTGAAGCCGTTGCAAAGGTCACCCACATCGCGCCGGCGGACGCGAAGGGCGAAATCATTGGCTCGCCGTTGGTCGCTCCCGGTGTGATCGAATATGACTACGCGAAATTGGGACTGTGTCCTGGCATCACCGGCGCGCGCTACAAGACCACGACCGAGGTTTACCCGGATAGCCCGCATGCGACACCCGAGCAGTGCAACGCCGCACAATCAGTTGCCGCGCGCGCGGCGCTGGATTACGTGCTGGCGCAACCGGCGCATTGAAGTATCATCGGCATCGGCGCGACCAGCCCGCGCCTACTGGGGCAATGTGGCTCGCATCGTTGTCATTACGCACGCCTACGACAATTTCCGCGGGCGCAAACCGCTGCTCGGCAGCCTTGCGAAATTCTGGATCGACGCCGGTCATTCGGTGGAGGTGGTCGCAGGTATTGGCGATTGGCCGGATGCCGATGTGTCGATCCTGCACGTCGACCTTTCCGTCGTTCCGGATACGTATCGCGAAGCGGCGAAGCGTTATCCGGTCGTGATCAACGGCGGTGCACCCGACGTCCGCAAGACTCGTGTCAGTCGCAATTTGCTCAAGCGCGGTGATGAGTGGGATGGACCGGTCGTCGTCAAGACGGATCTGAATTATTCCGGCATTCCGGAACGTCACGCGGCCGAATGTTTCCGTCGCGATGGCGGGGCCCCGGACCTGGCGCCGGTGCCGCTCGTCAGCACGGACAGGCCGTATCCGATCCTGCGGTCGATGGCCGAGGTACCGGACACGATCTGGAACAATCCCGGCCTCGTCGTCGAGCGCTTCTTGCCGGAACGTGATGAATGCGGCTTCTGGATGCGTGCATGGGTGTTTTGTGGCGATCGCGAACGCTGCACGCGTTATCGCGGCGCGCATCCGATCATCAAGACAGCAGATATCGTCGCGCGCGAACCCGCGACGGTTCCGGACGAATTGCGCGCCGAGCGCGAACGCCTCGGATTCGATTACGGCAAGTTCGATTTCGTCATGCGCGAGGGCAGGGCGATCCTGTTCGACGCCAACCGCACCCCGTCCGCGCCGCCTGCCAGTCCCACCATGGATGCTTCCAACGCGCAGTTGGCGGTCGGACTCGATGCCTTGCTGGGGAAAGCGCAATGAATGCATGCATGCCGACAGCACCGCGCGACCATTTTTCGCAGATCGTGCCGAAGTGGTCGCAGTTTGGGCCGCCACTGCGACCGTGGCCCGATAACACGGCGGTGGTACAACGTGCGGCGACCAGGTTGAACGCAGATGCGCATGTCGTGGTGCTTGGGCTGACGCCGGAAATCATTGCCTGCGACTGGCCGGTCGGCGTAACGCTTTCGGCCGTCGACCACAGCCCGGCCATGATCGAACAACTGTGGCCGCCGGCGAAAGGCCCAATCAACTCAGAGGTGATTTTGGCCGATTGGGCAGCAATGCCGTTCGAGTCCTGCACGATCGACCTGGTTGCCGGTGACGGTTGCTATGTGCTGCAGACCTGGCCGGATGGCTATGCGGCGCTGACGCGGGAAGTTGTCCGGGTGCTGCAGCCCGGCGGGCGCTATGTCATCCGCGTGTTCTTGCGACCGGATGCAGCGGAATCCGTCACCGACGTTGCAACCGACCTGGCCGCAGGCCGCATCGGCAGTGTGCATGCGATCAAGCTGCGTCTGCTCGCGGCGGTTCATGGCGCAAGCGGTGCAGGCAGCCGGCTCGACGACGTCTGGCAAGCCTGGAAAGCCATGCCGGCGTTGCCGCGGGCGCTGGCAGGAAAACGCGGCTGGACTGCGGAAGAAATCATGGGGGTCGAGTCTTATGCCGGCATGGGCGCGCGCTACTACCTGCCGACCTTGGCCGAGTTCCGCCGCAGCCTGGGGCCCGGTCTGCACGAACTGGAATGCGCTTTCGGCCAGAACGAGTTGTCGAATCGCTGCCCTACCTTCGTGCTGGAGCGTCGAGCCTGATTCGTTCGATTCGCACCTTGTTTGCCGCCGGGATCGGCCGCATCATCTGAATTACTTCAGCGAACTTTTCCCATGGCAACCGGCTGGGCAGGCGACAACGCGGTACAGGACCAGATTGACGCGACCATCAAGGATGCGATCAAGCGTGCGCGCGCAAATGCGCCAAAGGGGCCGAGCCGCAAGCGTTGCGAGGAATGCGACGCACCGATTCCCGAGGCACGGCGAAAAGCCGTGCCGGGCGTGCGCTTGTGCGTGGCTTGCCAGTCCGAACGCGACAAGGAACTGGCAGCGGTGAGCGGCTACAACCGGCGCGGCAGCAAGGACAGCCAGTTGCGTTGAGGGTCAGGCTGCAAGCTCGGCGTTGTGGAAGACGTTCTGCACGTCGTCGAGGTCGTCGAGCTTGTCGAGCAGGTCGCGCAGGGTTTCGGCGACTTCGGCATTGACCGGCGTGCGGTTGTCGGGGCGCCAGATCACGTCGGCTTTCGACGGCGAGAATCCAGCCGCCACGAGCGCCTTCTTCACTGCCTCGAAATTCTCCGGCGACGCGATCACGATGCTTTCGCCGGCATCGCTTTGGACATCATCGGCGCCGGCATCCAGTGCGGCTTCGAGCAGCTTGTCCTCGCTACCGGGTTTGCTCGTGTCGATAAGGAATTCGCCGACGTGCTTGAACTGGAACGCGACCGAACCCGAAGTGCCGAGATTGCCGCCGTGCTTGCTCAGGGCGCTGCGTACATCCGCGACCGTGCGTTGCGAGTTGTCGGTCATGCAATCGATGATCAGCGCGACACCCGACGGGCCATAGCCTTCGTAACGGATTTCCTCCATCTTCGCAGCATCCTCGCCGCTGGCGCGCTTGAGCGCACGCTCGATGGTGTCCTTGGTCATGTTCGCCGTCAGTGCCTTGTCGATGCCCGCGCGCAGGCGCGCGTTGCTTGCCGGGTCCGCACCGCCGCTACGCGCGGCAATGGTGATCTCGCGGATAAGCTTGGTAAAAAGTTTGCCGCGACTGGCGTCGGCAGCGTTCTTGCGGCCTTCGATGCTGGGGCCTCTGCCCATGGCGATTCCTGCACTGTGCGTGAAAGGCGGCCATTTTAGCGGCCAAGCGCCTTCCACGCGAGATGGCGCCAAGGATCGGATGCTACCATCCAGCCTACGACCATGTCCGAGGAAGCCATCCCGTGAGCAGCACGCTCGTCATCATCGCCGTCACCAGCATCGTCTCGATCATGGCGTTCAGCAATTCGCGGCTGATCGACCAGTTGATTCTGTGGCCACCGGCGATTTCGCGCGACAAGGAGTACTTCCGTCTGGTCAGTTACGGATTGGTGCATGCCGACCCGATGCATCTGTTCTTCAACATGTTCACGCTGTATTTCTTCGGCCGCGCAATGGAGCCCCTATACAACATGGTGCTCGGTCCGTTTGGATTCGTGATCTTCTACTGTGGCGGACTCATCGCATCGATCCTGCCGACCTACCTGCGCAATCGCGGCAATTCGCGCTATCGCAGCTTGGGTGCGTCCGGTGCGGTGTCAGCAACCTTGTTCGCGTTCATCCTGCTGCAGCCGTGGGCGCAGATCCTCGTGTTCGTGGTTCCGATGCCGGCGATTCTGTTTGCGATCTTGTATGTCGTTTACGAGTTCTGGCAGGAACGACAGGCGTCGGACAACGTCAACCACGGCGCGCATCTGTGGGGCGCGGCGTATGGCGTGCTTGTCACCATCATTCTGGAGCCGCGCGTACTCGGGCTGTTCCTGTCGCAATTGCTGCCGCACTGACCGCTCAGCCGCGATTCAACATTTCGGTACTAGATTCGAGGCGGTCAATGGCGGAGGTGAAGCCATGAAACATCTAATTCGGATCCTGCTGGCGCTTGGCGCGCTGCTCGCTCTTGGCGGTTGCGTCTATTCACCGGGCTACTACGCACGCCCGGGTGTGGTGTACGACGACGGCACGACGGACTATGCGCCGGTCGATGGCTACGTCGGCGGCTATTACGCGCCCGGGTACTACTATTCCGATCCGTGGTGCTGTTATGGCAGCGCGTGGCCATGGTTTGGTGTTGGCGTTTACGGCAGCTATTACTACGGTGGCCATGGCCATTGGCACGGTGGCCGCGGCGGCTGGCAGGGCGGTAACACGCATGTCGCCCCACGTCCGTTACCCGGTGCGGGTGCGCCGCGTCCGCGCAACTGATCGCGGCGTCTGCGGGGCTGGCCACGTTCGGTGCGGATGCTATGATCGGTGCATGCCTGCCGTTGCCGCCATCCATGTCGATCCGTTGCCGGGACGCTTTGCGTACCTGATGGGTCTGTACGCGGAAAACTACCATCGCCTGGCGCGATTGTTCGCACCGCAGGAACTAGGGACCGGCAGCTACGTCTCTTCAGTCGATGATGGACTCGATGTCCGCCTGGAAATCGTCGAGCGGCATCGCTACACACTCGAACTGCACCTGACCTATTGCATCACCGATGCGTGCACCGGCGGACCGTCGCCGGCGGCGTGGCTGCGCATGTATCGCGACGCGCATGTCGCCGAAGTGACGCATTGCCATCCCGGACAGCGGCTGTGGCGCGAACTGGGGCCCTTCGCGCCGGCCAAGACCGTATTTCAGCACCGCATGCGCATGGCGACCTTTCTCAACCGTTGGCTGGAATACCTGGCCGAGCAGGGCCATTCGCGCGCGACGCTCGTGGCGCTTTCTCCGTTGCCGGCCTGCGCCTGACGCATGCCCGGCCGCACCGGACTGCCAGCCTGGAAAGCACTCGCTGCGCATCGCGATGCGCTTGCGAACACGCACCTGCGTGGTCTGTTCGCGGCTGACCCGCAACGCGGTGAGCGTTTTGCTGTCGATGCGGCTGGTTGGCATCTGGACTATTCGAAAAACCGGATCGACGCTGAATCCCTGCGCCTGTTGCTCGCACTGGCCGATCAATGCGATCTGCGCGCGCGCATCGACGCCATGTGGCGCGGCGACAAGATCAATGTCACCGAACAACGCGCCGCACTGCACATTGCCCTGCGCGCGTCCGCGGCCGAGGAATTTGCGGTCGATGGCGAAGACGTGGTGCCGGAAATCCACGCCACGCTTGCGCGCATGGCGGATTTTTGCGCGCGCGTGCGGGACGGCGAGTGGAAAGGCTACACGGGCAAGCCGATACGTGCCGTCGTCAACATCGGCATCGGCGGCTCCGATCTCGGCCCGGTCATGGCTTACGAAGCGCTGCGCCATTACAGTCGGCGCGACATGCAATTTCGTTTCGTGTCGAACGTGGATGGCACGGATTTCTGCGAAGCGGTGCGCGACCTCGATCCGTCTCAAACCCTGTTCGTGGTCTGCTCGAAAACCTTCACCACACAGGAAACCTTGGCCAATGCGCATGCCGCGCGCGCCTGGTTGCTGAGCTCACTTGGCGACGACCGCGCGATCGCGCGCCATTTCGTCGCGGTATCGACCAATGCGGCGGAAGTGGCGAAATTCGGAATCGACCCCGCCAACATGTTCGGCTTCCGCGATTGGGTCGGCGGGCGCTATTCGATGGATTCGGCGATCGGGCTTTCAACCATGCTTGCGATCGGCGCGGACAATTTCCGCGCCATGCTCGATGGTTTCCATGCGATGGACACGCATTTCCACAGCGCGCCGTTTGCGCGCAACCTGCCGGTATTGCATGGCCTGCTATCGATCTGGAACACGAATTTTCTCGGTGTCGAAAGCGTCGCGATCCTGCCTTACGATCAATACCTCAAGCGCTTTCCGGCGTATTTGCAGCAGCTCGCCATGGAGAGCAATGGCAAGCAGGTCAGCCAGGACGGCGCGCGCGTTGAATACGCAACCAGTCCATTATACTGGGGCGAGCCGGGCACCAACGGCCAGCATTCGTTCTATCAGTTGTTGCACCAGGGTACGCGCCGCGCGACTTGCGATTTCATCGGTTTCCGCACCAGCCTGAACCCGCTCGGCGAACAGCATCGCCTGTTGCTCGCGAACCTGGTCGCCCAGGCCGAGGCCCTGGCCTTCGGCAAGACCGCCGACGATGTACGCGCCGAAGGAGTTGCCGAGCATCTCGTTCCGCATCGCAGCTTCGACGGCAACCGGCCGAGCAACGTGCTGCTGGCCGATGCGCTCACGCCAGCGACGCTCGGCGCGCTGGTCGCACTCTACGAGCACAGTGTGTTCGTGCAGGGCGTGATCTGGGACATCGATTCCTTCGACCAATGGGGCGTGGAGCTGGGCAAGCAACTTGCCGCTCGCATCGTCCCGGAATTGCATGACGCGAGCGCGCCGCTCACGCACGACAGCTCCACGAATGCGCTGATTCGCCGACTCCGCAGGCACTGAAAAAGCCGAGCGATCGGCGCATACTCGACGCGTTCATCGTCAAGGAGAATGTCATGAAGCTCGAAAAAGTCGTCTATACCGCGCAAGCCACCGCCACCGGCGGCCGCGACGGCCGCGCCAAAACCTCCGACGGCAAGCTCGATCTCAAACTCAATCCGCCGGTGGAAATGGGCGGCAAGGGCGAGGGCACCAATCCAGAACAATTGTTCGCCTGCGGCTACTCCGCCTGTTTTCTCGGGGCGATGAAATTCGTCGCCGGCCGCGACAAGATCGCGATGCCCGCCGATACCTCGATCACGGGTTTGATCGGCATCGGCCCGATTCCGAACGGTTTCGGCATCCAGGCGGAACTGAAAATCTCGTTGCCCGGCATGGATCGCGTCGCGGCAAAGGCGCTCATCGACAAAGCGCATATCGTGTGCCCGTACTCGAATGCGACGCGCGGCAATATCGAGGTGACGCTGACCTTGGTCTGAGCCGCAACGGAGCCGCCGATGCAACACGATTTCGATTACCTCATTGTCGGCGGCGGCATGACCGCCGACGCCGCGGCCAAGGCGATCCATGAAGCCGATGCCGAGGCGCGTATCGGCATGGTCAGTGACGAGTCGCACGCGCCCTACGAGCGCCCGCCGCTGTCCAAGGCGCTGTGGAAGGACAAGGCCGTCGAGGCCATCGACCTCGGCACAGCAAAATCGGGCACAACGCTGCATCTGGGAATGCGCATCGTGGCGCTCGATCGCGTCGCACACACTGTGCGCGACGACCAGGGCGACACGTATCGCTATCGCAAGCTGCTGCTTGCCACCGGAGCCACGCCGCGCAAGCTGCCGTTCGCCGGCGAGCGCGTGATCAATTTCCGCACCCTGGATGATTACCTTGCGTTGCGTCGCTTCGCCAAGCCGGGTGCGCGCATCGCCGTTGTCGGCGGTGGCTTTATCGGCAGCGAACTGGCTGCATCACTGGCAAGCAACGGCAGCAAGGTCACGATGATTTTCCCTGGCGAGGCGATCGGGGCAGGGCGTTATCCCGCTGCGCTCAGCGACTTTCTCAATAGCTACTACCGCGAGCACGGAGTCGAGTTGCGCACGGGCGCCAAGGTCGATGACGGCAAGGCGGACGCGAATGGTGTCGATCTTTTACTATCGGATGGATCGACGCTGCGTGTGGACGCAGTGGTTGCTGGACTCGGCGTGATACCCAATGTCGAATTGGCGCAGCAGGCTGGATTGAAAATCGACAACGGCATCGTTGTCGATGATCGACTGCGCACTTCCGATCTCGACATTTTTGCGGCCGGCGATGTCGCCAATTTCCACAATGCCGCATTGGATACGCGCATGCGCGTGGAGCATGAAAACGCGGCGATCAGCATGGGTCATCACGCCGGACGCGTCATGGCCGGAGCAGACGAGGCATATACGACGCTGCCGTTTTTCTATTCCGACCTGTTCGATCTCGGTTACGAAGCAGTCGGCATGCTCGACGACCGGCTCGATGTGATCGAACACTGGACCACGCCGTTCCGCGAAGGCGTGGTCTACTACCTCGACGATGACCGCGTGCGCGGCGTGCTGCTGTGGAACGTTTGGGGCCAGGTCGATGCCGCGCGCGAACTGATCGCCGAGCGCGGACATCACGACGCCGAAAGCCTGCGAGGCAGGTTACCGAAGGCAGTTTAGCGAAGGGTTTTTACAAATCGGTCACCGCGCGGGCGATACCAGCGGTCGGCGTCCAAGGACCAGGCTACGGCAAAGGCCCTGCCGACGATGCTCTCGCGCGGTACGAAGCCGATGTAGCGCGAGTCCTTGCTGTTGTCACGATTATCGCCAAGTACGAGGTACTTGCCTGCAGGCACGGTCATCGGCCCGAACGAGCGGTCGGCGTGGCGATTGGGCAACAGCATGATCGGATGCGACTTGCCGGGCAGGTCTTCGCGCAGGTAATCGTGATCGAGCGTGCGCGTGACGCGAGGCAGGTCGGCATCGGCAGTTGCCGCCATCGCCGCGTACTCGACCGGCTTGCCGTTGATCGACAACTGTTCGTTTTGCATCTGAACCACATCGCCCGGCAATCCGATCACGCGCTTGACCAGGGTCATGCCGTCCTCGGGCGATGGGAAAATCACGATGTCGCCGCGCTGCGGATCGGCGCCGTGGGTCAGCCGAATCGTGGTGAACGGGATGCGCAGCCCATAGGCCTCCTTGTCGACGACGATGCGATCGCCTTCGATCAAGGTCGGGTTCATCGAACCACTAGGTACATACATCCAGTCCGCGACAGCGGAACGGAACACGAGCATCAGGCCGATAAAGAGAAACAGCGAATGGTATTCGACAAGCAGGCGGCGTAAACGCGAATGCATCGGCAGGCTCCGGCAAAAATTACCGATGCTTGACCCGTTTGGATTCCACGAGTTCCCCGTTGGCCAACGGACATGTGCGCGCACATGCCCTTGCAACGCGGCCGAAAAACCTGCGTGGCCGGCACGGCTCACGCAGGCTTGATGCGACATGGAATCAGGAGGATCCCTTGCTCCGCCTGTACTGGCCGAAGCCAAGTCCGAGTAGGGCGAGCAGGGATGCGAGCCCGACGATTCCCCACATGCCCAGTGCAGGCGTTGCCGCCGTTGCGACGCACGCAGCAGTCAAGGTTACGTTGCCTGAGCCGGCGTCAAAATAGAAGCCAACGCCTTGCGAGAGTGTCGTTGAACCCGTAATCGTGTATGACAGTGTCCCTGGCACGGATGCCGGGCCGGCATATGTCGTCGCACCGGTGCTGTCACCGACAAGGCGGAAACTGCCAGTGCCAGGACCGCTGACATTGATCGTGTAGATTTCGCCAACCTGGGGCGTGCCGGGTATCCCGTTGGTGTCGCCTGGCGCTACTGCGCCGGTAAACGAGATGGCTGAAAAATTCGTGCAGACCGTGCTTGCGGCTGTTGCCGACGGTTTTGCAGCAGCGTTCCAGTTTGCGTAGGCGCACAGCGGTGCGAGTACAGCAACTATTGCGGTGGTGATGAGCTTCGAACGAACGGACTTCATGACGATCCCCTCAGTTGCGTGGTGGTGTGCTGCGCTGAATCCGGTTGCGATCCTATCACATGCTCTCGAAAATCCCGGCCGCGCCCATGCCGGTACCGATGCACATGGTCACCATGCCGTACTTGAGCTTGCGCCGGCGCAGGCCGTGAACGAGCGTCGCCACGCGTACCGCGCCGGTGGCGCCGAGCGGATGGCCCAGCGCTATCGCGCCGCCGAGCGGATTGACCTTGGCGGGATCCAGGTTCAAGTCTTTCATCACGGCGAGCGATTGCGCGGCGAAGGCTTCGTTGAGCTCGATCCAGTCGAGTTGATCCTGCTTGATGCCGGTCTGCGCGCAGACTTTCGGAATCGCGGCCTTCGGGCCGATGCCCATGATCTCCGGCGGTACGCCGGCGACGGAAAAACCAAGAAAGCGCGCGAGCGGTTTGAGGTTGTAATCCTTGAGCGCCTGTTCGCTCGCCAGCAACACCGCGCCGGCGCCGTCGGACATCTGCGATGAATTGCCGGCAGTGACGCTGCCACCCGCGCGGAACACGGTCTTGAGCTTCGCCAGCACCTCGAGCGTGGTGCCCGCGCGCGGACCTTCGTCGATCGTGATCGTGCGCGTGTCGTCAGCGGTGCCGCGTGTGGCGAGATTGGGGTAGTGGTCGGCGAGCGTGAACGGCGCGATCTCGTCAACGAATTCGCCTGCTGCGATTCCCGCCAGCGCCTTCGCGTGACTCGATACCGAGAACGCATCCTGTTCCTCGCGCGACACCTTCCATTGCTCGGCGACTTTCTCGGCGGTGATGCCCATGCCGTAGGCGATGCCGATATGCTCGTTGTCGAACACACGCGGATTGAACACCGGGTGATAGCCCATCATCGGCACCATGCTCATGCTCTCGGTGCCGCCGGCGAGCATCAGATCGGCTTCACCGAGGCGGATGCGGTCAGCCGCCATCGCCACCGCTTGCAGGCCGGACGAACAGAAGCGGTTGACCGTGACCGCGGGAACGCCGTTTGGCAATCCCGCGAGCAGCACGGCGATGCGCGCCACGTTCATGCCTTGCTCGGCCTCGGGCATGGCGCAGCCGATGATGGCGTCGCTGATTTTCGATTTGTCGATGGAGGGGCATTGCGCCAGCGCAGCGTCAATGGCGAAGGCGAGCATGTCGTCCGGACGCGTGTTGCGGAACACGCCGCGCGGGGCCTTGCCGACCGGCGTGCGCTTGACGGCGACGATATAGGCGTCTTGGGTTTGTTTGGTCATGGAATTCTCTCTCTTTGCTCGTCATTCCGGCATGGAATGCCGGAATCTAGAGCGCATGGATGCCGATCCAACCTTTCCGTCCATGGAATCTGGATTCCGGCAGTCCCTGCCGGGATGACGTTATTCAGTTCCTCAATGGTTTTCCCGTGTTCAGCGTGTGAGCGATGCGTGCCTGCGTCTTCTGATTCAGCGCCAGCGCGACGAAATGCTTGCGCTCCAGATCCAGCAACCACTGCTCGTCGATCAGTGAACCGCGTTCGATCTGACCGCCACACAGGGTGTCGGCGATGCGTGTGGCTATCTCCATGTCGTGCTCGGAAATGAAACGGCCTTCGAGCATGTTGACGAGGTTCGCCTTGAACGTCGCCGTGGCGACATCGCCGGCGGCCACGATCTGTCGATCCGGCAGTGGTGGCCGCCAGCCGGATTCGGCAAGCGCATTCGCCTCGGCTTTCGCCACGTAGAGCAATTCGTCGGCGTGGAATACGACAACGTCGCTCCAGCGCAGCAATCCCATTTCCTTGGCTTCGAGTGCGCTGCCAGACGTCTTTGCCATTGCCACGGTTTCGAATACACCCTTCAATGCAGTGAACACGTCGCCGCCGAAGGCATGCTGCGATGCGCGCAGGGCAAGCTCCTTCAAACCGCCACCTGCGGGCAACAGGCCGACGCCGGCCTCGACGAGGCCGATATAGCTTTCCAGTGCCGCGACCGTGCGCGCGCTGTGCATCTGCAATTCGCAGCCGCCGCCGAGCGCCATGCCACGCACCGCGGCGACAACCGGCACCAGCGCGTGCTTCACGCGCATGGTCGCTTGCTGGAAGCGCGCGATGAAACCATCCAGGTCCGTAGCCTTGCCGGACTGCAACATCGCGGCGGCTTCCTTGAGATTGGCGCCAACGCTGAAGGGCTCCGAATCCTGCCAGATCACCAGCGCCTTGCAGCCGCGCTCGGCCTCGTCCACTGCGCGCATGATCGCATCGAGCACGCCGGCGCCGATGGTGTGCATCTTGGATTTGAACGACAGGATGCCGATGCCGTCTCCGCCGAGAGTCCACAGGCGCGCATCGTCGGTTTCGAAAATCGTGGTGCCGGTGTCGGGTCGTTTCGCTCCGAGTACGGTTTGCGGGAACAACTGGCGTTCGTATACGGGCGCATCGGATGGCGGCACCTGCTTGCCGGTGGATGCGGAATACGAACCGGATGCATCGTGTACACCGGCGCGTTTTGGATCCGCCGCCCATGCGGGTAGGGGCGACTTACTCATGGCCTTGCCGGCGGCGATGTCCTCGGCGATCCATTGGGCGACATCCGTCCATCCGGCCGCCTGCCAGGTCTCGAACGGGCCGAGTTTCCAGCCGTAGCCCCAGCGCATGGCAAAGTCGACGTCCCGTGCGCTGGCGGCGATGTCGCCGAGCCAATACGCCGCGTAGTGGAAAAGATCGCGGTGTATCGCCCACAGGAATTGTGCCTGCGGATCGCTGCTCGTACGCAGCTTGGCGAACTGCTCGGCGGGGGATTTCAGTTTCAGGATTGCGGCGACCTCGTCGCTGACCTTGCCCGTCTGCGGTGCATAGTCGGCTTTGGCGGGATCGAGCACCAGAATGTCCTTGCCGACCTTGCGGAAGAACCCGGCGCCGGTTTTCTGGCCGAGCGCGCCCTTGGAAATCAGCGCGTCGAGCACGGCCGGATTCTTGAAGTAGGTATGCCAGGGATCGTTGGGCAGGGTGTCCTGCATGGTCTTGATGACGTGGCCCATCGTATCCAGACCGACGACGTCGGCGGTGCGATAGGTCGCGCTCTTGGGGTGTCCGATGGCCGGGCCGGTCAGCGCATCGACCACGTCGTAGCCGAGCTTGAACGCATCGGTGTGGTGCATCGTGGCCAGCATCGAGAACACGCCGATGCGGTTGCCGATGAAGTTCGGCGTGTCCTTGGCAAACACCACGCCCTTGCCGAGCGTGGTGGTCAGGAATGCTTCCAATCCAGCAAGAACCGCCGGATCGGTCTTGGCGCAAGGGATGACTTCGACCAGATGCATATAGCGCGGTGGATTGAAGAAATGCACGCCGCAGAACCGGTGATGAAGTTTTTCATCAAGGACATCCGCCAATGCATTGATACTCAGGCCAGAAGTATTGCTCGCCAATATGGCATTCGGAGCCACAAACGGAGCGATTTTGGCGTACAAATCCCGTTTCCAGTCCAGGCGTTCGGCGATGGCCTCGACAATGAGGTCGCAGCCCTTGAGCCATTCCAGGTTCGCATCGTAGTTGGCCGGCGCGATCGCACCGGCGCGGGTCTTGTCCGCCAGCGGCGCGGGCGACAATTTTTTCAAATTGTCGATGGCTTTCAGAACGATGCCGTTGGCATCGCCGTCCTTCGCGGTCAGGTCGAACAGGATCGTATCGACTCCGGCATTGGTCAGGTGCGCGGCAATCTGTGCGCCCATGACACCGGCGCCAAGCACCGCGGCCTTGCGGATCAGTAATGGTGAATTACTCATGAAAACCTCGTGATTCGAAACAATGACTTGCGAGAACTGCTTCAACCGGCTTTCAAACCGGCGGCAGCAAATTTGATCAGGTGTTCGGCCGCCAGATCGCGGTGTTGCAGCTCGGACATGCCCGGGCGACGTTTGATCACGCCGAAGTCGGCCATGGCGTAAGTCAGGGCGCCGCTGACGATATCCAGGCGCCAGTAGAGCTCTTGCTTGTCCAGATGCGGCAACGCCTGGCCGAACGCGGCAACGAACTGTTTGAGGACATGACTGTAATTGTCATGCAGAAACTTGCGCAGGCGCTCGTTGTGCTCGGCGAAGGCGCGCGCCAGCACGCGCACGAAGCCGGCGCCGCCGTCGTCGGCCATCGAAAGCGCCAGGGCTGGGCGCACAAAGGCGCCAAGTACATCTTCCAATGTAAATTTCGACTGTTTCATTACCGCCGCCAGCGCCGCCAGCCGCTCTTCGTTCAGGCTGTCCAGGCGCCGTCGGAAAACCTCGTTGACGAGGTTTTCCTTGGACCCGAAATGGTAATTGACTGCGGCCAGGTTCACGTTGGCCGATGCGGTGACCTGGCGCAGCGATGCGCCGGCAAAGCCGTGGCGTGCAAAAAGCGTTTCGGCAGAGTCGAGGATGCGCTGTTTGGTGGAAAAATGCGGGGCGTTCAAACGGATTTCCTGAATGCGGCGCCGGTTAGTCGAGCCCGGCGGAGGAGGCGATGGAACGAGCGTTTGAATTCTAGTCGCGCCTGCGAATGCCGGTCAACGCGGATCGAAATGCAGATCGTGCGACGACCCTAGAATCCTTCGGCGTTTTGTGACGTAACCCCTCGGATTCCCGCGAAATTGGTGTTAACATTCACATCCTTTGCACAATCCCGAATTCGGAGAAAAACCCATGGCGCTGGAGCGCACCCTATCCATCATCAAGCCCGATGCAGTTGCAAAAAACATCATCGGCAAGATTTATTCGCGTTTCGAGACGAACGGCCTGACCGTCGTCGCCGCGAAGATGAAGCAACTCTCGCGTGCCGAAGCCGAAGGTTTTTATGGCGTGCATCGCGAGCGTCCGTTCTTCAAGCCGCTGGTCGAGTTCATGATCTCCGGTCCGGTGATGATCCAGGTGCTTGAAGGTGAGAATGCGATTGCCAAAAACCGTGACTTGATGGGTGCGACCGATCCGAAGAAGGCGGCGGCTGGAACGATTCGCGCTGATTTCGCGCAATCGATCGACGCGAATGCCGTGCATGGTTCCGATGCCGTCGAAACTGCAAATGTGGAAATTGCGTACTTTTTCTCCGGGACTGAACTTTGCGTTCGTCCGTGAACGCGAAGATCAAAAAGCGGCCATCCGTGGCCGTACTCTTCGAAATGAGCGGGCATGGAACCAGGTAATTCCAAACTGAATTTGCTCGATTACGACCGCCACGGCTTGCGCGACCTGTTCGTGCAACTCGGCGAGAAGCCGTATCGCGCCGAGCAGGTGATGAAGTGGATTTACCATCGTCACGCAACCGATTTTGCGCAGATGACTGACGTCGGCAAGGCGCTGTGCGCCAAGCTTTCCGATGTTGCTCAGATCGTCCCGCCGAAGGCGATGTTCGAGAAGCAGGCCGCCGACGGGACCTACAAATGGCTGCTCGGGTTGGATGGTGGCAGCGCTGTGGAAACCGTGTTCATTCCTGAATCCAGCCGCGGCACGTTGTGCGTTTCATCGCAGATCGGTTGCGGCTTGAATTGCACGTTTTGTTCGACCGGCACGCAGGGATTCAATCGCAACCTGTCCACGGCGGAAATCATCGGCCAGGTGTTCGTCGCGGCGAAACATCTCGGCAACGTTCCGCACCAGCAGCGCAAACTCACCAATGTCGTGATGATGGGCATGGGCGAGCCGTTGCTGAATTTCGACAACGTTGTGCGCGCAATGAGCGTGATGCGTGACGACCTCGGTTTCGGCCTCGCCAACAAGCGCGTCACGCTGTCCACCGCCGGCCTGGTGCCGATGATCGACAAGCTCGGCGAAGTCGCCGACGTGTCGCTGGCGGTGTCGCTGCATGCGCCGAACGACGAACTGCGCACGCAGATCGTGCCGCTCAACAAGAAATATCCGATCGCGGAATTGCTCGGCGCCTGCCAGCGTTATGCCGCGCGCAAGCCGCGCACGTCGATCACCTTCGAATACACCATGCTCAAGGGCGTCAACGACAAACCCGAGCACGCGCGCCAGTTGGTCAAGCTGATGCGTCAGCTGCCGAGCAAGGTGAACCTGATCCCGTTCAATACGTTTGTCGGTACGCAGTACGAGCGTTCCGACGAAGCCACGATTCGCAGCTTCCAGAAAACCTTGCTCGATGCCGGTGTGTTGACCATGGTGCGACGCACGCGTGGCGATGACATCGACGCCGCCTGCGGCCAGTTGAAGGGGCAGGTGCTGGATCGCACACGGCGACAGGCGGAATTCCGTCGCCGCATTGAAGAAGGAGCTCGCCATGCTGCGTAATATCCTGCAAACGTTTGGCATGGTTGCCGCCTGCATCGCTTTCGCGTCGTGTTCGTCGAACAACAAAATCGTCAAATACCGGCAGGACGACAATAGCCAGAGCCCCAACGAATCCAGGGCCGAAAAGCGCCAGGATGCGGCGCAAGTCCGGGTCGAGCTTGGCCAGCGCTACATGGAGCAGGGAAAGCTGGAAATCGCGATGGACAATTTGCAGAAGGCGCTTCAGTACGATGACAAGTATGTCGACGCGCACACTGTCATAGCAGTGCTGTACGAGCGCATTGGCAACGTCGAGGAAGCGGGCAAGCATTACAAGCGCGCGGTCGAACTGGCGCCGAAATCCGGCGACACCAATAACAACTACGGCCAGTTCCTGTGCGCCGCGGGTCGCTACGACGAGGCGCAAAAATACTACGCCCAAGCGATGCGCGATCCGTTCTACAAGACACCAGGCGTGCTTTATGCCAATGCCGGCATCTGCCTGGTCGATCACGGTGGCGGCCAGCGCCTCGACGAGGCGCAGCTCGATTTTCGCCGTGCGCTCGAAGTGGATCCGCACAACGCGCTGGCGTTGTTCTACATGGCCAAGTTGCTGTACCTGAAGAACGATTTTTTCCATGCCCGCGCTTTCATCCAGCGCTTCGAATCGCTCGGGCACCCGGATCCGGCAGCTTTGCTGCTGGCGCGCAATATCGAAGTGAAGCTCGGCCATGCGGATTCGGCTCGCGCCTACGCCGATCGCTTGCGCAAGGATTTCCCGGATTCCGACCAGACCCATTCGCTCGACGCCGTCGCCCCCCAATCGCCGTAGTCCCATGAGCAAGCGCAAAAACAAGAACAAGTATCGCCATCTGTCGCAAATGTCGGCATCGGAAGTGGCCCTGGATCAACAGGCCGAGTTGCCGCTGCCACAGTCGATGGAAACGTGCACTGCAGACTCCGCAGCGAATCCGTACATGGATGCGCATGTGCTCGCACTACCGGTTCCTGTAGAAACACTTCCCGATGGCGCGCAAGCTCCACCAATCACGATCGAGGTCGACACTTCACTTGGTCAGCGACTGCGCGCCGCTCGCGAAGCGCGTGGACTCAGTCGCGAGGAAGCCGCGCGCGCGTTGAAGTTTCCGCTTACGACATTGGCCGCGCTGGAAGCCGAGCAGTTCGAGCGCATCGGACACGGTGTTTATCTGCGCGGCTATTTGAGCAAGTACTTGCAATTGCTGGACCTTCCACAAATCCTTTGCGAACGCGTCGTGCAGGATCATTCCGCGCCGCCGCCGCTGACGATGAGCGGCACGATTTCGCGTCCGCGCTATCTGTTCGAACGCTACTCGGGGTCGGCGCTTTACGTGATTTTGACCGGCGTCATCGTCGTGCCGGCCGCCTTGCTCGCACTGCGCGCCGGCTTCGACCAGAACCTTGCCCAGATCACCCCGCTGGATGCGCCAGCTGCCGTCTCCGCCCCGGCACCAGAGACGATCAGCCGTAATCCGGCGCCGGCAATCACAACTGATCTGCCAGCGTCCGAAGTGCCGCTGGCTGCCTCGATGACGCCATTTCCCGCGACACCTGCAAACAAAGCGATTGCGCCGTCGCTCGCTGTCGCCACTGATGCCGAGAACCGCATCCGCCTGACCCTGGCGCAGACCAGCTGGGTGGAAATCATCGATGCCGATGGCAGGAAGCTCGAGTACAGCCTGCTGCCCGCGGGCAGCGTGCGCGAATACGCGAGCGATGTGGCGCTGGACATCCGCATCGGCAATGCCGAAGGCGCCACGCTTTCGATCGATGGCAAGCCGCAGGACCTGACCGAGTATCGTCGCGCCAATGTCGCCCATCTCAAGGTGGCTGATGGCGCGGCAAGTCCCGGGCATAACGCCGGCTGACCGGCATAACGCGCCTTGAACGCAGCTTGAGGCGCTTCCTGTTACCCTACGCACCCTCGCGCCAGCCGCCAGGGTCGACGCAGCGCGAACTTTTCAAACTTTTTTCGGATACCACCAATGGCTTTCGAAGTACTGGACGAACACGAACAAGGCGAGCTTGTACAAAAGTGGCTGCGCGAAAATGCGCTATCGATCCTGATTGGCGTTGGCCTCGGACTGGTCCTGATTTTCGGCTGGCAGCAATGGCGCCGGCATAAAACCATGCACAGCCTGGATGCGGCGACGCAATACCAGGTATTCAGCGACGACCTGGCCAAGAAGGACAACGACGGCGCCAAGGCCATCGCCGCGAAATTGCAGAGCGACTTTGCCGATACGCCCTACGCCGTACTCGCCGCCATGCGCCTGGCCAGCGACGAGGCCGCCAGCGGTGATCCCGCGGATGTGAACAAGGCCTTGCGCGATGCGTATGACCACGCCAGCATCCCTGCGCTCAAGACCCTGGCCGGACTCAATCTTGCCCGCGCCGAAATCTCGCAGAACAAGGCCCAGGATGCGTTGAAACTGCTCGATGTGCTGCCGCAGGACGGCTACACCGCCTTGCGCGACGAATTGCGTGGCGATGCATTGTCCGCGCTGGGACGCAGCGACGACGCGCGCAAGGCTTATACCGACGCTCTGACACATCTGGATGCGAATGCCGCCAATCGCGCGTTCGTACAGATGAAGCTCGATGATCTCACCGGTGCGGAGAAGAAGGGCTCATGAAGCGCATCGCAATCGTGTTGTCCGTGGCCGTCGCCATGAGCGGCTGCGCCACCATCAAGGGCTGGTTCAACGACACCAAGAAAGAAAACATCCAACCGCCCACGCCGCTGACCCAATTCGAGTCGACGCTCAACGTGCAAAAGCTCTGGGATGCGCACGCAGATGCCGGCGCTGGCGAAAGTGGCGCCCGCATGGCGCCCGCATTCGCCGACGGCAAGATCTTTGTCGGCGGCGTCGATGGTGGCGTCTCGGCGCTGGATGCCGGCACCGGCCGCAGCGTGTGGAGCCGGCATTTCGGCAAGCGCGGTGGCTTCATCCTGCACCACGGCAACAATTCGTTGCGCTGGTCGGGCGGGCCGGCCGTGGACGGGGGTCTGCTCGTGATCGGCTCGCTGGAAGGCGAGGTGCTTGGGCTGGACGCCGGCACCGGCGCGGATCGCTGGCATGCGCAGGTTTCCTCCGAAGTCATCGCCGCGCCTGCGATCGCCGATGGCATGGTTGTGGTACGAACGGATGACGGACGCGTGTTCGGCCTGGATGCGACCGACGGTTCGCGCAAGTGGGTTTACGATCGTTCCACGGTTCCGGCGCTGAGCTTGCGCGGCAACGCCGTGCCGCGCATTGAGAATGGCATCGTCTACGCTGGCGAAGACAACGGCAAAGTCGTCGCCTTGCGCCTCAAGGACGGCAATGTAATGTGGGAACAGACGATCGCGCCCGGCGAAGGCCGCACCGAACTGGCGCGCCTGCAGGACGTCGACGGCGGCATCGCCGTGGCCGATGGCGTCGTGTATGCCGCGGGTTACCAAGGCATGACGGTCGCGCTGATTGCAGACTCGGGCCGTCCGCTGTGGACGCATGCCTTGTCGAGCTACTCCGGTGTCGCGCTCGCGCCAACGCAGATCTATGCCGTCGATGCCGATTCACAGGTATGGGCCCTGGATCTACGTACCGGCGCATCGGACTGGAAGCAGGAAGGCCTCAAGTACCGCTGGCTCGGCGAACCGGCTACGGTCGGCGATTACGTCGTCGTCGGCGACAGGGAAGGCTGGGTGCACTGGATGGCATCCGCCGACGGCAAATTCGTCGCGCGCGTGCGCTTGTCCAAGCATGCGATCCAATCCGCGCCGCTGGTTGTCGGCGATACCGTCTATGTCGAAGACGTGGATGGAGTCGTCGGCGCATACCGCGTCGGCAAGTAACGTTTTTGCCTCTCCCGCTGGCGGGAGAGGTTGAGGTCGCGGAAGCGACCGATGGTGAGCGCAGGATGCGCTAACGGATGCGGAGCATGGAGTGCGAAGCCGTGCCGCAGGCGCGGGTGAGGGTGGTTCAATGCTTCCTGTAGTTGCACTCGTCGGCCGCCCCAACGTCGGCAAATCCACGATCTTCAACGTGCTTACGCGTACACGCGACGCGCTCGTGCACGATCTGCCCGGGCTGACGCGCGATCGCCAATACGGCGTGTGCCGCATGGGTGGGCGCGAGTTCGTGGTCGTCGATACCGGCGGCCTGACCGGCGATAAGGAAGGCATCGGCGCGCTGACCGCGCGCCAGGCGCAAGTCGCCGTGGCGGAGGCCGACCGCGTCGTATTCGTGGTCGACGCGCGCGAAGGACTCATGCCTGCGGATCGCAACATCCTCGATGCCCTGCGCCGCAGCGGCAAACCGATCCTGCTGGCGGTCAACAAGACCGATGGCCTGGATGAAAATGCAGCTCTTGCGGAATTTTCCACAATGGGATTTTCCGCGCCTCTGGCGCTTGCCGCGTCACATGGACGCGGTGTGCCGGCGTTGGTCGAAGCCGTGCTGGCGGGCTTGCCGCAGGCCGATCCGGATGCACTGGTCGCAGAAGGCGCGGATGGCGGCGTGCGCGTGGCCATCGTCGGCCGCCCGAACGTGGGCAAGTCCACGCTCGTCAACCGCCTGCTCGGCGAGGACCGTGTCGTTGTCTCCGACATCGCCGGTACCACCCGCGATTCGATCAGCGTTGCACTGGAGCGTGACGGCAGACGCTACACACTCATCGACACTGCCGGCGTGCGCAGGCGCGCGCGCGTGGAAGAGGCAATCGAGAAATTCAGCGTCATCAAGACCCTGCAATCCATCGCCGCCGCGAACGTCGCCGTCGTTTTGCTGGATGCACACGAAGGCGTATCCGAGCAGGATGCCACCCTGATCGGGCATGTACTCGACGAAGGCCGCGCGCTGGTGATCGCGGTCAACAAGTGGGACGGACTCCCGACTTACGAACGCGAGCAATGCCGCGTCTCGCTGGCGCGCAAACTCGACTTCGTCGGCTACGCCCGCGTGGTCACGATTTCCGCGCTGCACGGCAGCGGCATCGCCGAGCTGATGAAGGCGATCAACCGCGCGCACGCCTCGGCGACGCGCGAATTCGGCACCGCCGAGTTGACGCGTGCACTGGAAGCCGCCTACAAGGCTTACCAGCCGCCGCTGGTGCGCGGGCACGCGCCCAAACTGAAATTCGCCCATCCGGGCGGCACCAACCCGCCGGGCATCGTCATCCACGGCAGCCGCACGCGTCACGTCGCCGAAGGCTATCGCCGCTATCTGGAAAACTTTTTCCGCAAGCGCTTCAAGCTCGAGGGTACGCCGGTGCGCATCGAGTTCCGCGAGAGCGAGAACCCGTTTTCCGGGCGCAAGAATGAGTTGACCGAGCGCCAGGTCAAAAAGCGCAAGCGCCTCGTGCGCAACGCCAAGAAGCGGTAGCGTGGCTGCCTTCGACCCTTCTGCCATTACCGCCGCGATACTTTCTGGCGGAGAAGGGCGCCGGGTCGGCGGCGCGGACAAGGGTCTGCTCTCGCTGGCTGGACGCCCGCTTGTTGCACACGTAGTGGCGGCGTTGCGTGGACAAGTCGGTCAGATTGTGATTTGCGCCAACCGCAATGCCGATCGCTACGTGCAATTCGCGCCAGTGATTGCCGATGGCGGATCCGGTTTTCGCGGCCCGCTCGCCGGTATCGCCGCCGCATTGCGCGCGTGCTCTGGCGAATGGCTGCTGACGGTTCCCGTGGATTGCCCGCATCCGCCGCGCGATCTTGCCGTGCGCCTGCACGATGCGGCACTGGCCGAAAACCGCGATGTCGCAGTGGTCTACGACGGTACGCGCGTGCAACCGATGTTCGCTTTGTACCAAAGCACCTTGGCGGCCAACGCCGAACATGCGTTGAGGAAGGATATGCCGGTAGTTCGCTGGCAACAAAGCCTGAATCGGGCGCTCGTCGACTATTCGACGCGCACGCCGGAATTCGGCAATCTGAATACACCCGAAGAATTCCGGCAATGGGAGCAAGCCGCACATGGCTGAAGAGGGCGACATCTTCCCGACCGGTCTTGGCGTCGCCGAAGCGCGTGCGCTGATTGTCACAATTGCGCAGGCGCGCCGCGTGCCCGCGGAAAGCATGCCGCTGCCTGCGGCCGCAGGCCGCATTCTGGCGACGGATGCGATCGCACCGCACGATGTACCCGGCTTCGCCAATTCGGCAATGGATGGATTTGCGCTGCGTGGCGCGGACTTGCCAGAGTCGGGCGAGAAGCGCTTTCGCCTGATCGGTGAAATTCTTGCGGGTGGAAAAGCCGCGCCAGTGGTTGAGACGGGCACCTGCGTGCGCATCACCACCGGTGCGCCAATTCCACCAGGTGCCGACACCGTGGTGATGAAGGAAAATACCCGCATGGAAGCAACGCGCAGCGAAGGCGATCGCGTCATCGTCATGCCAGGCACGATGCCAGGGGCGAACGTTCGTCCGGCCGGCGAGGATTACCGCACGGGTGATATCGCGCTCAAACGCGGTTGCAGGCTCGGCCCCGCGCAGCTCGGCGTGCTCGCATCGTTCGGCATGACGCACGCTTGCGTCGTGCAGCGTCCGCGCGCCGTGCTGCTGACGACCGGTGATGAGCTGGTGGCGCCGGGGGATCCGCTCGGCTTCGGCCAGATCCACGACAGCAATCGCTACAGTCTTGGCTGCCTGCTCGAATACTGGGGCGTGGAACTCGTTCGCCACGAACGCGTGCGCGACGATCCGGCGGCACTCCGCGATGCGCTGCAACGCGCTGGCGCCGATGCCGATTTCATCGTCAGCAGCGGTGGCGTGTCGGCGGGCGAAGCGGATTTCCTGCCGCGTCTCGTCTCCGAAATTGGCAAAGTGCATTTCTGGAAAGTTCGCTTGAAGCCCGGCATGCCGTTCCTGTTCGGCCAGATCGGTACAGCGATGTTGTTCGCGTTGCCGGGAAATCCCGTGTCGGGTTTCGCTACCTGCATGGCCTTGGTGAAACCGGCACTGGATGCGATGCGTGGTGTATCGCAGAAGGGGTTCATGTTGCGTGCGCACCTGCGCACCGGCATCAACAAGCGCCATGCGCGCGCCGAATTCCAGCGCGCGCGTTTGCACTGCGACGAAAACGCCGTGCTGTGGGCGACTCCGCACGCGAAGCAAGGCTCCGGCATGTTGCGCGGCGTTGCCGAGGCCGATGCCCTTGTCCTGCTCCCGGATGGTGCGCGTGAATTTGCGATTGGCGAAGTCGTCGACGTGATGCCGCTACCCGGCTGGCCCGGATAGTCTGCGTATAATTCACGCATGGCAATCGAACGGATTTCTCCAGCGGATGCTTTGCGGCGCCAGCAGGCCGGCGCGATCCTGATCGACGTGCGCGAGGACGACGAACGCGCCGCCGGCAAGCCAGCCGGTGCAATCGGAGTTCCGCTCGGCGATATACTCGATCGCATCGAGGCGATCGCGCCCGCCTTCGACGCGCCGTTGCTGCTCAGTTGCGCGCACGGCCAACGCTCGTTGCATGCAGCAGTGGCATTGCATGGACTCGGCTATTCACGGCTGGCCTCGGTTGAAGGCGGCTTCGTGCGCTGGGCCGCGGAAGGCCTGCCGGTGGATCGCGGCGCTCTCTGCGCCGATGCCGCGGAACGCTATTCGCGCCATCTGCAGTTGCCCGAGGTCGGCGCCGCGGGCCAGCAGCGCCTGCTCGATTCCCGAGTCGCCCTGATCGGCGCCGGCGGCCTCGGGTCTCCGGCCGGCCTGTATCTGGCCGCGGCCGGTGTCGGCACGCTGACATTGATCGACAATGACGTGGTGGAAAAGTCCAATTTGCAGCGTCAGGTGCTGCACACCGATGCGCGCGTCGGCGTTGCCAAGACCGAATCCGCGCGCGTCGCGTTGAATGCCTTGAATCCCGGTGTGCACATCGCAACGCGCCGCGAGAGACTGCAGGCGGCAAATGTAGAAGCACTGATCCGCGATCATGACGTGGTCATCGATGGCGCCGACAATTTCCCGACACGTTACCTGCTCGATGCGGCCTGTCGTCAGTTGAGGATTCCACTGGTCTACGGAGCCGTGCATCGCTTTAGCGGACAGGTCAGCGTATTCGACGCGCGCCGCGACGGTTCGCCGTGCTACCGCTGCCTGTTTCCCGAGCCGCCCGCGGCGGCGGATGCGCCGAACTGCGCCGAAGCCGGCGTGCTCGGCGTGCTGCCCGGCATCATCGGTCTGTTGCAGACGAACGAGGCGATCAAATTGTTGCTTGGCATTGGTGCGACACTGGTCGGCCGACTGCTGTGTTTCGACGCGTTGGCCGGCACGTTCCGCGAATTGAAGCTGCCGCGCGATCCGCAATGTCCGGGTTGCGGCGCTAACGCACAATTCCGCGGCTATGCGGATATCGAACAGGTCTGCTCAGCGCATTGACGCGCTTATTCGCGCGGATGTTTGGTTTCGGCCAAAGCCAGCGCGAACAATTGTTCTTGTGTCGCTTCCTTGCCGTACTTTGTCTTCCAGCTCGCGTAGGGCTCGCCGTAGATGCGCTCGCGCGCGGCATCTTTGCTGAGTTCCAGGCCACGTTCGGCGGCGGCCTCGCGATACCAGTCGGCAAGACAATTGCGGCAGAACCCGGCCAGGATCATCAGGTCGATGTTCTGCACGTCGGTGCGATCGATGTTCAGGTGTTGCAGCAGGCGGCGGAAAGCAGCCGCTTCAAGTTCCACGTTGTCGTTCATGATCAGCTCCTGCGGGGTGCCGATGCGCCATTGTAACGCCGCTGGAGTTTGAGGGATGCATCCGGGACGGTAGAATGCCGCGCCAATCCCGCCGCGAAACCTCCAATGGCCGCAAGAATCCTCGATGGCAAGCGCATCGCCGACGAATTGCTCGATCGTCTGCGCGCGCAAGTCGCGCAACGCGTCGCGCAGGGCAGGGCAGTACCGGGCCTTGCCGTGGTCCTGGTGGGCGACGATGCGGCCTCGGCCGTGTACGTGCGCAACAAGCGCCGCGCCTGCAAGCATGTCGGTTTTTGCTCGCGCGATTACGACCTGCCGGCGTCGACGACGCAAGCAGAACTCGCTGCGCTGATCGACAAGCTCAATGTAGATCCGCAAATCCACGGCATTCTCGTGCAGTTGCCGCTGCCCGCACATATCGACGCCAACACCATCGTCAACCGCATCGATCCGCGCAAGGACGTGGACGGTTTCCATCCGGAAAATATTGGTCGACTCGCGCTGCGCCAACGTGGCTTGCGGCCATGCACATCCAAGGGCGTGATGACCTTGCTCGCGCATACGGACCGGCCCGTGCGCGGGCGCGAAGCCGTGGTGGTCGGCGCGTCCAACCATGTCGGCCGGCCGCTGGTGCTGGAACTGATCCTGGCTGGCTGCACCACCATCTGCTGCCATAAATTCACCCGCGACCTGCCGCACGAAGTGGGCGAGGGCGACATCGTGATTGTCGCCGCCGGCAAGCCGGGATTGGTCAAGGGCGAGTGGATCAGGCCGGGTGCGGTCGTGATCGACGTAGGGATCAATCGGATGGGCGATGGTTCGCTCACCGGCGACGTGGAATTCGCCGCCGCCGCGGAACGCGCAGCGTGGATTACGCCGGTTCCCGGAGGCGTAGGCCCAATGACGGTCGCGACCTTGATGGAAAACACACTGGAAGCAGCCGAATTTTCCTGAATCGCAGCGCAATCAGGCCACGTTTTCACTGCGCATTCTGGGCGACTTGGGCTATCCTTCGCGCCCCATGAATTCGAATTCACTGCCAATGCAGCGCCTGCGTTTTGCCGTGCTCGTCTGCGCGGTGCTGTTGGGCGCCTGCGGCAGCGTAATGCGCAAGGCGACTGATCAGTTCGCCGACAACCTGACCACGGCCATCCTCAACGAGGACGATCCCGGCACCGTGCGCGACGGCGTGCCGGCGTATCTGCTGCTGATCGACGGCATGATCCAGGGCGATCCGGACAATGCCGGGGCATTGCTCGCTGGTGCGAAACTCTACGGCGCCTATGCCGGCGGATTCGTCAACGATCCCGGGCGCGCGCAGCGGCTTGCCAATCGCGCTTACGACTACGCGCATCGTGCGCTGTGCCTGCGCGAAAAAGATTTGTGCGAGGCGCTGGACAAACCTTACGACGCCTATGTCGCCGAGTTGGGCAAGACCGAGCATGGCGACGTGCCGGTCGTGTACGGTTTCGCCGCCGCCTGGGCCGGCAAGATCCAGGTCAACACTGGCGATTGGAATGCAATCGCCGATCTGCCCAAGCTGCAATCCACGCTGGAACGCTGTACCGCGCTCGGTCCGCATTACGACAATGGCGGCGCGTATCTGTATCTGGGCGTGATCAATTCCATCCGTCCGGCCTCGCTTGGCGGCAAGCCCGAGCAGGGCAAGGCGTACTTCGAGAAGGCGCTGGAATTGTCCGGCGGCAAGAACCAGATGGTGCGCGTGCTCTACGCACAATTCTATGCGCGCCTCGTCTTCGACAAGGACCTGCATGACAAGCTGCTCAATGAAGTGCTGGCCGCCGATCCACATGCGCCGGGCTTGACGCTCATCAATACCCTGGCGAAAGAAAAGGCCAGGGCCTTGCTGGCTTCAGGCAAAGACTATTTTTGATTTACGGAATACGCCCATGAAAAAGTACAAATTGTTCGCTGCAATCCTGCTGGCAGGTTCTGCGCAGGCGGCCACCACCATCAAGATCGCCACCGTCGCGCCTGACGGCACCGCCTGGATGCGCGAGATGCGCGCCGGCGCCGACGCGGTGAAGAAAGACACCGACGGCCGCGTCGAGATCAAGTATTACCCGGGCGGCGTGATGGGCGACGAACCGACGGTGCTGCGCAAGATCCGCATCGGCCAATTGCAAGGCGGCGCGTTCACCGGCGGTGAGCTGTCACAGGTCGACAAGGATGCACAGATCTACAGCCTGCCGTTCCTGTTCAAGACCCAGGACGAAGTGGACAAGGTCCGCGCGCAGCTCGATCCGCTGCTCAAGCAAAGCTTCGACAAGGCCGGGTTCGACGTCGCCGGCATCAGCGGCGGTGGCTTCGCCTACCTGATGAGCGTGAAGGACATCAAGAACAATGATGATCTCAAGGCCGCCAAGGTCTGGGTGCCGCAGGGCGATCATGTCGCCGAAGCCGGCTTCAAGGCCGGCGGCGTCACGCCGATTTCGCTGCCGCTGGCCGATGTTTATACGAGCTTGCAAACCGGGTTGATCGACACCGTTGCGAACACGCCGGCCGGCGCAATCGCATTCCAGTGGCACACGAAAGTACGCCACATGGTCGACCTGCCGATCACGTATGTCGTTGGTATCCTCGTCATCGACAAAAAAGTGTTCGATACGCTGTCGCCCGCTGACCAGAAAGCGCTGAACGACGATCTCGGCGCTGCGTTCGCGCGACTCGAGAAGATCAATCGCGACGACAATGCGCAGGCGAAAATCGCATTGCAAAAACAGGGCGTGCAAATCTTCACGCCGAATGCGGAGGAAACAGCGGCATGGGAAAGCGTCGGCGAACAGGCGCGCAAGCAGTTGCAGGGCGCCGGCGAAATCACGCCGGGAATGGCCGCCGCACTGGACAAGGCGCTGGCCGCGGCGCGGACGAAGTAACTTGCAACGCGCGCTGGAAATCCTGCGCCGCATCGAGGACTTGCTGCTCGCGGTCCTGGTACTGATCCTGGTCGTTCTCGCGGGCGGCCAGATCGTGCTGCGCGATTTTTTCCACACCGGGATTTCCTGGGCCGATCCGCTGATGCGCCAGCTCGTGCTGTGGACGGGCATGCTCGGCGCGCTTGCCGCCGTGCGCGATGAAAAGCACATCGCACTCGATGTGCTGAACCATTTTCTGCCGCCGTTGGTGCAGAAGGTCGCGCGTATCGTCACGTTCGGATTCGCCGCTGCGATCTGCGCGGCGCTCGCCTGGTACAGCTACGTGATGCTGAATGTGGATTACGCGAGCGCCGCGCCGTCGAGCGCGTTTGCGTCGCTGCCGGCATGGATTCCCGAGACGATCCTGCCGACGGCATTCGGGCTGATGGCCCTGCGTTTCGTCCTGCGTGCCTTCCTCCCGCCGGCACATACGCCACCGTTGCTGCATCCCATCGAGCCGACACCGTGACCTGGCTGATCGTCGCCGCGCTCGTGATCCTCGCCGCACTTGGCGCGCCGCTGTTTGCGATCATCGCGGCAGTCGCGCTGTTCGGATTCCACGCCGCGGGCGAGCCCGGTGCTGCGGTGGCGATAGAATTCTATCGATTGGCCGACATGCCGGCGCTGATCGCGATTCCACTGTTTACGCTGGCAGGGTACCTGCTGGCGGAAAGCCAGGCGCCGCGCCGTCTGGTGCGCCTGACCAATGCGCTGTTCGGTTGGCTGCCGGGCGGATTGGCGATTGTTTCCGTTTGCGCGTGCACCTTGTTCACCGCGTTTACCGGTGCGACCGGCGTCACCTTGATCGCGCTTGGCGCCGTGCTGTATCCAGCATTGCGTCAGGCGCATTACGACGAGCGCTTCTCGCTCGGCCTGCTCACCTGCGCGGGCAGCTTGGGACTTCTGCTGGTGCCGTCCATGCCGCTGATCTTGTACGGCGTGGTCGCGCAGCAATTCCACACCACGCCGCCGGTGAGCATCGACGCGCTGTTCAAGGCAGGCCTGTTGCCGTGCCTGCTGATGGTCGTGATGTTGTCGATCTACAGCGCATGGAAGGCGCGCGACCTGCCGCGGCCACCGCCGTCGAGCGCGCGCGAGGTCTGGGCCGCGCTCAAGGATGCGGCCTGGGAATTGCCGCTGCCTTTCGTCATCCTGATCGGCATCTACACCGGCAAACTCGCCGCATCCGAAGCCGCTGCGGCGACCGCGCTGTATGTGCTGATCGTGACCGTACTGATCCGCCGCGAAATCAAGTTCGTGGAGTTGCCGCGCGTGATCCGCGAGGCGATGCTGCTGGTCGGCGCGATCCTGATCGTGCTCGGATTCTCGTTGGCGCTGACCAATTGGTTGATCGATGGCGACGTGCCCGAAAAGCTGTTCTCGGCCATGCAGGCGGGCATCTCCGGAAAAATTGCGTTCCTGCTATTGCTCAACGTGTTCCTGCTGGTGTTCGGCATGCTGCTGGAAGGCTTCCCGGCGATCATCATCCTGGTGCCGCTGATCCTGCCGGTGGCCACGCACTACGGCATCGATCCGGTGCACCTGGGCATCATCTTCCTCGCCAACCTGCAGATCGGCATCTTCCTGCCGCCGGTAGGCATGAACATCTTCATCGCCAGCGCGCGTTTCGGCAAACCGGCCACCACGATCGTGCGCGCCAGCCTGCCGTTTTACGCCATCCTGATGGCCGCGGTGATGATCATTACCTACTGGCCGGAACTGTCTTTGTGGCTGGCTCGCTAAGCCATGTCGCCTGGAGTGGCACGCGCGACGCGGAGTCTGTAAAATAGGGCATGCGCATACTTACCGATGCTCTTACCTTCGACGACGTCTCGCTCGTCCCCGCGTTCTCCAACGTCCTGCCGCGTGACGTCAGTCTCGCCACCCAGCTCACGCGTGACATCCGCCTGAACATTCCGGTCGTCTCGGCCGCGATGGACACGGTTACCGAAGCGCGCCTCGCCATCACCATGGCGCAGTCCGGCGGCATCGGCATCATCCACAAGAACATGCCGATCGAGCAGCAGGCTGCCGAAGTGCGCCTCGTCAAGAAATTCGAGGCTGGCGTCATCCGCGATCCGATTACCGTGAATCCGGAAACCTCGATTGGCGAGGTCATGAAGATCGTGCGCGCACACAATATTTCCGGCGTGCCGGTCGTCGATGGCGAAGGTCTGGTCGGCATCGTCACCAGCCGTGACTTGCGCTTCGAGACTAAACCTGAAGATCCGGTGCGCCACATCATGACGCGCAAGGAAAAACTCGTCACCGTGAAGGAAGGAGCGGGGGAGGACGAAGTCCTGCGCCTGCTGCACAAGAACCGGATAGAGAAAGTGCTGGTCGTCAACGACGCATTCCAGTTGCGCGGCCTGATCACGGTCAAGGACATCCAGAAAGCGCGCGACAACCCTAATTCTGCCAAGGACAGCCACGAGCGCCTGCGCGTCGGCGCAGCGGTTGGCGTCGGCGGCGATACCGAACAACGCGTCGCGGCGCTGGTCGAAGCGGGCGTCGACGTCCTCGTCGTCGATACTGCACACGGTCATTCGCAGGGTGTGCTCGATCGCGTGCGCTGGGTCCGAAAGAATTTCGCCCACATGTCCGTGATTGGTGGGAATATCGTTACTGGCGACGCAGCCAAGGCGTTGATCGATGCTGGTGCGGATGCGGTCAAGGTCGGCGTCGGGCCTGGCTCCATCTGCACCACGCGTGTCGTCGCCGGCGTCGGCGTGCCACAGATTTCCGCGGTCAGCATGGTCGCCGAGGCGATCAAGGGCAGCGGCGCCTGCCTGATCGCCGATGGCGGCATTCGTTATTCCGGCGATATCGCCAAGGCGCTGGCAGCCGGCGCGAACTGCGTGATGATCGGCGGCATGTTCGCCGGCACCGAAGAGGCGCCTGGCGAAGTCGAGTTGTACCAGGGCCGTTCGTACAAGAGCTATCGCGGCATGGGGTCGCTCGGCGCGATGCAGATGGGTTCCAAGGATCGCTACTTCCAGGACACCGAGGACGCCGACAAGCTCGTGCCCGAGGGCATCGAAGGCCGCGTGCCGTATCGCGGACCACTGCGCAACATCCTGCATCAGTTGTCCGGTGGCCTGCGCGCGTCGATGGGTTATGTCGGTTGCGCAACCGTCGCCGACATGCACGTCAAGCCGCAATTCGTGCGCATTACCAGCGCCGGGGTGCGCGAGTCGCATGTGCACGACGTGGCGATTACCAAAGAAGCGCCGAATTACCGGTTGGATTGATGCAAAACATCCATCGCGACAAGATCCTGATTCTCGATTTCGGCGCTCAGTACACGCAACTGATCGCGCGGCGCATCCGCGAAATCGGCGTGTACTGCGAGATCTGGGCATGGGACCACGACCCGACCGAGATCGCGAAATTTGCGCCTAAGGGAATCATCCTTTCCGGCGGCCCCGAATCGACCACAGAAAGCGCAGCACCCTTTGCGCCGCAGACAGTGTTCGATTGCAGCGTGCCGCTGCTCGGCATCTGTTATGGCATGCAGACCATGGCCGCGCAGCTCGGCGGCAAGACCGAAGGCGGGCACACGCGCGAGTTCGGTCAAGCGACGCTGACGCCGATCGCGCCAAATCGCCTGTTCGATGGATTGCCGCTCAAGGACTCCACCGCGTGGATGTCACATGGCGATCGCGTTACCGCAGTGCCGCCGGGGTTTGCCGTCACCGCCGCGACGCACGACTTGCCGATTGCGGCGATGGCGGACGACGAGCGCCGCTGGTACGGGGTGCAGTTCCATCCGGAAGTCACCCACACCCAGCATGGCGCGGAATTGCTGCGCCGGTTCGTTGTTGGTATCTGCGGCTGCGAAACCTTGTGGACGGCCGCGAATATCATCGATGACGCAGTGGCGCGAATTCGCGCGCAGGTCGGTTCCGATCGCGTGCTGCTTGGTCTTTCCGGAGGCGTGGATTCCTCGGTCGTTGCCGCGCTGCTCAAGCGCGCGATTGGCGCTCAGATCACTTGCGTATTCGTCGATACCGGCCTGTTGCGCTGGAACGAAGGCGATCAGGTCATGGCAACCATGGCCCGGCACATGGGCGTGAATGTCATTCGCGTGAACGCCGCGCCACGCTACTTCGCGGCACTGGAAGGCGTACGCGATCCGGAAACCAAGCGCAAGATCATCGGCAAGCTCTTCATCGATATTTTCGATGAGGAGTCCGCGAAGCTTGAAGGCATCCGCTGGCTGGCGCAGGGCACGATCTATCCGGACGTGATCGAATCGGCCGGCAGCAAGACCGGCAAGGCGCATGTGATCAAGTCGCATCACAATGTCGGCGGCCTGCCGAAAGGCATGCGCTTCGAGTTGATCGAGCCCCTGCGCGAGTTGTTCAAGGACGAGGTGCGGCGGATTGGCGTGGAACTCGGCCTGCCGCGCGAGATGGTCTATCGGCATCCGTTCCCGGGACCCGGGCTCGGCGTGCGCGTGCTCGGCGAGGTCAAGCCGGAATATGTCGAACTGCTGCAACGCGCGGACGATATTTTCATTTCCGAACTACGCGCAGCGGGTTGGTACGACAAGGTCAGCCAGGCATTCGCGGTATTCCTGCCGGTGAAATCCGTCGGCGTGGTCGGCGATGCGCGCGCCTACGAATGGGTGATCGCTCTGCGTGCAGTGGAAACCATTGATTTCATGACCGCACACTGGGCGCATTTGCCGTACGAATTTCTCGGCAAGGTTTCCAACCGCATCATCAACGAGCTGCGCGGCATCTCGCGCGTGGTCTACGACGTGAGCGGAAAACCGCCAGCCACGATCGAGTGGGAATGACGTGATCGGCACGTTCGGCGCCGACGACGAACGCTTCATGCGCCGCGCGCTGGAGCTTGCGCGGCACGCTGCCGACACGCATGCCGAAGTCCCGGTCGGCGCCGTGCTGGTTCATGATGGTGCAATCGTCGGCGAAGGCTGGAACCAGAGTATCGGCGGCAATGATCCGACTGCGCACGCGGAAGTCATGGCGTTGCGCGACGCAGGCCAACGCCTGCGCAATTATCGCTACCCGGGATCGACCTTGTACGTGACCCTGGAACCCTGCGTCATGTGCGCGGGCGCCATCGTGCATGCGCGCGTGACGCGGGTCGTGTACGCCGCGGACGATCCGAAGACCGGCGCGGCCGGAAGCGTGTTCGATACGCTGGTTTCGAATCGCCACAATCATCGCGTAGTAGTTGAAAGCGGCCTATGCGCCGACGAATCGGCGGACTTGCTGCGCGTTTTTTTCGCAGCGCGCCGGGCAGGGCGATAACGACCCGGATTGACCACGGTACAGCTGTTGGACAGATTCGTCTCAGCCTTCGCGCGGCAGCACCGTCAGCACGCGCTCGACGAACAAAGCGAATTCATGCATGTACTTGCTCAGGAATTCAACGGTTCGCTGTTCCTTCACGACCCCGGCATCATCTATGAGTCCGGGGGTGAATTGGACATACGCTTCCATGGTATTCATGAGCGGCGAATTGCAGAAACACAGCACGCCGCGCAAGTGCTGTTGCGCAATCGCAGTGCCGATCGCGCCGGGGGAAGTACCGATTACTGCCGAAGGCTTGCGGGCGAATGCGTTCGTACCCCACGGGCGACTGGCCCAGTCGATCGCGTTCTTCAGCGCGCCTGGAATCGAGCGGTTGTATTCCGGAGTGACGAACAACACGGCGTCTACATCGGCAATTGACTTCTTGAACCGGCGTGCGACCTCGGGATAATCGACATCGTAGTCGTGGCTATATAACGGCAAATCGCCGATCGCGATTTCATGCAGTGCCAGATTGGCAGGGGCAAGTTTGGCAAGCGCTTTCGCCAATTTCCGGTTGATCGAAGCCTTCGCCAGGCTGCCGACCAGATAACCGACCTTGTAATTGCTCACGGGGAAATCTCCTCAGGATGTACGCCACTGGATCATCGTGACGAATGTTGCACGATACTCGCGAAAATATGTTGCGTGTATTTTACATAATATACAAAGGCGTCGTTTTGGATCCCGTGAGACAGGGAAAAAATAGCCGATTCACTGTTTCGCTCACCAGAACAATACGTTAGAATGCACGCCTTCCCGACCCTGTAACTGATGGTTTCGTCATGAAAGTCCTGTCCTCGCTCAAATCCGCCAAGTCCCGTCACCGCGATTGCAAGATCGTGCGCCGTCGTGGCAAGGTTTTCGTCATTTGCAAGAGCAATCCGCGTTTCAAGGCACGCCAGCGCTGATTCGCCCACAAGCGACGCGCAAGGGCCGCCATGGGCGGCCTTTTTGCGTTTTTGCTCTTGGCGAACGCGTGAGAACGATCCGAGCTTTGCAGTCCAAGTCGTGGATTCGCATGGCCGAATCTGCTACAAATCGATTTGAAGCGGCATGCGCCGCGTGAAATGTGGAGTACGCCATGAAGCATCGTGTCCTCGCCATCGTTGGTGGTGCTGCCGTCGCGGCATTTGCGTTGGGCCAGGTCGCCCAGGCCGAAACCCTGTTGATGAAGCGCGTCCGTGAGGAACGCGGCATGAATGCCCCACATCGGGGCATGAGCATGGCACAGGTCGAGCGCCGCTTCGGCGCGCCCACAGCCAAACTTTCCCCGGCCGGCGGCGATGCGCCCCGACATCCAGTGATCAACCGCTGGGAATACCCGAATTACATCGTGTATTTCGAGCACAGCACCGTCATAGACAGCGTGGCTGTGCACGCGACACCGGGTGAAATCGGACCCAAGTCCCAGTAATCCTCGATGACTTCCGCCGTTTTTCGTCTTCCTGCGGAATGGGAAACGCAGGCGGGCGTGCTGCTGGCCTGGCCGCACGCACAAACCGATTGGGCGCAGCGCCTGACCGACGTCGAGGCGACGTTCGCGGCACTGATCACGGCTATTTCGCGTTTCGAATCAGTGATGATTTGCGTCCCCGATTCCGACGTTCGTGCCCGCGCCGGCCGATGGCTTGATTGCGCCGGCGCAGATTCGACACGCTGCCGCTTCGTGGAAATCGAATACGACGATACCTGGTTGCGCGATTCCGGACCGATTACCCTGCGCGGACCGGACGAATTCCGATTGATGGATTTTCGCTTCACCGGCTGGGGTGGCAAGTTCCAGGCGAGCCGTGATGATCGCCTGATCGAAGGCCTGGCCGCCCGTGAGATCTTCAGCAACGCCGATCACCGCCGCGTGGACTGGGCGCTGGAAGGCGGCGCGATCGAATCCGATGGGGCCGGCACGATCCTCACGACCTGGCGCTGCCTGCACCAGCGCCATCCCGAGCAAAGCCGCGAGCAGATGTCGCGCTTGCTGTGCGACAAACTCGGCGCGCAGCGCGTGTTGTGGCTGGAACGCGGCTACCTGCAAGGCGACGACACCGATGCGCACATTGACACCCTCGCCCGCTTCGCGCCGGATGATGCCATCGTGTTCCAGGCCTGCGACGATGCGTCCGATCCCCATCACGATGAACTCGGCGCGATGCGTGACGAACTCGCTGCACTGCGCACGACGGATGGACGTCCATACCGATTGCATGCCCTGCCCTGGGCCAAACCCATCTTCGACGATGGTCGCCGGCTCGCTGCGTCGTACGCGAATTACCTGATCGTCAATGGTGCGGTGCTGGTGCCGAGCTACGACGATGCTTCTGATGCGCAAGCTGCGCGTGTCGTCGCGCAAGCGCATCCCGGACGCGCCGTGATTGCGGTACCCTGCCGATCACTCATTTGGCAAAACGGCAGCCTGCATTGCCTGACCATGCAACTGCCCGAGGGAATTCTGGCATGAGCAAGACCTTGCGCGTTGCCTTGCTGCAGGAGCGCGACCACGGCAGCGTCGCGGCGAATCTCGACGCGATCGAAGCCGGCCTGCGCCGTGCAGCGGCGAAAGGCGCGCAACTCGTGCTGCTGCAGGAATTGCACAACGGCCCGTATTTCTGCCAGCACGAAAGCACCGCTGAATTCGATCGTGCCGAATCCATTCCGGGGCCATCGACCCAACGCATTGGCGCGCTGGCCGCGGAACTGAAACTGGTGATCGTGGCATCGCTGTTCGAGCGCCGCGCTGCCGGTCTTTACCACAACACCGCCGTCGTGTTCGATCGCGCAAAAGATATTTGTGGAAAATACCGCAAAATGCACATACCGGATGATCCGGCGTTCTACGAGAAGTTCTACTTCACCCCGGGCGACCTCGGCTTCGAACCGGTGCAGACCTCGGTGGGCAAACTCGGAGTGCTGGTGTGCTGGGACCAGTGGTATCCGGAAGCGGCGCGCCTGATGGCGCTGGCCGGCGCCGACTTGCTGCTCTACCCCACTGCAATCGGGTGGGATCCAGCCGACGACGCCACGGAAAAATCGCGCCAGCGCGATGCCTGGATCACGGTGCAGCGCGGTCACGCAGTCGCGAATGGATTGCCTCTTCTCGCCTGCAATCGCACGGGCCATGAATCCGCACCGGACGGCGGCCGTGGCATCAATTTCTGGGGTTCGAGCTTTGTCGCCGGTCCGCAGGGCGAGTTCCTCGCTCAGGCATCGACCGACAAGCCAGAACTATTGATCGCCGACATCGATCTCGCGCGCAGCGAATCCGTGCGCCGCATATGGCCGTTCCTGCGCGACCGCCGCATCGATGCCTACGGCGACTTGCTCAAGCGGTTCCGTGACTGAGATGGATGCTCCAACAATCGAATCGGCGCTTGTCGGCCAGCCGCATGCGCGCGCGTCGCGCGATGGAGTCGAATACACCTTGCTCGGCACCGCACATGTCTCGCGTGCGAGCGTGGACGCGGTGCGCGCGGCCATAGAAACCGGAAGTTACGATGCCATCGCCGTTGAGCTGTGCGAGTCGCGTTACCGCGCCATGCACGATCCGGAAGCCTGGCGCAATCTGGATCTGTGGCGCGTGATCCGCGACGGCAAGGCCGGCATGGTCGCCGCGAATCTGGCGCTGTCAGCGTATCAACGCCGCCTTGCCGAACAGTTTGGCATCGAACCTGGCGCCGAATTGAAAGCGGCGGTGGACATGGCCGCGCAGCGCGGTCTGCCGCTGTGGCTGATCGACCGCGAAATCAGCATCACGCTCAAGCGCGCCTACCACAGCGTGCGTTGGCGTGACCGTCTCGGCATCGTCGGCGGCCTCATCACCAGCCTGTTCGAGCGCGGCGAAGTCAGCGAAGAAGATATCGAGAATCTCAAGCAAGGCGACATGCTGCAAAGCGCGTTCAGCGAGTTCGCCGCGCAATCGGAAGGCTTGTATCGCAGCTTGATCGGCGAACGCGACGCGTTCATGGCCGCACGTCTGCGCGAAGAGACCGGGAAACATCCGGCCAGGCGAGTCCTTACCGTGGTCGGCGCGGGACACCTCGCAGGCATCGAACGCGAACTCGACGCGCAATCCGACGCATCGGATGCTGTGCTCGCGCCGTTGAACATCGCCCCGAAGGGTTCGAACTGGCCCAAATGGATTGGTCTCGGCGTGCTGATCGTCATCGCCGCCGCGATCGGTTTCGCCTTCAGCCGCGGCAACGGCCACGGCGCCAAGGCACTGGAAGACTGGATCGTCTTTACGGCTTCCGGATGCGCACTCGGCGCACTGGCTGGCGGCGGTCATCCATTGAGCGTGCTCGCTGCGGCGATTTCCGGACCGTTGAAACCATTCCGGCCGTTTGCTCCGTCTGGCGCGTTCAGTGCCGGCATGGAAATGTGGTTGCGCCATCCACGCGTAGCCGATTTCGAAAGTCTGCGCGACGACGTGACCCACTGGACCGGCTGGTGGAAAAATCGCGTTTCACGCACCCTGCTCGTGTTCATGCTCACTAACATCGGCATGATGATCGGTGAGTGGACGGCAGGGATCCGCATCCTGCATCGGCTGTTTTGAGCGCGCGGATGGCCGATGCGGCGCTACGACGTCATGGATTCAGCTCACCACCAGTACCGGAACCTTGCAATTTGACAACACACGCGAGGTGACCGAGCCGAGCAAGACGTTCTGCAGTGCACTGCGCCCGCGCGAACCCATGAGCACCAGGTCGTAGCCTTCTTTTTCAGCCTTGCGTGCGATGCTTTGCGCAGGATTGCCTATGGCATGCGCCTCATCGAAGGACACCCCGGCACGCCGCAGAAGCTGGCGCGTGCCCTTCAGATTTGCGTCGGCGTTTTCGCGATGAATCTGCGCTACCCGCTGGACTCCGAGTGCGGCGTTGACGCGCTTGAGCATTGGCGGATCCACGTAAAATAGCGTCACGCTCAGGGCCTTGGCCTTCGTGTGCAAGGTCTTGGTCATGTAGCGGGCAGCGTGATCCGAATACTTGCTGCCATCAGATGCAAATAACACTTTCATGTCGTTCTCCTGCTCAAGCTGCGATGCCGGGAATGATGCAAGCATAGGGATAATATCGCCGCACGCATTGACATGGGTCATCAACGCGATCGCTCCCACCTATTTCACGCGCCGGAAATCCAACCCGGCATGCGGTACGCAGATACGGCCAAAAATTGATTATGCGCGAGGGACGCCAAGCCGCGGAAATGCCCTTGCGCGCGCGTCGGCGAGCACACGGCGCGTGGCCAGGCGCGCATCGTCGAGCAGTGCGTAGATCACGGGCAGCGCGGCAAGCGTGACCAGGGTGGAGAAGATCAGACCGCCGGCGATGGCGCGTGCCATCGGATAGTACGGCGTGTCGCCGCCGCCGATGGTCGCGTCGCTCATGCACAGCGGCACCATGCCCAGGATCGCCGTACCCATCGTCATCAGGATCGGACGCAGGCGATCGCGCGCGCCGCGCACCAACGCTTCGGTGCGCGAAAGTCCTTCCAGTCGCAACTGGTTGATGTGCACGATCATGACGATGCCGTTGTTGACAACAACGCCCATCAGGATCAGCACACCGATCGACGCCATGATCGAGAACGTGGTGCCGGTCAGCCAGAACAGCCAGTACACGCCGAGGATCGAGAACACGAACGTGGTCAGGATCGCCGCCGGATAGATCAGCGATTCGAACATCGCGCACATCACGACATACACCAGCATGAGCGCGATCAGGGTGTTGAAGAGCATCTGCTGGCCGGCTTCGTTCGCGAAATCGAAATTCTGGCCGTAACTCCAGCGATAACCCGGCGGAAACTGCATCGCGTTCAGCGCTGCTTCGAGCTTCGGAGTGACCTCGTCCAGCGTGGCGCCGGGCGCGAGGTTGGCCTGGATCGCGAGCGAGGTCTGGCGGTTTTCGCGTTCGATCGCCGATGGCGCCGCGCGATTGTTCAGATCGACCATGGACAGCAGCGGCACCATCGTGCCATCCGCAGCGCGCAGCTTGTAGTCGGCCAGGTCCGTGAGACTGCGCGTGTCGTCGCTGCCAAAGCGCAGCCACACCGGAATCTGCGTGCCGTTGTCGTGGTATTCCTTGAGCGGCAAACCGCGCAAGGCAATGGCGATGTATTGCGCGATTTCGTTCGCTGAAAACCCATACGTCCGCGCACGCACGCGGTCGACGTGCACGGCCAGCTCGCGGTCACCGCCATCCTGCGCAGCACGCACGTCGCGCAACCCGGGCACGTGCTGCAGGATCTGGATCGCGGCCCCGGACAGTTCGCGCAGGGTCGAGCTGGAATCGCCGTTCAGGAACACCTGCACATTGGTGTTCTGGTTCTGCGACTGGAAATCGAAACTGATCTTGCCGATAGGCACCTTCGGCGCGCCGTCGCGGATCTTTTCCATGATCTGCTGCGAATGCCCGCGTCCGGCGTCGTCTTCGGTGAGCAGGACGTTGGTCATGGCGTCGCCCTGCTCGTTGAAGTAGCTGTAGATGTTCTTGATGTGCAGTTCCTTGCGATGCGCATCCAGCCAGTGTTCGACGGTGCTGATGGATTTGTTCAATTCCTCCAGCCGATACACGCCGTTGAGCTGGTATTGCAGATGCAGCTCGCCGGCCTGTCCGGGCGGGAACATGTCGGTCTTGGCGAACTTCATCGGCACGAAGCTGGCAACGAACAGCGCGACCAGTCCCCACACCGTCGCCTTGCGATGTGCAAGCGTCCATGCAACGGCGGACTCGTACCTGCGTTGCAGGCGCGCGACCAGGGTATCGCGGCCGATGAAGTGCGGCGGCGGCAGCCTCGCCGACAGCATTGGCACCAGGCTGATCGCAACCAGCCACGATGCCAGGTGCGCGATCGACATGGCGATCGCGACCTGGGTCAGGAAAATGCTGATCTGGTTCTTGGCGCCGAAAATATTCGGCAGAAACACCACGATGCTGGTGAACGTGCCAGCGGCAATCGCGACGCCGACGACCTGGGTCCCCTGCACCGCGCAGTACCAGGGCTTGTCAGGATACTTTTCGCGGTACTGGTAGATGCTTTCCACCGCGACGACGGCATTGTCCACCAGCATGCCGACCGCGAGCAGCAGGCCGAGCAGCGACAGCACGTTGAGCGTCATGCCGAGGAAGTACATGCAGCCGAGCGTGATGACCATGCAGATCGGTATCGCCAGCGACACCATCAGCGTGGATGGCCAGTCGCGCAGGAAGAAATACAGCACGAACACCGACAGCAGGATGCCGATGCCGCCGGCCAGGCCGAGTTCCTTCAGGCTGTCGGTCACCGCCTTGGCGTCGTTGCCGAGGAAGTACAACTGGATGCCGCGCATTTCCGGATCGCGGCCGATGCGGTCGATTTCGGAGAGAGCGCGGCTGGCGACGTCGACAAGATTCGCGTTGCGTTCCTTGGAAATGTCGACCGCGATCGCGGGTTTGCCGTCGAGATGGCGGCGATAATCCAGGCGCGCGGGCTTGAGCGTGACGTTGGCGATGTCGCCGAGCTTGAGTCCCATGGCGTTGACCGGCGTGGCGCGGACATCATCGAGGCTGCGCCACTCGCCTTGTGGCTGCACCTGGTAGCGCAGCTTGCCGTCCGTGATCTGGCCGGCCGAGGCGGAGAAATTCGCGTCCGAGAGTTTCGCGTACAGATCGTTGAGGCTGACCCCCGCCGCGGTGAGCCGATCGACGGAGACCTCGATCTGCACTTCCGGCGGCGCCACGCCCTGGATGCTCACCTTCGCCACGCCCGGAAGTCGCTCGAGTGGACGCTTGATCTTGCGATCCAGCAGGTCGTAGGCGTTGGAAAGATCGCGGTCGCTGGAAATGCGCAATTGCAGCATCGGCTGGTCGGTGGTGGCGAATTTCATCACCGTGTAGCGTTGCATATCGCTCGGCAACTCGTCGCGGATGGCGTCGATCTTCTCGCGCGCCTGCACCGCCTTGACTGCCGTGTCCTCGCCCCACTTGAGCTGCAGGAAAATCTGCGCGCCGTCCGCGCGCGACAGCGAATTCATGTGCTCGATGCCGGTCAGTGTCGACAGCGCGTCCTCGACCGGGCGCGTGATCGTGCGCTCGACTTCCGCCGGAGTGGAGCCGACATACGGCAGGTTGATCATCATGAACGGGAATTGCACGTCGGGCATGCCTTCCAGCGGCAGGCGGAACGCCGCGATCGCGCCGACCACGAGCAGCGACACGAAGAACATCACCGCCGTGACGGGCCTCTTGAGGCTGAGCTCGGCGAGTGTCACGCGGATTGCTCCACTGTTTCAGGACTCGCATTGCCGGGATGATTGCGGTGCTGCACGTACCACGCATCCGCGCGCCGGTCGAGCAGGTTGTACACGACCGGGATCACGACCAGCGTGAGCAAGGTGGATACGGCCAAGCCGCCGATCACCGCGATCGCCATCGGCGAGCGCACTTCGGAACCGTCGCCGAAACTCAACGCCAATGGCAGGAAACCAATCAGGGTGCACAGCGTGGTCATCGTGATCGGGCGCAGGCGCGATTCGGCTGCATGGGCAATCGCATCGAGTTTGCCCACGCCTTCCTCACGCAACTGGTTGACGCGATCGATCAGCACGATCGCGTTCTTGACCACGATGCCGGCAAGCATGATCAGGCCGATGAACACGACGATGGACAGCGGCGTGAACGTGATCTTCAGCGCCAGCACCGCACCGACCAGGGCAAGTGGAATCGAGAACATGATCACGAAAGGATGCAGCAGGGACTCGAACTGCGAAGCCATCACCAGATAAACCAGGAAAATCGCCAGCGACAGTGCAAAAATCAGCGAACGCAGCGAAGCATCGAGTTCTTCGCTCTGTCCGCCGATGTGCGCACTGACGCCAGCGGCCAGCGGATGGTCGCGCAGGATCTTCTGCACTTCGGAAACGGCGCTGCCGAGATCGCCGTAATGCAGATTCGCGGTGACGATGGCCACGCGTTCCTGGCCGATGCGGTTGATCTCGTTGGGCCCCATCGCCACGGTCACGTCGGCAACCGAAGCCAGGCGTACCGGCGTTGTGGCACCGGGATTGACGATCAGATTGCGGATGTCGTCAACGGATGTGCGCTGGTTGGGTTGCGCGCGCACCAGCACGTCGATTTTACGATCGCGGAAGTTGTATTGCGTCGCGACTGCGCCGCGGATCTTGTCGACGATCTGATCCGAAATCTGCTTGGTGGTGAGACCGAGCGCGGCGGCACGGTCCTGGTCGAAATGAATGCGGATTTCGGGAGAGCCGCCCTGCGCGCTGGATTTGACGTCGGCGAAACGCGGCGAGGCCTGCAAAAGGGCCGCCAGCTTGTTGCCGGCTTTCTGCAAGGCATCCAGATCGTAACCGCGCAAGTCGACTTCCAACGGCGTATCGAAGCTGAACAATTTCGGCCGCGAGAACTGCACTTCACTGCCGGGATGGCTGACCATGTCCGCGCGCAACGTGTTCATCGCCTCGCTTTCGCCCTTGTGGCCTACACCGGGAACAAGCACGACGAGCAGGCGTGCAATATTTTCGCCGGATTCGGTCGGATTGGCATCCAGGCGCGTACCGGTGCCGCTAACGCCGTAGATCATCTTGATCAGCGGATTCTTCGCGTTCTTGGCTTGCAGTTCGCGCACAATCGTGTCGGTTTGGACGAGCGGCGTGCCCGGAGCGAGCTTGACCGTCATTTCGAACCGACCCTGCGCCAATTGCGGGATCAAGTCGGTTCCCAGGGTCGGGATCAGCGCAACGCTGATGACGAACATCGCGGCGGCGATTCCTAGCACCTTCCATGGATGCGCCAATGCCCTGGGCAGGAAACCGTGATAGGCCGCTGCTGCACGGTTGTAACCGGCAAGCAGACCCTTGCCGAGGAAGCGCAAGATGCGGCCGATCACGTTTCCGCCAAAACGGCCGAGTGTGAAACCGATCCAGCCGAGTGCGCGAGGCAGCCAACGGAACAGATGGCCGATCGCTGCGAATGCCTTGCCGATTCGAGTGCGTGGTGGCGCGCGCGGCGGTTTTGTCTCGTCGGCGAATGCCAGCGGCGCCCTGCCCTTCAGCGAAGCCAGCATCGGGATCAGGCTCATCGCCACGACCAGCGAGATCAGCATTGCGAACGTGATCGTCAGTGCCTGATCGCGGAACAGCTGTCCGGCTATGCCCTGCACGAACACCAGTGGGAAAAACACGGCAACCGTGGTCAGTGTCGAGGCGGTCACCGCCATCGACACCTCGCGCGCGCCCTGCACCGCCGACTCGACAATGCCGATGCCGCGCTCGCGCATGCGCGCAATGTTTTCCAGCACCACGATGGAATCGTCCACCACCATGCCGGTGGCGAGCGCCAATCCGCCGAGCGACATCACGTTAAGGCTCAATCCGGCTTCGCCCATGAAGAAGAACGTGGCGATCAACGACACCGGCAGCGACAGCGAGATGATGAACGTGCTCCACGAATCGGCCAGGAAGAAGAAGATGATCAGCACCGCGAGCACGCCGCCGATGATGGCGTCGTCGCGCACGTCGTCGAGCGAACTCTGGATGAAGACGGACTGGTCGTCGATCGTGGTCAGCTTGGCGTTCGGCGGCAGGATCGACGCGCATGGCGGCGGCCGATCCGCGCAGGTGAACTTGTCGAGTTGTTTGCGCACCGCTGCAGCGACAGTGACGGTGTTGGCGTCGCCTTCCTTGTAGATCGCCAGTTCAACCGCCTCGTGTCCGTCCACGCGCACCACGCCTTCGCGCTCCTTGTGGCCCTGGTGCACGTACGCGACGTCACGGAGCCGAATTGGAACACCCTTGTCGACCTTGATCAGCAGATCGCTCATCTGCTGCAAATCGGTGAATTGGTTTACCGTGCGCACGAGATAGCGCTGGGTGCCGTCTTCGATGCGCCCGCCGGATACATTCACGTTCTCGTCGCCGAGCCGCTTGATCACGTCGGCGACATTGAGGTTGAGTTGCTGCAGGCGTTGCTGGTCGATGTCGACGTCGATCTGGTCCTCGAGTCCGCCGCCAACCTTGACCGCGGCCACCCCGGGTGTCGGTTCCAGGCGCTTGCGCAGCTCGTCGTCAGCAAAGCGCCGCAATTGTTTCAATTCGGCGCTTTCGGCATCGCCGCTTGCGGCCGGACCGGTCAGTGCCAGACGCAGGATCGGATCGGTCGCCGGATTGAAGCGCAGCAATACCGGCTTTTTCGCAGTCAACGGCAATTGCAACAGGTCCAGCTTGTCGCGCACGTCCAGGCTCGCCTGATCCATGTTCGTGCCCCAGACGAACTGCAGGATCACGTCGGATTGGCCGGCTTGCGACACCGAGTGGATCGTGCGCACGTTCTTTACCACGCCGAGCGCCTCTTCCACTGGCTGCGAAATCAGCGTCTCTATTTCGGCCGGTGCCGCGCCTTCATAACTCGTGCGCACGGTCAAGGTCGGATAGGTCAAATCCGGCAGCAAATTGACCTTCAGACCCGACAGTGCGATCAGGCCGAACAGTACCAGGGTGAGCGTCACCATGCCGACGGTGACGCGCCGGCGGGTGGCGAGTTCGACGAGGCTCATGCCTTGTTGTCCAGCACCAGTACCGCGGTGCCGTCACGCACGGCATTGCGGCCGACCGTGATGACGCGTGCGCCGGCATCCAATCCGGAAATGATTTCGACCTTGTCGCCGTCGCTGTAACCGATTTTCACCAGCTGGCGATGTGCAATCAAACCGTTCGCGGCAACAACCGGCGTCTTGGCGGCGGGCTTGGCCACCTCGGCCTTGGCGGCGGGCGCAGGCGGCGCCTTTTCCACCACGAAGACCGAGGTCTGGCCATCTTCCTCGACCAGGGCCGAGCGCGGCACGGTCAGCGCATCGGCGCGCTGGTCGTAGACGATGTCGATGCGTGCGAACATGCCCGGACGCAACACGGCACTGGCGTCGTGGAACTGGCAGGTGACGCGGAACGTGCCGCTGGCTGCATCGACCACCGGCGCAATGCGCAGGATCGATCCCGAAAACTTCTTGCCGGGCAGCGCGTCGGCTTCGAGTTGCACCGTCTGCCCGGCTTTCAGGATTCCAAGCTGGCGCTCGGGAACATTGAGCACGGCCTGCAGCGGATTCATGCCCACGATGCGGAACAGGTTCTGGTTGGCCTGCACCAGGTTGCCGAGCTTGATGCTGCGTTCGGCAATCACGCCATCCACGGGCGCGACGATGCGCGTGTACGACAACTGGATTTTCGCGGCATCGTAGGCGGCGCGCTGCGCGGCGAGGTCGAACTTGTCCTGCTCGTATTCGTATTCGGGAATCAGGTGCTTGGGAATCGCCGCCTGCGCGTGTGCGAACGTCGCTTCCGCCTTGTGCATCTGCGCCTCGGCCTGCTTGGCCTTGGCCATGGCATCGGCATCGTCGAGTTCGGCGAGCAACTGACCCGCCTTCACGGTCATGCCCTCTTCCACATAAAGTTTCTTCAGCACACCCGAGGTTTTCGCGGTGACCTGGGCCTCGTGATCAGCCACCAGGGCCGCAGTTCCGCTGTAGCTCGCGCTGATCGCGCTGTGTGCGGCCAAGGCAATCTCCACAGGCACTGCGTCGACTGTCGGTGCTTTGGTCTGGGCGGCTGCGCCATTACGGTTGCAGGCGCTGAGCAATCCAGCGGCACCAACAAATGCCAATAGGATCAATACGTTTCGTAGTTTTGCGGAAGTCATGGGGCTGAGGTCCGGCGGCAGGAATGGTTGTTTGTATGGTGTTATACTAGACTATATCACTATGCTACGCAAGCCCCTCGAATCACGCGGAAAGAAAAGTAATTCGTCTGCGGCCAAAGCAATAGGGCCGCAAGTCATGGCAGACGATTGGCCATCGTCATTGATGCACAAGATCATCATTCGGTTGCATGCGCATCGATCAGAACCGGGACAGCAAATTTCCGCGTACATCTGGGGCGGGTGGCGATGGGCGCATTTGGCACGTTATACTTCTCGGGTTTTTCGACCACGCCACGGATCGCACGACCTGCCATGCAAAAATTCGCCTCTGTCTGCCGCCCCGCCCTGTTCGCAGCCGCATTGTTTGCCGTCCCCGCCCTCGCCGCCGATGTCAGCAAAGGTGATCCGAAAGCAGGCAGGGCGCTGGTCTACACCTGTGGCGGATGCCACGGTGTTACCGGATACAAGAATGCCTATCCGAACTACCATGTGCCGCGCATCGCGGGGCAGAATTTCGATTATCTCGTCGCTGCCCTGACTGAATACAAGAAAGGCGAACGCTCGCATCCAACCATGCGCGCGCAAGGCCAAAGCCTGTCGGACGATGACATCCGCAATATCGCCGCTTACCTGTCCAGCCTGAGCGCAAGCAAATAAGGAATGCCCATGAACTTCATTCGATTCGCTGCGCTCGCAGCCGGACTGTTCGCCATCAACGCGTTTGCCGCCGAAGCCGGTGGCGCGCCAGGTGCTACCCCGGCGGCCCTTGCCGCTCCTTGCGCGGCCTGCCATGGTGCCGACGGCAATTCCACGGCGCCCATATATCCGCGGCTGGCCGGGCAGTATCACGATTATCTTGCGCAGGCGCTGCGCGAATATCGTTCCGGCACGCGCCAGAACGCGATCATGGCGGGTTTCGCCAAGACCCTGAGCGACGCCGATATCAACATCCTATCGCGCTATTTCGCCGCGATGCCGGGCAAGCTGGACGATTTGTCGCACCACGAACAAGGCGACTAATCAGCGAACCGCGCCGCGGCCCTCGTGGCCGCGATAATACGGATTGTGTCCGCTGGCGTGATCGGTACCGTCGCGCACCGCCGTGATTTCAGGGAAGTGCGAGCGCAGGGTGCTTTCGATGCCCTGCTTCAAGGTTACGTCAGCCATGCCGCAGCCGTGGCAACCGCCACCGAGTTGCAGGATCACTGCCTTCTCGGGGGTCACTTCCATCAATGTAGCCCTGCCGCCGTGTGCGGCAATCTGCGGATTGACCTCCGTATCCAGGACGTAACGCACGCGCTCGGCAAGGTTTGCGTCTGCAGAAGGAGGAGTCCCTTTTAACCTTGGCGCCCGAACAATCAACTGGCCGCCGGTGGCATCGTTCGCGTAATCGACCTCGGCTTCTTGCAGAAATGGCAGGCTTTGTGCGTCAACGTACAGGCTGAAGCCGTCGCAGGCGAGCGACCATTCGCCGCCGGACAAATCCGACGGCTCGCAAAACTCCAGCCGGCAATCGGCTTTCGGCGTGCCTGGATGAACCGCCAGCATGCGCACACCAAGTCCAGGCATGTCCTGTTGCTCGATCAGGCGGCGGAAATGACGTTGTGCGGATTCGGTGAGGGTGAGCATGGCGTCGTCCGGATGGATACAGGACTATTTTAGTCCTGAATCGCTCCCGCGTCACGGTTGCTATACTTTCCGGATTCCGGAAAAGGAGCCAGCCATGACTGCCGACGAGCTGCGCCAGCAGCAATGCCAGCCGCTAAAGGGCAGCTCACACCTGCTTTCCGACGTGCGCGCCAGTGAACTTCTCGCCCTGCTCGAAGGCTGGGAATTCGAAGCCGACAACACCGGTATCTTTCGGCAATTCCGCTTCGCCGATTTCCTGCATGCGCTCGCCTTCGTCAATGCGCTTGGATTCATCGCGGAACAGGAAAACCACCATCCCGATCTTGAACTGGGTTGGGGCCGCTGTCGCGTGCGTTTCTCCACGCACGATGTCGGCGGCCTGTCAATGAACGATTTCATCTGCGCGGCGAAGACCGACGCCCTGCACAAGGGCTGAGCACTTAGCGATGCGAGCCCTGCGCATCGGTGCGGCGATCTTGTTGTTGGTCCTGACCGCCGGCGGACTGCGCGCGTTCGCGCAATCGCGCTTCAATGCATACCTGAGCGACCGCGCGGCGCTGGCATTGGTTACGGATGCACGTGGCGCGACTCCGTGGCGCTGGACGTTTCATGACTCCGAGGACGTGGTCGCAGGCCGTGTTTTTGACGCCGGGAGTTTTGCTTTCACCGATGGCACGTTGACCGTGCAATCGGATGGTCGCGCTTTCGAGATTGGCTTGCCCCTGCCGACGAAACCGGATTTGCGGCGTTTTCCACAGATGCAGATTGCGGCATCGGTGGACGCTCCGGGACATATCCAGATTGTCGCCGCGCAAGACGTCACGCAAGCCGCCTCACATACCGCGTCATTCGAATTGAATCCGAATCGAAACGTCGAGCCGATTGCGCTCGATGCTTTACCCGCGAGCGCGGCGATGCTGCGCCTGCGCGTCGAATTGCCGAACGGCGCGCGTCTGCGCCTGCAACACGTCTCGCTCGAACGCGCGCAGAATGCTGAGGCTGTCGATTTGAATGCACCGCCAACCATCACGGCGACGATTGACGACCAGACAACAGACACCGAACTTGCCGCAATGGGAGCAAGGTCCGACCTGCGCTTGCTGCCAGTACTGGCGCTGAAGTCCGGCACGAATCCAAACGGGCAGCGCAGCATGCTGGAACGCGTCCGCATCCGGATTCCGGCTGCAATCCTGATTCCCGCCGATGAGGTCGAATCGACGTTTGCGCAGGCGCGCGCGCGCGTGGCTGCGCCGGCAAACGAGGGACTGGCGAACGACATCGGCTGGATCGCCCTCACCACCTGGCTGTTGGCGGTTCTCGCGTCGCTGAGGTTTCCGCCGCGGACTGTGTCGCGACGCGCTGCGCTGGAAGCCGCGCTGGTGTCTGTCGCATTGATCGTGTTCATTGCCAGCGACTCCTTCACTGGCCGCCTCGACACGGTGCAAACCTGCTTCATGGCCGCGATCTGCGCCTATGCGGTTCGGCTCGGCACCCCGCGCGACTGGCGTCTCATCGGCAGCACACGTGCATGGCTGCTTGGCGCCGGAGTCGTCGCAAGCACGCTTGCACTTGGCCTGTATGCGCATCGCTGGGACGAGCCAATGCGCGCCATCGGAATGGGGCACTTGCTGCGTTATTTCGGCTGGGCACTGATCCAGCAATACCTGATCTGCGCGGTCGTGGCGAGTCGCTGGCTGCGAGCGAGCGAAAGCCGTTTCGTTGCGATCTATCTTGGCGCGCTGACCTTCGCGCTGATGCACACACCGAACGCCAGCTTGATGCTGGCGACATTCGCGGGTGGATTGTGCTGGTGTGCGCTGTTCTTGCGCGAACGAGCGCTGCTGCCGATTGCCGTTTCGCATGCCGCGAGTGCCCTGGTCCTGATCGCGCTGTTGCCGCAGGACTGGTTGTACTCGGCCGAAGTCAGCGCGCGGTTTTTCCAGTAGGCAACCGGTCCAGCACTTCGGCCAGGTCCGGCGCCAGAGGTGCGGAGAAACTGTACGTCTTTCCGTTCAATTCGAACTCGAAACGCGCGGCGTGCAAGAAAAGTCGATGCAGGCCGAAACCGCGCATCGCCTTGTTGAACTCGCGCAATCCGTATTTTTCGTCGCCGGCAAGGGGATGCCCTGCATGCTGTCCGTGCACGCGAATCTGGTGCGTGCGGCCGGTATACAAGGTCACTTCGGCGAGGCTGGCATCCGCGTAATTGCCGATGACCTTGAACGCGGTAAGCGCCGGCTTGCCGTCGTCGCTCACGCGCACCATGCGCTCGCCGCCTTGCAAATCGAATTTACGCAGCGGTACATTCACGTCGAACTTCGCACGTTTCGGCCGCCCGTGCAGAAGTGCCAGGTATTGCTTGGTGATATGCCCGTCGCGAATCAGTTCCTGCAAGGCCGTCAGTGCCGCGCGCCGACGCGCAAGCACGAGTAACCCGCTGGTGTCGCGATCGAGTCGATGCGCCAATTCCAGCGTCTCATCCGGTCGCGCCGCGCGTAGCAGTTCGATCGCGCCAAACGCAACACCGCTGCCGCCATGGCTGGCAATACCCGAGGGTTTGTCGATGACCAGGAAATCGCGGTCCTCGAAAATGATTGCCTGAACGACGCGTTTTACCAAGGCCGGCGGCGCGACCTTGTCTTCACCCGCCTGCGCCACGCGCACCGGCGGAATCCGCACCTCGTCTCCGCCAGCCACGCGTGCGTCGGGTTTCGCGCGCTTGCCGTTTATCCGCACCTGCCCCGTGCGCAGGATGCGGTAGATCAAACTCTTCGGAACGCCTTTGAGCTGTCCGGTCAAAAAGTTGTCGATGCGCTGGCCTTCGCGCTCGTCCGGCACGCTCACCAGGCGCACGCCGGGGCTCGGGTTCTTTGTGTCGAGATTCATCGAAGTTCGCGTATCTATTGAAAAAATTCCTGCTGTGCTACACTCGCCCGGCATTTCGCGCCGACCGCTGACAAGCGGCGGAATGGCGCATCCGCCCGCCGGCCTGCGCCGGCGTCCGAGCCAACTCCGGGAGGAGCCCTCGGCCGCCGCGTTATCCTAACGGGTTGGATCGTGGATTGCCCACCGCCGTCATGGCGATGTCGAGTCCCGGAAGTGCACAAGGGCACCTATAAACCGCCAGGCGCAGAGTTTGCGCCGGCAGAAACAAAGCGCTCCCGTGGTGGCGTGCCACGCCCACGGCCCGCGCGACTTCGCCGCCTCACGGCGCGGAATCGCGACGCCTTCCACGGTCGAGCGCCGAGGATGTAAAAATGAAGCGTATGCTGATCAACGCAACTCAGCGTGAAGAGTTGCGCGTGGCCATTGTCGACGGCCAGTCCCTGTACGATCTCGATCTCGAGATCCCCTCGAAAGAGCAGAAGAAATCCAACATCTACAAGGGCCGCATTACGCGTGTCGAGCCCTCGCTGGAAGCCTGTTTCGTCGAATATGGCGCCGACCGCCACGGCTTTCTGCCGCTGAAGGAAATCTCCCGCGAATACTTCATCTCCGGCGTCGACCACAACAAGGCCGGCATCCGCGAGCTGCTCAAGGAAGGCCAGGAACTGCTGGTCCAGGTCGAAAAGGAAGAACGCGGCAACAAGGGCGCTGCCCTGACCACGTTCATCTCGCTGGCCGGCCGCTACATGGTGCTGATGCCGAACAACCCGCGCGCCGGCGGGGTTTCGCGCCGCATCGAAGGCGACGAACGCGCGAACCTGAAGGAAATCCTCGACCAGCTCAAGTTGCCGGACGAGATGGGCTTGATCATCCGCACCGCGGGCCTGGGCCGCGAAGCTGACGAACTGCAATGGGATCTGGATTACTTGTTGCAGTTGTGGACCGCGATCGACGAGGCCGGCAAGTCGCGTCCCGCGCCGTTCCTGATCTACCAGGAATCGCGCCTGATCATCCGTGCCCTGCGCGATTATCTGCGCAACGACATCGGCGAAATCCTGATCGACTCCGAAGAACTGTTCAAGGACGCCAGCGATTTCGTGCAGCAGGTAATGCCGCAGAACTTGCGCAAGCTCAAGCTCTACAACGACACCGTACCGTTGTTCTCGCGCTTCCAGATCGAAACCCAGATCGAGAACGCGTTCGACCGCACCGTGCGCCTGCCCTCCGGCGGTTCCATCGTCATCGACCAGACCGAGGCACTGACCGCGATCGACATCAATTCGTCCAAAGCGACCAAGGGCGGCGATATCGAGGAAACCGCGTTCAACACGAATTGCGAGGCGGCGGTCGAGGTTGCGCGCCAATTGCGCATCCGCGATGCCGGCGGCCTGATCGTGATCGACTTCATCGACATGGATTCGCCGCGTCACCAGCGCGAGGTCGAGGACAAACTGCGCGACGCGCTGCGTCACGACCGCGCACGCGTGCAGATCGGCAAGATTTCGCGCTTCGGCCTGCTGGAAATGTCGCGCCAACGCCTGCGCCCGAGTCTGGGCGAAGCCACGCAAAGCGTGTGCCCGCGCTGCGAAGGCCACGGCCGCGTGCGCAGCGTCGAATCGCTGTCCCTGTCGGTGCTGCGTCTGGTCGAAGAACAGGCGATGAAGGAAAAGACCGGCCAGGTGCTCGTGCAGGTGCCGGCGATGGTCGCGAACTTCCTGCTCAACGAAAAGCGCAAGAGCATCGTCGAGATCGAGGCGCGCCACGACGTGCCGGTGATCGTCGTTGCCGACGACAAACTTGAAACCCCGCATTTTCATATCGAGCGTATCCGTGCAACCGAAATGCCGACGGACGCGAAACCCAGTTACGAGCGGAAGACACCGGACACGGTCGTGCCGCCGCCGCAGATCGCCAAGCCGGGCGCGGAGCCGGAAAAGCCCGCGGTCAGCGGCATCGTTCCCAGCAGCCCCGCGCCGGTACATGAAGCACCTGCGCCGGTAGTGAAAGCGCCCGCTCCTGCCGCACCCGGATTGTTCGCGCGCATGATGAGCTGGTTCCACAAGCCTGCGGCGCCGGAAAAGACGCTTGCCGAGCTAGTTCCAGCAACATCGCGTGGCAAGCCCGCGCGCGGCAATGGACAACCAAGGCGCGATGACAATCGCGATGGCCGACGCGGCGACTCGCGTGGACAGCGCGATCGCGAACGTCCGCGTGGTGGCGACAACAAGCAGCAACAGCGCCGCGAGCCGCGTCCGCAGAACGAGAGTGTCCGCGCCGAACCGCACCGCCAGAATCCGCAGCAAGCGCAACCGCGCAAGCCGCAAACTCCGGCGCAGCCCACGCCCGAGCGCCCGAAGCGCGAGGCGTCACCGGTTGCACCGCCCGCGCCGGTTGTCCAAGCCGTCGCCGAAAGTGCGTACACCGCGCCAACGCAAGCGCCGCATGACGCGGCTTCGGCGATCGATGGCGAGGCGCGTTCGCGTCGACGTGGTCGCCGCGGCGGCCGTCGTCGTCGCAAGAACGAAGCGGGAACCGAAGTCCAGTCCATGCACACAGGCGAGCCGGTTGTTTTCGACTTCGATGATGAGGATGCCGAAGAGACAAGCGTGCCAGTGAATGAAGCAAAGCCAGTTGCTTCGGCCACGCATTCACACTCGCCCGCAAACGCAACCGCATCGCAGCCGATGCCTGCGCCTGCGCGACCCGCGGCTGCAGCGCAATCCCCAACATCGTCCACACCGGCTCAGCCAGCACAGCCCGCACTGCAAGCACCGAAAGCGCCGTTCACGGCTCCAACGCCAATACCGGTAGTGCCAGGCACTCCAGCGCCTGCTGTCCTGGCATCTGCCATTCCGGAGCAGAAACCCCTGCTGCCGCCTGCCATGCCAGCCGATCCGGTTCAAGCTGCGCCGGTCGCGCCGAGTGCGGCGATTCCTCCGGCACCGCCGCGAGTGGCACCGCCGCCCGCAACAGTATCCACGGCCCCGAGTCCAGCGCCGACACCAATCGCCGCGCCGCGGCCGGTTGCGCCGGTTCCTGCGACACCAGCACCGCAACTTGAAACGGCACGGCCGGTCATCGTGCCCGCGGTTGCTCCTGCGAACCCGGCGCCCGTCGTAGCGCCACGTCCGCCGGTACCCGCTCCCGCCGCAGCATCGACTGCGCCAGCAACTCCGCCAGCGGCAACGGCCCCGGCCACGGTTGCGCCCGCGGTTGCAAGACCCGAGGCTCCCAAACCGGCAGTACCTGTACCCGTGGCGCCCTCAGCACCACGTCCGTTACCGCAGCAGCCGGTACTGATGCCGGGATTGCCGTTGCCGATTCCGCCGCGTTTCGCGCCGCCACCGATCGTGCTGACGCCAAAGCCCGTACCGGCAGCACCGGCCACGCAAACGCCGCCTGCGCCAAAGCCACCGGAAGAACCACAGCAATAATCCATCGGGAACCGGCAGTCGCGAGACCGCCGGAACGCGGATTCAGGCCTTTTGCAGGATGCCGTGCGCGCTGGCCAGATGCGCCAGCGCCACGACGTTGTCGATGCCGAGTTTCTCGAACAGCCGCGCCTTGTAGGTCGCGATCGTTTTTTCGCTCAGGTGCAGATGCGTGGCGATGAGTTTCGCGGCCCTGCCCTGCGCCAGCATCATCGCCACTTCGAGTTCGCGCGCGGACAGATCCTCGAACGGCGACGCGTCGCCATCCATCGTTGCCAAAGCGAGTTGTTGCGCGATATCGCCGCCAAGGTAACGCTGACCATCGGCGACCTTGCGCACCGCCTTGACCAGCTCATCGGCCGGACAACTCTTGGTCAGATAACCACTCGCCCCGGCATCAAGCAAACGCTTCGGGAACGGCGCTTCGTCCACGATGGTCAGGATGACGATGCGAGTGGCGAGTTTCAAACGGCGCACGCGTTCGGTCACCTCGATGCCGGACACGCCGGGCATGTGCACATCGACCAGCGCGACATCCGGTTTGGTTTGCCTGATCAGCGCGAGTCCACGCTCGCCGTCCTCCGCCTCACCGGCGATTTCCAGGTCCGGCTGCTTTTCCAGGATCATGCGCAATCCGGTGCGCACGAGCGCGTGATCGTCCACCAGCACGATGCGGATCATCACCTTCCCCCATATTTCCCCGCGGACAACCTAGCGCGATGCGGGCGTCGAGGCAAGCGATGGCAGAGAGGTGGGATGGCGGAAGCGGTGAGATTCGAACTCACGAGAGGCTTTCACCTCTGCCGGTTTTCAAGACCGGTGCCTTAAACCGCTCGGCCACGCTTCCATTTTTACATCTTACTGCCGGTTTTACTCAGGGCATCCTGCCCTTCGCCCTTCGGGCCATCGGTTGTGCCGATGTTCGTTTCGGCATCCTGCCTTCACAGTCAAGACCGGTGCCTTAAACCGCTCGGCCACCTCTCCATGACGAACTACGCGATCCTGTCCGCACCAGACATGTACGATCGCAATGCTTGGGGAACCGTGATCGACCCGTCCGCGTTCTGGTAATTTTCCATCACGGCGATGAGGGCGCGGCCGACGGCGACGCCGGAGCCGTTGAGCGTATGCACGAGCTCGGGCTTGCCGGTTTCCGGGTTGCGCCAGCGCGCCTGCATGCGCCGCGCCTGGAAGTCGGTGCAGTTCGAGCACGAGGAAATCTCGCGATACGTATTCTGCGACGGCAGCCAGACTTCCAGGTCATAGGTCTTGGCGGCGGCAAAGCCCATGTCGCCGGTGCACAGCAGCACTCGGCGATACGGCAGTTCGAGTTTTTCCAGCACGGCTTCCGCGCAGCGCGTCATGCGCTCGTGCTCGGCGTAGCTCTCTGCTGGTTTGGAAATCGTCACCAGTTCGACCTTCTCGAACTGGTGCTGGCGGATCATGCCGCGCGTGTCGCGACCGGCGGCACCGGCTTCGGCACGAAAACACAGCGAATGCGCGGTCAGGCGGATTGGCAGCTTTTCCGGATCGACGATTTCGTCGCGCACGAGATTCGTCAGCGAAATTTCCGAGGTCGAGATCAGATAGCGTTTGTGTTCGCCGAGTTGCGTGGCGAACATGTCTTCCTCGAACTTCGGCAACTGGCTGGTTCCGAACAGACTCTCCGCATTGACGATCACCGGCACGTTGCATTCCAGATGCCCATGTTCGCGCGTATGCAGGTCAAGCATGAACTGCGAGAGAGCGCGATGCAGATGCGCGAGCTCGCCGCGCAACACGGTGAAGCGCGCGCCGGACAATTTTGCCGCGACTTCGCCATCTAGCCAGCCATGCCGCGCGCCCAACTCGACGTGATCCTTCACGGCGAAATCGAACTGGCGCGGTGATCCCCACTTGTGGATCTCCTTGTTCTCGCTCTCGTCCTTGCCCTGCGGAACCGACGCATCGGCCAGATTCGGGATGCCGTGCGTGATCGCGGAAAGTTCCGCCTGGATATCGGAGAGTGCTTGTTCGTTGGCCTTGAGCTGATCGCCGATGCCGGCGACTTCGGCCATGAGCGCGGACGTATCCTCGCCCTTGCCCTTGGCCATGCCGATCGCCTTGGAACGCGTGTTGCGCAGGTTCTGCAATTCCTGGGTCTGCGTCTGCGCCGCCTTGCGCCGCGACTCCAGCGCTTCGATCTGCGCCTTTGGCAAGACGTAGCCGCGCGCGGCCAGCCGCTCGGCGACAGCATCGAGTTGTCCGCGAAGGAGTGTCGGATCAAGCATGATCTGAACCCACGAAAAAAGAAGTGCGATTATATCGCAGGCCCGCGGATTACTGCGCCGTGGCGCGTGCCGGCTCCACCCAGAACTTCAGCAACAGCGCGGCGACCAGCGCACAGCCGGAGCCGAATCCAAACGCGAACAGAGGTGATTCGAGTTGCCACAGCCAGCCGAACACGACCGATGCCGGCAACAAAAACAATCCGACCACGAGGTTGTACCAGCCGAACGCGGTGCCCGAAGATTCGCGCGGCACGAGATCGGCAACCATTGCTTTCTCCGCGCCTTCGGTCGCGGCGAGAAATACGCCGTAACCGGCAAACATCGGCCACAACGCCCAGGTGTTGTCGGTCTGCATGCCAAGGATCAGATAGAAAATGGCATAGACGATCCAGCCGGAAACGATCAGGCGCGTGCGGCCAAGCCGGTCCGACAGCGACGACAGTGGCGTGGACAGCAACGCCGCAACCAATGACGTCAGCGCCCACAGGATCGGCACCTGCGCTTGCGGCAGGCCGAGATCGCGCGCGCGCAGGAGCAGGAACATGTTCGAGGAGTTGCCCAGCGTGAACAGCGCAAGCACGATGAGGTAACGACGGAATGCGGGCGGAAATTCGCGCAGCGTCCACGTGAAGGCAACCGGTTTTTGCGCCGGCTCGCGCGGAACATCCTTGAGGAACAAGGCCAGCACGATCACCACGACGCCCGGCACGATGGCCCACAGGAACACATGCCGCAGCGACATGCCGGCCGCCAGCATCGCCGCCGCGACGAGCGGTCCGATCACCGCGCCGAAGTTGTCCATGGCGCGATGGAATCCGAACGCCAGGCCGCGTTGCGACGCGTCGACACTTTGCGCCAGCATCGCATCACGCGGCGCCGAGCGCAGGCCCTTGCCGATGCGATCCGCAAAGCGGCACACCAGCACGCCGAGCCAGCTCGTGGTGATGCCAAGCAACGGCCGCGCAAATCCGGCGATGCCGTATCCCGCCCACACCCAGTATTTGACGTGACGCGTGCGGTCGGCGAGCACGCCGGCGAAAAGTTTGAGCAGACTGCTGACCGCCTCGGCGATGCCTTCGATGATGCCGAGCGCCTTCGGCCCGGCCATCAGCACGCTGGCCAGGTACAGCGGCACGAGCGGATAGATCATGTCGCTGGCGGCATCGTTGGTCAGGCTGATGATGCCAAGCAGCCAGACCGTGCGCGGGAGTTTGCGGATGGCGGCGATCATTTGCCGTCCTTTCTTCGTGCCTTCGCTCGTGCGCTGCGCATACTTTTCAATTTCTCCGCAATTTTTGCTTCCAGCCCGCGATCCGTCGGCTGGTAAAACTCGCGTTCGACCAGGGCATCCGGCAAACATTGCTGATCGAACGCGATGCCGCCCTCGACGTCGGGGTCGTATTGGTAGCCCTTGCCGTAGCCAAGTCCCTTCATCAGTTTGGTCGGCGCATTGCGCAGGTGCATGGGCACGTCGAGCGTTCCGGTTTCCGCGATCAATCCCTTCACTTCGCCGAACGCGGCGTAGGCGGCGTTGCTTTTCGCCGCGATCGCGAGAAATATCGCGCATTCGGCCAGCGCGAGTTCGCCTTCGGGCGAACCGAGCCGATCAAACGTATCCCAGGCTTCCAGCGCCAGTGTCAATGCGCGCGGATCCGCAAGGCCAATATCTTCGATCGCCATGCGCACGAGTCGGCGCGCCAGATACGCCGGGTCGACGCCGCCGTCGAGCATGCGCATGCACCAATACAGCGCAGCGTCGGGATCGGATGAACGTACCGACTTGTGCAGCGCAGAGATCTGGTCGTAGAACTGCTCACCGCCCTTGTCGAAACGGCGTGTGCGGTCGGCAAGGACTTGCGACAACGTCGTCTCGTCAATCACACCACCATGTGCCACATCGGCGGCGATTTCTAGCAGGGTCAGCGCGCGGCGCACGTCGCCATCGGCGGCTTGCGCAATCAGGTTCAATGCGTCGTCGCCGACATCCAGGCCGATATTGCCGAGCCCGCGTTCGCTGTCTTGCAAGGCACGTTGCAAGGCATCGACGATGGCATCGACGGAAATTGTGTCCATCACATGCACGCGGCAGCGCGAGAGCAGTGCCGAATTCAACTCGAACGAGGGATTCTCGGTCGTCGCGCCGACAAACAGGATGATGCCGCGTTCGATGTGTGGCAGGAACGCGTCCTGCTGGGCCTTGTTGAAACGATGCACTTCGTCGACGAAGAGCACGCTGCGCTGGCCTTGCGCAAAACGCACTTCGGCTTCCGCCAGCGCCGCGCGCACCTCGGCAATGCCGGACAACACCGCCGAGATCGCCCTAAATTCCGCATGCGCATACTTCGCCAGCAGCAGCGCGAGCGTGGTCTTGCCGCAGCCCGGCGGCCCCCACAGCACCATCGAATGCACGTGCCCGGCCTCGATCGAGCGACGCAAGGCAGTGCCGGAACCGAGCAGGCGCGTCTGTCCGACGATTTCGTCGAGCGCGCGCGGACGCATGCGCTCGGCGAGCGGCTTCAGCGCTTCCCCTTCCGGGAGCAATGCGAATGTGGTTTCGAGCTTGCGGCGCGGCATGGCCGAATCATACGCGATGCGCCTTGCGCACATGCCGGTGCCGATAGATCACGTAAGCCACGCCGACGGCGCCCGTCAACGTAGCCGGCAGCAGCAACGCATTTTCCTGCCAGGGTGAATACGCGAACGCCGCCGCGGCGCCGCCGCCGAGGAACCCCGCGAACAACACGAGATACAGACGAATGCGGCGCGCATCCACGGCGACCCCGCGCATCCGTTGCCCCAGAAGCGTGCCAAGATCGGTAACAATGCCCGACATGTGGCTGGTACGCACCACCGCGCCGCTGAACGTGCCGGCCATCGCGTTCTGCAGGCCGCAGGCGGCGGCGGCCAGCCATAGTCCGTAATCGCTTTGCAGGTGCAGGAGCGGCACGGCGGCGAAGAGCAAGGCCGATTCGATCGCCAGCGCCACGCCGTAACGCCTTCCCAGACGCAAGGTGCTGTCGCCGATTATGAGGCCGCTGGCCGCGCAACCCAGCACGAACGACAGCATCAAGCCGCCGAAATGCAGAATATCGCGGACGTTATCCTGACCGGCGGCAATGCCGAGCAGTGAAGTGGTTCCGGTCATGTGGGTCACGGCCTGGTGGCGGAATCCGAGATATCCAATCGCGTTGATCATGCCGGCAACGAAGGCGAGTACGGCCCCGCCAGCGATCACCCAGCGCGGAAGTTTGTTGATCACTTGACCGGGAACGCCTGCGCGGCGGGGGTTGCGTCGCCGATGACATCCACCCCTTTCGGCGGCACGAAATGGAACGTTCCTTCCGGCAGCTTTGGATTGCGCTGCCAGTGCGAGAACGTGATCGTCGTGCGATTGCCGAGCGAGTCCTCGAATTCCATGCGCGCCAGTCCGCGCGCATCGAAGCCCAGGTCGCAATACGCGAATTGCGGTTCCTTGTCTTTCGACTTCAGGCGCAGCCAGGTCAGGCCATCGTGTGCACCCTGCTCGCTCGTGGAAAAATCACGATCCAGTTGCGACAAATCGGTGAGCACGGTCAACGGACTGTGCGCTTCCTCGGTACCTTGCGCGCGCACCGTGACCTGTTCCAGGTCCGGATCGTAAACCCACACTTTTTCGCCGTCGGCCACGATTAGTTGCTTGTAGGGCGTGCGCACATCCCAGCGGAACTGGCGCGGCGCCTTCAACGCGAGCGTGCCGGAACTGCCCTTGCCGGCGGCGCCGTTGGGATCGTACACCTGCTGCGCGAAGTCGGCCGAAATCGAGGAAATGCCCTTGGCAAAGGCATCCAGGCGCGCGCGCGCGGAGTCCGCGGCATTGGCGGCGAACGAAACGAAGGCAAGGCAAAGCAGGATCGTCGAACGCATGAGGGTTCCGGAAATTTTCACGTGGATTATCCGATGCCGAATCTGAATCACGGATATCGAGCGCAACCGGCAATTCAAAGCTCGGGCGGTGGCGGCGCGAGCACCTCGCGGTTGCCGTTGTGCTCGGGCGGGCTGACGATGCCGTCGGCTTCCATGCGCTCGATCAGGCGCGCGGCGCGGTTGTAGCCGATCTTCAGGCGCCGCTGCACGCCGGAAATCGAGGCGCGGCGGCTTTCGGTGACGATAGCGACGGCCTTGTCGTACAGCTCGTCGTAGTCGCCTTCGCCCTCCTCGGCATCCTCCGGCAGGCCGGATTCGCCGACGACGCGACCGTCGCCGAGCGACTGCACGTCGGCGAACACGTTTTCGATGTAATCGGGCTTGCCCTGGTTGCGCAGGTGCGCCACGACCTTGTGCACCTCGTCGTCGCCGACGAAGGCGCCATGCACGCGCTCGGGTGTCGCGGTGCCTGGCGGCAGATACAACATGTCGCCATGGCCGAGCAGCGTTTCCGCGCCGGACTGATCCAGGATCGTGCGTGAGTCGATCTTGCTCGACACCTGGAACGCGATGCGCGTGGGAATGTTCGCCTTGATCAATCCGGTGATGACGTCCACCGACGGTCGCTGGGTCGCCAGGATCAGGTGCACGCCCGCGGCGCGCGCCTTTTGCGCGAGGCGCGCAATCAGTTCCTCGACCTTCTTGCCGACGATCATCATCATGTCGGCGAATTCGTCGATGATGACTACGACGTAAGGCAACGGTTCCAGCGTCGGCACGACGATGGGCTGCGTCGTGTTTTCCGGCGCCTTGAACAGCGGATCGGACAACGGCTTGCCGCTGTCAATGGCGTCCTTGACCTTCTTGTTGAAGCCGGCCAGATTGCGCACGCCAACTGCGGCCATCAGCTTGTAACGCCGCTCCATCTCGGCCACGCACCAGCGCAGCGCATTCGCGGCCTCCTTCATGTCGGTCACGACCGGTGCGAGCAGGTGCGGAATGCCTTCGTAAACCGAAAGCTCGAGCATCTTCGGATCGATCATGATCATGCGCACGTCGCGTGCCGTGGCCTTGTACAACAGGCTCAGCACCATCGCGTTCAGTGCAACGGACTTGCCAGATCCAGTCGTGCCAGCGACGAGCAAATGCGGCATCTTGGCCAGGTCCACGACCATCGGTCGACCGCCGATATCCTTGCCGAGCGCGAGCGCGAGCGGCGATTTCACGGCGTCGTATCTTTCCGAGCGCAGGATTTCCGACAGGTACACGATCTCGCGATTGACGTTCGGGATTTCCAGACCGATCACCGACTTGCCAGGGATCACATCGACCACGCGCACGCTGATCACCGACAGGCCACGTGCAATGTCCTTGTCGAGGTTGCTGATCTGCGAGCCCTTGATGCCGGCCGCCGGCTGCAGTTCGAAGCGCGTGATCACGGGTCCCGGAAACACGCCAACGACGTGCGCGTCAATGCGAAAATCCTTGAGCTTGAGCTCGACCTGGCGCGACAGGGCCTCGAGGGTTTCCTCGGAATAACCTTTCACCTGCTGCTGCGGCTCGTCGAGCAGCGACAGCGGCGGCAGGTCGGAATCGGCGATGCCGGAGAACAGGGGAATCTGCTGCTCGGCCTCGGCGCGCTTGCTCTTCTCGATGGGGGCCAGCGTCGGCTCGATCTTGATCGGCTCACGCCGCGACTGCTTGACCGTTTCGATCTTGCGCGTTTCCTCACGCTCGCTGCGCGCAGCGCGCGCGACGCGTATATCGGCGGCCTTGCGCGCGCCCACGCCGAGCCATCCGAATGCGGCAATCACGCCGCGGCCGATGGCGTCCATTACCTTGAACCACGACAGTCCGGTGGCCAGGGTCAGTGCGACCAGGAAAATCGCGAGCAGGAACAGGCTCGCCCCGAGCTGGCCGAAGCCACGGCGCAGCAAATCGCCGACGATCTGTCCAAGCACACCGCCAGCGCCAACCGGCAAGCCAGAGCCGGTGAACTCCAGATGGGCCAAGCCAGTGCCACCAATGAAAAACGCGACGCCACCGATCAAGCGGAACGTGGGCTCCAGCGGGGACTTCTGGTCGCCATCCGTGCGAAACAAGGCCAGGCCGACCGTCAGCAGGAGTAGCGGAAATGCATAGGCGAGGTGACCGAACAAGGAAAATGCGATGTCGGCGATCCATGCGCCGACAGCGCCGCCGAGGTTGCTGACCTCATGTGTCTGCGCGGCGGCGTGGTTCCAACCCGGATCGTTCGCGCTATACGTCAGCAGGCACAGCAACAGGTAGACGGCGATCGGCGCGAGCAGCAGGAACGCCGCCTCGCGCAATCGCCGTTGCATCGCCTCGGCCGGATCGGTGCCGGATTTGATCTTCGAATCGCGCGCCACCGCGTGAATCTACTTTAATTTCACTAAGCAAATAATTGTTTTCAAGACAATTTCATGCCTTTCAACGCAGGATGAACGAGCTTGCCGTTCTCGACATTGATACCGCTGGCCAGTGGCGCGAACTTCTTCCAGCTCTTGTCCGAGGCAAGGCGGTTCACATAGGGCAGGATCGCCGCGCAGATCGCCTGCGACGAGGTCTGCGGCACCGCGCCCGGCATATTCGTGACGCAGAAATGGGTGACGCCATCCACGACATAGGTCGGATCGGCATACGTGGTCGGCCGGGAGGTCTCGAAGCAGCCGCCCTGGTCGATCGAAATATCCACGAGGACCGAGCCCGGCTCCATCGACTTGACCATCTTGCGCGTGACCACGTGCGGGGCCTTGGCACTGGGGATCAGCACCGCGCCGATGACGAGGTCGGCGGTCATGAGTTCGCGCGCAACGGTTTCCTCGTACGGATACAGCGCGGTGATGTTCGGCGCGATGTTCATCATTTCGCGCAGCCGGTCGGGGCGTTTCTCGAACACGATCACGTTCGCGCCAGCAGCGGCGGCGAGTTCGGCCGAGTTGCGACCGGCCGCGCCGGCGCCGAACACGATGACCTTGCCGCGCTCGGTCGAGGGCAATCCACCGAGCAACCTGCCCTTGCCGCCAGCCGGCTGATGCAGCAGGTGCGTGCCGATCTGCGTGGCGATGCGGCCGGCAATGATCGACATCGGCGCCAGCAGGGGCAGCGAACCGTCGGCTTCCTGCACCGACTCGAACGCGATGCCGGTCAGGCCGATATTGAGCAAGGCCTTGGTGAGCTTGGGATCCGGTGCCAGGTGCAAATAGCAGAACAGCAGGTGATCCTTGCGCAGCAACTTGAGGTCACCGGCGATCGGCTCCTTGACCTTGACGATGAGCTCGCCCGAGTCGTAGAGCTTTTTCGCGGTCGCGGCGATCTTGACCCCGACGCGACGGTATTCGTCGTCGGAAAAGCCGCTCTTCGCGCCGGCGCCTTCCTGCACGAACACTTCATGGCCGTGACGGACGAGATCGGCACAGGCGGCGGGAACGAGGGCGACGCGACCTTCAAGGGTCTTGGTTTCGGAAGGAACACCGATGCGCATGGATGACTCCGGAGTCTGGATGAATTCTCGGGCTTGATTCGGATCGCAAGGCACCCCATGCTTCGGGTTCCCGTTGCGCTCCGGCAATTCCCGAAATTATACACATGAGCACCCCCAAACATTCGCGCCTGATCATCCTCGGTTCGGGTCCGGCCGGTTACACCGCCGCCGTTTACGCGGCACGCGCCAACCTCAAGCCCACCCTGATCACCGGCCTGCAGCAAGGCGGCCAGTTGATGACGACCACCGACGTCGACAACTGGCCGGGCGATGTCGAAGGCTTGCAAGGCCCTGGCTTGATGGAACGCATGCAGAAGCACGCAGAGCGCTTCGCTACGGATATGGTTTTCGACCACATCCACACGGCAGATTTGTCGCGACGCCCGTTTCGCCTCGTCGGCGACAACGGCGAATACACGGCCGATGCGCTCATCATCGCCACCGGCGCGACGGCGAAATACCTCGGCATCGCGTCCGAAGAAAAGTTCAAGGGCCAGGGCGTTTCCGCCTGCGCCACCTGTGACGGCTTTTTCTTCCGAGACCAGCAGGTCGCCGTGATCGGCGGCGGCAACACGGCGGTCGAGGAAGCGTTGTATCTGGCCAATATCGCGAAAAAAGTGACTGTGGTACATCGGCGCGACAAGTTCAAGGCCGAGAAAATCCTGCAGGACAAGCTCTTCGCCAAGCAGCAAAGTGGAAAAGTGGAAATCGTCTGGAATCACCATGTGGACGAGGTGTTGGGCGATGCCACCGGCGTCACCGGCGTGCGCATCAAATCCATGCTGGACGGCAGCCCACGCGACATCGCCATCACCGGCCTTTTCGTCGCCATTGGTCACACACCGAACACCGCGTTGTTCGACGGACAGCTCGCGATGAAGAACGGCTACATCACGATCAAGACCGGACTGGACGGCAGCGCCACGGCGACCAGCGTGCCCGGCGTGTTCGCTGCCGGCGACGTAGCCGATCAGGTCTACCGGCAGGCCGTGACCTCGGCCGGATTCGGCTGCATGGCGGCGCTGGATGCGGAAAAATATCTGGATAAACTCGGACTGACTTGATTTCGTCATTCCGGGCCGCCGCAGGCGGAACCCGGAATCCAGCTCTTGAAGCCAAGAACTGGATTCCCGCATTTGCGGTAATGATGAGCAAGGAATCATCGTGCAACGCGCCCGCTTTCATTCCGTCTTGAACGAAATTGACGCGGCGCAGTGGAATGCCCTGCTTCCAGACGACAACCCGTTCCTCGCTCACGCATTTCTTTCCGGGCTCGAAGTACACGGTTGTCTCGACGCTCGGCACGGCTGGACGCCGCACCATCTGGGGTTATACGACGGCGGCAAGCTCGCCGCCGCTGCACCGCTCTATCTGAAAACCAATTCGCACGGCGAATATGTATTCGACTGGAGTTGGGCTCACGCCTACGCGCGCCACGGCCTCGACTACTACCCCAAGCTGCTGTGCGCGGTGCCCTACTCGCCCGTGACCGGGCCGCGCCTGCTCGGCGATCCATCGCTACATGGAAAGCTCGTCAATGCGATTCAGTCGGAATGCGATCGACTCGGCCTTTCGTCCGCACACGCGAACTTCTGCACGGAATCAGACGCTGCCACGTTCGCAGGTCGCGACGACTGGCTGCCCCGCTTCGACTGGCAATTTCATTGGCACAACGCGCCCATTGAAGCTGGCGGCTGGCGCGACTTCGACGACTTCCTCGATGCGCTCAAGCCCAAGAAGCGCAAGAACATCCGTCAGGAACGTGAGCATGTGCGGCGCGCTGGCGTGCAGTGTGAAATCCGCCACGGCGACGAAATCGATGCCATAACCTGGCGGCGCATCCACGATTTTTACGTCGCGACCTTCGACGAGAAAGGCAACCACCCGGCATTGACTCTGGAATTTTTTCGGCATCTCGGCAGTGCGATGCCGCGCAATGTACTCGCCGTGCTCTGTCGACACGGCGACGACGTGGTAGCGATGGCGTTGTTGCTGCGCAGCCGCGATACGCTGTACGGTCGGTACTGGGGTTGCCGGGATCATGTCACCGGCCTGCATTTCGAGGCCTGCTATTACCAAGGCATCGAGTATTGTTTGGCCCACGGATTACTACACTTCGAACCTGGTGCCCAAGGCGAGCACAAGCTCGCGCGAGGATTCCTGCCGACGATGACACGTTCATTCCACCACATCGCCGACCGGCGTTTCCATTCAGCGATTGCCGATGCGCTTGACCGTGAGGCCGACGCGCTGCGCGATTATCGCAACGCCTTGCTCGCGCATTCGCCTTACGCCAATTTTTCCCTTCCCCCGCTTGCGGGGCAAGGTGCCGAAGGCGGATGGGGGCAACGCTCGCGATGAGCCCGGTGGCAATTCCTATCCTTCGCGCCGGCATGCACGAACCGTTTCCGTCGGTCGAAACCGCGCATGCCAATGGCCTGCTGGCGGCTGGCGGTGACTTGTCGCCCGAACGCCTTCTCGACGCCTATCGTCACGGCATATTTCCGTGGTATTCGCGCGGTCAGCCGATCCTGTGGTGGTCGCCGGATCCGCGCACGGTGTTCGCGACGGATCGTGTCCACGTTTCCACACGTCTGCAGCGCTGGCTACGCCATTGCGATTGGTCGATTGGCGCGGACACGGATTTTCCCGCCGTCATACGCGCCTGTGCGCGACCGCGTCCGCGCCAGCCGACAACCTGGATCACACGCGAAATGTCCGCTGCCTACTGCGCCTTGCATGAGCTAGGCCACGCGCATTCCATCGAGGTTCGCAATGTGGAGGGAAGACTCGTCGGCGGCATCTACGGCATCGCCATCGGCCGCATGTTTTTCGGCGAATCCATGTTCAGCACACAGACGAACGGATCGAAAGTTGCGCTGATTGCGCTGTGTCGCGTCCTGCACGAATGGGGATTTCCCCTGCTCGATGCGCAGGTGGAATCGGCGCATCTGACGACGATGGGCGCATCCACCATGCCGCGATCGGCTTTTGTCGCGCAGGTCGCTGACGCATGCGCCGAGCCATTCCCGGCTGGTTCATGGCGTGAGAGCTGGCAGAGACTTGCGGCGCGCGACCTGACCAGCTGATCGACGCGATTCCAGGCTTGCCGGGCCGTGATCGTGTAGAATGCCGCGCCGCAGGGGTGCCCCGCCCCTGAACAAGAGTCACAATGGCCAAAGACGATCAAATCGAAATGGAAGGCACGGTGCTCGACACCCTGCCCAACACCATGTTCCGCGTGCAACTGGAAAACGGCCACGTCGTGACCGCGCATATTTCCGGGCGCATGCGCAAGAACTACATCCGCATCCTGACCGGCGACAAGGTCAAGGTCGAGATGACGCCTTACGACCTCACCAAGGGTCGTATCACGTATCGCATGAAATAACTGCGGTACCCAGACATGAAAACGGCGGCCAGTGGCCGCCGTTTTTCTTTTCTGCGATCGTCCGGGCTACTCGACGACGGCCGGCAGTTTCTCGTCGGCCTCGATGCGCACATCGAGCTTGCCGTCCTTGACGCCCAGCCAGACCTTGCCGCCATCGGCAAGCTTGCCGAACAACAACTCGTCGGCCAAAACGCGCTTGACGTTGTCCTGAATCGTGCGCGCCATCGGTCGCGCGCCCATTTGCGGATCGAAGCCGTGCTCGGCCAGCCAGTTGCGCGCACCAGCGTCAACGTTGAGCGAAACGTGCTTTTCCAGCAACTGCGCTTCGAGTTCGATCAGGAACTTGTCTACCACCCGCAGGATGTGCTCAATGTCGAGCGAGCCGAACTGGATGATCGCGTCGAGGCGGTTGCGGAACTCTGGCGCGAACGCCTTGCGGATGACTTCCATCGCGTCCGGCGAGTGATTCTGCTCGACAAAGCCAATCGTGCGCCGTGCCGCTTGCGCCGCGCCGGCATTAGTCGTCATAACCATGATCACGTTGCGGAAATTCGCTTCGCGGCCATTGGTATCGGTGAGCTTGCCGTGATCCATGATCTGCAACAGGATGTTGTAGACGTCCGGATGCGCCTTCTCGATCTCGTCGAGCAGCAGTACGCAATGCGGATGCTTGACGATCTGCTCGGTGAGCAGGCCGCCCTGGTCGAAGCCAACATAACCCGGAGGTGCGCCAATCAAACGTGACACCGAATGCGACTCCATGTACTCGGACATGTCGAAACGAACCAGTTCGATGCCGAGCTGCAGCGCGAGCTGACGCGTGACTTCGGTCTTGCCCACACCGGTCGGGCCGGCGAGCAGGAAGGCGCCAATCGGTTTCTGTGCATTGCCCAGGCCCGAGCGCGCCATCTTGATCGACGCCGCGAGCGCATCGATCGCCTGGTCCTGGCCGAACACGACCATTTTCAGGTTGCGGTCGAGATTGCGCAGCACGTCGCGATCGGACGCCGACACCTGCTTTGGCGGAATCCGCGCCATGCGCGCGACGATGTACTCGATTTCCGGCACGTCGACGACGGCCTTGCGCTCGTTCTCGGGCAGCAGCCGTTGCCGGGCACCCGCCTCGTCGATCACGTCGATGGCCTTGTCGGGCAGCAGGCGGTCGCCGATGTGCTTGACCGACAAGTCCACCGCGGCTTTGATCGCATCCCCGCTGTAGGTCACCTTGTGGTGTTCCTCGAAGCGGGATTTCAGGCCGGTGAGAATCTGGACAGTCTCGGCGATGCTCGGCTCGACCACGTCGATTTTCTGGAAACGCCGCGCCAAGGCGCGATCCTTCTCGAACACGCCGCGGTATTCCTGGAACGTGGTCGAACCGATGCAGCGGATCTCGCCCGAAGCGAGCATCGGCTTGATCAGGTTGGACGCGTCCATCGTGCCACCGGACGCGGAACCCGCGCCGATGATGGTGTGGATCTCGTCGATGAACAGCACCGCATGCGGCTGCTTCTTCAGTTCGGCGATGACTCCTTTGAGGCGTTTTTCGAAATCGCCGCGATACTTGGTGCCGGCGACCAGCGCCCCCATGTCGAGCGCGTAGATCGTGCACGGCTTGAGCACCTCGGGCACCTCGCCTTCGACGATGCGCTTGGCCAGACCTTCCGCAAGTGCGGTCTTGCCTACGCCCGCTTCGCCGACATACAGCGGATTGTTCTTGCGCCGGCGGCACAGCACCTGGATCGTGCGCTCGATCTCCTCGGCGCGGCCGATCAGCGGATCGATCTTGCCTTGCTTGGCGAGCTCGTTGAGATTCGTGGCGAAATCGGTGAGCGGATTGCCTTTCGGCTCTTCGCCGCCTTCCGCATCCTTGCCCGGCTCTGCGCCAGACTGCGGATGGGTTTCCTGGCCGATCTTGGCGATGCCGTGCGAGATGTAGTTGACCACGTCCAGGCGCGAGACTTCCTGCTGGTTGAGGAAATACACCGCATGCGAATCCTTCTCGCCGAAGATCGCGACAAGCACATTCGCGCCGGTGACCTCTTTCCGGCCGGACGATTGCACGTGATAAACCGCGCGCTGCAACACGCGCTGGAAGCCCAGCGTCGGCTGCGTGTCGCGCTCATCGTTGGCCGGCAGCACCGGAACGGTTTCGACGATAATGTTCTTCAGGTCCTTGCCGAGTTTGCCGCTGTCTGCGCCGCAGGCGCGCAGCACCGCCGACGCGGACGGATTTTCCAGCAGCGCCAGCAGCAGGTGTTCCACAGTCATGAACTCGTGACGCTGCTCGCGCGCGTCCTTGTAGCACTGGCCGATGGTGAGCTCGAGATCTTTGCTGAACATGTTGGACTCGGAAATTGGAATACCGGCTAGATGGGGACTTTTACGCCTTTTCCAACGTGCACAACAGTGGATGCTGGTGTGAGCGCGAAAATTCGTTGACCTGGGTGACCTTGGTTTCGGCGACTTCGCGCGTGAACACGCCGCACACGCCCTTGCCGCGCGTATGCACGTGCAACATGACCTGCGTGGCGAGTTCCCTGTTCATGCTGAAAAACGTCTCCAGCACAGCCACCACGAATTCCATCGGGGTGAAATCGTCATTGAGGATGACCACCTGATACAACGGCGGGCGCGCGACTTCCGGCCGCGCTTCCTCGACCACTACGCCACGTTGCTGTTCTTGTTCGGTGTGCTGCGACATCGTTGGCATGAACCGGTATTCCGCATCGATTATAGCGCCCGCAGCGCGGGCGCAATGCCTCTTTGTAAGGCCTGCTCGTGTAACATTCAAGCATGATCCGGACCATGCCCATCCATCCGCAAAACGGCGCCATCTGGCGCCCGGACGTTACCGTCGCCTGCATCGTGCCGCGCGACGGGAAATTCCTGCTGGTCGAGGAAGACGTGCATGGAAAGCGCGTACTGAACCAGCCGGCCGGGCATCTGGAATCCGGCGAATCGCTGCACGTCGCCGCTCTGCGCGAGACGCGCGAGGAAACTGGCTGGGACGTGAACCTGACGCATCTGGTCGGCATCTACCAATGGGCGAACGGTGATGGCTCCTTCCTGCGCTTTACCTTCGCTGCCGAACCCGTGTGCCACGATCCGGCGCGTCGTCTCGATTCGGGAATCATCCGCGCCCTGTGGATGACGCGTGGCGAGATCGCGGCGTCGACCAATTTGCGCAGTCCGATGGTGCTGAAAGGAATCGACGACTATCTTGGCAACCAGCGTTTGCCGTTGGATGCCTTGGTGTCGCTGCTGCCGTGAACTCGCGCCCGGAAATCATCGTCGGCATGTCCGGCGGCGTGGATTCATCCGTCGCGGCGCTGATCCTGCAACGCGCCGGCCGCGACATTGCTGGCCTGTTCATGCAGAACTGGGAAGAGGACGAGCGTTTCGGTGAATGCCATGCCGAACGTGACCGCGCCGACGCCGTGCGCGTGTGCGCGAAACTCGGCATCCCGTTCCACGCGCGCAACTTCGCCGCCGAATACTGGGATCGCGTGTTCGCGCATTTTCTGGACGAATACCGCGCCGGTCGTACGCCCAATCCGGACGTTCTGTGCAATCGGGAAATCAAGTTCAAGACGTTTCTGGACGAGGCACGCGCACTCGGCGCCGAAAAAATCGCGACCGGCCACTATGCGCGCACCGATGAACTCGATGGCCGCCATCGCTTGCTACGCGGCGTGGATGTGAACAAGGATCAGAGCTATTTCTTGTATGCGCTCGGACAGAAACAGCTCGCAGCAACGTTGTTCCCGATCGGCAAGTTGCCCAAACCCGAAGTGCGAGGCATGGCCCGTGAAGCGGGATTGCCGACGCACGACAAGAAGGATTCCACCGGCATCTGCTTCATCGGCGAGCGCGACTTCCGCGAGTTCCTCGGCCACTACATTCCGGCCCAGCGCGGCGAAATCCGCACTCCGGATGGCAAGCGTGTCGGCGAACATGACGGCGTGATGTACTACACCTTGGGCCAGCGATCGGGTCTCGGCATCGGCGGCCGCCGCGATGCCGGCGGCGACCCATGGTACGTCGTAGGCAAGGATGTCGTTGCGAATATCTTGTTTGTCGCGCAAGGCAATGCGACAACGTGGCTGGACTCCACGCGTTTGACCGCCAGCGAATTGAGCTGGACAACGGGTTCGCCGCCCGCTGCCGAATTCGCCTGTACCGCAAAGACACGCTATCGCCAACCGGACCAGGCCTGCCGGGTACAAATGCGCGATGATGGTTGCATGGTCGAATTCGATTCTCCGCAACGCGCCGTGACGCCCGGACAATCCGTGGTCTTCTATCACGACGAGGAATGCCTTGGCGGTGGCGTGATCGATGCGACGAATGCCCCTTATGGCGGATTGTCGCCATGAGAGAAGGCCGCGTCATCGCCCTCGCCGGCCTGTTTCAGGCATTGGCGCTGGTACGCGCCATTGCCCTGCGCGGCAGTTGCGACGCGACGACTGCGCGCCACAGTCTTGCCAGCGTCCTGCGCATCGACGCCGACAGTCCCGCCGCTGTCTATGCCGGCGTCGGCAATCTGCGGCTAGGACTGGAGACGCTGATTGCGCAACTCGACCAAAGCAGCAAACGTGATCTTGCGCTCACGCGCATGGCGGTGCAGGTGATGCGGCTTGAACGCACGCTGATGCGTCATCACAAAATCCTTGCCACGCTGCGCGGCGGCATCGACGGCCTGCGCACGCTCACGGCGCAAGTCGAAGCAGGCAGCACCGACCCCAGCGGACGCCTTGCCGAACTGTATGCGAACACGCTCTCGCGCCTGCAACCGCGAATCATGGTCGAGGGCAATCCGGCTTATCTGCAGCAGTCCGCGCAGGTCGACCGCATCCGTGCCCTGCTCATGGCCGCGGTGCGCGCGGTCGTCTTGTGGCGCCAGCTCGGCGGCAATCAATGGAGCCTGCTGTTCCGGCGCCGCCAATACGCGATGCTGGCGCGCGGGCTGCTCGCCCAGTGCACCATCGCCGGCGTCTGATTCGTCGCTGGATACGGGCCACGCACTTTTGTGGCACTATCGCAGTGCAGGAAAAGCTTGGGGAGAGGCATGATCCGGTTCCAGACAACGCGCTGGAGCATCGTGCAAGGCGCGCGCGGGGACAGTGCGCAAAGCCACAGCGCGCTCGACGCACTCTGCCGAACCTATCGCCCACCGGTGCTTGCCTATGTTCGCAGCCGCGGCTACCCGCCCGAGACTGCCGAAGACCTGACCCAGGCGTTTTTCGTCGACTTCATCGAGCGCGCATCGCATGCGGGCGCGGATCCGCAGCGAGGCCGTTTTCGTGCCTTCCTGCTGGTGGCAATCAAGCGTTTCCTGATCAATGCCGATGAAAAGGCGCGCACGCAGAAACGCGGGGGGACGGCGCAGGTCGAATCACTCAAGGACAACAGCCAGCCCGGCATGGACGCCGTCATCGACACGGAAACCCCCGAACGCGCGTTCGAACGCAGTTGGGCGCTGGCCGTGCTCGACAGTGCCATGCGCCGGTTGCGTGCCGAGGCCGATGCCGCCGGCAAGGGCGCGATGTTCATGCAATTGCGGGAGTTTCTCGCCGAAGCGCCCGCCGAAGCCGATTACGAACGCGCCGCCCAAGCGTTGAACCTGCGTCGCAATACGCTCGCGGTCGCGGTGCACCGCCTGCGCCATCGCCTGCGCGAACTGGTGCGCGCAGAACTCGCCCAGACGACCACCAGCCGCGTGGAACTCGAGGCGGAATTGCGCGAACTGCGCGGGACGCTGGCCGATGTCATCGGTTGATTCGTAATCGTTGCCGCGATTTCCTGAATTACGAGGAATCCACGGGAGTACGCACCAATGATGGGGACGTCGTTTCCATCGCAAGACCGCTTCGCAACCACGCGCTGGTCGATGGTGATGCGCGCAGCAATTCTGCTAAGGCGCCTGCGCCGATCGCTTGTCGTATAATTGTGGGCTCGCAACGGCCGTTCGGCCGGCTGATCCCGCAAGGAGCCCGTCATGACCGATTCGTACTCGACCCACAGCCAACTCGAAGTGGACGGCAAGCGTTATCAGATCGCCAGCCTCGCCAAGCTCGGCAAGCGTTTCAATCTGGCGCGCCTGCCCTACTCGATGAAGATCCTGCTCGAGAACCTGCTGCGCCACGAGGACGGCATCAGCGTCACCGCGAAGGAAATCGAGGCGGTTGCGAACTGGAATGCGAAGAAGGAACCGGACACCGAAATCGCGTTCATGCCTGCGCGGGTTGTCTTGCAGGATTTCACCGGTGTCCCGTGCGTGGTCGACTTCGCCGCGATGCGCGATGCGATCGTGCGCCTGGGCGGCGATGCGAAGAAGATCAATCCGCTGATCCCCTCGGAACTGGTCATCGACCATTCCGTGCAGGTGGACGTGTTCGGCAAGGCCGACGCACTGGACCTCAACGTCAAGATCGAGTTCGACCGCAACAAGGAGCGCTACGCCTTCCTGCGCTGGGGCCAGAACGCGCTGGATAATTTCAAGGTAGTGCCGCCGCGCACCGGCATCGTGCACCAGGTGAACCTGGAATTCCTCTCGCGCGTGGTGATGGTCCGCGAGCTGGAAGGCACGACCTGGGCCTATCCCGACACGCTGTTCGGCACCGATTCGCACACCACGATGGTGAACGGCCTGGGCGTGCTCGGCTGGGGCGTCGGCGGCATCGAGGCCGAGGCGGCAATGCTCGGCCAGCCCTCGTCCATGCTGATTCCGCAGGTCGTGGGTTTCAAGCTCACCGGCAAGTTGCCGGAAGGCGCGACCGCAACGGATCTGGTCCTCACCGTTACCCAAATGCTGCGCAAGCATGGCGTGGTCGGCAAGTTCGTGGAGTTCTACGGCGACGGCCTGCAGCACCTGCCATTGGCCGATCGCGCGACGATCGGCAATATGGCGCCCGAATATGGCGCAACCTGCGGCATCTTCCCGATCGACGCCGAGGCGCTCAATTACCTGCGCCTGTCCGGCCGCGACGAGGGCCATATCCGCCTGGTCGAAGCGTACGCGAAGGAGCAGGGCCTGTGGCATGCGCCGGATTCACCGCACCCGGAATATTCGTCCGCGCTGGAATTGAACATGGCAGATGTCCGCCCATCGTTGGCCGGACCCAAGCGCCCGCAGGACCGCGTGCTGCTGCAGGACATGCCCGCCAGCTACAAGTCCGCCATGCAGGCGCTCGGCAACGGCATGACCGACAAGGCCAAGGCGCGTTTCATGAACGAAGGCGGCAGCACCGCGGTCGGAACGGCGGCCAGCCAGGCCGAATCCTCGCCGCCCGCGTGCCCCGATGAGCGCCATTGCGACCTGGGCGATGGCTCGGTCGTGATCGCAGCCATCACCTCGTGCACGAATACCTCCAATCCGGCCGTGATGATCGGCGCCGGGTTGGTCGCGCGCAATGCGGCCGCGCGCGGACTCAAGCCGCAGCCCTGGGTCAAGACCTCGCTCGCGCCGGGCTCGAAAGTCGTCACCGATTATCTGGAAAAGACCGGCCTGATGAAGGACCTACAGAACATGGGTTTCTTCCTCGTCGGCTACGGCTGCACGACCTGCATCGGCAACTCCGGCCCCCTGCCCGAAGACATCAGCAAGCGCATCGTCGACAACGATTATGCGGTCGCATCGGTGTTGTCCGGCAACCGCAACTTCGAGGGCCGCATCCATTCCGAAGTGAAGATGAATTACCTTGCGTCGCCGCCGCTGGTCGTCGCGTTCGCAATCGCCGGCACGATCGACATCGACCTCAGCCGCGAACCACTCGGCAAGGGCAGCGACGGCAAGCCGGTGTACCTGAAGGACATTTGGCCATCGAACAAGGAAATCGGCGATCTGGTCGCACGCACGATCGGCCCCGACATGTTCAAGCACAATTATGCTGACGTATTCAAGGGCGACGACCGCTGGAACGGCATCGACGCACCGCAGGGCGAACGCTACGGATGGGACGCGAAGTCCACCTATATCAAGAACCCGCCATATTTCGACGGCATGACCATGCAGCCGGGTCGCGTCGCGGATATCCGTGGCGCGCGCTGCCTCGGCCTGTTCGGCGATTCGATCACGACCGACCACATCTCGCCCGCTGGCAACATCAAGGCGACTTCGCCAGCCGGACAATTTCTGCAGGGCCGCGGCGTTACCAAGGCTGATTTCAATTCCTACGGTTCGCGCCGCGGCAACGACGACGTAATGGTGCGCGGCACCTTCGCCAATATCCGCATCAAGAACCTGATGCTCGGCGGCGAGGAAGGCGGCAACACCCTGCACTATCCGGATGGCGCCAAACTGCCGATCTACGATGCAGCGATGCTGTACAAGAAAGAAAACGTGCCGCTGGTCGTGATCGCCGGCAAGGAATATGGCACCGGCTCCTCGCGCGACTGGGCGGCCAAGGGCACCTTGCTGCTGGGCGTCAAGGCAGTGATCGCCGAGAGTTTCGAACGCATACACCGCTCCAACCTGGTCGGCATGGGCGTGCTGCCATTGCAGTTCCTGGATGGCCAGAATGCGCAGACGATCGGCCTCAAGGGCGATGAAGTGTTTGACATCGCCGGCCTTGACGATGGCGACGCAAGGGAAATCGACATCATCGCCAAGGGTTCGGCGGGCGAGAAGAAATTCAAGGCGCGCGTACTCCTGCTTACGCCGAAGGAAGTCGAGTACTACCGACACGGCGGGATCCTGCCCTACGTGTTGCGCCAGCTCGCGGGCGCGAAAGCCGCCTAGAGCTTCTGCTGCCAGGCGGCGTTGTAGCAACGCCACTCGCCGCCCTCGCGTTTCCAACCACTGCTGATCGAGTAAATCGATCCGCGCTCGGGCAGCAATCCGCCCGAGCCGCCGGTGAAAGTCGCGCTGACGCGCACGGTCGCGCGGTCGCCTTGCAATTCGACGTCGATGGGCCCGAGCGTCACGCCGATGGATTCGTTGCGCAGCACTTGCGCGCGCAACAGGTTGTGCAGGCCATTGCGGTCGACCTGACCATCGTTGCCGGTGAAATCCGCGCTGACATGGCTGATGAAGGATCGCGGATCGCGCGCTTCCAGCGCAGCCTGCATCGCGACGACGGTGTCGCGGATGCGTTGCTCATCCGGAGTGCGATGGCACCCAGCGATGGCCAGCATCGCCAGAGTGAGACACATCCATTTCATGCCGTGCATGTTGCACCCCGGTCGAAACGCCCCGCAGTGCAGCTTGCCGGACTCGGGCGAGCATGGTCAAATCCGGCCTACATCGACACCGGGGAATTGTGCACCATGAACAATCAAGAACGGCCCTGGTTGGCGCACTATCCGGCGGGCGTGCCCGCGCAAATCGACATCGACCAGTTCCGTTCCATTGCCCAGGTACTGGAAACCGCATGCGATCGCTTCGCCCACCGACCGGCGTTTGCGAACATGGGACGCACGCTGACCTACGCCGATATCGACCGGCTCAGCCGCCGTTTCGCGGCCTATCTGCTCAATGACCTCAAGCTCGCGCGCGGCGACCGCGTCGCGATCATGCTGCCGAACGTCCTGCAATATCCGGTCGCGATTTTCGGCGCGCTGCGCGCCGGACTTACCGTGGTCAACACCAATCCGCTGTACACCGCGCGCGAGTTGCGCCATCAGCTGCACGACGCCGGCGTCAGCGCAATCGTTGTGCTCGACAACTTCGCCGCCACACTGGCCGAAGTGCTGCACGATACACCGGTCCGGCACGTGATCACCACCGGCATCGGCGATCTGCTCGCCGCACCGAAATCCGCACTGGTCAATTTCGTGATCAAGCACATCAAGAAGATGGTGCCGGCCTATCGCATCGACCACGCCGTGCGCTTCAAGACCGTGCTTGCGCGCGGCGCGCGCTCGACGCCGCCGAAAATCGACCTCGGCCACGCTGACATCGCCTTCCTGCAATACACCGGCGGCACCACCGGCGTGGCCAAGGGCGCCATGCTCACGCACGGCAACCTCGTCGCCAACATGCAGCAGGCCTCGGCCTGGATCGACCGCGACGTTCGCGAAGGCGAGGAAGTCATCGTCACCGCGATCCCGCTCTACCATATCTTCGCGCTGACCGCGAACTGCCTTGTTTTCATGAAATTCGGCGGATTGAACCATCTCGTCACCAACCCGCGCGACATGCCCGGCTTCGTCAAGATCCTGCGTGGCATCCGCATGACCGCGATCACCGGCGTCAACACGCTGTTCAACGGCCTGCTCAATACGCCGGGATTCGACAAGGTGGATTTTTCCGCCTTGCACCTGACCCTCGGCGGCGGCACGGCGGTGCAACGCAGCGTCGCCGAACGCTGGAAAAAAGTCACCGGCGTCACCCTGGTCGAAGCGTACGGATTGACCGAAACATCGCCGGCCGCGTGCATGAATCCGCTGGACCTGCCCGAGTACAACGGCTCGATCGGCATGCCGATTCCATCGACTGACGTAAGCATCCGCGATGACGACAAGAACGTGTTGCCCGAAGGCCAGGTCGGCGAACTGTGCGTGCGCGGCCCGCAAGTCATGAAGGGTTACTGGCAACGTCCCGACGAAACCGCCAAGGTCCTCGATGACGACGGCTGGCTGTACACCGGTGACGTGGCGCGCATGGACGGCAATGGCTACTTCTACATCGTCGACCGCAAGAAAGACATGATCCTGGTGTCCGGATTCAACGTGTACCCGAACGAGATCGAAGACGTCGTCGCCCAGTGTCCCGGCGTGCTTGAAGCGGCCGCGGTCGGCATACCCGACGAGAAATCCGGCGAGGCGGTGAAGATCGTGGTGGTACGCAAGGATCCGAACCTTACCGCGGAGACGATCCGCGCGTATGCCAGGGAAAACCTGACCGGTTACAAATTGCCGAAGGTCATCGAATTCCGCGACGCATTGCCAAAGTCGAATGTCGGCAAGATCCTGCGCCGCGAATTGCGCGATCCGGTAAAACCGGCCGGCTAGTCGTCGAACGGCTCGAGTCTATCCGCATAACCGCCAAGCAGGTTCCATAGCGGAACTTCCTTGTCCGGCGGGATGCGCGCGTAGGCAAAACCCAGGTGATTCGTGGTGATGCGCGCCACGGTCGCTTCGACGTGGATGTTGAGTTCCTCGCCGACGATCATGTCGAGCGCATACAAGTCGCCGGGGTTTCCCTGCCAGTTTTCCGGACGCACGAGCAAGACTCCGGTTGCCGAGATATCGGCGATTTCCGTCGACCATGCATCCGCGCCGCGAATCATCATCGCGGCGGAACGAATTCGCATTCGCGCCGGCCTTGAACCACTGCCGCTGCGTTGATATGTCATGCAACAACCCCCTGATCCAACGACCGGATTCTACCTTTACCCACTCGCTCAGGCGAACTGTGCTCCGGGCACGGACCCACGAAATCGCTCTGCCGAAAATTCGCCGTCCAGCCGGATAAACGTCCGGACAAACACGCCACACCATGATACTACCCGTCGCCAAACGCAGTGCTACACTCGCTACGCTCGATCGTGCACAGGGGCATGGGCAACCGGCCACGCATGCAGACGGTCCACTGCGTGGCAAACCTGTCCACAAGGGGTATTTATGCCTGCCTTCGAAGCGATCCACAACGACTCGCGCTACAGCACGCTGAACGTCTGGGAAGACGCATCAAATGGCGCCTATTGGTGCCAGATGCATGTGCGGCGTTATCCGCACGACAGCGCCTACCGGCCATGTTTCTCGACGCTCTTGCTCAAGGAGCTTCGTGATTTTCAGTTGCGCACGGCCGAGGCGCTGCGCCGACCCTTGCGCAATGCCGCCAACCCGCACGTGATCCAGCATGTCGTGCTCGCGTCCGCAGCGGACGTTTTCAATCTGGGCGGCGACCTGGAACTGTTTTGCCGCCTGATTCGCGCGAACGATCGCAACCGGCTGATGGCGTACGCGCGCCAATGCGTGGAAGTCGCCTATGGCTTTTACCGGCATTTGAACGAAGACGCCCACACCATTGCACTGGTGCAAGGCGACGCGCTCGGCGGAGGGTTCGAATCGGCGCTGTGCTGCCAGACCATCGTCGCCGAAAGCGGCGTTGGCATGGGCTTCCCCGAAGTGCTGTTCGACCTGTTCCCCGGCATGGGCGCATATTCGTTCCTGCGCAAGCGCATCTCGCCCACGCAGGCCGAACATATGATGCTCGATGGCAACATCTATTCGAGCGACGAGCTGCACAAGCTGGGAATCGTCGATATCCTGGTTCCGCGTGGTGAGGGCGTAGCTGCGGTGCACGACCTGATCACCCGCAACCGGCGTATCGGCCATGCGCGTCTGGCGATGGATCGCGTGCAAACGGCCTGTCATCCGGTCAGTTTCGAAGAGTTGATGACGGTGACCGAAATCTGGGTCGATACGGCGTTGCAGTTGGGCGACAAATCGCTGCGCACGATGGAACGCCTGGTCCGCGCGCAATTGCGCCGCCCGCAAAAATCGAATCTCGACGTCGAAGCGCCGATCCCGATGGCTAACGCAGGATAATCGTCAGTTGCTCGATTCTTCGCTGTCCTTGCCGGCAGCGAGGTCGTGCAATGCCTGCTGCAGGGCGGTGCGGGTGGCATCGAGTTGCTCGCGCAAGGTTTTTGCGCGGCTGCGCCATTCGCGCGTCAATTGCCAGTTCGGCAGCCTCATCGCATCCGACGCGGATGCTGCCAGTTTCGCGGCGCCAACGTTCGCGGCCACGCCCTTGAGCGCATGGCAGGCATCGCGGTACCGGTCCCAGTCACCGCCCGCGCCGTGCACGTCGAGGTCGCAAATGCACTTGGCCGCGTCGCGCATGCATTCACTTGCGAACAACTGCATGAAATCGTTGTCGAGCTTCACGTCACCCAGTTCCTCAAGAGTGGCGCGCGCAATCAATTCCTCTTGCCGTTGAATCGAGCCGGAATACGGCTCGGAAAGCGTCTGCGCGTTGCCGCCGGCGGCGTCGGCGAGGGCGTCGAGCAGCGAATGCGCCGCCACCGGCTTGGTCAGGAATGCGCTGGCGCCAGCCGCCTGACTGGAGCGGATCGCGTCGATGGTCGCGTCGGCGCTGAGCACGATGAATGCGGTGCGCGGTCTGCCGGCTTCCATGACGCGTGCCTGCTTGATGACGTCGAGTCCGCTGATCGAGGGCATGTGCAGGTCGATGATGACGGCATCGAATGCTGCATTTTCCATCGCCACCAGCACTTCTTCGCCGTTGTGGGCAAGTTGCGTGCTGTGTCCGGCCTTTTCCAGCAATCGCTGCAGGACCAACAGGTTCGCGGGTTGATCATCACCCAGCAACAGGCGCATCGGGCGCACACGCGCACGATGGCGGACGAAGGGATCGTCGAATGCGATGACGTTCGGCGACGTCGCGAGCGCGGGTCTTGCGGGCTCTGCGGCTGGTTGCAGCGCGAATGGCAGATCCAGCCAGAAATGCGAGCCGACACCCTCCTCGCTTTCGAATCCGATGCGCCCGCCCAGAAGCTCGGTGAGCGACTTGGCGATGGTGGTGCCCAGACCCGTACCCCCGAACCGGCGTGACTGGCTGGAATCGCCCTGTTCGAACGGACGGAAAATCCGCTGCTGGGTCTCGGCCGGAATCCCGATGCCAGTATCGCGGATTGAAAAGCGCAGGCATGTCCCGGCGCCTGCGGCAGGCTGCGTCGAGACTTCCATCCACACGCGCCCGTGCTCGGTGAACTTGACCGCGTTGCCCAACAGATTCACCAGGATCTGGCGCAAATGTTGCGAGTCGCCGATCAGCTCGTCGGGCACTGTGTCGGCGATCGCATAATCAAGGCCGATGAATTTCGCATTCGCGACCGGTTGCAGAATCACGCGGATCCCATGCACAAGCTGGCGTAGACTGAATGGCGCGTCCACGCGATGCAACTTGCCGGCCTCGATCGCGGATATATCCAGCACATCTTCGATCAGGCCGAGCAGCGTCCGCGAGGAAGTCTGAATGACTTCGGCGCATTCGCGTTGCTCGGACGAGAGCTTCGTCGTCACCAGCAACTCGGACATGCCAACGATACCGTTGAGCGGAGTACGGAATTCGTGGCTCATGTTGGCCAGGAAACGGCTCTTGGCGGCATTCGCGCGACGCGCCTCGTTGCTGGCGCGAGTCAGTTCGCGCAGCAGGGTCGACAGGTAGGCCGGTATCGCAATGATGCCGGCGAGCAATCCCAGGCCCAGCGGTCGATTCAATGCCCAGTAGGCGCTGTTGGCGATAACCAGGGTGAAGGCGGCAAATGCCAGCGTGGTCGCCGCTGCCAGAAATTGCGGACCGTAACGCAGGCCATTGCCGACCGTGACCCAGAGAAACACGATGTACAGCGGCGCCAGCGCACGGTCATAGAGCAGCATCATCGCCGCCAGGGTCGCGTAATCGGCAAACATCCCGATGATGCGCCGCGTATTGCTCGGCGCCGGGTGGATCGCGATGGCCAGCACCAGGCCCAATCCCAGTATCGTTTCGAGCAGAAGCGCGTAACATGCCCAAAGCAGTCCGCTTTCGCGCGCGCTCACGGAAGTCACGGCGAATTCGCCGAACAGGTACGCAAGGATGAGCATGGCAATGACCATGCGCACCAGCGCCTGTTCGTGTTCGCTATCCTGCCGCTGGCGAAAACGGGATTGCAGCTTGTGCCACAGCGCGCGCATGACCGGGGGCGCGTCAGGGTTCCAGTTGCGGTGGCGGCGTCAGCCTGATCTGCTCGATCATGCGCACCTGGTGCATGTCGCGAAACAACGCCTCGACGCAGGCCGGGTCGAACAACGAGCCGCTGAATTGCTGCACATATGCCACCGCCTGCTCATGCGGCCATGCCGGTTTGTAGGGGCGTTCGGAAATCAGCGCATCGAACACGTCAGCGACAGCGACGATGCGTGCGGCAAGGGGAATTTCTGCGCCGCTCAAGCCATCGGGGTAACCGCTGCCATCCCAGCGCTCGTGATGGCGCAACGCCACCGTGGCCCCAAGTTGCACGAATCGACTCTGGCTGTCGCGCAAGATCTCGTAGCCGATCTGCGGATGCTTCCGCATCACCGCCATTTCTTCGTCGCTCAAGTGGCCGCGCTTGAGCAGGATCGTATCCGGCACGCCGATCTTGCCGATGTCGTGCAACGGCGCCGCCAGTTCGAGCATGCGCACTTCGTGATCCGACAGGTACATGCCCTCGGCGATGAGTCCGGCAAAACGAGCCATGCGCACCAGATGCGCGCCGGTACCGAAATCGCGGAACTCGATGGCACGCGCGAGCCGGTACAGCATCTCGCGTTCGCGCTCTTCCACTTCACGCAAGCCTTCCAGGACCTGGCGCTCGAGCGAATGCGCGCGTTCCTTCACCGTTTCGCCTTGCCGGCGCAGTGCAAGCAGGTTGTGACAGCGCAAGCGCAATTCGTGCATCCGCACCGGCTTGACCAGAAAGTCGATGACGCCTGCTTCCAGCGCCGCCTTCCTAATCGGCTCATCCCCGACCACGCTGACCAGCACGATCGGCACGTCGCGCTTGACCAGCGGGCGCCGGAACTGCCGCGCAAACTCGAGGCCGTCCATGCCAGGCATGCGGTAGTCGAGCAGGAGCAGATCGATCTTGTTGCGTTCGGACCAACCCAAGGCCTCGATCGGGTCCTCGAAGTCGGTCACGACGATGTCCGGCGTGATCTTTTCGACCACGCGCCGCAACATGGTGCGGGCCGATTGCTGATCGTCGACGATGAGTACGTTCACGTCAGGACGTCTCCGCTAGTTTCCAAAGCCTATCACAATTGTCTGGCAAATAGCGGAAACATAGGTTGTTTTCAGCCTTCTGGACGCATGTAGGGAAACAGCAACACATCACGGATCGACGGCACATCTGCGAGCAGCATCACCAGCCGGTCGATGCCGACACCAAGGCCTCCGGTCGGCGGCAGGCCGACTTCCAGCGCGCGGATGTAGTCGGCATCGAAATGCATTGCCTCGTCGTCGCCCGAGTCCTTGGCTTCGACCTGGGCGCGGAAGCGCGCGGCCTGGTCTTCCGGATCGTTGAGCTCGGAAAACCCGTTCGCGATTTCCTTGCCGCCGATGAACAGTTCGAAGCGGTCGGTGACTTCCGGGTCGGCGTCGTTCGCGCGCGCCAGCGGCGAAACCTCGGTCGGATGCGCGGTAATGAAAGTCGGCTGGATCAGGGTGTGTTCGACCGTGTGCTCGAAGATCGCGAACACCAGCTTGCCCCAGCCCTGCCCCGGCTTGACCGGAATCTTCAGGCGCGCGCAGTGGGCGCGCAGTGCTGCGATATCTCGTATATCTTCACGGCGGATTTCCGGATTGTGTTCCAGTACCGCTTCATCCATGCGCCAGCGCCGGAATGGTGCGCCGACGTCGATGTCGCGACCTTCCCATGTCAGCACCGTCTTGCCGAGCGTGGCCTTGGCGGTTTCGCGGATCATGCCTTCGGTGAGGTCCATCACCTCGATGTAGGTGGCATAGGCCTGGTACGACTCGAGCATGGTGAACTCGGGGTTGTGCCGCGTCGAGACGCCCTCGTTGCGGAAATTGCGGTTGATCTCGTATACGCGCTCGAAACCGCCGACCACGAGGCGCTTCAGGTACAACTCCGGAGCCACGCGCAAGTACAAATCGATGTCCAGCGCGTTGTGATGGGTCTTGAACGGCCGCGCCGTGGCGCCGCCCGGAATGACGTGCATCATCGGCGTTTCCACTTCCATGAAGCGCCGTGGCGCGGCTTCCATCCACTGCCGGATGAATCCGATTGCGCGCGAGCGCAGCTCGAACGCGCGCCGCGCCTCGGGCGTTACGATCAGATCGACATAGCGTTGGCGATAGCGCTGTTCGACGTCGGCCAGCCCATGCCACTTGTCCGGCAGCGGCCGCAGCGACTTGGTCAACAGGCGCAGCGATTCGACCTTCACCGACAGCTCGCCGGTCTTGGTGCGCATCAATGGGCCTTCCGCGCCGACGATGTCGCCGACATCCCAGCCCTTGAATGCCTCGTAGGCGTCGCCGATCGCATTGGCCTGGACGAACAACTGGATGCGCCCAGTCATGTCCTGGATCTGCACGAAGCTGACCTTGCCCTGCCCGCGCTTGAGCAACATGCGGCCGGCGACCTTCACGCGGCGCGCGGCGGCTTCGATGGCCGCCGCATCCTTGCCGTCGAACTCGTGCTGCAAATCGCCCGCGAACGCATCCGGATGGAAATCATTTGGAAATGCGATGCCATGTGCGCGCAGTGCGCGCAGTTTTTCACGGCGCTCGGCAACGAGCCTATTGGCATCAGGCTTGTTTTCTTCTTGCGGCAGGTTTTCGTCTGTCATCTCATCTTTTCCGTTATGCGTCGATGCGCTTGGCGCCCGCTTCAAGCCCCGCTTTCAGGCTGGCCTCGATGAATCCGTCCAGATCGCCATCGAGCACTTTCTGCGTATCCGTGCGCTCGATGCCGGTGCGCAGGTCCTTGATCCGCGATTGATCGAGTACGTAGTTGCGGATCTGGCTGCCCCAGCCGATGTCGGACTTCGTCGCTTCGAGCTTGTCCTTTTCGGCGTTGCGCTTCTGCACTTCCATTTCGTACAACTTGGCTTTCAACATCTTCATCGCGCGATCGCGGTTCGCGTGCTGGCTGCGCTCGGTCTGGCAGGCCACGACGATGCCACTCGGCACATGGGTGATGCGCACGGCGGATTCGGTCTTGTTGACGTGCTGGCCACCGGCACCAGAGGATCGATACACATCGGTTTTCAGATCCGCCGGGTTGATCGAAATGTCGATGTCATCGTCGACTTCCGGCGACACGAAGATCGACGAAAACGACGTATGGCGGCGGTTGTCCGAATCGAACGGCGATTTGCGCACCAGGCGATGCACGCCGATCTCGGTCTTGAGCCAGCCATAGGCGTAATCGCCTTCGACGCGGAACGTGGCACTCTTGATGCCGGCCACTTCGCCCGCCGAGACTTCCAGCAACTCGGTTTTCCAACCACGCGCCTCGGCCCAGCGCAGATACATGCGCAGCAAAATTTCGGCCCAATCCTGCGCCTCGGTGCCGCCGGCGCCGGCCTGCACATCGACGAATGCGTTGTGCGAATCCATCTTGCCGGAGAACATGCGCTGGAACTCCAGCGCCTCGACTTTCGACGCCAGCGAATCGACGTCGTCGGACACGGCTTGCGCCGTCCCTTCGTCGTTCTCGGCGGCCGCGAGTTGCAGCAACTCTTCGGCGCCGTTCAGTCCGTCGGTGAGGTCGCGGATGCCGTTGACAATCTTGTCGAGCTGGGCGCGCTCGCGGCCCAACTGCTGTGCGCGCTCGGGGTTGTCCCAGATGTTGGGATTTTCCAGTTCGCGACTTACTTCTTCCAGGCGCTCGCGCTTGGCGTCGTAGTCAAAGATACCCCCGTAACGACGCGAGTCGGCCGGAGAGGTCGGCGATACGGTGGGCAATCGGATTGGTCTCGATCATGGCTTTTATGGCAGATGCAAAGTGCGCAATTATAACGTGCCGTGCGTGTGCAACGTCAGCCAAATCTTGGCTTGGCGCCCCAGATTTCCTTCCACTTCGGCGGGATATCGCGGCAGACAAAGATTTCGTAGCCGGAAGCCGACTCTTCGTTGTCGACGCCCTCGCTGTTGCGGAAGCGACCGTATGGCGTGCATTTCGCCACGGATCCCTTTTCGCCTTCCGCAGTATTACCAAGTTCGATGACCGTCAGTGGTGGCGGATCGCCATAGCCGCGGTACCAATAGGAATTGGTGCGGCTGATCGCCGGCGGCAGCCCAAGCGCGGGACCGTACAGGTCGATCGCCCCGGCTTCACCGTAATTGTTGGCCAGGATCGCGGTGTGCGCGCGTTCTGCCTCCGGCAGCGAACGGTAGATTTCCGCGACGCGCTGCGCCAATTCCTGCCAACCGATCTGCTCGGCAAAATCATCATGAGCTCGGCGGCTGATCGTCCATCCGCGCGAATTGACCGGTGCGATCGGCAGCGCCACCATGGCACTGCTGACCGCCGCCAGCACCAGCAGCAGGCCACCGGCGACGCGCAGGCCTGTCGCCGCGAAAGGCTTCAATTGTTCAATCCAGCGCTCCCAGGCCACCGCGCCGGCGGCAAGCAGCATCGGATAGGCCGGCGCCATGTAATAGCCACGGCCACGCGCCAACGCGAACAGGGCCAGCGGCACCAGATACAGGAAGGCCACGATCCGGTAGCGCGCGCCGTCGCGCCCCATCGTCACGAACCACAGCCCCGCCACCCATAACGGCAAAGTGAACAGGCTGGCATTTCCATACAGCTGATCCGGAAAATATCCGCTGGTGCGTCCCCAGCGGATGTCGCGCTCATGGATGTGCCGGACGAAATCCAGATACACGAAATCGTGCTGCACCTGCCACAGGAAATTCGGCAGGAAAAGCAGCAGCGAAAGCGCGACGCCGGCCCACAACCATGGGCTGCGCAACTGCGCGCGCATGCGTGTGGCGAGGACGCCGGCCACCAGGCCCGCGACGCAGAAACCGATCGTATAGCGCGTAAGCATGCCAAGGCCTATCGCCGCGCCGATCGCAAGCCACCAACGCGGATTGCCGGTGTTGATCAGGCGCAGCAGCAACCACACCAGCAGCACCCACCACAGGAAATCGAAGGACACGTACATGAACTCGCTGCCCGCCAGCAGCGTGAACGGCATGCAGGCCGTGGCCAGGGCCGCAACGAAACGTGCGCGGCTGTTGCCGCCCAACTCACCGGCGATCAACCCGACCAATACCACGGCGATGCACTGCGCCAGTGCGGAGAAAATCCGGAACCCGGTCAGCGAGGTTCCGAACAACAGCAGCTCGATGCGTCCGAGGAATGCCGTCAAGGGCGGATACGCGACATATCCCCACGCCAGATGGCGCGCATCGTCGAGCACCTGCAGCTCGTCGCGGTGAAATCCGTAATGGCCGTTGCACAGCAGGTGCACGACGAACAAGGCGGCGGCGAGAAACAACACCGGATAATTCTCGCGCAGCCGGAATGTGCGCTCGGTTGGGGACGGGTTCATGCGCTTTCCATGTGGAGTATCAGCAATTGCAACGATTGTGCGCCGTTCCATTCGTTGACGTCGAGTTGAAACGCCGCGCGCAGACGCGCTGGCGGCGCTTCGCCGACGTAGCCGTTGAATGCGATGGCATCCATCAAAACGGTGCGATCACGATGATGCAGTTTGAGCTTGATGTGCCGCTCGCCGACGACCTTCCACGACTCGACCGTGAATTCGTCGTCGAACACGGGTTCGGGAAACGCCTGACCCCACGGTCCGGCATAACGCAACAGCTGCGCCAGCTCCAGCGAAAAATCGGACTCTGCCAATTCACCATCCGTCATGAGCACGGCATCGAGCATTTCCGGCGCCAGACGTTCACGCGCGACCGCATCGAATGCCGCGCCGAAAGTTTGCAGATCGGCGCGATTCAGGCTGAGTCCGGCGGCCATGGCGTGTCCGCCAAAGCACTGGATCAGGCCCGGATGGCGCGCATCCACTTCGGCCAACGCATCGCGCAGGTGGAACCCGGGTATCGATCGACCGGAAGCCTTTACTTCGCCATTGTGTTCGCCCGTGGGAGCACAGGCAATTACCGGCCTGTGCAGGGACTCCTTGAGTTTCGATGCAACCAGGCCAACCACGCCGTGATGCCAGCCCGGATCGAACAGCACGACGCCATGCGGCAGACCTTCCGCGCCCCGGCTGGCAATCCACTTTTCCACTTCCGCCTGTGCCTGCGCGGTCATGCCGTCCTGCAATTCGCGGCGTTCGATGTTGATCGCGGACAGCGTTTCCGCCAAATCGGCAGCTCGGCCAGCGTCGTCCGTCAGCAGGCATTCGATGCCGAGCGTCATGTCTTCAAGCCGGCCTGCCGCGTTGAGGCGCGGCCCGACGACAAAGCCCAGATCGCTGGCGACGGCGCGCGCGATGTCGCGCCGTCCGGCCGTGAACAGCGCGCCGATGCCGGCGCATGTACGGCGCGCACGGATGCGTTTCAATCCCGCATCGACCAGAATCCGATTGTTGCGATCCAAAGGCACGAGGTCCGCAACCGTGCCGAGTGCGACAAGATCCAGTAGCACGGAGAGGTCTGGTTCCGATGTCGCCGCGAATCGTCCGGACTCGCGCATGCGTGAGCGCAAGACCAGCAGCAGGTAGAACATCACGCCGACGCCGGCAAGGCATCTCAAGTGCGCATCCTGCGCACCAACGTCAAGAAGCGGCCATCCTTGGCCGCATTTTTCAATTTGCCCTTCAGCGTTCGGGTTCACAATCGCATCTGCAACCGGCAACGTCGCGCCGGGCAAATGATGATCGGTCACGATCACGCGCATGCCGTGTGCCCTGGCCGCCGCAACGCCCGCGTGCGCGGCAATGCCGTTGTCCACGGTGATCAGAAGATCGGGTTTGCGTGGCAGCAATTCCTCGACAATGGCGGGGCTCAGGCCATAGCCGTGGCGCATACGGTTTGGCACTGCGTAATCGACCTGACGCGCACCGAGCAGGCGCAGGCCGCGCACCGCCAGCGCAGTGCCGGTCGCGCCGTCGCAGTCGAAATCGCCGACGATGACGATGCGCACGTCGTCGCGGATTGCGGCCAGAAGTATCTCGCAGGCGCGATCCATGCCGCCGATCGTCGGTGGCAGCAATCCGGCCAACCGATAATCGATCTCGTCCGGCGAGGCAATACCGCGCGACGCGTAAACACGCCGCAATACGGGATGGACAGCGTCGGGCCATTGCGTTGTCAGCCCCGGCACAACACGCCGCTGGATGCGTGGCGTCATCGCCGCACGCGCCGCCAGATGCGCCAGCGATGCGCGTGCCGGTAATGCACGCGCTCGCCGCTGGTGAAAAAAAAATCAATGCTGGAAAACCTGCGCGTGTCGATCGCGGGAATCTGCTCCGCATCGATCAGCACATTCGCATTCGTGCCGGCTTTCGCCAACGCGGCATGCGCATCGACAATGGGAATCTTCGCCAATTTCGACAACGCGACGACAACCGGATCGCTGCTGGCCACGGCGCCGAATCGCGTCCGCACCCAATCCGGCAGCTTGCCGGCACCCCAGAACCACAGGCTGTTCGCCGGAACCTGGCCTCGCTGCGCGCGGCGCGCATTGACCGGATGATTGTGCAAGATTACCTGCGCCTCGTTGAACAGGTTTCGCCACTGGCGTTCGTTGTCGCCGCGCGGCAGATGCGTGATCAAGTTATCGCCGAGCACATCGACCGGGTCAGCGAACACGGGAAGTCGCGCATCGATCGGGCAACGCAAATACCAGCGATCCGGACGCGTCGCCTCCAACGGAAATCCGGCATCGCCAAACAGCGGCCGCATTGCGCGCGCGAGTTCGTCGCTATCTTCACGCGACAATCCAATCTCGCCGCAGGCCATCAGGCGAGCGGTCACGGCGTCTACCATCGCGTACGCAGGATCTGCCCGCAGCCACAACGCCCCCGCCGCATCGCTCGCATCGAGACTGCGCGTCAGCGCGGCTACCGGAAAGGTCGTACCGATGAATTCGAAGCATTCACGCAAGGCTGCAGCGCTACCGGGTTTGGCGTCTGCGCGGCGGTCGCCACGCGCAAGCCAGGATGCGAGTCGCGGCGTGCGCTCAACGCGCGGCAGCGGCGGCAACAACAGCGTCAGCGCAGGCTTGCGCGACACGGGTCAGTCGCCGTAACGAACGGAAAGAATCTCGTAGCTTTTCACGCCGTTCGGCGCCTGGAACTCGAAGCTGTCGCCCTCGCTCTTGCCGATCAGCGCGCGCGCCAGCGGCGAGTTCACCGCGATCAGGCGCTGCTTGATGTCGGCCTCGAGGTCGCCGACGATCTGGTAGGTGACTTCGCTGTTGCTGGATTCGTCGAGCAGTTCGACGGTCGCGCCAAACACGACCTTGCCGTTCGGATTCAGGCGCGCCACGTCGATGACTTCGGCGTAGCTCAACGCGGCTTCCAGTTCCTGGATGCGCCCTTCGACGAAGCCCTGCTGTTCGCGTGCGGCGTGGTATTCGGCGTTTTCCTTCAGGTCGCCGTGAGCGCGTGCTTCGGCGATCGCCGCGATGATGCGCGGGCGCTCTACGGACTTGAGCCGTTCGACTTCCGCGCGCAGGCGCTCGGCGCCCTTGGTTGTCATGGGTGATCGTTTCATGCCAATTCCTTGTGCAATTCCTGCAGGCTGTGTACCTCACCATCACCGCGGAAGTCCAGCGAATGCAGCAGGGCGCGCGCGCCGGCGATGGTGGTCGAATAGGTGATGCGCTGCTGCAAGGCTTCGCGCCGGATCGAGAACGAGTCGGCGATGGCCTGCTTGCCTTCGGTGGTATTGACGATGAACACGATCTCGCCGTTCTTGATCAGGTCGACGATATGCGGACGGCCTTCGAGCACCTTGTTGATACGTTCGCAGGCCAGCCCCTTCTCGATCAGATAGGCGCAGGTGCCTGACGTGGCGACCAGCGAGAATCCGCGCTTGATCAGGTCGCGCGCGACCGGCAACAGGCGCGTCTTGTCCGGATCGCGCACCGACACGAATACCTTGCCGAGTTTCGGCGCCGCGATGTTGGCGCCCTCGTGTGCTCGCGCGAAGGCCGCGCCAAAGCTGCGGCCAACGCCCATGACTTCGCCGGTGGAACGCATCTCCGGCCCCAGGATCGGATCGACGTTCTGGAATTTCAGGAACGGGAAGATCGCTTCCTTCACCGCGTAGTACTTCGGCACGATTTCGCGCGTCGCGCCCTGCTCCGCCAGTGTCTTGCCGGCCATGCAGCGCGCGGCGATTTTCGCCAGCGATACGCCGACCGCCTTGCACACGAACGGCACGGTGCGCGAAGCGCGTGGATTGACTTCGAGGATATAGATCGTCTCGTGGCCGGCTTCGCCCTGGATGGCGAACTGCGTGTTCATCAAGCCGATGACTTTCAGCTCGCGCGCCATCCGCGTCACCTGCGCGCGCAATGCGTCCTGCACCTTTGACGATAGCGAATACGGCGGCAGCGAACACGAGGAATCGCCCGAATGCACGCCGGCTTCCTCGATGTGTTCCATGATGCCGCCGATCAGCACCGCGCCTGTCGCGTCGGCAACGACATCGACGTCGACTTCCACCGCGTTGTCGAGGAAGCGATCGAGCAGCACCGGCGAATCGTTGGAAACGCGCACCGCATCGGTAATGTAGCGCTTCAGATCCGCATCCGAATGCACTACTTCCATGGCGCGGCCGCCGAGCACATAGCTCGGTCGCACGACCAGCGGATAACCGATCTCGCGCGCATGCGCGAGCGCTTCGTCCGGCGTGCGCGCGGTGCGGTTCGGCGGCTGCGTCAGGCCGAGTTTGGCGATCATCTGCTGGAAACGTTCGCGGTCTTCGGCAAGGTCGATGGAGTCGGGCGATGTCCCGATCACCGGCGCGCCGTTGGCTTCGAGAGCGCGCGCGAGCTTGAGCGGCGTCTGTCCGCCGTACTGCACGATCACGCCCTTGGGTTTTTCCACGGCGATGATTTCCAACACATCTTCGAGCGTGAGCGGTTCGAAGTACAGACGATCCGAGGTGTCGTAATCGGTCGATACGGTTTCCGGGTTGCAGTTGACCATGATGGTTTCGAAACCATCTTCGCGCAGCGCCAGTGCGGCATGCACGCAGCAGTAGTCGAATTCGATGCCCTGACCGATGCGGTTCGGGCCGCCGCCGAGCACCATGATCTTGTCGCGCAATGACGGATGCGCCTCGCATTCTTCCTCGTAGGTCGAGTACAGGTAGGCCGTGGTCGTGGCGAATTCGGCGGCGCACGAATCCACGCGCTTGTACACCGGATGCACCCTGAACGCATGGCGCAGCTTGCGCACGGCTGCCTCGTCGGTGCCGAGCAGGCTCGCCAGGCGCGAATCCGAAAAACCTTTACGCTTGAGCGCAAACATTCGCGTCGCGTCGAGCACGGCCAGACCACCTGTCCTCACCTGCGCTTCGATCTCGATCAACTCGGCAATCTGGTCGAGGAACCAGCGGTCGATATGCGTCAGCGCGAAAACTTCTTCCAGCGACAAACCCGCGCGAAATCCGTCGGCAACATAAAAAATGCGATCCGGACGCGGCTCGCGCAGTTCGCGTTTCAGGGTCGCGATGGCATCCGCGTCGGAAAGATCAAGTGGTCCGGGATTAAGGCCATCCTTGCCGGTTTCCAGTCCGCGCAGCGCCTTCTGCAGCGATTCCTGGAACGTGCGCCCGATCGCCATCACCTCGCCCACCGATTTCATCTGCGTGGTCAGGCGCGCATCGGCAGCCGGGAACTTCTCGAACGCGAAGCGCGGAATCTTGGTGACGACATAATCGATGGTCGGCTCGAACGATGCCGGCGTTTTACCGCCCGTAATTTCGTTGCGCAACTCATCCAGCGTGTAGCCGACCGCGAGCTTGGCCGCGACCTTGGCAATGGGAAAACCCGTGGCCTTGGATGCGAGCGCGGACGAGCGCGACACGCGCGGATTCATCTCGATCACGACGACGCGGCCATTCTCCGAATTGACGCCGAACTGCACGTTCGAGCCGCCCGTGTCGACGCCGATCTTGCGCAGCACGGCAATCGATGCATCGCGCAGGCGCTGGTATTCCTTGTCGGTGAGCGTCTGCGCCGGCGCGACCGTGATCGAGTCACCGGTGTGCACGCCCATCGGATCGAAGTTTTCGATGCTGCACACGATGATGCAGTTGTCGGCGGTGTCGCGCACGACTTCCATCTCGAACTCTTTCCAGCCCAGCACGGATTCCTCGACCAGCACCTCGTGCACGGGCGAGAGTTCCAGTCCGCGCTTGACGATCTCGTCGAACTCCTCGCGGTTGTAGGCGATGCCGCCGCCCGAACCGCCGAGCGTGAAGCTCGGCCGGATGATGGTCGGATAGCCGACCCTGGCCTGGATTTCCAGCGCCTGTTCGAAGGACTTGGCGACCTCGGCCTTGGGGCACTCCAGGCCGATGTCGATCATGGCGCGGCGGAACAGTTCGCGATCCTCGGCCATGCGGATGGCCTCACGCGAGGCGCCGATCAACTCGACGTTGTATTTTTCCAGAATGCCCGCATCGGCAAGATCCAGCGCGCAATTCAATGCCGTCTGGCCGCCCATCGTCGGCAGCAATGCGTCGGGCTTTTCCTTGGCGATGATGGCCTCGACCGTGGCGCGGTTGATCGGCTCGATGTAGACGGCATCGGCCATTTCCGGATCGGTCATGATCGTGGCCGGATTCGAGTTCACCAGCACGACGCGATAACCTTCCTGCTTGAGCGCCTTGCACGCCTGCGCACCGGAGTAGTCGAACTCGCAGGCCTGGCCGATCACGATGGGCCCGGCGCCGATGATCAACACGCTCTTGATGTCGGTGCGCTTAGGCATGCGTGCGGGCCTTGTTCATGAGGTCGGCGAAACGATCGAACAGATAGGCAATGTCGTGCGGTCCGGGCGAGGCTTCCGGATGGCCCTGGAAGCAGAACGCCGGCGCGTCGGTCAGCGCGAAGCCTTGCAGCGAGCCGTCGAACAACGAGGTATGCGTCACGCGCGCGTTCTTCGGCAGCGTCGCCGGGTCGACCGCAAAACCGTGATTTTGCGAAGTCACCAGCACGCGGCCGTCATCATGATCTTTCACGGGATGATTCGCGCCGTGATGGCCGAATTTCATCTTCAGCGTCTTCGCGCCGAGCGCGAGGCCCATGATCTGGTGGCCGAGGCAAATACCGAACAGTGGAATCTTCTTGGCGATGAATTCGCGCGTCGCGGCGATGGCGTAATCGCAGGCCGCTGGATCGCCGGGTCCATTGGAGAGGAACACGCCGTCCGGATCCATCGCCAACACTTCGGATGCCGGAGTCTGCGCCGGCACCACCGTGACCTCGCAGCCGCGATCGGCGAGCAGGCGCAGGATGTTGCGCTTGACGCCGAAATCGTAGGCCGCCACGCGATACTTGCGTTCCGGCTTCGCAAACGTGCCCGTGTCCAGGTCGTAGCTGCCTTCGGCGAACGTATACTTGTTCTTCGTGCAGACGACCTTGGCCAGGTCCATGCCGTTCAGCCCCGGGAATTCGCGCGCGGCGGTGAGTGCGGCTTCCGCGGACGCGGCCTCGCCCGCCATCAGGCAGCCGTTCTGCGCGCCGGTCTCGCGCAGGATACGCGTGAGCCGGCGTGTGTCGACCTCGGCGATGGCGACGATGCCGTTACGGCGCAGGTAATCCGGCAGGGTTTCGCTGCTGCGCCAGTTGCTGGCCAGGCGCGGCAAATCGCGGATCACGAGTCCGGCGGCTTGCACTCGTCCGGATTCCTCGTCGGCCGCGTTGCAGCCGGTGTTGCCGATATGCGGATAGGTCAGGGTGACGATCTGCTGCGCGTAGGAAGGATCGGTGAGGATTTCCTGATACCCCGTCATCGCCGTGTTGAATACCACTTCGCCAACGCTGCGGCCTTCCGCGCCAATGGATGTCCCGCAGAAAATGCTGCCGTCGGCGAGTGCGAGGATGGCTGGATGCATGGCTTCGCCTGAAAACATTGGATACACGAACACCCGCGAGCTGGCGCGAGCCAGCCCGTGGATCGAGGTTACGGGCGAGTGCGGATTTTACCGGCGCGGGGGGGCTTGTGTCTATCAAAGAAGCCAATCAATCGGTAACCATGTAAGCACGGTCACGAATGCGCGTTGCCAGACCGTGCTGCCGGGTTCACGGCGATGCACGATCTCAACGCCTTCGTTGCGCTCGACCCATTCCAGGCGGTGCCCACGCAGCCTCACCTCATAGGCGTTTGCCACAACGCCCTGCACGAACTCATCGGCGCTGGCCGTCGCCATTTCGGCGCTGTCGATGACGAATCCCATCTCGGTGTTCAGGCGTACCGAGCGCTGGTCGAAATTGAACGAACCGATGAACAGGCGCTGGCGATCCACTGAGAATGTTTTTGCGTGCAGGCTCGACGCGGAACTTCCGTGGAAGCCTTGCGCGCGCCACCAACGCCGCCGAGCCGGCGTGTGCCGGCGCAATTCGTACAGCTTGACGCCGGCACGCAACAGCTTGTGGCGGCGCTTGGCGTAACCTGAATGCACGGCAAGCACATCGGTCGCTTCCAGCGCATTGGTCAGCACGGCAACGTGCAGGCCTTCGCGCGCGCGACTGCAGAAAAACCCCGCGCCGCGCGAAGTCGGCACGAAATATGGCGAAATCACGTACACCTCGCGTTCCATCCCGCCAAGGGTGCGCGCCAGCCGCGTCGCCATCAGGTCGGTATCCCTTTCGCGCGCAAGGCCCTTTTTCGGATCGTCGCTGACCAGGCGCGTCGGTGCCCAGGTCAGGGACTGCCTGCCAGCGAGCAAATCCCGCACGAGCGCTGAACGCCGGATCGAGTCGAGGTACGCCGCCGCCCTGGGACCCTGCACGCGCGCATTCGCGGCAACGGCGAAATCCGCCAGCGCCTTTTCCGGCGCGGCGGGCAGCACACGTGCGACGGGCAGTGCCGACGCACTGTTCCAGTAACGCTCGAAATCCCGTTCAACCGCATCGGCAACCGGGCCGATGCCCAGCACGTCCAGATCGACGAACAAGGCCTGCTTGCCGGCATCGAAATATTCGTCGCCGATGTTGCGCCCACCGACGATCGTGGCCTGCGCGTCGGCGGTGAACGATTTGTTGTGCATGCGCCGGTTCAGACGCGAAAAATCGGTGAGATAGCCCAGCCAGCGCCAGCGCCGCTGGCGGAACGGATTGAACAGGCGGATTTCGATGCGTGGATGGCTGTCGAGCGCGGCCAGTACCGGGTCCAGACCACTGGTGTTGTTGTCGTCGAGCAGCAGGCGCACGCGCACGCCGCGATCGGCCGCGCGGCGAATCGCCTCGAACAGCAAGGCGCCCGACAGGTCGTTGCGCCAGATGTAGTACTGCACGTCGAGAGTGCGCGTTGCCGCATCCGCGAGCAGCACGCGGGCGGCCAGGCTGTCGCGCGCGTCATGCAGTTCGACGAGTCCGGATTCATCGGCGTGCGCTCGCGTTTGCGCCGCCAGCGACGATTCCAGCGGACATGCGGAAGCTGCGGGTGCTTCGGGCACGGTGGCGGTCATGCGGCCAATGCTGACGCGGTAATGGGGAAATGTCGAATCGTTCCTCGCCGCGCGAACAAGAAAAAAACCGCGTCGCAGCGCGGGACACACGGCGTCAGTCTGTCGCGTCGGGGCCGAACACTGCCAAACACTCGCGCATCGTGTTGTCATGTATGTCGAGTACCTTGCGCAGCGGATTCTGGTATCCGCCGGCAAGATTCCACGCCACCGGCAGGCGCAGCGCCTTGCACTCGCCGAACACCAGGCGGTCGCGCGTGCGCAACTGCTCGGTCGTCAGCCAGCCGCCCAGCGGGTCGTCGACGTGCGGATCGGCGCCGGCCTGGTACAGCAGCACGTCGCAATCGGCAAAGGGCCGCACGATCCGCGGGATCGCTTCCAGAAACGCCTCGGCCTGATCCACGGCGTCCCAATCCGCATCGGCGGAATAGTGCCTGATCCAATCGAGATGCCGATGACGGATGATGTCCGTCGTGCCATTGCCGTAGTGCTCGTCGAAATCCAGAATTCCGACCCGGCAATCCTGCCGCTTCCAGCGCAGCACCTGTGCGGCGACAACAAGGCCATTGAACGTGCAATAGCCGCCGCCTTGTGCATAGCAGGCGTGATGGAAGCCCGATACCGGAGCCACGGCCACCGTGCCACGGGACAACGCGCACTCGGCGGCGGCCATCATTGCGCCGCAGGTGTACGGAAGCGCCTCGGCGACGGCGGGCAGACGATTGCCGAAGCCGTTTTCGATGCTGCCGGAAAGCACGCCGCGCACGTATCCCGGATCATGCGCCAAGCCAAGCTGCTGGGGCGTCGCCGGCTTCGGTTCGATGTATTCCAACCCACGAAAGCGCTCGCGCCATGACGCCACCACCGAGCGCGGCTTGCTCGCGCTCGGCGAAAACGACTGCGCATCGGCGACCATCTTTTCCGTGTAAAACACGGCGACCACGGCTTACACCCGGTTGCCGAGGAAATACAGCCAGTCGTCGATGTTCAGGCGCAATGCCACGTCCGGATTGGCACTGAGCGCCTGATGCCAGCCTTCGTATTCGATCTTCTTCGATTGGTGGAGAGTGAGCTTGCTTTGGCACTGCTCCAATTTGCTGCGCAGGTCGTCGCGAATGCTCACGCGCGCGCCGTTCTCCCAGTCGCGCGCCTTCGGATTGGAATAGCCGAGCACGATCTTCTCGTCGATCTCCAAGCCTTCCTCGCGAATCTTCTGCATCACCGCTTCGCGCTCGGCACGCCACCAGTCGAAGCGCTCGGCATGGTATTTCATCTTGGCCGCCGCCGCCTGGGCAATCTTGCCTGCCGTGTACTCGAACCGCCATTGATCTCTGCGCATGATCCTGCCCCGTTTCATCGAGCGCTGTTCGCCCGGGAGCCAGTGTCCCGCACCGGCGTCGCACGGCTTGCGACTAGTGCGCCAGTTGCACGACGACCTCGACGCCGCCGTGCTCGACGCCTACGGCTGGGGCGATCTGCTGCAGATTCTGCGCGTGGCGCACGGCTTATCGCCTCTCCCGCTGGCGGGAGAGGCCGCGCCGCAGGCGCGGGTGAGGGTGGCGGCTGAGCAAGCGAGAACGCCTTCCGAACCACCCTCACCCCAACCCTCTCCCGCCAGCGGGAGAGGGGGCCAAAGCCGCGAAGACGCCAAACGCGCCTTCGACGAAGCCATCCTCGAACGCCTCGTTGTGCTCAACGCCGAGCGCGCCGCCGAAGAAGCGCGCGGACTGGTGCGCTGGCTGCGGCCGGAATTCCAGAATCCGCAGAAGCAAGCCAAACCCGTGCAGGCGGAAATGGATACGGGCGCGGAAGCTGCCGCAATGCCATCCGCCATGCCCGCATCCAAGCCCGCGCCCTGGCCGAAAGACGCCGTGGATCAGGTCCGAGCCGTCGCCGACCTGCTTGCCGCCAGCGCGACGCCGCTGTCGCCGGACGACATCGCCGCGCGATTCAGTGCGCGCGGCCCGTGGAAAAGACGCCTGCCGCCGCTGCTCGACATGCTCGTCGCGCTCGGTCGCGCGCGCGAACGCGCGGGGCGCTACACGGGCGCGTGAGGGGCGCTCCGTCACGATTGGCGTGCGGATTTATGCGAAATCGCGCATAATACGAATCCATGAAGGCAGCGATCTGGCTGGGCAACAGCAAGACGGACTGGAACGCCTTTCCGGAATCCGCCCAAGACGAAGCCGGCTACCAGTTGGACAAGGTGCAGCGCGGCGAAGAGCCATCGGACTGGAAGCCCATGCCCAGCATCGGCTCAGGCGTGTGCGAACTGCGGGTTCACGACGAGGCAGGAGCCTTCCGCGCGATCTACCTAGCAACGCGGCCGGAAGGCGTGTACGTACTGCACGCCTTTCAGAAAAAAACGCGGGCCACCAGCCTGCACGATATTCGCAAGGCGCAAGAGCGTTTCAAGCTGATACCGAGGTAAGCCATGAGCAAGAACAAAGAACCCGTCATCGGACACATCACCAAAGGCAGCGTGTTCCTCGATCCGGAACTGTTCGAGCCGGCGCGTGGTGTAGAGCTTCACATGCGCGCCGAGTTGCTGCGTGGCCTCGAACACTGGCTCAAGACGGCCGGAACGCAGGCGGCGGCAGCGAAGGTGCTCGGTGTGACGCAGGCGCGCGTGTCGGATATCAAGCGCGGCAAGATCACATCGTTCAGCCTCGACCTGCTAGTGCGTCTCGCCGCACGTGCCGGCCTGAAACCGAAGCTCAAGATTGCGGCTTGATTGAATACGCCTGAAACGAAAAAAACCCCGGATTTACCGGGGTTTTTAGGACTTCCTCGGAATCGGCAGGAAGTATATATGGCGTCCCCAGGGGGATTCGAACCCCCGTTACCGCCGTGAAAGGGCGATGTCCTGGGCCTCTAGACGATGGGGACGCATGGAAAACTACGGCCAGGACTTCGGATGAAAAGTGGTGGAGCTAATCGGGATCGAACCGATGACCTCCACAATGCCATTGTGGCGCTCTCCCAGCTGAGCTATAGCCCCACTGTTTCATCCGCGGGAAAGGCGCGGAAGAATATAGGCAGGGCGCGGTTTCGTCAACCGCGGACGTTCATTTTCCGGCCAGCAAGGCGCGCACGATCGGCGGTACTTGCGCCGTAGCGGCCTCAAGGTTGGCGTAAATTTCCGGCAGACTGATGGACGCTTCCCCACCACAACCGGCGGCCCAGTTGGCAACCAGCGCAAGGCACGCGTATTCGATGCCCAGTTCGCGCGCAAGCGCCGCCTCGGGCATGCCGGTCATGCCGACCAGATCACAGCCGTCATGGCGCATGCGCGCGATTTCGGCGCGTGTTTCCAGGCGCGGCCCCTGGGTGGCGCCATAGCAGCCACCATCGACCACGGCAATGTTCGCGGCCTTGCCGGCGACGATGAGTTCGGCGCGCAAAGCCGGACTGTATGGTTCGGTGAAATCGATGTGCTCGACTTTCGCGCCTTCGATATCGCAAAAGCTGTCGAGGCGCCCGTGCGTGTAGTCGATGATCTGGTCCGGCACGGCGATGACACGCGGGCCCATTTTTTCGGTGATCCCGCCGACCGCGTTCACGCCGAGCACGCGGCGCGCGCCCAGATGATGCAGCGCCCAGACATTGGCGCGATAGTTCACGCGGTGCGGGGCGAGCGTGTGCGCTTCGCCATGGCGGGCGAGAAACGCGACGCGTCTTCCAGTCAGTTCACCCAGCACGACATGACCGGATGGCTCGCCGAACGGCGTCTGCACCGCGCGCTTTTCCACGTCACCCAAACCGGGAAACGTATACAAACCGGTGCCGCCGATGATGGCCAGATCCAGGCTCATGTCACTCCTTCAAAGCGTAGATTGCAGGCAGATTGCGACCCTGTTCGTGGTAATCCATGCCAAATCCGAACACATAGCGGTCCGGCACTTGCACGCCGCAGAAATCGGCTTGGATTCCGGGTGCGGTGCGGTCATGGCGCTTCTGGCACAACACCGCGATCAGCACACGATGCGCGCCGCTCGCAAGGCACCAGTCGCGCACCGCGCGCAGCGTGTAGCCTTCGTCGAGGATATCGTCGGCGAGCAGCACGGTGCGTCCGGTCAGCGAAGACACCGGTTTGCGCAGCCAGTGCAGTTCGCCGCCTTGCGTTTCGCCGCGATAGCGCGTGGCATGGACGTAGTCGAACTCAAGGTCGGTGGCAACGGCCAGCGCCAGCGCGCCGGAGAAAATCAGTCCGCCGTGCATCACGCTCAGGTACACGGGCACCACGCCCGCGAGCGCGACGTCGATATCGCGGCCCATGCGCGCGATAGCGGCGTCGAGTTCGACACGGGCATGGATCAGTTCTGCGGTTTTCAAAGCGTCGGAGAGTGCTGGGCGAGTCATGCGGATACGGTTTCCAGTGCGGTAAGGCGCGCGGCGAAATGCGCGTGTTGGGGATTGTCGACAAGGTCTTGGCAGCTCAATGCGACCTTGCCGCGCAAGGCCTCGATAACGTCGGGCTCGCACGGATTCGCGTCACGGCAGGCGGCGAGCGCCTCCGGCACGATTTCAGGCTTGCACACCAGCACGATATCGCAACCGGCGTCGCGATGCGCGGCAATGCGCGCGGCGACGCCGCCCACGCCTTCGGCCGCGGCCATGCTGATATCGTCACTGAACACTACGCCGCGAAAACCCAGCTCACCGCGCAGAATGTCGCGAATCCAGACCGAGGAATATCCCGCGGGATTTTCGTCAACGGCCGGATACGTCACGTGTCCCATCATCACCGCCTCGGCGCCGCTATCGATAGCGTCAGCGAACGGGATCAGGTCGGCGGCGCGGATTGCGTCCAATGCGCGGCGATCGATGGCGGCTTCAAGGTGCGTATCCTCGCGCACCGACCCGTGACCGGGAAAGTGCTTGAGCGTCGCTGCCATGCCGGCCAGACGCATGTTGCGCACATATTCCAGTCCAAGCCGCGAGACGACCTCGGGATCGGCGTGGAATGCACGTTCGCCGATGACGACATTGCCACGCGCCAGATCGAGTACCGGCGCGTAACTGAAATCGACATCGACCGCGCGCATTTCGCTGGCCATCAGCCAGGCATGTTCACCGGCCAGTTCCAGCGCCAGCCGCGGGTCGCGCGCGTAAACCTCGCCGATGCGTGCCAGTGCGGGCAGGCGCGTGAAGCCCTCGCGAAAACGCTGCACCGGCCCGCCTTCCTGATCCACGCACACCAGCAAGGGTTCGTGGCGGCACGCGCGGATATCCGCGATCAATTGCGCCACCTGCTCGCGCGATTCGAAGTTGCGCTTGAACAAAATCACGCCGCTGACTTGCGGCGCGCAAATCCAGTCGCGTTCGATGGAGCGCAGTTGCCTGCCTTCGATTCCGATGATCAACAACGTCTTATTTCCTGTCAAAAACAGCTATGGATTCTACATGCGCCGTGTGCGGAAACATGTCCATCGCGCCGGCGGCGCGCAGCATAAATCCATGCCGATTGACCAGTGTTCCGGCATCGCGCGCCAGCGAACCGGGATGACACGATACGTAAACGACGCGCCGAGTGGATTTCCGCGGCAGATATTCGAGCACGGCTTCGGCGCCGCTGCGCGGCGGGTCGAGCAGCAGCAGATCGTAATCGGACTTCGCCCAGGGCGCGTCGCGCTGGTCGGCAGCAAGATCGGCGGCGATGAACTGCGCATTGGCGATACCGTTGCGTTGCGCATTCTCGCCCGCGCGTCGCACCAGACCCGCCTCGCCTTCCACGCCAGTCACCTGCGCGGCGCGACGCGCCAGCGGCAGGGTGAAATTGCCGAGACCACAGAAGAGATCGAGCACGCGATCCGCCGGCTGAGGATCAAGCAAACCCAGCGCATGATCGATCATCGCGCGGTTCATGCCGGCGTTGACCTGCACGAAATCGAGCGGCTTGAATTCGAGTTCCACGTCGTATTTGGGCAGCCGGAACGTCAATTGCGCATCCACAAGCGAAAGCGGCGCAACGCTGTCGATGCCGCCGGATTGCGAAAAAATGGCCAACGCATGCGTTTTCGCGAATTCGATCAACGTGGCCTGGTCGCGTTCGGACAACGGATGCAGGTGGCGGAACACGAGCGCAGCGATGTCGTCACCGATCGCCACTTCGATTTGTGGAATGTCGCGCTTGCCATCCAGCGTTTCGATCAGAGTAGCAATGTCGGCGATGTGCTCGCCAACCGCCGGTATCAGCACCTCACAGCGTGCAATGTCGGCGACGTAGCGGCCGTTTGATTCGCGGAAACCGACCAGCACCCTGCCCTTCTTCTCGACGAATTTCACACTCAGACGCGCCTTGCGCCGGTAGCCCCAGGGCGAATCCGTCAGCGGCGGCAATATGGACATCGGCACAACCTTGCCGATGCGCTCGAGGTTTTCCAGCAGCACCCGCTGCTTGGCCGCGATCTGCGCCTCGGGTTTCAGATGCTGGAGCGCACATCCGCCGCAGACGCCGAAATGCGCGCAGCGCGGAATCACCCGATCCGGCGATGCGTGCAGTACTTCCTCGACGACCGCTTCGTCGTAATGCCGGTGCTTGCCGCTGAAGCGCGCGCGCACGCGTTCGCCGGCCAGCGCGCCGGCCACGAACACGGCCTTGCCGTTGACGTGTGCCACGCCACGGCCGTCGTGCGAAAGATCGGTGATGTCGGTTTCGAAAACGCTCATGCGCAGGTGCCGCGAAAGGGGCGTCATGATACCAGTGCATTGACGGGACTTCGCCCAATCCGCATCCTGCGGACATGGCGACAACCGATTCAGCGCCGCGCGTACTGATAGTCGACGACGATTCGATCTCGCTGCGCTTTCTCGGAGTAGCGTTGCTGCAATCCGGTTACACCGTGGCGACCGCCGTCAACGGTGCCGCGGCGCTGGCCGCTGATCACGTCTTCGATCTGCTGCTGATAGACCGTCACTTGCCCGATATTGGCGGCGTTGAATTGCTGCACGCGCTGCGCGAGCGCGGCGTGTCGACACCGGCGATCGCGACCAGCGCCGAAATCGATGCGGAACTGGGTGCGCACCTTCGCGCCGCCGGATTCGCGGATGTCATCGAGAAACCGGCATCCCTACAACGTATTCACGAAATCGTCGCCAAATTTCTACCCAAGTCCTCGCACGCCCTGCTCGACGACACTGCCGCCCTGGATTCCGTCGGCGGCGACCCGAACGCGCTGCGCGCGTTGCGCGGCCTGCTGGCGCGGGAACTGGAGGAACTCGAGCATGAACTCACCCACGGCGATCTCGCCACCGACAGCACAACGCTGGTCGAACGCTTGCACAGACTGCGCGCATCGTGCGGGTTTTGCGGAGCAGCCGCGCTGGCTGCGCGTGCAGTCGAATGGCAAACCACGCTGCGAGCAGGGAATCGACCCACGCATGAACAACGCGATGCGTTCGTCTCCGTTTGCCGCGAAACCCGTGTAGCGCTGTGCAACTAGCCGTTTGACCCACGCGTATTGCCGAGCAAGTTCCACGCATTCAGCGTGTCGCCATCCAGGCGCTGCGCAATCAGCGCGCGCAGCAAGCGACGCAGGCTGGGCAAATCCGCTACATCCGGTTCTTCGTCGCGCGCAAACGCGAGCAAGGCAACTCCGCGCAACTTCAATCCATCGCCTGCACCGCGCCAGCGCACTAGACCTTGTTCAAGGAGATACGCGTATTCGGCCGCGGCATCAATTGGTTCGCCGGTGTCGGCTTGTGCATCGAGCAGCAATCCGTATCCGAGATGTCCGAGCAGGTCGCGCTCGAATCGGCGCAGCGTCCACGCCGGCGAATGGCCCTGCGCCAGTCGCGCGAGTGTTTCCAGGTAGCACCCAAACAACTCCGGATGCGGGTCGTTGCGCGGCACCAGACGCACGACAAGTTCATTGAGATACAAGGCGCACAATAAATGCTCGCCCGACAGGGGCAGAGCCGCGCCAGCCGCTTCGGCCGAGTTCAAGGTGGCGAGTTCGCCACGCCCGCTCCAGCCCAGTTGCAGCGGCGCAAATGGCTGCAACAGCGACCGTGGCGTGCGTGAGCGAGCGCTGCGCACGCCACGCGCAACAAGCCCGATACGGCCATGATCGCGGCTGAGCACGTGCAGCAGCAGCGAAGTCTCGCGCCATGCGCGCGCATGTAGCACGAAGGCCGGCTGCGCTTCGACGCGATTCATTCCGTATAGCCGAAACGTTTCAATGCCGCTTCGTCGTCCGACCAGTTTTCGCGCACGCGCACCCACAGTTGCAGATGCACGCGGCGATCGAAGGCCTTTTCCATGACGCGCCTGGCCGCGCTGCCGATCGCCTTCAACTGCGCGCCGCCGGCGCCGATGACGATGGCCTTCTGGCCTTCGCGTTCGACCCAGATCGTCGCATGGATCGTCGCCCGCCCGTCAGCTTCGGAAAACTCGGAGACTTCCACCGTCGCCGCGTAGGGCAATTCCTGGCCAAGCCGCAGCATCACCTGCTCGCGTACCATCTCCCCGGCAAGAAACCGTTCGCTGCGGTCGGTGAGTTCATCCTCGGCAAAAATTGCTGCGCCGACCGGCAAACGTGAAATGATGCCGTTGACCAGGTCATCCAGGCCGTCGCGACGCTTCGCCGACACCAGATAAACCGCATCCGGCGCGCGCTCGACGCCAATGCGTTCGATGAATGGCAGCAGCGCGGATTTGTCCTTGATCGCATCGACCTTGTTGATCGCAATCAAACGCGGCCGACTCCCGTCCAGCGCGTTCCATACCTGCGTGTCTTCGGCTGTCCAGCGTCCGGCTTCCACGATCTGCACGGCGACATCGGCTTCGGCAATCGCCTGGCGCGCCGTGCGATTGAGCTGGCGGTTCATCGCACGACCGCCGCCGCGATGCATCCCGGGCGTATCCAGAAACAGGATCTGTCCCTGCGGGCGCGTGAGGATACCCAGGATGCGGTGGCGCGTGGTCTGCGGCTTGGGCCCCGCGATGGACAGATGCCAGCCGAGCATGGCGTTGAGCAGTGTCGATTTGCCGACGTTGGGACGGCCGACCAGTGCGGTCGTGCCACAACGGAAACCCGCGGGATTCGTTTCAGACATCGTGCGCCTGCGCAATCCGTTCCAGCGCCGCTGTCGCCGCAGCCTGCTCCGCCGCCCGCCGGCTGCCACCGCGACCAACGCAGCGCAGGTCGAATGCAGCAACGGCGCAGGTCACATCGAATACCTTGGCGTGATCAGCGCCGCTGGATCCGGTCAGCTCGTACAGCGGCAGCGGCAGCCCGCGCCCTTGCAGCAGTTCCTGCAGTTGCGTCTTCGGATCTTTTTCTTGCATGCTGGTCGCAGCGTCCACGCGTGGCTCGAAGATGGCGCGCACAACACCGCGACAGGCCTCGAAACCGCCATCCAGATAGCACGCGCCAACCAGCGCCTCGAACGCATCGGCAAGGATCGAATCGCGGCGGAATCCACCGGTTTTCAACTCGCCTGGGCCTAGATGCAATTGATCGCCGAGGTCGAGTTCACGCGCGATCTGCGCCAGCGCGCCTTCATTGACCATGCGCGCGCGCCAGCGGGTAAGCTCGCCTTCGTCGGCGCGCGGAAACCGTGCGTACAGCAGTTCGGCGGCAAACAGGCCGACCAGGGCATCGCCGAGGAACTCCAGGCGTTCATTGTTGCGCGCGCCGGTGCTGCGATGGCTAAGCGCCTGTTCGCGCAGGGCCAGGTCGCGGAAGGCGTAGCCGAAAGCAGCGCCCAAGCTCAGTACGTCGCGCCCTTGGACAGGTCGATGGTGTAGTTGAAATGCACCAGCAGGTCGATGTTGTACATGAACGGCTTGTCGACGCTGTAGGCAACATTCAGGCTGCGCTGGCCATTGGCGGTGATCAGGGTGACGGAAGACAGCGGCACGTCGTTTTCATCGACGTACTGCACATCGAATATCGGTTCAAGCTTGCGCCGGATTTCCTCGATGCCCATGTTCTGGATTCCGGCGTCGCTCTGCAACGACTTCAGCGACTTGACCACGCTGAAGTACTCGGTATAAACCGGTACCAGCTTCATCGCCGCGTAGGCGAAGAAACCGACAATGACAAGAACGATGGCGAAGCCAATCAGGGTAATGCCGTACTGCTTACGCATGGCCGTCCTCATTTGATCAAAGTACCAATTCGCTTGAATTCGATGCCGTTGTCCCAGTTCATCCAGATCAGAAAGGCCTTGCCGACCAGGTTCTTTTCCGGAACGAAGCCCCAGTAACGGCCATCCTCGCTATTGTCGCGATTATCCCCCATTGCGAAATAGTGTCCAGCGGGCACCACCCAGGTGCCTTCGCGACCCGGCGGCAGGAAATTGGATTCCAGGATCTGGTGGCGCACGCTGCCCAGTGTTTCCTCATGGATCTCGGCGCCAGCCATGCGCCGGCCTTCGTCGCCGGATCCAACGAATGGCCCGACGTCGGTCTGTGCCATTTCCTGCCCGTTCACGTACAAGGTCTTGTTGCGGTAGGTAATGGTGTCGCCGGGTAGGCCGATCACGCGCTTGATGTAGTCAAGCCGTGGCACCGGGCTGATCGGGAATTCGCAAGGTTTGCCACTGCGCACGGGTTTGCCATTGACGCTGCAGGAAAATCCCGGGTACTTGAACACGAATACATCGCCACGATGCGGCTCGTCGATGTCAACGATTCGGGTGCCAAGTACCGGCAGGCGCAGGCCGTAGGCAAACTTGTTGACGAGGATGAAATCCCCGACCAGCAAGGTCGGCATCATCGAGCCGGACGGAATCTTGAACGGCTCGGCGATGAACGAACGGAACAGCAGCACGATCAGGATGACCGGGAAGAACGAGCGCGCATATTCGACCAGCATCGGTTCGCGCAGTGCCTCGGCAGCGCGTTGCTCGCGTTCGGACTTGTTGCCGGCGGCAGTTGCGAGTGCCTGCGCGCGTGCTGCGCGCCCGCGCGCGAAGAACAGGCGGTCGATCAGCCAGATCACGCCGGTGACGGCGGTCAGCACGACCAGCAACAGGGCGAAATCGAATTCCATCGGATTTCCTTATTTGTCCATCTGCAACACGGCGAGAAAAGCTTCCTGCGGTATGTCGACATTGCCGACCTGCTTCATCCGCTTCTTGCCTTCTTTCTGCTTTTCGAGCAACTTGCGCTTGCGCGTGGCGTCGCCACCGTAGCACTTGGCGAGTACGTTCTTGCGCAGCGCCTTGACGCTGGAGCGCGCGATGATCTGTGCGCCGATCGCAGCCTGGATTGCCACGTCGAACTGCTGGCGCGGGATCAGTTCCTTCATCTTCTCGACCAGTTCACGGCCACGGCGATCGGCGCTGGAACGATGCAGGATCAGGCTCAGTGCATCGACGCGATTACCATTGACGAGAACGTCCACGCGTACCAGCGGCGCGGCCTGAAAGCGTTCAAGATGGTATTCCATCGACGCATAGCCGCGCGACACTGATTTGAGTTTGTCGAAAAAGTCGAGCACGACTTCGGCCAATGGCAGCTCGTAACTGATCTGCACCTGGCTCGCCATGTAGTGGATGGAGCGCTGCACGCCCCGTTTTTCTTCGCACAGCTTGATGATGTTACCGATGTATTCCGGCGGCGTGAGGATGTTGGCAACAATGACCGGTTCGCGGATTTCCTCGATGTAATTCACTGCGGGCATCTTGGCAGGATTGTCGAGCGGCATTGTCGTACCGTCGGTCTTGAGAATTTCGTAGACCACAGTCGGCGCAGTGGTGATGAGATTCAAATCGTATTCGCGCTCAAGCCGTTCCTGGATGATCTCCATGTGCAACAAACCAAGGAACCCGCAGCGGAAGCCGAAACCCATCGCTTCGGAGGATTCCGGCTCAAACACCAGCGCGGCGTCGTTGAGCTTGAGCTTTTCCAGCGCCTCGCGCAGCGCCGGATAGTCGTCCGCCGACACCGGAAACAACCCGGCGAACACGCGTGGCTGCATTTTCTTGAAGCCCGGCAGCGGATGCGGCGCAGGTTTGGAAGCGGACGTCAACGTGTCGCCGACCGGTGCGCCGTGCACGTCCTTGATCGAGGCGGTAACCCAGCCGACCTCGCCTGCGCGCAGCGCATCTTTCGCAAGCCGCTTGGGCGTGAAAACGCCAACCGATTCAACTTCGTGCGCGCGACCGGTCGACATCACCAGCAGCTTGTCGCGCGGCTTGATCTCGCCCTGCATCACGCGCACCAGCGAAACCACGCCAAGGTAGTTGTCGAACCAGGAGTCGATGATCAATGCCTGCAAGCGATCGGTGTCGCCTGGTTTCGGCGGCGGGATGCGCGCGACGATGGCTTCGAGGACGTCGCCAACGTTGAGTCCGGTCTTCGCGCTGATCGCGATGGCGTCACTGGCGTCGATGCCGATGACGGCTTCGATCTCTTCCTTGACCTTGTCGACGTCGGCGGTCGGCAGGTCGATCTTGTTCAACACCGGCACCACTTCCAGGCCAAGCTCGACTGCGGTGTAGCAATTGGCCACCGACTGCGCTTCCACACCCTGCGCCGCATCGACCACGAGCAAGGCACCTTCGCAGGCCGATAGCGAGCGGCTGACTTCGTAGGAAAAATCCACGTGGCCAGGCGTGTCAATGAAGTTGAACTGGTAGGTCTTGCCATCGCGCGCCGTGTACGGCAGCGACACCGACTGCGCCTTGATGGTGATGCCGCGCTCGCGCTCAATCGGGTTCGAATCCAGCACTTGGGCTTCCATCTCGCGCGCTTCCAACCCGCCGCACATCTGGATGATGCGGTCGGCGAGCGTGGATTTGCCGTGATCGACGTGGGCGATGATGGAGAAGTTGCGAATCAGGTTCATGCGGCTGGCTGCGGCCGCAGGCCAGACCGGCGCGGCAAAGCGGGCATTATCGCAGAATGGACGGGTTTGCGCCTTGCTCGGGTTTTCCCTTCCCCCGTTTGCGGGAGCAGGTGGCGCGTAGCGCCGGATGAGGGGAAATTCGAGAAGTCGCTGCAAAACTTCCCCTCACCCCAACCCTCTCCCGCCAGCGGGAGAGGGGGAAGAACATTCAACCCTTGCTCTTGGGCACCGTCACCGCCACGAACTGGGTCGCATCGCCGCGGCGCATCAGCAGCATCACGGATTCGCCGGGCTTTACGTCCTTCGTCGCGGCATTGAACTCTGCCGCCGACTTCACGGACGTGCGCCCGACCATCATGACCACGTCGCCGGGCTGGAGTCCGCTACGCTGCGCCGCGCCGCCACGCACGTCGGTGACAACCACGCCCTGCCCGTCCTTGATGCCGAGCTGCTTGCGCTGCTCGGCGGTCATGTCGTCGACAACGATACCCAGCGCATTCGCGGACTTCGCCTTGGCGCCGCCGGTGCTGGCGAACTGGCTCTTGTCCTGCGGCAATTCGCCGACTGTCACCGGCAGGGTCAGGTTTTTGCCGGCGCGGAAAATCTTGAGTTCGGCCTTGGTGCCGGGCTTGGTGTTGCCCACCAGTGGTGGCAGGTCGGAAGATTGGTCGATGGCATGGCCGTCGAACGCGAGGATCACGTCCTGCACCTGTACCCCGGCCTTGTCCGCGCCGCTACCCGGCGTGACATTGGCGACCAGCGCGCCTTCGGCGCTCGGCAGGCCCAGGCTCTGTGCCATCGCGCGGTCGATGTTCTGGATCTGCACGCCGATCATGCCGCGCGAAACATGGCCGTATTGCTTGAGCTGCTCGACCGTGTTCATCGCGATGTTGATCGGAATCGCCAGGGAAATACCGACCGAGCTGCCGGTGTTGCTGACGATCTGCGAATTGACGCCAACGACCTGCCCGTCCATGTTGAACAACGGCCCTCCGGAATTGCCGCGATTGATCGGCACGTCGGTCTGGATGAACGGAACGTACTGCTGGTCGGCGCCGCCAAAACCGCGGCCGACGTAGCTGACGATGCCGTGCGTAACCGAGTGATCGAATCCGAACGGCGAGCCGATCGCCACCACCCACTGGCCGGGCTTGAGCTTGCTCGAATCGCCGATTGCGACGGTCGGCAGGCCGGTCGCATCGACCTTGAGCAATGCGATGTCCGAATCGACGTCGGTGCCGATCACCTTGGCATCGAGTTCGCGACGGTCGGACAGACGCACCACGATCTGGTCAGCGCCGTCGACGACATGGTTGTTGGTCAGCACATAGCCGTCCGCGGAAATGATGAAGCCCGAGCCCATTGACACGCGCGTGCCGTCGAAGCGCGGATGGCCGCCGCCCGGGCCTTGCGGGCCGAAGAAGCGTCGGAAAATCTCCGGCACGTCCTGCGGGTCGATCTGGTTGCCCTGCGCATCGTCGTTGCCGGTATGCGTGGCCTTGATGTTGACCACTGCGGGTGCGTTTTTCTGCACCAACTGGGTGAAATCCGGCAGTTGCTGAGCGAACGCGCCGGCGCTGAGCAGGGCCAGCGCGAACAAGGAAGTTAGCTTGTACATGGCGAACTTGTGCATGGATGCATCCTTCATGTCAGTCGATTCGTGGCGTGCGCAACCCCGGCGAAACCGTCGCCGTCGTGCGCGGAAAATCGGTAGCTACCGCTGCTGCGCGGGTGCCGCGGCGGGTGCCTGTGGCGGTTGGATCAGCAGCACATACGGCGCCTGCACCTGTGCATTCGACAGCAAGCCTTCGGCGTAACGCATGCGCTGGTCGTAGCGCGGCAGTGAAATCACGCTGGTGTCGAAACTGGCCGGCTGCGCGTAATCGAAACTGGGCGCAATCGGCATGAACACGTTCTGCGAACGCTGCGCCGGAATGGCCGGAACCGACGCAATGGCGGCAACCGGCGCAGACGACTGGATCGCCGGGCGCGTGCCAACCAGTGCGATCACCGCCACCGCCGCGGCGATGGCGCCGCCGCCGGCCCAACGCAGGACGCGTACGCCAAGGCCAGTGCCCGACGCTTGCGCCGACACGGCCGTCAGCACGCGATCGGCGAAACCGGCATCAACCGGAACGAACACGGCCTCGCGCCGCAGCACCGCGCCGGCCAACTGGTAGCGCGACCAGCTCTGAGCGAGTTGGGCGTCCGTATCGAGGCCGCGCAGCAGGAAACGCATCTGGTCCTTGGGCAGTTCGCCGTCCATCAGGGCGGAAAGTTGTTCGCGCAATGCCTGGCTCATGGTTCGCTCACCTTCGCGTCCGTCAACAACGGGCGCAGTTTTTCGTCGATCGCATCGCGCGCCCGGAAGATGCGGGAACGCACGGTGCCGATCGGACAGTTCATCTTTTCGGCGATTTCCTCATAACTCAATCCGTCGACCTCGCGCAGGGTAATCGCGGTCTTCAGGTCGTCGGGCAAGGCTTCGACCGTGGCGAACACGGTTTGTTCAATTTCCTGGCGCATCAATTCATGCTCGGGCGTGGCGCGGTCCTTCAGACGCATGCCGCCGTCAAGCTGGACGGCATCGTCGATGGCAATGTCGCCCGCCGGCGGGCGACGGCCCTGCGCGACGAGGTGGTTTTTTGCGGTATTGGTCGCGATCTTGTACATCCACGTGTAAAACTGGCTGTCGCCTCGAAACGCCGCGATCGCACGATAGGCGCGCATGAACGCGTCTTGCGCCACGTCCTGGCATTCGCTCCAATCCGAGACGTAGCGCGAAATCACGCCGATCACCTTGTGCTGATACTTGCGCACCAGCAAATCGAACGCGCGCTTTTCTCCTTTCTGCACCCGTTCGACCAGGGCCAGGTCCGACTCGTTGTCGCCCATCCGGGCATTACTCCTGTAGTGGCGTCCCGGTCACGCCGGGCACATAGACAAAACCGCGGCAAACAAGTTCACTCGCCCATCCGCGATACGGACTAGACCGAAGCCGCCCCGGCAAGCGCATTCTGGAACACGCGCTCGCGCTCGGCCAGCAGGTTCTCGAAACTGGCCGCCGGCAAGGGCCGGCAGAACAAGTAGCCTTGCAGCTCCTCGCAGCCTTCCGCGCGCAGGAAATCCAGATGCTGCTCGATCTCGACGCCCTCGGCGACCACCTTGCGGCCGAGGTTGTGCGCCATTCCGATGGTGGCGCGCACGATAGCCTCATCATCCGGATCCACGCCGATGTTGCGCACGAAGGTCTGGTCGATCTTGATGCGGTCGGCAGGAAAACGCTTGATGTAGTCGAGCGAGGACTGGCCGGTGCCGAAATCATCGATCGCGATATGGCAACCCAGGTCACGCAGTCTCTGCAAGGTATCGAGCAGGTTCGGGATGTTCTTGACGTTGATGCTTTCAGTCACTTCCAGGTCCAGCAGGGTCGGCTCAAGGCCGGTTTCCGACAGCGCGCGGGCCACCACGTCCACCAGACTGGTCTGGCGCAATTGCACAGCCGACAAGTTCACGCTGACGCGCAAGTTCAGGCCGAATTTGTCCTGCCAGCGGCGGGCGTCCGCGCAGGCCGTGCGCAACACCCATTCGCCAATCGACACGATCAGGCCGTTTTCCTCTGCCAGCGGGATGAAGAACCCGGGGCTGATCATGCCCAGTTCCGGATGTTCCCAGCGGATCAGCGCCTCCATTCCCGAGATGTCCTCGCTGGACGTGGTCACCTGCGGCTGGTAGTAGACGCGCAATTCGCCGTTTTTTTCGGCAACGCGCAATTTCGATTCCAGGGCAAGGCGCTGCTGGTGTGATTCCTCGGGTACGGCCACGTAAGTCTGGAAATTGTTCCGGCCCATGCCTTTGGCGCTGTACATGGCCACGTCCGCATGCTTGAGCAGGCGCTCGGCATTGGTCGCGTCGTCCGGATAAAAGCTCACGCCAATGCTGGCCGTGATGTGCAATTCGCTGCCGTCCGCAAGCGTCAGCGGCACTTCCATCACGCGCACGATTTTCTCGGCGATGCGCATGACATCGTCACGCTGCACGATGTGGCGCAGGATCATGGTGAATTCGTCGCCGGCATAGCGCGCCACCGTATCGGAGGCGCGCACGCTGCCGCGCAGGCGCTTGGCCACCGCGATCAGGACTTCGTCGCCAACGCCATGGCCAAGCGAATCGTTGATGCTCTTGAAGCGATCCAGGTCCACGAACAGCACCGAGAACATCTCGCCGGTGCGATGCGCTTCCTTGATCGTCGTCTCCAGCCGGTCGTTGAACAGCAATCGGTTCGGCAATCCGGTGAGTGCGTCCTGCAGACCCTTGGCGCGACCTTGCTCGCGTGAGCGCCGCAACTCGAGTTCGAGCGCAAGGCGGGCCGCAATGGTGCGCAACGTGTCCAGGACCAGGTCATCGGCGGCCAGCGGCTGGCGACGGGCGATCAACAAGGCGCCGAGCGTGCTGCGGCGCTCATCGCGCAGCGGCAGTCCGATCACGGCATCGAAGCGGAAGAATTCGATGAACGGATCCTGCGCGAGCGCCTGTACGGCGCGCTCACCGTGCAGCACCGCTTCTCCATCAAGCACACGCTTGAGGGTCGGCTGTTTCAGCGGATCCGGCGCGTCGGCAGGCAAGCTGGATCGGAAATAGGTATGCAACGGTTGCGCGTCGCCGTCTTCTTCCGGGCGCGCGGAGACCAGCATCACGAAATCCGGGTCCAGCCAATCGCGCAACAATTTCACGACCTGGGTGATGCCTTCGTCGCCACCGCCGCATTCCGCCGCCGCCGCGATCATGCCGAGCGCGGCTTTGTAACGCGGGCTGTCGCCGGCGCCGGAAAGTTCGCGAAATACCGTCACATGCGCAAGGCGGCCGTCCAGCACGGCAAGGCGCATATGCGCATCGAGCGCCTGGGCGCCGCCATCGCCGCGCCGCCGCTGGCAGCGGTAGTGCACGCTGCCCTCGCGTGCGAGCGTCGCCAGCAGGGCTGCGCGCTGCGTGCGATCCCGCCCCGTGTCGAGCGTATCCAGCGCTTGGCCGATCAACTGCGCGCGCGAGAAACCCGAGCGCTGCTCGAACGTCGCGTTGGCATCGATGACGGTGCCGTTCTTCGGATCCGACAGCACTATTTCGTCAAGACTGTCCTCGAACGCGAACCGGTAGCGGTCAACCGACCCGGCGCCCGCGGCCGCAGCGGCGCCGCCCGCAGCGGCCCTCGCCATGACGCCGCGCACGCGCGCCAGCACTTCGCTGGCGTCCACCGGACTGCGCAGCCAGTCAACGACGCCTTCCGGCGCGCGCGACCAATCCCAGTGCCGTTGCGCCGCATCGGCGGCGACGATGCCGATCACCGGCACCCGCGCCAGGCGCGCATCGCCCTTGAGCTGGGTGCAGAACGCCACTGCCTCGCGCGCATCGCCGAGGAATTCCATCACCACCACGTCGATCTGCGGATCCTGCTGCAGAAAGGCCAGCGCCTGCGGCAGGTCCTTGGCCGTATAGACGGCCTCGAAATTCTGCGCGTCGAGCGTGTCGAACAGCACGCGACGGTCGTCGCGCTGGGTGGTGACGATCAGTACCGAACCGGCATTGGTCTGCTGCCCGGCCATCACACTACCCAGCGCCCATCGCGCAGGCGCGGTCGCGTGCCCGCGACCGGCTGGTGCGAGATCGTTTCCAACAGCGCATCGATGCCGTCTGGCATGGCGATCTCGTCGCCGACGAAAACCACTTTGCGCCCGGCCACATTGCGCGAGCGCGCGATCTGCCGCAGCAGGCCGGTATTCGGCTGGCGCAGGTGATCGGCAAAATCGGTGAACAGGTAAACGCCGAACTGCGGGCTTTGCAGGATGTAGCGCAACGCATCGGTCGCGCGCTTGGATCCGGGCACGCGCATCTCGCGTTCGCGCAGCGAGGTGATCCCGGCATCTTCCTGCCAGTAATAAACGGACTGGCCCGTGCGCAAGGCAAGCAACCGGAACTGCGCGACGACGTCATCCGCATCGGCGGTCAGGATCGCGATGAGATTGTGCGGCGATTGCACAATCCGGTCGAACAAGGCCGGCGTGACAAAGGCCTCCCCAGCCGCGTTGGCATTGATGGTCGGGTGCAGCTCCAATGCGAACCGCCTATTTGACCGCAGGTGCGGCTTGCGCGGATTATAGCGGCCTCGCCGGATGCCCGCTTGAGGCTGCCATGTTCGAAGGTCTGCGCTTCGCCCACTGGAAACCCGAAATCGACGCCGAAGGCATTGCGGTCCTGACCCTGGATCGCGCCGGTGCATCCGTCAACGCGCTCAGCCGGGCCGTACTCGACGAACTGGCCCAGATCGTCGAACGCCTGTCGTTCGAACCGCCGCGTGGCGTGGTGATCCGCTCAGGCAAGCCCAGCGGTTTCATCGCCGGCGCCGACATCCACGAATTCGAGGGTTTCGAATCCCAGCCGGGCGGCGTGCTGGGCAGCATCGAATATGGCCAGCGCGTGTTCCAGAACCTGGCGCGACTGCGCTGCCCCACGGTGGCCGCGATCCACGGCTTTTGCATGGGCGGCGGTACCGAGCTGTCGCTGGCCTGCCGCTATCGCGTGGCCACGCGCGACCCGAAGACGAAAATCGGATTCCCGGAAGTCCTGCTCGGCATCATCCCCGGCTGGGGCGGCACCGCGCGCCTGCCGCGCCTGATTGGCGCGCCGCAAGCCCTGCCGGTGATGCTCACCGGCAAAAATTTGAGCGCGGAAGCCGCGCGCGGACTCGGCATGGTCGATGCGCTGACTTCACCCGAATTGCTGCTTGACGCTGCGAAGGAACAAATCCGTCACCCGAGCGCCCGTCCGTTTGCTCAGCGCCTGCGCGCGTGGGCGACGAACATCTGGCCAGTACGCCAGATCCTCGCACCGATCGTGCGCAAGCAAACGGCGGCGAAGGCGCGGCCTGACCAATACCCTGCCCCGTTCGCGTTGATCGAGGTCTGGCGCCGTGGCGGATCGAGCATCACCCAGCGCCTGAAAATCGAAGCACGCGCCGTCGCCAAGCTCGCCACGACACCAACCTGCCGCAACCTGATCCGTGTGTACTTCCTGCAGGAGCGCCTGAAGGGCCTCGGCGCAGGCAGCACGGCGGACATCAAGCACGTGCATGTGGTCGGCGCCGGCGTCATGGGCGGCGACATCGCCGCCTGGTGTGCGCTACGCGGATTCGAGGTGACCTTGCAGGATCGCGAAATGAAGTTCATCCAGCCGGCACTGGATCGCGCGCAGGAGCTGTTCTCCAAACGTCTAAAGACGCCCGACCGCATCAAGCCGGCCTCGGATCGACTGAAAGCCGACGTGGATGGCAATGGCATCGCCAACGCCGACCTCGTCATCGAGGCGATCTACGAAAATCTCGAGGCCAAGCAGGACTTGTACCGGAAGACCGAGTCGGCGATGAAGGCCGGCGCACTGCTGGCGACCAACACCTCGAGCATTCCGCTCGACGAACTGCGCACGGCTGTATCCAACGACAAACGCTTCCTCGGCCTGCACTATTTCAATCCGGTCGCGCAAATGCCCCTGGTGGAGATCGTGCGCCAGGATCACCTCGACGCCGCGAACGAAAAGCACGCGTTGGCCTTCTGCAAGGCCATCGACAAGCTGCCGGTGCCGGTCAAGGGCACGCCGGGATTCCTCGTCAACCGCATCCTCATGCCCTACCTGCTCGAAGCGATGCGCCTGTTCAAGGAAGGCGTGCCCGGCCCCGTGCTCGACAAGGCGGCGAAGAAATTCGGCATGCCGATGGGGCCGATCGAACTTGCCGACACCGTGGGACTCGACGTGTGTGCCTCGGTCGGCAAGGAAGTCGGCACGTTCCTCGGCCTGGAAATCCCCGACGGCCTCGATGCCCTGATCGCAGCCGGAAAGAAAGGCAAGAAGACCGGCGAAGGCTTGTACAAATGGGAGAACGGCAAGCCGGTCAAACCCGAGGTCGATCCGAACTACCAGGCGCCGGCCGACATCACCGAGCGCATGATCCTGCCGATGCTCAACGAGTCGGTTGCGTGTCTGCACGATGGCGTGGTCGACGATGCCGACCTGCTCGATGCCGGCGTCATCTTCGGCACCGGCTTCGCGCCGTTCCGCGGCGGCCCGATCCAGCACATCCGCAACGAAGGCGCGGACAAGATCAAGGCGCAGCTGTCGGACCTGGCGACCAAATACGGCAAGCGCTTCGAGCCGAAGTCGGGTTGGGACAACCCGGCGCTGCGGGCCTGATTCGGCACATCTCCGCTTTCAGGTACCGGCTCCCGGACACGGCTCGGAATCGACCACCGCGCGCACCCATTCCGGGATGCGTTTCGGCACAAGGTATGTGCGGCTTCTCTCGTCGATCGCGCAGGTGAAGCGTTCGAGGACGGCACCGGTCAGCGCGCTGCGGCGCGTGTAATACGTCGGCACGAAGCCGTGCGGATACGTCCACTGGTAGGCGACCTCCTTGCCGCCATTGAGGAACGCCCAATGCCAGATCGCCGTGCTTTCGCGGAATCGAAAAACCACCTTGCCGTCGCGAAACAGCACGAGCGTCAGCGGCAACGGATACGACTGACAGCATCCGGAAACCTCGGCCAGCCAGCCGGCGGTGCTCTGGTCCGGGGAAAGCCGGGCCTGGCTGAAGGATTCCTGATCCTCCTCGGTGCGCGGTGCGGAAATCCGTCCCTTCGCCGTGGTCAGAGCGAGAGTCTTCGTCGCACCGCCGCTCGACACGCGCAGGTAGCGTTCGGCTGCACCGGCCGGATCCAACGCGACGAGCGCGACGACCACGAGCAGCCATCGGCTCGCGCTGACAACGGCGGTTTCGACCAGCATTGCTAGTCGTCCTCGAAACGCTGTGAGCCGAACGGCTTCGCTTCATTCCTCGCGGGCTTGGTTCCGCGGGCCACGCCTTCCCACACCAAGAGCGCATCGCGCGTCGCAGCGACGTCGTGCACGCGCACGATCGCAGCGCCTTTCTGCACCGCGATCATCGCCGCAGCCGCGGAACCTGCGGCGCGATCGGCGTGTTTTTCGCGGCCAGTGAGCGCGCCGATCATGCCCTTGCGCGACAATCCCGCCATCAGCGGCACGCCGAGCGCGGCGAGTTGATCCAGGTTGGCCAGCAGCGCGAGATTGTGTTCGAGCGTCTTGCCGAAGCCGAATCCGGGATCCACGACGATGCGCTTCTTCCCGATGCCGGCCATCTCGCAGGCGAAGATGCGCTCGGCGAGAAAACGGCGCACTTCGGACACGACATCGTCGTAGTGTGGATTCTCCTGCATCGTGCGCGGCTCGCCCTGCATGTGCATCAGGCACACCGGCACCTTCAGTTCCGCCGCGGCATCCAGCGCACCGTCGCGGCGCAATGCATACACGTCGTTGATCATGCCGGCGCCGGCGGCAACCGCCGCGCGCATCACCTCCGGCTTGGAGGTGTCCACGCTGATCGGCAGCGCCGTCTGTTTCGCCAGCGCTTCGATCACGGGAACGATGCGCGCAATTTCGTCATGCGCCGATACCGGTTCCGCGCCGGGCCGCGTGGACTCGCCGCCGATATCGAGCAGATCGGCGCCCTCCTCAGCGAGCATCAGGCCATGCGCGATGGCGGCATCGGCCAGCGCACGGCCGTCGCCGGAAAACGAATCCGGCGTGACGTTCACGATGGCGGCTATGCGCGCACGGTCCAGTCGCAGTTCGCGACCGGAGCAGTCGAAGGTGGTAACCGTGTCGAACATGACGGGTTGTCCTCGCTCGGCCCAGGCGCATCGCCTAGCCTTTCGCAGCCCAGATCGCGCGAATCTGGTCGATTGCCAACGCCTCGCTGCTCGATGGCGCCGGCAGATCCACATCCCGGCAGTACTGCGCAAGGCGCGGATCGTTGCGCAGGCGCAGGATCAGCGGATCGGCAAGCACGTTCAGTACGCCGTTATCGCCGCGTTCGCGGTCACGCTGCAACCACGCAAATGCCTTGTCCGCATCGTTTCGCAAGGCATAGACGCGGGCAATGGCGTAGGCATCGTCCTTGGCCTGTCCATCGGCATCGAGCAATCGTTGCAGTGCCGCATCGGCGGCTTCGCGGTCGCTGTCGATCTGCATGGCCAAGGCCAGCGCGCGGTCGCGCCAATGGCCGGCGGGCATGCGCCTGGCGGCGCTCGCGGCCGCGTTCGCATCGCCACGCAGAACGGCCAGGTAGGACGCCCGGTCCGCGTACCAGTTCGCGTCTTCTGGAACCAGCTGCTCGGCTTCGCGCAGGGTCGACTCGGCTTCATCGAGCCTGCCGAGGCTCGCCAGCAGAGTGGCCAGGTACACCCGCGCGAAACCCGCCAGCGGATCACCGGCGATGTATTTGCGGCGCTCGGCGATGGCTTCGTTTGTCTTGCCCAAGGTCGTCAAAAGGAGGCCGACCGCGCCATGGGTGGGATCGTTCTCCGGCACCAGCGACAAGGCGACGCGAAATTCGGCGAGCGCCGCGTTCCAATCGTGATAGCCAATGCTCAGCAGGTACACGCGGATGGCGTGCGCCTGTCCGTAATCCGGCCGCATGCGCAAAGCCGTGTCGACCTCGGTTCGCGCCTGCGCGTACGCGGCACGCGCTGCTTCACCTTTCAGATTGTCGCGCGCGTACAGCGTCCGAATGTGTCCCAGCCACGACCACGCCTGTGTGTAGTCGGGGTCGAGCCGCGTCGCGTGTTCGAACTCCTCGATCGCCTTTGCCCTGTTGATTTTCAAATCGTAGGTGGCGCGCAGGTAGGCATCGTAGGCCTCGAGGTTCCCGCTGGCCGGACGGCCGCTCTCGATCATGTATGGCATCGCATGCAACAACTTGACCTGCAAGGCACCCGCCACCGCCAGCGCGACCTCATCCTGCAACGCGAACAGATCCCTGAACTTGCGGTCGAAACGCTTCGTCCATACGGTACTGCCGTCCGCGGTTCGCACCAGTTCCAGGCTGATGCGGACATCCTCGCCCGCACGCCGTACGCTGCCATCGAGCAGGAACTTCGCACCGAGCTTGGCACCGATGGCCTTGGCGCCTTCCTTGCTGTCGCGAATATCAAACGTCGAGCTGCGGCCCAACACCTTCAGTCCGTCGAATTGCGACAAGGTATTGATGAGGTTTTCGGACAACCCGTCGGCGAGAAACCGCTGATCGGCATCGTTGCTGCCGTTGACCAACGGCAGCACCGCGACGGTCGGTTCGGATGACGTCGTCGCATCGGTCGGCGCGTGCTCCCCGGGCGCAACGACTTCAGCGGGAAACGGTGCCGGTGGCGTCCGCCGCGCCGTTGCGAAATATGCGCCGATGCTGCCGAACGCGAAAATCAATCCGGCTGCCAGCCGCCAGCGATTGCGTCGGACCGGCGGCGCAGCCATCGGCTGCGTCACGACTGCCACGCCCGGATTCGTTCGGATGGCTTCGATCTTCCTCGCCACTTCGGCTCCGGACGCCGGACGTCGTTCCGGTGATTTCGCCATCATCGTATCGATGAGCGGCTGATAGCGACTCAACTCCTGCGGCAGGCGCGGTACCGGTGCGTGGATGTGCTGCATTCCGACCGGCATGTCACCCGTACCGCGATAAGGCAACTGGTTCGTAAGCAACTGATACAGCACGACCCCGAGCGCGTACAGGTCCGAACGGCCGTCGAGCGGCTTTGCCTGCAGCTGTTCCGGGCTCATGTAATACGGCGTGCCGATCGTCGTGCCTTCGCGCGTCAGTGCCGGGGCGGTCTCGCCATCGGCGTGCAGAGCACGGGCGATGCCGAAATCGGCCAATGCATACGATCCGTCCTTGCGCTGCAGGATATTCTCGGGCTTCAGGTCGCGATGGATCACGCCTTCGGCGTGCGCGTGGTCGAGGGCCAGGGCGATTTCACGGACGATTTCCAGCACCTGCGAAGGCGCGTGAAGTACTGCGGCCGAGATCGCGCCGCCAGCCATGTATTCCATCGCAAGGTACGGCTGACCGTCATGTACGCCGACGTCGTAGACGCTGACGATGTGGCGATCTGCAAGCTTGGCCGCGATGCGGCCTTCGCGCAGGAAACGTTCGGTGGCCACGGCGTCGGCGACGAACTGCGGCGTCAGCAACTTGAGCGCGACTTCGCGGCCGAGCGATTCCTGCACGGCCAGGAACACCGTGCCCATGCCCCCCCGCCCAAGCTCGCGCACGATCCGGTGGCCCGGGATTTCCATCTGCCCCATCATGCCGCAAGCATAGCCGATCGCTGCGCGGCCCGAAAAGCAAAAGGCCGCCCGAAGGCGGCCTTGTCGATGATACCGGTGCGCTGCAGGTCAGTGTTGTGCAGCAGGCCCACCGATTGGCGGCGTCGCCGGCTTGCCCACGTTCGGCGTCCCGCCCGAATTCGATCCGGTCGGCTTGCCCCAGTCTTTCGGCGGACCAGGCTCGCGGCCTTCCATGATCGCGGTGATCTGATCGCTGTCGATGGTTTCGTATTGCAACAGCGCCGTGGCCATCGTGTGCAGCTTGGCGATGTGCGTGGTCAACAAGTCGCGCGCACGATTGTAGGCGTTGTCTATGACGCCGCGCACGACCTCGTCGATCTTGCGCGCGGTTTCCTCCGACACGTGCTTGTGCTGGGTCACGGAGCGGCCGAGGAACACCTCGTCCTCTTCATCGGCGTAGGTCATCGGCCCGAGTTCCGGCGACAGGCCGTATTTCGTGACCATGTCGCGTGCCAGGCCGGTCGCGCGCTGGATATCGTTGGAGGCGCCGGTCGTCACTTTGTCGTCGCCGAAGATGATCTCCTCGGCCACGCGCCCGCCGTACAGGCTGGCGAGACGGCTTTCGAGGAAGGTCTTGCTGTGGCTGTACCGGTCCGCTTCGGGCAGGAACAAGGTTACGCCCAGCGCACGGCCACGCGGAATGATCGTGACTTTGTGCACCGGATCGTGCTCGGGCACCAGGCGCCCGACGATGGCGTGGCCAGCTTCGTGGTAGGCGGTGAGCTTCTTCTCGTCCTCGCTCATGATCATGGACTTGCGCTCGCTGCCCATCATGATCTTGTCCTTGGCGCGCTCGAAGTGATCCATCGTAACCGCGCGCGAATTGAAGCGCGCGGCGAACAATGCCGCTTCGTTGACCAGGTTGGCGAGGTCTGCGCCACTGAATCCCGGCGTGCCGCGCGCGATCACGGTGGCATCGACGTCATCGGCCAGCGGCACCTTGCGCATGTGGACTTTCAGAATCTGTTCGCGGCCGCGCAGATCAGGCAGCGGCACCACGACCTGGCGGTCGAAGCGGCCCGGGCGCAGCAGCGCCGGATCGAGTACGTCGGGACGGTTCGTCGCGGCAATGACGATGATGCCTTCGTTGCCTTCGAAGCCGTCCATCTCGACCAGCAACTGGTTCAACGTCTGCTCGCGTTCGTCGTGACCGCCGCCCAGGCCGGCGCCACGATGGCGACCGACCGCATCGATTTCATCGATGAAGATGATGCACGGCGCATGTTTCTTCGCCTGCTCGAACATGTCGCGCACGCGTGAAGCGCCGACGCCGACAAACATCTCGACGAAATCCGAACCGGAGATCGAGAAGAACGGCACCTTGGCTTCGCCGGCAATCGCTTTCGCCAGCAAGGTCTTGCCGGTACCGGGCGAGCCGACCATCAATACGCCGCGCGGAATGCGCCCGCCGAGCTTCTGGAACTTGGACGGATCGCGCAGGAACTCGACCAGTTCGCCGACTTCTTCTTTCGCTTCGTCGCAACCGGCGACGTCGCTGAAATTGACCTTGACCTGATCCTCGCCCTGCAGCTTGGCGCGCGAACGACCAAAGCTCATCGCGCCGCGCCCGCCGGCACCGGCCTGCATCTGGCGCATGAAATAGAACAACAGGCCGATGAAGATGATGAACGGAATCCAGTCGAGCAACACGCGCCACAGCGCGGAGTTGTCGGATGGCTCTTGCGTGACCTCAACGCCGTGCGAACGCAGGGTCGGGATCATCTGGCTGTCGTCGATCGGCGCCGTGGTTGACAGTGCGCTGCCATCCTTGCGCTTGCCGGAGATATTGGCCGGCATCGTGGCGCTGATCGAAACTTGCGCTACCGCGTTGTTCTCGACCTGCTGCATGAAATCCGAATAGGAAATATTGCGCTGACTGGCGCCATGCGGATTGAAACTCTGGAACACCGCGAGCAAGACGACCGCGATGACGATCCAGAGCAGCAGATTCTTGGCCATATCGTTCATAAGACTCTCACTTCTTTCCTGTGGCGATCGCGTAGGTCTCGGGACTGCGCGCGCGCGATGCCTTGGGTTTGCGCATGCTGACGCGCTGGTAAGCCTTGCGCAAGTTTTTAAGGTACTCGTCGAATCCGCGCCCCTGGAACAACTTGACCACGAATGCGCCGCCGGGTTTCAGGTGGACGGCGGCGAATTCCTGCGCCAATTCAACCAAATGCATGGCGCGTGCCTGATCCGCGTCTTCCACGCCGCTGATATTGGGCGCCATATCCGACAGAACAAGGTCCACACCTGCACCATCGAGCACGGCTTCCAGTCGTTTCAGGATCGCTTCCTCGCGGAAGTCGCCTTCGATGAACTCCACCCCGGCTAACCCCGCCATCGGCAGGATGTCCAGGGCCACAATGCGGCCCGAGTCGCGCAGGCGCTCGCGCACCATCTGTGACCAGCCGCCGGGCGCCGCACCCAGATCCACCACGGTCATGCCGGGCTTGAGCAGGCGGTCGCGGTCGATCAATTCCTCGAGCTTGAACACCGCGCGCGAACGCCAGCCTTCGGCCTGGGCGCGTTTGACGAAAGGATCCGAGAAATGCTCTTTGAGCCAGAGGGAGCTGGATTTGCTACGCGCCACGCCGCGCCTCGAATTGCTGCATGGCCGCATGATACCCTGTAAAGCCTGCTACCGGTCGATACCATGCCGCTTTCGCCAAGCCAGAAACGCTATTTGCGCGGCCTCGCACACAGCCTCAAACCGGTGATCATGACCGGCAACAAGGGCGTGACGCCGGCCCTGATCAAAGAGTTTTCCAATGCGCTCGACCAGCACGAACTGGTCAAGGTCAAGCTCGGCGACGACCGCGACGAGCGCAAGGCCCATATCGCCGAACTCGGCGAAGGCGCGAAAGCCGAACTCGTGCAAGGCATCGGCCGCGTCGCCTGTTTCTACCGGCGCAACGAGGAGCAGCCGAAGCTGGCGCTGCCGCGGTAACGCATGCAACTGACCGAACACCGCAACGACCGGCAGTTCTTCCTGCGCCACGCGGATGCACACTCCGCCGTTGTCGTGGACCGGACGCTGCAGCGCAGCTTCGCGCTCAGCGCAACGCAGGTTGTCGAGAATTTTCCCGCGCAGGCGCCAGACCAGATCGATGTCGCCGCGGTCGAATCCATCCTCGCCCTGCAACCTGAAGTCGTCCTGCTCGGCACCGGCGCGCGCGCCGTGTTTCCGCCGCAAGCCTTGCTCGCACAATTCCTCAAGCGCGGTATCGGTCTGGAAACGATGGACAGCGCCGCAGCCGCGCGCACATTCAACGTGCTGGCCGGCGAAGGCCGCAACGTGGTCGCGGTGTTTCTGCTGCCGGGCTAATCCTTTTCGTCGCGCTCCATCAATCCGCGCAGGCGCTTGAGCGCCGCTGCCTGGATCTGGCGCACGCGTTCGCGCGTCAGGTCCAGATGCTCGGCGACCTCGGCCAGCGTCTGCACGCCGTGATCGTTGAGGCCGAAACGCCGCTCCAGCACCCAGCGTTCGCGCTCGGGCAACTGCGCAATCCAGGCCGCGATGCCACCGCCGGCGACATTTTCCACGGTCGCGGTGTCCGCCTCGCCCACCGCGATCTGTTCGCCCAATGCGCGTTCGTCGGATTCCGACAGCGGCGCATCCAGCGAACTGATGCGCTCGTTCGCGGCGAACAGGTCGGCCACGTCCGCCACGGACTTGCCGGCCAACCGCGCCAGTTCATCGATACCCGGTTCGCGCGCGTGTGCGGCCACGAACTCGCGCCGCGCGCGCAGCACCTGCGCGTACTCGCGCAGCACGTGCACCGGCACGCGCACGGTGCGGCCCTGGTGCATCAGCGCATGCTGCACCGCCTCGCGGATCCACCACACCGCATACGTGGAAAAACGCAGGCGTCGCGCCGGCTCGAACTTTTCCACCGCGCGGATCAACCCAAGATTGCCTTCCGCGATCAGATCCATCAGCGGCACGCCGCGGCCGACATAGCCGCGCGCAACGCTCACGACCAGGCGCAAATTCGCTTCGATCATGCGTTGGCGCGCTTCGCCATCGCCGGTGCGCACGCGCTTTGCCAACTCTCGTTCACTCGCCGCATCGAGCAAGGCGACCAATCCGATCTCGCCCAGGTACGCGCTGGTCGAGTCGCGCGCCGCACCGTCATTCGTCTCCACGAAATCGACCAGGCCGAGCAATTCCTCGGCGTCGAGTTCGGCGGGTGCACGCGCAGTCATCGGTGCAGGATACTCGTGCTCACCGCGCCGGCAGGTAATCCAGCGGATTCACCGGCTTGCCGTTCTTGCGGATCTCGAAGTGCAGTTCGTCGCGGCTGGCACTGGTGGCGCCCATCTCGGCGATTTGCTGGCCGGCCTTGACGCGGTCGCCTTCCTTGACCAGGCGCTTGCGATTGTGGCCGTAAGCGGAAAGGTAATTGGCGTTGTGCTTGACGATGATGAGTTCGCCATAGCCGATCAGGCCGTTGCCGCTGTAGACCACTTCGCCGTCGGCGGAAGCGCGCACCGGATCGCCCGCGCTGCCGGCGATGTCCAATCCCTGTTTGGTCTGATCGCCCGCGACGAAGGTACCAACGACCTTGCCATCCGCCGGCCAGCGCCAGGTCACGCCTCCGGCATTCAACTCCGCGGTGCTTTCGGCCGGCTTTGTCGGCAGCGGCGCGACCGGTTTGGTGATTGGCGGTGATTGCTCGATCGGTTTGGGCGCTGGCGTTGCAACCGGCGGCTTTTCCGCAGCCGCCGGGGCCGGCGCGATGGATGCGGGCGCTGCGGGCACAGGCGCGGGCGCAGTTGCCGGTTGCGCGGCGATCGGTTCGAACGCCGATGGCTTCTGCGCTGCCGCAGGCGCTGAGGATAACGGCGCGGTCGTCGCCGTGCTTTCGCCAATGCCCGTGGTTACGGCTTGCCCGGGTTGCGGTTCGGGCGTTGCCGGAGACGCCGCTGCTACGACGGGCGCTGGCCGAGCGCTCAAGCGCAATTCTTGCCCAACCAGGATGCGATACGGCGAAGCGATGCCGTTCCATGTCGCCAGATCGCGGTAATCCAGGCCATGCTTGAACGCGATCGAATACAGCGTATCGCCGCGCACGACGCGATACATCGCAGACTCGGATCCCGATGCATTGGTCGCTGCCGTCGCGTTTTCGTTCGGCAGCGACAGATCCACCACCGGCGCAGGCGGATTCGAGGCACATCCGGCCAGCCACGCCGCCACGGCCAGCAATACCATCCGCAAAATCGGGGAAGCGAATATCCGCATCGCGAGTCTCAGCGCAGGTAACGCAAGTAAATCACGATCAGGACGATCAGCACGATGATCGCCCAGCCTATCCATTCGATCCAGCGGTGAACGGCCTTCTCGGCGCGCTCGCCGCCGAGGCGGATCAGGCCGCACAGCAGGTACACGCGCTTGCCGCGCCCGACTGCGATGCCGGCGAGGAATGGCAGGATCGGCATGCCGACGATGCCGCAGGCCCAGCTTGCGACCTTCATCGGAATCGGCACAAAGCCGGCGGCGACCAGCAGCCAGAACGCCTTCCACGGATGCGCGATGGCGTCGGCGCGGAATTCATCGACGAGCTTGTCCAGATGCGCGAGCATTCCCGAGTCGGCCAGCAGCGGCCGCAGCGCGTCGAAGGCGTAATGACCGAGCGCGTAACCGACCAGCGATCCGAGCAGGGAAAACACGAGGCTGATCGAAGCGAAGCGCGCCCAGCGCGCCGGTTTGGCCAGCGTCATCGGCGCGAGCATGAATTCCGGCGCGACCGGGAAGATGAAGGCTTCGACGAAACTCAACCCGGCCAGGTAGGCCTGTGCACGCGGATGCGCGGCCCAGCGCAGGGCGATCTCGTACAACGGCTTGAACAGGCGCATCAGCTAACGCCGCCGAGCAGCGGCACGAAACTGACGTGGCCAAGCATTTCCGCCTTCCACTCCTCGCCCTCGCGGCGGTAGCGCAGCAGGCGTTGCGCGCCGGACGGGCCGACCGGCGCGACCATCACGCCATCCGGCGCGAGCTGCGCGAACAGCGCCGGATCGATTTCCTCGCCAGCAGCGGTGAGGATGATCGCGTCGTAGGGAGCGAACTCCGCCCAGCCGACACGGCCATCGTCGTTCTTGCTGCGGATATTGGCGATGCCGAGCTTGCGGAAGCGACGGCGGGCGTCGCGCAGCAATCCTTCGATACGCTCGACGGTGTATACATTTGCGCAAAGCGCCGCAAGCACCGCGGCCTGATAGCCCGAGCCGGTGCCGATTTCCAGGACCTTGTCGGGAACCCTGGTCTGGATCAGCGCCTCGGTCATGCGCGCCACGACCCAGGGCTGCGAGATGGTCTGGGCGTGACCGATCGGCAACGCGGTGTCCTCGTAGGCGCGCGATTCCAGTGCCGGCTCCACGAACAGATGGCGCGGCAGGCGTGTGAGCACATCGAGCACGCGCCGATCGGCGATGCCTTCTTCCCTGAGCCGCGCAATCAGGCGATCGCGCGCGCGCTGGCTCGTCATGCCCAGGCCTTGCGCCTCCGGCGTGAGACGGGAAAAGACGTTCATGCGGCGCTGCCTAGTTCAAGCGACAGCGAACTGACCCAACTGCTGACTTTGTCCAGCGCCTGGAATCGCGTGAGATCGACGTGGATCGGCGTGATCGAGATAAACCCGTCGCGCACAGCATTGAAGTCCGTGCCGGGGCCATCGTCCTCGGCTTCGCCGGCCGGACCGATCCAGTACATCGGATGGCCGCGCGGGTCGCGCTGCGGCACGCACGGGGCGGAGCGATGCCGGCGCCCGAGTCGGGTCACCGCGAATCCGCGCAACTCGGCCCAAGGCCGGTCCGGCACGTTGACGTTGAGAATAGTGTCGGCGGGCAAGGGATCGACCAGCAGGCGCTGCATGATCGACAGTGCCGCCTGCGCGGCGCTGTGGTAATGCGTGCCCAGGTGATCGGACGACACCAGCGACACCGCAATCGCCGGCAGGCCGAGGAAACGGCCTTCCATCGCCGCGGACACGGTGCCGGAATAGATCACGTCGTCGCCGAGATTGGCCGAATTGTTGATGCCGGAAACGACGATATCGGGCTCGTGATCGAGCAATCCGGACAGCGCCAAATGCACGCAATCGGTCGGCGTGCCGGAGACGCGATAGCGATGATCATCGAGCTTCTTGACCCGGATTGGCTGATCGAGCGTGAGCGAATTGCTGGCGCCGGAGCGGTCGCGATCCGGCGCAACCACGGTGACCTCGCCCATCATCGACAGGCGTTGCGCCAGAATCTGGATGCCGGGCGCGTCGACACCGTCGTCGTTGCTGACAAGTACTCGCATAAGCCGACTATTCTACCAAGCATCGCCATTGCCGTATCCTCGGCGCATGCGCAAATTCCGCCCTGCCGTGATCAGCGACGACGACCTGCGCCTGTTCTGCGAGGCAGTCGGGCCGGTGCGGCGCCTGCATTCCGACGACCCGGTTGCGACATCCAGACCAGCGGCCGAGCCGCTGCAGTCGCGGCGCGACGAGGCAAATGTCGCCAACGAGCTGCTCGACAGCGCCATCGACCCGGCGGCAATCGAGGTCGGCGAGGAATTGAGCTACCTCAAGGATGGCCATTCTCCGCGCCTGCTGCGTCAACTCAAGCGCGGGCAGTTTTCCATTGCGGACGAGATCGACCTGCACCAGATGACCACTGTGGTCGCGCGCGCAGCGGTGAAAGAATTTCTCGACGAGTCGCGCCGCGACGGACGGCTGTGCGTAAAACTGATCCACGGCAAGGGCCTGCGCTCGCGCGCGGAAGGTCCCGTACTCAAGCGCCTGGTCGATGGACTGCTGCGGCGGCGCGCGGACGTGGTCGCCTTCGCCTCGGCCAAGCCTGCCGAAGGCGGAACCGGTGCAACGATTGTGTTGCTCAAGCGAGCTTAGATTCGCTCTCGATAATCAAATATTTCTCTCAATAAAACAGTCGCATAGGCGCCAGAATTCAAGTAGAAACTCAGCTCTGCGCCGCCATCTGGCAGCCAACAAATCGCCAATTCACGCGTACTCAACACCAGGCTACGCCGCTCTTGGCGCAATCCATTCGCAGCCAGACCTGCGGCAAGTTCCGGATTGGCAGACGCGACCGCATTCTCCAGTTCCGCCACCGCTTCCCGGGTACGCTGTTCGCCAGCGCCCCACATCGGGCCGGTCGGCGCGATATCGCCCTGCGCGTGGCGCGCAAGCAGATCCGGCGTCAATGGTTCGGGTCCGAAAATGCTATGTGTGCCAGCAAGCATGAACACGTCGCCTTCCTGCGGAAGATTCCAGTCGCCACGTTCGACCCGCGCGGCTAGCACGGTGTTGAAAAGATGCGAACGCGCCGCAGACAGGAACAGCGAACGCTCGTGACGCTGCACGCGTCGACCCGCGAACATCGCTTTGGCGCGTTCGATGTTCGCCGCATCGCGCCCGAAGCGCTGCTCGCCAAAATAATTCGGGACTCCGTGCGCGCGGATCGATTCGATGATTTTCTGCGCGGCATCGCGGTCGCCCTCAACCTCGCGCAAAACGATGCGGAAGCGATTGCCCTTGAGTGCACCGCGTTGCAGCTTGCGACTGTGACGTGCCGATTCGAGTATGCGGAACTCCGCATGTTCCAACGTCAACCAATCCGGATCAGCCTTGCCGGGCAGATGGATCGAAAACGTCTGCCGCGTGACCGCGTGGCGATCCTTCATTCCCGCATAGCTCACCGACTCCGCACGCACACCAGTGAAACGCGCCAGTTCCTTGGCGACGAAATCCGTATTCGCGCCGCGCTTTTCCACGCGCACGAAGACGTGCTCACCCGCGCCATCCGGCGCGAAACCGAGATCTTCATCAACAAAAAAATCTTCCGGAACCGAACGCAAGATGCCGCGCAGCGGTGGCCCGCCAAATGCAAAAGGAAAGTTCACTTCAGGCAGCAATCAACAACACGACCGCAAATGCAGCGATGCCTTCGTCGCGCCCGGTGAAGCCGAGTTTTTCGCTGGTCGTCGCTTTCACGCTGACCTGACTGACCTCGCAGCCAAGATCGGCGGCCAGGTTCGCACGCATCGCCGCGGCGTGTGGCGCAATTTTTGGCGCCTCGCAGACGATACTGATATCCGCGTTGCCGATCGTGTAACCGCGTTCGCGTAGTAGTGTGGCGCAATGGCGCAAGAACACGCGGCTGTCGACGCCCCGCCAGTGTTCGTCGGACGGCGGAAAATGCTGGCCGATATCGCCAAGCGCCAACGCGCCAAGAATTGCGTCGCACAGCGCATGAATCACGACGTCGCCATCCGAATGCGCGACGATGCCACGCGCGTGCGCGATGCGCACGCCGCCGATGACGATGTGATCGCCAGGGCCGAAAGCGTGTACGTCGATGCCCTGCCCTATGCGCATCATTGCATCCTCGACAACAAGAATTCGGCCAGCGCGATATCCGCCGGCGTGGTGACCTTGATATTGTCCTCGCTGCCCTCGACGAGCAAGGGTTTGTGTCCGGCGCGTTCCATCGCCATCGCCTCGTCGGTGACGGCAACGCGCGCAAGATGTGCCGACTCAAGTGCCGCGATAAGTTCCGCGTAGCGAAACAATTGTGGCGTCAACGCGCGCCAACGTGCTTCGCGCGGCTCGGTGGCGATCGCATGATTTGTATCGTCGGCGCGCTTGAGCGTGTCGCGCACAGGCGCGGCGAGCAACGCAGCGCCAGCGGGAATGCCCTGCGCGATCAAGCGCGAGATGTCATCTGCGCGAACGCATGGACGCGCCGCGTCGTGCACCAGGACGAAGTCACTGTCGCGCACATGATCACGCAGCGCGCGCAAGCCAGCCAACACGGAATCCGATCGCTCGTCACCGCCATTCGTTGTCAGCACCGGCTTGCCGCCAAGCTCGTGCAATGCAGACCAGTGCGTATCGCCAGCCGCCAACGTCACGATCAATCCGGCAATACACGGGTGTGAGGCCAATCGTTCCAGCGTATGCAGCAGCATCGGCTTCCCGGCGATCGGATGATATTGTTTGGGTTTGTCGCCACCGACGCGCGTGCCGCGTCCTGCCGCGGGGACGACGCACCAGAGCGCGGCCTCAATGCTTGCCATCGTCGGGTTGGGGATTCGCGGACGTCGGATCGACGACCTGGTAAAACACTTCGCCGGGCATGATCAGGCCGAGTTCGGAACGCGCGCGCTCCTCGATCGCACCCTTGCCGGATTTCAGATCCTGCACTTCGGCGGACAGCGCCTCGTTGCGCTGCCTGAGCTTGAGGTTCTCGGCCCTTTGTTCACCGAGCCGCTGTTGCAGGCGCCACACGTCGCGCATGCCGCCCTCGCCGGTCCAGAACTTTATCTGCAACGCGATCAGCAGGATCAGCAGAATGAGCGCGATATAGCGGAGCACACGCGAATGCTCAGACCAGGTTCGGCACGTTGGAAAACGCCGAACGACCCGCGTATTTTGCGGACGCGCCGTGCGCTTCTTCGATGCGCAGCAACTGGTTGTACTTGGCCACACGATCCGAGCGGCACAAAGAACCCGTCTTGATCTGCGTCGCGGTGGTCGCCACTGCGATATCGGCGATGGTGGTGTCCTCGGTTTCGCCGGAGCGATGCGAAATCACCGCGGCATAATTCGCCTTGTCGGCCATCGCGATCGCTTCCAGCGTCTCGGACAGCGTGCCGATCTGGTTGACCTTGATCAGGATCGCGTTGGCGATACCGTCGGCAATGCCGGCGCGGAAGATCGCCGGATTGGTGACGAAGTTGTCGTCACCAACGAGCTGGATTTTCTTGCCGAGCTTCGCGGTCAGTGCCTTCCAACCATCGCGATCCTGCTCGGCGACACCATCTTCGATGCTGATGATCGGATACTTCGCGCACCAGCCGGCATAGAACTCGATCAATTCGGAGGAAGACAGCTTCTTGCCCTCGCCGGCCAGATCGTACACGCCATTGTTGAAGAACTCGGAACTGGCGGCGTCCAGGCCCAGGTAGATGTCTTTGCCGGCCTTGTAACCTGCCCTGGCGATCGCTTCGAGGATCGTCTCGATCGCCTGCTCGTTGGATTTGAGATCCGGCGCGAAACCGCCCTCGTCGCCGATCGCAGTGTTGAGTCCTTTCGACTTCAAGACGCTTTTCAACGCGTGGAAAATTTCCGCGCCCGCGCGCAAGGCTTCCGCAAAGTTCGGCAACCCGACCGGCAGCACCATGAACTCCTGCATGTCGACGTTGTTGTCGGCATGTGCGCCGCCGTTGACAATGTTCATCATGGGCACGGGCAGATGCAACGGCGCGCCGGCGGACAGCGCCGTGTTGATGTATTTCCACAGCGGTACTTTTTTCGACGCCGCAACGGCATGCGCAACGGCCAGCGACACGCCAAGAATCGCATTCGCGCCAAGCTTGCCCTTGTTCGGCGTGCCGTCGAGCGCGATGAGTTTCGCGTCGAGTCCCTTCTGGTCCGCCGAATTGAACCCTTTCAGAGCAGACGCTATCGCGCCGTTGACGTTCACCACCGCATTTCGAACACCTTTGCCACCATAGCGCGCTTTATCGCCGTCGCGCAGTTCAACCGCTTCGCGCGAACCGGTCGACGCGCCGCTCGGCACTGCAGCGCGCCCAAACGAACCATCGGCGAGTGTGACTTCGGCTTCAAGCGTGGGATTGCCGCGCGAATCCAGGATTTCGCGGGCGTGGATTTTCGTTATCGATTGGCTCATCGGAGAACTCAAAGAGGTTGTGATTTGGTGACGCGATCCAGCGCAACCAGCGTCTCCAGCAACGCCAGCATCTTCCCCAGCGGCCACGCGTTGGGACCGTCGGACAGCGCCTTGTCCGGATCCGGATGCGTTTCCATGAAGATGCCGGCAATGCCTACCGCGACCGCTGCACGCGCAAGCACCGGCACGAACTCGCGCTGGCCGCCAGATTTGCCGTCCGCGCCGCCGGGCAGTTGCACCGAATGCGTGGCGTCGAACACGACCGGACAACCGGTGTCGCGCATCACGGCGAGGCTGCGCATATCGGATACGAGGTTGTTGTAGCCGAAGCTCGCGCCGCGCTCGCACACCATGATCGCATCGTTGCCCATGGCTTTCGCCTTGGCGGAGACGTGCTTCATTTCCCACGGCGACAGGAACTGGCCTTTCTTGATGTTGACGGGTTTTCCCGCGCGCGCGACGTTCTGGATGAAGTCGGTCTGGCGACACAGGAAGGCCGGCGTCTGCAATACGTCGACGACCGACGCGACTTCGTTCAACGGCGTGTATTCGTGTACGTCGGTGAGCACCGGGACGCCAATCTGCTTTTTTACTTCGGCGAGGATGCGCAAGCCTGCTTCGAGTCCCGGGCCGCGGAAACTCGTGCCCGAGGTGCGGTTGGCCTTGTCGAAACTGGATTTGAAGATGAAGGGAACGCCGAGTTTTGCGGTGATTTCCTTGAGCTTTCCCGCCGTGTCGAGCTGCAATTGTTCCGACTCGATCACGCACGGGCCGGCAATCAGGAATAGCGGTTTATCGAGGCCGACGGTGAAGCCACAAAGATTCATTGCGCCATCCTCTTGGTATCATCCCGGCAGGGAATGCCGGGATCCAGACTGCATGGATGCCAACCAGGCAATTGCCGTAATGCTGCCGTCCTTGGCTTCTGGATTCCGGCACTCCATGCCGGAATGACGAGCTTCTTCATGCCGACGCCACCTGCGCCAGACGCGGCGCGGTGCGCACAACCTTGAGCTCGCGCGCGGCGCGCACGAAGCCCATGAACAGCGGATGGCCGTCGCGCGGCGTGGAAGTGAATTCCGGATGGAACTGGCAGGCCACAAACCAGGGATGCTGCTGCTCCGGCAACTCGACGATTTCAACCAGCAGATCATCCATCGACTTGCCGGCGATGACCAGACCCAAATCCTCGAACTTCTGCCGGTAACGATTGTTGAATTCGTAGCGGTGGCGATGACGCTCGCGAATCACGTCCTGCCCGTAGAGCTGACGCGAGATCGTTCCGGCTTTCAGGCGGCATTCCTGCGCACCCAGGCGCATGGTGCCGCCGAGGTCCGAAGTCTCGTCGCGCTTCTCCACTTCGCCCGTGCCGGTCGTCCACTCGGTGATCAACGCGATCACGGGATCCGCACAGTGCTTGTCGTTTTCGGTGGAACCCGCACCCGGCAGTCCGGCGATGCTGCGCGCGAAATCCACGACTGCGGCGTGCATGCCGTAACAGATGCCGAAATACGGAATCTTGCGTTCGCGCGCGAATTTCGCCGCGGCGATCTTGCCTTCGAAGCCGCGCTTGCCGAATCCGCCCGGCACCAGGATGCCATCGACGTCGGCCAATATTTCCGCACCGCGCGATTCGACGTCTTCGGATTCGAGCCAGCGCAGGTTCACGCGTGTCGCCTGCTTCAGACCGCCGTGGCGCAACGCCTCGCCGAGTGACTTGTACGCGTCCTTGTGTTCGACGTATTTGCCAATGATCGCGATGGTGACTTCGTCCCTGGGATGATCGACCGCTTCGACGGTACGTTCCCATTCGCCCAGGTTGGCCGGCTTGGCGTCCAACTTGAGGTGCGCGACCACGATGTCGTCCAGGCCCTGCTCGTGCAGCCACAGCGGCAGCTTGTAGATGGTGTCCACGTCGACCGCACTGATGACGGCCTTTTCCGGCACGTTGGTGAACAGCGCGATCTTGCGCCGGTCGGCCTGCGGCAGCGGTTGCTCGCTACGGCACAGCAGCACGTCCGCCTGGATGCCGAGCGCACGCAGTTCCTTGACCGAGTGTTGGGTCGGCTTGGTCTTGATCTCGCCGGCTGCCTTGATGTACGGCACCAGGGTCAGGTGCATGAACAAGGTCTTGTCCGCGCCGTGTTCGATGCGGATCTGCCGAATCGCCTCGAGGAACGGCTGCGATTCGATGTCACCGACGGTGCCGCCGATCTCGACCAGCGCGACATCGTAACCACGCGTGGCCTCGTCGATGCAACGCTTGATCTCGTCGGTGATGTGCGGAATCACCTGCACCGTGGCGCCGAGGTAATCACCGCGGCGTTCCTTGCGGATCACAGCTTCGTAGATTTTTCCGGTCGTGATGGAATTCTTTCCGGTCAGGCGCGTGCGCACGAAGCGCTCGTAATGGCCGAGGTCGAGGTCGGTCTCGGCGCCGTCGTCGGTGACGTAGACCTCGCCGTGCTGGAACGGGCTCATCGTGCCCGGATCGACATTGATGTAGGGATCGAGCTTCATCATCGTCACGCGCAGTCCGCGCGCTTCGAGGATGGCCGCAAGCGAGGCCGACGCGATGCCCTTGCCGAGAGAGGACACCACGCCGCCAGTTACGAAGATCAAGGGAGTCATCAGCACGAATCCGCTGCTGGTAAAGGCGTATTCTACCGGGACGCGCTGCGCGCTGCGAGTGTTGCTTTTGTTTGTCATTCCGGCATGGATTGCCGGAATCCAGTCGCCAAGGATGGCATCCATGCAGTCTGGATCCCGGCATTCCCTGCCGGGATGACGGCGCTTGCATTTCCAGCCATCAACATTGACTATCCGCCGCCGCTTCAGGATTCGAAACTGAAAATGAGTTCTCGCTACAACGCCGCCGATATCGAGGTCCTTTCCGGCCTTGAACCCGTAAAACGCCGTCCCGGCATGTACACCGACACCTCGCGCCCGAACCATCTGGCGCAGGAAGTCATCGACAACTCCGTGGACGAGGCCCTCGCCGGGCACGCGAAAACGATAGAAGTGATCGTGCACAGCGACGGCTCGGTGGAGGTTTCCGACGACGGCCGCGGCATGCCGGTCGACATCCACCCCGAGGAAGGCATTCCGGGCGTGGAATTGATCCTCACCCGCCTGCACGCGGGCGGCAAGTTCTCGAACAAGAATTATGCGTTTTCCGGCGGCCTGCATGGCGTCGGCGTGTCGGTGGTCAACGCGCTGTCGTCGAAGGTGGAAGTCACCATTCGCCGCGACGGCAATGTCTATCGCATGGACTTCAAGCACGGTGAACGCGCCAGCGAATTGAAGACCGTCGGCACGGTAGCCAAGAAGCAGACTGGCACTACGCTACGCTTCTGGCCTGAGGAGAAATACTTCGATACATCAAAGGTTTCAGTATCGAAGTTAAAGCATGTTCTCCGTGCCAAGGCGGTCCTATGCGCGGGCCTGACCGTGCGCTTGCTGGATGAAGCCAGCGGCGAAAAGGATGAATGGTTTTACGAGGACGGCCTGCGCGATTACCTGCGTTCGATGCTGACTGGCGGCGAGTACCTGCCGTCCGATCTGTACCTCGGCACACTCAAACGCGACACCGGCTCGGTCGAATTTGCGCTGGCCTGGCTGCCGGAAGGCGAGCTGACGCAAGAATCCTACGTCAACCTGATCCCGACCATCCAGGGCGGCACCCACGTCAACGGCCTGCGCTCCGGTCTCACTTCCGCATTGCGCGAGTTCTGCGAAATCCGCAACCTGTTACCGCGCGGGGTCAAGCTCGCGCCCGAAGACGTTTGGGATCGCCTGAGCTTCGTACTCAGCGTGAAGATGCAGGATCCGCAGTTCTCCGGGCAGACCAAGGAACGCCTGTCCTCGCGCGATGCCGCGGCGTTCGTGGAAAACGCCGCGCACGACGGCTTTTCGTTGTATTTGAATCAGCATGTGGAACTCGGCGAGAAGATCGCCGCCATCGCGATCGAACGCGCGACGCTGCGGCTCAAGGCCGAAAAACAGATCGTACGCAAGAAGATCACGCAAGGACCTGCCCTGCCCGGCAAACTTGCCGATTGCGCGTCGAGCGATCTATCGCGCACCGAGTTGTTTCTGGTTGAAGGCGATTCGGCCGGCGGCAGCGCCAAACAGGCGCGCGACAAGGATTACCAGGCGATCCTGCCGCTGCGCGGAAAAATCCTCAACACCTGGGAAGTGGATTCGGGACAAGTGCTCGCCTCCGAGGAAGTGCACAACCTCGCGATCGCCATCGGCTGCGATCCCGGCCGCGACGATATTTCCGGACTGCGCTACGGCAAGGTGATCGTGCTTGCCGATGCCGACTCCGACGGCCTGCACATTGCCACGCTGCTGTCCGCGCTGTTCCTACGCCACTTCCCCGCACTGGTGCGCGAAGGCCATGTCTTCGTCGCCATGCCGCCCCTGTTCCGCGTCGACGTGGGCAAGCAGGTTTTCTATTGCCTCGACGAAGCCGAACGCGACGCGCAACTGGCCCGGATCGAGCGCGAGAAGATCAAGGGCGCGGTCAACGTCACCCGCTTCAAGGGACTCGGGGAAATGAATCCCGCGCAATTGCGCGAATCGGCCATGCATCCGGACACGCGCCGTCTCGTCCAGCTCACCGTCGATGCCGATGACGGCACCGCGCCGCTGATGGACATGCTGCTGTCGAAGAAGCGCGCCGCCGACCGCAAGGAGTGGCTCGAGACGAAGGGGGATTTGGCATCATTGGAGGTGTGACTTCAACCATTTGCACGATGTCGATACATCGAGGCTCGCACATCAACCCAGCGGGATTTCGTCCCTTCCGGGCGAGTCTACTTCGACACCAAATTGAGTTCCGACAATAATTTTGTGAGTCCGAGTTGCCCCGTCACTCCTGTCTTTTGAAAGATTGTTTTTAGCCGAGTTCGGGCGGAACCCGCAGTAATTCTTACCTGCTTTGCGGCAACGGTGAGATCTCCTGTTGTTGATTTGCACACAGAACTGAGCCAGGTTTCATAGGGTTTTGCATCCAATTTTGAGCCACCTCCCCAACATCTTCCGGTGCCGTTCTTGCCGGAGTG
>QWHH01000011.1 GCA_021404785.1 Lysobacterales bacterium PRO7
GGTTTCCCTGTGGTCTGCGCAGCGGCGGCTCGACTTGCTCGAGGATATGCGCGGTGCGACGGACGTGGCCAAGCGCGCGAGCCGGGCCCGGCTCGCCGGCGGTACCGATGGCGCCGCCGACGCCCTGGCGGCACGCGCCGAAGCGGCCGATCTCGACAACCGCATCGATGCGGCGCAGGCAGGCGTCGAGGCCGCGCAGGCGATGCTGCGACGCTGGACCGGTACGGACGCGAGCGCGGCGGATATGGCGGATTTCGCGGAATTGCCGGTCGCACCCGCGACATTGTTGTCCCAACTGGACCGGCAGGCGCCGCTGCTGCAATGGCCGGCGCGCGAGGCGAGCGCGCAGGCGTCGCTGGATGCCGCCCGCGCCGGCAAACGCCCGCAGTGGAGCGTGGGCGTCAGCTACGGCAAGCGTTTCGGCAGCCTGCCGGACATGGCTTCCGTGAACTTCGGCATGACCTTGCCGCTGTTTGCCGGCAATCGCCAGGATCGCGACATTGGCGCGCGCCATGCCGAACGCGACGCCGTGCTGGCCGAACACGAGGACGCACGCCGCGCGCAGCGTGCCGCGGTCGAACAAAGGCTCGCGGACTGGCGCGGCTGGACGCGGCAGGTGCGCCGCTTCCGCGACGAACAGGTGCCGCTCGCCGCGGATCGTTCGCGCGTCGCGCTGGCCGCCTACCGCGCTGGCGGATCGCTGCAACCCTGGCTCGACGCGCGGCGCGACGAAATAAACACGCGCCTCGCCTATGCCGACGCGCTGGCGGCGTGGGGCCGCGGCTGGGCGGCGCTGGCCTACCTGATTCCCGCGGAGGATACGCCATGAAACGCGCATGGATCGTTGTGGCAGTGAGCGCAATGGCCCTGTCTTCGGCCACGTTCTACTGGCTGGGCACGCGCCGCGCCGGCAGCGGCGCGCCGATGCCGGCCGCCGCAGCCGCGGACAAGCGCGTGCTGTACTGGTATGACCCGATGTCGCCGCAGCAGCATTTCGACCATCCCGGCAAGTCGCCTTTGATGCCGAGCATGGACCTCGTGCCAAAGTACGCGGGTGTGCCCGGCGAGAGCGAGCCCGACGTGGTGCGCATCGATCCGGCCGTCGTGCAGAATCTCGGCGTGCGCGCCGCGCCGGTGCGCGTGGCGGCGCTGGCGCGCGACGTACGCGTGCCGGCAAGCGTGGGCTGGAACCTGCGTGAGGCGGTGACGATCAGCGCGCGCGTGGACGAAACCATCGAGCGGCTGGACGTGCGTGCGCCGTTCGATGCGGTGCGCAAGGGCCAGCCTGTCGCGCGCGTGCTGGCGCCGCAGTGGGGCGCGGCGATCGCCGAATACCGCGCGCTCTCCGGCGCCGAATCCGCGGATGCGCGCGCGTTGCTCGCCGCGGCGCGGCAGCGCCTGCACGTGCTCGGCCTGAGCGATGCCGAGATCGCCGGCGTGCACGTCGGCGCGGCCGGCATCGAGTTGCGTTCGCCGCTCGATGGCGTGGTCGCGCAACTGGCCGTGCAGCAGGGCCAGCAGCTCGTCGCCGGTGCGCCCTTGATGGTGCTCAATTCGCTCGACACGGTCTGGGTCGAAGCCGACGTGCCACAGGCGCAAATGCCCGGCATCGCCGCCGGCATCCCGGTCGCGGTGACGGTCAGCGCATTGCCCGGCGCGACGTTCGATGCGCAGGTGCAGGTCGTGTTGCCCCAGGTCGACCCGGCCACGCGCAGTCAGCGCGTGCGCATCGAGTTGCCGAATCCGGAGCATCGGCTGGCGCCGGGCATGTTCGCGCAGGTCTCGATTTCCGTGGCAGGCAGCGCAGCGCGTCCGCTGGTACCCGACGAAGCGTTGATCGCGACTGGCGTGGCGACGCGCGTTATCGTTGCGCTCGGCGATGGCGGCTTCCGCGCGGTGCCGGTGCGCGTCGGCGCGTCCGCTGGCGGCGAAACCGAAATCCTCGCTGGACTTTCCGGCAACGAGCGCGTGGTGACCTCGGGCCAGTTCCTGATCGACTCGGAGGCGAGCCTGTCCGGTGCGTTGCAGCGCTTGCAAACCGAGGCCGAATCCGCGCCGCATCCGGATCATCCGGCGCAGCACACGCATCCGGATGGCGCGCACGCGGAGCCCCGGCAATGATCGCGCGCCTGATCCATTGGTCGATCGCCAACCGCGTGCCGGTACTGCTGGCGGCGCTGGCGCTGGCGGCAGCGGGCGTGTTTGCCCTGCGGCAGACACCGGTCGATGCCTTGCCCGACCTGTCCGACACTCAGGTGATCATCCGCACGTCCTGGCCCGGACAGTCGCCGCAGCTGGTCGAGGATCAGGTCACCTATCCGCTGGCGACGACCATGCTTTCGGTACCCGGCGCGCGCACCGTGCGGGGCTACTCGTTCTTCGGCGACTCGTTCGTCTACGTGCTGTTCGACGACCGTACCGACCTGTACTGGGCGCGTTCGCGCGTGCTCGAGTACCTGAGCCAGGTGCGCGATCGCCTGCCCGCCAACGTGCAGCCGGCGCTCGGCCCGGACGCGACGGGACTGGGCTGGATCTTCGAGTACGCACTGGTCGACCGCAGCGGCCGGCACGACCTCGGTCAATTGCGCGCGTTGCAGGACTGGACATTGCGTTACGCACTCAAGACCGTGCCGGACGTCGCCGAGGTAGCGAGTATCGGCGGCGCGGAGAGCGCCTGGCAGATCGTGCCCGACCCGCAGGCGCTGGCCGCGCGCCGCATCACCGTGCCGCAGTTGATCGAGGCGGTGCGGTCGGCCAACGGCGCCGGCGGCGGCTCGGTGATCGAGCAGGGCGAGGCCGAACTCATGGTGCGCAGCGAAGGCTGGCTGCGCAGCCGGGCGGATTTCGAGAACGTGCCGGTCGCGACGGACAACGGTGTGCCGGTGCTGTTGAGCGACATCGCCACGGTGCGGCGCGGGCCCGCGTTCCGCCGCGGCATCGCCGAGTTGGATGGGCAAGGCGAGGTGGCCGGCGGCGTGGTCATCCTGCGCTCGGGCAAGAACGCGCGCGCGGCCATCGCGGCGGTGCAGGCGCGGCTTGAGGAGCTTGCGCGCAGCCTGCCGGTGGGCGTCGAGATCGTGCCGACCTACGATCGCTCGCAATTGATCGACGCCTCGGTGCGCAACCTGTGGCGCACGCTGGTCGAGGAATTCATCGTTGTCGCGCTGGTGTGCGTGCTGTTCCTCGGCCACCTGCGCTCGGCGCTGGTCGCCGTGGTCACCTTGCCGCTGGGCGTGCTCGCGGCGTTCGTGGTCATGCACGCGCAGGGCATCAGCGCGAACATCATGTCGCTGGGTGGCATCGCCATCGCGATCGGCGCGATGGTGGATGCCGCCGTGGTGATGATCGAGAACGCGCACAAGCACCTCGAGCATTGGCGCGACGCAAACGCCGGCGCCGAGCCGCAAGGCGCGCAGCGTTGGAACCTGATTGCCGCGGCGGCCACCGAAGTAGGACCGGCGCTGTTCGTGAGCCTGCTCGTGATCGCGCTGTCGTTCGTGCCCGTATTCGCGCTGGAGGCGCAGGAAGGGCGCCTGTTCAAGCCGCTCGCCTACACCAAGACCTATGCGATGGCGGCGGCGGCCGGATTGGCTGTAACCCTGGTGCCGGTGTTGATGGGTTACCTGGTGCGCGGCCGCATCCGCGCCGAGCACGAAAATCCGCTGAATCGATGGCTGGTTGCCGCGTATCGGCCGGTGCTCGATGCGGTGTTGCGGCGTCCTGGCATCACACTGCTTTTCTCCGGCGCGTTGCTCGCGAGCGCCGCGCTGCCGCTGGCGCGGCTGGGTAGCGAATTCCTGCCGCCGATGGACGAGGGCACGCTGCTGTACATGCCCACGGCCTTGCCCGGGCTGTCCGCCGGCAAGGCCGCGCAGCTGTTGCAGCTCACCGACCGCATGATCAAGACGGTGCCGGAAGTCGCGCACGTGTTCGGCAAGGCCGGCCGCGCCGACACCGCCACGGATCCCGCACCGTTGGAGATGTTCGAAACCACGATCACGTTCAAGCCCAGGCAGCAGTGGCGGCCGGGCATGACCATGGACAAGATCAAGGCCGAACTGGACCACGCGGTGAAGGTGCCGGGACTGACCAACCTGTTCGTGCCGCCGATCCGCAATCGCATCGACATGCTCGCGACCGGCATCAAGAGCCCGATCGGCATCAAGGTGCTTGGTCCGGACGCGGCGACGCTGGAAAGCGTCGCCGATCGCATCGAAGCGGCCGCGCGCGGCGTGGCGGGCGTGCGCTCGGCGGTCGCCGAGCGCAGTGCCGGTGGCCGCTACGTCGACGTCGACATCCATCGCGACGCCGCGGCGCGTTACGGACTGAGCCAGCGCCAGGTGCAGGAGCTGATCGCCAATGTGGTCGGCGGCGAGCCGATCGGGCAGACCATCCAGGGCCGCGAGCGCTTTCCGATCGTGCTGCGCTACGCGCGCGCGGAACGCGATTCGCTGGCCGCGCTGCGCGCCTTGCCGATCGTCGCGGCCGGCGGTGCGCAGCTCACGCTCGGGCAGATCGCCGATGTCGAGGTGCAGCCAGGACCGTCGATGCTGCGCAGCGAAGACGGCCGCCTCGCAACCTACGTCTACGTCGACACGGCGGGGCGCGACCTGGGCGCGGTGGTCGCGGACCTGAAACACGCCGTGGCCGAATCGGCGTCTCTGCCGCCGGGCGTCGCCGTCGAATGGTCCGGGCAATTCGAGGACCTCGCGCGGGCAACCGCACGGCTGGCGCTGATCGTACCGGTCGTGCTGGCGATCATCTATTTGTTGATCTGGGCGGTGTTCCGCCGCGCCGACGAAGCGGCGCTGATCCTGCTCAGCGTACCGCTGGCCCTGGTCGGTGGGCTGTGGCTGATCTGGCTGCTCGGCCATTCGGTATCGGTGGCGACCATCATCGGATTCATCGCGCTCGGCGGCGTCGCCGCCGAGTTCGGCGTGGTGATGCTGCTGTACCTGCGCCATGCCTGGGACCGGCGGCGCGCACTCGATGCCGCCGCCGGCGTGGATGCGCTCGACGCCGCCATCCGCGAAGGCGCGGTACAGCGCGTGCGGCCCAAGGCGATGACCGTGGCCGTGGTGCTGGCCGGTCTGGTTCCGATCATGGCCGGCCACGGCGCCGGCGCGGAAGTGATGCAACGCATTGCCGCGCCGATGCTCGGCGGCATGCTCACCGCGCCGCTGTTGTCGATGCTGGTCATTCCGGCGGCCTTTGCGTTGCTGGAGCGCCGCCGGTTGCGTCGCGGCGCAGCGGCTTGACGGCGGACGTATCCTGTATGCATTGCACGAATGGGAATTGCACATGAGCACCCACAGCCACGCGCCGGGTACGGCGCACACCGCGATCGATCCGGTCTGCGGTATGCAGGTCGATCCACACTCGGCCAAACACCATGCCGAACATGCGGGCCGCGCGTACTATTTCTGTTCCGCGCGTTGCCGCGAGAAATTCCTCGCCGAGCCCAAGCGTTATCTCGGCGCTGCGGTGGCCGAAGCCGCGCCGCCGCCGGTCGGAACAATTTACACCTGCCCGATGCACCCGGAAGTGCGGCGGGTCGGTCCCGGCCATTGCCCGAAATGCGGCATGGCGCTGGAGCCACTGCTGCCAAGCGCGGATTCCGAAGACGATGGCGGACTGCGCACGCTCGCGCGGCGTTTCTGGATCAGCCTCGTGCTGACAATTCCCGCCGTTGCCGTGGCAATGGGTCCGCACTTGTTCGGCTGGCACCTGCCGGCGCCGTGGGATCGCGCCGCGGCGTGGATCGAGGCGGTGCTGGCGACGGTCGTCGTGTTGTGGGCGGGCGCGCCGTTCTTCGCGCGCGGCTGGCGCTCGCTGAAACCCTGGTCGCCGAACATGTATACGCTCATTGCGCTCGGCACGGGCGTGGCTTGGTTGTACAGCGCAGTTGCGTTCGTCGCGCCCGGCGTGTTTCCACCCGCATTCCGCGATATGCACGGCAACGTCGGGGTGTATTTCGAATCGGCGGCGGTCATTGTGACGCTGGTGCTGCTGGGGGATTTCCTCGAACTGCGCGCGCGCCGGCAAACCGGCGCGGCCTTGCGCGCGCTGATCGATCTGGCGCCAAAGATCGCGCGCCGCATCGATGCCGATGGCAGCGAGCACGACGTGCCGCTGGCCGACGTACGAGCCGGCGACAGGCTGCGCGTGCGCCCCGGCGAGAAGGTGCCGACCGATGGCATCGTGCTCGAAGGTACGAGTCATGTCGACGAGTCCATGCTCAGTGGCGAGCCGATGCCGGTGGAAAAGTCCGGCGGCGCCAATCTGGCCGGAGGCACCATCAACCAGGACGGTGCCTTGACCATGCGCGCAGAGAAGGTGGGCGCCGAAACCCTGCTGGCGCAGATCGTCGCGCTGGTTGCGCAGGCGCAGCGCTCCCGGGCGCCGCTGCAGCGCATTGCGGACGAGGTCGCGGCGTGGTTCGTGCCGGCCGTCGTCGCCGTCGCCGTGCTCGCGTTCGTCGCCTGGGCGCTGTTCGGTCCGGATCCGAAACTGGCGCATGCCCTGATCGCCGCGGTGTCGACGCTGATCATTGCCTGTCCGTGCGCGCTGGGCCTGGCGACGCCGATCTCGATCATGGTTGCCAGCGGCCGCGGCGCGCGGGCGGGCGTCCTGTTCAAGGATGCGGCGGCGATTGAAGCCTTGCGCGGCATCGATACCCTGGTCGTGGACAAGACCGGCACGCTCACCGAAGGCAAGCCGGCCTTGATGGGCGTATACACCTTCGGCGGCTTCGACGAGGCGCGTGCCTTGGCGTTGGCGTCTGCGCTGGAACTGCCGAGCGAACATCCGCTCGCGCGTGCAGTCGTGACGGGCGCGCGTGAACGCCGCATCGCCATCCCGAAGGTCGCGGAATTCTCCTCGCTGACCGGGCGCGGCGTACGCGGCACGGTGGAGGACCGCCGGGTTGCGCTGGGGAATGTGCGCCTGATGGAAGAAGGCGGAATCGCCGTCGACGCGGCCGCGCTCGCGCGAGCCGACGTATTGCGTGGGCAGGGTGCCACCGTGGTGTTCCTTGGCGTCGAAGGCCGCCTGACCGCGTTGATCGCCGTTGCCGATCGCATCAAGCCCACGTCCCGTGATGCGATCCGGCGCTTGCGCGAGGCGGGCCTGCGCATCGTCATGCTCACCGGCGACAACGCGACGACCGCGTGGACGGTGGCGCATGCGTTGCTCATCGACGAAGTGCGCGCCGAGGTGTCGCCGGCGGACAAGGCGATGGCGGTCGCGGCGCTCAAGCGCGAGGGCCGGCGCGTGGCGATGGCCGGCGACGGCATAAACGACGCGCCCGCGCTCGCCGCCGCGGACGTCGGCATCGCCATGGGCAGCGGCACGGACATCGCGATGGAGAGCGCGCAGGTCACGCTGGTGAAGGGCGAACTGACCGCGATCCTGCGCGCCCGCGCGTTGTCGCAGGCGACCGTGCGCAACATCCACCAGAACCTGTTTTTCGCCTTTGTCTACAACGCCATCGGTGTGCCGATCGCCGCCGGCGTGCTGTATCCGTGGTTCGGCATCGTGCTGTCGCCGATGTTCGCGGCGCTGGCGATGAGCCTGTCGTCGGTGTCGGTGGTGACGAACGCGCTGCGCTTGCGCAACGTGAAGCTGTGGGAGTTCAGCCGACCTGCATGCAGGTCATGGAGATCGCGCTGATCACGGTGGTGTTGAAGATGCGCACTGGTTCATCCTTGCCGCGTACGGCGAGCGCATAGAGCAATGGCAGGTAATGCTCCGGCGTGGGAACGCCGCGTCCGACTTCCGGGCCGAGCGCGTTCCAGTCGAGCAGGGCGGCGTGATCGCCGGAATCGATGTGTGCGCGCAGCAGCGCATCGGCGCGTGCAGCCCAGTCCGCCGGCCGCGTGGCGTGGAAATCGAACAGACGCAGGTTGTGCACGATGTTGCCGCTGCCCATGACCAGCACGCCGTCGTCGCGCAGCGGCGCGAGTTCCTGGCCAAGCGCGTAGTGGAATGCGCCGGGCTGCGCGCTGTCCAGGCTCAGTTGCAGCACCGGGATGTCGGCCTGCGGATACATGATGCGCAATACGCTCCACGCGCCGTGATCCAGGCCCCATTCCGTATCGGGGTGTACTTTGGCGCTTTTTACCATTTGCGCGATTTGTGCAGCCAGCGCCGGGTCGCCGGGAGCCGGATAGCGCACGTCGAACAGCGCCTGCGGAAATCCGTAGAAATCGTGGATGGTCTGTGGTGCCGGCGTCGCGGTAACGCCGACGCCACGCGTTTCCCAATGTGCGGAAATGCATACGACCGCGCGCGGTTTCGGAATCCGCCGCGCCGCATCCTGCCAGCCACGGGTGAAGGCGTTGTCTTCCAAAGCGTTCATCGGCGAGCCGTGGCCGATGAATAGCGCGGGTAAACGATTCGCCATGCGCAGCACCGGGTAGATCAGGTTCCGCTGCCGAACGGATTTTTCAGGCGCGACAAGATCGCGGCGCGACCGCTATCGCGTGCCGGCGCCGTCTCGTTGACTGGCGCTTCCGCTTCGACGAATCCGATTGCGCGATAGCCGTTGACGAAGTCGATGACGTCACCGAGCGAGGCGCCGCTTTGTTCTGCAATCTCGCTGAGCGTCGCCGGCTGCTTCATCATCACCGTGGCGATGCGGAAGTGTTTCGGAAACTCGCGCTCGATCTGCGGCCAGCGCGACATCTTGAATTTCGCATTCACATCCACGCCCTGCGCCGGATGACCGTTCGAGCCGAGTACATGGCTCAACCAGGTCAGGCGCGCGAACGGCTGGCCCTTGCCCGAGGCTTGCAGGCGCGCAAGTTCGACCGGACTGACCTCGTGCAATTCCTCATGCGTGACCACGCGTCCGCAATGGGGTGCGAGCGCGCGCAGACTGCCTTCGGCATAGTAGGTACTGTGGCCCGGATCGAGGATCAAGTCCGGGGCTCCCGCAGTTTGCACGCGCACGGCCACGGCGACCGCATGGCCGCCCAGCCAATCGTGCAGTCGGCGTTCCTTGGGCGGCTCGGGTGCTGCCGGCAGTTCCGGTATCAGTGGCGGGGTAACCGCGACGGCTTTGGGCGCGGCTGCCTTTTTCGACGCTGGCGGAAGCGGCGGCGCGGCGGCCTCGGCAGGACCATCGTCGGTTAGCGCTGCGGCACGATCCAGCACCTGCACGAGGTTGTCCACGGTCAGCGGCTTGTGCAATACCAATTCGTACTCATCGCCTTGGGAATGCGCGGTGAGCACCGCGACCAGGCGTGAGTTGTGCGCGCGCAGCCAATCCATGTGGCCGTAGACGGTGTCGACATCCAGGACCAGCAACTCGGCATCTTCGCCAGATTCAATCCGCCACGGCGTGGACAGCTTCGGCGCAGCCTGGCCGAGAAGGTTGCGCAGGTGCGCGGCGTCATCATCGCTCGCGCCTTGCACGGTCAGGCGTCTTGCCATGGTCTTCCCCTGGTTCAATTGCAGCGGCCTGGTGTGATCTGCGCCGCGAATCGCGAATTGTCGCTGATTCCGGCCATGGGTCAAGCGCCCTGCTCGGCGTCAGTTCTTTGCAAACGGATTGCGCAGGCGCGAGAACAACCCGGATTTGGGCGGTGGCGCGCCGCGGGACAAGCGTCCTTCGACCTCGATCAGGCCGATTGCGGCATAGGCGCTGACGAGATCAAATACCGCTGCCATTGGCGCGTGGCTGTCCGCCGCGATCTCGTTCAGTTTGGCAGGCGTGGTGAGCCGGTTGACGATCGCATCGTGATGCGGCGCGCCCGTCGCTGCGAGCGGAGAGCCCGTGAGCCGGTAGCGTCCGCCGGGATCGAGGTGGCGTGCGAGGCGGCCGTCCGCATGCACGAGCGCATCGAGCCACTGCAGGTGCGCGTAGGGCCGTGCCGGCTGTTGCGCGCGCAGGCGCGCCAGATCCTGGGACGTGACCGGCCGCCACATCGATTGCGCAAGTTCGGCCCTGCAGTACGGTGCAAGCGCCGTCAATACGCCGGCCGCGTGGAAAGTGCGTTCCTTGGGATCAAGCACCAGCTCCGGCGCAGCGTCGAGACTTGCCCGTGCCGGACCGCCCAGCAGCGGCATGTGCAGGTATTCGCGCAGTGCGTGCTTGCCCGATGCCGTGGCGTTGGTGTCCGATTCTGCGGTCGCGATGTTGATGCCTTCGAGCTTGCCGTCCGGCGCGCGCATGCCGCGCACCGAATCGGCGATGCGGCGATCACCGCGCGCCGAAACCGTGCGGCTGCCGCGCTCCAGACGCGTTTCCGCATCGATGCGCAACGGCACCGCGAATTGCGGTTTCTTGGCCTCGCTGTCGGGTTTGAGTAATTCGTCCAGGCCCAGCGCGGGGGCGTCCTCGCGGCGCTGGGCGCGCGCGGTTGCAACGTCATCGTCCTCGATCTGGAATTCCGGATCCAGGCCGTCGTCGCTGAAGAAATCCGCATTCGAGCGCAATACCGACTGGCCCATGCCAATGCCCGGTGCGCCGATTCCGTTGAGGGCCGCCGCCAGTGCGTCCGCCTTGATCGGCCGGGACAGGCGCAATTCGCCATCGCGCAACGCTTCGGTGTTGTCGAACACGGCGCAACGGCGGCCGCCGCTGAAGGCGCGATTGCGTGCAATCTGCCCGGCAAGTTCGGCCGGATTGACGATCACGAGGTCGGCGTTTTCCTCGGTACCCCAACGCCAGTTCTGTGCAAGTTCGGCGACGACCTTGCGCAACAGCAGGCGCAGGTGAGCGGTGTCTTCTTCGCTCAGACCGATGACGGCAAGGTATTTCTCGTTCGCCACGGATTTTTTTCCCGACCAGCACAACGTCGAGTTTACTTCAAATCGTCGCAAACGTGCGTTTCAGGGTGGCAGTTCCAGCGCCGCCTCCACTTCGTTGCTTGCCGTCGTTTCGTGGCGCGCCTGCTGCTGCATCTTCCACAGCGCCGCATAACGCCCGCCGAGCGCGAGCAGGCTGGCGTGGGCGCCGCGTTCGGCGATGCGGCCGTGTTCGAGCACGATGATCTCGTCCGCATCGACAATCGTGGAGAGCCGATGCGCGATGATCAGGGTCGTGCGTGCGCGCGCAATCTCGGCCAACTCGCCCTGGATGATCTTCTCGGTACGCGTGTCGAGCGCGCTGGTGGCTTCGTCGAATACGAGGATCGCGGGATCTTTAAGCACCGTACGCGCGATCGCAACACGTTGTTTTTCGCCGCCGGACAACTTCAGGCCGCGCTCGCCGACTTGGGTGTCGTATTTCTGCGGCAGCGACATCACGAAATCGTGGATGTGCGCGGCCTTTGCAGCAGCCTCGATTTCCTCGCGCGTCGCGTCGGTACGGCCGTAGGCGATGTTGTAGCAGATCGTGTCGTTGAACAGCACAGTATCCTGCGGCACGATGCCGATCGCCGCGCGCAAGGACTGCTGCGTCACATTGCGGATGTCCTGACCGTCGATCGTGATGCGTCCGCTGGATACATCGTAAAAACGGAACAGCAGACGCGACAGCGTGGATTTGCCAGCGCCGGTGGTGCCGACCACGGCCAGGGTCTTGCCGGACGGAATCGTGAAATCCACGTTGTGCAGGATCTGCCGCTGCGGATCGTAGGCGAACGAGACGTCCTCGAAGCGCACCTGCGCGCCGGCGATGTGCAGCGGCTGCACGCCCGGCGCGTCGCGCACTTCGGCGTGCTCGTCGAGCAGGGCGAACATGCGCTCCATGTCGATCGCGCCCTGCTTGATCTGACGGTAGGTGAAGCCGAGCATGTTCAGCGGAATCGACAGTTGCAGCAGCAAGGTGTTGACCAAGACGAGGTCGCCAACGCTAAGCTCGTGCGATACCACACCCCTGGCCGCCATCGCCATCAACACGGTCAGGCCGGCGGCGATCACCAGCGCCTGCGCGCTGTTGAGCACCGCAAGCGAGCTTTCGGTCTTCACCGCTGCGTCTTCATAGCGGCGCAATTCAGTGTCGTAGCGACGCGCTTCGAATTCCTCGTTGCCGAAATACTTCACCGTTTCGTAGTTGAGCAGGCTGTCGACCGCGCGCGCATTCGACAGGCTTTCTACCTCATTCATGGCGCGCACGCCGGCGGTGCGCCATTCGCTGATCCAGATCGTTGCAGCGATGTAGATCACCATGGTGGCGAGGGTCACGACGGCGTAGCGCCAGTCCAGCTCGCGCAACAACAGCGCGGTGACTAGGCCGATCTCGACCAGCGTCGGCAGGATGTTGAACACCACCCAGCCGAGCAGGTTGTACACGCCACGCGTGCCGCGCGAGATGTCGCGGCCGACGCCGCCGGTGTGGCGCTCCAGGTGAAAGCGCAGCGACAAGGCGTGCAGGTGACGAAACGCTTCCACGCCCGAGGAACGCATCGCGCGCTGCGCGACGCGTTCGAAGATCGTATCGCGCAATTGCCCGAACAGGGTGCCGACCAGACGCAACAGGCCGTAGCCGGCGATCAATGCGATCGGCACGGTCAGCATCGCGATGCGCGGATCCAGATGATCGACGATCGCCTTGAGCGACAGCGGCACGCCGATGGTGGCGATCTTGGCCACGATCAGCAGGCCCAGGGAAATCACGATGCGCCAGCCGTGCTCGCGCAGATAAGGCGTGAGCCGGCGCAGGGTTGAAGGAATCGAAGCGGAGGATTTATGCATCGGATTCAGGTGTGGGCGATGACGGCGTTCGCAAGCCGCTGCGATTGTATCGGCGTATGATCGAAAAACCGCAACCGCTGGAGAAATGCCATGCGTATCGTCGTTGCCGCCGCCATTGCCTTGATGTGTACGTCAGTTATGGCGCAGGACGCGGCCAAACCCGCCGCGATGGCCAATTTGGCAGCGCCGAAGGGCGCCAGTGTGTTCATCGTTTCGCCGAAAAATGGCGCGACGGTGGGTCAAGACGTGCATGTCGTGTTCGGCGCCAGCGGGATCAAGGTTGTCCCGGCCACTGACACCACGCCCGGAACCGGCCATCATCATCTGCTCATCGACGTCAAGGAACTGCCGCCGCTGGATGCGCCGATTCCGGCCGACGCGCAGCACATCCACTATGGCAAGGGCCAGACCGAAGCCGATATCCATCTGGCGCCGGGCGACCACACCCTGCAACTGGACTTCGCCGACTACCGGCACGTGCAGTTCGATCCGCCGCTGGTGTCGAAAAAGATCACGATTCATGTGAAGTGATAGTTTTTGGCGCGCGCTTCCGTTAATTGCAATTTTCGGATGGAGTGCGGCAATGAACGTCAGCAGCATCGGATCTGCGTGGGTGGACGTGCTGTTCAAGCAACTCAGCATGTTGCTGATCATGCTGTCCGCCAACAGCGCGTTTGCAGTCGGCTTCAGCGCTACCGGTTCGCTAGCGACGGCGCGTCGTCTGCATACTGCTGTCACCTTGACCACGGGCAAAGTGCTGGTGGCGGGTGGGTACAGCGCCACCGGCAGCGATCTCAACAGCGCCGAGTTGTATGACCTGACGACGGGGCATTGGTCATCCGCTGGCACTTTTGCCGGACCACGTTTTTGGCATGCCGCGAGTGCGCTGGCTGGCGGCAAGGCATTGGTGATTGGTGGGCATAATAACAGTGCAACAAACGGCGTCTTGAATAGCGTCGAACTCTACGATTCGGCGCAAAGCCTGCAAAACGCATGGAATCCGACTGGTTCTCTCGGTACTGCGCGATTCAACTTTACCGCCACCTTGTTACAGTCAGGCAAGGTGCTGGTGGTAGGCGGTCAAGATGACGCCGGCGACGTATTCAGCAGTTGCGAGCTTTACGATCCGACGACGGGGCAGTGGACAGCGACAAACGGATTCCTCGGCACGGCGCGCGATTCGCACACCGCCACGCTATTGGTCTCGGGCAACGTGTTGGTGGTTGGCGGCTTTGGCAGTAGCGGAAGTTCCTTGAAAACTGCCGAGGTATACGACCCCGTCGCCGATTCCTGGACGCCGACCGCCAATTCGCTTTCGGACTATCGGGTGAATCATGCGGCGACTCTGCTGCCATCCGGCAAAGTGTTGGTAACCGGTGGGCAGGGGCCGCTCTCAAGCGCTGAGTTGTACGACCCTGCCTCGAATACCTGGTCGTCCGCCCAGTCCATGCACGATGCCCGGCAAGATCACACGTCAACGCTTCTGCCAATCGGACTGGTGCTGGTGGCGGGAGGTGATCAGGGATCGACCGCCTTGATCGGCGCTGAGTTGTACGATCCGGTGTCGAATTCGTGGTCGAACGCCGGCAGCCTTGTCACGGCGCGCGAAAACCATACCGCCAATCTGCTACCGAACGGGCTGGTGCTGATCACTGGCGGCTCCACGTCAGTTGCCAGTGGAGGCACGACGCTCGGCAGCACCGAGTTGTACACCGCCGATCGGATCTTCGCGAACAACTTCGACGGAACGCAGACGAAGTATCCCTGACGATTTTTATTTCGATAAGTCGACCGCATACACCGCCGTGCCATCGCCGTTGTCCTTGACCAGCGCGACGTTGTCAATGCCATCGTCATGTGCGATGTCGAGCTTGCCGGCGGCGGAAGTGAAGATCACCGGACCTGCGGTTTTGACTTTCGCGAAATGCCAGTTGCGCATAGCGCCGAAGTCCTTGCGCGTGATCTCGCGCGCCGCGCGCACGTAGTCGATCAGCACATCGCGATTCGCGTCGGGCGCGAACAGCACCACATTGCTGCCGTCGAGTCCGGGGAATCCGCCGCCGCCGCTGGCGCGGTAGTTGTTGGTCACGACGATGAAGGGCGTCTCTGGGTTCAGCGGCTGGCCGGCATAACGCAGATCCACGATGCGCTCGCCGACCGGCCTGGTCACGTCGATGGTGTAGGTCAGGGCGCCCCCGCTTGAATCGGCTTGCAACACGTCGAAGTTGTAGGTCGGATAACGCCGGTTGATGAGTTCCTGCGGTTCCTTTTTTGCCGGATCGATGCGGTTGAACCACTGCGCGGATTTCTCCAGCCACGCTTTCACCCCGGCACCGGTGATCTTCACTGCGGTCAGGGTGTTCGGATAGAGGTAGAGGTCGGCCGCGTTGTTGATCGCGAGCGGGCCGGCCGGTACGTCGGTGTAGTCGTTCGGTCCGCCGAAGCCGGCCTTGAACGGCGCGGCGGCGGACAGCACCGGGACGTCGCGGTACTGCGGCAGGTTCGCCCGGATGTACTTTTGCACATAGTCGCGCTGCGCGGTGCTGACCAGCGTCAGCGCCGAGGTATCGCCCGCGGCGACGAAGTACGTGGTCATCGCGAAATCGCTGCGTCCGATCGGTGTCTTGACGTAGGCGATGGTGGCCGCGTGTTCCGGCGCGACGATCTGCGCGATGCCCTCGTCGGGTTCGACGGCGGACTTGCCGCGCGGCTCGACCAGGCGCACTTCCGAGTGCGTCGCGCCGCGATCCACCTGCCAACGCCCGTTGGTGTGGACGAGGTGCAGGTCGATCACGCCGATGGCCTTGCCGAAGAAATCGCCCATCACCGTCGGCACGCCGTTGACGAAGCCGCGTTCGTTGTCCACGTCGGGCATGTGCGCGTAATGCGATTTTGCATTGCCGGGATCGGGGAAGATCTGGTGCGAGTGGCCGGTGAGCATGACGTCGATGCCCGGCACCTGGGCCAGGTACCAGTCCGCGTTTTCCATTTCCGGCGTGTACGGTGCGGTGTTGATGCCGCCATGGACGATGGCAACGACGATGTCCGCGCCGGCCTTGCGTACTTCCGGCACGTATTTCCTGGCCGCCTCGACCACACCCATCACCGTGACCTTGCCCTCGAGGTTGCGCTTGTCCCAATTCAGGATCGGCGGCGGCGTGAACCCGACCACGCCAACCCGGATCGTCGCCTCGCGCTCACTGCCGTCCGGCGCGTGCACGCGGATCGTGCGCGTGAGGATGCGCCACGGCGCGTACAGCGGTTTGCCGGTTTGCGCGCTGAAAACGTTCGCCAGCACGAGCGGATAATCCGGGCCTTTGCAATGCTCGACCGGAACGCCGCTCGCATCGAATGCGGTGCCAGTGACTTGGCTCAAAAAGGGCAGACCGTAATTGAATTCGTGGTTGCCGATGGTGCCGGCATCGTAATGCAGCGTATCCATCGCCTTGTAGATCGCCAATTCCTGGTCGCAGGCAGGCTTCTTCACCAACGCCTGGTAATCCGCCAGCGCGGTGCCCTGGATGGTGTCGCCGGCGTCGAACAGCAAGGTGTTGGCAAATTCGGTGCGTGCCTGGCGGATCAGTGTCGCCGCGCGTTCCAGGCCAAGGCTGTCGTCTTCCGCGAGCTTGTAATAGTCGTAGCTCATCACGTTTGAATGCAGATCGGTGGTCTCCAGCACGCCGATCTGCGCGCGCGTGCCGTCGGCGGGACGTTGTGAAATCGGTGCGCAGGCAGCGAGGCTGATGGCACAGACGAGCAGAAGTACGATGTGTTTCATGGCAGGGCGAGGCAGGGGACTGATCCCGGATTATCGCGCATCTGCTAACCTTGCAGGCCGCTCCCGCAAGATTTTTACAATGACCGTTCGCACCCGCTTCGCTCCCAGTCCCACCGGCTTCCTGCACATTGGCGGCGCACGCACCGCGCTGTACTGCTGGCTGGAAGCGCGCCATCGCGGCGGCCAGTTCATCCTGCGCGTCGAGGACACCGACCGTGAGCGTTCCACCGACGAAGCGGTGAAAGCCATTCTCGACGGCATGAACTGGCTGGGTCTGGATCACGACGAAGGCCCGTTTTATCAGACCCTGCGGATGGATCGCTACACCAAGGTGGCCGAAGATCTCGTGCGTGCAGGCAAGGCCTACTACGCCTACGAGACCAAGGATGAACTGGAAGCGATGCGCGCGCGCCAGATGGAACAGAACATCAAGCCGCGTTATGCCGGCAAGTACCGCGACGAGAACGCGCCGTTGCGCGACGATCCGAACCGCGTGATCCGTTTTCGCAATCCGGCGTCGGGTTCGGTCGTGTTCAACGACAAGGTCAAGGGTCGCATCGAGTGGAGCAACGAAGAACTCGATGATCTGGTGATGGTGCGTTCCGACGGATTTCCGACCTACAACTTCGCTGTCGTCGTCGACGACATCGACATGCGCGTGAATGAAGTGATCCGCGGCGACGATCATGTCAACAACACGCCGCGCCAGATCAACATCTACAACGCGCTCGACGCGGAAATCCCCGAGTTCGCGCATCTGCCGATGATCCTGGGTCCGGACGGACAGAAGCTGTCGAAGCGTCACGGCGCAGTCAGCGTGATGCAGTATCGCGACGACGGCTTTTTGCCGCATGCCGTGCTCAATTACCTGGTGCGGCTGGGCTGGTCGCACGGCGACCAGGAAATCTTTTCGATCCAGGAAATGATCGACCTGTTTGACGTTGCCGACGTCAACAAGGCGGCGTCGCGCTTCGACGTCGAGAAACTTTCCTGGCTCAACCAGCATTACCTCAAGACAGGCGATCCCGAAGCGCTGGCGCCGGAACTGGAATGGCAGTTGCGCCAGCAGGGCTACGATCCGGCGCATGGCCCGCGTGCGACCGACGTGGTCGTGGCGTTGCGCGACCGCGCGCGGACGCTCAAGGAAATGGCCGACAAGGCCAGCATCTGGTACGGGCCGATCACGCAGTGGGACGATGCCGCCGTGGCCAAGCACCTGAAGACGCCGAAGGCCGGCGCGGCGTTGACTGCCGCTCACGAACAGCTGGCGATCGTGCCGCAATGGAGCGTCGAGGCCGTGCACAAGGCGATCGAAGCGGCTGCCGCTGCGATCGGCGAGGGCATGGGCAAGGTTGCGCAGCCGCTGCGCGTGGCGATGACCGGCACGCAGGTGTCGCCGTCGATCGATCACACCGTGTATCTGGCCGGACGCGAACGCGCGCTCAAGCGTATCGAAGATGCATTGGCAAAAACCGGCGCATAATCTGCGGCCATGTCTTGTGATTTATCCGCGCTGACGAATCTGGATCCGACTGATCCGGATGCCGCGCAGCGCCTGCTCGATCAATGCACGCAAACCTTGACCGATCCGTCGTTGTGGATCTGGGCGATCGTTTTTACTGTCGTCTGTGCAGCGGTCGGCGCGTTGATCGGCAAGTACAAGAATGCGGTAGTGCGCGATACCTTGCTTGGCTTGGCGTTCGGCCCGATTGGCTGGATCATTTCGCTGGTGCTGCCGGCACAGAAGCCGAAGCCATTGTGCCCACAGTGTCGCAAACCAGTGGATGCAGACGACAAGCACTGCCGGCATTGCGGAGTGGCATTGCGCGCCGGTGCTAAGATCGGCACCGGTAAGCCTTGAAGCGGCGCAGTGCCGCCACGATCTGAAGGCCATGTCCGCCAAACCTGCCAGTACCGCACACCATCATCACGCGCACAATGCGAAGGGCTTCGTGCGCGAGGTATCCGCCGCATGCACCCAACGCGGCCTGCGCCTGACCGAAATCCGCATGCAAGTGCTGGAACTGATTGCGGCATCCGAAAAGCCTATCAAAGCCTACGATCTGCTCGATCGACTCAAGGACGCTCGCAGCAACGCCGCGCCGCCTACGGTCTACCGCGCGCTGGATTTTCTGATCGACAACGGCTTCATCCACAAATTGCAGTCGATCAACGCCTACGTGAGCTGTCATCACCCCAGCGTCGTGCATCAGGTTCCGTTCCTGATCTGTGACCAGTGCGAATCGGCCACGGAAATCTGCGACGAACGCGTTTCCGGCATGCTCGCCGACCAGGCCCGGTCATTGGGCTTTCGCGCCCGTGCGCAGACGCTAGAAGTCCACGGTATCTGCAAGCATTGTGCAACGCATTGATAGGTAAAGTTTTGCGCGAGTTGTTCGTGCAAGTCAGTGCGTTATGTTATATTGTATCCATGTCGCTTCATTCCCGTAGCCTAACCCGGCCAGTCTACGCATTGGCTGACACCGCCGACCGCGTGGGTGCGACGGCGTCGTTGTTGTGCGCGATCCACTGCGCGGCGTTGCCATTCGTTTTGGCATTGCTACCGGCCATCGGACTCGGCTTTCTCGCCAGTCACGGCTTCGAACGCGGGTTCATCGCCTGTGCGAGCGTGTTGGCCATCGTCATGGTCGTCGCAGGCTACCGTCGCCACCGCGCCGCGCGCGTATTCGCCTTGCTCGTGCCCGGGTTGTTGATGCTGTGGATCGGCGGTTTTGCCTTCGATCTTGCCCACGCCACGTTCTCGCACTCGCTACTCGTCGTTGCCGGCGGCATCTGCGTTTCGCTTGCGCATGTACTCAACCTGCGTCTCGCACGCACGCATGGGCCCGATTGCGATTGTGTAACGCCGGCTTGAACGCCTAGGATTCGCGCACCTCGACTTCGGCGGCGCGCATGGCGCACGCGCATTCCCATACCGGTCACACGCATCATGGTCACCATCACCGCGCATCCGGCGGCAATGCGTCGCGCCTTCTGATTGCTTTCGTCCTGACCTTGCTGACCCTGTTCGCCGAAGCGCTCGGCGGCTGGTTGTCCGGATCGCTCGCCCTGCTTGCCGATGCCGGCCACATGCTGGTGGACGCCGCCGCCTTGCTGCTGGCTTGGGGTGGAGCGCATATCGCGCGGCGGCCCGCAGATGCGCGGCGCAGTTTCGGCTATGCGCGCATGGAAGTGCTGGCCGGTTACACCAATGCCTTGGCCCAGTTCGCATTGACGGCATGGATCGTGTATGAGGCCATCGAGCGTCTGTCGGCACCGAACCCGATTCAATCAGGATTGATGCTGATCGTCGCCGTGGCGGGATTGCTGGTCAACGCGCTCGTGCTGCGCGTGATCGGTGCGCATGCGCACGACGACGTGAACGCGGCCAGTGCGCGCCTGCATGTGCTTGGCGACATGCTCGGCTCGCTCGCGGCCGTGGCCGCGGCACTGTTGATCCGGTATTTGGGTTGGCTCGCAGCCGATCCTGCGCTTTCGATTTTCGTGGCACTGCTGATTCTCGGCAATGCCTGGAACCTGTTGCGCCGCAGCGCCCACATCCTGCTCGAAGGCACGCCCGAGGACGTGCACGCCGCCGACGTGGCCGGGACGATCGAACGCGAAACCGGGATCGCCGGCGTGCATCACGTACACATCTGGCAGATTGCCGGCGGCCAGCGCATCGCGACCCTGCACGCGCGCGTGGCGCGCGATGCCGAATCTGGCGTTGCGCTGGTCGCGATCGAGCAGGTGTTGCGCGAGCGTTTCGGCATCGCGCACGCGACGATCCAGATCGAGCAAGGCGAGCATTGCGCCGGCGAGGAATGCCGCCGACACCGGCAGTGAGGCGTGATAAGCTACGCGCCCGCAATTCATCAAAACTATTCGGAGTACCCACGATGGGCAGAGGCGACCGCAAGACACGCAAGGGCAAGATAGCGATCCGCAGCTACGGCAACGCGCGTCCGCGCAAGGCCGCGACCAAGGCCGGCGGCACGGTGAAGAAGGCCGCTCCGGCCAAGGCTGCCGTGAAGAAGGCTGCTCCGGCCGCGAAGAAGGCGGCGCCGAAGAAATCGGCCTGAGATCGTCTTCCACGCCCCGAAAAACCCCGCCGAGTGCGGGGTTTTTTGTTTTCAGACCGAGTGCCCGCCAGCAACCACGCGTCGTGCGAGATCACCGCCGATCCAGTAGGCGAGTTCGGCGGGATGATCCACTTCCCAGACCACGAAGTCGGCGCGCTTGCCAGGTTCCAGAGTGCCACGATCCGTCAATGCCAATGCGCGCGCGGCGTTGACGGTCGCTCCGCGCAGCGCTTCCTCCGGCGTCATGCGGAACAGGGTGCAGGCCATGTTCATGGCGTGGCGCAGCGACAGCACGGGTGCGGTACCCGGATTGACGTCGCTCGCCACGGCCATCGCCACGCCGTGTTCGCGCAATGACGCAATCAGTGGCAGTTGCGTTTCACGCAAGGTGTAGAACGCCGCCGGCAGCATCACCGCGACAGTCTTTGCTGCCGCCATCGCACGCACGCCGGCTTCGTTGGTGTATTCCAGATGGTCAGCCGAGAGCGCGCCAAATTCCGCCGCCAGCGCCGCGCCGCCCAGATCCGACAATTGGTCGGCATGCAGCTTCACACGCAGGCCGAGCGCGCGCGCTTCCTCGAACACGCGGCGCACTTCCGACGGCGTGAATGCGATGCCTTCGCAGAATGCGTCCACTGCATCGGCGAGGCCTGCGCGCGCGATCGCGGGCAGCATGCGCACGCAGACCTCGTCCACGTAATCGGCCTGGCGGCCGGCGAATTCTGGCGGTACTGCATGGGCGCCAAGAAACGTGGTGCGCACCGTAATGCCAAGTTCCGTACCGATGCGCCGTGCCACGCGCAGCATCTTCGCCTCGGCGTCGAGATTCAATCCATAGCCGGACTTGATCTCCAGAGTGGTTACGCCGTCGCGCGCGAGTGTGTGCGCGCGCGGAAGCGATTGTGCGAGCAGTTCGTCCTCGCTCGCCATGCGCGTCTTCGTCACGGTCGAGACAATGCCGCCGCCACGCCGCGCGATTTCTTCGTAACTTGCGCCGTTCAAACGCAACTCGAATTCCTCGGCGCGATTGCCGGCAAAGACCAGATGCGTGTGGCAGTCGATCAGGCCCGGCGTGATCCAGGCGTTGCCTGCAGAATCGACGTGCGTGGCCAGATCCTGGGGCTTTTCAGGCAAACCGGATTGCGGACCGGCAAAGGTGATGACGCCGTCCCTCCAGCCCAGCGCGGCATGCTCAATGGCGCCATACGCCGCGCCGGTTTCGGCCATCGTGGCAAGGCGGCAATCGAGCAGCAGGTGATCCCAGATCGGATTCATCGCCGTATTGTCCACGTTCGTGCCGGGTGCTGGAAGGGCGCGGCGTGGCATACTGGGTGAAACCACGGAACATCTTGCGATGACCGATTGTTTGGCTGAATACGCCTGGCTGCCGCAGGGCTGGTGCGAGAACACGCGTTTGCGCATCGAAGCGGGCGCGTTGACCGATGTGGACGAAAGCGGGAACGCAGCCGGTGCGAATCGAATCGGCCGCTTCGCTCTGCCCGGCATGCCGAACCTGCATTCGCATGCGTTCCAGCGTGCGATGGCGGGCCTGGCCGAGAGGCAATCGGGCAGCGAAGACAATTTCTGGTCCTGGCGCGAAACCATGTACGCGTTTGCCGGCCGCGTCGGCCCGGACGAGTTGCGTGCGATCGCCGCGCAACTCTATGTTGAGATGCTCAAAGCGGGCTATACACAAGTCTGCGAATTCCACTATTTGCACCACCAGCCCGATGGCAAGCCGTATGCCGATCCAGCGGCAATGTCGCTCGCAATCATCGAGGCCGCACGCGAAGCCGGCATCGGATTGACCTTGCTGCCGGTGCTGTACATGACCGGCGGTTTCGACGGCCGGCCATTGTCCGAACGCCAGCGTCGATTCGGCCTCGATGTCGATGGCTATCTGCGTCTGGTCGAAAAACTGCGCAAAATGGAAAATTCCACATTGCACGTCGGCATCGCGCTGCATTCCCTGCGCGCGGTGCCGCCGGAGGCGATGCGCGTCGTGTTGCAATCGCCACTGGCCGATGGCCCGTTGCACATCCACATTTCCGAGCAGATCGGCGAGGTGCAGGATTGCCTCAATGTGCGTGGCGCGCGGCCGGTGGAATGGCTGCTCGACAACGCGCCAGTCGATGCGCGATGGTGTCTGGTGCACGCCACCCACATGACGCAAGACGAGACCCGGCGTGTGGCCGAATCCGGCGCGGTCGCCGGCTTGTGTCCGACCACCGAGGCGAATCTGGGCGATGGTCTGTTTGCATTGCGGGCGTATCGCGAAGCGGGCGGGGTGCTCGGCATTGGTTCGGATTCGAACATTTCGGTATCGCCGGTGGAGGAATTGCGCTGGCTGGAATATGGACAGCGGTTGATCACGCGCCATCGAAATATCGCAGTGTCCGAATCCAGCGCCAGCGTCGGCGAGAATCTGTGGGGCGATGCCTTGTACGGCGGAGCGCAGGCGTCCGGTGTGGCCGTTGGCGCGATTGAAGACGGCGCGCGCGCCGACCTGATCGTACTCGACGATGCCGCACCGCTGCTCGCCGCGCGTGATCTGGACAACGTGCTCGATACTTTCCTGTTTGCCGGAAACGTCAACCTGGTACGCGACGCCATGGTGGGTGGTGAATGGGTAGTCCGCAATGGTCATCATCGCGATGAAGATCGCATCGCTGCGCGTTACCGACAAACGCTGGAAGGCTTGGCACAGCGGGTCTGACGCGCACTTGCTCCGACGTGCAGCGAAAGTGCTAAGATCGCCGCGCCATGACCTCGGGGAGTTGCGCCATGCGTTATTCGTTGTGGGTTGCTCGTGCGGTAGCGGTTGCCGGAATGCTGTCTGCGTCGCCGGCGTTTGCCGGTCTCGCCACGGCCTCGATTCTCGGAACTAGCACTCCTTTCAATCTTACGTCGCCCGCGGTAGGCACGTTCGGCCCAACACAAACCATTACCCTGACGTACGGCGGCAGTAACGGTGCGCAGCTCACCGCGTTGGCGCTCGCCGGCGCCAACGCCGGCGATTTCGCCATCGCTGGCGGCACCTGTCAGCCAAATACGACGGTGCTGCAACCATCGCCCCCTGGACCGGCGTCCTGCACCGTGATCGTGCAGTACAAGGCCAGTTCCGCTGCTCCGGAAAACGCGCAATTGACCGGCACCTGCCAGACGGTTTCTCTCGGGGTGGGCGGGTTCACGCTCAACTGCAACAATGCCAGCGGGCAGTTGGCTTCGCTGGCGGGCACGTTGCTGGCGGCGCTGGCGCCCACGCCGATGCTCGACCCGCGGTTGTTGACGGTGCTGTGCATCCTGCTTCTGGGCCTCGGCTTCTACTACGCAAGCCGCAAGCACGCCTGATTCACAGTTGCGGCAGCTTGCGCGCCCGCCAGGGCGTGAGCAGCATTCCCCACGCGTTGTGCCAACGCGGCGCATCCAGTGCGCGCAGCCCGAATCGGGCTGCGTCGTCGACTGGCGGCGTCAAGGTACCGAACGCGCGATCCCAAATCGACAGCAGCATGCCGTAGTTGGAATTGGTGCGCGCCAGTTCCGGGGAATGGTGGCTCCAATGCATGCGTGGCGTGACCAGCAGCCACGAAAATACGGTGTCGATCCAACGCGGCCAACGCACCGCGGCATGATGCAGGTTTGCGAATCCCAGATTCAGGATTTCGTGGATCAGGAATACCCACGCCGGTACGCCGATGGCCGCGCAAGCCACCAGGCGCCACAGTTCAGTCGGAATGATGTGCAATGGGTGCTGGCGCAGGTTGGTGGTTACGTCCATCTGCGGATCGGAATGATGCACCGCGTGCAACAGCCATAGCCAGCGCACGTTGTGGCTCAGGCGGTGGAAGATGTAATCGCTGGCATCGAGCAGGGCGAACGCGAGGATGGCGTGCAGCCAGAACGGCAGCGGCAGGAAATACAGCACGCCGATGCGACGGAACTGCATCCACTGCAACAGCAGCCAGATCGTGCCGCCGAATACCAGTGAAACCACGACGATGCCGGCGACCCACAGCAGCAGGTTATGCCCGCCATGGGCGAAGCGACGTGAATTCCAATGTGTGCCGACGGCGGGCGCGAGCCACTCGGCCGCGAGCATCAGTACGAAGCCGCCGAACAGCACCCAGACGGCGATGTGCTGCAGCCAGAGCAGCGAATCAAGGTTTTGCGCGAAGTCGGGCATGCGCTCAGCGCAGCGCCGCGGCTACCGGGCCGATGGAACCGTCGTTCGGCGCGGGCTTGATGCCAAGGATGTGCGTGAGCAGGGGATACACATCGACGTTGTCGAATTCCGGAATCACGAATCCACGTTTGAATGCGGGACCGTGCGCGACAAACAGCGCTGCCATTTTCGGATCGGCGTTGTCGTAGCCGTGTTCGCCGCTTGAGATGTGGTGATCGGGGCGGTCGAGATAGCTTTGCGTCTCGATCAGCCAGCCATCGTTGGCGACGCACACGATCGGCGGAATGCGTGCATTCGTGCCGTAGTGCAGGCGTGCGGGTATCTTCGCCTTGTTCCAGCAGTGCATGTGCTCGTGCGGCGCGAGCAGGGCGGCATCGACCTGGGCTTCATGTCCGGGTTTCGCCGCCAGTCCGGCGACCACGCCGGCGTTGATCACGGTGACATCGTGCATGTCGACGAGTTTGTCGAGCACCACGAGGCGATCTTCGCTGGTCGCGGTCATACCGTGATCGGATACCACGACAATATTCGCGTTGTCGAAAATGCCGCGTTGCTTCAATCCGTCAATCAGCCGCCCAAGCGCGTTGTCGATCTTGCGCAGTTCGGTGTTCACTTGCGGCGAATCCGGACCGTAGCCGTGGCCGGCGTGGTCGACTTGCTCGAAATACAGGGTGAGGAAATCCGGACGCTGTCCGGGTGGAAGATCCAGCCACGCCAGCGCCTGATCCACGCGCGCGTCCGGCGTCATCTTGCCGTCGAATGGCAGCCAATGTTGCGGGCGCACGCCGTCGATCGCCACGTCCGAGCCCGGCCAGAACATCGTTGCCGCATGTTTGCCCTGGCGTTCGACGCCTACCCAAACCGGCTCACCACCCCACCAGTGCGGATCATCGGTGGTGCGGCGGTCGGTGTAGACGAACTTCGCGCCGCTAACCGGATCGAGGAAACGGTTGTTGACGATGCCGTGATGATCCGGGTACAGCCCGGTGACAATGCTGTAGTGGTTCGGAAACGTCAGCGTGGGAAAAGCAGGCTTCATCGCAGTCGCGCGCACGCCGGTTCGCGCAAGTGCCGCCAGATTCGGCGACAGCCCGCGCTTGATGTAGTCGGCGCGATAGCCGTCAATGGAAATCAGGATCAGCGGCGAATACGGATGCGCGGGCTGCACCGGTGTGCGCACACACGCGGACAGCGCGAACAGCAACGCCAGAAACAGCGCCGCGAAAATGCGGCGCTGTGTTGCTTTCAGGGGCCTCACGGACTACGCCTCACAGTGTCGCGGCATTGAACGTGTCGCAACTGCGGATGTCGCCCGACTGGAAACCCGCCTTGAACCAGCGCGAACGCTGCGCCGAGGTGCCGTGGGTAAACGAATCTGGCACGGCATAGCCGCGCGATTCCTTCTGCAGGGTATCGTCGCCGACTTGCGCCGCCGCGTTCAATGCGGAGTCGATGTCGCCAGCCTGCAGCCAGTTCAGTTGCGCCTGCGACTTGTTGCCCCACACGCCGGCGAAACAGTCGGCCTGCAGTTCCAGGCGCACCGAGGTGCCGGTGGCGCCTTCGGTCGGCCGCCCGACCTGCTGCATGACGCCGAGCAGGTTCTGTACATGGTGGCCGACTTCATGTGCGATCACGTAGGCGCGCGCGAAATCGCCGCTGGCGTGGAAGCGCGTGTCCATTTCCTTGAAGAAATCCAGGTCAAGGTAAACCTGGTGATCGGCCGGGCAATAGAACGGGCCCATGGCTTCCTGGGCCGCGCCGCAGCCCGATGAGGTCTGGCCATGGAACAACACGAGCTTGGGCCGCTCATACTGATTGCCCATGGATTGGAAATACGGGCCCCAGACGTCTTCGGTGCTGGCCAGGATCGTGGAGACGAATTTGACTTGCGGGTCGTTCGCGTCCGCCGCGTGGCGCTGGCCTGGCGCCGGCGCGGCGGCCTGTTGGCTGGAATCGACGCCGCCACCGCTGAGGAACAGGTTCATGATCAGGGGCCGCGTCTGCGGGAAGATCAACGCGATGATGACGACGATGATCGTGCCGCCGATGCCGAGGTGGAATCCGCCGAAGCGCATCCCGCCGCCGCCACCACCGAATCCGCCACCACCGCCGCTGCCATCGTCCTGAACGACGTTGTCGCTTTGCCGACCCTTCTGCCAATCCATATGTCCTCCCGCGCCGCGTGGATATCCAACGCGAACACTACTCCGCCGCCAGCGAAACGCGCAAGCGTGCTGCTACATTGGACGGCGCCGATGCTTCGCGTATACTGCGCGCCCTGCCTCGGCGCGGTCACGCGCCGTCATCACACGAGCCGGTGTGGCGGAATTGGTAGACGCGCCAGACTCAAAATCTGGTTACCGCAAGGTAGTGTGGGTTCGATTCCCTCCACCGGCACCAATCAATGCGTGGCATCCAGCGACAACTGGCGCTGGTCGCGGTCGTACCAGCGATCGTCGATCGGGCGGAACACCGAGCACTGCGTCATCGCGCCGCGGTAGACGTGCAAGGTCACGGCGATGGTGTCGCGGCTCGGGTTGCGGATGGTGTGGTATTCGTGCGGCGGGATCAGGCTGCCGGCGGAGCCGGGGCCGACGTGCATGGTGCCGCGCGGCTCGAAGTGGTATTTGCCATCGCGCTGATCGGTCAATTCGTAGGGCGTGATTTCCAGCGCGCCGTGCCAGACGCCTTCCACGCACCACATGCCGCAATGATCGTGGATCGGCGTGCCTTGCCCGGGTCCCCAGGTCATGGCGATGACCGAGAATCCATGCTCATCGCTGCGGTACAACTCGCGGCGCGCGTAGTGGTCGGCCACGCGCTCGTAACAGCAATCGGGAAGTTTCACGCCTGGGTCGCGGATCAGTTCGCACAGCGTGTTGCGCAGGTCGTCGGTGATTTCGGTCGGGCAGTCGTGGCAGACGGCGGCGTTGAGTGCGTCGACAAGGCGTTTTGAACCGGGAAATTCGAGCGCAAGCATGGCGATTTCGGCGGTGGCGTTGCGGCGATTCTACAAGGTCGCCAGGAAGCGCGCGATGGCGGCCCCGAAACGCGGAATATCGACGAGGAAGGCATCGTGGCCCTGCGGCGAATCCAGCGCCACGAAGTCGACTTTCGCGCCGGCAGCGGTCAGGCCGTCGGCGATTTCCTGCTGCTGCGACAACGGAAACAGGATGTCGGTGCTCACGCCGATCACCAACGCGCGCTCCACGCCGAGGCGTGCGAGCGCGGCGTTTACATCGCCGTGTGAGTATTCGGCTACATCGAACCAATCACTGGCGCGCGACAAATACAGGTAACAGTTCGGATCGAAACTGCGCACAAAGCGGCGCGCGTGGCCAGCCAGGTACGACTCGACCTGGAATTCCACGCCGAACGGATCATCGTCGGTGCGGGCTTCGGAATCCAGGCGAATGCGCGCGAAGCGACCGACCCATTCCATCGCCGAACGATAGGTGATGACGCCGAGCTTGCGCGCGATCGACATGCCGGCCTCGGGATAACGCGTGTCGTCGTAATCGCCGTCGTTCCAGTTGGGATCGAGGCGGATCGCTTCGCGCTGCAACGAGCGGATCGCGATGGCAAAGGGTTGGGCCTGCGGCGCGGTCGAGATGCTGATGTGCGCGCGCACGCTGCCGGGATGATTGACCAGCCAGCCGAGCGCGCTCATGCCACCCATCGAGTTGCCGATCAGGCAGGCGAGCTTTTCGATGCGCAGTCCACGCATCAGCGCGTACGCGGAATTGCCGACGTCTTCGAGCGTCAGCTCCGGAAAAGTTAATTTGTATACTTTTCCGATCGCCGGATCGACCGAAGCCGGTCCGGTCGAGCCTTTGCAACTGCCCAGCGAATTGACGCAGACCACGAACCAGCGATTCGTGTCGATGGGCTTGCCGGGCCCGAGCATGTCTTCCCACCAGCCGGGCGTGGCGTCGTCCGCATTCGATGCGGCGTGCGCGCTGGGCGACAGGCCGGTGAGGATGAAGATCGCGTTGTCGCGCGCGGCGTTGAGCCTGCCCCAGGTCTCGTAGGCAAGGCGCGCGCCGGTGAGCGCGCCGCCGCGCTTCATAGGAAACGGCGAGGGCAGGTTGAAGTATCGGGTGGCGTCGGGCATCCGCCGATTTTACGGTACGACTTGATCGATCGTCAGCCTGATTGGATCGGTGGTCGTCACCGAGATGGGTTTCGACAGCACCTGCAAATCGCCGCTCTGTGGCATCGCGTTGCCGGATTTCGATACGCGCGCACCGACGACGACCTGCGGGAATTGCGACAGCTTCATGCTCGGCAGCATGCCCATGCCGTCGGTCAGTGTCACCGTGACCGGTAGTTTGCTCGCCTCCATGCGCTGGATCGCAAGCGGCATCGGTGGGCCCTCGGCGGCCTTGGCGTAGACGAACAAGACATCGCCCGGCGCGAGTTTGTCGCGCAGTTTCGGATCCAGTGCCACCTCGACGTGCAATTGCGCGCCCTCGGCTGCCGGCTGGGGTGCGCTTGCGGATTCCAGCGCTGCGGCGGATGCGGTTTGTGTTTCTTCGGCTGGCACCGGCTTGCCGTCGCGTTCGGACTCGGCGCGCGCGATCTGTTGCTGCACGGATGGAATGATGTCCGAATCCTTGGGCAATACGCCGAGCAGGTGTTTCCACGCGGCGATGGCGTTGTCGTATTTCTTTCCCTGATATTCGCTTATCCCGAGCAGCCACAGCCCGCGCTGGTTGTCCGGCGCTGCTTTCAGCGCCGCATCCAGAATCTGGCGCGGCTCGCCTTTGATGCGCCGCGTCGGACTCGATAGCGCCAGCGCCTCGGCGTAGGCGACGGCGACATCCGGATCGCCCTTGGCCAGGTCGTAGGCATGCTTAAGCGCATCGCGCGCCTGATCGAAACGCTGGGTCGCCTCGTAGGCACGGCCGAGCAGGGTCCAGCCTTCGGCGTCGTCCGGATTCTGCTTGAGCTTGTCGGCGAGCTTGGCGATGGCCTGTTCCATGTCGGCGCCATGATCGGCTGGCGCCGGCGCTGTCGTTTCGGCACCGGGCACAAGCGCGGCGGGCGTGCCGACCAGGCGATACAGCACGATGGCCGCAAGTGGCATCAGCAGCGCAATGCCGATCGCGACGTTGTAGCCGCGGCGCGGCGCGGCCGGCGCATCCAGCGTGCCGAGCATGCGTTCACCAAGTTGCGCGCGCTTGGCCGTGTATTCGGCGTCGCTGAGCAATCCATTCTTGTGCGACTCGTCGAGCAGGGCGAGCAGGCGCCGCGCGTCGGTTGCCGGTTGCGAACGCGGGCCGCGCAGCAGCGGCGGCAACACGAATGCGAGCGCCGCGGCCAGCATCAGCGCGGTGAGCAGGATGAATACGGTCATTACCAGTCTTCCCCGGAATCGGCGGGTGACAGCGGCACGCGTGCGCGCTGACGCAAGATGCGCAGCACAACGAACGCGCCGAGCGCGAGAAACGCGAACGGGCCGAACCACAGCAACCAGGTGCCGGCGTGCAGCGGCGGATCGTAGAGTACGAAATCGTTGTAACGCGACACCAGGTACTGCTTGATCTGGTCGTCGCTCTTGCCCGACTGCATCATCTCGAAGACCTGGCGGCGCAAGTCTTTCGCAAGATCGGCGTCGGAGTCGGCCAGATCCTGGTTCTGACAGACCAGGCAACGCAGTTGGCGCGTCAGGTTCTGGAAGCGCACTTCCTCGGCGCGATCCTTGAATGGCAGCGGATCGATGGCGAATGCCGCGTGCATGCCGATGAACAAGACGGCGACGACCAGCGCGATGCGCTTCATGGTGCCTCCTTGCCGAGTTTCGCAATGGCGGGCTTGAGTTCGCGCGCGATGATGTCGGGCGTCAGGTTGCCGATGTGCTTGTAGCGGATCACGCCCTGCGCATCGACGAGATAGGTTTCCGGTGCGCCGTAGACGCCGAAGTCGATGCCGGCCTTGCCGTTTTCGTCAACGATGATGGTGTCGTAAGGGTTGCCGAATTGCGCGAGCCAGCGCTTGGCCGTATCGGGGTCGTCCTTCCAGTCCATGCCGATCAGCGGAACGCCGAGTTTCTTTGCGTACGCCATCAGCACCGGATGTTCGTCCTGGCAGGTCACGCACCAGCTGCCGAACACGTTGAGCAGCCAGGGCTTGCCGAGCAAGTCCCGGCGCGCGACGGTTTTTGTCGGCTCGTACAAGAGTGGAAGATTGAATTCCGGCGCCGGTTTGTCGATCAGCGGACTCGGCACCCAGTTCATGTCGTGCGAACGGTTCCAGTGGATGCCGAACGCGAGCAGGGCGACGATCAGGGCGAAACCGATGAACGGCAGCAGCCGGTTCATGCCGTGGCCTGCGCCGGAGCAGCAGCGATCGACGCGGGCTCATCGGTGACGATGCGTTTGCCGCGGAAGCGGCGATCGGCCGCCGCGGTCAGGCCGCCGGCGAGCATGAACAGTCCGCCGAACCAGATCCAGCGCACGAAGGGTTTGACGTAGATGCGCACGGCCCAGGCGTCATTGCCGAGCGGATCTCCGAGCGCGACGTAGATGTCGCGGAACACACCGCCCTGGATCGCCGCGACCGATTGCATCTGCTGGCCACTGTATTGCCGCTTTTGCGGATGCAGCGTGGTGATGAGGCGTGTACCGTCGCGCACTTCAACCGTACCCTGGTCGGCAAGGTAATTCGGACCCTGCACACGGGTTACGCCGGTGAAGCGGAAATCGAGCCCCGCCGCCTGTTGCGACTGGTTCGGTGCGAAACTCAGGTCGCGTTCGACGCTGGTTGCGCCGGTGATCAGCACGCCGGCAAGGAACACGGCAAGGCCGAAATGCGCGAGGATCATGCCAAGCATTTCCGGCGTGTAGCGGTGGCCGGCGGGTGCTTCGCGCCAGCGCTTGAGCGCATACGCGACGATGCCTGCACCAACCCAGAACGTCGCGGCCACGCCGACGATCGCGTGCAGCGGTGCATGCAGGAAAACCAGTTTCGCCGCGAGCGCCGCTACGATGACGAGAATCAATGCCGGGCGCAAACTGCGCAGTGCGCCGCGCCAATCCGCGACGCCCCAGCGGAAGAACGGCCCGAAGGGGATCAGCAATACGACGGGGAGCATCAGCAGCGGGAACACGAATCCGAAGTAGGGTGGTCCGACCGAAATGCGGCCGATGCCGAGCATGTCGCCGATGATGGGATACAAAGTGCCGAGCAGCACCATAGCCGCCGCACACACGAACATCAGGTTATTGACCAGCAGCAAGGTCTCGCGCGAGAGCAGGCGGAAAGGTTTTCCACCGGCAACTTTCGGCGCGCGCAGTGCGTACAGCAACAGCGAGGTCCCGACCACGATGCCGAGGAAGACCAGGATGAAGATGCCGCGGCGCGGATCGGACGCGAACGCATGCACGCTGGTGATCACGCCCGAGCGCACGAGGAAGGTGCCGAGCAGGGACAGCGAAAACGTGAAGATCGACAACAGGATCGTCCAGGCGCGGAACGAGCCGCGTTTTTCCGTCACCGCCTGCGAATGGATCAGCGCGGTGCCGACCAGCCACGGCATGAACGAGGCGTTCTCGACCGGATCCCAGAACCACCAGCCGCCCCAGCCGAGTACGTAGTAGGCCCACCACGATCCGAGCGTGATGCCAAGCGTGAGGAACGCCCACGCCACATTTGTCCACGGTCGCGCCCAGCGCGCCCACGCGCCATCGGTTACACCGCCGAGCAATGCCGCAATCGCGAACGCGAACGCGACCGAGAATCCGACGTAGCCGGTGTACAGCATCGGCGGATGCACGATAAGGCCAGGGTCCTGCAAAATCGGATTCAGGTCGTTGCCATCGGGCAACGCCGGCAGGTGGCGCAGGAACGGATTCGAGGTGAGGAGCGTAAACAGCAGGAAGCCCAGGCTGATCGCGCCGAGCACCCCGAGCACGCGCGCCATCAGCGCGTCGGGCAGGTGGCGGGTGAATGCGGCAACGGCGACGGTCCAGATGTTGAGTATCAGTATCCACAACAGCAGCGAGCCTTCGTGCGCGCCCCATACGGCGGGGAAGCGGTAGTACCACGGCAGGCTCAGGTTGGAATTCTGCGCGACGTAGGCGACCGAAAAATCCTGGCTCACGAAGGCCCAGGTCAGGATCGCGAACGCGAGTACGACAAACACGAATTGCCCGGCGGCGGCCGGCCGCGCGATTCCCATCAAAGTGCCGTTGTTGCGCCAGGCGCCGTAAATCGGCAGCGTGCACTGCACGGCGGCCAGCAGCAAGGCGAGGACGAGGGCGAATTGGCCGAGTTCGGGAAACATCAGGTAAACGAGCGCAGCGCACTACCGGCTTGGCAAGCAAGCCGATAGGTTACGCGAGACGAACGAGGATTGCGACGAGAAGCTTCAGGCTTTCTTCGCGTAACCGGCGCACCAGCCGTCGCGATGCACGGATTTGCCCGGGAACAACTGGCACGGGCCCCAGGCGTCGTTGGCTCCACCCTGGAAGAAGTTGCAGTTGTGGCAGGCTTCGCCGGCTTTCCACGTCGGCGCGGCCGCCTTGTCGACCTTGGTGGCGTCGTCGTTGTAGTGCAGCGCCTGTGCGGTCGGATCCGACGCGGTCAGGTGCGGAAGTTCTGCGGCTCGTGCCTCGCGCGGCAGCGCGCTGGCGATGGCGGCGGCGCCGATCGCGCTGCCGGCAATGGCGAAGAAGCGGCGGCGGCTGGAATTGGTGGAATCGGATTCGTGCGACATGATCGATCTCCTGTTGATTGAACTGGAAACGATTATAGACCTCTGCCGTGGCGAGTGCGTACGCCAGGCTTGACCTGAATCAATGCGGATTCCCGGCATGCTGCACCGCTTCAGCCGCTTTTGCCTTCGCGATGGCGTCGGCGACTTCTTTCGGCATGTAGGTCTCGTCGTGCTTGGCCAGCACTTCGCGCGCGCTGAAATGGCCGTCCTGCATTTGCCCCGTGGCGATGATGCTCTGGCCCTCGCGAAACAGGTCCGGCAGCACGCCGGTGTACTGCACCGGCATTTCGCGGAAGCGGTCGGTGACGATGAAATCCACGGTCAGCGAGCCGGGCGCGCGCTTGATCGAGTGTTCGAGCACGACGCCGCCAAGTCGGAAACTGGCGCCGTCCGGCGCCTTGCCGGCGAGCACTTCGCTGGGCGAGAACAGGTAACTCATGTTGCGGCTGAGCGCGAGCACGGTCAGCGCCGCGGCGATGCCGATGGCGGCAAGTATCAGGCTAACCGCGATCAGGCGGCGCTTGCGGGTGGGAGTCATGGCGATTTTCTCGATGCGGCGCGGCGTGCGCGTGCGGCGATGTCGCGCAGGATGCGGCGGCGTGCAAACACGGGGGCGATGGCATCCGCGAACAGCACGATGGCGAATACGGCATAGGCCGGCCAGACGTAGGCGGCATAACCGTGCATGGCAAGGAAATCAGTCATGGGATGTTTCCGTCACTGGCAGCAATGCGCGCACCCATTCCTTGCCCGACTCGAGCTCGAGCAGGGCGACACGCGCGCGCGCAAACAGGCTGGCGAAAAAATACATGTGGGTTGCGATCGCGAGCGTCAGCAGCGGCCACAGCATGCTCGGTGCGATCTTCGAAGGGCCAATAAGACTGACGGTCTGGCCCTGGTGCAGCGTGTTCCACCAGATCACCGAGTAATGCACGATCGGCAGGTTGACGACGCCAATCAAGGCGAGAAACGCGGCGGCGCGCGCGGCCTGACGGCGATCCTCGATCGCGTGGTACAGGCCGATCACGCCGAAGTACAGGAACAGCAGCACGAGTTCCGACGTCAGGCGTGCGTCCCAGGTCCACCACGTGCCCCAGGTCGGCTTGCCCCACAACGAACCGGTGACCAGCGTTATGAAAGTGAAAGCGGCTCCGATTGGCGCGCTCGCCATGGCGAGTGTTTCCGACAATTTGATCCGCCACACCAAAGCAATGAATCCGTTCACGGCCATGAACAGATAGGCGAACAGGCCCATCCACGCGCAGGGCACGTGCACGTACATGATGCGGAACGAATCGCCTTGCTGATAGTCGGCGGGCGCCGTGAACAGTGCGCCGTAGAAACCGAATGCCGCGGCTACGAGCGCGATCCCATACAGCCAGGGGATCCAGCGTCCGGCGAAGCTATAGAAATAGGGCGGCGAGCCGAGCTTGTGGAACCAGAGGACGAGGGGATTCATTTCAACTCAACGAGATTTTCAATGCCGCCGCGGCCGCAAGCGGCGCAATGATGATCGACAATACCAGCCACGCGGCGAGCCACAACAGCGGTGCGGAATAGGCGAATCCATCCTGGGCTGCGTTGCAGGCGCCGGCGCCGAAGATCAAGGCCGGCACGATCAGCGGCAGCACGAGCAAGGTCAACAGCATACCAGAGCGGCGCATGCCCACGGTAAGGGCGACGCACACCGCACCGATCAGGCTGAGCAAGGGCGTCGCCAGCGCGAGCGCGATCATCAGCACCGGCAAGACCTGCGACGGCAGTTGCAAGAGTTGCGCGAGCAGGGGTGCGATGACGATGAGTGGCAGCGCGGTCGTCAACCAATGAATGAAAATCTTGCAGCCAATCAGCAGTGCGAGCGGATGCGGCGACACGACGAGTTGCTCCAGCGAGCCGTCTTCCAGGTCGCTGCGGAACAGCGCATCCAGCGACAACAGCATCGCCAGCAGCACGGCGACGAAGATGGTGCCGGCCGCGATGCGCGCGAGCACGGTTGTCTCCGGCCCGAGTGCGAGCGGAAACAGCGCCACGACGATGATCGCGAACAGCAGCGGATTGAGCGCGTCGCCGCGCCGTCGCCAGACCAGCAGCAAGTCGCGGCGCAGCAGGGCGATGCAGGCTGACGAGGTGGTTCCGGGTTTCATGCCGATGCCTTCAATGCGATCCGTCGCGGAGTACCCGACGTGAAGGCATACGCGCCATGCGAGGTGATCAGCGCCGCGCCACCCCGCCGCGCGTGATGGTCGAGCAGGCGATTGACCAGGTCGATGCCGCTGCGATCGAGATTCGCATACGGCTCATCGAGCAGCCACAGGGCGGCCGGCACGAGCAACAGGCGCGCGAGCGCGACGCGTTTGCGTTGTCCGGCCGACAGCGTGCGCAGCGGTGCGTCTTCGTAACCTTCCAGACCGACGCTGGCGAGCGCCAGGTGCGGCGTGATACCGGGGCGGATGCCGCCCATGCCGGTGGCGAAACGCAGGTTTTCCAGCGCCGACAATTCGAGTTTCAGTCCAGGCAAATGCCCGAGCAAGGCGACCTGGTGCGAGAGTTTGGCCAGCGTCAATGGCGCGCCGTGCAACAGCACATCGCCGGATGTCGGATCAAGCAGGCCGGAGAGCACCTTGAGCAACGTCGTCTTGCCCGAGCCGTTGTCGCCTTCGATCAGCACCGTCTCGCCTGCGTGCAGGGAAAAATCCAGTGGTCCGAAAATCACCTCGTCGTTGCGCGCGAAGCACAAAGACTGCGCTTGCAGCAAGGCTCGGGGCTCGTCGGCGGATTCGTGCATAGGCCGCGCATCCTACCTGCACGAGGCAAGGTAGACTAGGGCAAATCGCGTGGAGTCGCCGATGTTCGCCCGAGCCATTGCCCTCATCGCCATTTGTCTTCCTCTGCTGGCTATTGACGCGCCGGCTGCAGAAGTCCGCCATACGTATATGGTGCGTCTGCAGGGCGAGCCACTGGTCGAGCATGTGCATGCGCGCGTCGTTGCGCAGGATCTTGCCGTCGTTGAAGGCGGTGAGAAGCCGGCGATGCGCCGCGAGTTGCGCTCTGCGCTGGCACTAGATTACCTGCAGCAGATCGACGCCCAGCGCACACGTGTACTCGATGCGGGTAGTGTGGAACTGGGCCGTGCGCTGGCGCCGCGGGCGGTCTATCGCTACGCAGGCAATGGCATGGCCTTGTCGCTGACCGATGCGGAAGCTGCACGTCTGGCGACGGTGCCGGGCGTCCTGGGCGTGCGCCGCGAGCGCATCTTGCGACCGATGACCGACGCGGGCCCGGAGTGGATCGGTGCCGACAAATTATGGAATGCCCAGGTCCCGGGCGTCGCCGCCACGAAGGGTGAAGGTGTAGTGATCGGCATCATCGACACCGGCATCAGCCCCAGCCATCCTTCGTTTGCCGCAACCGGTCCTGATGGTTATGCGATCGCGAATCCGCGCGGGCATTTCTACGGCTTGTGCGCGAGCGCGCAGGCGACCTGCAACAACAAGCTGATCGGCATCTACGATTTCACCGACGAGGGCACGAAGGGCATCGACAGCGTCGGCCACGGCACGCATGTCGCCGGCATCGCCGCGGGCAACGGCATGAACAACGCGCTTGCGGGCACGACTATTTCGCTTCCGCGTTTCGTATCGGGCGTGGCGCCGCATGCAAACATCATCATGTACAAGGCGTGCAAGTCCGGCAGTTCCGGCGGCACCTGTCCGGAATCTGCGCTCGTTGGCGCGCTGGACCAGGCCATCGCCGACAACGTGGACGTGATCAATTATTCGATCGGCGGCGATGCGCAGGACGCGTACCAGATGCTGGCCCAGGGCGGCAATGACGTCTCCGAAATGTTCAACGCGCGCGCGGCGGGTATCGTCGTTGTCGCCGCCGCGGGCAACGAGGGTCCGGGACCAAACTCCGTGAGCGAACCGGGGAATGCGCCGTGGGTGATCGCCGTGGCGAATGCGACGCACGACCGCCAGTTCGCCAATTCGATCGGGAATTTCTCCGGCGCTGCGAATGCGCCATCGAACTTGACCGGCGCCGGTTACACGGCCGGATACGGGCCGGCGGAAATCGTCTATGCCGGCAATTACGGCAACGCCCTGTGCGGCACCGGGCCGAGCGATTTTCCGCCGACCGGCAAGAGCAATCCGTTTGCGCCCGGAACGTTCCACGGCCAGATCGTGATCTGCGATCGCGGCATCTATGCGCGCGTCGAGAAAGGCTACAACGTGCTGCATGCCGGCGCCGGCGGCTATATCCTCGCCAATGCGCAAAGCGACGGCGAGTCCATCGTCAGCGACGATCATTACCTGCCGGCGGTGCATCTTGGCTACACCGAAGGCGCAGCGCTCAAGGCCTGGGTTGCGGCAGCCGGCAGCCATCAGGGCACGATCAGCGGCGTCACCGCCCTGTTGCAAGCCAGCCTCGGCGACATTCTCAATTCGAGCAGCTCGCGCGGACCGTACGGATTCGGTGGCGGAATACTCAAGCCCGACATCACCGCGCCGGGAACGAACATCCTGTCGTCGGATTACCAATCCAACGGACTCGCATTCATGTCCGGCACGTCGATGGCGTCTCCGAATGTCGCCGGCGCGGTCGCATTGCTTGTTGCCGCGCATCCGGCCTGGAGTCCGGCGCAAATCGAATCGGCCTTGCTCGGCACTGCGCTCGCCGGCAGTGTGCGCTTGCAGGATGGCGTGACGCCGGCCGCGCCGCTGGATGCCGGCGCAGGCCGCGTGCAACCCGCTACTGCCGTCAAGGCAGGACTTTATCTGCCGCTGAGCACCGCGGATTTTCGCGCGCAGAATCCCGCACAAGGCGGCGATCCATCCCGTCTCAATCGTCCCGGCATCGAGAGCGAGTCCTGCTTCGGCCAATGCAGTTTCGTGCGCACCGTCGCCGACATGTCCGGCGGCGGCACCTGGACGGCGAGCGTGCAGGGCGCAACCGCCAATGCGAAGATCACGGTAATGCCGTCGCAATTCTCCCTCGCTTCGGGAGCGTCGCAACAGTTGAACATTGCCGTGGACGTCAGCGATCCGCACCTCACCGGAAACTGGTCGAACGCGCGCATCGTCCTGCACAAGACCGGCGGCGGACAGTCTGCCACCGACTTTGCTCTGTCGCTCGCGGTGTACGCATCGCCGGGCAATGCGCCGGCGTTTCGCGAGTTCACGACAGGCGAGCCATTTTTCGACACGACGCTAATCGTCTCAGGCCTCGCCGCGTTGCCGCACGCGCAGTTCGCACTGACGGGCCTGGTGCCGGCAACATCGAATTCGATGAGCCTCGGCGTCGACCCGAAGCCGAGCGATTTGTATACGACGTTCCCGGGAACCGGCAAGCAATTCGTGTTGTTCCCGGCTCTGACTCCATCCGGTTTTTCCTCGCCGCCGCCGGGAGGACCACAAGGCCGCGTGTTCATCGTCGAGATCGCGGCCTCTACGTCACCTTCGGCAACTTTGTATGCCGGCATCGACAGCAATGGCAGCGGCCAGCCGGATTCCGCCGAACAGGCGTGCGCGGCGCAGGGGGTTGGCGCGCGCTGCATCGTCGACTTGCGCGACCAACCGGCATCGACGCAGGTTTGGGCGCTTGTGGACATTCCGTCCGGCAGCACTGGCGCTACTTATACCGTGACGCTGAGCAGCGGTTTGCCGTATACCTCGCCAGGATTCGTCAATCAGGGCAGCGTCATCCATTACGGTCTCGCCGGCCCCGGCCATGTAGCCAGCGGTGCGAATTTCCCGTTGCGGATGACGCTCGGTTCGGTCACCAATCCCCTGGCGCCCGGGCGCTACTACGGTGCGGTCATGATCGACGCGATCCCGATCAGCGGCAGCATGGCCGGACATGCCGGCGTGTTGCCGTTCGCGCTAACGCGCGCGCCCGGCGGCGACGATGTCGTCGATCCGCTGACGCTGGGTGCGGATGCGACGCGCCAGTACTTCATCGCCGCGGGCGAGACCCTGCGCCACAGCTTCATCGATATTCCCGACACGCGCCAGATCACCATCCAGACCGGTCCTCCCGCCGCTTCCACTCTCGGTATGCCCCCGGCGGCAAACGTCTCGTTTTACCTGGCGCGCAGTGACATTCCGCCGGCGGCGCGCTCGGCGCAGGTCGCGGCGGCGCCACCCATCGGCGCCGCCGTCAAGCAATGGTCGATAGGCGGCACCGGGCCGGCGCAGGCGGTGATCTTCCAGACGGTCGGGCCGGGCCGGTGGTACATCGTCGCGACGAATGTCGGCAGCAGCAACGGTCAATTCAGTCTGTCCCTCGCCAACGATGCGGGCGGCACGGCCACGCCGCCCACGCCTGGCGCCTACTACAATCCCGAGCGTTCGGGTCACGGCATCTTCATCAGCCAGGCCGCCGGTGTGCAAGCGGTGTACTGGTATACATTCAATGAAGATGGCACGCCGACGTGGTACGCGGCGCAGGCGGATGCGCCGGCAAGTGGTGCGGTGGCCTGGACTGCACCGCTGTTCAGCGACAATTGGGATGGCACACACGTCAATTCGTATTCCGTACTCGGCGACGTGATCCTCACGCCGATCGATGCGAACAATCTCGAGTTCTCGTGGCATCTGCACGGCGACGCCGGCAGCGAACGCTTCACGCGCATCGGTCCGGCGGCAGCGTGCGTCGATACCGGTTCGGTGCAGGCAAACCTCAACGGACAGTGGTATGCGCCGACGCAAAGCGGGTATGGCATGGACGTTCTCGCGCTGCCGGGCTTCCAGCAGGACACGTTCTATCTCTACGACGCGCTCGGCATGCCGCGCTGGATCGCCGGCAGCACCAACTCGACAATGGGATCGAACACGCTGTCGATGTACCAGATCGGCGGATTCTGTCCGTCATGCGACTGGCTTGCGACGCAGCCGCTGCAGGTAGGCACGATGACGACGAGTTTCACGAGTGGCACGCAGGGCACTTACGCGACGCAGATCCAACTCGTACCGCCACTGTCGGGAAACTGGAACATCAACCAGCCGATCGTGCGGTTGACCGGGTCGCCAACGTGTCCGTGAGTTACCTGCGAATTTGCGCCGAATGCATGTTTGACACACGGCATTGCCAAGCGTAGTTTCCAGATGGCTGGGGGCACCAATCCAAAAGGAAGGTGCCGTGATGAGTAAGAAGACCATGCTGGCCTTGAGCTTTGCGGTCTTGTTCGGGGCGGGATGGGGGGCGGCATACGCCCAAGTCCAAACGCAGTCGCCGGTCTTCGGCACTGTGCTTGAGTATCCGACTACTGGCTGCGGCGGGGCCGTTCTGCAAGTGCCTCTGTCCGGGCAGCAGCTTCTTCCGAAAACCGGTCTTGTGCCCTCTACGTCAGTGTCGTTCTACGGCCAAGCGGCAGCATTGCACGTCAAGTGGCTAACCACACTTCAGTGCAAGCACACCGGCATCACCCATGAGCTGGTGCCTGCTGCCGGCGCAGTGAACACTGCGAATATCAGCAACGATTATATTTCCGCAAATTGGTCCGGATACCAGATTGCCAACACCGCGCAATTTGCGCAATCGGGTTGGACCATCCCTACCGTAGTTAAACCCAATCCAGGTTACGGAACAGGGGCAGGATTGAATGGCTACTATTCATCGACGTGGACGGGTATAGGCGGTGGGGTCAATGCCGGCTCCGGGCCGTTGATCCAATCCGGGTCAACCCAGGATTTGGTTGCCGGTGCCACCACTTACTATTTTTGGTACGAAGTTGTCGGTGGTCCTACCGATACGGGGGGCGAAGTCCAGTTGTGTTCGCAAGGAAGTGGATGTCTTGCCGCAAATCCTGGGGATTTGGCTGGAAGCGCTTCGCTGTGGATACCGGATCCGAATCCCAATAATCCGGGGATGGGCCAGGTTACCCTTGGGGTATGTGATTTCACCGTCGGCGGTCCCTGTGCGAACCTCATTATTGATTCTGACAGGTACACTACGCCGACACCGGGCAATACTACCGAATGGATAGTAGAAGCCCCAAGCTATAACGGAAATATCCTTGCATTGGCGGATTTTGATTCCGCGACATTCGTGAACGCGTGCTGGTCGCCGGCGTATAACAACGGTACGGGTAGCTGCTACACGATAGCGCAGGGCAGCTATCCGGGCGCAATATCCATAGAAAACACCGTGTTCGGCATTTACCAGTATTTGGCATCTCCTGATTCGCTGAATGCTTCGGGCAATGGGTTTACCGATTATTACATTCAGCCGGAAAAAGGAAACTGAACAACTCGCATATCGAGAAGTGTCATGACGATTTCCGAAGAACCGCGTGTTGCAGTTTCAGACACATTTGCACGTTGCCTGTCGATACTCGGCTTATTGGCTTGCTGGCTGGCATTGAGCTATTTCGGAATGGAGGGTGCGCAAGCGGCAATTCCATCCACAGAACGTGCGGTATTGCTGAATCTGTACGGTTACACCGATGGCATCCACTGGGATCCACAGTACCAAGGTGGCTGGAACGGCCCGCCCGGTACCGAATGCGCTTGGTACGGAATCACTTGCGATGCCACGAGTTCCACAGTAATAGGAATCAACTTGGCCGGGGTAGGAATGAATGGTGCATTGCCTTCATTGTCCGCACTGACGAATCTGCGAACGTTCGATATTCATCAAACTGCTACCGGCGGAATCGGCGCTTACAATTCGTTGTACGGTCCGATTCCGCCTTTGAGCGGGTTGACACACCTTCAAACATTTATTGCCAACAACACGTATTTCGACGGCAGTATTCCGTCATTGGCCGGATTGGCCGAGCTGAAGGATTTTGAGGTATATACCTATGGTTTCAGCAGCCTTGGCGGGTCGATTCCATCCCTGAGTGGGTTGACCAATCTTGCTCGGTTCGATGTTCATGGCGACGGTCTCACCGGGCCCATTCCATCGCTCACGGGTTTGTACAACCTTGCCTATTTCCGAGTTGGTGGGAACCACCTGACCGGATCGATTCCGGATCTAAGCGGGTTGGATGCCTTGAACTATTTTGATGTTAGTGCCAATTACCTAACTGGCAACGTGCCTAATTTGATTGATTTGCCTAATCTCCAGCATTTTCTTGCCTATGGAAATTTGTTGGATGGAACCTTCGGAGAGTGGTCCGATCTTCCGCAATTGTTGGAGTTCAATGCCGAATATACCCGATTGACAGGCGGTCTTCCTGCATTAGTGCAGGCGCCAAACATTCAACGATTTGTGGCGGGGCCGAGTGGCCTTACCGGCAATATCCCCGATATTTCGCAGTTGACGAACCTTGTGGTGTTTGGCGTGGCCGGCAATCAATTGACTGGCCCACCACCGTCGCCGCCCGCGTCGTTGGTGAATGCCCGCGTCAATGCGACCGGCGGTGGCGCCTTGTGTCCGAACCTTCTGACGCCAGCCAGCGATCCACCATCAGCCATCGATACCGATTGGAATACGGCAACCGGAACGACGCCATGGTCACTGAAATGCGCGCCTGATCCGAAATGGCCGTCGTTTGTTCAGGCTTCTTCGAGCCGCAATCCATCGGTTTTCGGGCAGGCCGTGACATTCACTGTTCTGGTGAACGGCATGAATCCGACCGGCACGGTGACGTTCACGTCGCTGCCGGAGGTTCCCGGTAATGCAGGTCAGACGACGACTTTGTGCGACGCCGTGCCGCTGAACGATCAGATTGCGACCTGCACTGTCGACAACTTCGACGCGGGCACTTCAAATGTGATCGTCGCCAGCTACTCAGGCGACGCGAACAACGCGCCATCAAATAATGTCATCGGTACGATTTTCGGGAACGTGAGCATATCCACCGTCGACCAGTTGGTGTACCAGTCCGTTACGGAAAGCGCCACGGTGAACCCTGTACAGACGGGACAGCCTGTCGATCTGACGGCATCGATCGCGGGCGGCAAGCCCGGCGATACGGTAACCTTTTACGATGGCCGGGCCACGCTTTGCGCGAATGTCCCGGTCGTTGTCGAACAGGATCATCAGGTGGTGCGTTGCACGACGCAGTTTTCGACGACGGGGCCGCATCCGCTCATGGTTGGATATGTCAACACAGGCGTTGGCGGTGCGTCCGATCCCCTGATCATGAATGTCGTGTCTGCGGCTGCCTTCGACAGCGACCAGTTCGCGCTGACGGGTTCGTGGTACAACCCGCCGACATCGGGGCAGGGGTTGGAGATCGAGGTTTATCCCGATCTATCCGGCACGGGCACCGGCTTCCTGTTCGGCGGATGGTTTACGAACGACGCGCAAGGAAATCCGCAGTGGTACACCCTGCAAGGAAGTCTTGCGGCGAGTCATGGGGCATCGTATTCGTTGGCCATTGCCGAATCCACGGGTGGCAATTTCAACGCGCCGCCGATAACCCAGGCCGTCGCTGATGGCACGGCAACGCTCACCTTCTACGATTGCTCCCACGCGGCGTTGGCTTACAAGTTCAACGATGGCCGCAATGGCACGATTCCGTTCGTGCGTCTGACGCCGGCCACGGGATGCAGTTCGTCGGTGCCAGCCGGGAATATCGCGCCGCCGCCAAACTACGCAGACGTGCTGCACTCGGGAGCATGGTACGATCCGGCGACATCCGGACAGGGATTGATGATCGACATCGTACCGTCGATCAACACGTTTTTTGCGGCGTGGTACACCTACGCGCCGCAGAGCGAAGCGCAGACTGGCGCAGCTTCGCAGCGCTGGTTCACCTTGCAGGACAACGCCTACACACCCGGCGCACTGAACTTGAACAATGTACCGATCATTGCGACCTCGGGCGGCGTGTTCAATCAGCCGTCGAATGTGGCGACTACTCAAGTTGGCACGGCGAATATCGCATTTACGTCATGTATGACGATGACGCTGACCTACAATTTCACGCAAGGCGAATTCAGTGGGCAGAGCGGGACGATCCACGAAAGAGCGATCGTGCCGCTGGCGGGATGTCAGTGAATCGAATTCATTGGGCCAGTGGCGGCAATCGCTCATCGACCAGCCGGTCGGCGAGCGTCAGATCGACCTGATCGAGCGCTGTCTTGCCGGTGGTGAGTTCGCGCAGGATGCCGGACTGGATTTCGCCGCGCTCGAATGCGACCGAGTAGGGCAGGCGCGAAAACGTGACCATCCAGTAGCGCGGTACGAAGCGGCCCGGATGGCGGGCGGCGAGTTGGCGTTCAAGCGCGCGCATCAGCAGGAAGTGTGCGTCGGCGACGGAGTCACGCATCTCGATGTAGTTTTCCAGCGCCATCGCTGCGATCGCGTCCGCGTTCGGCTTGCGTCGATGCTGGAATTGCGCGAACACGGTTTCGAAATCGCTGCTTGAATCTTGCAGCAGATCGGCGAGTTCCACCGCGTCTTCGAATCCACAGTTCATGCCCTGGCCGTGGAACGGCACGATGGCGTGCGCGGCGTCGCCGATCAGCAGGGCGCGACCAGCCAGGTGCCAGCGATCCAGGTACAGCGTGCCGAGGATGCCGGTCGGGTTGGTGTCGAAGTCTTTTTCCAGATCGGGGATCAGCGGCAGGGCGTCGCCAAAGTCGCGCGCGAACAGCGCATGCGCGTCGGCGCCGCTGCGCACGCTGTCAAAGCCGGGTTTACCGGAGTTTGGCATGAACAGGGTGACGGTGAAGCTGCCCTGCGCATTCGGCAGCGCGATGCACATGTAGTTGCCGCGCGGCCAGATATGCAGGGCGTTGGGTTCCATCGCGAACTTGCCCCCTTCACCGCTGCGCGGAGCTTCTCCCGCGGGCGGGGGAAGCGAATCAAGGGCCGGAATTTCAAGTTCCTTGTAGCCGTGTTCGAGCGGCTCGAAACGCTCGCGCAGGTCCGAATGCGTGCCCATCGCCGCGCGCAACGCCGAACCCGCACCATCCGCGCCGATGATCGTTTTCGCTTCGTGCGTGCGGATCGATCCAGCGTCGTCGCCGAAATGCAATGTCGACGAATCCCAATCGACCGAATCGAGGCGTTGGCCGAAATGAATGCGCGCGCTGGCCTGTTCGGCGGCATCGAGCAGGGCCATGTTGAGCGCGCCGCGGCTCACCGACCAGATCACCTCGGAATCGTCGCGGCCGTAGCGCAGCAGTTCGGTATGGCCGTCCGCATGGTGCACCATGCGCCCGCGCATCATCACCGCGATCGGTTCGATGCGCTTTTGCAATCCGGCCACGCGCAGGCCGTGCCAGCCGCGTTCGGCCAGGGCGAGGTTGATCGAACGCCCGCCCTGGAAACCGTGGACGCGCGGATCGGGCCGGCGTTCGAACACGGTGACTGCAAATCCGCGTTGCGCAAGCAGGGTGGCGGCGAGCGCGCCGACGAGGCCGGCGCCGATCATGGTAATTTCGGGTTTCATCGGCAAAGTGTAGCAGTCGCGCTTCCCGTGACTTTCGGGGCATTGGCCGCAACCGGATTCGCCACTAGGATGGCGGTTCATTCGAGGGGAATACCGATGCGCAAAATTGTCCTGAGTTCGATGGTGGCGTTGGGTTGCCTGGCACTTGCACCGGCATGGTCGGCCGACAAGGCGGCAGCGGACAAGCACGAAGACGCATCCGTCGCGTCGGCGGTCAAGGCACAGAAGGTCGAGACCTCCGGCAGCGTCAGCGTCGAAGGCAAGAAGCTCGACTACAAGGCCATCGCCGGCACCATTCTTCTCACCGGCAAGGACGAGGACAAGGATGATCCCACCGCGAACATGTTCTACGTCGCCTATTTCAAGAGCGGTGTGGATAGCGTCAGGCGCCCCGTGACCTTTCTCTACAACGGCGGCCCGGGCTCGTCCACGGTGTGGCTGCACATGGGCGCGTTCGGCCCCAAGCGCGTGGTCACGCTGGACGACCAGCACACGCCGGCGGCGCCGTACCAGTTGATCGACAACAACTACAGTCTGCTCGACGCGTCCGACCTGGTCTTCATCGACGCGCCCGGTACCGGTTTTTCGCGCCTGCTGGTCAACGAAAAGGACAAGGCCAAGCGCGCTGCGGCGATGAAGGAACGCGGCAAGGAATTCTACGGCGTCGACCAGGACGCGCAGGCTTTCGCCCAGTTCATCACCAAGTTCCTGACTGAATACGGGCGCTGGAATTCGCCCAAATACCTGTTTGGCGAAAGCTACGGCACCACGCGGTCCGCAGTGCTGGCGAACGTGCTGTCGACCGAGCAGGCCGTGGATTTGAACGGCGTGATGCTGCTGTCGCAGATCCTCTCGTTCGCCAACGATATCGACGCGCCGCAGTACAACCCGGGCGTGGACCAGCCGTACGCGCTGGCGCTGCCGACCTATGCGGCGACCGCGTGGTACCACAAGAAACTGCCGAACCAGCCGGCGCAGCTCGAACCGTTCCTGAAAGAGGTCGAACAGTTTGCGATGACCGACTATACGGTCGCGCTCGCGGCTGGCTCCACGCTCGATCCCGAACGACGCAAGGCTATCATCGCCAAGCTGCACGAATACACCGGCCTGCCGGAGTCCTACATCGACAAGGCCGACCTGCGCGTGTTCGGCGGCGAGTTCGAGAAGACTTTGCAGGATTCCGCCGACCTCACCACCGGCCGCCTCGACACGCGCTTCTCCGGCCCGAGCATGGACCCGCTGGAACAGCAGTCGGCCTACGATCCGCAGTCCGCCGCGATCAGCTCGGCCTATGTGTCGATGTTCAACGATTACGCGCGGCGCACGCTCAAGTTCGGCGAAGGCATGACGTTCCACGAGTTCGGCAATGTCTATCCGTGGGACTGGAAACATGCCGCGCCCGGCCTGCCGCCCGGATTCTTTCCGTCATCGACGAACGTGATGTCGGATCTTGCGGTGGCAATGAAATACAACCCGCAACTGCATGTGCTGCTGGCCGGCGGTTATTACGATTTGGCGACGCCGTATTTCGCTGCCGTGTATGAAATGCGCCATCTGCCGATTCCGGCGAAGTTGCAGTCCAACATCGAGTACGCGTTCTTCCCGTCCGGGCACATGGTCTACGCGCACGAGGAATCGCTGAAGAAATTGCACGATGTGACAGCGGCTTTCATAGGCCGCACGGATAATCTGGGCAAATAGAACCGGACTAGGCCGCGCCGATTCCGGGTATGCGCTTGTGCAATTCGTCTTCCGGGAAACCCAGCGCCGTGGTGATCTGCAGCAGAAAGCGCTGCTCGCCAGGGCGGATGCGCGCATCCGCTCCGGCCAGGCGCAGCAAGCCTGAGTACAGGCGCTCGACTTCGCTCGACCCGGGCTTGAACTGCGCGAGCAGGCGCCTGGCGTCGGCGGAATAATCGTAGTCGCGGCGACAGCCGGTGGCGAAGGATTCGGTGGCGATCTGGCGCGCCCGCGCGTTGAGCTTGAGTTCTTCCATCAAGGTGTTGGTGAACGCTGCTTCTTCGGCGGAAACCACGCCATCGGCGCGCGCCATCGCGCCGAGCAGGCCGAAGGAGACCTGGATCAACAATTCCTGGCGCGGATCGAGCTTGCCGCTGAACAATTCGCCGAAAGCGTTCTTGACATCGCGAAACAGACTGCCGCTTGTCGCGGCGGTGTCGTTTGACATGACCGCACCCTCCCCGTGGATGCGGCCATGTTGCGCCAGATTCAAAAAAATGAAAAGTCCTGCCAGCTCAGTTTTGTGACTTCACCCAGTGCTCGTATTGCGCCTTGCTGATGCTGTTGGCGTGGTGCGCGATGTAGTCGAAATCGTTCAGCAGCGGCGGATAGGCGTTAGCCTCTTCGCGGGTAATCCTGCCGTTGTGGTTCGCGTCCAGCGTGGCGAAGGCTGGCGGCGGGCCGTAGTGATCGGGCGCCGGTTGGCCGGACGTCAGGGTGACGCGGGTGCCGTTGGCTTCGGTGAAATGGACGGTCTGGTCCTGGGCGTAGGCGCCGCCACTGGCGAGCAACGCGCCGGTTGCAAGCAAGGTGAGTGTGCGATTCATGGCATTCTCCTGTCGTCGTTCGCGGATACACTTCATCAATTGAAGTGAAGCGTCCGCATGGGCAGACCGGAAACCCGCAACGAAGTTCGGCTATCCGCGCAGCAGGCGCGCAATCTGCACCTGGCTGTTCAGGGTCTGCTCACGCCCGCACGCGCGCGGGCCACGCGGGCGCGCGTGCTCGCTGCGATCGCGCGCATGCGCCTGTTGCAGATCGACACGATCAATGTCGTCGCGCGCAGTCCCTACCTGGTACTGTTTTCACGCCTCGGCGCTTACGAGCCGCGCTGGCTGGACGACTTGCTCGCGCGCGGCAAAATCTTCGAATGTTGGGCGCACGAAGCCTGCTTCGTGACAATGGACGATTACGCCTTGCATCGCGGCCAGTTCGATGCGCGTTCAAAGCACTGGGCGCACCAGCGCGCGGCACGCATGCACCGCGAACATCGCGAATCGATGGACAAACTGCTTGCGCATATCCGTGACCACGGGCCGGTGAAGTCGTCGGATTTCGAGCGCAAAACGCGGGTACAACCGGGCTGGTGGGAATGGAAGGACGAAAAGCGCTGGCTCGAGGCCTGGTTTGCGCTTGGCGAAGTGATGATTGCGCGACGCGACAGTTTCCAGCGCGTTTACGATCTCACCGAGCGCGTGCTGTCACGCGCGAAAATGGATACCGTCGCATTGTCGCCAGTGGACGGGACGAGGGAATTCACGCTTGGCGCGGTGCGTGCACTCGGTATTGCGCAGGCGCGCTGGATCGCGGATTACTTTCGCAGCGGGCGCAAGCACAAGAATGCCGACCTGGACGACTTCGTCGCCAGCGGCGAATTGATTCGTGTGCAAGTGCGCGGCTGGGAGAATCCTGGTTATGTGCATCGCGAGCATCTGCCGCTGCTGCGTCGGGCGCGGAGATCGGCCTTGCGCGCCACGCACACGACGCTGCTGTCGCCATTCGATCCGGTTGTCTGGGATCGTGAGCGTGCGCTGGGGATGTTCGATTTCGACTATCGACTGGAGTGCTACACGCCCGCGCACAAGCGCCGCTTCGGCTATTACGTGCTGCCGATCCTGCATCGCGGCAACCTGATCGGGCGGCTCGATGCCAAAGCGCATCGCGGTGACGGGTTGTTCGAGATCAAGTCGATTCACCTGCAAACCGGCGTTGTGCCGGGAGATGAATTGATCGCAGACGTGGCCGGCGCAATCCGTGAGTGCGCCGATTGGCACGCGACACCGCGCATCATCGTGCGCAAGTCTGATCCGGCGGCATTCGCGAAACGCCTGCAAGCGGCGATCATGTCGCCTTCGCATGCGCCCCGGGCTGGTAGGTCCCGGCCTGCGAGCGGAATGGAATCGCGAGGCGATTCCAGCCGTTGATCGCAATGATGGCGAGTGAAAGATCGACCAGTTCCTTGTCGCTGAAGTGCTGGCATGCCTCCGCGTACAAGGCATCGGGCACATCGTTGCCGGCGATGCGGGTCAAAGCTTCGGTCCAGGCCAACGCCGCGCGTTCGCGCGCGCTGTAGAACGGTGCTTCGCGCCAGGCATCGAGCAGATACAGGCGCTGTTCGGTTTCGCCGGCCGCGCGCGCGTCCTTGCTGTGCATGTCCAGGCAATAGGCGCAACCGTTGATCTGCGAGGCGCGCATCTTCACCAGTTCCAGCAGCGTGGGCTCGATGCCGCAAGCGTCGACGTGCGCCTGCAGCGCGCGCATGGCCTTGAAACCATCAGGCGACGCCGTGTAATAGTTCAATCGCTGTGTCATGGGATTCTCGTCTCAGTGGAACGGCAATGGCTTGTCGTGGCCGGCGGTCGGGTGCATGAAGAAGTCGTGCAGGTATTTCTCGCCTTCGTCGTCGAGGATGGTGACGACGGTTTTCAACTCGGGATGTTGCTCGCGGATTCGGCGTGCGGCAATCATGTGCGCGCCGGAACTTGGTCCGCAAAACAGCCCGCGCGTGCGCGCGAGCTTGCGCATTTCCGCCACTGCGTCTGCGCTGGCGACGCTGGTCGTGTCGCGCACGAGGGCGCGATGGTGGGCGAAGATGCCCGGCACGAAACCGTCGGAGATGCCTTCGATCTGGTGCAGCGCGACTTCGCCGCACAGGATCGTGCGCGATTCGGACGGTTCCATCGCGAACAGGCGCACGGCCGGGTTGGCCTTGCGAAACGCCTGGCCGACGCCGATCAGGGTGCCGCCGGTGCCGACGCCATGGACGAAGGCATCCGGCACCCGCCCATCGGGAAGTTGCGAGAGGATTTCCGGGCCAAGCCACTCGCGGTTTTCCTCTACATTCCATTCCGATTCGAACTGGCCGGGAAAGAAGAATCCGGGCTGCCTGCCGAGCTCACGCGCGCGCTCGAGCGCGGCGTTGACGTGGAAGCTGCCGCAGAACAGCACCTCGGCGCCGAATGCGCGCGAGATCGCGACACGCTCGCTCGACAAGCCCTCCGGCATCACCACGATCATGCGGTAGCCCTTCACCGCCGCGACCATCGCGAACGCGTTGCCGGTGTTGCCGCTGGTCGCCTCGACGATGGTGTCGCCGGGCTTGAGTTGCCCGGCGGCTTCGGCGCGTTCGACGATGTGCTTGGCGATGCGCGCCTTGATCGAGCCGGAAGGATTCAGGAACTCGCACTTGGCGAAGATGCCGTCGATCTCGAGCAGCGGCGTGTCGCCGATCGCGTCGAGGATGTTGGCTGAAATGCTGGTGTAACGCGGTGGCATCGGTTGATCCGGTCAGCGTTCCAGATGCGGCAACTTGTCGGGCACGCCGTCCCACTGCCTGGCGTCGGGCAATTCATCGATCTTGGCGGCGATCACCGGCCAGACCTTGGCCAGTTCCGCATTGATTCCGAGGAAGTGTTCCATCCCGGCTGGCACGTCCTGCTCGGGGAAAATCGCCTCGGCCGGGCATTCGGGCACGCACAATGTGCAGTCGATGCATTCCTCGGGGTCGATCGCGAGAAAATTCGGGCCCTCGTGGAAACAATCCACCGGGCATACTTCAACGCAATCGGTGTACTTGCACTTGATGCAGTTGTCGGTGACGACGTGAGTCATGGCTTGCGATTACGGCAATCGACGACCGCCGATTATGCGCGTGCCGCGCGAAAATTTCCTGATGCGGGTCAAGCGCGACGGGATTCAGGTCGAGGAATGGCGGCTGAAACAAAAAAGCCAACCGGATTGTGGTTGGCTTGTTGTCTGTGAGTGGTGGAGCGGAGGAGGATCGAACTCCCGACCTTCGCATTGCGAACGCGACGCTCTCCCAGCTGAGCTACCGCCCCACGTTATTGCAGCCGTCCTCCTGACGGCAAAGAACAGACCAGCATCCATGCTGGACTTTCAATTGGAGCCTGGCATCCATGCCGCAACTTTGGTGGCGCATCCTGCGCCAGCCGATACCGCCGGTCCATGGCGGGCGCGCATCATACCTGCTCGGGCGCATCCGATTCAAGGAATCCGCTCAATGCGGCGTAGTCGGTGGCCAGCGGCTGCGAGTGCGTGGGACGCGCGAGCAATTCGGCGAGGGCAGGCGGTACGGTGACCGGTTGCCCGATCAGCGGCTCGACGATGCCTTCGAACTTGGCTGGATGCGCGGTGGCGACGGTGCACCAGTCGCCACTGACGCCTTTTGCCCGCATGGTTTCCAGCATGCGGATTGCGGTCGCTGTATGCGGACAGAACACTTCGCCGAAGCGCGCGTGGCGGTCACGGATCGTGGCGCGGATCGCCGCATCGTCAATCGCCTCGACGCTGAATTCGTGGCGCAGCGTATCGGCATCCGGATACAACCAGCGCAGGCGCTCGAAGTTGCTGGGCGCACCGACATCCATGGCGTTGGCAAGAGTGGCGATGCTGTCACGAGGCCTGTAATCATCGCCGGCGAAGAAATCGGGCAGGGTGCGATTCGCATTGGTCGCCAGCGCGATGCGACCGATGGGCAAGCCTGCGGCGCGCGCAAGCATGCCCGCGAGCGCGTTGCCGAGATTGCCGGTCGGTACCACGAAGTTCAGCGTTTCGCCGCGTGCACGATGATGCGAAAGTGCAGCCTGCGCGTAGTAGGCCATCTGCGGCAGCAGGCGACCGAGGCTGATGCTGTTGGCCGACCCCAACGGATTGCCTTCGCGCAGGCACGCATCGGACAACGCCTGCTTGACCAGGCGCTGGCAATCGTCGAATGATCCGGCTACGCGCAGCGCGTGGACATTGCCGCCGAAGCAGCCGAGCTGGTGCGCCTGGCGCGGCGAGACCCGGCCATCGGGGTACAGGATCGCGACACGGAATCCCGACAGACCGGCGAATGCCGCACCGACTGCCGCGCCGGTATCGCCGGATGTCGCGACCAGGATCGTCAGCGGCTGACTGCTCGCGCGCGGAATGCGGCGCATGCAGGCCGCGAGAAAGCGCACGCCGAAATCCTTGAATGCGGCGGTCGGTCCGTGGAAAAGTTCCAGCACGAAATCGTTCGCTGTCGCGAGCGGCTGCAGCGGCGCAGCAAACGTGCATGCTTCGGCGCAGATCGCCGGCAACTCGGATTCCAGCGCATCGCCCGCGAAAAACGGAGCGAGCAGGCGTGCGGCGATGTCGGCGAGCGATTCGCGTCCGGCGAAATCATCAGGAACGAAACGTGGCAGGGTCTGCGGCACATACAGGCCGCCGTCCGGCGCCAGGCCCGCCGCGATGGCGTCGCTCAAACTTGTCGCCCGCGTGCCGCCGCGGGTGCTGACATATTTCATGGGATGACTCGCGCGGCCGGCCCGTTCACCGGCGAGACAAAACTTTCGCTTGAAAATCCGGCGGCGGCGAAAGCGGCGCGCATCGCGGGCGCAGCGATTTCAGCGGCGGCGCGCGTTTCGAACCACGCGAACACGCTGGGACCCGCGCCGGAAATGCTCGCGCCCATCGCGGCATGATCGAGCGCTGCCTGCTTGACCTGCGCGAAGCCACCTATCAGCGGCGCGCGGCGGGGTTCGACCAGCACGTCGCGCAGTCCCGCGCGCACAAGCTCCACGTCGCCGCTTCTGCAGCCTTCGAGAAACAATGCAAAGTTCGCGCTCTGTTCGACAAAATTTCCGATTGCATATGCGCCCTTGAGCGCCTCGCGCGCGCGACGGGCTTCCAGCACCGCGTGCGGATGCACGAGTACGCTGTGCCACGCATCGGGCACGGCAATCGGAATGATGCGCTCGGCGGTTGTCAGTGCGACGCCGCCGACCAGCATCGGGCCGACGTTGTCGCCGTGGCGACCGCCGCTGGCCACGGATTCGCCGTGCAGGGCGAACGGGTAGAGTGCGTGCACGTGCAGCGGATTTTCCAGCAACGCATTCGCGGCGACGAGCGCGGCGACACAGCTCGCGGCCGAGCCGCCCATGCCCGATCCGAACGGGATGCCCTTGTCGAGCTCGATCTCGAGGCCGAACGGCAGATCCAAGGCATTGCACAGCGCGATCAGCGCCGCGCCTGCGGTGTTGCTGGCTGCGTCCATCGGCAGATTGTCCAGGCCACGAATCGCGACGATGCGTACGACGGGTTCATCGATGCAACGAACAGTTGCACGATCGCCGGCGCCTTCGAAGGTCTGGCCGAGGATGTCGAAGCCGACGCCGAGGTTGCCGATGGAGGCGGGGGCGAAAGCGGTGGTTTGTTTCATACCCGTGCTCCGAGTGACGCCGCCACGCGCAGCAGGTCGGCGAAAACGCCCGCCGCAGTGACTTCAGGCCCGGCGCCGGGACCTTGCACGACCAGCGGATTGTCGCAGTAGCGGCGCGTGGTGAACTGCACGACGTTGTCGGTCAGGCGCAGGTTTGCAAACGCATGCGTGCGTGGCAGTTCAACCAGGCCCACGCTGGCCACGCCGTTGCGATCGAGGCTTGCGACATAACGAAGCACCTGATTGCGAGCTTGCGCATTCGCGAAACGCGTGGCGATGGCGCGGTCGAGTTCGCCCAAGCGCGTCATGAATTCCTCGCGGCCCGCGCCTTGCAGCGATGGCGGCACGAGGTTTTCGACGGTGACGTCATTGAGCGACAACTCGCGACTGGCTTCACGCGCCAGGATCACCAGCTTGCGCGCAACGTCGGTGCCGGAAAGATCGTCGCGCGGATCGGGTTCCGTATAACCCAGCGCGTGCGCTTCCAGGATCAGCTTCGAGAACGGCACGCTGCCATCGTAGCGATTGAACAGCCACGCCAGCGTTCCGGAGAAAATGCCTTCGACCGCATGCAGCTCGTCGCCCGTGTCGAGCAGGTCGCGCAGGGTCTGGATGATCGGCAAACCGGCGCCGACCGTGGCCTCGTAGCGAAAGCGCGCGCCACCGGCGGCAGCGGCGGTGCGGATCGCACGATAGCGGTCGATCGATCCCGCGCCGGCCTGCTTGTTCGGCGTGATCACGTGGATGCCGGCGGCGAGCCATTCCGGATAACGTGCGGCAACATCATCGCTGCCACTGCAATCCAGGATCACCGTGTGTGGCAGGTGCGCGGCGATCAGGTGCTTGAGGAATCCGTCGATGTCGTTGTCGACGAAGTCCGCGTCGCGATCACGCCAGTTCGAGCCGAGGTCCTTTTCATCAGCGAGCAGGTATTTCGTGGACAGGATCGCGCGCAGGCGCAGGTCGAGTCCGGCGTCGTGGCGCAGGCGCGGGGCCGCAGCCGAGATCTGGTCGAGCAGTGCCGCGCCGACCTTGCCCGGGCCGATCAGGCCGACCGAAATCGTGCGCGGCGACAGCCAGAACGCGGCGTGCGCGGCGCGCAGCGCAACCGTGGCCTGTTCGCGCGCGATCGCGACCGAGATGTTGCGCTCGGACGCGCCCTGCGCGATGGCGCGGATGTTGATGCGCGAGCGCGCCAACGCGTCGAACAGGCGCGCGGCAACGCCCGGGGTGCCGGCCATGCGATCGCCGACCGCGGCGAGCACGCTGATGTCGCGCGCGACATGCACGGCGTTGATCTGGCCGCTGGCCAGTTCGCGTGCAAACGCGCCTTCCACGGCCGCGCGCGCGCGGTCCGCTTCGGCGGCCTTGACCACGCAACTGATCGAGTGCTCGGACGAACTTTGCGAGATCATCGCCACCGACACGCGCGCCGCGCGCAACGCCGCGAACACGCGTTCGGCGGTGCCGGGCACGCCGAGCATGCCGGTGCCTTCGACTTCGAGCAGGGCCAGGTCGTGGGCGAGGGTGATGCCCTTGACCGGGCCGCTGGCGTCGCCGCTCGCGTCGATGCGCGTGCCGGCATGTTCGGGCTTGAACGTGTTGCGGATGTGGATCGGCAAGTTGCGCGCGATCGCCGGCGCCATCGTCTGCGGATGGATGACCTTGGCGCCGAAGTAGGCGAGCTCGCAGGCCTCGTCGTAGCTCATCGCCGCCAGCGTCACCGCTTCGGGCTCGACGCGCGGGTCGGCGCTGAGCACGCCGTCGACGTCGGTCCAGATGTGCAACTGTTCGCTGCCGGACAGGGCGGCGAAGATCGCGCCGGAAAAATCGCTGCCATTGCGACCGAGTACGGTATCGCGACCGTGTTCATCGCGCGCGACGTAGCCGGTGACGACGATGCGCTCCTGCGCGTGCTCGCGACGCCAGGCGTCGAAACGCTGGCGGGTGGCGTCCCAGTCGACGGCGGCGCCGAGTTCTTCGTGGCGCACGATGAGCACATCGCGCGCATCGAGCAGAGCGTAGTCCGCGCCGAGCATGCGCAAGCAGGCGTGCAGGAGATGGGCGGACCAGACCTCGCCGTTACCGCTCGCCGCCTCGGCAATGCCGCGGCTGGCGCCGCGCAGTACCGCTATCGCATTGATCGTGTCGGCGAGTTCGCCGAAGCGGCCTTCGAGCCATTCGCAGGACGGGCCGGCGGCGACGCCGAGCAGGTCGCGTGCGGCGTCGATGTGGCGCCGGCGCAGCGCGTCGAACGCCTTGCGCCAATGGGCATGGCCGTGTGCCGCGGTATCGGCGCAAACCAGCAGCGCGTCGGTGACGCCGCGCATTGCCGAGACGACAACCAATTGCCGTGCCTCGGGACGCGCACGCACCAGTTCGGCGACGTGCCGGATGCACGCGGCATCGGCGAGCGAGGAACCGCCGAATTTGTGCGTCGCCGCGCTGACCGCGGCGTGCAGTGGATCGGCGGGTTTTGCGAGAGCGTTCATGGAACCTCCGGTTCGGGGCTCCGCGCTGTCGAAGAATGCGTGGGTTTGCCCCGCATCCATCTTCGGTGCGGGGCCGGGGATATTGTTGCTTTATCCGCGCACGGCCGACCGCCCCCACGTCATCGTGGTAGTGGTCGTCATCATGGAAGTGGCGAAGTGCCGGTGCATGCAGCAAGTGGAACCGATGCGGCCGGTCTCTGTCAAGCGCCGCGCGCAAGGCCAGCCATCAAAGTATCGTGCAGTAGCGGCTTTCGCCAGCCTTCCAGCGCGGACGGCCAAATGCCGTCGGCGACGAGCGCCTCCAGATGCCGGCGCGGGCACAGCAGGCCGTCCGGAATATCGAGCGATTGGGCGATTGCGGCAACGGCAACGCGCAGATCGGCTACCGTGCGTCGCTGCGCTCCGGATAGCGGCGGCGGAATCGGCGCGAAATCGAGGTCTTGCGCTGTCAACGGGGCATGCAAAACGTCCAGCAATTGCTCGCGCTGCGGGCCGCGCAGCGCGCGCAAGCCCTTGCAGCGTTCGAATAGCTCCGTGGCGTCGCGTGGTGGATGCGCGGCCAGATCGAGGATGCGCGCGTCGTCGAGGATCCACGAGCGCGGCTTGTCGATCGTGCGCGCCGTCGCCTCGCGCCAGAGCAGCACGCGGCGCAGCAAGGCCTGCGACTCGCGCGGCCACTCGGATGCACGCGGAAAGGCGCGTTGCAGCTGCGGGTCCGGACCGGCGCGGCAGACTTTTTCGACAAGGCGCCGACTGTCCTCGGCCAGCCACTCGCCGCGGCCGAGCACATCGAGTTTCTGCGCGAGCAGGGTGTGGACCTGCGCCAGATGTTCCACATCCTGCGCGGCGTATTCGAGTTGCGCGGGCGTGAGCGGGCGCCTGAGCCAATCCGAACGCGTTTCGCCCTTGGGCAAGTCCACGCCGAGCAAGGCGGCGACAAGCTTCTGGTAGCTCAGTCCCGGTCCGAGTCCGCACATTGCCGCGGCGATCTGGGTATCGAACAGGTTGGCCGGGCCATCTAGCAGTATCGTGGAAAGCGCTTCGAGGTCTTCGCTGGCGCTGTGCATCACGCACGTCGTGCGCGGATCGGCGAGGCACGCGGCAAGCGCCGCGTGCTCATGCAATGCCGGCGCATCGATGACGCCGATGCGCTCGCCGATTTCCGCCTGCACCAAGGCGAGCCTGGCATAGAACGTGTCGGTGCGCATGAATTCGGTGTCCAGGCCGATGACGGTCGGCGCCGCTGCGGCGGGAATCCATGCGCTGAGTGCGGATTCGCTGTCTATCCAGTCAAACACGATTCATTCCTTGTTGCGGAAAATGCGCGATATGGCCTAAGGTGAGCCATCGTCATCACACCTTCGCACATTCCGCAATGCCCGGTACAGAAGTCGTCAGCAAGCAAGCCATTTACGGTGGCGCCGCCGGCATCGCCTTGCTCGCCTTCGCGCTGATCTACCGATTCTATCCCGGCCATCCAGCCGTGCCTGCCGCGCCTGCGCCGCCGGCCGAATCGGCGACGGTTCCATCCATGTCGTTGACGTCGTCCGCGAAGACAGCCGGCAAGACGGGGGCGAAGTCGCCACAGGCCACGACCGAACCTGCGGCACCCGTAGCGCCCGCCGCGCCACCGACCAAGGCGATCGCGGCGCTGCTGAAGAAGGCGGCGAAGGCCTTCGACGATGGCCATCTGACCTCGCCGAAAGACGCCAGCGCGCTGGCTTTCTACCAGCAGGTGCTGGCCGCGGACAAGGACAACGCCGCCGCGCGCAGCGGATTGGAAAAAATCCACAAATCCCTTTTGCAGCAGGCCGGTGATGCGCTCGATCGTGGCGATGAGCGCGATTCGGCGCGCCTGATCGGCGAATTGGCGCAGGTCCCCGCGACCGAGGAAGATGTATCCGATTTGCAGTCGCGCCTGAAGACGCTGCGCCAGGTCATGCCCTTGCTCACGCGCGCAGCGGACTTGTTGCAGCAGGGTCATGCCACGACGCCTTCGGGCGGCAACGCATTGGCGGTGTATCGGCAGGTGCTCAAGCTCGACCCGGGCAACAAGCTGGCGGCGCTGGGTCTGGTCCAGGTGCAGCAGGGATTTCTCGACCTCGCCCTGGCGGCGGCGGCGCAGGATGATTTCAATGGCGCTGACAAGATCCTTGCCGATGCGTCCACGGTCAGCCCCGGTTCGCAGGAATTGCTCGACACGCGTTCGCGCATCGAGGGAATTCGTCGCGACCGTGCGGCGAACACGTTGACGCAGGCCAATTCCGCGCTGGATGCGGGTAATGCGGATCTGGCGGAAACGCTGGCGAAAAAGGCCTTGGCACTAAGTCCCGATTTGTCCGGTATCGACGCCTTCAACGAGCGCCTGCGCAACGCGCGCCTGTACGCGAGCTACAGCCCCGGCCAGGTCATCACCGACAAGTTCCGCGACCGCCATGGCAGTGCGCCGCCGCTGGTGGTGATTCCGACCGGCAGTTTCATGATGGGAGCGGCGGCGGATGACCGTGACGCACGGGCGAACGAAGAACCGCAGCGCATGGTGAAAATCGACTCCGGTTTTGCGCTCGGCCGCGATGACGTCAGCGTCGGCGAGTTTCGCGTGTTCATCGAAGATTCCGACTATGTAACGGATGCCGAAAAAGCGGGCGTGGCCAGCGTCTACGACGAGTCGACGGGCCGGATGATCGAACGCCGTGGCGTCACCTGGCGCGACGATTATCTCGGTTCCTCCGCTGCGGATGACCTGCCGGTCATCAATGTGTCCTGGAACGATGCGGTTGCCTACACCCAATGGTTGTCGGCACGCACCGGCAAGCACTATCGTCTGCCCAGTGAAGCCGAATACGAATACGCGCTGCGCGCGGGGTCGAGCACGCGCTATCCGTGGGGCGACGGCAATCCGCCACGTGAGATCGAGAACATCACCGGTGACGGCGACCGCTCGCCCAAGCTCAAGCGCAGCTGGGCCAAGGCCTTCCGGCGTTATGAGGATGGCTATTGGGGTCCGGCGCCAATCGGCAAGTTTCCGCCGAATGCATTCGGCCTTGTCGACATCGATGGCAACGTTTCGGTCTGGGTCGCCGATTGCTGGCATGACAACTACATGCGCGCGCCAGCCGACAGCAGCGCGTGGATGAATCCCGGCTGTGCCGAACATGTGATCCGCGGTGGCTCGTGGGGCAGTGCGCCGGATCAGGTGCGCTCGGCGTATCGGCTGTCGGCGCCGTCGGCGACGCGCTCCGCGCGCGTGGGGATTCGGGTGGCAAGGGATTTGTAGAGAGGCGTCACCCCGGCAGGGATTGCCGGGGCCCAGACTGCATGGATGCCAAAGCCAGCGTGGATTGACGTTGCCATCCGCGGCTTCTGGATTCCGGCATTCCCTGCCGGAATGACGGGCAAAAAGCCGGCTGCCCGTATAATTCCATTTCATCTTTCGCGGACAAGACTCACATGAACGCCCCCACCCGCATCGACACCGCGCGTGTCATCCATCCGCCGCGCGGGCCGCAACTCACCTGCAAGAACTGGCTGATCGAAGCCGCGTACCGGATGATCCAGCACAATCTCGATCCCGAAGTGGCGGAGAATCCGGCGGAACTCGTTGTGTACGGCGGCATCGGCCGCGCCGCGCGCAACTGGGAATGCTTCGACGCGATCCTGAAATCACTTCGCGAATTGAATCCTGACGAAACCCTGCTGGTGCAATCCGGCAAGCCGGTCGGCGTGTTCAAGACGCATGCGGATGCGCCGCGCGTGCTGATCGCCAATTCCAACCTCGTGCCGCATTGGGCGACGTGGGAACACTTCCACGAACTCGATAAGAAGGGCCTGATGATGTACGGCCAGATGACGGCCGGTTCGTGGATCTACATCGGCTCGCAAGGCATCGTGCAGGGCACCTACGAAACCTTCGTCGAGATGGGCCGGCAGAGTTACGGTGGCAGTCTCAATGGCAAATGGATTCTGACCGCAGGTTTGGGCGGCATGGGCGGAGCGCAGCCGTTGGCCGCATCGCTCGCCGGCGCGTGCTCGCTGAATATCGAATGTCGCCAGAGCAGCATCGACTTCCGTTTGAAGACGCGCTATGTCGATGAGCAGGCGAAGGATCTGGACGACGCACTCGCGCGCATCGCCAAGTACACGAAGGCGGGCGAGGCCAAGTCCATCGCGCTGCTCGGCAATGCGGCGGAAATCCTGCCGCAGATGGTCAAGCGTGGCGTCAAACCCGACGCAGTGACCGACCAGACCAGCGCGCACGATCCGGTGCATGGCTACTTGCCGATCGGCTGGAGCGTCGAGCAATGGCTGGCCGAGCAAAAGGCCAATCCGGAAAAAGTGCGCGACGCGGCGAAGCAATCCATGCGCGCGCACGTCGAGGCCATGCTCGCGTTCCAGAAAATGGGCGTGCCGACCTTCGACTACGGCAACAACATCCGCCAGATGGCATTCGACGTCGGTTGCAAGAATGCGTTCGCGTTCCCCGGCTTCGTGCCGGCCTACGTGCGGCCATTGTTCTGCCGGGGCGTCGGCCCGTTCCGCTGGGTCGCGCTGTCGGGCGATCCCGAAGACATTTTGAAGACCGACGCGAAGGTGAAGGAACTCATTCCGGACGATCCGCATCTGCACAACTGGATCGACATGGCGGAAAAGCGCATCAGCTTTCAGGGCCTGCCGTCGCGCATCTGCTGGGTCGGACTCGGATTGCGCGACAAGCTCGGCCTCGCCTTCAACGAAATGGTGCGCAAGGGCGAGTTGAAAGGCCCGGTCGCGATCGGACGCGATCACCTGGATTCGGGTTCCGTCGCCTCGCCGAATCGCGAAACCGAAGCCATGCGTGATGGCAGCGATGCCGTATCCGACTGGCCGCTGCTGAACGCGCTGCTCAACACCGCGAGCGGCGCGACGTGGGTGAGTTTCCACCACGGCGGTGGCGTCGGCATGGGCTATTCGCAGCACGCCGGCGTCGTCATCGTCTGCGACGGAACGAAGGAAGCGGACGCCCGCATCGCGCGCGTGCTGTGGAACGATCCCGGCACCGGCGTCATGCGCCACGCCGACGCCGGCTACGACATCGCGATCCAATGCGCAAAGGAAAAGGGATTGAAGTTGCCGATGGTGTGAGAGGAAAACGGGGTAGTGAACCTTTCCAACGAAAGGAGAATCCATCATGTCGTCAGGCACCGTTCGACTGCATCGCGTATTGCGCGCGAAACCCGAGCGCGTGTATCGCGCCTTTCTCGACGCCGCCGCAATGGCCAAGTGGCTTCCGCCTTACGGGTTCACCTGCACGGTGCATCACATGGATGCGCGGGTTGGCGGGACGTTCAAGATGTCGTTCACCAATTTCGGCACGGGCAACGGCCACGCGTTCGGCGGGACTTGGCGCGAGCTGGTGCCGCATGAGCGCATTCGCTACTCGGACGTGTTCGACGATCCGAACCTGCCCGGCGAGATGGAGACGACCGTGTCGCTGAAGCCGGTCGTGTGCGGCACCGAAATCAGCATCGTGCAATCCGGAATCCCGGAAATGATTCCGGTCGAGATGTGCTATCTCGGCTGGCAGGAATCGCTGGCGCAGCTGGCGACGCTGGTCGAACCCGAAATCCCGGGCTGATCGGCCTGGTTTGATCGGCTTGGGCTGGATGGCTTGTGCTGGCTGCGCGGGACGGGGTGTGCTACTGTCGTATCGCAAATGCTATGCAATTGGAGATCGACATGAAAACTGCCACCTTGCCGCCGCTACGGGTCGAACCGAAATTTCGCAAGGCCGCCGAAGCCGTGCTCCGCGATGGCGAAAGCTTGTCCGGCCTGATGGAGCAATCCCTGCGCAGTGAAGTGAACCGCCGCCGCATGCAGGCCGAGTTCATCGCGCGCGGGCTGGCCGCGCGTGAAGACGCCAAACGAACGGACGTGTACTACACCGCCGATGAAGTTCACGCCGAGCTGCGCGACATGCTCGCCAAGGCAAAGGCGAAGTCCAAGGCTAAGGCTAAGGTGTGAGCTGGCGCGTCCGCTATACACTTGCGGCGCGCGAAGACCTCAAGCGGCTGTACGTCTTTCTGCTGGAACACGACATCATGGGCGCGCAACACGCACTGACGGCAATCGTCAAGGGCGTGGACCTGCTTCGACAGTTTCCTTTCGCCTGCCGCAAGGTCGATCCGGGTAACCCGTTGTTGCGCGAACTGCTGGTGTCGTTCGGTGCATCCGGGTATGTGCTCGCGTACGAAATTGAAAACGAACAAAGCGTTGTGATTCTGGCCGTGCGCCATCAGCGCGAAGACGACTACCACTGAGTCTCTCTTGCCGCCAACGCGGTTACCCATGGCAGACGGGCGAATTGATCGGGTTTCGCCATTTTCCGCCCTGACTGGCATCACGGCACCGCAGCGGTTACCTTCGGCATTCTGCTTTGGGGAACCTGCCACGATGACGAATCCCGCCACTGCCGCGGCGCCGCTGCCGCGCCAGATTCCCTACATCATCGCGACCGAGGGCTGCGAGCGTTTCGGTTTCTACGGCATGCGCAACATCCTGACGCCGTTCCTGGTGTCGATGCTGCTGCTGCATCTGCCGGTGGGCGAGCGCGGGCTCGCCGCCAAGGACGTTTTCCACACCTTCGTCATCGGCGTCTACTTCTTTCCGCTGCTCGGCGGCTGGATCGCCGACCGCTTCTACGGCAAGTATCCGACGATCCTGTGGTTGTCGATGGTGTACGTGGCCGGCTTCGCCTGCCTTGCGTTGTTCGTCGACAACCGCACCGGTTTCTACACGGGCCTGTTTCTGATCGCGCTCGGCTCCGGCGGCATCAAGCCGCTGGTGTCGGCCTTCGTCGGCGACCAGTTCGATTCGAGCAACAAGCACCGCGCGAAAGCAGTCTACGACGCGTTTTACTGGATCATCAATTTCGGATCGTTCTTCGCGTCGTTGCTGATGCCGATCTTCCTGCGCGGCTTCGGCCCGGCGATCGCGTTCGGGATTCCCGGCGCGCTGATGGCGATCGCGCTGGCGGTGTTCTGGATGGGGCGCAAGCGCTACGTCAACGTGCCGCCGACGCCGGCCAATCCGCATTCGTTGCTGCGCGTGGCGCGCACGGCGCTCCTCGCGCATGCGCCGGGGCAGGCGCGGCCGGGATTGGCAGTCGCGATTGTCGGTGCGGTCGCGGCGCTGGCATTGCTCGCTTCGATTGCGTCTGTCGGATTCGTCATCGGCGTGTGCCTGTCGCTCGGCGCACTGATCGCGTTCGGCGGCGTCGGCACGTCGCTGCAGCTCGAGCGTGCGCGCGGCGCGCATCCGGATGAAGCCGTGGACGGCGTGCGCGTGGTGTTGCGCGTGCTGATCGTGTTCGCGCTGGTCACGCCGTTCTGGTCGCTGTTCGACCAGAAGGCGTCGACCTGGGTCTTGCAGGGCGCGCTCATGACCAAGCCCGCGTGGTTTCATGAGGCGCAGATGCAGGCGCTCAATCCGATGCTGGTGATGCTGATCATCCCGTTCAACAACCTCGTTGCGTTTCCGCTGCTGCGCCGCTTCGGCATCGAACCGACCGCGTTGCGGCGCATGGGCGCCGGCATCGCGCTGGCAGCGGTGGCGTGGGTGGTTGCGGGCATCCTGCAACTGGCGATCGACGCCGGCGGCGCCGTGTCGATCGCCTGGCAGATCGTGCCGTATGCGTTCCTGACCCTGGGCGAAGTGCTGGTGTCGGCGACCGGCCTGGAATTCGCCTACAGCCAGGCGCCGCGTTCGATGAAGGGCGCGATCATGAGTTTCTGGATGCTGTCGGTCACCTACGGAAACCTGTGGGTTCTGCTCGCAGATGCGGGCATCCGCAACGGTGCCGTCACGGCATGGATTGCCGCTGCGGGTTTCGGCGAAACGGCGTTCCTGATGTTCTTCTTCGCCGGCTTCGCGGCGCTCGCCGCGGCGGTGTTCGCACTGTATGCGCGCCGCTATCCGATGCAGGATTTCTATCGCGTGTAGGAATCAGGCGGCCTTCGCTTCATCCTTCAAGGTCTGCATGTCGATCACGAAGCGATACTTCACGTCGCTCTTGAGCATGCGCTCGTAGGCGGTGTTGATGTCGCGCATGGCGATCGTCTCGATGTCGCTGACGATGCCGCGCTCGGCGCAGAAGTCGAGCATTTCCTGGGTTTCGGGAATGCCGCCGATCAGCGAACCGGCCAGTGCGCGGCGCTTGAAGATGAGATTGAACACCTGCGTGGACGGATGCGGCGTGGCCGGGGCGCCGACCAGGCACATCGTGCCGTCGCGCTTGAGCAGGTTCAGGAACACGTCGAGGTTGTGCGGCGCCGCCACGGTATTGACGATCAGGTCGAAGCGGTTGGCCTGCTTGGCCATCTGCTTGGCGTCTTTGGAAATGATCACGTCGTCGGCACCGAGGCGTTTCGCATCGGCCTCCTTGCCGGGCGAGGTGGTGAACAGCGCCACGCGTGCGCCCAGCGCGTGCGCGAGTTTCACGCCCATGTGGCCGAGTCCGCCGAGTCCGACGATGCCGACGGTCTTGCCCGGGCCGGCCTTCCAGTGCTTGAGCGGCGAATACGTCGTGATGCCGGCGCACAGCAGCGGCGCGACGGCGGCGAGATTGCCCTTGTGGCGGATGTTCAGCACGAAGCCTTCGTCGACGACGATGTGCGTGGAGTAGCCGCCGAAAGTGTGGCCGCCTTCGGCAGCGGTCGCGGGGCCGTTGTAGGTGCCGACGAATCCGTTCTCGCAGTAATTTTCCAATCCTTCGGCGCAGGCGGAGCAATGCCCGCAACTGCCGACGAGGCAGCCCACGCCCACCGTTTCGCCGACCTTGAATTTCTTCACGTCCTTGCCAACGGCGGTGACGGTGCCGACGATCTCGTGGCCCGGCACGCACGGATACAACGTGCCGCCCCATTCGCTGCGCGCGGTGTGCAGGTCGGAATGGCACACGCCGCAGTGCGATATGTCGATGGCGACGTCGCGCGGGCCGGGTGCGCGGCGCGGGATGGCGTGGAAGGCGAGCGGCTTGTCAGCGGCCTGGGCGGCGTAAGCGGGGGACTGTGTCATTGCAGGTTCCTCGGGATGGGTGTGTAGGAGTTCAAGGATGATCGTGAAACAACCGGAGATATTCGCCGTAGCCTTCCTTTTCCAGATCGGCGAGCGCGATGAAGCGCAGCGATGCCGAGTTGATGCAATAACGCAAACCGCCGCGGTCGCGCGGGCCGTCGTCGAACACATGGCCGAGGTGGCTGTCGCCGTGACGCGAGCGCACTTCGGTGCGAACCATGCCGTGGCTGGCGTCGTGCGTTTCAACCACGTTCGACGCATCCGCGGGCTTGCTGAAACTCGGCCAGCCGCAATGGCTGTCGAACTTGTCCAGCGAGGTGAACAGCGGCTCGCCCGAGACGATGTCGACATACAGTCCCGTTTCGTGGTGGTCATTGAAAGCGTTGTCGAAGGGGTGCTCGGTGGCGGACTCCTGGGTCACGCGGTATTGCAGCGGCGTGAGTCTGGCCAGCGCTTGCGCGGTTTTGCGGTAGTCGGCCATCTGCGGATCCTCGTGCGTGAAGCATATCGCCTTGCCCAAACCCGTGCTGCGCGATTTGACAGATATACGGGGCCGATCCAAATTACCATGAAGCCCGGGCCGCTTGCGCGGTGGCGGTAGCCCGGTGCTAACATTCCTGCGCCATCAACCGCAACAGGAGAGCGTCATGAGCAAGGGCATGAATCAGAAAAAGGACACCAAGAAAAAGGCGGAAAAAACGCTGAAGGAAAAGCGCGCCGAGAAGCACGCCAAGAAGGCCGCACGCGGCTGACTCGTCGCATCGCGACGCCTTCAATATCCCGGTTTCGGCGTTCGGGCTGATTCCGGGCTTGCCAGCGCCCGCGCCAACCGCGACACTTGCGCAAATTCCGGCACAGGAACCGGCCCGTGGCCAATTTCGAGCTATTCAAGCGCATCTTCGGCAGCAATCAGGAGCGGCGCGAAAAGCCGCGCCTGAACGCGCGCCAGGGCACGGTCGTGCTGATCGTGGACGACTCGCCGACGATCGTCGCGATGCTGCGCAAGTTCCTGCAGCAGAGCGGCTACCAGACGCTGGAAGCCGGCGATGCGGAGAAGGGCATCGAAGTCGCGCGTGCGGAAAAGCCCGATCTGATCTTCCTGGATATCGTACTGCCCGGCATGAACGGTTTTGCCGCGTTGCGCGCCTTGCGCAAGGATCCGGTCACTCATCAGATTCCGATCGTGATGATCAGTGGGAACGAACAGGCGACCGAGCAGTTCTATGCGCAGCGCATCGGCGCGGACGATTTCATGAAGAAGCCCTTTTCGCGTTCGGAAGTGTTCGCGCGCATCGAACGTCTGCTTGACGCGAACCTGGTGCCCAAGCGTCACGCAACACCGGCGCCAGTGCCGAGGGCGTAAGCGTGCGCGCACACCGCGCCGCATGCTGGAGCGCGTTGCTGCTGTGCGGTTGCGCGCAGGTTTCCCGGCCGCCAGCACCCGTGTCTGGCGTACAACCGCCAGCGCCGGCGCAGGCCTACGAAATCGTGCAGGGACGCGGCCCCGATGTGGTCGCGCGCCTGCGCGCGGCGCCGCCGCTGGCACAACCCGAGATTGCCGATGGCGCGACGCCGGATGGCGACGAGAACCTGCTGCGTGCGCAGGGCCTGGTGAAGATCGGAGTCGGTCGTTATCCGTCGAGCGACGTGGCATGGCTGCGCGATGAGGTGGCGAAGCAGGCGCGCAAGGCCGGCGCCGACAGAGCCCTGATCTATCCGCCGCAAGCGCTCGGCGCGCCGGCGTTGGCAAATTTTTTCGTGCGCCTGCATCTGCCGTTTGGCGCGAACTTCCGCGACCTCACCGACCTCGAGCGCCAGACCCTGGGCAGCGACGGCGTGGAAATCGGTGAAGTGGTCGGCGGTACGCCGGCATCCGAGGCGAATTTGCGCGAAGGCGATTTCGTTGTCGCCTTCAACAAGCTGCCGGTGCGCGACAAGGCGCAATTCCAGGACCTGTTGCAGGCGCACATGGGCAAGCGCGTGACCCTGACGATCCGCCGCAATGGCACCACGATGAAACGCCTCGTCGTACTCGGTACGCTTGCGCCGGCCGCTTGACACTGACTGCTGCCACTTGACGGCGCAGTCGGCTTGGTTCCCAATCCTCGCAGCATCCAATCAAGGGGACACACCCGATGAAGCAGATTCCGCTCCGGCCGCTGCTGGCCGCCTTGTCGTTGTCGGTTTGCGTTGGCGCCGCGGCGGAAAATCCCGCACCGTCGACCGGCTTGTTGGGTTTCACCGAGGAAGTTTCGGTCTCGCAACGCGCACTCGAACAGCGTTTCGATGCGCAACTGAGCGCGAACGAAATGCGCGACTGGCTCAAGCGCCTGTCCGCCGAACCGAATCAGGTGGGCTCGCCGCACGACAAGGCCAATGCCGAGTTCATGCTGTCGCTGTTCAAGCAGTGGGGCTGGGATGCGCGCATCGAAACTTTCGACGTGTTGTATCCGACGCCCAAACACGTTGCCGTCGAATTGGTCGCGCCAACGACATTCAAGGCGATGCTGCACGAACCGCCGGTGGCGGGCGATGCGACATCGGCATTGTCCGGTGCCTTGCCGCCGTACAACGTCTACGGCGCCGATGGCGACGTGATCGCAGAGCTCGTTTACGTCAACTACGGCATGCCCGACGATTACAAGGAGCTCGCGCGCCACGGCGTGGACGTGAAAGGCAAGATCGTGATCGTGCGCTACGGTGCCGGCTGGCGCGGCCTCAAGCCCGAGCTTGCGTATGAACACGGCGCCGTCGGCTGCCTGATCTATTCCGATCCGCGCGACGACGGCTATTTCGCCGGCGACCCCTATCCGAAAGGCGGCTGGCGCCCGCAGGAAGGTGTGCAGCGCGGCTCGGTCGCCAAGATGCAGTTGTATCCCGGCGATCCGACCACGCCGGGATATGGCTCGACGCCGGGCGCGAAACATCTCGCGCTCAAGGATGCGAAAACGCTGCTGAAGATTCCGGTATTGCCGATCTCCTATGCCGATGCGACGCCGCTGCTGCAGGCACTCGGCGGACCCGTCGCGCCGGAATCCTGGCGCGGCGCGTTGCCGATGACCTACCACATCGGCGCGGGCCCGGCGAAGGTGCATCTGGTCGTCGAATCCGACTGGTCGCTCAAACCTGTCTACGACGTGATCGCAACGATCAAGGGTGCGCAGGAACCCGACCGCTGGATCGTGCGCGGCAACCACCACGACGGCTGGGTATTCGGCGCATGGGATCCACTGTCCGGCATGATCGCCGAACTTGGCGAGGCCAAGGCCATCGGCGCGCTGGTCAAATCCGGCTGGAAGCCGAGGCGCACGATCGTCTATACGAGTTGGGACGGTGAAGAACCTGGCTTGCTCGGTTCCACCGAATGGGCCGAAACGCATGCCAAGGAATTGCAGAAAAAAGCGGTGATGTATCTGAACTCGGATACCAATGCGCGCGGATTTCTCCAAGCCGAAGGTAGCCACTCATTGCAGCACCTGGTGAACCGGGCCGCGGCGGACGTGACCGATCCGGAAAAGGGCGTGAGCGTGCTGGAGCGTCGCCGCGCACAGATGCGTGTCGCCGGCGCAGCGCCGCATGCCAAGCCGGAAATGAAGGAGGATGCGAAGATCGCCGCAGAGGGCGGTGATGTTCCCATCGGCGCGCTCGGTTCCGGATCTGATTACAGCGCGTTTCTCGAACACCTCGGCATCGCTTCCGTGAACCTCGGCTTTGGCGGCGAGGACGACGACGACGGCATCTACCATTCGCGTTACGACTCGTTCGACCACTTCGACCGTTTCGGCGATCCGGGTTTCAAGTATGAAGTGGCGTTGGCGCAGGTCGCCGGCCGCATGGTGATGCGCATGGCCGATGCCGACCTGCTGCCGATGCGCTTCGGTGACTTCAGCGCGACACTCGACCACTACGTTGCCCAGTTGCACAAGGTCGCCGACGAGGAACGCAAGAAGGCCGAAGCGCAGCACAAATTGCTGGATGCCCGTGATTACGAACTGGTCTCCGACCCGACGCGACCGGTGGCGCCGCCGGAGCGATTGTCCGACGTGCCCAAGATCAATTTTGCGCCGCTCGATGCGGCCGCAAAAAATCTGAAAGCCAGCGCGGAAGCATTCCAGGCCGCCTACGCCGCGCGGGCCGGCGATGGATTCAGCATGCCGGCGAGACAGTCCGCGCGCATCAACGAACTGATGGGACGCATGGAACAGGCGCTGACCGACGCCGACGGCTTGCCGGGACGCGAATGGTTCAAGCACATGATCTACGCGCCGGGACTGCTCACCGGGTATGGTGTCAAGACCGTGCCCGGCGTGCGCGAGGCGCTGGAAGCGCGCAACTGGCAGCAGGCCGATGAGTATGCGGCGATCACGGCCAGGACGCTGGACGGCTACCGCGCGGATCTCGACAAATTGACCGCGCTGTTGCAGTAGGACAAGCGATGAAACATTTCATCATCGTCCTCGCCGCATTCCTGGTCGCCGGCTCCGCGTGGTGCGCGGACGCGCCAAAACCGCAGACGATGGGCGAGGTGCTCGCGGCATCGAAACCATCGGATTGGCATGCGTTGGATCCGCAGAACACGCTGTATCTGCAGATCGCTTCCGGCCGCGTGGTGATCGAACTCGCGCCGCAGTTCGCACCGCAGACCGTCGCCAACATCAAGACGATGGTGCGCGAGAAGTATTTCGACGGCCTCGCGATCACGCGCGTGCAGGACAACTACGTCGCGCAATGGGGCGATCCGAACGCAGACGATGCGTCCAAACGCCGTTCGCTCGGCAAGGCGAAAGCCAAGGTGCCGGCGGAATTCACGGTTCCGCTCGCCGGGGATTTCACCTTCACGCCCTTGCCGGACCATGACGGCTGGGCATCCCAGGCCGGGTTCGTCGGCGATTTCCCGGCTGCCGTTGACTTGCAGGCGCATCAAGCGTGGATGACGCATTGCTATGGAACGATCGGGGTAGGGCGCGACAGTGCGCCCGACTCTGGCAATGGTTCGGAACTGTACGCGGTGATCGCGTCATCGGCGCGCTGGCTGGATCGCAACATCACCGTGGCCGGGCGCGTGGTGCAGGGCATGGAATACCTTTCCAGCCTGCCGCGTGGACACGGCGATCTGGGTTTCTACACCAAGACCGAACATCCGGTGCCAATCAAATCCGTGCGCCTTGCCGCCGATGTTCCGGAAAAGGAACGCGCGCATCTGGAAGTCCTGCGCACCGGCACGCCGACGTTCGCGGCGTTGGTCGAATCGCGCCGCAATCGCCACGACGAGTGGTACAAACGGCCGGCGGGTTACATCGACGTGTGCAGTGTGCCGTTGCCGGTGCGAACCGTCGGCGCGACGGCGGGAAAGTAGTCGCGGCAAACCTCGATCAACTCTGCGCGCGAATGAACTCCCGCACCTGCGGATAGACGACATTGCGCCAGCGCCGTCCGCTGAAGATGCCGTAATGGCCGGCGCCTTCGACAGTCAGGTGGCGCTTGCGTTTGGCTGCGATGCCGGTGCACAAATCGTGTGCGGCGCGGGTCTGGCCGAGGCCTGAAATATCGTCGAGTTCGCCTTCGATGGTGAGCAGCGCCGTGCTGCGAATCGCCTGCGGACGCACGCGTTCGCCGCCAACTTCCCATTTTCCCGTCGGCAGGGCGTGATCCTGGAACACCGTCTTGATCGTGTCGAGGTAGTACTCGGCCGGCATGTCGAGCACGGCGTTGTATTCGTCGTAGAAGCGCCGGTGCGCGTCGGCGTCTTCCATATCGCCACGGCACAGGTTTTCGTAGAAATCCCAATGCGACATGAAATGCCGGCCCGGATTCATGGCGAGAAATCCCGCGTGTTGCAAAAATCCCGGATACACGCGGCGGCCGCGGCCGGGATAGTTTTCCGGCACTTCCTGCACCAGGGTGTTTTCGAACCACGATATCGACTTGTGCGTGGCCAGATCGTCCACGCTGGTCGGGCTCACACGCGTATCGATCGGGCCGCCCATCAGCGTCATCGATCGCGGCAGTGGCTCGCCATTGGCTGCCATCAAAGCGAGTGCGCCGAGCACCGGCACGGTCGGTTGGCACACGGAAATGATGTGCAGGTTTTTCGCGCCGATGTGCGCGATGAACTCGCGCATGTAGGCAACGTAGTCGTCCAGATGAAACGGTCCGGCTGCTGCCGGCACCATGCGCGCGTCGATCCAATCGGTCAGGAAGACCTTGTGCTCGGGCAGCAGGGTGCGCACGGTGTCGCGCAGCAACGTGGAGTGGTGGCCGGAGAGCGGCGCGACCACGAGCACGGTCGGGTCGTTCTTCAGCGCGGCGAGTGTCGGCACGTCGTCGCTGAAGCGCTTGAAGCGCAGCAGGTTGCAGAAGGGTTTGGCCAACGCGACGCGTTCGAGGATGGCGACATCCTGGCCGTGAGCGTTGACAGTCTGGATTCCGAAGATCGGTTTTTCGTAATCCTTGCCGAGCCGGTAGACCAGTTCGCAATTGGCGGCGGCGCGTTGCGCGAAGGGCAGTTGCGACAGCCAGCTCTCGGGAGTGGATAGCATCTTCGCGCTGGTCTGCGACCAGGCCAGCAGCGGATTGAACAGGTTGCGGTTGAATTCGTGCAATTGGTACAGCATCGGCATTCCCGGGGGCCGGCAAATACCCGGCGGCGGCGCATTGTGGCGGATTTTGTGTTGCAATGCGACAGCGCATCCAGAGGAGGAAGGTCATGCACAACGCAACGAACGCCGAGCCCGTTTTCCATCCGTTTACCGCGGTTCCGGGAATGCCGTTTTCCGAGGCCGTGGAAGTCGGCCAGATGCTGTTCCTGTCCGGACAGATCGGCACCGACACGAATGGAAAACTTGTCGGCGGCGGCATCGCCGAAGAGACCCGACACGCGCTGGCAAACATCAGCCGCGTGCTCGCGCGCTACAACTCGTCAATGGAGCGCGTGGTCAAGGTCACGGTGATGTTGGCTGACATGGCCGAATGGCCGGCGATGAACACCGAGTACAAGAAATTCTTCCCGAAGAATCCGCCGGTGCGCAGCGCGTTCGGTTGCAACGGGCTGGCGATGAATGCGCGCGTCGAGATCGAGTGCATTGCCATGCGTCGCTGATCCCGCAAAAAAGCGGCTTCTCAGACTGCTTTCGCGCGGGTAGACTCGGGGCGACAGCGTTGTCGTGGAGCAGTCCGTGAAGCCGACCGATATTCGCAAACCCGACTACTTCCACAAGGTCGTCGATTGCCAGTGGGCGTGCCCGGCGCATACGCCGGTTCCCGAGTACATCCGCCTGATCGCGGCCGGCCGCCACGACGACGCGTACCTGATCAACTGGAAATCGAACGTCTTCCCCGGAATCCTCGGCCGCACCTGCGATCGCCCGTGCGAGCCGGCGTGCCGGCGCGGACGCGTGGAGGAAAACAACGGTGAGAAGCCCGAGCCGGTCGCGATCTGCCGCCTAAAGCGCGTCTGCGCAGACAATAAAGATGCCGACGCAATCCGCGCGCGCATGCCAAAACCCGTTGCGAAGAAAAACGGCAAGCGCATTGCTTGCGTAGGAGCAGGTCCGGCGTCGCTCACGGTCGCCCGCGATCTTGCGCCACTCGGCTATCACGTCACCGTGTTCGAGGCCGACGCGAAAGGCGGCGGCTTCATGCGGACGCAGGTTCCGCGCTTCCGCCTGCCCGAGGAAGTGATCGACGAGGAAGTCGGTTACATCCTCGACCTCGGCGTCGAGTTGCGCGGCAACACGCGCATCGATTCGATGAAGGACCTGCTCGCGCAGAAGTTCGACGCGGTCTTCGTCGGTTCCGGCGCCCCGCGCGGTCGCGATCTGGAAATTCCGGGGCGGCGCGAAGCCGCCGCGAACATTCACATCGGCCTGGACTGGCTGGCGTCGGTGTATTTCGAGCACGTCAAGAAAATTGGCCGGCGCGTGATCGTGCTCGGCGGCGGCAACACCGCGATGGATTGCTGCCGCTCGTCGCGTCGCCTCGGTGGCGAGGACGTGAAGGTGATCGTGCGCTCGGGCTTCGAGGAAATGAAGGCCTCGCCGTGGGAAAAAGAGGATGCACAGCACGAGGGCATTCCGATCCTGAACTATCTGGTGCCAAAAACTTTCGTGCACGAAAACGGCAAGCTCACCGGCATGACCTTCGAGAAAGTCCGCGCCGAGCACGATGCCAAGGGCCGGCGCAAGCTGGTCCCGACCGGCGAACCGGATGCATTCTTCGAATGCGACGATGTGTTGATTGCGGTCGGTCAGGAGAACGCGTTTCCGTGGATCGAGCGTGATATTGGTATCGAGTTTGACTCCGAATGGGACATGCCGAAGGTCGACAAGATCACGATGCAATCGACGCTGCCGAACGTGTTTTTCGGTGGTGACGCCGCATTCGGGCCGAAGAACATCATCTGGGCCGTGGCGCATGGTCACGACGCGGCGGTGTCGATCGACAAGTTCCTGAACGGCGAGGACATCCACGAACGGCCGGAACCGGGCGTCAGCCTGATCTCGCAGAAGATGGGCATTCACGAGTGGAGCTACGACAATGATATCTCCAACGACGCGCGTTATGCGGTGCCGTGGCGCGACAAGGCGCAGACGCTGAAAAGCATCAAGACCGAAGTCGAACTCGGCTTTGACGCCAAGAGCGCGCTTGCCGAAGCGCAGCGTTGCCTTAACTGCGACGTGCAGACCGTGTTTACCAAGGACGTGTGCATCGAGTGCGACGCCTGCGTGGACATCTGCCCGATGGACTGCATCACCTTCACGCAGAACGGCGAAGAAGCGGATGTGCGCACGCACCTGTCCGCGCCGGCGTTGAACCTCACGCAAGCGCTGTACGTGTCGGATACGCTCAAGACGGGCAGGGTGATGGTCAAGGACGAGGACGTGTGCCTGCACTGCGGCTTGTGCGCCGAACGCTGCCCGACCGGGGCCTGGGACATGCGCAAGTTCTTCCTCGAGATGACGCACGCGGGGCCTGGCTGCCACAAGCATGCGAAGAAGGAGGCGGCGTGAAACCGATTCAAGCCACCAACGATTTCGTCATCAAGTTCGCCAACGTCAACGGCTCGGGTTCGGCATCGGCGAACGAGTTGTTTGCGAAATCCATCCTGCGCATGGGCGTGCCGGTGAGTCCGCGCAACATTTTCCCGTCGAACATCCAGGGACTGCCAACCTGGTACGAAGTGCGCGTGAACGAACGCGGCTGGCTCGGCCGGCGCGGCGGCGTGGACATGATGGTGGCGATGAATCCGCAGACCTGGGATGCGGACATCGCCGAGATCGAACCGGGCGGTTACCTGTTCTACGACTCGACGCGACCACTGCCGCCATCGAAGTTTCGTGACGACATCACCGTCATCGGCATGCCGCTCACCGCGATCTGCAACCGCACCTACGCGGACGCCCGCCAGCGGCAGTTGTTCAAGAACATCATGTACATCGGCGCGCTGTCGGTGTTGCTCGACATCGATCCTGCCGAAATCGAAAAGCTTTTTGGCGAGCAGTACAAGGGCAAGGAGAAGCTGCTCGATTCCAACGTCAAAGCGTTGCATCTGGGCCGCGATTACGCCAAGGAACACCTCGCGCCGATCGGCTTGAAGGTGCGCCGCGCGAATGCGGTCGGCGAGCGCATCTTCGTCGACGGCAATTCCGCGGCGGCGCTGGGCTGCGTCTACGGCGGTGCGACGGTGTGCGCGTGGTATCCGATCACGCCGTCGTCGTCGCTGGCCGAAGCATTCCAGAAATACTGCATGAAATTTCGCGTCGATGCCGAGACCGGCGAAAACAAGTTTGCGATCGTGCAGGCCGAGGACGAAATCGCCTCGATCGGCATGGTCGTTGGCGCCGGCTGGAACGGTGCGCGTGCGTTCACGACCACATCCGGCCCGGGCATTTCGCTGATGAACGAGTTTATCGGCCTGGCGTATTTTGCCGAGATTCCGGTGACCATCATCGATGTGCAGCGCGGCGGCCCGTCCACCGGTATGCCCACGCGCACGCAGCAATCCGACGTGCTCGCTTGCGCCTATGCCTCGCACGGCGACACCAAGCATGTACTGCTGTTCCCGGAAGACCCGCGTGAATGTTTTGACTTTTCCGCGCAGGCGCTTGATCTGGCCGACCGACTGCAAACGCCGGTTTTCGTTCTGACCGATCTGGATATCGGCATGAACCAGCGCCTGACCGCACCGTTCGAATGGGACGATGCGCGTGCCTACGACCGCGGCAAGGTGATGACGACCGAGGAATTGGAAGCCGGAAAATATTTTGGTCGCTACAAGGATGTCGATGGCGACGGCATTCCGTGGCGCACCTATCCCGCGACGCACCCCAAGCGTGGGAGCTTCTTTACGCGTGGTACCAGCAAGAATCCGGAGGCGCGTTACTCCGAGCGCGGCGACGATTACATCTACAACATGCAGCGGCTGCTGAAGAAATTCGATACGGCGAAGGCTCTGGTGCCGCAGCCGATCCTGCACGCGGCGAACGACAAGACCCGCTACGGGGCGATCTACTACGGCTCGACCAGCCCGGCGATGGATGAAGCGCTGGCGGCTTTGGATGCCGACGGGTTGCATGTGGATGCGCTGCGCCTGCGCGCGTTTCCGTTCCCGGATCCCGTCGCGCAATTCATCGCTGCACATGATCATATGTTCGTGATCGAGCAGAACCGTGATGCGCAGTTGCGCTCGCTTATCGTCAACGAATTCGGCATCGATCCCGCGCGGCTGGTGCCTGTCCTGCACTACGACGGCACGCCGATCACCGCCCGTTTCATCGCCGGCGCGATCGGCAAGCACATGCACGCGGCGAAAGTCGTGTCGATCGAATCCAAGGCGGCGCACTCATGACCTACATCGCCAAACCCAAACTGCATCATCCGAGCCTGACCTGCAACGCGGCCGGGTTCACGCGCCGCGATTACGAAGGCGCAGTGTCGACCCTGTGCGCCGGCTGCGGCCACGATTCGATTTCGGCTGCCATCATCCAGGCCTGCTGGGAACTCGACATCCAGCCGCACCGCGTGGCGAAACTGTCCGGCATCGGTTGCAGCAGCAAGACGCCGACGTATTTCCTGTCCGCCTCGCACGGCTTCAACACCGTGCACGGACGCATGCCCTCGGTGCTGACCGGCGCGAACCTCGCCAACAAGGAATTGTTGTATCTGGGCGTTTCCGGCGACGGCGATTCGGCCTCCATCGGCATCGGCCAGTTCGTGCACGCGATCCGGCGCGGCGTGAACATGGTCTACATCGTCGAGAACAATGGCGTGTACGGATTGACCAAGGGCCAATTCTCCGCGACCGCGGACCTGGGTTCGAAATCCAAGAAAGGCGTGACCAATACCGATTCGCCGCTGGACATGGTCGGCATGGCGTTGCAGCTTGGCGCGAGTTTCGTCGCGCGCGGATTCTCCGGCGACAAGCCGCAACTGGTGCCGCTGATCAAGGCCGCGATCAAGCACAAGGGCGCGGCGTTTCTCGACGTGATCAGTCCGTGCGTCGCATTCAACAACCATCCGGGCAGCACCAAGAGCTACGACTATGTGCGCGAGCACAACGAAGCGGCGAACCGCCTCGACTTCATCGATGGCCGTGACGAAATCACCGTGGACTATGCCGCCGGTGAACTGATCGACGTGACCCAGCACGACGGCAACGTGATCCGCCTGCGCAAGCTCGCCGCGAGCTACAGTCCGCACGACCGCGTCGCCGCGATGAATTACCTGCACGAGCGTTCGGCGAAAGGCGAAGTCGTTACCGGCTTGCTTTACGTCGACGAGGACGCACACGACCTGCACGGACACATGAACACGGTGTCCACGCCGTTGAACCGGCTCGCAGCGAAGGAGCTGAGCCCGGGCAAGAAGGCGCTGGAGAAGATCAACGCGGCGTTGCGGTAACTGTACGTATCAGTCCAACCAATTTTGGAGGGACTATGTTTATTCGATTGCTTTTCGCCTCGGCCTTGCTGGCCGCATCCGGCATTGCATGTTCAGAAGATGCCGCAATTCCAGCCATTACAAATCCCATTGCTTGCAAGCAGACATCTGAATCGGTGGTCGTCACTTTCGGATACAACCGACATCCAACGTATTTCGGCGTCCTGACGCCTCAGGATGAGTTTGTATACCTGAGATATTCGCCGCGGAAAATCGATGTCCTCGGAAAACGCTACAAGCACGAGCCGTTAGTCATTCCCCTGCGAAATTTGGAAGGGTATGTGGTGACGGGCAACGACTTGGTCCGCAGGCGGGTATTTGCGACGCCGGGGAAATACGTGTTGCGATTCGAAGATGCCAACCGGATTGCGCATGACGACATTTTTCGCTTGAGTTGCGAAATTGTCATATCTGATCGAACGTCTTGAAAGGGCAGCGCAGGAGTTGGGTCGGCACGCTCGGCCACTCACGGCAAAGGGAGCTTTGCTTCAACCAAGATGCCGTCCAAGAGTTTAGTCGGGTGTTTCGCCACCAATGGATGTGGTGTCGAACGATGTTGCAATGCAAACCGGATTGGTGGGCCTTGCTACTGCAGCATGTGCTGTGTTGCCAAGCCTCCTCCTATTTTCCAATACGGCGTAAAGTCATGATGTTTACACGATGTCGTTAAAGCGTTACGACCGCGCCTACTTCGACAAGTGGTATCGACACCCGCGTCACGCGGTGGCGTCGCGCAGCGAGCTGGAACGCAAGGTCGCGCTGGCCGTGGCAACGGCCGAATATTTTCTCGGTCGGCGCATCGTCAACGTACTCGACGTCGGCTGCGGCGAGGGCGTGTGGCGCGCTCCGCTGCGCAAGTTGCGGCCGTCCGTCGAATATCTCGGTCTTGATGGCAGCGAGTACGCGATCGCGCGTTACGGGCGCTCGCGCAATCTGCGCCTTGCGAGGTTCGGCGATCTCGAACACCTGCGCTTCGATCGGGATTTCGATTTGATTGTCTGCTCCGACACGCTGCATTACGTGCGCACGCCGGAATTTCGCCGCGGCTTGCGCGGGCTCGTCGACATGCTCGACGGCGTGGCATTTCTGGAGCTGTTCGCGCGCGAAGACGAACCCGAAGGCGACCGCGAAGGATTTCTCGCGCGGCCGGCAAACTGGTATCGGCGTGAATTCCATGCCGCAGGATTGATAACCTGCGGCGCACACTGTTACATCGGGCCGCGCTTGAAGGATTGCGTTGCGGCGCTGGAATTGCCCGCCAGTTGATTGCGCCAGACTTGCGACTGACGGTGACGTTTCCCCAGCACGCTGGTCTGTTCATTGAACGCGCGCGCTATCCGTAGTAGGGTCGGGCTTGGGGCGGTGTTGACTGCGTTGCTGGCAGGAGGCACCTGTAACACATGGTTGTTTGATCTGGAGGAAGATCATGTCCATTTTCCGCTATGCCACGGCGTTGTCCGTGTTCCTCGTGAATTACTGCATCGCGCAGACATTCACCTTCGATCCGCCCAATCCCCAAGCGGGACAGAAATTCAGCATCAATGCCGTGTGGCCCAACAGTGGACGTTCGGTAAAGACACAGGGCTATGTTTTTGCCCCGAACTTGCATAGCTATCCAGATCCATCCGATGGCGGCAGGATCAATGTGTGGTTTGTGCAGGATGGCAATGGTTTTGCAACGCCGCCGCCGGGGTTGGTCATTCGCGCAGCACAGGATATTGATGGGTTGCCCGCGGGCACTTACACGGTCAGCGTCAACTGGATTCCGGATCCGGATCCGCTCGTCAACACTGCAGCAAATTCACCGCAGACGTTCCAGCTCGTGGTCGGCGGAAATTCGACGGGAGAACCACCGGAGTCATTTGTGATTGGCAACGGCATCACCGGCAACTGGTACAACCCGGACCAGAGCGGGCACGGGTTTTCCCTTGAAGTGTTGCCGGGCGGCACGCTGCTTGCCGAATGGTTCGTGTTCTCGCCCACGGGCAGCCGCGACTGGATCGCGGCAAGCGGGCCGATCAACGGCAATACGGCCACGCTGAATGCGTTTCGTACGGACGGTTCCGGCGGCCAGTTTCCGCCGCACTTCAATGCGGCGGCGGTGCAACAACAGTCGTGGGGAATAATCACGTTCGCGTTCAGCGATTGCAACAACGGTACGGTCGCCTGGCAATCGACACAATCCGGTTATGCACCGGGCTCGCTGCCGATCACGCGCTTGACCACGCCGAACGGGCTGCATTGCCCGTAACGATGTGCGCAGAGTTTTCCCTCTCCCGCAGACAGGAGAGGGAAAAAGCATTAAGCCTTGCGCTGATCGCGCTTGCCCTGCCAGAAGCGCGGCTTCTTGTTGGCGGGATTGTGCGGCTTCTTCGGGCCGTTTGCATGCGGGCGGCGCGCGTGATTCGTGCTGCGCGGCTTGCCATTGCTTGGACGCGGGCCATCGAAATTCAACGGGCGGCTCGGCTCGTAACCGGCGATGTTTTCCAGCGCGATATCCTGCTTGAGCAGACGCTTGATGTCGCGCAGCAGCGGTGCTTCCTCGGGTGCCACCAGTGACACCGCCAAGCCTTCCGCACCCGCGCGGCCGGTACGACCGATGCGATGCACGTAATCCTCGGCGACCATCGGCAGGTCGTAGTTGACGACCATGGGCAACTGGTCGATGTCGAGACCACGCGCGGCGATGTCGGTCGCAACCAGCACGGTGACCTTGCCGTCCTTGAATTCCTTCAGTGCCTTGGTGCGCGCGCCCTGACTCTTGTTGCCGTGGATCGCGGCAGTGCGCAAACCGAATTTTTCGAGGAAGTCGGCGAGCTTGTTCGCGCCGTGCTTGGTGCGGCTGAACACCAGGGTCTGGCGGCGGCTGTCCTGGCTCATCAGGTGCAGCAGCAAGTCGCGCTTGCGTGCAGCGTCGACCGGATGCACGCGATGCGTGATCGTGGCCACGACGCTATTGCGTGCGGCGACCTGGACTTCGGCCGGATTGCGCATGAATTGCGCGGCGATTTTCTTGATCTCGTCGGCAAAAGTAGCCGAGAACAAAAGGGTCTGGCGCTGCTTTGGCAGCACGCCGAGAATGCGCCGGATCGCAGGCAGAAAGCCCATGTCGAGCATACGATCGGCTTCGTCGAGCACCAGGATCTCGATGCCGGACAAATCCACTGTGCGCCGTTCCATGTGATCGATCAGGCGGCCCGGGGTCGCGACCAGTACGTCGACGCCACGGCGCAGCGCGTCAACCTGTGGGCCCATGCCGACGCCGCCGAAAATCGTCGTGCTGAACATCTTGATGTGCTTGGCATATGCGCGCAGGCTGTCGTGCACCTGCGCGGCGAGTTCGCGCGTGGGAGTGAGGATCAGCGCGCGCGGGCGGCGCTTGCCGTTGGCCGCAGCCGGTGCGGTCTCGACGAACAGGCGCTGCAGCAAGGGCAAGGCGAACGCGGCAGTCTTGCCGGTGCCGGTCTGGGCGCCGGCGAGCATGTCGCGGCCAATCAGTGCGACCGGAATCGCGGCGGACTGGATCGGGGTGGGTGCGGTGTAGCCTTGATCGGCAAGCGCACGCAACAACGCGGGCGCAAGCCCGAGGGTTTCGAAACTCATATTGGAAGCTCCAGGTAAAACGAAAAACCGGAGCGTTCCCAAGAACCGCGCTGCGGAAAAAAACCGGCAAAGCGCCGGAAAAGGCATCGAACCCGAGTGGTGCCGTCACATTGTCGAGAAGTCCGCACCAGGATGTGCGGGCTCTTGATCACGGATGATCGAACAATATGGCTGGAGGGAAGAACGGAGGGCGACGCGATGAATCGGCGCCCAGTATACAGGCGAAATGCCGGGAGTGCATCATCGCCATTGACGGTCGTTCAGGTTCCGCCTAGCCTCGCATTCGGCAAACGGGAGGTGGGGAATGGGATTCCTGTCGACGCTGAGAAACCTGGACACCCAGCAACGCCATGTCGTGGCGGCGAGCTTCCTCGGCTGGACACTCGACGCATTCGATTACTTCCTGCTCGTCTTCGTCATCCCTGAAGTGGCGCGCGATTTCGGCGTCAGCGTGGCCGAAGTCGCGTTCTCGACCACGTTGACGCTGGCGATGCGCCCGCTCGGAGCCTTGATTTTCGGCCGGCTCGCGGATCGTTTCGGCCGGCGCCCGGTGCTGATGCTGGACGTGATCCTGTTCGCCGTGTTCGAAGCAGCTTCCGCGCTGGCGCCGTCGCTGACCGTGCTGCTGGTCGTGCGCGCCTTGTTCGGCATTGCGATGGGCGGCGAGTGGGGCATCGGCGCCTCGCTGACGATGGAATCGATTCCAGCCAAGTCGCGTGGCCTGGTTTCGGGACTCTTGCAGCAAGGCTACCCGACCGGATACCTGATCGGCGCACTGGTCTACTGGCTCGCCTTCGACCATATCGGCTGGCGCGGCATGTTTGCCCTCGGCATACTGCCGGCGCTGCTGGTGCTCTATATCCGCCGCAGTGTGCCCGAATCGCCGGTGTGGCAAAACGGAAGCCGCAGCGGCGCCGGCACGAAGGATCTGCTCACCGCCATGCGCGGACACTGGAAACTGTTCGCGTACCTGGTCGTGCTGATGATGGCATTCAACATGTTCAGCCACGGCTCGCAGGACATGTACCCGACGTTTCTCAAGGCGCAGATGCACTTCGATACAGCCACGGTCAGCATGCTGACGATCGTGCTCAACCTGGGCGCCATCGTCGGCGGCCTGGTCTTTGGCGCCTGGTCCGAGCGCATCGGCCGCCGCCGTGCGATCGTGATCGCCGCGCTGCTGGCCCTGCCGATGATTCCGTTGTGGGCCTACGGCGGATCTATCGTATTGCTCGGCATCGGCGTATTCGGCCTGCAGGTGATGGTGCAGGGCGCCTGGGGCGTGGTGCCGGTGCATCTGAACGAATTGTCGCCGGACGGATTGCGCGGCACCCTGCCGGGATTCGCCTATCAGGGTGGCAACCTGCTCGCGGCGTTCACCTCGCCGTTCCTGGCGTGGCTGGCCGCGCGGCATGCTGGCGACTACGCGTTCGCGATGGCGGGTTTCATCGCCGTGGTCGCGGTGATTCTGGCACTGGTCACGCGGCTGGGTCCGGAAGCGCGCGGAAGAAGATTCGACTGAGGGAATGCGTGTTATGGATACGATTCAATTGCTGCGTTCGATCCCGCTGTTCGACTCGCTCGACGACGACGACTTGAAGGCGTTATCGGAAAATTACCTGAGCGAACGCCGATTCGCCGCCGGTACGCAGATTTTCGCCCAAGGCGACGCTGGCGACGCGATGTACATCGTGGCCAGCGGCGACGTGAACATTTTCCTGCCCGGTGAGGACTCGCACCGCATCTCTCTGGAGGATCTGAGCCGGGGCCAGTTCTTCGGTGAACTGGCGGTGTTCGACGAAAAGCCGCGCAGTGCGAGCGCGCTGGCGACGACCGATTGCGTGCTGCTCGAACTGGCGCACCGCACGCTCGGCGATTACCTGGAGCAACGCCCGCGCGCGGCACTGGCGATCCTGCGCACGCTCAGCGGGCGCCTGCGCGACACGAACATGCAGCTATCCGCGCGCGCCGCGGTCAATGTCGACGCGGAATTCGAAAAGCATCTGTCCTGGAGCGATCGCATTGCCGACAAGGTGGCCGAGCTCAACGGCAGCTGGAAGTTCATCATCATCCTGCTCGCACTGACGGTGTTCTGGTGCTTTGGAAACACCGAATGGTTGGGCAATCCACTGGATCCGTACCCATACCAGTTCTTCAACCTGATCCTGGGAATTTTCGTGGCGTTGCAGGGCCCGCTGATCGTGATGAGCCAGAACCGCCAAGCGGTCAAGGATCGCGCGCGTGCGGAAACCGACTACAACGTCAACATGAAGAATGAGGTCAATATTGAAACGCTGCTGCGCGAGTTGTCCGAATTCCGTGAAGAGATGGCCCAACGCCGGGGCAGTGGAGGCATCGTCACGAAATGATCGCGCGCATGCGCTAGACTTTGCATGCGTGGGCGCGTGGCGAAGCATTTTTCGTGATTGAGGTGGCGATGAAAACGAGTTTTTTCTGGATCATGGCCGGCATCGGTATTGCCGCTTGCGCTGGCGCAGCGCCACCGTCCGCCGCTTCGACGGCTGCGCAGATCGCCGCGCTGCGACAGGAAGTGGATGCGCTGAAGAAGTCCGCCTATCACCCGGAACTCGGCGAGCAGATGCTGATTCTGCAAATCCGGCATGCGCGCCTGTGGTTTGCCGGCGAAGCGCAGAACTGGAATCTGGCCACGTTTGAAGTGCAGGAATTGCAGGAAGCGTTCGATGCGGTCGTCACGCACAATCCCGACGACGCAAACCTGCAACCGGAGCGCCTGGCCGACGTGCTGCCGGCCATGACGCGCGGGCCGATTTCCGACTTGCGCAAGGCCGTGGACGCCAGGGACAAGGCCGCTTTCGAAAAAGCCTACGACGGGCTGTCGGCTGCGTGTACCGGCTGCCATCATGTCGCCGGCAACGACATGCTGGTCATCCAGCGACCGAAGACGCCGTTGCTCGACAACCTGCGGGTCACGCCCGCCAAGTGAGCGGCTATTTCAGGATGCGCTTGGCGCTGGCGAAGTGTTCGCGCCAGTACGGCTCGTCCAGGTAGTCCAGGCGCACGGTTCCGCCTTCGTTCGGTGCGTGCACGAAGCGGCCTTTGCCGACATAGATGCCGACGTGGCTGACGCGACGCCCGCTCGTGCGGAAAAACACCAGGTCGCCCGACTCGAGCCTGTTCCCGGGAACTTCTGGCGCATCGATGCGGCTGATTTCCTCGGCCGTGCGCGGCAATCCGATGCCGGCGACATCGCGGAACACGTAGTCGACGAGTCCGCTGCAATCGAAACCGCCGCGCGGTGTGTTGCCGCCGTAGCGGTAGGGCGTGCCGACAAGGCCGATGGCGCGGAAAAGAATATCGTTCGGATTCGCAATGCGCGTTTTTGCCGGATAGGTCACCGTCGGCATGGGTTTCGTGCCCAGGCCACCGCAGCCGGTCAAACCGGCTGTCACCCCGATGGCGATGCAGCAGATGAGGGATCCGAGCTTGCGCATGACCGCACACTCGGGCAATACGCCCACACTTGTCAATGCGCTGCATGCGGCCCGCGCGCAAAACGGTTAGGATGCGGCGTTTTCCGAGGACAACCCATGCAGGCAGAACCAGGCAAAGTCGTCAGCATCCACTACATCGTCAGCGAAGAACCGGGTGACGAAATAGAGTCGTCGCACGGGCGTGATCCCATCGCATTCCTGGTCGGCCACGGCAATATCATCCCGGGCCTGGACAAGGCCATCTCCGGGCATGTCGCCGGTGACAAGCTCGACGTCGTCGTTTCTCCGGAAGAGGGTTATGGGCTGCGCCGCGAGGATTTCGTGCAGCGCGTGGCGAAAAAATATTTCCGCGATGCCGAGCACCTGAAACCTGGAATGGCAACCTTGCTCAGTACCAAGGACGGCCCGCGTTCCGTCACGGTGCTCAAGATCGGGTCGAGCGTGATCGATGTAGACTTGAATCACCCGTTGGCCGGCAAGACCTTGCGCTTCGCGGTGGAAGTCATCGATGTGCGCGACGCGACGGAAGAAGAACAGACGCACGGTCATGCGCACGGACCGGGCGGCCATCATTGAGGCGTTTCGAACGAAACAGGTGATGCTCGAAGCCCGAAAAAGTGGAAGGGCCAGGTTTGCACCTGACCCTTCCGGACTCCCCTTGCGATTCGTTGGCGACTTACGCGGCGTTGCTTACCAGTACAAGCTTCGGGCGCGTCGCCTGCGTGGCGGTGCTGGCAACGGCCGCCGCAAGCCCGGTTTGCGTTTCCGCGATGCTGGCCTCGAAATGGGCCAGGCGGTTCTCGGCGGCAGCGTAAACAGCGTCGGAAACCTCGCCATTCCGGACGATCTGCATGACCATGTCGCGATGCGACGCGCTGAAATCCGGATCCTTGAGCGCTTCTTCCAGCGCACAGATCATGGTGGCAAGCCAGCCGGACTTCGGGCTGCGCAAGGCCAGCAGCATTTCGTTGGTGAGCGCCTGCATGGTCGTGTTCCGTCTGCGGTGCCGGCACCTGCCGGCGGATGTGAAGATGCAGATTCGATGCCAACAGGTACATATCAGGAAAGAAATGGCGCTGTTGAGCCATTTCCAGCCGCTTCCAGCGCCCTGGCTTGCGCGCACGATCCCGCTGTCCATCAACATGCGTGGCGCATTGCGTCAAATTTCGACAGGGCTCGCGACGCATGAGCCGGCAGCAGCCTGATGTCCTTGTCCTCGGCGGCGGCGCAGTCGGTCTGGCCTGTGCGCTGTACCTGTTGCGGGCCGGTCGCAGTGTCATGGTCATCGATCGCGGCAAAGTTGGCGCGGCAACCTCGCATGGCAATTGCGGGACGATTACGCCCAGCCACAGTGTCCCGTTGGCGGCGCCCGGCGTGCTTATCCAGGCATTGCGCTGGATGCTGAAAACAGACGCACCGTTGCGCATCGCGCCACGCCTGGATTTCGCCCTGTTCGAATGGCTGCTGCAATTCGCGCGGCGCTGCAACGCCGCGCAATGCCGCCGCGTCACCGCGATCAAGGCGCCGTTGCTGATTCGGGCCCGGGCCGAACTCGAAGCGCTGGTCCGCGATGCGAAACTCGATTGCGAATTTCAGGCGCAAGGCACCCTGAATGTCTACCGCGATGCGCGCGCCTTCGAGCATTCGCGGGAGTTGGCGCTGTTGCCCGTCGAATTCGGCCTGCCGGTGGAAATGCTCGACGGCGCCGCTTGCCGTGCGCGCGAGCCGGCACTCAACGACAGTGTCGTCGGCGGCTATTTCCACGCCGGGGACGCGCAACTGCGTCCCGAGCGCTACTGCGCGGAACTCGCGCGCGCTGTCTTGGCGCTGGGCGGTGAGATTTCCGAATCCACCACGATCAGCGGGTTCCGCACGGCCAACGGCAATATCGAATCCGTGGTCGCCGACCGCGGCGAATTCTCCGGCCGCGACGTCGTGTTTGCGCTCGGCGCGTGGTCGCCGCAGGTCGCGCGCCAACTCGACCTGCGCATCCCCATCCAGCCCGGCAAGGGTTATTCGATCACCTACACGCGGCCGCTCCATCCTCCGCGCATTCCGTTGTCGTTGAAGGAACGCGCCGTGTGCGTGACGGCGTGGGAATCCGGCTACCGCCTCGGCAGCACGATGGAATTCGCCGGCTACGACGCCACGCTCAATCGCACGCGCCTGGATGCGCTCAAGCGTGGCGCCGCCGAATACCTGCACGAGTCCGAAGGCCCGCAGATGGTCGAGGAATGGTATGGCTGGCGGCCGATGACGTGGGACGATCTGCCGATACTGGGCCGCGCGGCGACGTTGCGGAATCTGGTTCTTGCCACCGGCCACGGCATGCTCGGCATCACCATGTCGGCCATCACCGGAAAGCTGGTTTCGGATCTGATTTGCGCCGCGCCGGCCGCACTCGATTTGGCGCCGTTCTCGCCGGCGCGCTTCAATATCTGACGCCCATGAATGTTTTCACACTGCATCGCGGCACCGCGCCGCTGTTCGTCTCGCTGCCGCACGACGGCACGGCGATCCCCGACGACATCGCAGCGCGCATGACGCCGGCCGCGCGGCGGGTGCCGGATACCGACTGGCATGTCTCGCGTCTGTACGCGTTCGCGCGTGAACTAGGTGCGTCGATGATCGTTCCGAATTTTTCGCGCTACGTGGTGGATCTGAATCGTCCGCCGGATGATGTTTCGCTGTATCCCGGCCAGAACACCACGGGACTGTGTCCGATCGTGCAGTTTTCCGGCGAGAAGATTTATCTGCCGGGGCAGGAGCCAACGCCGGATGAGATCGCCCAGCGCGTCGAATGCTATTGGCGGCCGTATCACGATGCTCTGACCGCAGAGATCGCGCGCATCAAGGCCGCGCATGGCCGCGTGGTGCTCTGGGAAGGTCATTCCATCCGCAGCGTCGTGCCGTTCCTCTTCGACGGCCGCCTGCCGGATTTCAACCTCGGCACCGCGAACGGCGCGAGTTGCTCAGCGGATTTGCAGCGTCGACTGAGCGGCGTGCTCGCGGCACAGGAAAAATATACTTTCGTCGTCAACGGCCGCTTCAAGGGCGGTTACATCACGCGCCGTTATGGCGACCCGGCGAACGGCGTCGACGCGGTCCAACTCGAACTGGCGCAGTCGAACTACATGGACGAGGATTCGTTCGCCTACGACGAAGCTCTCGCTGCGCCGACGCAGGTGGTGATTCGGGCGTTGTTTGAACAGGTAGTGATAGTTGACGTTCCTGGCCGTCAGTAATAACATTGTTGCCATCATGAAATCGGTTCAAGTCGCCATCCGCGCCATCGGCAACAGCAAGGGCATTGTCATCCCCAAGCCTGTGCTTGCCCAACTCGATCTTGACCGTGTGGCGGCGATGACAGTCGAGAATGGCGCGATCGTGTTGCGCAAGCCTGCCAGCGAAGTGCGTGCAGGTTGGGCGCAGGCCGCCAAGATTGTGGCTGAGCTCAGCGAGGATGCTCTCGTCCTCGGCGAGTTCGGCAATGCCGATGACGCCGATCTGCAATGGTGAAACGCGGCGAGATTTGGCTCGTCCATCTCAATCCCACGCAGGGCAGTGAGATTCGCAAAACACGCCCCTGTGTCGTCGTTTCGCCCGCCGAGATGCACGATTATCTGCGCACGGCCATCGTTGCGCCTATGACCACAAAAGGTTTTTCGGCGCCATTCCGCATTCCATTGACGCATGCAGGCAAGAGGGGACTTGTCCTGCTCGATCAAGTGCGCACCATCGACAAGACACGCCTGACCCGCAAGCAGGGTACAGTTTCTCCAGAAACCCTGCGCGCGATCTTGGCGACGCTACGGATGGTGTTCGAGGAGTAGTTTTCGTGCGGCACTGAGGCAAGAATCCGCATCCGGTGTCCTTGCCCGGCTGCGGATGAACACGTCTGATCGATCACTCGAAGCCATTTCCGAAAATCTCGTCCGTGCAGCCGCTGTACCAGGGCGTCACGCCGGTTGCGGTATCCCATGCGGGGGCGGGCGTTTGTGTCAGTGGGTTGGGACAGAGACCTGAAAAGCTTGCTTGCAGGCTCGGTGGTGCGGCAGGGAGAGTGCCGTTGATCCGGTTGTTGTTGATGTAAAAACTTTTGAGATTGGCCAAACTGCTCAAATCCGGCACGGTCCCTGACAAATTATTGTGGTCGATGTTGATTTGCAGCGAATCCTGAGCCGGGATTTGCATCGAAAATTGAGCCACCCGTTTGGGGTCTAGCTTAGCTTGTTTTTCGGGTTCGGCTGTTCGG
>QWHH01000012.1 GCA_021404785.1 Lysobacterales bacterium PRO7
CTCCGGCAAGAACGGCACCGGAAGATGTTGGGGAGGTGGCTCAAAATTGGATGCAAAACCCTATGAAACCTGGCTCAGTTCTGTGTGCAAATCAACAGACCGAAACGCAGGCGCTGTGGTAGTTTAGGCGATCCAATTCGCCGGACTACTGCATGGATTCGCAACTGCGCCGCACCAAGATCATCGCCACGCTCGGCCCCGCCACCGATGCGCCGGGCGTGCTCGCGCGCATTCTCGAAGAAGGCGTCGATGTGGTGCGCCTGAATCTGTCGCATGGCGCTGCCGACGATCACCGCAAGCGCTGTGAAGCCGCCCGTGCCGAAGCCGCCAAGCTCGGCCGCGAGGTCGGCGTGCTGGCCGACCTGCAAGGCCCGAAGATCCGCATCACGAAATTCGCGTCCGCGCCGGTAATGCTCGAGCCCGGCCAGCCCTTTGCGCTGGAATGCGACGCCAACGCCGCGCCCGGCGATGCGCGTCGCGTCGGCGTGGGTTACCTCGGCCTGTACAACGACGTGAAAGAGGGTGACACCCTGTTGCTCGACGATGGCCTGATCGCGCTCGGGGTGGATCGCGTCGACGGTACTACGATTCACACCACGGTGAAGGTTGGCGGCGCGCTATCCGACCGCAAGGGCATCAATCGCCTCGGCGGTGGTCTTTCGCTGGCCGCGCTCGCGGAGAAGGACAAGAACGACATCAAGCTCGCGGCGCAGCTCGGCGCGGACTTCCTCGCCGTGTCGTTCGCCAAGTCCGCCGCCGACATGATCGAAAGCCGCAAGTTGCTGCGTGCTGCCGGCGGCAGCGCGGCCCTGGTCGCCAAGATCGAGCGCGCCGAGGCGATTGCGGTGCTCGGCGAGATCATCGACGCCTCCGATGCGGTGATGGTCGCGCGCGGCGACCTCGGCGTGGAGATCGGCGATGCCGAACTGCCCGGCATCCAGAAAAAAATCATTCGCGAGGCGCTGTCACGCAACAAGGCCGTGATCACCGCCACGCAAATGATGCAATCGATGGTCGAGTCGCCGATCCCGACGCGCGCCGAAGTGCTGGATGTCGCCAATGCCGTGCTCGACGGCACCGACGCGGTGATGCTGTCGCAGGAAACCGCGGCCGGCAAGCATCCGGACAAGGCGGTCGCGGCGATGCGCCGCGTGTGCCTGGGAGCCGAACACCAGTTCGACACCACCGAGCGCTACAAGCCCGGCGTGCGCAAGTTCGAACGCACCGACCAGGCCGTGGCGATGGCAGCGATGTTTCTTTCCGCGCAGGTCGAGCCGCGCGCGATCGTGGCGCTGACCGAATCCGGTGCCACCGCGCAGTGGCTGTCGCGTTTTCGCTCGCCAGTGCCGATTTACGCCTTGTCGCGGCGCCAGGCCGCGCTGCGGCGCATGTTGTTGCTGCGCGACGTGTTTCCGGTCGAGTTCGACCCGCATGGCGTGGATGCCGCGCACGCGGCAAAAGCCGCGATCCAGCATTTGTACAATCAATCGCGCCTGAGTGAAGGCGACCGCGTCATCCTCACCCACGGCGACCACACCGGCCAGCGTGGCGGCACGAACACGCTCAAGCTGTTGGGCGTCGGTGCGGGCGGCGTGGCGGAAGGGTTGGGGGATTTGTAGGAGATCAGCATGAACAGACTATCGATCATCGTCATTGTGGCCTTGTGCGCGGGCAGCGCGCTCGCCGCCGAAAACGTGAAGAAGGTGTCGCCGCAGGATCTTGCTCGCTACTGGTTGCTCGAATCCAAGACCGCGCAGCAGGCCAACATCCCGTGGCGCGGCAAGAACCTGAACGCACCAACGTGCGCGGCGGTGGCCTACACGATCGGCAACGACGGGCGTACGCGCGACGTGACTTTGGAAAAAATTGTCCCCGATGGCGACCTCGGCAAGACCGCGGTCGACGTGGTTTCGCACATGCGCTTTGCGGCCACGGCGCAAAACGCGAGCCGCCTGCCGGTGCGCACCTACGTGGCGATGCCGTTCAATTTGCCGGACGCGAATGCGCCGAGTGCCGCCGACCGCGCCAGGCGCGAGCAGGCGCTGGCCGCCTGCAAGCTCAGCGGCTACGGCAACGACAATGACGTCGTGATTCCGGTGCGCTGATCGCACGGCGGATTCCGGCTCGCGCCCGCGCAGCGCCGGGACTATACTTCGCGGTTCAAACTACGGGCGGCGCTGGGCTGCCCGGTCCGCGGAGTCAGTCATGAGCATCGAACAACTCGAATCCATCGCCCAGGCGATGGTTGCGCCCGGCAAGGGCATCATCGCGATCGACGAATCCACGAACACGATCGCCAAACGCTTCGCCGCGGTGAATGTGCCGAACAGCGAGGAAAACCGCCGCGCCTACCGCGAAATGCTGCTGACCGCGCCGAACCTTGGCGAGCACATCTCCGGTGCGATCCTGTACGACGAGACCCTGCGCCAGTCGACCAAGGCCGGGGTGCCGTTCACCAAGGTCATGATGGACAACGGCATCTTGCCCGGCATCAAGGTGGACAAGGGCCCGCAACCGCTGGCCGGATTTCCGGGCGAGGTCGTCACCGAAGGCCTGGATGGCTTGCGCGAGCGTCTGAACGAATACGCCAAGCACGGCGCGAAGTTCGCCAAGTGGCGCGCGGTCATCACCATTGGCGACGACATGCCGACCGGCACCTGCATCGAGGCGAACTGCCACGCGCTCGCGCGCTACGCCGCGCTGTGCCAGGAAGCCGGCATCGTGCCCATGGTCGAGCCCGAAGTGTTGATGGACGGCGCGCACGATATCGAGGAATGTTTCGAGGTGACCGAGGCGACGCTGCGTTCGCTGTTCGGTTCGCTGTATGAGCACAACGTCATGCTGGAGGGCACCATCCTCAAGGCCAGCATGGTGCTTTCCGGCAAGAGTTGCGCCACCCAGGCCGACGTGGACGAAGTCGCCGAAGCGACGGTGCGTTGCCTCAAGGCGTCGGTGCCGGCGTCGATTCCGGGCATCGTGTTCCTGTCCGGAGGCCAATCCGATGAACAGGCCACCGCGCATCTCAACGCCATGAACCAGATCGGCCCGCATCCCTGGCCGTTGTCCTTCAGTTATGGCCGCGCGATGCAGTCGGCCGCGCTGCAGCTGTGGGCCAAGGACATGGCCAAGAACTTTGCCGCAGCTCAGAAGACGGTGTCACAGCGCGCGAGAGAGAACGGACTCGCTGCGCTCGGGCAGTGGCAGAAAGCGGCCTGAAGAACCACTTGCGAGATGCGTGACAAAACGGGCGCCTCGCGCCCGTTTTTGTTATGGCGCCGCAGCCAACTTCTTCGCCGCCGCCACGAAATCCGCATCGACGCCGTCCATCTTCTCGGACCGCGCGATGATGCGGCCTTGCCCATCGAGCAGGATCAGCACCGAGGTGTGGTTGAAATCGCCGTCGGGCAGAGCGCGATACTGGATGTCGAGCGCAGCCGCGAGCTGGCGCACGCTCGCCGCATCCGCGTGCGCGAACGTCCATGTTGTTGCGTCGATCTTGCGCTTGCCGAATGTTTCCTTCAATTTCGCCGGCGTGTCGTGGGCCGCATCGAAACTGACCATCAGCACCGGCAGCTTCGTGTGACCGCCATCGCTGATCGCGTTTTGCGTGCGCTTGAGCTCTTCGATGATGAGCGGGCACATGAACTGGCACGAAGTGTAGAACATGCTCACGAGTTGCGGCTTGCCGGCGCGGTCGGCGAGTTGGAACGCTCGGTTGTCCTGGTCGCTCAGCGCGATCGGCAGGCGATAGACGGAATGGCCGGGCAGTTCGGCAGCGCGCGCGGGCACGATACCGGCAAAGACGAGCGTGATTGCGAGCAAGCGGATGAAATTCATGGCGTGGCTCCTGAAGCCGTGGCGCGGGCACAGCGAAAACCGAGGTTGACCGTGGTGTCGGCGGCCTTGAGCGCGGACAGCATGGCCACGCGCATCAGCACCGCGTAGTTGTCGCGGTCGCGCAGGTTGAGCGCGCCAGCGCCGCAGAACTTGAGCCGGTCCGGATCGTTCTGGTCGCGACTGTCGCTGGCTACCAGCAGCGCGTTGAAATCGTCCGTCCATTCCCAGACCAGTCCATGCAGGTCGCGCACGCCGTAGAAATTCGCTTCGCCGCCCACGCGCGCGACGGCCGCGTTGGATGGTCGCGAATACCAGTTGAGGATGCGCTCGCGCCAGGCCGGATCGCTGCGCGCATCGGCATGCGTGGCATCCGCTGCGGCGGCGAATTCCCATTCGTTCCAGCTCGGCAGGCGCGCGTTTTCGCTGGCGCAGAAGGCCTGCGCGGCGAACCAGCTCACCTGTGTCACCGGTTGATCGGGCTGCGCTTCGGCGCCGAGCGTCGTCGCCGATTGCCAGCTCGCGAGGTAGCGCGATTCAGCGAAAATCGGCGCGACGTTGCCGCGCTGCCACTGCGGATGCGTTTTTACGAAGGCGAGAAACTGCGCATTCGTCACCGGCTCGCGACGCAACGCGAACGGGGCGATGATCGTGTCCGCGCCTTTGGCATCTGCCGGCAACACGCTGGCGAAACGTCCGCCCGGCAGCGCGGCGTACTCGGCCGCCGGCATGGTACCGGCGGCGAGCATGGCGGCGCATGCAAACGTGGTGCGCAAGAACGCCATCAATGTTCCGCCTTGGCCGTCTGCGCTGGTTCGGCGCGGGCCTTGGCCACTTCCGCCGCCTCGATGCGCCCGCCCGGATTGCCCCAGCTGTTGAGCACGAAGGTGAGGATGTTCGCGACCTCGTCGTCGTTGAGCTGGGTCATCGGCGGCATCACCGAGTTGTAGTCCTTGCCGTTGACCTTGACCGGGCCGGACAAGCCATGCAGCACGATGCGCATGGTCTGTTTCGGGTCGGCGGCAATCAGACTCGACTTGGCGAGCGGCGGAAACACGCCGGGCAGGCCTTCGCCGTTGGCCTGGTGGCAGACCGAACAGGTGCCCGTGAACAACTGCTGGCCTGCCTTGATCTGCTCTTCTTTCGTCAGCTTGCCGGCGGCAGCGGCCTTCGTTGCCTGTGTCACCGCGGCGAGGTTCGGTTCGGCGCGGTCGCCCAGGTACACCGAGTCGACTTCCTTGCCCGAGTACACGGTCTTGTTCTCCGGCCCGTCCACTTTCAGGATCGCCAACGCACCCTTGTTGAACGCGCGAAAGATCGAGTGGTCGACCAGCACGTAGCTGCCCGGTACTTCGGTGTGGAACTCCACCATCGCTGCGCCGCCGGCCGGAATCAACGTGGTCTGTACGTTGTGCTGCTCGACGGTGCCGCCTTCCGGTCGCACGGTATCGAAAATCTCGCCGATCACGTGGAAGCTCGACACCAGGTTCGGGCCGCCGTTGCCGACGAACAGGCGCACGGTTTCGCCGGTCTTTGCGGTAATCGCCTTGTCGCCGGTGAGCGCGCCTTCGGCGCCATTGAACAACACATAGGTTGGCTTCTCGTCGATGGCTCGTTCCATGTCGAACGGCTGATGGCCTTTTTCGCGGTACTTGCCGGTGGTGTAGAAATCGCCCTGCATGACGTAGTACTCATGATCCACGGGCGCCAGGCCTTCCGGCGGTTCGATCAGGATCAACCCGTACATGCCATTGGCGATATGCATGCCTACCGGCGCGGTTGCGCAGTGGTAGACGTACAGGCCTTGGTTCAACGCCTTGAACGTGAACTGCGATTGGTGCCCGGGTGCGGTGAAGCTCGACGCGGCGCCGCCGCCCGGCCCGGTCACGCCGTGCAGGTCGATGTTGTGCGGCATCTTGCTGTTCGGATGGTTCTTCAGGTGGAACTCGACCGTGTCGCCCTGGCGCACGCGGATGAAGCTGCCCGGCACGGTGCCGCCGAAGGTCCAGAACGTGTAGGTCACGCCTTCTGAAATCGGCAATTCCTTTTCGATGACCTCCAGTTCCACGATCACCTTGGCCGGATAATTGCGCAGCGTCGGCGCCGGCACGTTCGGTGGACTGGTCAGCACGGCATGGATCGGATCGCCGCGCGGCGGACCGAAATCGCCGTGGATGTAGTTGCTCGGCGAAGAGCCGGCATCATCGGCCAGCGCGTAGCCGGCGCAGCCGAAAAACCCGGCGACAATGCCCAGTGCGAACACGAGTGGTTTCATGGTTGGACCCCAGAATGTAGCCGTTTGGCCGATGTCAGTATCTAACAATGTGGTGGATTCCAGCGACTTGATTCCGGTCAAGCGTTCGGCGTGTTTTTCCTGCGACGCAACATGAATTTGACATGGATCAAGGTAGGCGGGACGCGCGCGGCGAAACTGCCAATGCCGCGGCGCGGTGCCGCCTTGGGGGTCGACTATGTCCATCCGTAAAAATGCCTTGTTTGGAGCCATTCTCCTGGCGATGTTGCCGGTCGGAGCCATGGCCCAATCCGCGCCTGATGGCGTGGCCCAGAGCCGGCCGGTCGTCGAGTTGCGCTACCGCTACGAATCTGTCGATGATGCTGCATTTGCACAAGATGCGAACGCAAGCACCGTGCGCCTGCGCCTTGGCTATCGCTGGGCCTTCGCGCCGGGCTGGCGCGCGGTTGTTTCCGGCGACCGCGTACAGGCACTGGGCAGCGCGCATTACAACAGCACGGCGAACGGCAAGACGCAGTACCCGACCGTGGCCGATCCGCAATCCAGCGAATTCCACGAGGCCTATGTCGGCTACGCGAACGACGCGTTCGAGGGCGCGCTCGGCCGCCAGATCGTAGCGTTCGACAACCAGCGCTTCTTCGGCAATGTCGGCTGGCGCCAGAACGAGCAGACCTTCGATGCGCTGGCGTTGCGTTATGCGTTTGATGGCGGGCCGGTCGTGCGTTACGCCTACCTTGATCGTGTGCAGCGCGTGTTCGGCAACGCCAATCCCAATCCGCTGCTGCGCGCGTGGGACTTGAACGCAAACCTGCTCAACATCGCGCAGGCGCTGCCGCTGGGCACGCTTGTCGGTTACGCGTACCTCGTGCGCAATGACACGGTGGCTACCGCATCCACGCGCACGTTCGGCGCGCGCTGGACCGGAACGCAAACCGCTGGCGAAGCGAAATTCGGCTGGACGCTCGAGTACGCCCATCAGAACGACTATGCGAACAACCCGGCATCGCAGAGCGCCGATTACCGCCTGATCGAGCCGACGCTGACTTGGCGTGGCGTCACGTTCAAGGCCGGCGACGAGGTCATGGGCGGCAATGGCAACTACGGATTCGCCACTCCCTTCGCGACGCTCCACGCCTTCGACGGCTGGGCCGACCGTTTCCTCACCACGCCGATCGACGGCATCGACGACCGCTACCTCGGCGCGAACGGGAATATCGGCAAGGCCGCATGGACGCTGGTTTGGCACGATTTCCACGCCGACCGCGGCGGACGCGCCTACGGCACCGAAGCGGACGCCATGCTGACGTATCCGTTGGCCAGGGGCCTGACTGGATTGCTCAAATTCGCCGATTACCGCAGCGACGGGTTCAGCACGAACGAACGCAAGGTCTGGGCGGGACTCGAATACAAGTTTTAAGCGCGTGCCTCAACCGGCGAAGCGCGTGAAGATTCCCCGCGGATCGTGCGCGATCGCGATGCTGACGATGAAAAGGAATACCGCGAGCGCGGCGACAAAGTAAACCGCGCGGCTCGCGCGCGAGCGCCCGCGCCGCAGCGCAAACACCCCGAGCACGATGTAGACCACCAGCAGCAGCACTTTGGCGGTGAGCCAGGATTGCACGAACGGATACTGGTGCAGGATCAACGTCAGCAGCACGGCCGCCGTGAGCAGGGTCGTGTCGATGAGGTAGGAAAGATACTTCAGCGCCGGATGGTAGACGCCATTGGATCCGGCCAACATCATCGTTCCGCGCAGCGCGAACAGGCTGCCGGAGAGGACGACGCAGGCGATGTGCAGGAATTTTATTTGCGGATAAAACGCGATGAGCATTCGCGCATTATCCGGGAATCCCGTCCCGGCGCGGAGTCGAATAGATCCACAAGCTTCGCAGCACCCACGGCGCGAAAGCGATCACCCAGCCGAACGCGGCGATAACCAGCCACAGCGACGTATTGGCTGCCAGCTCCGCGCAGATGCGCGTCAGCACGACGCCTTGCAGCAGCGCAAACGTGAGCCAGGGAATCGCGCCCATCTGCAGTGGGCGTCCGGAATGGCCATGGGTGACACGCGTGACCATGGCCACCAGCATCGAGGCGAAGAATCCCACGGTAAGGGCGTGCACCGGCGCGCGGCCGAGCGTGAATTCGCCGGTCCAGCGCAAGATCAGGCTCTGCACGGTGAACAGCACGAAGGCCGTCGGCAGCCAGAGCAACGCGATGTGCAATGCGGCCAGCAATCCGGGGCGCAGGCATTTCCACGGCTGCCAGCCGATCCAGTGATAGGCGAAAAATAGCGCGAGTGGCGCATCGACGAGGAACATCAGGTCGTAGCGGTGCGCCAGTTCCAGGCCCTGGTGCGCAAGCAACAACGCCCACAGCACAGGCAGGCTCCAGGCCGGACGGAACGCACGATACGAAGGCCCGACCACATTGCTGCTGAAGAACGGAACCATGCGGTGGCTGACCGTGAAGAAGATCGGCAGCAGCAGGCCGAAGGTTCCAACCTTGATGGAGACGATCGCGCACTGCCATGGCGCGCCGAGCACGAATGCAAGAAAGCACGCCAAGCCGAGGAATCCGAAACTCAACGCCGCGAAACACGACAACGCGTGGCGATCCTTCCACTGGTTTCGGCGCAATACACCACTGAGCGCGCGCAGGGCCATGAGCCAGCCGCCGAGCATCAATGCGAGTCCGGCGATCAGCACGGGTTTCAGGTTCAGCAAGCCGATGTGCGAAAGCAGGTAACCGCCGAACACGCCGGCGAAAACCGGAACGTAGGCGCGCTTGGGCAGCGCCGGTTGTCCCATCCAGCGCGGAAACACGGTAAGCAGGAAACCGAAGATGAACATCGCCAGCATGCCGTATTGCGTGAACACCGCGTGCGCCCAACCGGCATAGACCGGCGCGGCAGGAAACGCGTGGCCGAAGTATCCGGCGCCGAGGAAGCACGCCCACCACGTCATGGTGACGAGCAGCGCGGTGGCGCCGCCGAAGAACATCATGCGGTGCGGCGCGGCGGCGAGAATGCGCGGCAAATCGGCGAGCGAAGGAAAGCCGGCAGGGGCAGCGTTCGCCGCTCCTGCTGGCTGCCTGGGTCGGGATGGGAAGGATCCCGATCCAATGCGCGTATCCATGAACCCGATACCTCCGTGACTCGACGGGCGCAGCATGCTCCGTCGCAAACACCCGGGCCTTGACCTGTGTCAGGCGACTGCGGATCGTTTGATCGCGATCAGGGCGGCGCCCGGCGCGTCAGCGCATGCTGGCGCGCGTTTGCGGAGCGAATGACGTGACTGATTATATCCAGGCATGGCAATGCATTGGTTGCGGAAAGATCGAAGCGCCGCAGCCGTGCATCGGCGTGTGCCGCGATCGCAAGGTCTTTTTCATCGGCAAGGGCGAGCACGAGGCCGCGCTCGCCGAAATCGGGCGCCTGCGCGCGCAGCTGCAAACGGCAGCGTCACACCTGCAGCGTTTCGCGCTCGCCGCGCCGCATCCGCAGCAATGGGAATCTGCCTACGCAGCGCTGCGCGACGAAGCGCGCGCCCTGGTCGCGGCATTGAACAGCGCGCTCGAAACCGGCCCCGCGGATGTTCGCTGAGGCTCGGTTCAATCGCGCAGGATATGCCGCGCGAGTTTGAGCAGCGCCGGCTTGTCGGTCAGCTCCAGCTCGCGGCCATCGACGCGGATCAGGCCCTGGTCCTGGAACCGCCGCAGCACGCGGCTGACGGTTTCGGCGGCCAGTCGAAGATAGTTTGCGATATCCGCGCGCGGCATTACGAGCCGGTACGCATTGGATGCAAAGCCGCGCGCGGCGTAGCGGTTGGCAAGATCCAGCAGGAACGCGGCGAGGCGCTCGTCGGCGGTGTGGTCGCCCGAGAAACGGCTGGATTTGCCGATATCCGCGCTGAGCAGGTCGAACAGGCGCTGCTGCACGTCGGGAATCTTCGCCGCCAGCATGGACAGGGCCGGGAACGAGAACCGGCACACGAACACGGTGTCCAGCGCGATCGCGTCGCAGGGATATTTCGCCGGATGGATCGCGTCCAGCCCGATCATTTCGCCGGGCAAGTGGAACCCGAGTACCTGCTCGTGGCCTTCATCGTCGAGCTGGCGCGTCTTCACCATGCCCGCACGCACCGCGTACAGTGCGCCGAAGCGTTCACCGCTGCGGAAGATGTGGTCGCCGGCATGGAATGGGCCGACATGCTCGACCAGCATGTGCAACTCGTTCAATGCGATCTTGTCCAGGCCTGCGGGCAGGCAGACTGAGCCGAACGCGCAAGTCGAACAAAAATGGACATCGTCGCCGTCGTCGGCGATCGGGTTGTGCGGCGCCAATTTGCCGGGTTGGTGCAGTTGCGTCATGCGTGCGTTCCGCCCGGAGCGGAACGCCGGGCTACAAAGCTCGTGAATAGCGTACCGCAGGCGTGGCCTCGCGCGCGAGATAGGCATCGAAACACATGGCGACATGGCGCAGCAGATAGCGGCCGCGCGCGGTCACCTGCAGATAGTCCGGGGTCATTTCCACGAGGTCGTCGCGCGCGAGCTTGCGCAAGCGGCGCAGGCTGGCGTCGAAATACGCCTGGAAATCCAGGCTGTGGCGTGCTTCGAACGCGGCGATGTCCAGGCGCCCCTGGCACATCAGCAAGCCGATCGCGTCGGCGCGGATGACGTCGTCCGCGCTCATGGCTAGCCCGCGCGCAACCGGCAGGCGGCCGCCATCGATCGCGCCGTAGTAGTTCGGCAGATCGTGTGCGTTCTGGCTGAAACTCGCGCCGATATGCGAGATCGCGCTCATGCCCAGGCCGATCAGGTCGCAGCCGCCATGCGTGGAATAGCCCTGGAAGTTGCGCTGCAAGGTACCGGCATCCTGCGCGCGCGCCAGTTCATCGCCTTCGCGTGCGAAGTGATCCATGCCGATGTAGCGATAGCCGGCAGCGGTGAGCTTTTCCACGGTCAGGCCGAGCAGGCGCAGGCGCGTGGCCGCATCGGGCAGGTCGGCGGCATGGATCTGGCGCTGCGCCTTGAAGCGTTGCGGCAGGTGGGCGTAGGCGTAGGCCGCGACGCGGTCGGGAGCAAGCGCGATCACCTCGTCGAGGGTGCGTGCGAAACCGGAAGTGGTTTGTTTCGGCAAGCCATAGATCAGGTCGACGCTGGTGGAACGGAATCCCGATTCGCGCGCCGCGTCGAGCACCGCGCGCGTCTGCGCCACGCTCTGGATGCGGTTGACTGCGGCCTGCACGTCGGGATCGAAATCCTGGATGCCGACCGAGACGCGGTTGAATCCCATCGGGGCCAGCGCGCGCACATAATCGGCATCGCAGAAACGCGGATCGAGTTCGATGCCGAATTCGCGCTGTGCGTCGCGGCTGAAGGAAAAATGCTGGGCCAGCGTCTCCAGCAGTTCGGCCATCTGCGAATGATCCAGGAAGTTCGGCGTGCCGCCGCCGAAATGCAGTTGCCGCACCGAGCGATCGCGGTCGAACAGCGGCGCGATCAGTTCGATCTCGCGATGCAGGCGCTGCAGGTAGATCGGCGAGCGGCCGGTGTCGCTGGTGATGATGCGCGTGCAACCGCAGTAGAAGCACGGGCTCAGGCAGAACGGCACATGTACGTACACCGACAACGGCCGCGGAATCGGATCCTCGTTGGACGCCAGCGCGGTCGCGCGCAGCTGCGCTTCGCCGAAACCGGCATGGAACTGCGGCGCGGCGGGATACGAGGTATAGCGCGGCCCGTTCACGTCGTAACGCGCGATCAGGCCGGGATCGAATTCGGCGAGGTTTTGCATGTGGCGATGGTGAACGTCGGGACCGTGCATCGCATTGATCTACATCAACGCGAGTCCGGCGGAACCGGCGCATGCTGACCACTGAGGTTGGATAGCGGAGGTTGGCCATGAAGCTGACAAGATTCGTTTTCCTGCCACTGGCAGCCATGCTGATATTGGCGGCCGTCATGCGACGGGCCGAAGCGGTACCGGCTTTCGCGCGCCAGACCGGTCAGGCCTGCGCTGCCTGCCACGTGAGCTTTCCGGAATTGACCCCTTACGGCCGCATGTTCAAGCTCGGCGGCTACACCATCGGCCAACGCCAAACACTGCCGATCGCGGCGATGGCGCAAGTCGGCGACACGCACGTCAAGAACAACAAGGACGGTCAGGGCAACGCCATCGTGCCCAAGACCGACCAGCTCGCGCTTTCGGCCGCCAGTTTGTTCCTTGCCGGCAAGGCCACCGACAACCTCGGCGCGTTCGTCCAGTGGACCTACAACAACCTGAATGTGAACGATGCCGGCAAGACGGTCGGACACAGCGGCATCGACAATACCGACATCCGGCTGGTGGGGCGCGTGGTCAATGAAGACAAGACCGATGTGCGCTGGTTGTACGGCGCCACCTTGCACAACAATCCCACCGTGCAGGATGTCTGGAACTCCACGCCCGCATTCGGCTATCCCTTCACCGCGCCGCCGAATGGCATCGGCCCGATCGCGGGCACGCTGATCGACGGCGCGCTCGCGCAGCAGGTCGCCGGCATGGGCGGATATGTCTTCTGGAATCGCACCGTCTACGCCGAATTGAGCGATTACCGCACTGCCGACGGCGTGTTTTCCTGGCTGCGCGCGGGGCAGGACACGCATACGCCCGGCGGCGTGCTGCGCCTGAAAGGCAACAATCCCTACTGGCGCTTCGCCTATAACCGGGAGTGGGGCGCCAATTCGCTGATGCTCGGCACGTACGGTTTGATTGCGGACGTCTATCCCGACGACACCTTGCCGGGCACGCCGACCGATCGCTACACCGACGTGGCGGCGGATGCGCAATACCAGTACATCACCGATCCCAACACGTTCACAGTGCAGGCGACTTACATCCACGAAAAACAGGACTTCCGCGCCAGCTATCCGGCGACGTTGGCGGGCGCACCGATCGGAGTCGGGCCGACACCCGCCAATCCGCGCGACACCCTGCGCACGGCCAAGTTGAAGCTGAGCTACTACTACGAGCATCGCTACGGCGCGACGCTGTCCTTGTTCGACACCACCGGCACGGCCGACCCGGGCCTGTACGGGCCGGGCTCGGTCGGCGGCAGCAACAACGGCAACCCGGGTTCGAGGGGCTACATCGTCGAACTGAGTTACCAGCCGATCCAGTACTTGCGCCTGATGCTGCAGTACACCGGGTTCGACAAGTTCAACGGCGCGCGGCGCAATTACGACGGCTTCGGCCGCACCGCATCGGACAACAACATGCTGTTTCTGAATGCCTGGTTCGCGTTTTGACAGCCGTGGAAACGCGTTTGCCGGAGTCCGGATAAGGAAAAGCCATGAAAGCGATCATCTGTGCAATTGCCATCGTCTTGTCGCTGTCCGCCGCGGTGGCAGCGGCCGAGTCCGCAGCCACGGTGCAGGCGGATCAGAATGCGGAAACATTGGCGACGCATGTTTGTTCCAACTGCCACGGTGCCGGAGGCGACAGCCGGTCGCCGACCTTCCCGCGGCTGGCCGCGCAACAGGCGCCTTACATCGTCGCCCAGATCAAGGCGTTTCGCGCGAACACACGCGGCGAGCAGGAGGCGCACGACTACATGCTCGGCATGGTGGCGCTGTTCGATGACGCCACCGCCGAAGCGCTGGGCCGGTATTTCGCCAAACAGCCTGCAGTAGCGGGCACGCCCGGCGATCCGAAGCTGATGGCCGAGGGCAAGCGGCTGTTCACGCAGGGTGAAAATGGCCAAGGCATTCCCGCCTGCGCGACTTGCCACGGTGCCGACGCCCACGGCAACGGCATCTTCCCGCGGGTTGCCGGACAACATGCGCAATACATCGTCAAGCAACTGCATGCGATCCAGGCGCAGATCCGGAAATCCCCGGTCATGCACGGCATCATCAAGAACCTGACGCCCGAGCAGATGAACGCCGTGGCGGCGTATCTGCGATCGTTGAGCTAGATTCCGTTTTCCGCGACCGCTTCGGCGATGCGGCTGTAGGCGGCGAGGGTTTCCGTGCCGAAGCAGCAGAAAGTCACGCGCGTTGCGGGCGCGAGCGTGGCCTGCCAGGTACGCACTTCACGCACCGCAATGGCAGCGGCGGCCGCCAGCGGATAGCCGTACACGCCGCAACTGATAGCCGGAAACGCGATGCTGCGCACGCTGTTTTCCAATGCCAGGCGAAGTGTTTCGCGATAACACGAAGCCAAAAGGTCAGGCTCGCCGCGCGATCCTCCAGCCCAGACCGGCCCGACCGTATGAATCACGAATTTTGCCGGCAAATCGAATCCCGGCGTGATGCGTGCCTGCCCGGTCGGACAGCGCACATTGGGACGCAGTTGCGGCAGCTCGCGGCAGGCGGCGACGAGGCGTGGGCCGGCGGCACGGTGGATGGCGCCGTCGACACCGCCGCCGCCGAGCAGCGTTTCGTTCGCCGCATTGACGATGGCGTCCACGCGCAGCGCGGTGATGTCGGCCTGGACGATTTCGATGGCGCGCATGCGGTTTTTGCCGTCGCAGCAAGGGTTTGGCGATTATCCGCCGGCACTCTTGAAAAATAATTGTCTAGGACATAATATACCGAGCTATTATGAAGGCGACAGACAAACCCTCGTTTGGTGTTCTGGTCACCGACGTCACCCGCTTGATGCGCAAGCATTTCGACCGGCGCGCGGTATGTTTCAATCTGACCCGCGCGCAGTGGCGCGCGCTCAAGCGCCTGCATCGCGGCGAGGGCATGCGTCAGAACGAGTTGGCGGAACAATTGGAGATGGAGCCGATCGCGATCGGCCGCGTCATCGACCGCCTGCAAAAGGCCGGTTTCGTCGAACGCCGCGCCGACCCCGCCGACCGCCGCGCCTGGCGCTTGTATTTGACGCCACGCGCGCACGGCGTGGTCGACGACATGGAGCAGATTTCCACTGAATTGCTGCGCGAGGCGCAACGTGGCGTATCCGCTGCCGAAATGAAGGCGATGATGTCCACGCTGACGCGGATGAAGAACAACTTGCACGCGCTGGACCAGCTCGGCGCGTGATCGAACAGGATCGAACATGACCGACAAACAATATGGGTCGCCCGTCACCGAGCAGGCGCCTGCGCCGGGAAAGCGCCGGCACCGCAATACCGTGCTGTGGATCCTCGGGCCGGCCCTGGTGATCATCGTCGGCGCCTGGATGTATGTCACCGCCGGTCGTTATGTGTCCACCGACAACGCCTACGTGCAGGCTGACCGCGCCACCATTGCCCCGCAAGTCGCCGGCCGCGTGGTCGAGGTCGACGTGCGCGAGAATCAGGCGGTGAAGAAGGGCGACGTGCTGTTTCGCATCGATCCGGAACCGCTGCAGATCGCCGTGGCCCGCGCGCAGGCGCAGATGGAAGGCATCAGCAGCCTGCTCGATGCGGCGCGCGCGGGATTTCGTTCCGCGCAGGCGAATGTGCGTTCGGCCGACGAAGCGCTGCGCGTGAACGAGGCACAGTACAAACGCATGCAGGAGTTGCGGCGCAAGGGCCTGGTCGCGCAGAAGGACGTGGACGACGCCGCGAACAACCTCGCCGACGCGCGCGGCAAGCGCGACTCCAACGTTGCCGGCGTGGCCAAGGCGCAGAGCCTTCTGGGTGGCCTGCCGGAAACCCCGGACCAGGAATTATCCGGCTACAAGCTCGCCAAGGCACAACTGGCTGCTGCGGAACTGGATCTTGATCACGCCACTGTGCGCGCGCCGATCGACGGCACCATCGGCAGGCAGAACTTGCAACCCGGCGATTTTCTCGCGCCGGGGCAGCCCGCGATGCCGCTGGTGGCGACGCGCGGATTGTGGATCGACGCGAATTTCAAGGAAACCGACCTGACCAATGTCCGCGTCGGCCAGCCGGTCAGCATCGAAGTCGATACCTATCCGGGCAAGGCGTGGAAGGGGCACGTTGCCTCGATCAGTCCCGCTTCCGGCTCGGAGTTCTCCGTGCTGCCGGCGCAGAACGCGACCGGCAACTGGGTCAAGATCGTGCAGCGCATTGCCGTGCGTATTGCGGTGGATGACGAAAGCGCGGGGCCGACCTTGCGCGCCGGCATGAGTGCCGTGGTCAAGATCGACACCGGCAAGCAGAACTCCCTGCTCGGCCGCATCGAAGGCGCGCGCGCCGAACCGCAAACGCGCGCGGCCACAGCAGCGCACTGACGCGCGCATGAGTCACGCGCCGGGTCATCGCGAAGTCGAAAACCGCGGCCTGCTGGTCGTGTCGGTGATGCTCGCGACGTTGATGCAGGCGCTGGATACGACCATCGCCAACGTTGCCCTGCCGAACATGCAAGGCTCGCTGTCGGCGACCCAGGATGAAATCGCCTGGGTGTTGACCTCGTACATCGTCGCCGCGGCGATCGCTACGCCGGCCAGCGGCTGGCTCGCTTCGGTACTCGGCCGCCGTCGTCTGCTGCTGATTGCCGTGGCCGGCTTCACCGTGGCCTCGATCCTGTGCGGCAGCGCCACCACGATCGACGAGATGGTGGTGTTCCGCCTGTTGCAGGGCCTGTTCGGCGCGGCCCTGGTGCCGGTGTCGCAATCGACGCTGCTCGACGTTTTCCCGCGCGAGAAACACGGCGCGGCGATGGCGATGTGGGGCATGGGCGTGATGGTCGGTCCGATCCTCGGTCCGCCGCTCGGCGGCTGGCTCACGGACAACTACAGTTGGCACTGGGTGTTCCTGATCAACGTGCCGATCGGCGCGCTGTGCCTGTTCGGCGTGGCCGCGAGCCTGCCCGCCGACGATACGCACGCGTCGCGTTTCGACTGGCGCGGCTTCGCTTTCCTGGCCATCGGCATCGGCGCGCTGCAGATGTTGCTCGATCGCGGCCAGATCAAGGACTGGTTCGATTCGCCGGAAATCCGCATCGAAGCGGCACTGGCGTTGCTCGGGTTCTATCTTTACCTCGTGCATTGGCTCAGCAGCGAACGGCCATTCGTGGACCTGGGCCTGTTCCGCGATCGCAACTTCCTCGCCAGCAACATCTTCATCTTCATCATCGGCATCGTCCTGTTCGCGACGATGGCGCTGCTGCCGCCGTACCTGCAAACCCTGATGAACTACCCGGTCGTCACCGTGGGCGTGCTGCTCGCGCCGCGCGGCATCGGTACCCTGATCGCAATGGTCGTCGTCGGTCGCCTGCTTGCGCGCGGCGCGGACGCGCGCCTGGTCGCCGGCATCGGCATGTTGATCACCGCGTATTCGATGTGGCAGATGACGTTGTGGACATCCGACGTGCCACAGTGGGACATCATCTACACCGGCATCGTGCAGGGCGTGGGCGTGGGTCTGGTGTTCGTGCCGGTGTCGACCGTCGCGTATTCGACGTTGCCAATGGCCACGCGCACCGAGGCGGCCGGCATCTACAGCCTGACCCGCAACATCGGATCCAGCGTCGGCATCTCGATAATGATGGCGTTGCTCGCGCGCAGCACGCAGGTCAATCACGCGGAAATCGCTTCGCGCCTCACGCCGTTCGATGCGACCGTGTTGCCGCACATGAGCGGGCTCTCGGCGGTTGCAAGCCTGGAGGCATTGAACGGCGAAGTCACGCGGCAGGCAGCGACAATCGCCTATTTGAACGATTTCTGGTTGATGATGGTCCTCACCCTGGTCGCTGTGCCCCTGCTGGCTTTGCTGCGTCCACCCAAGCACACTGCGCCGGCCGATGCCGCGATGGCCCTGGAATGAACGAACAATCCCCCGAACGCGCCGCACCGCCGCGCCGCAACCACGACGAGATGCGCGTGTACGGCATCAACGCCTGCCTTGCACTGTTCGCGCAACGTCCGCACGACTTGCGCAAGGTCTATCTGCTCGAATCGCGCATTGCGCAGCTCAAGACGGTGCTCGCCTGGTGCGTGCAGAAGAAACTCGGCTATCGCGTGGTCGGGAATGCGGATCTGGACAAGCTGACCGCCAGCCAGCACCACGAAGGCGTGTGCTTCGAGGCGCGCCGGCGCACGCCGATGGCGCTGACGGCGCTGTTGCAAAGACTGGCGCCGCACAAAAACGCGCTGCTCGCGTGGCTCGACGGGGTCGGCAATCCGCACAATTTTGGCGCGGTGCTGCGCAGTGCCGCGAACTTCGGCGTCGACGGCGTGCTGCTGTCCGGCGATGCGGCGCTGGCCGAGTCCGGCGCGGCCCTGCGCGTGGCTGAAGGCGGCGCCGAGGCAGTCGCAATGGCGCGCATCGCGCCGGGCGAAGATGCGTTCGGCGCGCTGCGCAATGCCGGATTCGCGATCGCCGCATGCGTGCCGCGCGAAGGCGAAGCCCTGTTCGCATCGCGCCTGCCGTCGCGACTGGTGTTCGCACTGGGTGCGGAAGGCGAAGGCCTGAGCCGCGGGCTGATCGACCGCGCCGACCTGCACCTGACGATTCCCGGCAGCGGCGCAGTGGAAAGCCTCAATGTGTCCGCCAGTGCGGCGGTGCTATTCGGCGAATACTGGCGCCAGCGGCACGCGGCGGCCACAAGACCGCCGCGGCGCTGACTCGCTCAATCGACCTTGAACGACTGCAACCTCACCGGCAGCGTGGTCGAATCGTCGTAGTGATTGTTGCCGGTGTCGCCGTCGTTGCCGCCGGAGACATCCACCGCATTGATCACTTGCGCCGGCGGATTCGCGGCGACATTGACGGTGAGCGTGATTGCGGGATACGCCGTGGCGGGCGCGAGTGCATCGGAGCGCGTGCAGCTCAATGTCGGTGGCGCCTGGCAGTTCCAGCCGGATCCACTGATCGCGGTCGCAGTGAGTCCCGCGGGCAGCGTATCAACCACCATCACCGTACCGCTGCTGGCGCCGGCGCCAATATTGCTCACGCTGATGGTGTAGGTGGCGCCGATCTGGCCGGGATTGAAATTGCCGCTGTGCGACTTGGTCACGATCAGGTCCGGCGGTGCCGAGAAATTGGTCAAGTCCGTCGCTGTGTCGTTGCTGGTATCCGTCTCGCCGCCACCGGACACGGTGACGGAATTGTTGACGCTGCTGCTCAGGCCGCTGGCGGTGTCCACCGTCAAAATGATTGACGGATACGACGCACTCGTCGCCAGCGCATCGCTGCGCGTGCAGGTAAGCGTCGCCAACGTGCAGGACCAACCGGTGCCGCTCATATCGGTTGCGTTCAAGCCGGCGGGCAAGGTGTCGACCACGCTGACCGTGCCGCTGGTGGCTGCATTGCCGCCATTGCTAACCGTGATCGTGTAGGTGTCGCCGTTTGATGGCGAAATGAACGGGTCGGTGTGCGACTTGGCGACAGTCAAGTCAGGCGCGGTTGCCGGGCCATCGTACTCGAACGCGCCGATGTCGCAATTCGTGGCGCCACTGGGCCGCGTGTTGAGCGCGGCATCGAGGTTGTAGATCGGCGATGCGCTGCACGTCGCGGGGTCACCGTTACCGGAAGCGGCGCTGCCATTGTTGAGCTGCATGACGAAAACCGCGAAGTTGACGCCGCCGAACGGTGCCGGCCCGGACAAGATCGGATCGCCCACGGTCATGCCCGCGCCGCAGTCGGTTCCCGAGCCGAATTGCAGGTTGTGCGTCTGGTCGGTGATGCCATTGGGTCCGGCGCAGTTTCCGCCCGCGCTGCTGTTGGCCAGAATGCTGTTGGCGACGACCACATCGGCTTGCGCACCGCCGTTGTAGAGCGCACCGCCGCCGTTGCTGCCTGCGGTATTTCCCGACAGCGTGTCGTTGGCCAGCGTCATCGTGGGATTGAAATTGTCGGCGCTGTTGCGCAGGTTGGCGATGCCGCCACCATTCGCGCTGGCCGTGTTGCCATTGAACGTGACATTGCCGAAGTAGGCCGTTGCACTGGATCCGTAAAGCGCGACGCCGCCGCCATTGCTGCCGGTGTTGTTGACCAGGCTGGAATCGAGCATGTCGAGATTGCCGTGCACGAAGATCGCGCCGCCGGCGCCTGCGCGGGTATCGACGGGCGATCCATTCCAGGTGCCGCCGGCCGAGTTGTTGAAAAACTGGCTGTTGAACACGCCACCGGGAATGCTGATGTTCAAGCCGGGCGCAACCGGCCCGGGACCGGGCGGCAGGATCCACGGCGGCGGCGGCAGGGCCTGGCCGAGGTTGAGGTTGCCGCCGCTGCCGATCAGGATCGCGCCGCCAGTGCCCTTGGGCGCGGAGTTGGCCGTGAACACCGTACCCAGGATGAGGAAATGGCTGGGAATGTCGGGCAGCGAGTGGCCGCCATTGGCGGTGTTGGAACCGAAGATCGCGCCGCCGCCGATTTCCGCGCTGCCGGCGTTGAACGTATCGCCGTTCGCGGTGTTGTTGGTGAATGCGCCGTTGACGATCGACAGCGCATCGGTGCCGGTCAAATAGATCGCACCGCCGCTTTCGCCGGCCGTATTGCTGGTGAACACGACATTGGTCAACGCAGCATTCGCCGGGGTGCTCACACTGCCGATGTGCAGCGCGCCGCCGTAGCCCTTGTTCGGGCCGTTCGTGTCGATGGCGCAGTTGCCGAAGGTCGAATCGGTAATGTTGAGGCTGCCGCTGCCGTGATCGATGCAGCCGCCGAAGCCGCCGTCCGTCGAATGGATGCCATTGGCACTGACCAGTTGGTCGCCGATCGTGGCATTGGTCAGGGTAGTGTTGCCGGAGTCGTTCTGCACCACGATGCCCCGCACGCTCGCCGTACACTTGTTGGCGGTAAGGTTCTTCAACGTCAAATCGCCTCCGACGACGTGGAACATGCGTATGCCGTCGTTGGAGACAGGATCGACAAAACATTGCACGGTACCGTTCTGTATCGTCAGTTTGCCGATGCTGGAGCTCGGGAAAATGTCCGGCATGGTGCTGTTGTAGGTGGTCATGCCCGTTACGGGATCGGGTACAGCACTGTTGAGGATGACGGTCTTGCCGCCCAGATCGATAACATTGTCGGCGCCCGATCCGGTCTCCGGTGCCGGGGTGCATTCCGGGAACGCCGTGGTATTGCCGTTATCGACATTGGCGATTGCTTCGCGCAGCGAACAGCCCTGGCTCAAGGGCGGCAGCGGCATATCACCGGACACGTCACACCCTGGATTGGGGCTGCTGCCGTTCTTGTTGCAGTTCTTCTCGTCGACAGCCGTCGTGACGTTGATGGTTACGGTGGCGTTTGCCGGTATGGCGGTGACAAGCGCAACAAGCGCAATCCAGCGGTAAATTGACGCGGACATGGCCTTCTCCCCAGCAAGCGGCAGGACGGCACTATGCCGTCCCCCCGAATGGTATAAACGCAAGTTGGCGTAAAAAACGAACGCCGCAAGCCAAAAAAACCTGAAACATGCCCTCGGGTAGGCCAATGTGCCCGGTGCCGAAGCGAAATGGCTATTTCAGTTCCGCGCAAATGGGCCGCGCGCGATCCTGACACGGGGATCACGCGCAGGGGGTATTTCAGGTCTTTTGCTTGAGCAGGTCGCGGATTTCGGTCAGCAGCACTTCCTGCGGGGGCGGCGCGGCCGGTGCGGCCTCCTGCTTCTTGACCATGCGGTTCATCAGTTTGATCACGAGGAAGATCGCGAACGCAATGATGACGAACTGGATGATGGTGTTGAGGAACACGCCGTACTTGATGATCGCGCCGCCGGTGATCACGCCTTTTGCGTCGGCAACGGGATTGCCGATGTTGACCGCCAGACTCGAGAAGTCGATGCCGCCGATGAGCACGCCGATCGGCGGCATGATCACGTTGTCGACCAGCGACGAGACGATCTTGCCGAATGCCGCGCCGATCACGATACCGGTGGCCATGTCGACCACGTTGCCCTTCATCGCGAAGGTCTTGAACTCGCTGAAGAAACTCATGCGCCTGCTCCTTGGGTGGACGAACCGGACGCCGCTCCCCATCGCGGCGTGTCGAATTTAGCGCAACCGATGCGAAAAAGCGTGACGCGCCGCGGCTTCAGGCGATGCGGCCGCGCAGTTCCGCCACTCCGGCAAGGCGCGCATGCACGACATCGCCGCGCGCCAGCGGTCCGACACCGGCCGGCGTACCGGTGAAAACGAGGTCGCCGGCCTTGAGTTCGAACAGGCGCGACAAGCGCGCGAGGATCTCGGGCACGGCGAAAATCATTTGTGCGATGTCGGTGTTCTGGCGCAGCGTGCCGTTCACTTCCAGCGTCAGCGCTGCGCCGCGCGGGTGGCCGATTTCGCTTGCAGGGCGAATCGCCGACAGCGGCGCGGAATGGTCGAACGCCTTGGCGGTATCCCACGGCAATCCCTTCGCTTTCGCAGCGGCCTGCAGGTCGCGGCGGGTCAGGTCCAGTCCGACCGCGTAACCGAACACGTGCGCCAGCGCGTCCGCTTCGGCGATATCCGTCCCGCCCGAATGCAGGGCCACGACCATTTCCACCTCGTGATGCAATTCCTGCGTGGCCTGTGGATAGGGAATGTCCGTGCCATCGGCAACGAGCGCGTCGGCCGGCTTGCAGAAGAACACCGGATTGCCGCGGTCCACGCTCGCGCCCATCTCCGCGGCGTGCTCGGCGTAGTTGCGGCCGATGCAGAAGATGCGCCGCACGGGAAAGCGCGCGGCGCTGCCGGCGATGGCGGCGCTCGCGGCAGCGACGGAAAACGAAACGATCGGTTGCGTCATGGCGGTCACGTCATTTCATGATTGCCGCGGGATCCTGTCTGGCCTGCAACGCCGCGCACAGCAGCGTGGATTCGGTGCTTTGCGCGAGGCCGCGATCGGCGCCGGACAACTCCTTCAGTCGCGGCGTGAAAAATTGCGTCATGCGCTCGGCTTCGGCCTGCGAACATCCGCCGCCGCCGGCCAGACCCGGCAGGTAACCGCTGGCGAAGGTGCCGATGCGCACGAGGACCTGATCGTAGTGTTTCACGAACCAATTCCACATCGCGGTGCGGCCTTCGGCGGTGTCGCGGTTGGTGTAGAACAGGCGCGCCATCTCGCCGACCTTGACGTCCTTGCCGATGGCGAAGTCGCGCACGCGGTCGGCCTGGTCGGCGGGCGCGCCGCCGAGGCCGCCGAGGATGGCGTTGCGCTGCGCCGGATCGCTGGTCGCCGGCAGCGCGGCGATCAATTCGTCCACGGCCGGCTTGCCGCGCTCGGAAACCGCCACCGCCAGCGCCGAGCCGATGATGTCGGGATTCGCGGCGGCGAAGTCGAGTTTGCCATCGGCGGTCTTCTTCAGCACGGCATCGCCCTGTTCGAGCAGTGCGGCGCGTACTTCGGGCAGTTTCAACGTCCAGCCGAGCGTGCCGGCCAGGGAGCTGCGCATCTGCGTGTCTTCCACCGGTTCACCGGCCTTGCGCGCATAACCGAGCGCCTGCAGGCGCGGCAGGTAGGCGGCCTTGGCCACCTCGCGCAGGCGTGTCTTCTGCGCATCGGTCCGCGCTTCGTGGTGCCAGATCCATTCGAACGTGGACAAGGGCGCCAGCGCCACCTGCGTGGTCCTGGACGGCGCCAGCTTGCGCACGGCCGCGAGCACGTCGTGCGCATCGATGTCGCCGCGGCGGAAGGCGGCGTCGATGGCATCGGCATAGGCCAGCTTCTCGGTGTCGGTGAGCTGGTCGAGCGCGCCGTTGAGCCTGGCCAGGTCCTGCGCGGCCATGCTGAAGCGGTAGTAGCCGCGCGCACCGGCGTTGGGCATATACCACGCCGGGCACGTCGTGTCGGGCAGCGCCATGCTGCCGGTCGCGCCATCGAACAGTTCGCAGCGAGTGCCGGCCGGCGTGCGTACGCACATGGGCACGCCCCACACGCGAGAGGCATCGCCCGTGGAGCCGAGCGGCAGGTAGCGGCTCTGCGCGAGTTTCAGCACGGGCTGTTTGCCGCTGCAATCGAGTTGCGTCGTCACCATCGGCACCCCGGACTGGTCGAGGAAGCTGCCGAACGCCTGCTTGAACCTCACGCCCTTGTCGGCCGCCTTGGCGATCGCGTCGATCAGATCCTCGGCGCTGGCGTTGCCGAACTGGTGATTCTTGATGTAGGCGCGCATGCCGTCGCGGAACGTGTCCGCACCGACGAAGGCCTCGAACATGCCCAGCACGGCGGCGCCCTTGCGGTAGGTGATGCTGTCGAACGCCGTCTGGATGTCGCCGTTGCCGGTGATCGGCTGGCGGATCTTGCGCGCGCTCACCAGGGAGTCGTTCGCCATCGCGCGCTGCGCGCCGTCGACGCGTTGCAGGTCGGCGCGGTACTCCGGATGCACCTTTTCGGTGACCTTTTGCTGCATCCAGGTGGCAAAGGCCTCGTTCAACCACAGGTCGTTCCACCAGGTCATGGTGACGGTGTCGCCGGTCCACTGGTGCGCGAGTTCGTGCGCGGTGACGTCGAAGGAGCCTTGCACGTAGCGCTGGGCGGAATCCGGATCGAGCAGCAGCAGCCAGTCGCGGAACGTGACCAGGCCCGCGTTTTCCATCGCGCCGGCGCTGAAATCGGGCACCGCCGCGAGATCGAGCTTGTCGAACGGATAGCCGAAGCCGTAGTAATCCTCCAGCGTGCGGATGATCACCGGCGTCTCGACGAGGACGTGCGCCATGCGGTGCGCCTGCCCCGCGGCGGCGATGCCGCGCAGCGGCAGCGGCTGCTTGCGCCACTGGCTCGGAGGAATGTCCGCGGCGGGATTGATGTCCCACGGCCCGACCATGTAGGCGACGAGGTAGGTCGGCAGCGGTTGCGTCGTGGCGAACGTCACCGTCTTCCAGTCCTTGTCCGCCTTGGCCGACTTGACCTGGGCGGTGTTGGCAACGGCAACGTCGTGCTCGGGCAGGGTGATGCGCAGGTCGAACGGGGCCTTGAAATCCGGCTCGTCGAAACCCGGAAACGCGTAGCGCGCGCTGATCGGCTCCATCTGTGTCATCACGTAGGGATTGCCGGCGAGCTCGACCTTGTACAGACCTTCCAGGTGACCGTTGTAGGGTGCCGTGTAGACGAAGTTCAGGGTCAATTCCTGCGCGCCAAGTTCGCGCCCGAAATCCACGCGCACCACGCCGGCCTGCGGCGCGGCGTCGACGTATTTGGCCGGATGCGCCTTGCCCTTGGCATCGACGACCGTGACCTTCTCGACCTTCAGGTCCTTGCCGTGCAGCCAGACGTGGTCGGATGGCTGCTTGAGCTGCAGCTTGATCGCGACCTTGCCGCTGAAGTCTTTTTGCGCCGGATCGATGCGCAGGTCGAGCGCGTAGGATTCGGGCACGGCCCAGCGTGGCAGGGTTTCCAGCGGCGGCTGGTCGGTCGTGGCGGCGAATACGGATGCACAGGCCAGCGCGAGGCTCGCGCCGAGTAATGAACGCATGAAGGATGGCAAGAGGAAGCTCGTCGATGGGGCAGAAAAACCAACTGATAAGCACACCACGTCCCAGTTCCGGCGACACGTGCCAAAAGACATGATCTGCGAGACCCCGCAGCGACGGGCAGCAATCTGGACTTTCGTCAACCGGCCTGGGGCAGGAAGGAAGTGTCGACGTGATAGCGCCTGGGGTTGTCCATGTCCACCAGCACGTCGAGCGTTTCGCGCTTGACGAACGAGGTGGGATCGAACCAGATGTTCGCACTCTTGAACAGGTAAACCTTTTGCGTTACCGGATGCTGCCACTGGCAAATCAGCCGCCATGGACTGCGGCCATTGACCTTGAGACTGGTGTCGTACAGCACGTTTTCGAGCTTTGCCTGCACGCGCAGGCCGTTTGTGGCCAGCCATTTGTTGACCCGGCGCGTGCGCAGGCCGCTGTAAATCATGCCGCCGCCGATCAAACCGAAAATCAGGCCCATACCGCCCAGTATCAGCACGCCCAGCCAGTTCTCGGAAAAGCTGTCGATGTGCGCGCCTTCCGGGTTTCCCGGCGCGTAAAGCAAATCGACCTTTTCGCCGCGAGTGTAGGCTGCGGGATTGGAGCCGGTCGAACCGGTGATGTGCACCATGCTGCCGTTGGGCGTGGTGAATTCCACCTCGGGCACATAGGTGCCGCTGTCGCCATTGGAGCCACTGCGATAGTGCAAATCGATGACCACACCATCCGCACGCACCGCGTGCATGGCGAAATTGGCCTTGCTACGCCAAATGAATCCGGCGCCAGTGAGCAGTCCCAGTCCGATTACGAAAAACAGCACGCTGATGAACTTCACGACCATCTCCCCGGCTGCGCAGCGGGCGCAAGCATGCTGGTTTCGGCGGTACTGCGCAAATTCTTGCGGCTCTGACAGTTGTCACCCCTGATTCGTGACCTCCGGCTCTGTTGCATTGCGGCACGGGCTGCGACTCTATGGCACACTTGAAGGCCGGCTTTTTGACGCACATGGGCATCATGGATCAATCCGATTTGTTGAAGGAATTGCGCATCGATTCGCGCCATCGCGAGGATGCCGGCGGCGGCTCGCGCTGGCCGTGGATCGCGGGCGCGTTCGTGCTGGCGCTCGCGCTGATTGGCGGTGGCGTCTGGTTTTTCTTCGGCGGCAAGACGTTCGATGTGCAGGCGGCGACGGCGACCGCGCCATCGACCAGCGGCGGTGATACCGCAGTCTTGCAGGCGACCGGTTACGTCACCGCGCGGCGCGAGGCGACCGTTTCGACGCAGATCACCGGTACCCTGACGCAAGTGCTGATCGAGGAAGGCGAGCACGTCGACAAGGATCAGGTGCTTGCGCATCTGGATGACACCGCGCAGAAAGCCACGCTGGCCCAGGCGCAGGCGCAGGCGAGCGCCGCGCTGGCGACGTTGGCCCAATTTCAGGCGCAGTTGGCGCAGGCACAGCGCGATCTCAAGCGCGCGCAGGATCTTGTCGGCCGCCATCTGGTGTCGCAGCAGTCGCTGGAAGACGCGCAGACGCAGGTGGCCACGCTCACCGCGCAGCTCGACGCGCAGCGCAGGCAGATCGATCTGGCCCAGGCCGGCGTGAAGGCCGCCCAGGTGCAACTCGACTACTGCACCGTGCGCGCGCCGTTCGCGGGCGTCGTCATAGCCAAGAACGCGCAGGTCGGCGAAATCGTCTCGCCGTTCTCCGCCGGCGGCGGTTTCACCCGCACCGGCGTCGGCACCATCGTCGACATGGACTCGCTGGAAGTGGACGTCGACGTGAACGAGTCCTACATCAACCGCGTGCAGGCGAACCAGAAGGCGCAGGCCGTTCTCGACGCCTATCCCGACTGGACGATTCCGGCGCACGTGATCGCGGTTATCCCGACCGCCGATCGCGGCAAGGCGACGGTCAAGGTGCGCATCGCGCTCGACCAGAAGGATGCGCGCGTGCTCCCCGACATGGGCGCGCGCGTGTCGTTTCTGGAGGAAGCGAAGAAGAACGGCGCGGCCGTGCAACTCAAGGGCGTGCTGGTGCCGGCGACGAGCATCGTGCAGCGCGATGGCAAATCCGTGGTGTTCACGATCGACGGTGGCCGCGCGCATGCGCGTGTGGTGAGTCCCGGACAAACCTTCAGCGACCTGCGCCTGGTCGAAGGCATCGTGGCGGGCACGCAAGTGGTGAAACAGCCGCCGGCCGATTTGGGCAATGGCGCGAAAGTGACGGCCGAAACGGCCGCGAAATAACCAATACGAACGAGGATCGAACGATGGGCAATCTGGTCGAAATCCGCAATGTCAGCAAAGTCTACGAGCGCGGCAAGCAGAAGGTCGAAGTGCTGCACCACATCGACCTCGACATCGCGCAGGGCGATTTCCTCGCCTTGATGGGTCCGTCGGGTTCGGGCAAGACCACGTTGCTGAACCTGATCGGCGGGCTGGATTCGCCCAGCGACGGCAGCATTGCCGTGGGCGGCGCGCGCATCGACCAGCTCGGTCAGGGCGCGCTCGCGAAATGGCGCGCGGCGAATGTCGGTTTCGTGTTCCAGTTCTACAACCTGTTGCCGATGCTCAGCGCGCAGAAGAACGTGGAACTGCCGCTGCTGTTGACCAAGCTGTCGGCGGCGCAGCGCAAGAAGAACGCGAGCGTCGCCCTGCAACTGGTCGGTCTTGCCGATCGCGCCACGCACAAACCGACCGAGCTTTCGGGTGGCCAGCAGCAACGCGTGGCGATCGCGCGCGCGATCGTGTCCGATCCTTCATTGCTGGTGTGCGACGAGCCGACCGGCGACCTCGATCGCCAGTCCGCAGAAGATGTCCTCAAATTGCTGCAGACGCTCAATCGCGAACACGGCAAGACCATCGTCATGGTCACGCATGACCCCAAGGCCGCCGAACATGCGCGCCAGACCCTGCATCTGGACAAGGGCACGCTCGTTGAACAAGCCGCGCATGCCTGAGGGAGCATTGTCATGAAATATTTCCATCTGATCTGGGCCGCGCTGTTCCGGCGCAAGACGCGCACGATCCTGACCCTGGTCTCGATCATCGCCGCGTTCCTGCTGTTCGGATTGCTCGATGCCGTTCGGGTTTCGTTCGAGCAGGCCGGCCAGAGCGCGAATGGCGCCGAGCGCCTGCAGACCGGCGCGCGCCTGTCCTTCATCGAAACTTTGCCGTTCAGTCTCGGCGCGCAGATCGAGCGCGTGCCGGGCGTGAGTGCGGTTGCCTACGCGAATTGGTTCGGCGGCGCCTACCAGGATGCGCACAATCAGATATTCACGTTTGCGGTGAGCCCGAACTACATCGACATGTACCCGGAGTTCGTGCTCGATGCGGCGCAACGCAAGACCTGGGATACCGACCTCAACGGTGTCGTGGTCGGCTCGGTGCTGGCCAAGCGCTACAACTGGAAAGTCGGCGACAAGTTGCCGTTGATGTCGCAGATCTTCCCGAACAAGGAAGGCAGCAAGAACTGGAATTTCACCATCGACGGCATCCTGCATTCCAAGGATCCGAACCAGAACGGCTTCTTCGACGCCATCGTGCTGATGCACTGGAAAAATTTTGACGAAACCACGCCCTACAACCGCGGCCAGGTGGGCTGGTACATCTCGCATGTGACCGATGTGAACCAGTCCGACCGCGTGGCCAAGGCGATCGACGCGCTGTCGGCGAATTCCGATCACGAAACCAAGACCCAGACCGAGCAGGCGGCCAGTGCAAATTGGGTCAAGCAGATGATGAACATCGGCCTGATCGTCACCTCGATCATGGGCGCGGTGTTCTTCACCCTGCTGCTGCTCACCGGCAACACCATGATGCAGGCGGTGCGCGAGCGCACCTCGGAACTGGCCGTGCTCAAGACGATCGGATTCTCCAACACGAGCGTGCTCGGCATGGTGCTGGCCGAATCGGTCTTGCTGCTGGTGCTCGGCGGCGTGATCGGGCTGGGGCTGGTCAGCATCCTTGCGCCAGCCATCTCCGCCGGCAGCGGCGGCATGCTGCATCTGCCGAGTGTGGGCGCCAGCAGCTGGGCGCTCGGCATCGCACTCGCGCTGGGCATCGGATTCGTCGTCGGCGCGCTGCCGGCAATGCGCGCGATGCGGTTGAACATCGTCGACGCGCTGGCCGGACGCTGAGGAGAACAGCTAATGAAATTCCTGAAAGGATTGCTCACCCTGATCGTCGTCTTCGCCGGCATCGCCGTGTTCCTCGTGTTGCCGTGGCCGGGACTGGCGGCGATCGTCGTGCTGCTCGGACTCTGGATGGCGCTGACCCGGCGCGGTCAGCAGGCGGCTTCGGTCGCCGCGATCGGCATCGCCACGCTGGCGCAACGCGCCGGTTCCGCGGCCGTTATTGTCGTCGGCATTGCCGGTGTGGTCGGCGTGCTCGTGGCCATGCTTGCGATGGCGCAAGGTTATGCCGACACCTTGCGCCGAACCGGCAGCGACGATACTGCGATCGTGCTGCGCGGCGCGTCCGCATCGGAAGTCTCGTCGGTGCTTGCGCACGACAGTGTGGTCGTGATCGAACAGGCTCCGGGCGTGGCCAGGGACGACGCCGGCAAACCGATCGTGTCGCCCGAGCTCGTGGTCGCGGCGAACCTGCTGGTGCGCGGAGCCAAGAATGACGACGACATGGGCAGCGTGCAGTTGCGTGGCATCGGCGACGAGGCGTGGAAACTGCGCACGAACGCGAAGATCATCGCCGGGCGCAAATTCGAGCCGGGCAAGTACGAACTGGTCGCCGGCAAGGGCGCGCAGGCGCATTTCGCCGGACTCGAACCCGGCGCGCAGATCAGGATCGGCAGCCGGGTCTGGACTGTCGCCGGCATCTTCGAAAGCGGCGATGCGCTGGATTCGGAAATCTGGGCCGATGCAAAAGTGGTCGGCGATACGTATCGTCGTGGCGCCAGCGTGACCAGCGTGTTCGCCAGACTGACCAGTCCGGCTGCATTCGACTCGTTCAAGAACGCGCTCACCACTGACCCGCGCCTGCAGGTGGATGTCGACACCTCGCAGCACTATTTCAGCAAACAATCCGAAGGCACCTCGAAAGCGATCCGCATCATCGGCATCGTGGTCGGCGTGATCATGGCGATCGGCGCGATCTTCGGCGCGCTCAACACCATGTTCGCCGCAGTCGCCGTGCGCGCGCGCGAGATCGCCACCCTGCGCGCGATCGGATTCCGCGGCTTGCCGGTCGTGGTCGCGGTGATGCTGGAGACGATGTTGCTGGCGCTGGCCGGCGGCGTGCTCGGCGGCCTGATTGCGTGGCTCGTATTCAATGGCTATTCGGCGTCAACCCTGAGCATGGGCAGCACGGGACAATTGATGTTCCAGTTCAATGTGGCGCCATCGGTGTTGTGGACGGGCATCAAGTGGGCGCTCGCGATCGGATTCGTCGGCGGCCTGTATCCGGCGTTGCGCGCCGCGCGCTTGCCGGTGACGGTGGCGTTACGCGAGCAGTGATCAACGCGGCTTGGCTTTCGCCAGCGTGATCGCGACCACGCCAGCGAGAATGATGGCGGTGCCGACGATATCCAGCGCGTGCACCGCCTCGCCGCCGAGCGCGACGCCGACGAGTACGGCCACCGGCGGATTGACGTAGGCATAGCTCGTCGCCAGCGCCGGGCGCACGTTGTGCAGCAGGTAGATGTACGCGGTGAATCCGACGATGGAACCGGCGACGATCAGGTAAGCGAGCGCGAGCGTGGCATGCGCAGACGGCACATGCGTGAAACGCTCGCCGGCCACCAGCGCCATCAAACCCAGCGGAATGCCGCCGCAGATCATCTGCGCGGCGGCGCCCATCGCCGGCGCGGGCATGTCGCGACGTCGGCTCCAGATGGAACCGAAGGCCCAGCCGGCAGCTGCCAATACCAGCGCCGCGGCGCCAAGCGGCGAGGCACGCAGGCCGTTGCCGAGATTGAGCACCACGACACCGGCAAAGCCGATGATGAGTCCGAGCCATTCGAGCCGGGTTGGCCACTGGCCGTAGAGTCCCGCGAAAATCGCCATGAATAGGCCGACGCTGGCGACCGCGACGGCCGCGATTCCGGATGGCACGGTCTGTTCGGCGTAGCACACCAGGCCGTTGCCGAGACCAAGCAGGAATACCGAGGTGATCAGGCAGTTGAACCATTGCTGGCGCGTTGGCGCGGGCATGCCGCGCCAGCGCAAAAACGCGTACATCAAGCCGCCAGCGATCGGAAAGCGGATCGCCGCCATCAGGAACGGCGGATAGTCGGCGACGCCGATGCGGATGGCAAGGTAGGTCGAACCCCAGATCAGGTATACGCCGATCAGCGCCAGCGGCACGAGGACGCGCGGCGAGGACAGTGCGGAATCGCCGGGTGCGGCATTGTTCATCGAGGCACATCGAAAATCGGTTGCGCACTGTAACCGCTCACGGTGCCGTGCGACAGCGCCACTGGTCACATGCCGGACAGGGCCGTCGCCGGTTTCAGTGTTTCAGGGCGGCCGGATCGTTGCGCACGACCACAAATTCGCCTTCGATCACGCGAGGATCGCTAACCCGCGAGGTCGTGTTGGCTGGCGCATGCGTACGCGTCAGCGCGCGCACGATGGCGACGACCGTGCCAATGAACGCGAACGCAAGCAGGGCAAAGAATCCGAGCACGACGATGCCGGCCACGAACACGATGGCAAGCACACCCAGCAACAAACGCAGGGCGGGATGCTGTGGGCGTTGGATCCATTGCCAGTGAAAAATGGCCATGTCGCTTCCTGTGGCAGAATGATGACCGCGAATGCGGGTCGTGGAAGGGCTAGATACGCCAATGGACGTTAGAAAATCGTTAGCCGGCATCGACGACATCCCGGACGGAGGCGCCATCGCGGTACATGTGGACTCGAGTACGGGTGGCTTCGATTTGATCCTCACGCGAAGCGGCGAAAGCGTATCCGCATTTCACAACGAGTGCCCGCACGCCGCCCGCCGCCTGGATTATGCGCCGGGGAAATTCCTGATCGACAACAGCATGCTCATTTGCGCCGCACATGGCGCGGTGTTCGGCCTGGAATCCGGGCACTGTTACGGTGGCCCATGCCGCGGCAGCGGTTTGCGTTCGGTGCGTGTGGAAATCATCGATGGGAAAGTTTGCCTGCCCTGAATCCTTTCAATAGACCAGTGCGCGGACGTCGGTGCGAGCCGTGCTTCCTGCCATGCAGGTGAACGCGGGCGACATGCCGACGATCGACCGCGTCGACAGGCGCGAGCCGGTGACGGCGGTCGGCGCACTGAGCAGGTCGACGCGATAGCGCGTACCGGGCGCGAGATCGGCAAAGGCGAAGCCGGCGCTGGCGTCGGTGACAAAAAATGCGGCGTTTTGGTTTTGCGTGTCGGTCAGGCGCACCACGGCTGCGCGCAATGGCTGACCGTGGTAGCCATAGGCAGTGCCGGATACGCTGCATGTGTTTGCCGTAGCGACGGCGGGAACGCAAAGAACCAGAATCACGGCGAGACGGATCATGGCGAACCTCCGATTGATGCGTTACGCATCCGTGCGGAGCGGATTCCTGCGCCGATTCTAGCGCAACTCAGAAGCGGTGGCGTACCGCGTCAGCGGAACACCAGATTCACGGCGACCAGCATCACCACCAGCATCAGGATGGTCAGCGGCAGGCCGACGCGCACGAAATCGCGACTGGTGTAACCGCCGGGTCCGGCGACGATCAGGATGGTCGGGCTCGCGCCGGGAATGATGAACGTGTTCGACGTGGATATCGCTACCACAATGGCGAACGCGGCGGGATTGCCACCAGCGGCCAGTGCGATGTTGATCGCGATCGGCACCATCATCACCGCGGCGCCGACATGCGAAATCACCTGCGCGAACAGCAAGGTGATGATCGCCACGCAGGCTTCCAGCGCCCAGATCGGCAGGTGGCCGGCGTAGCGCATCAGTTCCTGCGCCAGCCATGCCGCCGCGCCGGTGGAATCCATCGCCCAGCCGAGCGGGATCAGGCAGGCCATGATGAAGATGGTTTTCCAGTTGATCGCGCGGTATGCCTCGTCCATGTTGAGCACGCCCGCGAGCAGCATGCCGACCGCGCCGGTCATCATCGCCACCGACAATTTGATGTCGGTGAACAGGCCCAGGCCCATGGCCAGCGCAAAAAATGCGACCGCGTGCCAGATCTTGGCCGGGCGGTGGTCTTCTTTCGGATAATCGGTGATGACGGCGATGTCGCGCTCTTCCGACGCCATCGCCAGATCGCGCCAGAACCCGTGCAGCACCAGGGTATCGCCGGCGCGCAGTGCGGTCTTGCGCACGTCTTCGCGGAACACTTCCTCGCCGCGGTACACGGCCAGCACGCTGATGCCGAAACGTTTGCGCAGGCGCAACTCGCCGACCTCCTGCTTGATGAAGCGCGAGGTCGGCGGCACCACCGCTTCGGCGATGCCGGCACGGTTCGGGTTGAACATGTCGCGGAACACGCGCAGGCGCGACTGCACGCGCAAAAGATTCAGGTTGGCGAACTCGTTCACCGCCTCGCGCTTGCCGAGCGCGCCGAGCACGGTGCCGACCCAGATCATGGTGTCCGCGGGCGGCGCCAGACGCGTTTCATCGCCATTCTTGATCGCCAGCATCAGCGGTGCGCCACGCAACGCCTCGGTTTCGGCGATGCTCATGCCGACCAGCGGGCTTTCGGCGGTGACGGTGAGTTCGAACACTTCGCCGTCGATGCCATAGGTTTCGGCAAAATAGGTTTCGGTGCGGCCGGGCGTGACGCCCTGCGATTCCTCGTCGCCCGGCAGCAACTTGCGCGTGAACAGCGCGAAGTAGGCCAGGCCCACGATCAGCAGCGGCAATCCGACCGGGGCGATCGCGAACAGCGAAAACGGTTCGATCGTCTGCGCGCCCGGTGGCAGGTTGCGGTTCGCGCTGGCAATCAGGTCGTTGAGCAGGATCAGCGGCGAATTGCTGATCATCGTCATGTTGGTGCCGGCCAGGATGCAGCACGCCATCGGCAGCAGCAGGCGCGAAATCGGTACGCCGGTGCGTGCGCTGACGCGGCTGGCCACGGGCAGGAACAACGTCGCCAATGCCTGGCTCTGGATGATCGACGACAGCGCGCCAGCCATGGAATTGATGAGCAATCCCAGGCGCGACTCTATGCCGCCGGCCAGGCGCAGGATGAACGACGCAGCCTTGTTCAGCACGCCGGTGCGGTCCAGTCCCGCGCCCATGATCATGATCGCGAGCAGGGAGATCACCGCGTTGCCGGCAAAGCCATCGAACAGGCGCTCGACCGGAATCAGGCGCGTGATGCCGATGACGACGATGACCAGCAGTGCGACCAGGTCGGCACGGATCCATTCGAGCACCAGCATCAACACCGTGAACGCGACCAGACCAAGCACGAGCATCATGTCGTGGCTGAGGACGAGTCCAGTGTTCATGTCAGGCCGTTCATCGGGGCTTGTTGTTGTTCGGCGGCGTCAGCGCTGAGAGTCAACAGCGTTCATAGAGCAGGTCCCAGACGCCGTGACCGAGCTTGCGTCCGCGTTTCTCGAAATGCGTCTGCGTGCGCCATGGTGGCTGCGCGACGGAACCATCCGCGCCGCCGAGGTTGCGCCAGCCGCTCGCGTTGTCCAGGACCTCGTGCATCTGCGCCGCATAGTCCGCCCAGTCGGTTGCCAGATGCAAGCGTCCGCCGGCAGCCACGCGCGTTGCCAGTCTTGCCACGAATTCCGGCTGGATCAGGCGGCGCTTGTTCTGGCGTTTCTTCGGCCACGGATCGGGGAAGTAGATGCGCACCTCGCTCAGAGCCGCGCGTGCGATCGCCGCGTCCAGCACGCCGACAGTGTCGGAATTATACAAACGCACATTGTACACATTGGCGCCTGCCAGCGCGTTGAGCAGGCGGCCGACGCCCGGACGGTGCACTTCCACGCCGATGAAATCCTTGTCCGCTTCGCGCTGTGCCGACCACAGCAGCTGCTCGCCGTTGCCGAAGCCGATTTCCAGCACCAATGGCGCGCGCCGGCCAAACACGGCGGCGGCATCGAGCCGCGCCTGCGGATCGAGACCATAGCGTTGCCAGTGCGCATCGAATGCGCGTTGCTGCGCGGGCGTGAATCGGCCCTGACGCAGCACGAAGCTGCGGAGGTGGCGGGTGGTCGCGAGCGCGGCGGCGCCCGCGGAGTCAGGCAATGGTTCCATCGATCGGACTCGATGCGGAAGCGTAGCGTTTGCGCGGGATGCGACCGGCGCGAAATGCATCGCGCCCGGCTTCGACCGCCTTGCGCATCGCCGCGGCCATCAGCACCGGATCCTTCGCGCCGGCGATTGCGGTGTTCATCAGTACGCCGTCGCAACCCAGTTCCATGGCGATGGCGGCATCGGATGCGGTGCCGACGCCGGCGTCGACGATGATCGGCACCTTCGCGTTCTCGACGATCTCGAGGATGTTCCAGCGGTTCTGGATGCCAAGGCCCGAGCCGATCGGCGCGGCCAGTGGCATCACCGCGACGCAGCCGATTTCCTCCAGCCGTTTGGCCAGGATCGGATCGTCGCTGGTGTAGACCATCACTTCGAACCTTTCCGCGACCAGGGTTTCGGCGGCCTTGAGCGTTTGCACGACATCCGGGAACAGCGTCTTCTGGTCGCCGAGGACTTCTAGCTTGACCAGGTTGTGCCCGTCGAGCAGCTCGCGCGCGAGGCGGCAGGTGCGCACGGCGTCGTCGGCGTTGTAGCAGCCGGCCGTGTTCGGCAAAATTGTATACTTTTGCGGCGGCAGCACGTCGAGCAGGTTCGGCGCATTGCGGTCTTGTCCGATATTCGTGCGCCGGATCGCCACGGTGACGATTTGCGCGCCCGCCGCTTCGGTGGCGCGACGCGTTTCGTCCAGATCCGTGTACTTGCCGGTGCCAGTGAGCAGGCGCGAGCGGTAGGATATTCCGGCGATGACCAGCGCGTCGTCGAATGTGGCGGCGGTTTTCAGTTGCGCATTCATGATTCAACCTCCACCCAGCGCATGTACGATTTCGATGCGATCGCCATCGCGGATTTCGCGCTGCGCGTGCTCGCTCTTCGGCACGATTTCGTGATTGATCTCCACGGCGACGCGGCGTTGCGCGTAGCCGGCCTCGTCGAGCAGATCGCGCAGCGTGCGCCCTGCAGTGCAAGTGCGGGAGTCTCCATTCAGGACGATCGAGATCATTGCACTAGTTTAGCCGGTTGACCGTGCCGGTGAAATTCGCGGGCCGCAAAAAACCGCGCCCGGACTTGCCGGGCGCGGTTCGCAGGATCACGGATGCTCGCGATCAATTGCGATGATCCTTGTTGTCGTCGTTCTTCTTGTGTTCCTGCGCATTGCCGCGCTGCACCGGTTCCGCCACGCGTGCGTTTGGCTGGGCGTTGCCCTGCGGCGCGCGGTACTCCTGCACGTTGCGTTGCGGTGCGCGATATTCCTGCTGCGGTTGCTGGACCGGAGCACGGTATTCCTGCACGTTGCGCTGCGGTGCGCGATATTCCTGCTGCGGTTGCTGGACCGGAGCATGGTATTCCTGCACGTTGCGCTGCGGTGTGCGGTATTCCTGCTGCGGTTGCTGGGCCGGAGCATGGTACTCCTGCACGTTGCGCTGCGGTGCGCGGTATTCCTGTTGTGGAGCGCGGTTCTCCTGCACGTTGCGCTGCGGGGCCCGGTATTCAGGCTGCGCTTGCGCCGGCGCCACCGTGCGGTTGCCGAAATTGGTGGTCGCGCGTCCGTTGTCGCTGGCATTGCCGCGATCCTCGTTGGACGTTGGCTTGGTTGCCGGCACGGTGCGCTGGATTTCACGGTTCGGCACGGCACGCGCCGGTTGTGCGTCGCGCACGCCGGTTTCTTGCGGGTGGGCAAATCGCGACGAGTCCAGGTGCCGCGGTGCTTCGTTCACCGTCTGCGGTCGCACCGAACCGTCGCCCAGGCGCTGTGTACCTGGCGCAACGGGACGTACCGATCCGTCTCCCGCGCGCTGCAATACCTCACGCGTCGGATTCGGACGCACCGAACCATCTGCAGCACGCTGTGCGGCGGGCTGGTCAGGTGCTACCGACGCGCGCGCCGGCAAGGCCTTGGCGGGCGTGAAGGTCGGCGCGCCATGCTCAGTGACCACGCGCACATTCGGACGCGCGCCGATGGCGTGCGCCTCCGCGGCACCACCGGCGACGGCTCCCGCGGCAACCGCCGCGGTGCGCAGCTGGTGTTCGCTCAACGGCCGGCCCGGATTCTTGTCCAGCACGGCCTGGCGTTGCGCGAACGAGGCCACTCGCGGCGGCGGCTGGGTTGCCGCGACGATCGGACGATTGACCACGGTCGCCGCCGGTACTGCGCGTGCCGCGACGGCTGGCGCAAGGCTGGCGCGGGTCGGGGCGATCGCGGCGAAACCGGAGACGCGCGCGTTGGCGAAGGTTTCGCGATTGACGGCGATGGCCGCGCCGGCAACCGGACGCGAAGCGACGAACGCCGCCGCCGGCACCGCGGTCACCGCGCCGGCGATGTTGCGGTTGGCGTAGTTGATGCGCGTGTAATCGACGTTGCCGCGTGAATAGTTGCCGTAATAGTTGTTGATCACGGTATTGTTGATCACCGTGTTGGTCACGTTTACTCGCGTGAAATAATTGCGGCTGACGCGATACGGCGGGATGTAGACGTCGCGATAGCCAAGCGGGAACCAGCCGATCGGTCCGCCCACCGAGATGTTGACGCCGAATCCGCCGCGACCGCCGATGAAGGCGACCAGCGCAGGCGCATAGACCGGGCGCACCGCGACCGGACCCGGGCACCAGCCCCAGCGGTTGCCGATGTAGGCCCAGCGACCATAGTGGAACGGCGCAAAGCCCCACGGCGAATCATCGATCCAGGTCCAGCCGTAGGCGCCGACCCAGGCCCAGTGGCCGGAGTGGTACGGAGACCAGCCCACGGCGACCGACGTCGGATACCAGACGTTGCCGTACTCGGGCACGTCGTTCCACGAGCCGTAGTTGTCCAGGTCCTGGTAGCCGATCACGTCCTCGGACACATAGCGGCGCGAGGATGAATTGTCCCAGCGCGTGTCGCGTTCATGGCAGAAATCGTCGAACGCGTCGGTCCGCGGCAAGCCGTTGACCTGATAATCGCGCAATTGCGCGTCATGGAACGTCACCGACTGGCCTTCGTCGACGGCAAAGCGCGCGCCGCCTTCGCCATAAACATCGCCGCCGCCGCTGAGCACGGTGACGACGGTCGAACGGCCGTCGGGTTCCACATCGATGCGGAACACGCCGACGCGATTGACCACGAACGCAAGCGTGGGTGTGTCGATCTCGTAGCTCTGGCCGTCATACAGGCGGCGCACGCGCAGGTTAAGCGTGCCTTGGGTCAATTCCATCTGCGCGACGTTGTCGGTGAGATTGAGGAAGTCGAAACTCGTGCTCTGGTCCATGCGCACGGCGGCGGCGCCGATTTCCAGCGACGCGCGCGAGCTGCGGTCGGTCCACAGCTTGTCGCCGGTGATCAGCGGACGATTCAATTGCGCCTGCACCCAGTCGTTTTCGCCGGCCGGTACGAAGCTGACATCGCCCTGCATGTAGGAAAGCCGGGCCACGCGGCCGGGCGGGTCGACCGGCGTGCCGTTGTCTTGCGCCAACACGGCGAAGGCAAGGCCGAGGCCGGCCAGTAGGACAGCGATTCGAGAGAGTCGGAACATGGCAGCGCTCCTTGGCGCGTCACGCGGTGGTTGAAAAACTGCCGGCGAGTCCGGGTTGCCGAACGACCCCGCCGGATCCCTAACTTTACGCCACAAATCTTTGCGCGGTGAAGCTGAATGGCCGCCTTCCCCCGCGGCATGCGTGCATGCTGCATTAGCCGCCATTCAGCCGGCGTGAACGGCGGCGCTTGCCCGATTCGGCCCTGCTTCGTACAGTAGCGTCCCGGCGCGGGTGTAGCTCAATGGCAGAGCTGTAGCTTCCCAAGCTACTGACGAGGGTTCGATTCCCTTCACCCGCTCCAATCGTACGGACCCGCGTCATGCAAGAACCGCTACTGATCGGCTGGCGCGAATGGGTGTCCCTGCCGCAGCTCGGGCTGACGGCGATCAAGGCCAAGATCGATACCGGCGCGCGCTCGTCGTCCCTGCATGTAACCGCACTCGAAGCGTTCGAGCGCGATGGCCGCACCTGGTTGCGTTTTGCGGTCGCGCCACGGCGGCGCAGCGCGCGCACCGTGGCGTGCGAGGCGCCGGCACTGGAACGCCGCGCGGTGACGGATTCCGGCGGATGCACCACCCAGCGCTGGTTTATCCGCAGCACGATCGCACTTGGAGGTAATCGCTTCGACGCAGAGATCAACCTCAGCGATCGCGGCGGCATGCTGTTTCCGATGTTGCTCGGACGCACGGCCCTGCGCGGGCGCTTTCGCGTCGATCCGGACCTGTCGTGGGTGTGCGGGCGCCGCAAGCGGAGCGCCCGCGCATGAAGATCGCCATCCTCTCGCGCAATGCCAAGTTGTACTCGACGGCGCGCCTGGTCGAGGCCGCGCGCGCGCGCGGGCACCGCGTGCGTGTGCTCGATCCGCTGCGCTGCTACATGCGCATTGCGCCTGGCGATTTCGCCGTGCACTACAAGGGCCGTGCGCTGGCCGGCTTCGACGCGGTGATTCCGCGCGTCGGTGCCTCGATTACGTTTTATGGCACCGCAGTGCTGCGCCAGTTCGAGATGATGGGCGTCTACACGCCCAATTCATCGGACGCGATCCTGCGCGCACGCGACAAGCTGCGCTGTTTGCAGTTGCTCGCGCGCGAAAACATCGGCCTGCCTACGACGGTGTTCGGCGACTACCCGGATGACACCGTCGACCTGCTGGCCATGCTCGGCGAACCGCCGCATGTCATCAAGCTCAACGAAGGCGCGCAAGGGCAGGGCGTGCTGCTCGCCGAGAAGCGATCGGCCTCGCAGGGTGTGATCGAGGCGTTTCGCGGGCTGTACGCGAATTTCCTCGTGCAGGAATTCATCCGCGAGGCACGCGGCGCGGACATCCGTTGCTTCGTCGTCGGCGGCAAGGTAATCGCGGCAATGCGCCGGCAGGCGCGCGCCGGGGAATTTCGTTCCAACCTGCATCGCGGCGGATCGGCGACGGCGGTGAAGCTCAGTCAGGCCGAAATCGATACCGCGCTGCGAGCGGCGCGCACGATGGGCCTGAACGTGGCTGGCGTCGATTTGCTGCGCTCGCGCCGCGGGCCGCTGGTGCTGGAGGTCAATTCCTCGCCCGGATTGGAAGGCATCGAGTCCGCCACCGGCGTCGACGTGGCCGGCGAGGTGGTCGAATACCTGGTGCGGCGCGTGCGCAAGCGCCGCGCGCGCGAATAGTACGAAAGTCATCGTTGACAGGGGCCGATTGGTGTGTCTACGATACTTGCCGTACATCTTGATCCCGAACCAAACAGGAGCCTGCAATGAACCGTTTCGCCACATTTTCCGCCGCGCTGGCCCTGGTCTCGTGCGCCGCATGCATTCCCGCCGCGCTCGCCGCGCCGCCGGTCGCCAAACCGCTGGTGGCGCAGTCGCTGGATTCGTTCATGCGGGACCAGGCGCGCATTCGCAAGGACATGCAGCCTGGCGGCCAGTACGGATACATTTCGAACCTCGAAAAAAATCGCGTGGAAGCGAGCCTGGCCCAGATGCAGAGCCTGCTGACCGCGAACAAGTCCAAGGCGGACATGCCCGAGTCCGACAAGGTTGCGTTGGTCAATGCACAGGAAGAGATCAACGGCATTCTCGAACACAACGACAACAACCGCCTGGTTTGCGAGCACGTAGCGCCGGTCGGTTCGCACCGTCCGATCACCACGTGCCATACCTACGCCGAGATCATGGAACAGCGCGAGCGTACCCAGCACGACATGCAGCGCATGCAGGCCACGCCACAATTCAAGTCTGGCGGCTGATCCGGGCTTTCCCGCCTGCACGCCGCGAGCAGGGTGCAGGCGGATTTCGAGGGGGTAGTCCAACATGAGTCCGCGCCACGCTTCCGATTCGCATTGGCCCACGAGTGCCGAACTCGGCATCCTGCGCGTATTGTGGGATCGTGGCCCCTGCACCGTGCGCGAAGTGCACGATGCACTTTATGCGGACGACGGCGCCGGCTACACCACCGCCCTCAAGCTCATGCAAGTCATGCATGCCAAGGGTCTGGTCGAGCGCGACGATTCGCAGCGCGCGCACGTGTATCGCGCCGCAATCAACAAGCAGCGCACGCAGAAGCGCTACCTCACCGACATGGCGCGCCGCCTGTTCAACGGCTCGACCCCGCAGATGGTGTTGCACGCGCTGGGCAACCATCCCGGCGCTTCGCGCGAGGAATTGGCGCAGATCCGCGCCTTGCTCAACAAGATCGAGGCGGAAGGGGGCAGGTCATGATCGCATCGATGAACTGGATGGCTGCGATCGACGCGATCGGCACGGCATTGCTGCATTTCCTGTGGCAGGGCGCCGTGCTGGGCTTGTTGTACTTCGTGTTGCGGCCGCTGTGCACGACTGCGCACGCGCGTTATCGCCTGGGACTTTGCCTGATCGCTGCACTTGCGCTGTGCCCGCTGCTGACCCTGGCCTGGCTGTGGCCCGCCGCGGATTCGTCGGCAACATCCGTCAGTTTCGGGACCATCGCGGCGGTCGGCGCACAGGAATTGCCACGTTGGCAACTGCGTGCGTGCCTGCCGTGGCTGGTGGCGGTCTGGTTTGGCGGCATGCTGGTGATGGCGTCGCGTTCGCTGTGGCAATGGCGCAACCTGCAGCGCCTCGTACGCGATGCCGGCAGCGCAGGTGCGGTTTGGGAATCGCGAATGGCACACCTGCGTGAACGCTTCGGAATCACCCGTCCGGTGCGCCTGCTGGCCAGTGCGCGCGTGCTCACGCCGATGCTGGTCGGCTGGATCAAGCCCGCGATCCTGCTTCCTGCGAGCCTGCTCAGCGGATTTCCACCGCAACAGGTGGAACTCATCATCGCCCATGAACTGGGCCACATCCGGCGCTGGGATTACCTCGTCAATCTGGCCCAGGTTGTCGTCGAAACCGTGCTGTTTTATCACCCGGTCGTGCACTGGATTTCACGCGACGTGCGTAATGCGCGCGAGGAATGTTGCGACGATCTAGTCCTGCAAGTGGCTTCGGGCAAGGCCCTGGCGTATGCGCGCGCGCTGGCCGGGCTCGAGGAATTGCGCCACGACCCGGGGTTCGCCGGTGCGGCGCTGGGCGCCGGTGGCGGCGAGCTGCTGGCGCGCATCCGCCGCATCGTCGGCGTCAACGCGATTGCGCAGCCGGCGCCGCGCAATGTCCTGGTGCCCATGGTGCTGGCGGCGGCAACCCTGGCATTCGGCACGTGGCGCGTGCAACAACACAATGCTGATTTCGCGCTTGTACTCGATGCCTTGCCGGCGCGCTCACTTGCCGTGATCAGTGGTAATCCGCAATTGATTGCTGTGCCGGAATTCACCGTACCGCTGCCTGCTACGCACATCGCGCCGTTGGCGCTCGCCAGCGTGGCACAAGCGGATGTGCAGAATTCCGTACGCATCGATCCGGTGCACACCGCACTCACCGCTGTCGCCGTGGAACGCGTACGCGATCTGGCGCCGGAACCGGTGCACCCGGTTTTCGCGTCGCCGCCGATTTCCGCGCCAGTCACCGAAATCGCGCCGTCACAAGTCGTGCAACCGGTGTATCCGCAACGCGCGATGCTCGGCGGCATCCAGGGCAATGTGGAGTTGTCCTATCGCATCGGCGCTGACGGCGCGGTGACCCAGATACGCGTGCTGCATGCCCGCCCCGCCGGCTTGTTCGAGGACGCGGCCAGGACGGCGCTCGGCGCCTGGCGTTTCCCGGCAGCGGCCGCGGGGCAGCAGCGTACCCAGAATTTCGCCTTTGCCTTGCGCGGCAAGGACGACAAGTGCCAATCGCCGACCGGAACCCTGATCTGCCGTCACCCCGGGGATTGAATCGGGCGATTAACGAAAGTCCGCGCCGGATTTAACGCCGATTTAATCGCACCGCACCTAGTATCGACCCCACTGTAGGCTGCTCGACACTCCTAAGGTCAGGTCAGGTGACAGGCAGATTACGGTAATCGGGGCAGTAGCTTTAGGCCCAAGGCAGGTGTGTTCCCCCAATGACACCTCCTTGGGCCTTTTTATTGCCTGCGATTTCCCAATGCCAGAGTGTATGCTTGCATCCATGCGAATTCTTGTCATCGAAGACAACAGCGACATCGCCGCGAATATCGGCGACTACCTCGAAGAAAAAGGCCATGTGGTGGATTTCGCCGGCGACGGCGTGACCGGCCTGCATCTGGCCGTGGTGCACGAGTTCGACGCCATCGTACTCGACCTGACCTTGCCCGGCATGGATGGTCTGGAATTGTGCCGCAAGCTGCGTCAGGAAGCGCGCCGGCAAACACCGGTGCTGATGCTCACCGCGCGCGACGCGCTGGAGCAAAAACTTACCGGCTTCGATTCCGGCGCCGACGATTACATGGTCAAGCCGTTTGCGCTGCAGGAACTCGAAGCGCGCCTGCAAGTGCTCGGGCGTCGCGGCAAGGGCGTGCAGAGCCGACTGCTGCAACTCGCCGATCTCACCTACAACCTCGACACGCTCGTGGTCACGCGCGCGGGCAAGTCGATCCAGCTCAATCCGATCGGGCTGAAGCTGCTGCAGCATCTGATGGAATCCAGTCCCTCCGTGGTCACGCGCCAGGACCTGGAAACTCGCGTTTGGGGCGAGGAGCTTCCAGACAGCGACAGCCTGCGCGTGCATATCCACGGCCTGCGTGCGGCGATCGACAAGCCGTTCGGCAAGCCGCTGATCCAGACCCGCCACGGCATCGGCTATCGCATGGTCGATCCCGATGCCGCCGTAGCGTAAGCTCCGGCGCATGCCGAGAATCCATTACCGTCGGCGGCTGCGCAGCCGCATCATCATTTCGTTCGTGCTGTTCGGTTTCGCGCTGACGGCGCTGTTCGCGCTGAGCGCGATTTACCTGCGCGGTTATCTCGAGGACAAGCTCATCGGCGGTACGCTGGAGCAGAATCTGCAAGGCTATGCCGATGCGTTCTACAAGGATCCGAATACGCCTGGCGTGCCGTTCGACAAGATCGTCGGCTATACGCTTGGCCCAGACAAGTTCGCTAACGTGCCTTTCGCGTGGCGCGACTTGGCCAATGGGGTATACGACCTGACTGAACCCGACGGCCGCGGTGGCCGCATCATCTACAAACTCGCTGTCCGCAAGGATCCCGGGCGCTGGTTCTTCCTCAAATACGACACGACGCAGGAACGCCACAGCCAGCGTTTGCTGGAAGGCGCGCTGTTTCTTTCCGTGCTGGCATTCCTCGTGGTTTCGCTGGTGCTCGGGTTCTGGCTTTCCGCGCGCGTGATGAGTCCGGTGACGGATCTCGCGCGGCGCGTGCAGGCGATGGGTCGCAGCGGCAAGTCCGAGGCGCTGGCGCCGCATTTCGCCACCGACGAGGTCGGCGCGCTCGCCGCTGCATTCGACGACTATGCGCGCAAACTCACTGCGCTGGTAGAGCGCGACCGTGAATTCAACGCGGACGTCAGCCACGAATTGCGCACGCCGCTGGCGGTGATTGCCACCACGACGGAACTGTTGCTCAACGCCGAGAACCTCACCGACAAGGTGCGCGAACGCTTGAAGCGCATCGAGCGCGCCTCGCGCCAGTCCGCGGAACTGACCAATGCGCTGCTGCTGCTCTCGCGCAGCGAACGCTCTGCGCCGGTCGATGGCGAAACCACGGATGTTGCGCAGGTCGTCGAGCAAGTCATCGACGTGTATCGCGCGCACCTTGGCAAGAAGCCGGTCGAGGTCAGGATGGATCTGGAAAACACGGTCGAGGTTGTTGCGCCGGCGTCGGTCGTCGCGGTCGCGCTCGGCAATTTGATCGGCAATGCGTTCAAGTACACCCAGGCCGGTGAAGTGGTGGTCACGGTCGGTTCGGGCAAGATCACGGTCGAGGACACCGGCCCGGGCATCAAGCCGGAGGATGCCGAGCGTTTGTTCGAGCGTGGCGTGCGCGGCGAAGGCGCCGGCGGCAAGGGTGCTGGCCTCGGGTTGGCGATCGTGCGCCGCCTGTGCGAACTCTACGACTGGCGCGTGTCACTCGCGCCAAGGCCCCAGGGCGGAGCGGTCGCGACGCTGGATTTCCGCTTGCGCGCCTAAGCCGGATTTTCACCTCTCCCGCAAGCGGGAGAGGGGCTTCAGACGTATTCCAGCCAGCCACGGGTGTCCGGCGTACTGCCATCGAACAATCCGAAGAACAGCTTTTGCATCTTGGCCGTGACCGGCCCGGGCTTGCCCGCGCCCACCGGTTTGCCGTCTACCGAACGGATCGGCGTGATCTCCGCCGCCGTGCCGCACATGAACAACTCGTCGCACAGATACAGGTACTCGCGCGGAATGTCGCGTTCGACGACTTCGATGCCGGCGTCGCGCGCCAGCGTCATCAGCGAATTGCGCGTGATGCCATTCAACAGCGCGGCGCTCACCGGCGTCGTGTGCAGCGCGCCGTCGAAGACCATGAACAGATTCTCGCCCGCGCCTTCGCTCAACAATCCGGTGGACGCCAGCGCGATGCCTTCGCCGAATCCCAGGCGCCGCGCTTCGCGCGCAATGAGCTGGCCGGAAAGATAATTGCCGCCGGCTTTCGCGCCGGCCGGAATCGTGTTCGGCGCAAAGCGCTGCCAGCTCGACACGCAAGCATCGATGCCTTGCTCGATTACGCCGGGGCCCAGATACGGGCCCATATCCCACGCCGCCACGGCGACATCGGTCGGGCATTCGGCGGATAGACCGAACCCGCCGAGTCCGCGAAACGCGACCGGGCGCAGATACGCTTTCGGAAGTTTGTTGGCGCTGATGACATCGCGGCTGGCGCGCGCGAGTTCGTCCTGCGCGAATGGCATCGGCAGATCGTAGATTTTCGCCGAATGGAACAGGCGCTTGAGATGATCGCTCAGGCGAAAGATCGCCTGGCCCTTCGGCGTTGTATAACTGCGGATGCCTTCGAAGACCGACGAGCCGTAATGCACCGCATGCGCCATCACGTGCGTGGTGGCCTCGGCCCAGGGCTTGATCTTGCCGTTGTGCCAGATGAACGGCGGGTATTCTCGGGCCATGGTGATTCTCCGTGCGGCGAAAAAGTTGCCAATTATGGCATGCTAGCCTTTTGCATGATTCGGGACGATTGCGCATGAGCGAGCACGAACTGCTTCTGACCGTGGCGTTTGCGCTCGTCGCGTTGCTGTATTCCAGCGTCGGCCATGCCGGTGCGTCGGGATACCTTGCGGTGATGGCGCTGGCCGAGCTTGCGCCCGCGCAGATGAAGCCCGTCGCATTGGTGATGAATACGGCGGTCGCCGCGATCGGCACCTACAATTTCTGGCGCGGCGGCTGGTTTCGGTGGCACCTGTTCTGGCCGTTTGCGATCACCTCGATTCCGCTCGCGCTCTTCGGTGGAGCGATCACCTTGCCTGATATCTACTACAAGCCGCTGGTCGGCGCGGTATTGCTCTATTCGGGCGCGCGCTTGATGTTTCCGCCGCGCGGCCGCGAAACGAACCTGCATCCGCCCGCGATTCCGGTCGCGGTCGGCACTGGCGCGGGTCTGGGATTCCTGTCGGGTCTCACCGGCGTCGGCGGCGGAATTTTCCTGAGTCCCGTTGTCATGTTTGCCGGATGGGGCAATGCGCGCGAGGCATCCGGCGTCGCCGCGCCGTTCATCCTGGTCAATTCCATCGCCGGCCTGGTCGGGCGCGGGCTCGTCGACACATCCATTCCCGGTCCGACTCTGCCGTGGCTCGCCGCCGTGCTTGTCGGCGGCGCGGTGGGATCGTGGCTCGGCAGCCGCCGCTTGCCGATGCCGTCGATCCGGCGTCTGCTTGCGGTCGTGCTGTTTCTTGCCGGCGCGAAGATGCTGTTCGGGCTGGGTTGAGTAGCTTGTCATTCCGGCATGGAATGCCGGAATCCAGAAGCCAGGGAAGGCAGACTTGTCGGTTCATCCAGCATGGCATCCATGCAGTCTGGTTCCCGGCAATCCATGCCGGGATGACGACATTCCAAGCTCAAAGCCGCTCGCAGACCGCCAGCGTCGCTTTCGCACGGTTCAATGTGTAGAAGTGGATTCCTGGCGCTCCGCCGGCGATGAGCTTGCGGCACAGGTCGGCGACCACGTCGGCGCCGAATTCGCGGATCGCTTCGACGTCGTCGCGATACGCTTCCAGGCGCTTGGCGATCCAGCGCGGGATTTCCGCGCCGCACAGGTCGGAGAACCGGCGCAGCTGCGCGTACTGTGAAATCGGCATGATGCCCGGAACGATGGGAATATCGATGCTGTGCTTGCGCGCCTCGTCCACGAAGCGGAAGTAGGCATCCGCATTGTAGAAATATTGTGTGATCGCGCCGTTCGCGCCGGCCTTCACCTTGGCCGCGAAATTTTTCAGATCCGCGTGCGCATCGCCGGCCTGCGGGTGCATTTCCGGATAGCAGGCCACCTCGATGTGGAAGAAACCGTCGCATTCGCGGCGGATGAATTCCACTAATTCGCTGGCATAACGGAAGTCGCCATAGCTGGCCATGCCCGAAGGCAGGTCGCCGCGCAGCGCGACGATGCGCTTGCAGCCCATCGCCTTGTAGTCGTCGAGCAAGGCGCGGATTTCCGCGCGCGTGCCGCCCATGCACGAGACATGCGGCGCGGCGTCGAGGCCGTGCGCGTCGCGCAGATGGCGCACGATCTGCGGCGTATAGGCGAGCGTAGATCCGCCCGCGCCGAACGTGACGCTGACGTAATCCGGATTCAGCGCCTTCAGTTTCGGCAGCGCCGCTTCGAGCGTGGCCTTCTGCTCATCGGTTTTCGGCGGAAAGAATTCGAGGCTGATCAGTGGCATCGCGGCGAAAAATGCTGGGCAGATGCGCCAGTATATCTCTTCGTCGCGATGAAGCGATATTCGAACGGACGCTCCGGCACGAGGTCAGTCGCGCCGGAGTTTCGCATGGTCAGTTCATGCTGCCGAAACGCCCGCTGTTGAAATCCGCCATGGCCTGGTTGATTTCGTCCGCCGTGTTCATCACGAACGGGCCGTAGCCGACGATGGGTTCGTCGATCGGTTCACCGCTGAGCACGACGAGTTTGGCGTCGTTGTTCGCCTCGATGTGCACGCCGCTGCCGCTGCGGTCGAATAGCACGAGTTGCGCGTCGCGCGCGAGTTGCGTGCCGTTGATCTGCACGGTGCCGCTCAACACCGCCACGGCGAGCGTGCGTCCTTCGGCGACGTCGAAACGCGCCGTGCCGCCCTGTTTCAGGCGCACGTCCCACACGTCGATCGGCGTGAACGTGCGCGCCGGACCGTGTTGCCCTGCGTATTCGCCGGCAATCACGCGCAACGTGCCCGCGCCGTCGGGCAATGCGACCGACGGAATGTCGCGGTTGAGCAGGGTCTGGTAACCCGGCGTGGCCATCTTGTCCTTGGCCGGCAGGTTCACCCACAACTGCACGACTTCGAAGCGGCCACCCTTGCGCGTGAACTCGGGCGAATGGAATTCCTCGTGGATGATGCCGGACGCCGCCGTCATCCACTGCACGTCGCCGGGACCGATCATGCCGCCCGCGCCGGTGGAATCGCGGTGCGTGACTTCGCCGTCGTAGACGATGGTGACGGTTTCGAAACCGCGGTGCGGATGCTGGCCGACGCCGCGCGGACGCGCCGCCGGGATGAAGTCCATCGGGCCGGCGTAGTCGAACAGCAGGAACGGGCTGGTGTGCTTGCCGTGGCTGTCGTAGGAAAACAGCGAGCGCACCGGAAAACCGTCGCCGACCCAATGCTGGCGCGGGGCGGAGTAGACACCTTGAATCGCTTTCATGTCGGATTCCTCGTGGAGTTTGCGTGGCGGACGATATGGGTCCGCGAGGCGGCTTTTCCAGTGGATGGCATGAAGCCTTCTTGAAAGGTTGCGCCCGAAACCGGCGAAGTTTAGACTTCGTATAAACGTATCGAAGGAGCGTGTCATGGCAATGGTCGAACTGGACATCAAGCAGTGGGGCAACAATCTCGGCGTGCGCTTGCCGGTGGCGATCGCGCGCGCGGCGCATCTGCGCGCGGATCAGCGCGTGAGCATCGCCGTCGAGGATGGCCGCGTCGTCGTCACGCCGATGGACGACGCGCCCCTCACGCTTGAACAACGCCTTGCGCGGTTCGATCCGCAAAGCCACGGCGGCGAAGCCATGGCCGCCGATGAGCGCATCGGGGCCGAGCGCTGGTGAACAAGCGCGTTGGAAAACGCATCATCAATCCGGCGCGTGCATGGGTGCCGGATCGGCAGGACGTGATCTGGATCGACTGCAACCCGCAAGCCGGGCGGGAAATGCGCGACGTGCATCCGTTCCTCGTGCTGTCGCCCAAGGCATTCAACCAGCGCACTTCGCTTGTCGTCGGGCTACCCATGACGACTGCCGAGTACAACGCGAGCAATCCGTTCGCCGTTGCCGCTGGTGTTGCGAGTGGGCGCAAGTCGGGCGCGACGAGTTACGTGCTGTGCCATCAGCCCAAATCGTTCGATTGGCGATTGCGCGGCGGCAAGCCGCATCCCATGCGCAGGCTGGATGACAAACCGTTCGCCGAGGTGCTGCTGGTGTTGAACCAGATTGTGCAGTTGGCGTAGATCGCCACCAGATTGCGAAGCAACGCGGTACGGTAGGGCGGGGGAAATCGCGTAGCGGCGCATCCCGCCGTCGCCGCGCTGAGACTATGAAAGGCGGGATACGCTTCGCTCCTCCCGCCTTACGCGGGCTATGTTATTTTCCAGTGGCCTGTCTGCAGGGGAGGGGAGACTTGAAAACTATCGCAACGATCAACTTCAAGGGCGGCGTTGGGAAAACCACAGCCACTTGGGCTCTGGGGAACGTCGCGGCTCGCGACACTGGAATCCGATCGCTGATCTTCGATCTGGATGCCCAGATGTCGCTCACGCAAGCGATTGCGCTCAACGAGGACGGCAATCCGTTCAAGGACTTTACCAATTGGTATGAGCGATCAATCAGCAAGAAAAAGACAATATTTGATGCGCTTGATGAGTTCACGAAGCCAACGACGTTCAATTTCGGCATTAATCATGATTTCATCTACAAAATCTCGGAGCGCTATCACTTTATTCCATCGGTCGAAGATCTCTATTGGACCGAACTTGAGCTATTTGATCGAGAGAAGGTTAAGTTCTTCATTCAACGCTTACTGGAGAAGGTTCAGAATTCATCGAATGTCCCCAAATACGACTACGCGCTATTCGATTGCCCGCCTTCTTTTAGCCTTTTGAGCTATTCGGTCTTGTCTACCTGTGACCTTGTGCTTATCCCCATCAATCCTGATTTCTTCGCTGCTAAGGGCCTATCGCTGCTGTTGAACAGTCTTCGCATGCGCATAGAACCATTCCCTGTTCCGAAGATCGGTGTCTTCATGAATCGTGCGAAGAAGCCAGGTGGGAGTTCCGTCAAACGATACAGCAATGAGACACAGCGCTATCTCGATGATGCCGCGGACGTGCTAAAACACGTCGCTGCCGACCGCGGCCTGAATGTCCGGCTTTTTGATCAGGCCATCTTTGAGAAGGTCGGCATGAAGCGAGCGATTCAAGAGGGATTGCCCACTGACTTTGCGGCACAATACGCAGCTCTTTGGAAACAGGTTCAAGGCTTCTTAAATGAGAAGACCAAATGACTAACGACAACCTCCGACTGGAAATTTCGAAGCTTCATGAAAAGCTGGATCGCATACTTGTTTTGCTCGATGCAAGAACTGCATCTGCGCAGAAGAAAGCAGCTGATCGCAAGGCAAAGCAACAAAAACCTAAACCTTTGACTGAGGCTGAGATTAGGTTACAACAGGAGCATTTCCAGGAACTTTTCTCTCGCTGGATGAATGGCTCCGAGGTCGAGGTTCAGAATGAACTTGAGCGGGAAGATGCAGATGCGCTCAGACGGTTTGCCGATGCGAACAACTTGAACATCACTACTAAGACACCCAAGACCAAGGCTCTACAACTGATCGCAGCGAGATTCCGAGAAAAACGGCAACTCATGCAGGGGCTCCCGTCGCGACGAGACGTTGACCTTTAGTGCGGGAACAAAGTGAATGTCGCGTGGCGCCAGTCTTGTTTTCAGCAATGAACAGTTCGAAGGTCAGTAGCGATAACGTCTCCTTATGTATGGCTCTTTCAGCACGTTACCCCACGAGACTCAGTCCCAGCATCCCGCGCTTTTAAAATGCAGGGTTCTCTGTTCGCATTTCGGGCATGGATAGGCACAGTCATAGAGGGTGTAATACTCGCCCGCTCGAACTTTCTCCCATGTGGCTTCATAGTTGGCAACAAGCTCAGCCCGTAGCCCGTTCAGATCAAGTTCAAGATCGGACAAGATCGCTTCGAATTGAGCGCGACTGTCGTCAGTATCGCCCCTCTCCATCTGGATGATGTCATCAGCAAAGGCTTCAGCTGACGGCGCACGCAGGATGCTTGAGTTGGGGTGCTCGTGCCACTCATATACCGTATGGTGCAACGGTTGGCCCAAAAACATCGACGGGTCGCTGTAAGGTGTCACTGCGGCCCCCTGGCATTGATTGCAACGAGGTTCCGGATCCATGGCGTTCAACACCACGAGTTCGGAGCATGCCTCGCACAAGTAAGGGAAGGCATTGCGCTCTGTGAAATCATCGAAGCCACCGCCAAGAGCCATACTGGTCTTGTAGCCACATTTGCACGATGCACTGACCATGGTACCCACACCACACCCCCGATTGCCTGGAGTTTGAAATTCCGCAGTTTCTCATCAACCGTGATCTCACCGAGGGCAGTATCTTCCGGAGTCTGTGTCAGAGTCCACTATCGACCGAGTCGAAATAAAAACGAGCGCCCTTTTCGTTTCCAGCGATGACCAGCCCGACGATCAGTCGCGAACTTATTGCTTCACCGAAGCCGACAACCGCGCGACCATGCGCGTTTGCCAGCCGGGGCCGGTAGCTTTCCAGCGTTCGATAACCGACACCGGGACACGCAGGGAGATGGCGGTTTTCGCTTCGCCGACGACAGGGCGGCCGCGCTTGCGCGCGATCAGCTCGCCGATCTTGCGGTCCCATTTGACGGCGCGCGGGTCTTTGCGCGCTTCACGGCGCACGCGTTCCCAATCGGTGCGATCTTCGCCGCGCGCGCGGGCGGCGCGCATCTGTTCACTGGTCATCACGGTAATCTTTTTCGAGCCACGCATAGTAGTTCTCCCGTTCTTTCCGCTTCGCTTGGCGGAAACTCACGATGCGGCAGCGTTCTTCTCCGGAAACAAACGCAACCGTCAGCACTGTCAACACATCGAACACATAGGCGAATGCTTGCTTCCGGGCTTCGCCTTTGCGTTCGCTGTCCACGATCAGGACGTAATCGCTTTCGAGCACCAGGTCGGCGTCGGCGAAATCCAGCCCGTGCTTGTGCAGGTTCGCGGCACGCTTGGCTTCGTCCCATTCGTAGATCATCATGAATAATGTATATACGTATATACGAAATGTCAAGTTCTGCGGGACTCAAAGCAAAACGGGCGCCTCTCGGCGCCCGTTTCGTTTCCAGCGATGACCAATCCGCCGATCAGTAGCGATAGTGCTCCGGCTTGTACGGCCCGTTCACATCGACACCGAGGTAGGCGGCCTGTTCGGCGGTGAGCGTGGTCAGCTTCACGCCGATCTTTTCCAGATGCAGGCGCGCGACTTCCTCGTCGAGTTTCTTCGGCAGGATGTAGACCTTTGCAGCGTACTTGTCCTTGTTCGCCCACAGGTCGATCTGCGCGAGGGTCTGGTTCGAGAACGAGTTGGACATCACGAAGCTCGGGTGGCCGGTGGCGCAGCCGAGGTTCACGAGACGGCCTTCGGCGAGCAGGAAGATCGAGTTACCTTTCGGGAAAGTATACTTGTCCACCTGTGGCTTGATGTTGACGTGCTTGACGCCGGCCAGCGCCTTGAGCGCATCGATCTGGATTTCGTTGTCGAAGTGGCCGATGTTGCAGACGATGGCCTGGTCCTTCATCGCCTGCATGTGCGCGAGCGTGAGCACGTCCTTGTTGCCGGTGGTGGTGACGTAGATGTCGCCGCGGCCCAGGGTGGATTCGACCGTGTTGACCTCGAAGCCTTCCATCGCCGCCTGCAGCGCGTTGATCGGATCGATCTCGGTGACGACCACGCGCGCGCCGTACGCGCGCAAGGAATGCGCCGAGCCCTTGCCGACGTCGCCGTAGCCGCACACGACCGCGACCTTGCCGGCGAGCATCACGTCCATCGCGCGCTTGAGGCCATCGGCCAGCGATTCGCGGCAGCCGTAGAGGTTGTCGAACTTGCTCTTGGTGACCGAGTCGTTGACGTTGATTGCCGGCACCAGCAGCTTGCCGGCTTCGGCGAGCTGGTAGAGGCGATGCACGCCGGTGGTGGTTTCCTCGGAAACGCCCTTCCATTCCTTGACGACGCCGGCCCAGAAGCCCGGACGTTCCTTGGCGACGCGCTTGAGCAGGTTCTTGATGACCTGTTCTTCGTGGTTGCCCGACGGCGTGTTGACCCAGTCGGAACCGTTTTCGAGCTCGTAACCCTTGTGGATGAGCAAGGTCACGTCGCCGCCGTCGTCGACGACGAGCTGCGGACCCTTGCTCCCCGGGAAGGACAGCGCATCGAGCGTGCAGTCCCAGTATTCCTCGAGCGTCTCGCCCTTCCACGCGAACACCGGCGTGCCGGAAGCGGCGATCGCGGCGGCGGCGTGGTCCTGCGTCGAGAAGATGTTGCACGAGGCCCAGCGCACGTCGGCGCCCAGATCCTTCAGCGTCTCGATCAGCACCGCGGTCTGGATCGTCATGTGCAGCGAGCCGGTCACGCGCACGCCCTTGAGCGGCTTGGCGGCGGCGTATTTCTTGCGGATCGACATCAGGCCGGGCATTTCCTGTTCGGCGATGTCGATTTCCTTGCGGCCCCAGTCGGCCAGCGACATGTCGGCGACCTTGAAGTCACCGCTGGATTTGAGAACAGCGTTCATTGGCGTAGCTCCGTTGCGTTGGAGGGCGCGGTTTCGGTTGATGGAACCCGAAAACCCGCCGAGCCTGATTTCGCGTCCGTATCGATCACGGCGGGAAAATGCAGCGCCCCTCGGCGGGGAGGGGCGCGCATTGTATCGCTTATTCGCGATGAAAGGATGAATACGCGGTCAGTGCTGCTCGAAGCGGGCGATTTCGTCCAACGCGTTGCTTGCATCGCGCAGGCCGCGCGGCGTGTCGGCGTCGTCCGCCTGCCCGGCCAAGCGGGCATTGCGCCTGCGGAAGTACCAGACGGTTGCGGCGAATCCGATCACGCCGATTGCGCCTGTTATCCCGATGAAGGCGGGGGCGGCCACGAAGAGATCGACACCGACGTTCGCCTTCATTTCCAGCACGAAGATGGCGATCCACAGGAACCACCACGGCAGGCCGAGGCACCAGTTGGCGAGGACGTGGGTGCGACGCAAGGTGTCGACGCGCTTGGAGATTTCCGCGACCGGAGCCGTGTAGTCGATGCCGGCGATCCTGCCCAGGGACACGCCGCCGAATACGACGGTCAGCAATCCATAGGCGAGCATGAACAGGCTGCAAGCCAGCAAGTGCGGCACGTCGCGATGGCGGATCGCGGCCATGATGCCGAAATAAATCAGTGCGTCGCCGAACAGGATCTGCACGATCTTGCCCCAGTACAGCCGGCGCAAGCCCGAGCGCGCCTTGTCGAGCTTGCGTTCGAGGAACAAGTGCAGGTTCAGCGTGGATTGCTGCTGTACATGGCGGTCCAGCGTCTGCCATGCGGATTTGAGTTCATCGATGTCCATCGTCGTCTCCATCTTCATTTCTCGCTCATGTCGTTGCGCAGGCGTTCCTTCAAACGCCCGATCCGGGTGGCCACGTTCGTTTCGCTGATGCCAAGGATGTGCGCGATGTCGCGCTGGCTGCGCTCGTCCAGATACAGGATCAGCAGGGCGCGGTCGAACGGATCGAGGCGGTCGATGCAGCGGTACAGCTCGCGCACGCGCGCGTCCGCCGCCGGATCGGAATTCGCGTCGGCCGTGTCGTGGACGGCGACGTCCAGCGGTTCATGGTGCCGCTCGTAGCGGCTGCGTTCGCGCAGGTGCGAGATCGCCACGTTCAGGGCGACGCGGTACATCAAGGTCGAAAAACTCCGCGAGCCATCGTATTTCGGAAACGCGCGCCACAGCTGCACGGCGATTTCCTGCGCCAGGTCTTCGCGGTCCTGCGCGCCGCGCGCATAGCTGTTCGCCACCTTGAACACGATGCCGCGATGGCGCTCGAGCAATTCGCGGAATTGTCCGTCGAAATCCGCCGTCGTCATTGTCAAAGTCTGCTCCATTTCCCGGGTTCCGTGTGTGTCTCGGAACCGTGATTCGCGCGGAAGCGGAAAAAATCACACAAAAAGAAAGCGGCCCGAAGGCCGCTTTCAAGATAGGGCAGTAAATGCCGCGGACGCTTCAGTGGCTGCCGCCGAAACGATAGTTGAACTCGAGCATATAGGTGCGGCCCATCGGGTTGAACCAGCGCCGCGCATAGTACGGATAGCTGATCCAGGTGGCGTCGCGACCTGGCTTGGAATCGAACAGGTTGTCGACGGTGAAGCCGATGTTGACGTCCTTGCTCCAGCGGTAGCCGAACGATGCGTTGTACAGCATGGTCGGGCCCATGCGCTGGTCGCCGTCGTAATTCGGCAGGCCGCCGAGGCGCGCGCCGTACAGCGTGGTGGTGAAGTTGCCGTAGTTCCAGGTCACCGAACCGTTGGCCTTGCTGCGCGGAATCACGTAGTCGTAATAATCCTCGATCTCGCTGACGAACGGATCGCCCGGGTAGTTCTGGATGCGGTTGGTGACGACATAGGTGCCGCCGAGGTTGAAGTCGAAACTGCCGAAACGGTTGGTTTGCCACAGGTAGTGGATCTTGAAATCCGTGCCTGAGGTGCGATGCGTGGCCGCATTGATCGGCAATACCAGCACCGATGTGATGTCACCGGCCGAATTGCGGAAAACCTGGTTGACCGCCGCCTGGCACAGACCTGAATTGATGTCCAGTTCGCCCGTGCGGCATTGCGCTTCCCAGCGCAGGATCTGGTCGCTGCTCTGGTAGACGAGTTCGTTCTTGAGGTTGATGATGTAGTAGTCGGCGCTGAAGTCGAGATTGCTCAACGGCGAGTAGACGAAGCCCCACGTCGCGGATTTGCTGGTCTCGTTGTTGAGGTCGATGCTGCCGTGGCTGCGGCCGTTGAAGCTGACGTCGCTCCAGTCGCAGTCGCCGATATCCACGTCGGGTTCTTCCGTGGCGCAGCGGTAGTAGTCGGTGCCGCCTGAACTGGATCCGCTAGGACCGGCGTACAGGTAGGCAAGGTCGGGCGCGCGGAAGCCGGTCGAGTACGAGCCGCGCAGCAGCAGCGTGTCGATCGGGCGGTATTCCAGGCCGAGCGCGTAGGTGAACTTGCTCGCCGAATTGCCGCTGTACTCGTAACGGTCGAAGCGCCCGGCTGCCGTGGCGGTCAGTTTAGAGAACACCGGCACGCTGAACTCGAAGCCCGCGCCGGAGTGGCTGCGCGAACCGACGGCAACGGTGTTGTGCAAGCCGAAATAACTGCCGTCAAGCGACAGCGGATCGGGCTTGAGGCCGAAATACTGGTTGCCGAATTCGGCGGTCGCGGCGAAGCCAACCGATCCCGCGGGCAGCTGGAACAGCTCGGTGTTGTTCACCGTCAGCGAGAAATTTTCGGCACGGCTGGTGTCGTGGTCGATCGAATCCTGCGTGATCGAAGCGAACTGCGCCGGCGTCAGCGGCGTGTACAGGCGCTCGTGCGGCGCGTAATACATCTGGTAACCCGAATCCGGATCCACGCCCAGGGACGGGCCGAGGTAGAGCATCTGCGCCTTGGCGGCGACCAGCGCCGGCCATTTCGCTTCGAGGTCGTTCTGCGCATGGCTGAACATGGCCTCGTAATTCCACGCCTCTCCGAACGTGCCCTTGATGCCGGCGTTGAGCGAATACGTGTTGTTGATGTTGCGGATCATGGCGCGATCCAGGCCGCCGTTCTCCTCGTAGGTGAAATACTGGCGTTGCCATTGCTCGACCTGGTCGGTCGCGGTGTTGTAGAACGGCGTCGGCGAGGAGTCACCATCGACCGGGTAGCTGTTTTCCCACTTCAACGAGGTGTTATAGGTTTCCTGATGCGAGGTGCTGTACTGCAGGTCGGCGAAGAAATCCATGTGATCGTTGAAGTGATAGGTGGCCGAGCCGTAGAAATTTGCCGCTTTGCGACCATTTTGCATCGTGCCGTAACCGACGTCCGCGAGGCTGCCGCAATACATGCCGTAATTGCGGCGTTGCAGGTATTGCACGGTGCCCTGATCGAGATAGGCGAGCTTGTCGCAGGTCGCCTTGCCCGGGTCGATGTAGTTTTCGTCCTCGTCGAGGATGACGAACGTCGGTGCGGCGACGCGGGTCGGACTGGTGGCGTAGCGCGGATCGTTGGTGCGCGAGGCGAGGAATTTTCGCTGGTACGCCCACAGCGGATTCTGGTTGTACAGTTCCACGCCAAAGGTCGAATCGAACTTGTCGTTCGACCAGCCGCTGGTCAGGGTGAATCGCTGCGAAGCGCCGCCGCCGTGCTCGGAGTCACCGACGCGAAAATCGAGCGTGGTGCCGTTGGCCTTCTTCTTCATGATGAAGTTGACTACGCCGGAAATCGCGTCCGAACCGTAGATCGCCGAAGCGCTGCCGGTAAGGATTTCCACGCGCTCGATCATCGAGGTGGGGATGTTCGTGATGTCGGTGAAATTGCTTTCGCCGTTGTATGACTGCGGATAGTCGGCGATGCGGCGGCCGTTGATCAGGATCAGGGTGTGGTTCGGGCCGAGGCCGCGCAGATCGACGGCCTGCGCACCATTGGAGAAGCCATTGGTGATCTGGTTGTTGTCGATGTTGCCCAGGTTCTGGCTCAGCGAGGTCATGATGTCCGCCGCCGTGGCGAAGCCGCGCTCGCGGATGTCCTTGTCGGTGATGACCGTGATGGGCGCGGGCCCCTCGACCTGCGCGCGCGGAATGAGCGAGCCGGTCACCTGGATGGTTTCGAGTTTTTGCGTGGATGTACTCGTCGTCGCGGTGTTGTCCTGCGCGATGGCGGGTGTGGCCGTGCAGGCAAACGCGGCAAACACTGCCATGGCCAGTAGATCGTGCTTCATGATGGTCCCCCTCACATGTGAATTGAATCCGCCAAGATCGATGGCGGTTCCCCAAACCCCGCCATCGTGGCTGGTTCCCGAACAGTCGTCAATTTCGGAAAACTTATACGGCTGCCGAAGTTGCCGTGACAAGGCCGGAAGTCATGATCCGGCCATGTCGTCCCGGGTTCACGGATCGCTGCGCAACAGCGATCCGAAGGTCAGGTACAAGGCATTGTGGCCGCCTTGCGCGTAGCCGTAGCCGAGGAAGATCGGGCCGAGGAAGGTGTCCACGCCCAGGAACACGCTGCCCGCGCCGATCCAGTCGCGACCGATCTGGCGGCGCGATTCCCAGAAGCCGCCGGCTTCCAGGCTTCCGCCCAGGTACACCGGCACGCTGAACAGGTGCTGCGCGTCGGTCAGGCGGCGGTAGTACACGCCGCGCAACAACGCGGTTTGGGTGGCGAACAACTGGTTTTCGGTGTAGCCGGAAAGATTGGTCAGGCCGCCGAGTGGACTGTAGGCGGCGATCTGCACGTCGCGGCCGCCGCCACTGGAACTGCTCAGGTTTGCGCCGAGCAGAAAGGTGTTCGCGCCCGTTGTCAGCGCAGTGTCCCAGCGCAGGCGTGTGATTTGCGCCGATGCGGTCGAACCCAGCTCCGCGATCAGGTATTCCTGCGAAACATCCAGGCGCGTGCCATGGCGCGGAAATCCCGAGCTGTCCAGATCGTCGAACACCGCGTGCGCGATGATGCCGCCAAAGGCTGAAGAAATGTTCGGAAAATCCGGCGTGCCGATGCGCAGCCGCGCCGCGTCGCGCCCGTATTCGAGCGCGCCGGAAAATTGCCAGCTTTCGTCCGGCGTGAAGCCGAATTCCAGCGCGCCGACGCCGCGCGTATGGCGGTATTCGGCATAGTCGATTTTGGCGCCATTGTTGATCGGGAAGTCGTTGGCCCGATACTGCAGGTAGGGCGCGATGTAGTATTGCCCGCGATTGCCAAACGGTTGCAGGAATTCGCTGTACATTTCGGTGACCCGACCCAGCTGCACGCGGTTGCGGCTTTCGCCGCCATAGGCATTCAGGCCGGTGAAATTCGCCTCGCTGATGAGCTGATAGCTGTTGCTGCCGTTGAAGTTGTCGGAAAGGCGCAGGCCCACGCGCAGGAAGTTTGGCCCCCAACCCTTGTCCACCGGCTCCACGGTCAGGCCGGTGGCGCCGTCGTCGCGCCGGGTCAATTCGTAGCCGATGCGTTCGTAGCTGCCCTCGCCATAGGCCTGGCCGATGCGTTGGTCCACGGTCTTGGCGTCGAACGGTTCGCCGACGAGGCCGGACAGATGCTGCTCGACATAACCGGCGGTGCGGCTGCGATCGTGCAGCACGTCGAGGAACGCGATCAGCGGCGGATCGAATTTCGGCAGGCGATGCGCTTGCGTGAATCGCGCATAGTCGTCCGCATCGACCGCATCGCGGCGCAGCGCCGCGAGCTTTTCTTCCGCCGCCGCCATGCCGATCTGCACGGCTTGTGGCGCGCGGTCGAAATTCGCGCTGCCCAGGTCGCCCAGCTCCGGTGTGATCAGTACGTCGTCGGGCCCGAGTGTGGCCAGTTGCGCGTCGGTTTGCTTCTTCATCATCACCGTGAGCATCTGGCTGGCTATCGCGAACGGGGAATTGAGCTGGTCGGCAGGGGTCAGCCGCTCGCCCACGTCGACGACGATCATGCGCTGCGCGCCAAGTGCGCGCGCCACGTCGATCGGCACGTTGTCGCTGATGCCGCCGTCCACGAGCATGTGGCCATGGTAGCGCAGCGGCGCGAACGCGGCCGGCACCGACATGCTGGCGCGGATCGCCATGGCCAGGTCGCCCGAGCCGAACACCACCCGTTGGCCGTTGCCGATATCGGTGGCGACGGCGCGAAACGGAATCGCCAGGTCGTCGAAATCTTGCGAGATGCCGACGGGCAACAGCAGGCGACGCAGCAGCAATTGCAGTTTCTGGCCCTGCACGGCGCCACGCGGAAACGCGATCTTGCCGTCGCGCAGACCGAGTTCGACACCACCGAGAAAGCGCAGCTCGTCCTGCTTGCGCCGCATCGGCAGTTCGGCGCGCGACGGATCGTCGCTGAACATGTTCTTCCAGTCGATGTGGTCGAGCACGTCACGAATATGCGTCGCGTCGTAGCCGGCGGCGTACAGGCCTCCCACGATCGCTCCCATCGATGTGCCGACCACGCAGTCCACGGGAATGTGCTCGCGTTCGAGCACCTCGAGCACGCCGATGTGTGCCGCTCCACGCGCGCCGCCGCCGCCAAGGACGAGACAGGTCTTCGGCCTCTGCGTCGCCTGCGCAATCGAGCAAACCGACAACACGATCAGGCACAGGCAAAAGCGAAGGCGCGGCATGAAGGCGATCTCCGGTTACACGCCCAGCCTAACCAAAGCGACTGGGCAAGAAAACCTCAAGGCGCACTTGAAGCGCAGGCAATGCGGCCATACAGTGGGATTTCCTGCACCGGAGCCCGCACCATGCCGACCTTCATCCTGTGGCTGTTGCTGTTGATCTTCTGCTGGCCGCTGGCATTGCTCGCGCTGGTCCTTTATCCGCTGGTATGGCTGATCCTGCTGCCGTTCCGCCTCGTCGGCATTGCGGTGGAAGGCGTGTTCGCGTTTTTGCGCGCGTTGATCATGCTGCCGGCAAGGGTGCTGGGCGGTCGCGCCTGATCAGGCTTCGAGTTCCTGCCAGCGCCCGTAGGCCGCGTCCAGTTCGATTTGCAGCGCGGCGAGCGCCTGGTTCGCCGCCGTAATCGCGGCGGCATCCTGCCTGAAGAACGCCGGGTCCTGCATGGCCTGCGTGCGCGCGGCGATGTCGTTTTCCAACAATTCGATTCGAGCAGGCAAGCGCTCCAGTTCGCGCGCGTCCTTGTAGCCGAGCTTGCGCTTTTGCTTCTGCTCGTCATGCCCGCGCAGGCGGAAATCCGGTTCCCGTATTTCCGGCAGAGGTATTTCCCGTGACACGGGTCGCTGCCGCAACCAATCCGAATACCCGCCGACATACTCGCCGACACGGCCATCGCCTTCGAGCACCAGTGTGCTGGTCACGACGTTGTCGATGAACGCGCGGTCGTGCGAGACCAGCAGCAGCGTCCCGTGATAGCTGCCGAGCAAGTCTTCGAGCAACTCCAGCGTTTCCACGTCAAGGTCGTTGGTCGGCTCGTCCATCACCAGCAGGTTGGATGGCTGCGCGAACAATTTTGCGAGCAGCAGGCGATTGCGCTCGCCGCCGGACAGGCGCGTGATCGGCGCGCGCGCGCGTTCGGGCGAGAACAGGAAGTCCTGCAGGTAGCCGAGTACATGCTTGCGTTGACCATCGAGTTCGATGTACTCGCGGCCTTCGGCGACGTTGTCGAGCGCGTTCCAGTCCTCGCGCAGCGCGGCGCGGTGCTGGTCGAAGTAGGCGATCCGCAGGCCGGTGCCGAGCTCGATCTCGCCGCGTTGCGGCTGCAATTGTCCGAGCAACAATTTCAGCAGAGTACTTTTGCCGGAACCGTTCGGTCCGAGGATGCCGACGCGATCGCCGCGCAGGATCGTGGTCGAGAAATCGCGCAGGATCATGCGCTCGCCAAAGCGGAAATCGACGCCTTTGGCATCGATCACTTTCTTGCCAGAGGCCTGCGCCGTGGCCAGTGTCATCTTCGCCGTGGCGGACACTTCGCGCCGTTGCGCGCGTTCGTTGCGCAGCGCCTTGAGCGCACGCACGCGGCCTTCGTTGCGCGTGCGCCGCGCCTTGATGCCCTGGCGTATCCACACTTCTTCGGCCGCCAGCTTTTTGTCGAACAGCGCGTTCTCTTGTGCCTGCGCGTGCAGGCGCTCTTCGCGCCGTCGCAGGTAATTGTCGTAATCGCCCGGCCAGGACGTGACCACGCCGCGATCGATTTCGACAATGCGCGTCGCCAGCGCGCGCAGGAACGAGCGGTCGTGGGTGACGAACACGAGCGCGAAATTCGCGCTGCGCAGAAATTCCTCAAGCCACTGGATAGCCGCGACATCGAGGTGATTGGTCGGCTCGTCGAGCAGCAGCACGTCGGGCGCGCGCACCAGTGCCTGCGCGAGCAGCGCGCGGCGCTTCATGCCGCCCGACAGCGCGGCGAAGTCGGCGTCGGCGGGAAGTTCCAGGCGTTCGAGTACCTGCGACACGCGGCGGTCGAGATCCCAGCCGTGCTGCGCCTCGATCTGCGCCTGCACGGCGCCGAGAGCATCGAGGTCGTGTTGTTCGAGCAGATGGTGGTAACGCGCGAGCAGGGCGCCGAGATCGCCGAGACCCTGCGCGACCACGTCGAACACGCTGCCGCGCGCATCCTGCGGCACTTCCTGCGCGAGCTTCGCCACGCGCACGCCGCTTTGCACGCGCACTTCGCCATCATCCGGCCTGATTTCGCCGGCGAGCAGGCGCAGCAGCGTCGACTTGCCTTCGCCGTTGCGGCCGACGACGCAGACGCGCTCTCCCGCCTCGATTGTCAGGTCGACGTGTTCGAGCAGGAGCGGGCCGCCGACGCTGTAGTCGACGCGTTGGAGTTGGAGCAGGGGCATGGCGCATTGTAAACGCTGGTGATGCTGCGCGGACCATTCGCGTCCGGTATTCTTGCGTCGGTCCCAAAATGGGACTAAGCTGCCGATCGATGCGAATCATTGCCGTCTCAACGCTCAAGGTATTCTGGACAGGCAAGCCCGAGTACCGTGATGCGGAGAAACCCGTGTTGGCCTGGTATCGTGAAGTCCTGCGGGCCGATTGGGCCAGGCCTGCTGGCGCGAAAGCGCAGTTCGGAAATGCCAGCATCCTGCGCGATGGCCGTGCCGTGTTCAACATCGGCGGCAACAAATACCGCATCGTGGTCTGGGTCAACTATCCGTACCGCGTGGTTTACATTCGCTTCATCGGCACGCATGCGCGATACGACGCGATCGACGCGCAAACGATTTGAGGGTACGTCAATGAACATCAAACCGATCCGCACAAAATCCGACTACCGCGCTGCGCTGGCCGAGATCGAAACCTTGATGACCGCCAAGGCGCGCACGCCGCAGGGCGATCGCCTGGATGTGATCGTCACGCTCGTGGAGGCATACGAACGCGTGCATTTTCCAATGGATTTGCCCGACGCGGTCGACGCGATCAAGTTCCGCATGGAGCAGCAAAATCTCTCCATCGAAGACCTCGAGCCGGTAATCGGACGCCGCAACCGCGTGTACGAAGTGCTGGCACGCAAGCGCCCGTTGACATTGCGCATGATCGAGGGCCTGCATGCACGGTTTGGAATTCCCGCGGAGAGCTTGCTCAAGCAGTCGCACGAACCGCGCAAGGCGGCTTGAACCCATGTCCAAACTCCTGATCCAGAACTACCTCGCCGATCTCGCCAAACTGCGCCAGGTCGGCGGCACGCATCGCGAATCCGTGGTGCGCGAGGCGTTCAAGGATCTGCTCAAGGGCTGGGCGCGCGCGCACGATCTCACCTTCGTGCCCGAGTACGAAATCGAATCGCCGGCCAAGGAACGTCGCTACGTCGATGGCGCGTTGCTCTACGGCCTGCGCTTGCCGTTCGGCTACTGGGAAGCCAAAGACGAAAAGGACGACCTCGACGCCGAGATCGAAACCAAGTTCAAGCGCGGTTATCCGACCGACAACATCATCTTTGAGGATTCGCGTGCAGCGGTGCTGATCCAGGACCGGCGCGAAGTGCTGCGCTGTGCAGTGGACGATGTCGACAAGCTGCAGCGCCTGCTGGAACTGTTCTTCGCCTACGAGCGTCCGGAGATCGCCGAATTCCGCAAGGCGGTCGAACAGTTCAAGACCGACCTGCCCGCGGTGTGCGGCGCGCTGCGCGAGATGATCGAAAAAGCCTATGCCGACAACGCGAAGTTCCGCACCGCCGCCGACAAGTTCCTGAAAACCGCGCACGAGTCGATCAATCCGGCGCTGACCGAAGCCGACGTGCGCGAAATCCTGATCCAGCACATCCTCACCGAGGAAATCTTCGCGCTGGTGTTTCCGGGCACCAGCTACCACGAGGACAACAACATCGCGCGCGAGTTGTACCGGCTCGAACACACCTTTTTCACCGGCAACACCAAGCACCAGACCCTGCGCGCGCTGGAACCCTACTACGCCGCGATCCGCCGCTCGGCCGGGCAGATCGCCAGTCACCACGAGAAGCAGACCTTCCTGAAGGTCGTCTACGAGAATTTCTACAAGGTCTACAACCCCAAGGCGGCCGACCGCCTCGGCGTGGTGTACACGCCCAACGAGATCGTGCGCTTCATGATCGAATCCGCGGATTGGCTGTGCGAGCAGCATTTCGACCGGAACCTGATCGATCGCGATGTCGAAATCCTCGATCCGGCCGCCGGCACCGGCACCTTCATCTGCGAGCTGCTCGAACACTTCCGCGGCCAGCCGGCGAAGTTGAAGCACAAATATCTGGAAGAACTGCACGCCAACGAAGTGGCGATCCTGCCGTACTACGTCGCCAACCTGAACATCGAGGCGACGTACGCGGCGATCAGCGGCGAATACCTGGAATACCCGAACCTGTGTTTCGTCGACACGCTCGACAACGTCGCCGGCCTGCGCCGCTACACCGGACAGCACGTGGGCGACCTGTTCGGGCTGGGCGAGGAGAACATCGAGCGCATCAAGCGCCAGAACCGGCGCAAGATCAGCGTGGTGATCGGCAACCCGCCGTACAACGCCAACCAGGCCAACGAGAACGACAACAACAAGAACCGCGAATATCCGGATATCGACGCGCGCATCAAGGACACCTACATCAAGGCCAGCACCGCGCAGAAGACCAAGCTCTACGACATGTACGCGCGGTTTTTCCGCTGGGCCAGCGACCGTATTGCGGAGAATGGGGTGGTGGCGTTTGTCACCAACCGCAGCTATATCGAATCGCGCACGTTCGATGGATTCCGCGACGTGGTAGCGCGCGAGTTCAACGAAATCCATCTCGTCGATCTCGGCGGCGACGTGCGCGCGAATCCGAAGCTGTCGGGCACCAGGCACAACGTGTTCGGCATCCAGACCGGCGTCGCGATCGGTTTTCTGGTCAAGCGCGCCAAGGCGCAGGGTTGCCGCGTGTTCTACGCGCGCCGGCCCGAGCTGGAAACCGCCGAGGAAAAACTCGCGTGGCTGTCGAAGGCGAAACTCGCCGACTTGCCGCGCACCGAGATTCGACCGGATGCGAAGCACAACTGGCTGAACCTCACCGACAACGATTTCGACACGCTGATTCCGGTGGCGACCAAGGCCGCGAAAGCGGCGAAGAAGCCGGCGCAGGAAAAGGCGATTTTCAAGTTGTTTTCGTTGGGGGTGGTGACTGCGCGTGACGAGTGGGTTTACGGTGATGGCGTTGACGACGTCGCGGCGAAGATGGGCGCGCTGATTGACGGCTACAACGCCGACCGCAAGCGCCTTGTGGGCGCGGCGAAGGACGACATTGCTTCACTCCTCGACTACTCGATCAAGTGGACGCGTGCGGTCAAGCGCGATCTTGCGAAAGGCGTCGCCTACAAGTTCGACGGGAAGCTGATCGTGGATTCGCTGTATCGACCCTTCGTCAAGAAATCGATGTACTTCAGTCAACAGCTCAATGAAATGCAGTATCTGCAACGCGAAGTTTTTGGCTTCGGCGCATCGAACATCGCCATTGCGGTTTCAGGTGCGCCTGCGGCAAAGCCATTCCAAACGCTCGCAACGAACATCGTGCCTTGCTACGACGAGTTGGAGAAAACGCAAACGTTGCCACTTTACCGCTACGTTGACGGCAACCGCATCGACAACATCACCGACTGGGCGTTGAAGCAGTTTCGGGATCGGTACAAGGCTCTTCCCTCTCCCACCGGGAGAGGGTGGCCCGAAGGGCCGGGTGAGGGAAAGGCGCTTGACGAAACCACTCCCTCATCCGGCGCTGCGCGCCACCTTCTCCCGGCGGGAGAAGGAAAATCCAAAGCGCGCGCGATCGGCAAGGAAGATATTTTCCACTACGTCTACGCCGTCCTGCACGATCCCGTCTACCGCGAGAAATACGCGCAGAACCTCAAGCGCGAATTCCCGCGCATTCCGTTCTACCCAAATTTCTGGCAGTGGGCCGACTGGGGCCGGCAACTGATGGACCTGCACATCGGCTACGAACAAGTCGAAGCCTGGCCGCTCGCGCGCCTCGACACGCCCGACGAAAAAGCGCGCAAGAATGGCGCGGCGCCCAAGGCGCTACTCAAGGCGAACAAGGACACCGGCTCCATCGCGCTGGATTCGGAAACGACCTTGAACGGTATTCCGCCGCAAGCCTGGGATTACAAACTCGGCAACCGCTCGGCGCTCGAATGGATCCTCGACCAGTACAAGGAAAAAAAGCCGAAAGACCCGACCATCCGCGCCAAATTCAACACCTACCGCTTCGCCGACTACAAAGACAAGGTCATAGCCCTGCTCGCGCGCGTCACGCGCGTGAGCGTGCAGACGCAAGCGATAGTCGAGGCGATGAAGGAAGCGGCGCGGTGATGGATCAGGGTCGGTCGCGGATTTGGGCAGCACGCGACGCGCAGGCTTCCAGTATTCGTTCAAAAACCGGGAGCTTCCGGGAGTTATACGCAATTATCTATTGATTGCGTATAACTTTCAGCGTAGGCTGGTTTGCGCCCATTGCACCGGAGCATTCCGATGGCCCGCTTTCAAACACTGTCCGCGTCCGCGCAAACGGCCTATGCGCAATTGCTCGATGCCACGCAAGGCGCCGAGTTGAGCCGCACGGTGGCGAGTTTGCCGGGAACCTTCGCGCGCAAGCAGGTGAAAGGGCGCACCTACTGGTACTACCAGTATCTCGAAGTTTCAGGCAAGAAGCGTCAAGTTTATATCGGCCCGGAGAACGAGCGTGTACGCGGCCTGCTCGATGCGCACGCGGCGGGTGGAGCCAGTGACGCCATCGATGCGCTGGCGCGTTCTGCGGTGGCGCTCGGCAACGCGGCAATGCTGGCGCGGCATTTCCGCATCGTTGCACGTCTGGCCGATCACGGATTCTTTCGCGCTGGCGGTGTGTTGATCGGCACGCATGCGTTTTTGGCGTTCGGCAACATGCTCGGTGTGCGCTGGAGCGATGGGCAGCGCACGCAGGATGTCGATTTCGCTCACGCCGGCAAACAGCTGGCCATCGCCTTGCCGACCGATGTACAGCTCGACACGCACGCTGCGATCGAGTCCTTGCAGATGGGTCTGCTGCCGATCGAACACACCGACGGCAAGACCGGCGCAACGTATCTCGACCCACGTGATCCAGAATTCCGGATCGACTTTCTGACGCCACTGCACCGCGGCGGCACGCAGCCGTACCGGCATCCGCAACTGGGTATCAAATTGCAGCCTCTGAAGTTCATGGAGTATTTGCTGCAGGATATTCAGCAGGCGGCAGCGCTCAGTGCGTCGTCTGCCGTGCTGGTGAACGCGCCGAATCCCGCTCGCTTCGCGCTGCACAAACTCATCGTGGCTGGCGAACGGCCGCTCGCCAAGGCGGCCAAATCGAACAAGGACTTGATGCAGGCCGCTGCGCTGTTGTCGGTGTTGCGCGAGCATGCCGGCAATTCCGTAGGCGAGGCGTGGGACGATCTGATTGCCCGTGGTCCAGGCTGGCGTGCGCGCGCAATGAGCGGACGCGCAGCGTTGGCCAGACTGGCGCCGGAACTCGACCTCGATGGTCTATTGCCGACTTCGGCGCGACGGAAGCGCTAGGTGTCTGTTGAAAATGCACACGGGCCGCTTGCGCAGCCCGTTGAGTGCATATCATCCCTGATTTCTGGATTCCGGCAATCCATGCCGGAATGACGTCTTGGCTTACTTGATCTTCGCTGCGGCGCGCAGCGCGTCGGCGCGGTCGGTCTTTTCCCACGAGAACGCGGTCGCGGTCTGGGTTTTGCCCTTGGCGTCCTTGTAGCTGACCTTGTGCGGCTTGCGGCCGAAGTGGCCGTAGGCGGCGGTGAGCTGGTACATCGGATGGATGAGGTCCAGCATCTTCAAGATGCCGTAGGGGCGCAGGTCGAAATGCTTGCGGATCAGCTTTTCGATCTTGTCGTCGCTGATCTTGCCGGTGCCGAACGTGGTGACCGAGATCGACGTCGGATGCGCCACGCCGATCGCGTAGCTCACCTGCACTTCGCAGCGGTCGGCAATGCCGGCGGCGACGATGTTCTTGGCGACGTAGCGCGCGGCATACGCGGCCGAGCGGTCGACCTTGGACGGATCCTTGCCGGAGAACGCGCCGCCACCGTGGCGGGCCATGCCGCCGTAGGTGTCGACAATGATCTTGCGTCCGGTCAGGCCGCAGTCGCCGACCGGCCCGCCGATCACGAACTTGCCGGTCGGGTTGATGTGCACCTTATTTCTAGGCAGCGCGTCCAGCCACTTTTTCGGCAAGACAGGTTTAAGCACCAGCTCGCGCACGCCATCGACGAGATCTGCATGCTTGATATCCGGATCGTGCTGGGTGGAAAGCACCACGGCATCCAGGCCAATGACCTTGTGCGCGTTGTCATAGCGCAGCGTGACCTGCGACTTCGCGTCCGGGCGCAGCCACGGCAGCTTGCCGGCCTTGCGCACCTTGGCCTGCTGCTCGACGAGGCGATGCGAGTAGTAGATCGGCGCGGGCATGAATTCCGGCGCCTCGGTGCAGGCGTAGCCGAACATCAGGCCCTGGTCGCCGGCGCCCTGTTCTTCGGGCTTCTTGCGATCCACGCCCTGGTTGATGTCGGGCGACTGCTTGCCGATGAGGTTGAGCACGCCGCAGGTGGCGCCGTCGAAGCCGACGTCGGACGAGTCGTAGCCGATGTCGAGGATGACCTTGCGGGTGAGCGCTTCCAGGTCGATCCAGGCGCTGGTCGTGATTTCGCCGGCGACGATGGCGACGCCGGTCTTGACCATGGTTTCGCAGGCGACGCGCGCGCGCTTGTCCTGCGCCAGGATCGCGTCGAGGACGGCGTCGGAAATCTGGTCGGCGACCTTGTCCGGATGGCCTTCGGACACGGATTCGGAAGTGAAAAGATAACTGCTCATCGCGCTCAATACCTGCAAGGGGAATGGGAAACAGCCGCGCATGATACAACGCACGGGCCTGCTTTGCAGCAGTGCCGCCACGGCGTTGTGCCGTGATTCAGAATTGGACGTCTAGACGTCTACGCAGCCAGTGGCAGCTCAGCGGACAGCACGGCGAAGTAGTCGCGCGTCAAACGCAACTGTTCGTGCGCCGTTTCGGCGCGATTGACCACGGCGCGAAATGCCGCGTTTTCCGACCTGTCCTTGGCATACCAGGAAAGGTGCTTGCGCGCGATGCGCACGCCGGCCACTTCGCCGTAAAACGCGTACAGCGCTTCGAGATGTCCGCACAGGATTTCGCAAACCGCGCTCGTGTCGGGTGGGGCAAGCAGTTCGCCGGTCGCCAGGTAATGCGCGATCTCGCGGAAAATCCACGGCCGGCCTTGCGCGGCGCGGCCGATCAGCAGGCCATCGCATTTCGTGGAATCGAGCACGGCCTTGGCCTTCTGCGGCGTGTCGACATCGCCATTGGCGAACACGGGAATCGACACGGACTGCTTGATCGCGGCGATGGTGTCGTATTCGGCCTCGCCCTGATACAAATCGGCGCGCGTGCGCCCGTGCACGGCCAGCGCGGCGATGCCGGAATCCTGCGCGATGCGCGCGATACGCACACCGTTCTTGTTGTCGCGATTCCAGCCGGTGCGGATTTTCAACGTCACCGGAATGTCGACCGCCGCGACGACGGCGGGCAGGATGCGCGCGACCAGTGCCTCGTCTTGCATCAGCGCGCTGCCGGCGTAGACGTTGCACACCTTCTTGGCCGGACATCCCATGTTGATATCGATGATCTGCGCGCCGTTGTCGGCGTTGTAGCGCGCGGCATCGGCGAGCATGGCCGGATCGTAGCCGGCGATCTGCACGCTCACCGGTTCCGGCTCACCGGCGTGATCCATACGATGCAGCGACTTGCGCGTCGTCCACAATTTCGGATCGGACGTAGTCATCTCGGTCGTGGCCAGCCCCGCGCCCAGCCGTTTGCACAGCAGCCGGAACGGTTTGTCGGTGACGCCGGCCATGGGCGCGAGTCCCACGGGCGGGTCGATGGAATAGGGGCCGATGCGCATCGGCGCATTGTAACCGGCGCGGCCGCATCAGTCCGGAAAGCGCCTGGTTACCGCACCGAAATTGGGCATTGCCGGCGCGGTGCCGACGGTTTCGGTGGACACGGCGGCGACGCGGTTGGCGTGGGTCACCGCGCGGCGAAATGGCGCATTGTGGAAAAGTACCATCGCGGCGGCGAGCGCGCCGGAGAACGCGTCGCCGGCGCCGGTGGTGTCGATCGTGTTCACGAGTTCCGGCGCGAGGCGGTAATGGTCGGCATCGTCGCCCCGCCGGTTCGCGCCGTGCGAGACGAGGCAGCCCTGTGCGCCGAGCGTAATCACAACCGTTTCGACACCGAGCCGGCGCGCGAGCGCGTGCAGCTCGGTGTCGCTGCGCGCGGCGAGTGTGGCGGCATCGACGTGCGTTTCGCCGATGCGCTCGAGCAGTAGCGAGAATTCGGTTTCGTTCGGGGTGACAATGTCGGCACGGCGCAGCAAGGCGGCATCGATGCCCGGTACGGCGGGCGCCGGATTGAAGATGCGCGTGAGCCGGTGGCGTTCGCCAAGTTCCAGCGCCATGGCGATGGCGTCGAGGTTGTTTTCCGCCTGTACCAGCACGATTTTCGCCCTGGCGAAGGCGTCGTCCTGCGCGCGCACGAAATCCGTGTCCAGATGCTCGTTTGCGGCGAAGTTCACCGCGATCTGGTTGGCGCCGTTGGCGGCAACCACGATGCTGGATGCTGCGGTGGGATGATCCTTGTGAAGCTGCCAGCGACAGGGCAGGTTTTCCGCTCGCGCGAAATTCTGCGCAATCGCGCCCAGGTGGTCGTCGCCGATCGCGCCGATGAACGCGGTGGTGACGCCCTGCCGCAAACACGCAACGGCCTGGTTGAAGCCCTTGCCGCCGGGGCCGGTGTTGAAGCCGTGCGCGCGCCGCGTTTCGCCGGGTTGCGGAAAGCGATCGACCAGCCAGGCGTGGTCCTGCACGTAGCTGCCGACGACGACGACCTGCGCCATGGCGTCAATGCGTGGGGACCGGCATCGCCGCACCCGGCGTGTGCTTGTGCTTGAATAGCGGCACAAATGCGATCGCCATGGCCAGTGAATACACGGCGAACGCGATCCAGATGCCGTGCCAATCCTTAACGCCGGCCGCATCGGTGTACCAGCGGTCGATCATCCAGCCGCTGATCGAGGAGCCGAGCACCGCGCCGATGCCGTTCGTCATCAGCATGAACAGGCCCTGCGCGCTGGCGCGGATCTTCGGATCGGCCTGGCCTTCGACGAACAGCGAGCCGGAGATGTTGAAGAAGTCGAACGCCATGCCGTAGACGATGCACGACAGCACGATCATCCACAGGCCCGGGCCGGGATCACCGTAAGCGAACAGGCCGAAGCGCAGGAACCACGCCAGCATGCTGATCGTCATCACGGTCTTGATGCCGAAGCGCTTGAGGAAAAACGGAATCGTCAGGATGAACAGGGTTTCCGACACCTGCGAGATCGACATGATGATGGCCGGATAGCGCACCGCGAGCGCATCCTTGAATGCCGGATTAGTGCCGAACTCGCCGAGGAAGGTGCCGCCGTAGGCATTGGTCAGTTGCAATGCCGCGCCGAGCAGCATCGCGAAGAAGAAGAACACCGCCATGTTGCGATCGCGCAGCAGCCGGAACGAGGTGAGTCCCAGCACGTCGAGCAGCGAGCGACTGTCGGTGCGGGTCATGCGCGGCGGGCAGCGTGGCAAACTGAAGGCGTACACGCCGAGCGCGACCGCAGCGGCCGCGGCAACATAGAATTGTCCCGGCGAGGTTTCCAGGCCCAGCAGGCTGGTCGTCCACATCGCGGCGATGAAACCGATCGTGCCCCAGACCCGGATGGGCGGGTAGTCACGCACGACGTCGAGGCCGTTTTCCTTCAGCGCGTTGTAGGCGACCGTGATTGCCAGCGAGATCGTCGGCATGTAGCACAGCATCGTCGCCAGGATCAGCCAGAAGAACGCATGCGGATCGCCCGCCTGCGGCAACAGGCACAGACAGACTGCGCCGAGGATGTGCAGCACGCCGTACAGGCGCTCGGCGTTGATCCAGCGGTCGGCCACGATGCCCATCAGCGAGGGCATGAACAGCGCCGAGATGCCCATGGTCGAGAAGATGGCGCCAAAACTCGTTCCCGACCAGTGCCGGGTTTCGAACCAGTAGCGGCCAATCGTGATCAGCCACGCTCCCCACACGTAGAATTGCAGGAAGTTCATCACGATCAGGCGCAATTTCAGGCTCACGCGGCTCTCCCCCGGTGGCTGTATGGTGCTGGCGAGCGTACGTCAATCGGCGCCATCCTGCTAGACTTCCGCAGTCTCGGGGGAGGCAGTAATGGCGTTGGGCATCAGGCACCGCTTGCTGATAAGTCACCTGTTCGCGGTGATCGTCGTCGCCGGCACGTTCGGTACGGTCGTGTATTGGGTGGCGGCCGAACAGGTCGCGCGGGTTGGTGAACTGAACACCTTGCGACTGTACGCCGCACTTGCGTTTTGCGTGTGCGTGCTGGCGGCGCTGATGCTCGCCCGTCATCTCGCCGGCCGCTTCCTCGCGCGCATTACCGACCTGACCGCACGCTGTCGCGCGCTGGCCAGCGGCGAATCGCTGCCGCCGCGCAAGCCCGGTCCGCGCGACGAGTTCGACAACCTCGGCCGCGAATTCGACGCCATGGCCGGACGCCTGCGCCATAGCGCGCAGGATCGCGAGCGCGCGCACGCCGCGGTGCGCGAGGCGAATGCGAAACTCGAGTCGCGCGTGCGCGAACGCACCGCCGAACTCGAAGCCGCGACCGCGCAATTGAGAAAGGAAATCGAAAACCGCGTGCATGTGGAAACGTTGCTCGCCGAAGCGGCCATGACCGACGGCTTGACCGGACTGCTCAATCGCCGCGCCATGCTCGAGATGCTCGAGCAGGCCAGCGCGCAAATGCGGCCCGGGCAGGCCGGTTTGTGCGTGATCATCGCCGACGTCGATCACTTCAAGCGCATCAACGATGCCCATGGCCACGATGTCGGCGATCGCGTGCTGGTCGCAGTCGCGACGCGCCTGCGCGAACTGGCGGGCGAGCAGCAACACGTCTCGCGCTGGGGTGGCGAGGAATTCCTGGTCCTGCTGCCGGACTTGCGCATGGCCGCGGCCTGCCAGCGCGCCGAAGCGATCCGCCGCGACGTCGAGCGCACGCACGTCGGCGGCGGCGACCTGCGCATGACGATCAGTCTCGGCGTGGCCGAACTCAATGCCGGCGAAAAGCTCGATGATTGCCTGCGTCGCTGCGACCAGGCGCTGTACCGCGCGAAGGACGGTGGCCGCAATGCCGTCGTCGCCGCGCACGGGGCCAAGTTCGCGACGATTTCCTGACACGGACCGCGCAGATTCATCCAGCGCTGCGCGCATCCCTGCGCGCAATATCGGGTTACACGGTTTCGTCGCCATCCGGCGCTGGCGCAGGCGGCGCTGGCGGAGCCGGGGGCACGGGCGGGACTGGCGCCACGCCGGGCACGGGTGGTGCTGGTGGCGCTGGCATCGCGGGAGGAGCCGGTGGCGCGGGCGGCGGTGGCGGCACGAAAATGTCCTTGAACTCCGGCGCCTTGATGCTCAGCGTCACCGGCTTGCGCTGGCGCAGCACCTGCACCTTCACTTCGCTGCCGGCGGGCGCATCGCGCAACAGGCGCAGCGCATCCTCGGGCCGGGTCACGGCGTGGCCACCGACATCCTGCACGACGTCGCCGGATTTGAGCCCCTTGAACGAATTCGCGTCGGCGGACAGCACGAGCACACCCTTGTCGGTGCCGAAATATCCGCCCAGGTCGGGATTGAGCGCGGCGAGGTTCAGACCCCACCACGGCGTGAACGACGCCAGCGGCGCGAGTTGGTGCAATTCGCGCATGCCCTGGTTCGCGTGGCGCATTGCGTCGTGGACCCTTACTTCAACCTGGTGCTCGAAATCCGGCGCCAGCGCGCCGTCCTTGCCGAATGCTTCGGAGAAGACGAACGGCTCGCGGCGCTCGGCCTTGAGCGCGACCTCGCGCGATTTGCCGTCGTGCCGGACCGAAAGCTTCACAGCCTGGCCGATCTTGAGATCGTGCAGCGCGTCCGGCGCGTCGTCGTCGCCGGCCAGTGTCTTGCCGTCGATCGCGGTGAGCACGTCGCCGGCGCGCACACCGGCCTTGTCGGCGGGGCCGCCGGGCGTGACCGCGGTCACGCGCAAGCCGTCCTTGCCCGGCGTCAGCACCACGCCGATCATGCCGCGGTCGGGATCGCCGATGTAGCGGAATGCGTAGGCGCGTGGCCCGACATCGCCGAGCTTCACCGACAGATCCGCCATCTTGCGCGACATCTCTCGCATCTGCCCGCGCAATTGCTCGAGCTGACGCTGCGCATCGGCACGCGCGGCTTCGGCCTGCGTGCGCGCGGCTTGCGCAGCGGTTTGCGCAGCCTGCGCGGCCGTGCGCTCGCTTTCGGCGGCGCTGCGCGCGGTTTCGGCGGTGGTGCGCGCTTGCACTTCCGCGTCGGTCGGCGTGCTGGCGGCGAACGCGGGCAAGGCCAGCGCGCAGGTCAGGAGTGGAAATTTATACAACTTGCGAGTCATGCGATTCTCCGTCAGTCGATCCGGGTTGATGCGGCCAGTTGGCTGCCCGCCGCGAGGCGGTAGCTGGAATAGCGCAGCGCGGCCAGGTCCTCGAGCAGCCCGACGCGGCGCTGCCACAATGCCTGTGCCCGCGTTTGCCGCGGCGCGGCAAGTTCGACGTCGACGAGGCCGATAAGGTTTTCGATCTCGGCCGCAGCGGCCAGGTCCTGGCCTTGCAGCGGTGAAGCGTCGCGTCCGGTTTCGCGCAGCCAGCGTTCCAGTGCCTGTGAGTGCTGTTGCAGTTGCGCGAGCCGCTCGTCGTGATTTGCCACATTTTGCGCATTGTGGATTTGTGCCGATGTTGCGCCATTCGTGGATGAAGATGCCTCGACGTGGGCAACGGTCGCAGGCGCAGGTGCGGGCGCGGGACGCAGGATGACGAACGCAGCGGCCAGCGTGGCCGCCAGCGCGGCGGGCAGGGCATAGCGACGCAGTGCGGATGGTCGAACAGATGCCGGGCGCAAACGCTCGCGCAGCAGCATCCATTCGTCGCTGGGTGGCGCGGCCTGCGGCAAGTGCCGCAATGCCTCGCCCAGGGTCAGGTTGTCGTGAGCGGACATGATTCCACCTCGGATTCCGGCTCGGGAATTTCCGGATCAAGCATTTCTGGATCGAGAATTGCGCGCAGGCGCGCAATGCCGCGCGCGAGCTGCGATTTGGAAAAGCTCGTGGTCTTGCGCATTGCCGCGGCGATTTCCGGATGCGTGTAGCCTTCCACGTGATACAACCACAGCACGCTGCGCGTGACTGCTGGCAACTGCGCAAGCGCATGTTCAAGTAGCTGCGCGTCCGCATGCGCCCACGGCGCGGGGGCATCGTCGGCGAATGCATCCGCATCCAGGCCGGCCGCTTCCATGCTCATGATGAAGCGCTCGCCGATGCGCAGGCGCATCAGCGCTTCGTTCAGCGCGATCTGGCGCAACCAGGCCCAGAATGGCGCATCGCCACGATACTGGTCTGCGCGCTGGAACGCCTTGAGCATCGCGTCGTGCAAGGTGTCGCGCGCGGCTTCCGCATCGCCGAGCATGCGCAGGGCAAGTGTGTACACGGGGCGTTCGAAGCGGCGATAGACCTGCTCGAAAGCGCCCACGTCGCCACGCCTGACGCGTTCGACCAGGGCTTGCGGCAGATCGATCTGGAAGGCGGACGTACTCACCATTCGTAGTCTGATGCACGAACGCGCGGAAAGGTCGCAGCGCCATTTCGGGCGGCGTTCGCGCCACTGTCCGCCACCTGTCCGCGGACACTTTTGCGAAGCGGACTGCCTTCGCAATGCATTGATCCAACTGGATTTTATGCCATCGCAGCAACTGGCACAGCGCTTGCTCTTGTCATGCCGACGCCGCGGTGTGCGGCAAGACGAAGCAGCAACCTTCGACATGGCAATCAAGGACACCTCATCGCAGGATCGCATCATCGCGCCGCAAGTGAATCACAAGCGCCGCGCGCTGCTGATTGGCGGCGCCGTGGTCGCGTTGCTCGTGATCGCGTGGCTGGCGCCGTCGGCGTGGAGACTGTTCACGGCGGGACGTTCGGTCAGCGCTGCGCGCCTGCAGATCGCCACGGTCGAGCGCGGCGCGTTCGTGCGCGACATCGCCGCCGAAGGCAGCGTGGTCGCGGCGGTGAGTCCGACGTTGTACGCCTCCGCTCCCGGGGCCGTGGTGCTGAAGGTGCACGCCGGCGATGCAGTGCAAAAAGATCAGGTCGTCGCTGTGATCGACAGTCCGGAACTGAAGAACAAGCTGGCGCAGGAACAATCCAACGCCGACGCGATGAACGTCGACTACAAGCGCGCGCAGATCGATTCGCGCAAGCAGCGCCTGGAACTGCAGAAGAACCTGGACAACGCCGGCATCGACGCGAAGAGCGCGCAAACCGACCTGGAGCGCAACGAAAAGGCGTTCAAGAACGGCGCGATCGCGCAGATGCAGGTCGCGCACGCGCAGGACGCGCTGGACAAGGCGCGCATCGCGCTCAAACACGCGCAAGAGGACATGGGCCTGGACAACGACAGCCTGACGTTCAACGTACAGTCGAAGAAGCTCGCCTGGGAACGCCAGGTGCTGATCGTCAAGGACTTGCAGCGTCAGGTCGACGACTTGAACGTGCGCTCGCCGGTCAACGGCCAGATCGGGCAGCTGTTCATCGCGCCGAGTGCGACCGTGGCCAAGGACGCGAAATTGCTCAGCGTGGTCGACCTGTCTGCGCTCGAAGTCGAGGTGAAGGTGCCGGAGAGTTTCGCGCGCGATCTGGCCATCGGCATGAGTGCGCAGATCAGCGGCAACGGCAACCAGTGGAAGGGCACGGTCGGCGCGATCTCGCCCGAAGTCGTCAACGGCGAAGTCGCCGCACGCGTGCGTTTCGACGGCGACGAACCCGCGCACCTGCGCCAGAACCAGCGCCTGTCGGTGCGCATCCTGCTCGACAAGCGCGAGAACACGCTCACCGTCGCGCGTGGCTCGTTCGTCGACGAATCCGGCGGCCGCTACGCCTATGTCGTGCGCGACGGCATCGCGGTCAAGACGCCGGTGACGCTGGGCCCGAGTTCGATCGACAAGGTCGAAGTCCTGCAAGGGCTCAAGGCCGGCGACAAGGTCGTCATTTCCGGCACCGACAATTTCAACGGTGCGGCACGCATTGCCATCAGTAATTAAAGCCAGAGATTTGCAAACCGCATTGTGTCATGCCGGCATGGATTGCCGGCATCCAGACCGCAAGGATGCCATCCCTGGCAACTGGATTCCGGCAGTCCCTGCCGGAATGACGAGAAAAAGAGTCGCCCGGCGTCACAGGTTTCGTAAATTCAAATCGGAAAGGAGAACACCATGCTCACCATGACCAAACTGTCCAAGGTTTACCGCACCGAAATGGTCGAGACCTATGCGCTGCGCGAATTCGACATCGACGTGAAGGAAGGCGAGTTCGTCGCCGTGACCGGACCGTCGGGTTCGGGCAAGACCACGTTCCTGACCATCGCCGGCCTGCTCGAAACCTTCACCGGCGGCACCTATCACCTCGATGGCATCGAGGTCAGCCAGCTCGACGACAACGCGCGCTCGAAGATCCGCAACGAGAAAATCGGCTTCATCTTCCAGGCCTTCAACCTGATTCCCGATTTGAACGTGTTCGACAACGTCGACGTGCCGCTGCGCTACCGCGGCATGAAGTCCGACGAGCGCCGCCGCCGCATCATGGAATCGCTCGAGCGCGTGGGACTGGCCGCGCGTGCGAAGCACTATCCGGCGGAATTGTCCGGTGGTCAGCAGCAACGCGTCGCCATCGCCCGTGCCCTGGCCGGCAGTCCACGCCTGCTGCTCGCCGACGAGCCCACCGGCAACCTCGACACGCAGATGGCGCGCGGCGTGCTGGAGCTGCTGGAGGAAATCCACCGCGAAGGCGCGACCATCGTCATGGTCACGCACGACCCGGAACTGGCCGCGCGCGCGCAGCGCAACGTCCACATCATCGACGGCCAGATCGTCGATATCGCCGAAGAACCTCGCTTCCGCGCCCATGCCGCGGTGGCGCAACACGCCTGAACGCACGCGCACCCACGAGGAGACAACCATGAACGCACGCAAACACTTCATCGCCTTGGCAATTGCAATTGCGATCACCACCGTCGAGTTCACGGGATTGAGCTTGATGGTAGGCGAGGCCCAGCAGACCGCACGCCGCATTGCCGTGCCCGACCTCGGGATTCCGGTGCTGCCGGAAATCCAGGTGCGCCCGACTCACGAGGAAGTGCGCGCCGCGTTTGCCGGCGCCGACCTCGCCAGCGCCGCGCATCCGGATTTCTCGATGCCGTTCTTTTCGTTCGCCAGCAAGCCGGTCGTGGCGAACAAGGGCTGATCACATGTTCACCTATTATCTGGATCTCGCCCTGCGCAGCCTCAAGCGCAGTCCCGGCCTCACCGCCTTGATGGTGCTGACGATCGCATTCGGCGTCGCCGCGTCGATGACCGCGTGGTCGGTGTTCCGCGCTGTGTCGGGCGATCCGATCCCGTGGAAATCCGCGCAGCTCTACGTACCGCAGATCGACATGTGGGGACCTCAGGCTCAGGCCAGCAATCCCGATTCGGACAAGGGGCCGCCGGATGCGCTCGACTACGGCGATGCCGTTGCGCTGATGCGCGATCACCGCGCGAAGTTGCAATCGGCGATGTACCAGATCGGCCCTGCGGTGGTGCCGGCCGACGCGGCCAAGCATCCGATCCAGACCGATGGCCACGCGGTGTTCAGCGAGTTTTTCCCGATGGTGGACGCGCCGTTCCAGTACGGCGGCGGTTGGACCGCAGCCGACGATGAACATCGCGCCCAGGTTGTCGTGATCGGCAGCAAACTCAACACCAAGGTCTTCGATGGCGGCAACAGCGTCGGCAAGATGCTCAACGTCGACGGCCGCGATTACCGCGTCGTCGGCGTGCTGAAGGAATGGAATCCGCAGCCGCGCTTCTTCGACGTAGTCAACACCGGTGGATTCGCCAGCGATGGCGAGGGCATGTTCATGCCGTTCACGACGGCCATCGCCGCCGGCATCAGCAACAACGGCAACACCAATTGCAACGAAGTTCCGGAGGCCGGCTTCGAAGGCCTGCAGCGATCGGCGTGCATCTGGATCGCGTACATGGTTCAGCTTGACGACGCGGCCGCGGCCGAAAAGTACAAGAACTACCTGGAAGGTTTCGCGCGCACGCGCTATCCGAACTGGGCGCCGAACGTGCGCCTGCGCAACCTGCCGGACTGGCTCGATCACGAACACGTGGTGCCGAGCGACACCAAAGTATCGCTGCTGATCGCGCTCGGCCTACTCATCGTGTGCCTGGTCAACACCGCCGGGTTGCTGCTCGCGAAATTCCTGCGCCGTTCGTCGGAAATCGGGGTGCGCCGCGCGCTCGGCGCTCCGCGCCTGGCGATCTACGCGCAGTTCCTGACCGAAGGCGCGGTCATCGGCCTTGCCGGCGGTCTGCTCGGTCTTGTGCTGACCGGCATGGGCGTGGCCTGCGTCGGTCTGGTGCTGCCGCGCGACATCGCCAATCTGGCGCATCTGGACGTGTCGCTGCTCGCGACAACGCTCGTCGTGTCGGTGCTCGCCAGCCTGCTGGCCGCGCTGTATCCCACCTTCCGTGCCGCGCACGTGGTGCCGGCGTGGCAGCTCAAATCCAATTGAGGACTGCGAACATGACTCTGCATCCCCTGCTCGCCGCGTTGCGCCGCCACAAGGCCGGCGTCGTGCTGATCGCCCTGCAGATCGCGCTGACTCTGGCGATCGTGTGCAACGCGATCTTCATCATCGGCAGTCGCGTCGAGCGTATCCAGCGACCGAGCGGGCTGAACGAAAATGACCTCTTCATGGTATCGCAGCAATTTGTCGGCGCGCCAAACGGCGACGATCAGGCAACGACCGATAAGCTCGACTCCCTGCTGCAGGCAGATGTGGCCACGTTGCGCAACCTGCCTGATGTGGAATCGGTCACGCCAATCAATTCGCTGCCGCTGGCGAACAGCACGTGGAGCGGCGGCGCCAGCACCAAGCCGGACGAAAAGAACGAACCGGCTCACGTGGCGTACTACTTCGGCGGCAAGGATCTGCTCAAGACCCTCGGCGTACACCTGACTTCCGGGCGCGATTTCACGAATGACGAGTACGATAATCGCGCCTTCCGCGCGCCGAACAAGCCCGCAGTCGCGATTATCTCGCAAGCATTGGCCGACAAGCTGTATCCGGATCACGACGCGCTCGGCAAGCCGATCTATTTCGACGGCGGCACCACGCCGACCACGATCGTGGGCATCGTCGAGCGCCTGCAAACCCCGTCCGTGGATTCCTGGGCCAACGATTTCGCCTGGAATACCGCGCTGATTCCAACGCGTCTGGATGCTGGCTACTCGCGCTATGCGGTGCGCGCCAAGCCCGGGCGCATGGACGCGGCGATGAAGGCCGCGACTGCCGCGCTGTATACGGCCAACCCGATGCGCGTGTTCTTCCTTGATGGCAAGGGCGCGCGCGCATTTTCAGAAATTCGCGCCAACACCTATCGCGCCGACCGCGGCATGGCGATCCTGATGGGCGTGATCTGCCTGATCCTGCTCGCCGTCACCGGTGCCGGTATCGTCGGGCTTACCAGTTTCTGGGTCGGCCAGCGCCACAAGCAGATCGGCGTGCGTCGCGCGTTGGGCGCGCGCAAACGCGACATTCTGCATTATTTCCAGACCGAGAACCTGCTGATCGCGGGCGGCGGTGCCGTCGTCGGCATCGTGCTCGCGATCGGACTCAACCTGTGGCTGATGAGCCGCTTCGAGATGGATCGCATACCGGTGTTGTACGTGCTGTTCGGCGTGGCGGTAGTGCTGCTGCTCGGGCAGGCCGCCGTGTTCGCCCCCGCGCGGCGCGCGGCGAACGTGCCGCCGGTGGTGGCGACGCGGAGCATTTGATGTTCGGCTATTACCTCGATCTTGCCCTGCTCAGCCTCAAGCGCAACCGTGTGCTGACAGCACTGATGGTGCTGGCCATTGCGGTCGGCATCGGCGCGAGCATGACCACGCTCACGGTGATGCATCTGCTATCCGGCGATCCACTGCCCGGACGCAGCGCACACCTGTTTTATCCGCAGGTGGACGCCAGTCCCGCGGGTTTCACCCGGCACGGCCCGCTGGACATGCTCGATTACCGCTCGGCCATGGATTTGTGGAGCGCGCATCGCGCCGACCGGCAAGCCCTGATCGTCAACAGCCAGATCAAGGTGCGCGCGCCGGATGCGAATCTGCCGCCGCTGATGGTGAACATGTTGTCGACCACATCGGATTTCTTCCCGATGTTTGACGTGCCTTTTGCATACGGTAGCGGCTGGACGCCATCGGACGATGAGAGTCGTGCGCGCGTAGCGATCATTTCCAGCGATCTCAACGACAAGATGTTCGGCGGCACGGACAGCGTCGGCAAGACTCTACGATTGAAAGACAGCGACGTGCGCATCGTCGGCGTGCTGGCGCCGTGGCGGCCCTCGCCACTTTTTTACGACGTGCGCGGCGGCCGTTTCGCCAACGGCGATACCGCGGATTTCTATGGCAAGCCCGAGGATGTTTTGACACCGGTTTCCACAGGGCTGGAAATCAACGCCGGCAATTTCTGGCAGTTCACCTGCTGGCACGCGCCGGAAAAGCCGGGGTATCTGGAAAATGCGGGTTGTGTCTGGGTGGCGCTGTGGGTGCAACTGGACGATGCGGCCAAGGTTGCCGTATATCGCGGGTTTCTCGATCATTACGCGCAGGAGCAAAAAGCGCTCGGCCGTTTCGCCAGCACGCAAACGCGCCTGCCCTCGCTCACGCAGTGGCTGGATTTGAACGGCGTGGTGCCGGCCGACGTGAAACTGCAGACCGGGCTCGCGTTTGCGTTCCTAGCGATATGTCTTTTCAACACGATCGGTTTGCTGCTGGCCAAATTCCTGCGCCGCGGCGGCGAGATCGGCGTGCGCCGCGCGCTGGGCGCTTCGCGTCGTGCCATCTTCGCGCAATGCCTGGTTGAAGCGGGATTGATCGGCCTGCTCGGTGGCATCGGCGGCTGGCTGCTGACCCTGGGCGGCCTGTGGCTGGTGCGCCGGCAGCCGGTCGCCTATGCGGATCTGGCACATCTGGACCTGGGCATGTTCGCGGCCACCTTCGCGGCGGCGATTGCGGTAAGCCTGCTCGCCGGTGGATTGCCTGCGCTGCGCGCCAGTAGCATTGCGCCCGCGTTGCAGTTGAAGACCTTGTGAGGTGACGACGATGCAAATCCAGCCCATTTTCGCCGCACTGCGCAAGCACAAGCTCGCCGCCATGTTGATCGCGCTGGAAATCGCATTCGCCTGTGCGGTGCTGTGCAACGCCTGTTTCATGATCGCCAGCCGGCTTTCGATGATGGGCATCGACAGCGGTGTGGATGAAAGCGCGTTGGCGACGATGCAGTTGACCGGCTACGATGCAAGCAAGGCCGCCGACGTGGACGCGCGCGCGTTGACCGCGTTGCGCGCGATACCCGGCGTGCAAGACGTCGCCTTGCTCAATTCCATTCCGTTCGGCGCGCGTCGCGGCACCGCCGGCATCACCACTGATGCCGGCGGGCAGCATTTTGGCGGCGTCATCGAGTTTTACGTCGGCGGGCCGGGCAGCTTCGAAGCGCTTGGTCTGCAACTCGAGTCCGGGCGCGGACCGCAGACGGACGATTACCGCGCTTTCACCGGATTGATGCCGGGCGATGCCTCGATCCAGATTACGCAGGCATTGGCCGAACATCTGTGGCCCGGCGCCAATCCGCTGGGCAAGGAAATCTGGATGGAAAAATTCCATTACCGCGTGGTTGGCGTGATCCGCACGCTGGTGCGTCCCGATCCGCCCGGATGGCCGGCGGCGCAACGCGACTGGTGTGTTTTCGTGCCGGCCTTGCCGGGGCCGTATTTGACCGGCAGCTATCTGCTGCGCGCCGCGCCGCAGGATCTGCCGCGCGTGATGCGCGACGCCAGCGTGGCGATCGGCAAGGCATTGCCCGACGTGGTGATCGATCGGCAAGCCAGCCGCACGCTGGGCGATCTGCGCGACAACGTGTTCCGCAATGATCGCGCCATGGCCGGATTGCTGGTCGGCGTCATCGTCGCGCTGCTCGGCGTTACCGCCTTGGGCATCGTCGGGCTGGCGAGTTTCTGGGTGGCGCAGCGGCGCAAGCAGATCGGCATTCGGCGCGCGCTCGGTGCGACCCGCGGTGACATCCTGCGCTACTTTCAGACCGAGAATTTCCTGATCGTCACGTTTGGCGCAATGCTCGGAGTCGCACTGGCGATCGGCATCAACCTGATGCTGATGAGATTCTTCGAGATGCCGCAGTTGCCGTTGTGGTATCTGCCGGTCGGCGTACTGGTGTTGTGGGCATTGGGCCAGCTGGCGGTACTCAGTCCCGCGCTGCGTGCCGCCAAGGTTCCGCCGGTGGTGGCTACGCGCAGCGTGTGAAGCGCAATCCATGCCATCCGGCACGTTCGCGTGGCGTGCCGGATACGCACAATCGCGCGTCCACATTTTGGAGAATCCCGTGAAACTGTTGCCGATGATGATTTGCGCGGCGCTGGCTGGAACAGCCGCTGCCGCGACTCCCGCGCTTGCCGATCCTGCAGTGCACGCCATGCCGGCGACCGATGTCGCCACCCGCGTCAAGGCGTTGAACACACTGCTCGCCGAGCAGTGGCAGCACACCATGGAAAGCACACCCGAGTTCGCGACCATGCTTGGCGACCTGCGTTACAACGACCGCTGGAGCGACATGTCGCTGGCGCACATCGACGCCGAGCAGAAAGTGACGGCGGATTTCCTCAAACGGTTCGAGGCGATCGATACCGGCGGATTTTCCGACTCCGACCGCCTCAACCAGCAGTTGATGGTGCGCCAGCTCAAGGACAACATTGCCGCGCATGAACTCAAGCTCGATGAAATGCCGCTCGACCAGATGAGCGGAGCGCACATCATGCTGGCCGGTTTCGTCAGCTCGATTCCCTTCGACAACGCCAAGCAGTACGAGGATTACCTCAAGCGCCTGCAGGCGGTCCCGCAGGTATTCGACCAGGTCATTGCGCTGGCGCGCCAGGGCATGGCCGACAAGATGATGCCGCCGAAATACCTGCTGGAAAAAGTCGCGGTACAGGCCGGCGCGATCGAAAAGCCCGCCGGCAGGGACAGCGTGTTTGCCGAGCCGCTCAAGCACTTTCCGAAATCGGTATCGGCAGCGGATCAGAAGCGCCTGAAGACCGCGATCCTCGCCGCGATCGACAGCGACGTGCGCCCGGCTTACGCCAAACTCGGCGAATTCGTGAGCAAGGACTACGCGCCGCACGGGCGCAGCGATTTCGGCATCTGGGCGCTGCCGAACGGCGATGCGATCTATCGCTACGACGTGCGGCAAATGACTACTACCGACAAGACGCCGCAGCAGATCCACGATCTGGGATTGTCGGAAGTCGCGCGCATTGAAGGCGAGATGACGAAGATCGCCAAGGCGCAGGGCTTCAAGGATCTGGCCAGCTTCCGCGCGTCGCTCAAGGACAATCCGAAGACGCATGCCAAATCGCGCGAAGACATCCTCGAACGCTACCGCGGCTACATCGCCGGCATGCAGCCCGAGCTGCCGAAGCTGTTCGGCCTGTTGCCGAAGACGAAGGTCGAGGTGGTGCCGGTCGAGGCGTTTCGCGAGAAGGAAGCGGCCGGCGCCGAATACCATCCGGGCACACCGGACGGTTCGCGGCCCGGGATGGTATTCGTCAACACCGGCGATTTTGCCAATCGCAGCGTGCTGAGCATCGAATCCACCGCGTACCACGAGGGCATTCCCGGCCATCACATGCAGATTTCGATCGCGCAGACGCTGCCGCACCTGCCGCCGTTCCGCCAAAACGCGGGTTACAACGCGTATGTCGAAGGCTGGGCGCTGTATGCCGAACAGCTCGGCAAGGAAATCGGTTTCTACAAGGATCCGCTGTCCGACTATGGTCGCCTGTCCGATGAACTGCTGCGCGCCGATCGCCTCGTACTCGATACCGGCGTGCATTACAAGCATTGGACGCGCCAGCAGATGGTCGATTACTTCCACGCGCATTCGAGCCAGGACGAGCCCGACGTGCAGGCCGAAACCGACCGCTACATCACCTGGCCGGGACAGGCTCTGGCCTACAAGATGGGCGAGCTGAAGATCCTCGAACTGCGTGCGCGCGCGAAAACGGCGCTTGGCGGCAAGTTCGACATCCGTGCGTTCCACGACGCGATCCTGGATGGTGGCGCGCTACCGCTGGACGTGCTGGAAACACGGATCGACGGCTGGATCGCCGTGCAAAAAGCGAAGATCTGATGCAACCGTGCGGCGCCCGGCAGCATCCAAGCTGCCGATGCGCCGCCAAATCCTTCAGAATGTGCCCATGCGCACCGTTCTGACCATCGACGACAATCCCACGATCGGGCAAGCCCTGTCGTTGCTGCTGTCGTTGCACGACATCCGTCCGCTGGTCGCACTGACGCCGGACGAAGGTCTCGCGACGCTCGCGCGCGAGCGCGTGGACGTCGTCATCGCCGACATGAACTTCAGCGTCGATACGACATCGGGTGAGGAAGGCGCCGAACTGTTCCGCGCGATCCGCGCGCGCCATCCGGACTTGCCCGTCATTCTGCTCACCGCATGGACGCACCTGGAAACGGCAGTGGAACTGGTCAAGGCCGGCGCCGCGGATTACCTCGCTAAACCCTGGGACGACGCCAAGCTGCTGGCCACGGTCGAAAACCTGCTCGAGCTTTCCGAGAACGCACGCGCCGCGGAATCCGCACGCGTCTCGCGGCGCAAACGTCGCGAGGCACTCGAACGCGATTTCGATCTGTGCGGCATCGTGTTCGCGTCCGACGAATCCTTGCGTACGCTGGAACTGGCCTGCCGCGTCGCCCGCGCCGACGTGCCGGTGCTGATCACCGGACCAAACGGCGCCGGCAAGGAACGCATCGCGCAAATCGTACACGCCAATTCCGCGGTGCGCGCCAAACCGCTGGTCGCGGTCAATTGCGGCGCGCTGCCGGGTGAATTGATCGAGGCCGAATTGTTCGGCGCCGAGGCCGGCGCGTTCACCGGCGCGGTGCGCGCGCGCGAAGGCCGTTTCGAGGCGGCCGATGGCGGCACCTTGTTCCTCGACGAGATCGGCAACCTGCCGCCGGCGGGGCAGATGAAATTGTTGCGCGTGCTCGAGACCGGCGAATTCGAGCGTCTGGGCTCCACGCGCACGCGCCGCGTGAAAGTGCGCGTGATCAGCGCAACCAATGCCGACCTGCCCGCGCTGATTCGGGACGGAAAATTTCGCGAAGACCTCTATTATCGCCTCAACACGATCCAGGTCGCGTTGCCGCCGCTGGCCGAGCGGCCCGACGATATCCTGCCGCTGGCCGAGCATTTTCTGGATGGCGCCGTGTTGTCGGACGCTGCGCGCGAGGCGCTCGCCGATTATCCGTGGCCGGGCAACGTGCGCGAACTGAAGAACACCATCGACCGCGCGAAATTGCTGTGCGGCGCCGGACCGATCGAGGTCGAGCATCTTGGCTTGCCGGCGCTGGCCAGCGCCGCTTCGCGCAACCTCGACGAACCGTCACGGGAAGCCGTTGAGGATGCGCTGAAGAAAAACGGAGGCGTGATAAGTCACGCCGCGCGCTCTCTCGGACTTTCACGCCAAGCCTTGTATCGACGGATGCAGCGATACAACATTCCGATCCAGGATTAGCGCTGGCATGCGCGCATTCACGCTTGAAGGCAAACTGGTCGCGCTGTTGTTCGCGGCGGCGGTGCTGGCGGCAGTGCTGGCCGG
>QWHH01000013.1 GCA_021404785.1 Lysobacterales bacterium PRO7
CCGCGCCGATGGTAGTGTGGCTTAAGCCATGTGAGAGTAGGTCATTGCTGAGCACTTTACCCAACCCCCTGGTCGCAAGATCAGGGGGTTTTTGTTTGCCTCGCCGCCGGGATACACTTCATTCCGACTGCCGTGGAGCACGTCATGACGATCGAAGCCACCGAGCTCGCCAAGTTCTATCCGCTCGACAAGCTGTTGCCGGAAAATCTTGAGCAGCTCGCACGCGAAGCCGAAAGCGTCGAGGTTGCCAAGGGCGCGGTGCTGTTCAAGGCTGGCGATACCGACGATCAGACGATCTTCGTGCGCGCCGGGCGTGTGCGTGGTGACTATCCCGACGGCAAACAGAAGGAAATTGACGCCAGTACACTGCAAGGCCGATACGCACTCGGCGACTTGCAGCCGCGCCGCTTCACCGCGACGGTGACCTCGCGCAGCGCGACTCTGGTCAGACTCGACCGGCGCTACATGGAAAAGGTGCAGACATGGGATCAGCTTTCCCGTAGCGAGAATTTTCGCCACGTGGATCCGAGTCCCGATGCGAATCGCTGGGTGTTTCGTCTGCTGCAGTCGCGTGCCTTGCACAAGCTGCCGACCGGTAACATCGAGCGAATGTTCAGGCGTTTCGAGGAGATTGCGGTAAAAGCCGGCGATGTCATCATCCATGAAGGCGAGGTGGCTGATTATTTCTATGCGATCAAGGATGGCACAGCTTCAGTCTCCAAAAGTCTGGAGACGGGCGACGCAATTGTCGCCTATCTCGTGCGTGGTGATACTTTCGGAGAAGACGCTTTGCTCGCCAACACCGTGCGCAATGCCACCGTCACGATGATCAAGGACGGCAGACTGATGCGATTGGCGAAAAAATCATTCGATGAGGTACTCAAGCCGCCCGTCGTCGAATGGTTGACGCCGGGCATGGCCTCGATCATGGCACGTCAGGGCGCTGTAGTGCTTGACGTGCGCATGCCGGATGAGCATGCCGAACGTGCGATCAAAGGTGCGATCAACACACCGCTGTATACGCTGCGCGAAAGCATGACTGATTTCGACAAGTCGAAGAAATATATCGTGTACTGCAACACCGGCGAACGCAGTGCGGCGGCAGCCTTCATCCTGAGCAAACTCGGCTTCCAGGTATTCGCCCTGCATGGCGGGCTGTCGGGCATGATTAAGCAGATGGAAAAACAGGCGTAATTGCTAAGCCATCAGCGCGTCGCCGATCAGCACGATATCGGCCGGACGCTTGGCGAACAGTCCGACGCAGACCACGCCGGTGATCTGGTTGAGATCAGCTTCCAGCGCGACCGGATCTTCAATGCGCCAACCGTGCACGTCGAGGATGATGTTGCCGTTGTCGGTGACGAAACCGTCGCGCCAGACCGGATTGCCGCCGCGCCGGACGATTTCACGGGCGGCGTGGCCGCGCGCCATCGGAATCACCTCGATGGGCAGCGGGAATTTGCCGAGCGCGTCGACGCGCTTGGCCGCATCGATCATGCATACGAAGGTTTTCGAAGTGGCCGCGATGATCTTTTCTCGCGTCAGAGCGCCACCGCCGCCCTTGATCAGGCGCTTGTGCGCGTCGCACTCGTCCGCGCCGTCGATGTAAAGCGCCAATGTGCCAACACTGTTGAGATCGACGACGCGAATGCCGTGCTGTTTCAGACGCGCGGTGCTTTGCTCCGAACTTGATACGGCTGCTTCGATCAAACCACGCCGGGCGCCGAGCGCGTCGATGAAGTACGCGACAGTCGAGCCGGTACCAACGCCGATGATGCTGCCTTGTTCGACGTAGCCGATGGCACGTTCGGCGGCCAGTTTCTTCTGCGCTTCGCGCTTGTCCGACATTATTCCAGCCCCAGGATGTAATCCCACTGTGCTGTCGTCACCGGCAACACGGACAGTCGGTTGCCGGGGCGAATCAGCGCAAACCCCAGCAATTCCCTGCGATTCTTGAGTTCGGTCAGTGCGATAACGCGCTTGAGCTTGCGCTTGAATTTCACGTCGACCAGCGACCAGCGCGGTGCGGCGTGCGTGGCTTTCGCGTCGAAATAATCGCTACGCGGATCAAATTGGGTCGGATCCGGATACGCCGCCGTCGCGACCGTGGCGATGCCGACGACACCGGGCTCGGCGCAACTGGAATGATAGAACAGCACGCCATCGCCCTTGCACATCTCGCGCAGGTAATTGCGCGCCTGATAGTTGCGCACTCCGCTCCACGGCTCGGATTTCTTCTTTGCCAAGTCGTCGATGGAAAACTCGTCCGGCTCGGATTTCATCAGCCAATGATTCATTCGGTCGATTCCGTGCAGTCGATCAGTTCGCGATCCGTTGCGATGAAATCCATGCGGATGTCCCAAGGCTTCGGTACGAGTGCCGCGACTTCCTGGAAATGGTAACCGATGCCGACCAATACCGGACGTGCAGGCCGTGGCGCGTCGTGAAGGAATGCGAAACTGCGGTCGTACCAGCCGCCACCGCTGCCGAGACGGTTGCCACTACGATCGAAGCCGACGAGCGGAACCAGCACGACATCCAAATCGCTCGCTGCGAATTGCCGATCCGGCGCAGCGTCGGGTTCGGGAATGCCAAAGCGATTGGTTGCCAGCGTCGCACCCGGCTGCCACGGCGCAAAACACAGTGTGTCATCACCCGACAGCACTGGCAGGCAATACGTCTGTCCACGCGAGCGCAGGCTGGCAAAGGCGGCAAGCAGCGGCATCTCGCCGCGCACCGCCCAATAGCCGGCAATGCGCGTATCGACGAGGAATTCCGGAAGTTGTTCGAGCGTTGCGGCCAATGCCGTGGCGGCTGCGACGCGTTCACTGGCGCTCAATTGTGCGCGCCGCGCACGCAGGTGGTTGCGCAATTGACCACGGTCGGTGTCGCGATTCACGCGCGGCTGCCGCACGGAAAAAAGAGCGCGCCCTCCGCGATGCCGTTGCACACCGAACGACCTTGATCCCTAGGATCAGGTGGGATGGCTCGCCGGTCGTCAGGCTTTCCGCTCATGGCGGACATGCACACGGACTCGAACACTGCCACCCCGGGGTCGTATATAGGAACAAGGCAATATGGTTTGATGCGCTCTCGCACACCGCAGGGGACGCAGAGTCATTTTACCGAGGTTGCGAGCACGCCATCAAGCTTGGCGCGCAGCATTTGCAGATGTTGTGCCAAGGTGCCATCGTTGGTGTCGCGGTTCTGGCGAAGCTGGATCAATTCGTGGGCGATGTTCAGCGCCGCCATGACCGCAATGCGATCGACGCCCGCCGCACGCGAGTGCTCGCGAATTTCGCGCATCTTGCCGTCGAGGTAACCGGCGGCGGCGATCAGGCCGGGCCGCTCTTCCGGAGTACAACCAATCAGAAATTCCCGATCCAGGATGCTGACAGCGATAGGTCCCTCGGCACTCAAGCGTTGTTCTCCAGCGAGCGCAGGCGCGCGATCATCGCTTCGACCCGGGTGCGCGCTTGTTCATTCTTGGCAAGCAGGTTGGAGCGTTCGGCGGCGAGTTGATCCTGACTGAGGCGCAGGCTGCGGTTTTCTTCGGCCAGCCGCCGACATAGTTCGAGCAGGCGATCGATGCGCCCGCTGACCTCATGCAATTCATTCAGGGCCGGATTGGCATGTGACATGGCGTGGGCACTATAGGTTGGCGCGGGCAGGCGGTCAACGCACCGTCAGCCGCGAGCGCGCCGGCGGCCGGCTGCGCTCGAATTCGAGGATGAAGGTGAAGCACGAAGCCGCGTCCAGTGGCACCGAAAGCCAATGCCCCTGAATTTCGTCGCAACCTTGCTCGTGCAGGTATTCGAGCTGTTCCAGCGTTTCCACGCCTTCGGCCACCACGTCAAGCCCCAGCGAATGCGCGATCGTGATGATGGTCTTGGTAATCGCCTCGTCGTCGGGATCGGTGGTGATGTCGCCGACGAAACTGCGGTCGATCTTCAGGCGATCGATGGGCAGGCGCTTGAGGTAACTGAGCGAGGAATAGCCCGTGCCGAAATCGTCGATCGCGATCGCAACACCGACGGCATGCAGGCGATCGAGCGTATGGATGGCGCGCTCCGGGTTGGCCATCAGCACGCTCTCGGTCAACTCCAGTTCCAGCCGCTCCGGTTCAAGTTGTGCTTCGGCGAGGATTTCGCAAAGCCGCTGGGTGAGTTCGTCGCGCAGCAATTGCAGGGCGGACAGGTTGACCGACATGGTGATGCCGGACAGCCCACGGTCCTGCCAGTCGCGCAATTGCAGGCAGGCGCGATACAGCACGAATTCGCCGATGCGCTCGATCAGGCCAGCCTCTTCGGCGAGCGGGATGAACACGCTCGGTGGCACCGAGCCGAATTCCGGGCTGTTCCAGCGCAGCAACGCTTCGGTGCCGGTGATGCGGCCTTCGTCGAGGGCGAGCATCGGCTGGTACACGAGGCTCAATTCACCGCGTTCCAGCGCCAGGCGCAGGCCGCCGAGCATGCTCGCGCGCTGGCGCGTGATCGCGTCCATTTCCGGCGTGTACACCTGGTACATGTTGCGACCCTGTTCCTTGGCCTGGTACATCGCCGTGTCGGCGAACTTGAGCAGGTCCGTCGGCACCTGGGCATGATCCGGATACATGCTGATTCCGATCGAGGGCGAAACCACGACTTCCTGGCCGCTGTCCAGGACCAGCGGAGTCGTGAACAGGTCGAGCATGTCGTTGGCAACACGCTGCACCTGATCGATGTGCTGCACGTCCTCGAGCACAATGGTGAATTCATCACCGCCCAGGCGCGCCACCGTGGCCGATTCGTTGACCTTTGCACACAGGCGCTCGCCGACCGCCTTGAGCACGCGATCGCCGGCGGCATGGCCCATCGAGTCGTTGACGTGCTTGAAGCGATCCAGGTCGAGGAACAGCACGGCGACCTTGCGTGACGTGCGCCGCGCGCGGATCACCGCATGGGCGAGGCGCTCGCCGAGCAGGGTGCGGTTCGGCAGGCCGGTCAAGGTGTCGTAATTGGCCAGATAGCGCAATTCCTGTTCGGCACGCTTGCGATCGGTGATGTCGTTCATGACGCCGACATAGTTGGTGACCTGTCCGGATTCGTCGCGGACCTGGCTCAGTTCAAGCCATGCCAGGAAATCTTCGCCATCGCGACGGCGCTGCCACAATTCACCGCGCCAATGGCCGTTGCGCTTGAATGCCTCGCGCATCGAACGATAGATTTCCGCCGGGTATTTGGCGCTGTTGAGCATGTGCGCCGGCTGGCCAAGGCATTCGGCTTCGGTATAGCCGGTCATGCGCGTGAACGCACGGTTGAGCGAGATGAAACGGAAGTCCAGGTCGGTTACCGTCACCGCCTCGTTCATGCTGTCGATCACTTCGCCCGCGATGCGGCGTTCAAGCGCAGCGCTGCGCGCATCGGTGATGTTATGGGCCGTGCCGCATATGCGCAGGGCGCGGCCATTGGCATCGCGGTCTACCACCTTGCCGCGCGACAGCACCCAGGTCCAGTCGCCCTGCGCGTTGCGGACACGGTGCTCGGACTCGAAATGTTCGGTACGTCCGGCCATGTGGTCGTACAAGCGCTTCTCCACCTGCGGCAAATCATCCGGATGCACCGCCTGTTGCTTCCAGTCGTTCTGGGGCAACGATTCCTCATGTTGTCCTCCCAGCAACTGGTCGTCGCCAATCCGGTACATCTGCCCGCGATTCACGTCCCAGTCCCAGAATTCATCACCCGAACCCCACAGCGCAAGGCGCAGGCGATCCTCGCGCTCGCGCAACTCGCGGGCGTGGCGCGCTTCGCGCTTGCGCCGCAGGCGGTACGCGACCCACAGTCCGAACAGCGCGGCGGCGGCCAGCGCGAGATACAGGGTCTTCATCGCCTGCGTCGCCCACCACGGTGGCAGCACGCGCAGATTCAGGCTGGCCGGGTTCGGGTTCCAGACGCCGTCGGCGTTCGCGGCACGCACCCGAAACGTATAATCACCCGCCGGCAAATGCGGGTAAACCGCCGCATGGCGCGTACCCGCATCGATCCATGCCGGGTCGAATCCATCGAGCTGGTAGGCAAAACGATTACGCGGCGGTTCCTGGAAATCCAGGGCGGCGAACTCGAAGCGCACGACGCGCTCGCCCTGCTGCATGGTCACCCCGGATGCTGCGGGCGCAAGATCGGGTGCATTGTTGTCTCCGAGCCGCACCGAAGTAATTACCACGGGCGGTTCGTAAAGGCTGTGCGCGATCGTCCGGGGATTGAAGATATTGACGCCATGAACGCCGCCGAACGCCAGTTCCCCGTTCGGGCGTATTGCGGCAGAACCGCCGTTGTACTCGCGCCCCTGCAAGCCATCGCGTTTGGTGAAGAACATGAACGCGCCCATCTTGGGCAGGTGCACTCCAATGCCGCGATCCGTGCTCATCCAGATTTCGTGATCGGAATCTTCGAGGATGCCCAAGATTGCCAGACCTGCGGTGTCGCCGCGCACGGCGACATGTTCAAAACGGATATCGCCACCGGCGCGGGTGTCGACCTTGTCCAGGCCATTTTGCGTACCGACCCACAGCGTTCCGTCGCTGGCGTGCAGGAAACTGCGCACCATGTTGTCCGACAGCGAAGCCGAATCGCCGCTACTGTGTCGAAAACTTTGCATGCTGCCAGTGGCCGGGTCGAACACGGACACGCCGTCCGTGGTTCCGATCCATACGCGCTGCTGCGAATCCGTGGCGAGCGCGAGCACGATGTCGCCGGCCAGGCTGCCCGGATCGTTGCTGCGGTGTCGAAAGGTCACCCAGCGTTCCGGCGCGCCGGTTCTGGCAGGTTGCCAGCGCACCAGCCCATCGGCGTACATGCCAAACCAGATATCGCCGTTCGCGGCCGTCATGATCGCGCGTACCGGATGGCCGAGCAGGGAATTGCCCGCATTGCCGTTCAAGGCAATCGGCGTGGCCGTGCGTTTGCGTGGATCGAAATGGAACGCGCCACGGCTGGTGCCAACCCAAAGGCTGCCATCCGTGGCGGGCGCCAGGGCGAAGATGACCGCGGTCGGATACATGGAATCCGTGGGTGCGGAAACGGGTGACGCAAACAGGCCGTCGAAATACTCGTAGGTGTCGAGGGTGGGATCGTAGCGCTTGAGGCCATCGCCGCCCGTTCCCAGCCACAGGCGGCCGTCGGCGTCCGTGGCGATTGCGCGGATGTTGTTGCCGGTCTGGTCACGATTCGGCGCCAGATCGGCCGCAAACCGGAATGTGGCGCCTTCGGGGATTACGGTGGAGACGCCATTGATCATGCCGCCGACCCACATCAACCCCGATCGATCCACGAGCAAGCTGTTGACGTAGTCGTCCGGCAACGACCCCGGCATGCTGGGATCGTGGCGCAAGGTTTCGACGGTTGCGCTGACCGGATCGTAGATGACAACGCCCTTGCCGAAGGTCGATAGCCACAGGCGGCCACGGCGATCACGCGCCATGGCGCGCACCTGCACCGTGCCGATATCCGCACTGGGCCACAGCCGTTGCGCGGTGCCACTGACCGGGTCGATGCGGAACAGGCCGCCGCTGCCTGCGGCGAAGACACTGCCATCCGTTTCGACCCGTACGCTCGATGCATGCGGCAGGACCGTGTTGGCAATGGGTGATGCCACGGTTGATTTCGGCGCAAATCGCAGCAAGCCGGCGGTTGTCGCCGCCCAGACCGTGCCGTCGCTGCCGATCGCGAACTCGGACACGCCTGGCGCCGGGGCGCTGGCCGGCAGGTGAAATACCTCACGGCGGTTGCCGCTGACCGGATCCATCAATTCGATGCCGGCGCTGGTTCCCACCCACAGGCCGCGCGCGGAATCGAACTTGAGCGCGCCGATTGAATCGCGCGGGGACGCATCCGTGGCGCTGATCCGCGAGCGCGCCTCGATACGCAGCGAGGAAGCAGCCAATGCCGCCAGACCGCGGTTCATCCCGCCAATCCACAGCCGTCCCTGGGCATCTTGCGTGATCGCGGTGATGAAGCTGTCGGGCAGCGACTCGGGGTCATCCGGCAGGTGACGGAACAACTTGTAATTGTAGCCGTCGTAGCGCTGCAGACCGGATTGCGTGCCGAGCCACAGGTATCCGGACTGATCCTGGAACAGGGCCGTTACATCCTGCGACACCAGGCCGCGGTCGCCGCCAATTTCGTCGAAGTAATAGCGTCTTTCGCTGGCATGGCCTGCCGTGGCCAGCACAGTGGCGAAAAATACAAGCCACCAGCCGATGGCCCGCGGTCCCTTCGCTAACGGCATAGACGGTACACTGGAAAGATACGGACATTCGGATGATAGGGTTGTGGCAGCGCGCAGGCAACCGCCACTTGGCATGTGGCGCGCCTGCTAGAATGCGCCAGGCAACAATCGGGGTTGGACCGGAGCGTCATGATTGAATCCAGGGAATTCGCCCGTCGCCGCAAGCAACTGATGCGCATCGTCGGCAGCGACGGCATCTGTATCGTCCCCGCCGCACCAGAGCGGGTGCGCAACAACGACAGCCATTATCCGTACCGGCAGGACAGCGATTTCCATTACCTGACCGGGTTCGCCGAACCCGAAGCCGTGTTGGCGCTGATTCCCGGCCGCGAGCATGGCGAAGCGATCTTGTTCTGCCGTGAACGCGATCCCGAACGCGAAGCTTGGGATGGCACGCGCGCCGGCCAGGATGGCGCCGTGCGCGATTACGGCATGGACGATGCGTTTCCGATCGCCGACATCGACGACATCCTGCCCGGCATGATCGAAGGCCGCTCGCGCGTCTATTACCACTTCGGCCGCGATACCGAGTTCGACGTCCAGCTCATCGGTTGGGTCAATCGCGTGCGGGCGCAGGTCAAGCAGGGCGCACGTGCGCCGCACGAATTCGTCGCGCTTGGCCATATCCTGCACGACCTGCGCCTGTTCAAGACCCGCGACGAATTGCGCGTCATGCGCAAGGCTGCGCAGATCGCCGCCACCGCGCACGTGCGCGCGATGCGCTCGGTGCGCCCGGGCATGAACGAGCACGAGATCGAGGCCGAACTGCTGCACGAATTCCGTCGCCGCGGTGCAGTGCCCAGCTATGAGCCGATCGTCGGCGGCGGCGCGAACGGTTGCGTGCTGCATTACCGCGCCAACAACGCGCCGTTGAAGGATGGCGACCTGTTGCTCGTGGACGCCGGGGCCGAGTACGAATGCTATGCATCGGACATTACGCGCACCTATCCGGTAAACGGCAGGTTTTCGCCCGAGCAGCGCGCGCTGTACGCGCTTGTACTCGCGGCACAGAATGCGGCGATCGAACAGGTGCGTCCCGGCAAACCGTTCGGCGCGTATCACGATGCTGCCGTGCGCACGCTCACGGCCGGATTGATCAAGCTCGGCCTGCTCAAGGGCGGCGTCGAGAAGAACATCCGCGAGCACACCTACCGCAAGTTCTACATGCACAAGACCGGACACTGGCTGGGCCTGGACGTGCACGATGTCGGCGACTACCGGGTCGACGGCGAATTCCGTGAGCTGGAACCGGGCATGGTGGTCACGGTCGAACCGGGTCTGTACATCGCGCCGGATGCCAAGGGCGTCGCTGCGAAATGGCGCGGCATCGGCATCCGCATCGAAGACGACGTGGTTGTCACCAAGGGTGATCCGGAAGTCATTACCACGGCGGTGCCGAACGATCCGGATGCGATCGAGGCGCTGATGGCCGCGGCGCGCAAGTAACACTCATGGCGTGCGATGGAAATAATCCGTTCGCGTTGAGCGTTGCGAGCACGGCGAGCGAAGTCGAAACACCGGTGGCCCTTCGACTTTGCGTCGTTGGCGCTACGCTCAGGGCGAACGCACTCCTGGGATGCGCGCTCGGTGTCTTGTTGTTGGCAGCATCGTCATTTGTTCGCGCCGCCACCGTGCCCGTGCACTTTGGCCTGTTTGGCAACGTGCACGTCGCCACGCCGGCCGGTGAGCCAAAGCGGGCAATCGTGCTGATATCCGATGCGAAGGGATGGGACGCGCGTACCGAAGCGTTGGCAAGCGCGCAGGCGGATGCCGGCGCGTTCGTGCTCGGCATCGACCTGCCCGCGTACCTGGCGCAGATGGAATCGATCGACGCGAAATGTTCTTTCCCGGCCGGACATTTCGAGGAAATGATCCACTGGATCCAGCGCGACCGGAAACTGGACAAGTATATTTATCCCATTTTGGTCGGCGACGGCGCGGGCGCCACGTTTGCCTACGTACTCGACGCGCAGGCGCCGCAGGGAACCTACACTGCCCTCGTCACGCTGGGCTGGGACGCGGATTTTCGCCTGCCCAAGCCCGTGTGCAAGGGCGATGCGGGAGCAATGACTGCGCCGGATGGAAAGGGCGGTTTCCGCGTCGTTCCGGTGAAGTCGCTGCCGAATCCGTGGCTGCCGCAGCCGTTCATGCCGGGTGCGCGACATGTGGGTGTTCTGAATCGGCTGCCTGCGTTTGCCAAGCGTCGATTCGCGGCAGCGCACGCCGACAATCCCGATCCCGGCAAGGCGCTCGCTGCGGCCATCGACTGGCTGACCGCACCGGCGCGTGCCATACCGCCGTTGCCGCAGGACATCGCCGACCTGCCGCTGGAAACCGTGCCGGCGCAGGGCGCGTTCGCGCAACGCATTGGCATCATCCTCACCGGTGATGGCGGCTGGGCCGGTCTGGACGTTGCTGTCGCCAACCAGCTTGCGCAGCGCGGCATTGACGTGGTGGCACTCAACACGCTCAAGTATTTCTGGGAAACGCGCACGCCCGACCAGGCGGCCGACGCACTCACCCGCATCATCGGCCATTACGGCGCGCAGTATCCGCTCGCGGATTTCATCGTGCTCGGTTATTCCTTTGGCGCCGGCCTGTCGCCAGTGCTGATCAATCGCCTGCCCGAATCCGCGCGCAAGCGCGTTGCTGCGCAGGTGCTGATCTCGCCCGACGACACGGCTGTGTTCGAGATCCACGTCGGCGACTGGTTCGGATCGACCGCGCACAAGGGCGCCATTCCCATCGCGCCGGAAATTGCCAAAACCCAGGTCCCGGTGATCTGCGTGCACGGCGCCGACGAGGACGACAGCTTCTGCAAGCAGATCGTCGGCAAGCCGAACGTGCGCGAACTCGTTCTGCCCGGCGCGCATCACTACAACGGCGATTACGACACGCTTGGCGCGGCGATCGTGGCGGCGTTGCCTGCACACAGGAATTGAAAAGCGCGATCAGCCGGTAATCAATTTCCGATACCCGCCCGATACCAGCGCGGCGATGTCGATCAGCAGTCCGGGCACCCAGATGCCGCGCGGGTAGGCGAGGTAGGAGCCAATCCATTCGGGTTTGAACTTGTCCTTGTAGCGGCGCACGCCCTGGTAGTTGTAGAAGCGGTTGCCGTACTGGAACGCGAGTGCGGCGAGGCGTTCATTCACGCGTGCATACGGGTTGTCGCCGACGCGCGAGAGCGGGGCCATGCCGAGACTGAACAATTCGTAGCCTTGTTCCTGCGCCCATTGCATGACTTTTGCGAACAGGAAATCCATCGTGCTGCGCGGCGTGTCGGCGACATGGCGCATCAAATCGACGCTCGCGTGGCCGCCGGGGCCATAAGGTGGCAGCACGTTCGCGAATGCGATCAATTCGCCATCGCGGTGCACGAGGCCGAGCGGACTCCACGCAAAATACGTCGGGTCGTAACGCCCGAGCGAAAAGCCCTTTTCATCACCGCCCTTGTCGGCCAGCCAGGCGTCCGAGACGCGTTCCAGGTCGGTGAGCAACGCTGTGTCGAATGGCGGCCGTACAAGGGTAAATGTCAGCTTTTCTTTCTGCGCGCGATTGCAGGCCTGGCGTAGATCTTCCCAGCGCTTGCCGGTGAGCGAGAATTCTTCGAGCCGCACCAGCGCGAGTTCACCGAGCTTGAACAGGTCGAAGCCGTGGTCGTGGTAGCGCGAAAGATCCGGCTCCAGCACTTCGTAGAAAACCGGCACTCGGTCTTGCGCATCGGCGAAATGGCGGAAGTCGAGGATCGCGCGGTCGATCGCTGCATCCGCTCCGCAGGGAGAGCCGAGCGCGACGAGGCGGTCGCGCACACTGCCGTAAGCGATCACGGCCTGATGGTCGGCCGCCCAGAACAGGTGCTTGTCGGCCATGAAGGTCAGGTGCGCGAATTCGCCGCCGCCGTGCGCGTTATACAGATCGCGCGCGCGTTCGAGTTCGGCGCGGTCGGGCAGCGCCAGCTTCGGGCGATTGACCGCAAACGCCTGCCAGATGAGGTAGATGATCAATCCGAGCAAAGCGGCGGCGAGGCCACGGCCGATGCGCGAGGTGTGCTCGCCGAAGCCGACGTAGAACAGGTCGAAGGAATCGTCGCCCAAAACCTGGGCCACGCCAATCGCGAAGAACACCAGCACGCAGATCAGCAGGCCCGCGAACCAGCCGAACGTGCGTGCCGAGGTCAGTGTCATCGCACGGCGCGTGAACACGCGTTTGCGCGCGCGCAGCAGCGCTGCCACGGCGAGCAGGAACAGCGCCTCGCCGAAGTGCAGGCCCTTGGTGATCGCCAACGCGGCACTGATCAGCAGCAGCCACATCGCCACGCGGTAGGCCAGGCGCAGGCGGCCGTCGATCCCGCGCGCGAGTCCGAGCAGGATCACGCCCGACAGAACCGAAAACCAGTTCGAGCTTTCCACGGCCAGGATCGGCAAGTGCTCGCGCACCGTGGCAATGTGCTCGCTCACCGATGGAATCGCGGCCGAAGCGAGCTGCATCGCGCCCGCGCCAAAGGTCAGGATGGCGAGCAGGCGCGTGCCGAAGTCCGCGAGCAAGGTCGCCGGCAGACCAAGCAGTCCGAACAGCGGGTGGCCGGCCAGGCGCGTGCGCAGGCGCGCAAGCAGGGGCAGGCGCGCGCTGAGCATCTCAGAGCCCATGTACAGCGAGATCAGCAAAGGCAGCAGGTAATACGCGATGCGGAACAGCATCAATCCCGATACCACCGCGGCCTTGTCGTAGCCGGCTTCGGTCAGCGCGAGCAGGATCAGGCCGTCGAACACGCCAAGCCCGCCGGGCACCTGGCTTACCAGGCCGAGCACGCCGGCGCCCGCAAACGCGCCGAGCAGCAGGCCAGGCTTGACGTGTTCGCCGGACAGATAGATGCAGGCGTACAGCGTCGCCGCGGCGAGCAGCCAGTCGATCAACGAAACCAGGGTGAGCTCGATCTTCAGGCGCAGCGGCGGGATGCCGACATCCTGCGGCAACCAGCGCATCAGCGAGCGGCGCGTCGTGAGGAAGAAATACAGAGGCAGGTAGCACGCGGCCGCGATCAGGACTGCGGCCGCTACCCAGCGCTGCGCGGTGCCGCTGGTCAGCGGCAGGGAACTTGTTGCCAGCGTGGCGATCACGAGCAGCGACAAGCCGGACAGCAATGACAATGCCTGCATGCCGATCAGGGCGGCTGCGCGCGACAACGGCACCTTCAACCCGGATAGACCCATCAGGCGCACGCTTGCGCCCATCGCGCCGGAAAGATTGAGCGTGTTCGCCATGGAGTTGGCGACGAAGGCGAGACGGAAGCAATCGCGCGCGTGCAGGCCGAGCTTGAGCCAGCGCGCGATCAGCCAGTCCACCATTCCCGTGAACGTCACGCCGATCAAGGCGAGCGCAGCGACGCCCAATGCCGGCAGGGTCGGCACATCGATCAGGGTGTGCTGGATGTCCTCAAGCGGAAATTCGCCGGCTTCGCGCCACAGCAACCACCCGGTAACCGCGAGGAATGCAACCGGCACGATCCAGCGCAGGCGAGCGATGGCGCTGGGCGCGGCAGTGGATTCCTCGTTCATCGCGTGGCAGTGGTCAGTGATTGCGCTCGGCCACGCGCGGCGGCGCTGGCGTCGAGTCACGCAGCAGTTCGATCAGGCCGGTACGGTACTGCGGCATCCAGTTGCGCGGCACTCCGTAACCGTGGCCGACATGCGGCAGGCTGACTACTTTTCCATTTTTCACTTTTTCCACAAAGCTCACCGTGGCGGGCGGATTGCAGACCTTGTCGATGTCGCCCTGCAGCACGATCCACGGCGCCGGCACGCGCGGCACGGTGTTGAAGACGAAGCCATACGGCGGCTTGTGCTGCTTGTCCGCGGTCAGCCCCGTGTCTTCGCAAAACGGCTTGTGGTAGATCAGGTCGGGGCAGAAGCCGAGCGTCATCGCGCCGGAAAAACGCTGGTCGCCAGCCTGCGCCAGCGCCGCATACGCAACCGTGGCGCCGGACGAATAACCGATCAGCAGTGGCGGCCAATCTGCCGGCAGCTTCATTGCGGTTTTCACCTCATTGCCGATCTTCTCGAACGCGGCGGCAGAATCGCTGCACGCGCCCGTTCCCGCATCAAGCGACTTGAGCAGCGCCGGCGTGCTGAACCCGGCGACGACATAGCCGAGGCTTGCCGCGGTCTGCGCCATGTCCCACACGCCCAGTTCCCAGCCGCCATCACCGGAGGCGAACAAAGCCAGGCCCCTGGGCTCGCCTTGCGCCGCGTACACGGTCACTTTGCCGACGCCGTCGACATTGACGACGCGCGCGGCCTTGGGGTCTTGCAGCGGCGCGCGATGGCGCGCGACGTGGGTGCCGGGTTTCGTTGCAGGGTCCACAACGTCCGGCTGTGTGTGGGCGGATACGGACGGATCGGCTGCGGCCATGGCGCTGGCGGCAAGGATGGCGGCAAGGGTGGTGGCAAAATACGGAAAGATTCGGGATTTCACGGGTTCGGACAAACTGCCGGGCGATCCGGCCTGGAATGCGCAATTATCGCATGCCGCCGTGCTTACGCTGCGGCGAAGGCGTCGCGGGTGAGGTTCTCGGGCTCGCCGTCGGTGCACACCACGTCGTCCTCGATGCGGATGCCGCCGAAGCGACGGAACGCGTCGACCTTGTCCCAGTTCACGTCGCGTGCCTGCGGCTTGTTTTTCAGCTCGGCGAGCAGCAGGTCGATGAAATAGATACCGGGTTCGATCGTGGTGACCATGCGCGGCTCCAGCGTGCGCGTACAGCGCAGGTACGGGTGGCCGGGTGGACGCGCCACCGTGCCGCCGGACTCGTCTTTCTGGAAACCGGCGACGTCATGCACCTGCAGGCCGAGCAGGTGGCCGAGGCCGTGCGGAAAGAATGTCGACGAAACGCCAGTTTCGACCGCGCTTTCCGGGCTCAGGCGGATGAAGTCCTGATCGCGCAGGATGCCGGCGAGTACATGGTGCGCGTGGATATGCAGGTCGGGATAACTTTGTCCGTTTTTCACCTTTGCCACGAAACCACGTTGCGCTGCGTCCACCGCGTCGATCAGCGCCTGGAACTCGCCCGCGTGAGGCGCGGCATACGTGCGCGTGATGTCCGCGCCGTAGCCGTGGAAACTCGCGCCGGCGTCGATCAGGAACGATTCCGCATGCGCCGGCGGCGCGCGGTTGAAGTCCATGTAGTGCAACGTCGCCGCGTGCTGGTTGAGCGCGATGATGTTGCCGTAGGGCAGCTCGTTCTCGGTTTCGTGCACGGCATTCAGGTACGCCGTGTTGATGTCGTACTCGGATTTCCCCGCGCGGAACGCCGCTTCCGCGGCGCGGTGCGCGCGTACGCCGAGCTTGTTCGCCACGCGCAGCATGGCCAGCTCATAGTCGGTCTTGTAACTGCGCTGCCAGTGCAGGTAATTGAGCACGGCGTCCGGATTGTTCGGTTTTGCGTCGTCGAGCGCGGCGTTGTCCGCGCCGATGATCGCGCAACGCGTGAGCGCTTTTGGCAGATGCACAAGTACGTCGCGCGCTTCGTGCACGATCGCGATGTCGAAATGCTCGACCCAGTAACCGGCTGGTGCTTCGGGCACCACGTGCCAGTAATCGCGCGGTTGCAGGTATATCAGTTTCGGTCTTGTGCCGGGTGAGTGCACGAGCCACGAACCAGGAGCCTTCGTCACCGGCAGCCAGTGCTTGAAATGCGGATTAGCCACGTACGGTGCGGGGCGGTCGTCGAGGAACTCGAGACGCGGCACGCCCGCAGCGACGACCAGGTGATCGAAGCCGCCGCGCGCCAGCGCCGTGTCGGCGCGCGCTTGCAACGTGCGCATGTGTTCGGGATAGAGTTTGGCAAGCAGGTCGGACATGGCGGCGCTCGATGAGAACAGACGCCTATTGTGCCGCAGAATCCCTTCAGTCGAATTGTCCGCCCGGTGAATTGACCCAGTCGTAGAGGATGTTGTAATCCTCTGGCGCGATGTCGATGATGCGGAATCCCGTCCAGAACTGGCCGGGTACGTTGGCCTGCTCGCTCCATTGTTCGTGCAGGCCGATTTCCAGGGTATGGTTGCGCGCGGTGGCGCCGTTGGGCAGCTCGAAGCTGACCTGGAACAAGGCGTCGTCCGGCAACCGGCGACCGCTGATCATCAACATGCCGTCGATCGAAAGATTGCCGACATGGCCCAGCTGGTGACCACCGATCGCGTCGGTGATGGCGATGGCGTGGTGGGCGCGCTTGCGTGTATTGCGGCGATGCTCGTTCTTCATGGCGGATTCTCGTTGCGCCGGTCTCATGCGGGCGCCGGCGCAGGTTCCGCGCCGCGTCCGACCAGTTGCTTGAGCGAGGATACGATCGCCTTCCAGGCGCGATCGACCAGGGTTTCGGTTTCCGGTTCGACAATGCGCACCTGGCCCTTGACGAGGTCGCGCGCAAGCTGGTCCAGGGTGCGTTCGTCCACGCGCATGCCGCGCTGGTTGACGAACAGGCAGTTGCCGGTGAGCGTGGAGAACCAGGCCAACTTGCGGCGCACCGTGTCGCCTTGCTGGTTTGTGACAAATTCGAACCAGGTGCCGAACGGCAGGGTCTTGATGCGTTCCAGCGCATGCGCCTCGGGACTGTCGGCGACGAAGCCTTTTTTCGGTTTCGTCGCCGGCACGGGTGCCGCGGTATCGTCGCCAAGCCGCGGCTTGCTCTTGAGCTTGATCGCGATTTCGGTGTTGGTGACGGCTTCTTCGCCGTCGACGACTTCACCCGGCGTAAACAGGCGCTTGACGACTGCCTGCACGTCGTCCTTGTGATAACCGACCTGATCAAGCGCGGTTTCGATCTCGGCGCGCAATTCCGGTGGGGCTTCGGCGCGCGCGCCGGTGGCGGCGATCAACTGGTCGGCAACCTGCAGGCGCTTGGCGTAGGTCTCGCTGTTCTCGCCCTGGCGCAGCAAGGTCAGCGCCAGCACATCGGTCCAGGCCTGTTCGAGCAGGGTGCGCACCAGCTTGTTCGGCTTGGTTTTGGCGACGCGCTCGGTTATCTCCTTCTGTGCCTGCTCGCGCGCGACGGCCAGTTTTTCGCGACCCCTGGCGGCGTCCACATGACGGCGTTCGGTCACTTCGGCCTTGCGCGCCAGCGTGTGCATGTGCTGCGACAAGTCGGTGAGCATGCCCTCGATCAGGCCGAGGTTGCCGTCGAATTCCTGGCTGACCTTGTCCACCACGACTTGCATCTTGTCGACCAGGGCGCGGTCTGCAGGGCCTTCGCTGTCGTCCAGCCAGTGCGTGCCGGTCTCGGCGATGGCGTTGAGCAACTGGCGCGCGGGATGCGAACGCCGGGTGAAGAAATTCTTGTCGCGCAACGCCACGCGCAGCAGCGGTACCTGCAGCTTGGTCATCAGTGACTGGGTGCTGCCGTTCGGCCGCACGTTCTTGGTCAGGTAGTCGAACAACATGCCGACCAGGTCGATGGTGTCCGAGTCCTCCGCGGCCAGTTGTGGCGCCTGGCCATCCGGCGACTGCTGGCGCAGGTGCGAGAGCAGATCCTGTTTCAGATGGCCGATCGAGCGTTGCACCACCTTGCCGCCCAGGCTCATCGGCGCGATCGGCTTTGCCTGCAGCGTGCTCAATACTGATTGCAGGTCGTTGCTGCTCGGCACATACGAATTCGCCGGCATGCTGTCGGGAACACCCAGCGCACTGCGGCGGCCGGCCAGCAATTCACGCAGGGTGGTGAACAATTCGGCGTCACGGTCGTCCGGAACGCTCGCGCGCGCGCTCATTCCCGGCTGCGGGTAGGCTCCTGGCGGTGGCGTGAAGATACCCGGTGGTGGCATGTGGTAACCGGGCCCCTGCTGTCCCGCTGGTGGTCGCGGCGCGGCGGTGCCGCGCGGGTCGGTCGATATTCCGGGCGGCGCTTCGGCGGCAGGCGTGGCTTCCTCGTCCGGTTGTGACCCGGGGTTTGCGCCGCTGCCTTTCGCGCGTGGCGCCGCCGAAGCCTGCAAGTTCGGCAGGATGCGGTTCTCGACGAAAAAGTGGTTGATGCCCGCGTACAGTTCACCGATCGCGGTCTGGCAGGATTTGTCGAACGCGCGGAACAACAACACGCGATGGTCGGCGCTGATGTCCAGGCAGGCGCTGGCGTGCTGCAGGGAATCGGCGAGTTTGGCCGGGCCGATTGCCAGCGATTCCGCATCGAACGCGGGCGCGCCTGCGAGTACGCCGAAACGATGGCCGAGCAGGAACAGCGCCGGCGCCTGGCGCACGTCGTTCTTGGCCGCGAATTCCTGCAGGGCCAGGGATTCTTCCAGTTCGCGCGTATCCAGCAATGCCAGTTCCTTGCGCGCGGGCATGCCGGGGCGCGCTTGCGCGCCGGCTTCGGCTTTGGCATCGTCACGGTCGAAGCGCGCCAGCGCGTTTTCCACCGCCAGCATCAGGCGTGGAGTGACGTCGACGCGGCCACGCTTGATTTCGCGCATGGTCTCGAAGCAGCGGTACTGCGCTTCGTTGTTGCGGCTTTGTTCGGCCGACTTGAACAACTGCGCTTCGGTTTCGTCGAGCGCCGCGACGACGGCACGCTCCAGGCAGGTGGAGCACATGTTCAGGATGCCTTCCATGAGCCTGCGCACGCGCGGCGCCCAGTCGCTGCGGCTGGCCAATGTCTGTAGCGCCGGCGTCTCGTCGCCGGTTTTGGTTCCCGCTCCGCGGTTGGCCTGCATCATGGCGTATCCCAGTCCTGCGGTCGCGGCAGAACGTGCCGTGAAAATGTCCGCTGTCTGCCGTTTGTCTCGACCATTGCCTTGCACGATCTGGTCGTCCCCATATCTATGCGAATTCTATGCCGACACGGTAGCAGCGGCCATCCGGATTTGTCCAGACATGCACCTGCGTCAAGCCATCGTCCTTACGGCTGCCAGGTCACGCTGAGGTAACCCGAGCGCCCCGGCGTGTTGTAGCCGTGGGCCAGCTCGTAGTCGCGATCGAACAGGTTTTCCAGGCGCGCGCCGAGTTTCCACGCCGCATTCAAGCGGTAATCCGCACGCAGGTTGACGAGCGCATAGCCGGGCAGGCTGCGGGCGCCGACATCTTCGCGATTGCCGCTGGCGAAAAACTCCACGCCGGCGGACAGGCGCTCGCCAAAGCCGCGTTCGAGCACGCTGGAAAGTTTTTGTTTCGGGCGTCGCAGCAACTGCGCACCGGTATCGGTGTTGCGCGGATTCTGCACGGTGACGTTGTTGGTCAGTGTCCACACTGCGCTGTGCCAGGCCTGGGTCAGCTCCACGCCATCGACCGCGGCGCGGTCGATGTTGATGGCCTGATAGGTGCTGCCGCCGGAAAAATCCACCAGGTCGTGAATGCGCGTGGAGAACGCATGCACGGCTAGCCGGTTGGCCGCATCCGGCGTCCATTCCGCGCCGAGTTCGAGTGTGCGCGAGCGCTCCGGTTTCAGATCCGGATTGCCGGCGTAGTAACCGCCGTAGCCGGGCGAATACAGTTCATTCAAATCCGGCGCGCGAAACGCGGTGCCGAAACTGGCGGTCAGGCGCAGCGCATCGGAAAATTTCCAGCCACCTGCGGCAGAACCGGAAAACGCGCCGCCGAATTGGCTGTTGTGGTCGTAGCGTCCGGCGATTTCGCTGTCGAACGCGCCGCTGGCCACGCGCCAGCCGGCGAACGCGCCGTCGATGTCGCGCGATTTGTCGTAGGGCGCGCCAAAGCCCGAGGTGTCGATGCTGATGCCGCGTTCGTGCACGGCGTCGAATCCGGCAATCAGGCGCTGCGCCGCGGATAGCGCGAAATCGTTCGTCCATCCGGCTTGTTCGCGCGTGGAGCGGTAGGTGCTGGCGAATGCGGGCGTGGCCAGATCCTCACGCGAGGTGCCAAGCGAAAGCCGCTGATGCCAAGCAGCATTAACGTCGCCTTCGAGCGCCGCACCGATGGCCTGATCGAGCGTGTGCCAGATGCCGTCGCTCGGGCCGTTGTCGAAATTCAGCATGTCTTCGCTGCGCAACGCGCTGACGGAAATTGTCTGCGTGCCGAGTTTGTAGTCGGCGCTGAGCGTGCCGCCGTGGTGTTGCGCGCCGTTGGCGTCCGGGTTGTAGATGCAGTACGGATCGTTCGGGCCATTGCAGATGCCGGGATTGGTCGCCGAAAACCCGCCGACATGGCGCGCGCCGATCTGTACGCTGAAGCCGCCGTTGTCGTCGCGCGCGCCGAATCCGGCGCTGCCGTCCGCGTCGCGGTACGTGCCATAGCTTGCGGCCAGATGCGGGCCGGTCAGCTTGCGCGTGAAAATCTGGATCACGCCGCCAATCGCGTCCGATCCCCAATAACTCGCGCGCGGACCGCGCACGATCTCGATGCGCTGGATCGCGTCCAGCGGCAAATTTTCCCAGGCGAACGCGCCGGTGTTGCTCGATGCCACGCGCACGCCGTCGATCAGCACCAGCACGTGATTGGAATTGCCGCCGCGCAGAAACACGTTGGTTTGCGCACCCGGTCCGCCAGTGCGCGCCATGTCCACGCCCGCTTGCAGGCGCAGCACTTCGAGCAGATCCGGCGCGTGGCTGGCCTCGATGTCTGCGCGCGTGATCACGCTGACGTCGGCGAGGCTGGCATCCACGGTTTCGGCCACGCGCGATGCGGTCACTTCGACGGTGGGTTGCAGCGCCGCATCCTGTGCGTACACAGCGGCGGTCGCTGAAAAAAGACAGAGGGAAAACAACGATTGCTTGAACATGACGATCTCCGAACGCTCACCCGCGGTTGATGGCAAGACGCGCGGAGGTCGGAGGGAGGGTGCCGGAGGCGGTGTGGACGCGCGGCAGCCGTCCGTTGCCCGCCGCAACGCCTTGAGCTATGCCGCAGGCCGGTCTCCGGGCTTGCAGGTACCTTGCTTCAATCGCCTTCCCGAGCGTCGCTCAGTGGCATGTAGATCGAGCAAACCTGCTTACCGTTGCGGGGGCAGCATCAGCTTTGCACTGATTTCCCGTTTCATCTGCCTCTTGCGAGGCAAGACACCTGCGACGGCGCGCAGTCTATCACTTCTTGTCTGGCAGGAACGACGCGATCACGTCGTTGAGAAACCGCTGCCCAAGATCTGTTGCGCAAACGTGATCGTTGACGCGAACAAGCCAACCACGCGCGATGGCGGAGTCCAGTCTGGCGTCGATCGCGGATGCCGGCAGTCCTGTGTGTGCGGCGAAATCCGCCATGGCGAATCCCGCGTTCAGACGCAGCGCATTGAGCATGAACTCGAACGGCAGTTGCTCGGGGGCGATCACATCGTCGCCGCCGATGCGGCGGGCGGTGGCCGCGTGTTCGAGATAACCGCGCGGCGCGCGGATTTTCCAGCGACGCCGCACCGTGCTGTCCGCGTACGTCGCCTTGCCGTGCGCGCCCGCGCCAATGCCAAGGTAGTCGCCGAAATTCCAGTAATTGAGGTTGTGCGCGCACTCACGGCCCGCACGTGCATAAGCGGACACTTCGTACTGCGCCAGCCCTGCGGCCGACAACCGTGCCTGACAGGTTTCCTGCATGTCCCAGGCGGAATCCTCATCCGGCAAGGGTGGCGGATTCGCGGCAAATTGCGTGTTCGGTTCCAGGGTCAGCTGGTAATGCGACAAATGCGGCGTTTGCAACGAAATAGCTTTTTCCACATCGGCCAGCGCGCCAGCGAGCGTTTGCTGCGGCAGCGCGTACATCAGATCCAGGTTCAGGTTCTCGATGCCGGCATCCTGCGCCGATTTCACCGCGCGCTCGGCCTGCGCCGCGTCGTGGATGCGGCCAATGCGCTTGAGCGCATCGTCGTCGAAACTCTGCACGCCGAAGCTTATGCGGTTGACGCCGGCATTGCGATAGCCCGCGAACGGGCCGTGCTCGACCGTGCCGGGATTCGTCTCCAGCGTGATTTCGATACCGGGCGCGAACGCGAGACGCTGTGCCGCACCATCCAGAATCCGCGCGATGGATTCGGGTGAAAACAAGCTCGGTGTGCCGCCGCCGAAGAAGATGCTACGCAATGGACGACCCAGTGCCAGCGGCAAATCTTGATCGAGATCGGCCAGCAATGCAGCGACGTATTCGTCCTGCGGAATCGCCTGCGGCGCGTTGTGCGAATTGAAATCGCAGTACGGGCACTTCTTCGCGCACCAGGGGATGTGGATGTAGAGCGCGAGCGGGGGCAGATTCATGACCTACGCAAACAACGACGCCGCCGTGGCATCCACTTCGCGCATCAGCGTACGCGTGCGTGCAAGCGCCACGACGATCTTGCGGTAATGCTCGATCTCGTCGCGCGTGAGCTTGCGGCCTTTGCGATCCTTCAGCCATTTTTCCAGCACCTGATAACCGCCGATGCGGAAGGCAAAGGTTTCGGCGTCGATGCCATCGAAGTATTGCGTCGCGTTGATCCAGACCCTTCCCGATTTTCCATCCTTCGACGCCTCGTAGCGCAGCTTCTCCACCGCGTGATCGCCGGAAACCGGAAACGCCGGCGCGCCTTGATCGAGCGATTTATCGCGCAGCAGATGCAGCGCCACGAGTTTTTCGCCCAGCGCCGCCAGCGCGCGGAATGTGGCCATGTCCGGCGGCAGCGGAATGCGCGGGAAATCGCTGCGCAGGTATTCGGCGTAGCGGCTGCGGTAGGTCGGCGCATGCAGCACGGCGTAGATGTAGTGGAAGATGTCTTCTGGCGTCACGCCGCCGGGCAAGCCGAACGGCGGCGTCACGGCCACGCCTAGCACGTCGGCCAGCGCGTTCAGGTAACGTGGATCGAGATTCGGATGACGGACATTCTTGGCCGGATCGAGCGTATCGTGTTCGGGGAGAAGCCAAATTGGGAAAACGTATCCGTTATTAGACGTCTTACTCGACATGCAGATCGCCTCGCTCGGCTTATCTGCAACCTGCGCGTGAGCAAATTCCTCGCCTTTGGTCAAACGCGATGTAATCAAGGACAGATTGGAATCGTCAAACTGCCGCATCACCTTTTCGACAGGCCAACCCATCACGCCACGACTTTGGCCAGTGTAGTACGTGTACCGCGTATCGAAGGGCCGATACAGAATCGGCTTGATCAATTCACGATGCGGGCCAGGTTGCTTGCCCGAGTTCGGCGCTTTGATGTCTTTCTGCGCCCAATCGAATTTCCAATCACGCACTTCCGGCTTGGGTAGCTTGAACCGCTTGCGTGCGTCAGCCTCGCTCGCCTGTGCAAACCAGTGGATCGCTTGCCATGCTTCGTCGGCATTCCAATGGATGTTGAGTTCATCGCATTTGGTAACAATTCCGTTGCCGTATAGCGGGAAAATTTCCGTCACCGACCAGCCGAGTTCGTAATCGCCCCACGCATCCAGATTGACCGGCACGAACGGCAATTGCGGCAGATGCGGATCAAGCTCGCGCCAATCAATTTCCTCGAACTCGCTTTCCTCCAGACGCTGGTATTTGCTGTCGCGGTTACCCCACAATTCGGCGTGGTGCACGCGCGCGTTTCGTATGTGCTTGCCGGGTTTGCGGATCAGAAACAGGATCGCCACTCCTTGCAAGATGTCAAACACGTTCTTGTCATCGCCGTGTTGCTCGTGTTCTGGCGGCGTGATTTCCCTTTTGTTTGTGTTTCCGTGTAGGTCCAGCACGTAGATGTCGTCAAAGTCGCGCCGCAATGCCGCGCGCATTCCGCGGAAAATAACGCCATCTAGCCATGTGTGCGGCGCAATGAAGCCGACGATGCCGTGGCCTGTCTGCGCGATCCGCCAGTGTGCAAAGCGGATGAACTTGATCTCGTCAGCGTTGATCCACTTGCTGCTCTTTTCCTTGAGTTTGCTGCCGTCTGGCTCGCGTTTGTACAACTCCATCAATTCTGCGATCCACTTAGATTTGTTGCGCGACTCGCCGAAATACGGCGGATTGCCCAGCACCACTTCCACCGGTTCGCGATCCTTGACGCGCTCGGCGCCTTCGGCTTCGGCCGTCAGCCATTGCGCCATCAACTGGCCGGTCTTGCCGGCGATGCGATCCAGCGTGTTGGTGAGAAACACATTGAGCCGGTCGCCGTCCTCGAAATGGAAACCGCGGTCGGCCAGTTCCAGCGCCAGTTTCAGATGCGCCACGGTGTACGGCGCCATCATCAGCTCGAAGCCGAATACGCGCGGCAGCAATCTTTCGCGCACGTAATCCGGCCACGCGCCACGCATGCCGGCATCCACTTCGTGCTTCCAGATGCGGTCGATCACCTCGCGCAAAAACGTCGCCGTGCCGGTGGCGGGATCGAGAATGATCGTATCCGGATCGGCCAGCCCCGCCGCCTTGCCGAACTGCGTTTTCAGCAGGTGCTCGACGCCGCGCACGATGAAATCGACCACCGGCTCGGGCGTGTAGTAGACGCCGCGCGATTCGCGCAGGGCCGGATCGTATTCGGCGAGAAAGGTTTCATAGAAATGGAAAATCGGATCGGTAAAGCCGCGCTTGCGCGACTGCCGGTGCAGTACCTTGTCCAGATCGGCGTGCAGCAGCGCATCCACGATTTGCTCGGCAATCCACTTGATGCCGTCGGACAGATCGAACGCGATGTGATGGAACAACTGGCGCAGGAACGGGCTCGCCTTCGGAATCAGGGTTTCCGCTTCACGCAACGAAAAGTCGCGCGGCGTGGGATCGAACACACGCGCGGTGAACAGGCCGTAGGCGACCGTCTGCGCGAACATGTCCGCGAATTCTTCTTCTTTCAGTTCCGGCACCAGCAGTTCACGGAACGCACGTTGCTGCGCGGCCAGCGCGCCGGTATCGCCCTCGTGCTTGAGCGTTTGCAGCGTGGCATCGCGCAGCAGTTGCGTCTGCGCCGCGAGCAATTTCGCGAGTTGCTTCGGCGTGGCGACGGTCGGTGCGACCGCGTTGTAGAACGCCTGCGCCAGTTTGTTCCACTGTTCTTCTGCGTCCGGCATCGCGACGATGCCGCCGCGCGACGCGACTTCGCCGAGCCGCACACGAAGTTTCGACTCGCCGTATTCGAGCCAGATGAAATCCAGATAATCGGTGAACACGAGGTTCGGCAACGCCTCGGCGTAGCGCTTGAGTTGCACCGATTTGAGCAACTTGTCCAGCGGCTCGCCGATGTCCTTGGCCTCGACGTGGCCAAGGATGGTGGCGTTGCGGCGCACGACGAAATCCGGCGCGTTGCCGGCAATGCGCTGCGGCTCGTTGGTGGCCTCGATGTTCGCCGCGCGGCTTTGCAGCAGCATCTGCAAGGCCGGGCGGTAACTGTGCTCAGTGGCGTCGCCGCGGCGGTGGACGCGATCCAGTGCGGCGATGTAGTCGGCGACGGCGGTCATGCGTCAGTTGCGGTACACATCGCGGCGATGGCCGATCTGGATGACTTCAACGACGAGCACGGTGTCGAAAATGTCGTACAAGATCCGGTAGTGTCCTTGCCGCACACGGAAGGTCTCCCGTCCGGCCAGCTTGATTGCGCCAACCGGCCGCGGGTCGTCTTGCAGCGCGACAATCCGCTGCATGATGCGACGCACGTCCGTCTTCGGCACACCGCGCAAATCCTTCGATGCGCGCGCGGCAAATTTCAGTTCAAAGCGTGCCATCGGCCTTGAGCTTGGCGATGAATTCGGAATAGCTCAGGCGCTTGTCGTTCGCGCGCTCGGCGATGATGGCAAGATCCTCCTCGTCCTCACGCAGCGATTCGCGCACAGCGTCCGAGACGATTTCGGAAATCGAGCGGCGCGAATCGGCGGCTTTCAGGCGCAATGCCTTGTGAAGATTTTTTTCCAGATAGATCGTGGCGCGAGTGGTTTCTGCTTGCATGGCGGCACCATGACGTTATGACGTCTTGACATTGTAGCATCAAAACGTTTGCTGACTCAGCAGAACGCGCAACTTCGCCAGCGCCAGCCCGCGGTGACTGATGCGATTCTTGGTCGTCGCATCGAGTTCTGCCGCGCTCAATCCGCCGCCATCATCGGGCTGGAAGATCGGGTCGTAGCCGAAGCCCTTGCGGCCGCGCGGCGCGCGCAGGATCGTACCCGGCCAGCGCCCTTCGGCGATCAGCGGTGCGGGATCATCAGGTTTACGCAGCAGGACGATGCTGCAATGGAAATGCGCGGTGCGCTGCGCAGCGGGAACGTCACGCAGTGCATCGAGTAACTTGGCGATATTCGCTTGCGCGTCGCCATGCTCGCCGGCATAACGCGCGGACAAAAGGCCCGGCGCGCCGTCGAGCGCATCCACGCAGATTCCCGAATCGTCGCCGAGCGCGGGCAGGCCTGAAGTGCGCGCGGCGTGGCGCGCCTTGATCAGCGCGTTTTCGACGAAGGTGCTGGCGGTTTCCGCGGCGTCGGAGATACCAAGCGCGGATTGCGCGATGAGTTCGACGTCGAGATCAGCGAGGATTTCGCGCATCTCGATGAGCTTGCCGGCGTTGCCGCTGGCGAGGACCAGATTCATTGAGGCGTGCTTCACGCGCGCCGCTCAATCAGGTCCCAGCGGTTGCCGTACAAATCGCGGAACACGACGACCGTGCCATAGGCCTCAAGGCGCGGCGATTCCTCGAAGTGCGCGCCGGCGGCAGTCAGGCGCGCATGGTCGCGCGCAAAATCATCGGTGTGCAGGAAGAACCCGACGCGCCCGCCGTGCTGGTCGCCGATCGCGGCTTCCTGTGCAGCGGTAACGGCGCGGGCCATGATCAGACTGAAGTGGATATTGCCGGTCGGCGCCATGCGCACCCAGCGTTTGCCGCCGCCGCGGTCGTCGTCTTCGAGCAGGACGAAGCCGAGCGCATCGCGATACCAGGCGATCGCCTCGTCGTAATCGCGCACGAGTATGGCGATCATGGCGATGTGGGATTTCATGCCGACAACGCCTCGCGCTGTTTGTGTAAAAGTTCACTTATCCCTTTTTGCGCAAGTCCGAGCAGTGCATCGAGTTCTTCGCGCCGGAAAGCGTGGCCCTCGGCCGTGCCTTGCAGCTCGATGAAACCGCCGCCGTCGTTCATCACCACGTTCATGTCGGTGTCGCAGGCCGAATCTTCTGCGTAGTCGAGGTCGAGCACCGGCACACCTTGATACACGCCCACCGACACCGCCGCGACAGCGCCGTGCAGCGGATCGCGCTTGATCTTGTCGCGCGCCTTGAGCCAGTTGATCGCATCGACCAGCGCGACATAGGCGCCGGTGATCGCCGCCGTGCGCGTGCCGCCGTCGGCTTGCAGCACGTCACAATCGAGCGTGATCGTGCGCTCGCCGAGCGCCGCACGTTCCACGCAGGCGCGCAGTGCGCGGCCGATCAGGCGCTGGATTTCCAGAGTGCGACCACCTTGTTTTCCGCGCGCCGCTTCGCGCGCGCTGCGCTCGCCGGTCGCACGCGGCAGCATGCCGTATTCGGCCGTGATCCAGCCTTCGCCCTTGCCGCGCAGGAACGGCGGCGCCTTGTCCTCGACGCTGGCCGTGCACAGCACGCGCGTGTCGCCGAACGCGACCAGCACTGAGCCTTCGGCATGCCGTGTGTAGCGCCGTTCGATGCTGACGTTGCGCAATTGGTCCGCGGCGCGGCCGGAAGGGCGTTTGACTGTAGCCATTGAAATCTGGGCCATCGAAATATCCCAAAAGCAGGGCGCGGAAGTTTACCATTGCGTCCATTGCCGCCAGTGGAATCGCCATGATCCGCAGCATGACCGCGTTCGCCAGCGCGGAAACCGAAACGCCGTGGGGTGCGCTCGCGTTCGAGCTGCGCTCGGTCAACCACCGTTACCTCGAACTCAATCCGCGCCTGCCGGATGAATTGCGCGCGATCGAACCGGCCTTGCGCGAGCGCATCGCTTCGAGGCTCACGCGCGGCAAGGTCGATGCGACCTTGCGTTTTCGCCCGAACGATGCCGATGCGGCCAAGCTTCGCGTCAATGACGCGATGGTGGAACGCCTCGCGCATCTGGCGAAATCCTTCGACGAACGCTTTCCCGACCTCGACATCGATTTCACCGGATTGCTGCAATGGCCCGGGGTGCTGGTGCAGGACGACATCGATCAGGAAGGGCTGCGCAACGCCGCGCTGAAACTGCTCGATCAGGCGCTGGCCGACATGCTCGCCACGCGTCAGCGCGAAGGCGAGCGTCTCGGCGTGTTCCTGCGCGAGCGCCTCGACGGCATTGCGAAACTCGTCGCTGATGTGCGCGGCTGGCTGCCGCAGATCCGCGAAGCGCTGCGCGCGAAATTGCAATCGCGCCTGGGCGAACTCAAGCCCGCTGCGGGGTTGGCGCAACTTGAACCGGGCCGGATCGAACAGGAGTTGGTGCTGCAGCTCTCGCGCATCGATGTGGACGAGGAACTCGATCGCCTCACCGCGCATATCGCCGAAGCTCGTCGCGTGCTGGCGCTGCCCGACGCGGTCGGTCGGCGCATGGATTTCCTGATGCAGGAATTCAACCGCGAAGCGAACACGCTCGGTTCCAAATCCGTCGACTCACGCACCACGCAGGCGAGCGTGGAACTCAAAGTATTGATCGAGCAGATGCGCGAGCAGGTGCAGAACATCGAATGAGCGGCACTCTTTTCATCGTCGCCGCGCCTTCCGGCGCGGGCAAGACCAGTCTGACGCGGGCGTTGCTGCAAGGCGATCCGAACCTGTTGCTGTCGGTGTCCTACACCTCGCGCGGTGCGCGTCCGAACGAGGTCGATGGCGTGCATTACCATTTCGTCACGCGCGCCGAATTCGAGGCGATGGTCGCGCGCGGCGAGTTCTTCGAACACGCCGTCGTGCACGGCGATCTGAAGGGCACCTCGCGCAAGGTGGTGGAAGAAGCGCTCGCCGCCGGCCGCGACGTGTTGCTGGAAATCGACTGGCAGGGCGCGCGCGTGGTGCGCGCACAAATGCCGGACGCGGTCGGGATTTTCATCCTGCCGCCGTCGCGCGCGGAACTCGAACGCCGCTTGCGCGCGCGCGCGTCGGACAGCGAGGCGACGATCCAGCGCCGTCTCGCCGACGCGCATGCGGACCTGGCCCACGCCATGGAATTCGACTACTCCATCGTCAACGACGATTTCGATGCCGCGCTTGCGCAGATGCGCGAAATCGTGGCCAGCCGTCGCGAAGGCAGTGCGTTGCCGGCTCGGGATAACGCGGCACTGCTGGCCCGATTGCTGAACTCGACCTGATTCGTGTCGGTCCTGGCGCTATCGCGCGACGTCGCGCTCGGGTAAGGTAGCCGCGATGAACGTCACGCCCGCGCCAAAATCCGACGCCGCCGCAATCCGCGAGCCCTTGATCAGGATCCGCGGATTGCGCACCGTGCTCAACGGCAAGACGATCTTCGATGGCGTGGACCTCGACATTCCGCGCAGTCGCGTTACTGCGGTGATGGGCCCGAGCGGCACCGGCAAGACCACTCTGATGCGCCACATCACCGGGCAATTACGCCCCGATGCCGGCGAGATCGTCGTGGACGGCCAGCCGGTGTGGAAACTCGGGCGCGACGCGCTGTTCGATCTGCGCGAGAAGATCGGTTACCTGTTCCAGAACTCGGCCCTGCTCACGGATTTTTCCGTGTTCGAGAACGTGGCGTTTCCGTTGCGCCAGCACATGAAACTGCCCGAAGAACTGGTGCGCAACATCGTGTTCACCAAATTGCAGGCGGTCGGCCTGCGCGGTGCCGCGAACCTGATGCCGAGCGAGCTGTCCGGCGGCATGATTCGGCGCGTGGCGCTGGCCCGCGCAATCGTGCGCGACCCGATGTTGATCATCTACGACGAACCGTTCGTGGGCCTGGATCCGATCGCGCTGAACCAGATCGTGAAGCTGATCCGCACGCTCAACGATACCTTGCACGTGACCGCAATTCTTGTAGCGCACGAATTCTCCGCAGTGCGCCGTGTTGCCGACCACGTCCACCTGCTCGCCGGCGGCAAGATCGTCGCGCACGGCACGCCGGATGAACTGGCGCGCGGCGAAACGCCGTGGACGCGCCAGTTCTTCAGTGGCGAGGCGGATGGCCCGGTGCCGTTCCACTATCCGGCGCCGGATTACGCTCGCCAGTTGGGGTTGTCGGCATGAATACGGCGCGGCGTCCGGGTTTGCTCACGACAGGCATCGCGCAGATCGGCGCCTGCGGCATTTTCCTGTTGCACATCCTGCGCGCGCTGCCGCGCAGTTTGCGCTATGTGCGCGAGACCGTGCGCCAGCTTTTCTTCGTCGGCGCGATGAGCCTGACCATCATCATGATCTGCGGATTGTTCGTCGGCATGGTGCTGGGCCTGCAGCTCTACCACACGCTGTCGATCTTCGGCGGCACTGCGGCGCTGGGTACAGTGGTTGCGTTGTCGCTGTACCGTGAACTGGGTCCGGTCGTGACCGCGCTGCTGTTCGCCGGTCGCGCCGGCACCTCGATCACGGCTGAAATCGGCCTGATGCGCGCGACCGACCAGCTCGACGCGATGGAAATGATGGCGGTCGATCCGATGGCCTACGTGGTCGCGCCGCGCTTCCTCGCCGGCGTGATCGCCATGCCCCTGCTCGCCTGCATCTTCAACGCGCTGGGCATTTTTGGCGCGCACCTGGTCGGGGTGAACTGGCTGGGCCTGGACAGCGGCACGTTCTGGTCGAACATGACCTCGAGCGTGGACGTGTGGACGGACGTGATGAATGGCGTATGGAAAAGTGCCGTGTTCGGCGCGGTGTGCACGCTGATCGCGACATTTCAGGGTTACACCACGCCGCCGACCAGCGAAGGCGTGGCCTATGCGACCACGCGCACGGTGGTGTTTTCCTCGATCGCGACACTCGCGATCGACTTTGTCATGACTGCCTTTCTCATGTAAGGCAAGGGAATTACGATGGCACAAAGACAATCATTTCAGGTCGGCACCGGGCTGTTCATCCTGCTCGGCTTCGCCGCGCTCGCGTACCTGGCGACGCAAACGACCAGCCTGGCCAACTACCGCCAGGGCGCGAGCTACGACATCGTCGCGCGCTTCACCAACATCGGCCAGCTCAAGTTGCGCGCGCCGGTGAAAGTGGCCGGGGTGCGCGTGGGCAGCGTCGACGCGATCGCGCTGGAGCCCGAAAAGCTCGATGCGAAGGTCACCCTGGCGATCGACGACCGCTACAAGATTCCCGACGACTCGGCTGCCGCGATCTTCACCAGCGGCTTGCTGGGAGACCAGTATGTGGCCTTGCAACCCGGCGGCTCGCCGACGAATTTCAAGAACGGTGATGAGGTCGTGCTGACGCAAAGTTCCATGCAGCTGGAGGATCTGATCGGCAAGTATCTGGTCGGAGGCGATGCCGGCAAACCCAAGCCGGATGCGTCCACCGACAAGAAGTAACAGGAGTTCGACATGAAATTCGCAAGCCTGCTGTTGTGTGTTCTCGGATTCGCCGCATTCGCGCCCGTGCATGCCGACACGCCCGCGCCCAACCAGGTCGTGCAGGGCATGGTCGACGAACTCGGCAAGACCATGGACGCGCACCGTGCGGAGTTGCAGAAGAATCGCGACGAGTTGCTCAAGACCATCGATGCGATCGTGCTGCCGCATTTCGACATCGACTACGCATCGATCCTGGTACTCGGCCAGAACGCGCGCACGGCCACTCCGGCGCAGCGCGCGCGCTTTGCCAAGGCCATGTACAACTCGATCACGCACCGCTACGCCGAAGGACTGCTCAAGTACACCGAAGGCAGGGTCAAGGTATTGCCGTTCCAGGGTCAGTTGAACGAAAAGCGCACGCTGGTGCGCACCCAGGTCGTCCTCGACGACGGCAAGGTCGTGCCGGTGGACTACGCTTTTCGCAAATCCAGCGATGGTTCATGGAAGGCCTACGACGTCATCATCGAGGGCATTTCCTACGTCACCAACTACCGCAACCAGGTTGCCGCGGAAATCGCCAAGACCAGCCTGGATGCGCTGACCGCGCGCCTGGAAACTCAGGGCGCCGACGCGCTCAAGAGCCTGGAGAAGGACGGCAAGTGAGCATGCCGTTCTTCAGTCTGGAAGCCGACACGCTGGGTGGCCTGCGCGTGTCCGGCGCGATTTCGTATGCAAACGCCGCGCGCGCACTGGAGCAGATGCCGCATCCCGTGCATGGCGCTGAAGCGATGGCGATCGACCTTGGCGCATTGCAGGGCGCCGACAGCGCCACGCTTGCCGTCTTCATCGCCTGGAGCGCGGCCGCGCATCGAGCCGGCACATCGCTGCGCTACCTGCGCGCGCCGCAAGGCCTGTGCAATCTCGCCAAGCTGTGCGAGGTGGATGGATTGCTCGGCTTGGGTTGACGCCGCTTATTGCGGTGTCAGTTCCAGCGTCAGTACATCGAACGGCGCCAGCGTAAGGGTGCTGGGTGTGTCTGCATCGAACGTGCGCGTTTCGCCCGAACTCCACACCGGTTTGGCGGTGTAGTGTCGCGCCGCGTCCGCCGGCAGTTCGAGCTGGCGTTGCAGGTCGATCACCGCCAGTTGCGGTTTTGCATCCGGATTGCGCAGGGTCAGGAACGCCTTCTTCGGCGTCCACGCCGCCCAGCCGTAAACATCGAGGCGACTCGGATCGCCTCCGATCCAGTGCATGTCGCGCAACACATCCGCGTTGGCGCGCGACCATTTCGCGGCTGTCGCGAGGGTGTCCCAGTCCGAGGACGAAAGCAGCGACGGCGTGATGTACATCTCCTGCAACTGCGTTCCGGTGGCGAAGTACGAATGCACCTCGTTGGCGAAGTCGTGGCCGGGGTCGGTCGCGAGGCGCGGATTCTTTTGCGCGTAGATGATGCCGTGGAGCATCAGCGAATTGATCGGGAACAGCGGTCCCTTGAGCACGATGTTGCGGTAGGTCGTTGCGTCGCGGTAGGTAATCCAGCGTTCGCGATTGCTGCCGACGCCGGCGAGGTCGTCGTCCTCGCCGTCGCGCCAGATCGAGTCGGCGTAGCGCAGCCAGAACGGCGAGGCCCAGGTGCCGGTGGTGAGGTTGATGAACGTATCGGGCTTGTCCTTGCGGATGTCGCCGATCAGTGCGATCGCCGCGGCAAAGTCGCTGTCGAAGCGGCTGCCGGGGAACACGCTGCTCACGTTGCCGGTGCCGTCGAACTTGAACTGGTTGACGCCGTCCTTGTTGAGCAGGCCCATCACCACGTCGTGGAAGCGCTGGTAATACTTTGGACCCGACAAGGCAAAGCCGCCGTCGATGATCTCGTAACCGGTCGCGGTGCCGTTCTTGATGCGTTCGGCCTTGGGCTTGCCATAGCCGCCCCACGGCGACAGCCACACGCCCGGCGCGGCGCCGTACCTGGCGGCGGCATCTTTCAGCGGCAGGAATCCGTTCGGGAATGATTTGCTGAAGTTCCAGCTTCCGCTGTAGTCGTCCCAGCCGTCGTCGAACAGGAACGAGTCGATCTTGACGCCGCGCTTGACGTGCAGTTCCTCGCCGAACGCGTGGATGCGTTCGAGCGCCTCGTCTTGCGTGTACGGGGTGAAGTAGCCGATGTCGTACCACGAGTTGTAGTGCAGGAACGGCCGGTACGGATGCGCGCGTTCGCGCTCGACATACGTTGCGAAATCGCGGCGCAGTTGCCCGGGGCGTGCGATGCCGACCACGGCCGAGTACTCGATCGATTGGCCCTGGCGCAGCGGCAAGGTGCGCTTGAGCAAGGTGCGCGCACGGATGTTGCCGCGCACTTCGCTTTCCGACAACGGGTTCTCGAAGCCGAAATACCAGTTGCCGAACACGATCGGCGAGCCGTTCACGTCGCCGTCGACCGTGGCGCCCTCGACCGTGTCGGCCTTGAGCAGGACGACTTCCGCGATCGCCTCGTCCTGCTTGAGCGCCGTGATCTTGACGGCCTCGCGCACATAGGCGGCGTCTTCACGCTGGATCAGGCTCCAATCGATGCGCAGTCGGCCATCGGCATCCTCGAAAATTGCGTTTGCGGCTTGTCCGGGAAAATGATCGCCGAGGCGCGAAGCCTTGGGGTCGGCGGCGAGCGCGCGCTTGCCGGGCTTGCCGGCCAGTTTCAGGTCGGCCGGCGTGAAGGTCTTGCCATCGGCCAGCACGATCGCGAACGGCGCGGCAAACTTCAGCGCGATTTTTTCCGCATGAGCGGAAACAGCAAAGTCGTTCAAGTGGCCATCTCTGATCGACCACGATGCGGCAATTGTCGTGTTGCCGAGTTTTGCGGAGTCCCCGGTGATTGTCGCGACGGTCTTGTCCGCGGCATGCGTTGCGGCGGCCGGCAGCAACATCAGTAACGCCAACGCGAGGCTTGCCGTGGAAACACGCCCAGGCGACGTCATGGTGATGGCTCCTGAATGAACGGCGGCGCGTCTGCGCCAAGGTACAAGTCAATGTTGTGGCGTGCCGTCGCCCAGATCCGGTTTTTTCTGCTTATGCTGTTTTTCGTACTGCTCCTGCTCCTGCAGCAGCTTGTCGGCTTCGTCCAGATCGTTGCCGCCTTGCAGCGACTGGATCACGTCCAGCGGCGGTTCGCCGCGATAGATCTGGTACAGGCGGCGTTGCCGATACGCGTCGCGGTAGAAAACGTAGGGATCGAAAACGCCCTGGAGCAAGCCTTCCGCATCGATGCCGGTCGAACGCAAGGTGACGAGGTAGGCCATCGTCGGCAGGTATTCGGCGTGCAATTCCTTGTCGTGGTTGCGTGCGTAGATGCTCAGCGGATCGAAGAAATAGCCGTCCACCGGCAGGCGCCAGACATCGCGCAGCGTGGTCGAACCAAATAGCGGCAGCACAAGGTAAGGCCCGTCCGGCACGCCCCACTTGGCCAGGGTCACGCCGAAGTCGCTGGGGCTTGCCTCGATGCCCATTTCGCTGGCGGGGTCGAAAAAGCCGAGAAAGCCGACCGTGGTGTTGATGAGCAAGCGGCTGGTGGCTTTGCCGGCTTGCGGCAGATTCGCCTGCAACAAGTCGTTCGCGATCGTGATCGGAGATTCGATGTTGGCGAAGAAGTTGCTGATCAAGGTGCGCGAAGTCGGGTTCGTCACCTTGCGATAGGCGACTGCGACCGGACGGATCGCGACGCGATCGGCGAAATCGTTGAATGCGTACATCTTGCGGTTGAACGATTCCAGCGGATCGTCCTTGCGCGGCATCGGCGTGGCACAGCCGGCCAGCACGGCGGCGACGAGGCCGGGAATCGCGATTTTCCGCAATTTCATCGAAAGCATATGTGTTGCGAAGGCAGGGGAAGTGCAAGCCTACCGTATGCGCCAGGCATATTGCACGGCAGCATTCTGCTTCCGGCCAGCCATTGTTCAGGCGGCCGGTTTGCGCCTGACCGGGCGTGGCGGTTACAATGTATGTCGTGTAATAGTCTGAATTGCCTTCGATTTTGAGGATTTTATGGCACGCATTACCGTGGAAGATTGCCTGGAAGTGGTTGATAACCGCTTTGAACTGGTGCTGATGGCGACGCGCCGCGCGCGCCAGGTTGCCAAGGGCGCCGATGCGCTCGTGGACGCCAACAACGACAAGCCAACCGTAGTCGCGCTGCGTGAAATCGCCGGGCGCAAGGTCAGCAACGAGCTGATCGACCAGATCGATCGCGCCGAGCGCGAGCGCAAGGAACGCGAGGCTCTGGAATGGGCTGCGGCCGAGGTGGACGACGACCTGAAAGGCGGCGACGACCTGTGAGCCATTGCGTGATCGGCTGTTGTCATCGCCGGACGCGCTGATCCGCGCGGCACGATCATGAGCACGGCGACGCGGGAAGCCATCCCTGCCGACGTGCAAGCGCTGGAGCAACGCCTCGGCGCCTATCTTCCCCCGGATCAGATCGCGCGCGTGCGCCGCGCCTACCAGGCTGGTGCGCACGCACACAAAGGGCAGAAGCGCCAGAGTGGCGAGCCCTACATCACCCATCCGGTCGCGGTTGCCGGCATCCTCGCCGAGATCGGCATGGATGCGGAAACGATCATCGCCGCGATCCTGCACGACACGCTTGAAGACACCCCGTTGTCGCGCGCTGAAATCGAATCCGAGTTCGGCGCCACCGTGGCCGAACTCGTCGACGGTGTGACCAAACTCGACAAGCTGCGCTTCCGCAGCGTGGCCGAAGCCGCGGCCGAGAGTTTCCGCAAGATGCTGCTGGCGATGGCGCGCGACCTGCGCGTGATCCTGATCAAGCTCGCCGATCGCCTGCACAACATGCGCACGCTGGCGGCGATGGCACCGGAAAAACGCCGCCGCATCGCGCGCGAGACACTCGACATCTACGCGCCGATTGCGCAGCGCCTGGGGATGAACCGCACCCGTGCCGAGTTGCAGGATCTGGGCTTCCGCGCCCTGTATCCGGATCGCTATCGCATCATCGCCGCGCGCATCAAGAATGTGCTCGGCAACCGGCGCGAGGCGATGGGCAAGATCGAAACCGCACTGGCCGCGCGGCTGGAAGAGGAAAAGATCCCGCACCGCGTCGCCAGCCGGATCAAGTCGCCATACAGCATCTACACGAAGATGCGGGCCCAGCACAAAAGCTTCGCGCAGGTCATGGACGTGTATGGATTCCGCGTCGTCGTCGCGACGACGATGGATTGCTACCGCGCGCTGGGCGCCATCCATGCGCTGCACAAGCCGCTCGATGGCCGTTTCCGCGATTTCATCGCGATCCCGAAGGCGAACGGCTACCAGTCGCTGCACACCGTATTGTTCGGCCCGTTCGGCGCACCGATCGAAATCCAGATCCGTACCGAAGAAATGGACCAGGTTGCCGAGCGCGGTGTCGCCGCGCACTGGGTCTACAAAACCTCGTCGGAACCGGCCACCGCCGCACAGGCGCGCGCGCGCGAGTGGGTCGCGGGCCTCGTCGACGAGCAGACCCGCGAAGCCTCGTCGATCGAATTCCTCGAAAATGTAAAAGTGGATTTGTTCCCGGACGAGGTCTACCTGTTCACGCCGAAGGGCCGGATTCTGGCTTTGCCGCGCAATGCCACCGCGCTTGATTTCGCCTTCGCCGTGCACACCGATGTAGGCAGCCATGCCGTGGCCGCGCGCGTGGATGGCAACCTTGCGCCGCTGCGCCAGCGCCTGAATTCCGGCGAGACGGTCGAGATCATCACCGCGCCGTCGGCCGCGCCGACGCCGCAATGGCTGGAATGGGTGGCCTCGGCCAAGGCGCGCACGGCGATCCGGCATTTCCTCAAGCACTTGCAGCATGAAGATGCGGTGGATTTCGGCCACCGCATGCTCGATCGCGCGCTGGATGCCCGCGGCACCAGCCTCGATGCGATTTCCGGCGAAGCGCTGGACCGGTTCCTCGCCGACGCGCGCTACAAGCGCCTGGAAGAATTGCTCGCCGACATCGCGCTCGGCAACCGCATGCCGGACCAGGTCGCCGCGCAGCTTGTGCAGGCACTCGGCGGCGCGCAGGACCTGTTGCCGCACGAGGCACACGCGCAGGAAAAAATCCTGATCAGCGGCGCCGAACGCGGCGTGCTCAGCTTCGGCAACTGCTGCAACCCGGTGCCCGGCGACGAGATCGCCGGATACTTGTCGGCGGGCAAGGGCGTCGTCGTGCATCGCATGGATTGCCCGAACATGCCCGAATACCGCAAGACGCCCGAGCGCATCGTCGCCATCGACTGGGACCGCGACGTGACTGGCGACTACCGCGCGCGCCTGCGCATCGTCGTCGACAACAAGCCCGGCGTGTTGGCCACGGTTGCATCCGCGATCGCCGAACGCAATTCCAACATCGAGAACGTCGAGTACCAGGAGCGCGACCAGCAGACCTCGACGCTGATGTTCACCATCGAGGTGCGCAATCGCAAGCATCTGGCCGACGTCATGCGCGGGGTGCGCAATGCGGCGGCAGTGCATGGGGTGTACAGATTCCCCTGAGGCGCTGCGCGCGGATGCTATGCTTGCACGCAACCAAAAACCGGATGCAGACATGCCCCGTCAAATCATCATCTCACCCAATGCACCCAAGGCCATCGGCCCCTATTCACAGGCCGTGCGCTGCGGCAACACGCTGTATTTTTCCGGGCAGACGCCGATCGATCCGGCTACCGGCGCACTGGTGCCAGGCGACGTCACGACGCAGGCGCGGCGCGTGTTCGAGAACCTGAATGCGGTCGCCGCTGCCGCCGGCGCGAATTTCACGAACGTCGCGCGCGTGGGCATCTACCTCACCGACCTGTCCAACTTCGCCGCGGTCAATGCGGTGATGAAGGAGTATTTCGCGGAACCTTATCCGGCGCGGTCGACCATCGGTGTCGCGTCGCTGCCACTGAATGCGCAGGTCGAGATCGACATGATCGCGGTGTTCGACTAAAACGCGTCGCGCCGCGCATGCGCGAATCCGCACCTGCCACCGATAATTCCGCGCAGCCGGTGACGTCGCTCCCCGGCGTCGGCGCGGCGCTGGCGAAAACCCTGGAACGTCTCGGCCTTCGCACACTGCAGGATTTGTGGTTCCACCTGCCGCTGCGCTACGAAGATCGCACGCGCCTCACGCCGATTCGCGACTTGCAGCCCGGCGCGGCGGCGCAGGTGGAAGGCCGCGTCGAAGCAGTCGAAAGAGGCTTCCGCTACCGCCCGCAACTTCGCGTGGCGATCGGCGACGACTCGCGCGCGACGCTGCTGCTGCGTTTTTTCCACTTCAATGCCGCACAGGCGAACCAGCTCATCGTCGGCACGCGCCTGCGTTGTTACGGGGACGTGCGTCGCGGTCAGCACGGGTTGGAGATGGTGCATCCGCAATATCGACGTGTCGCCGATAGCGAAGCCGCGGTCGTCGAGGGAAGCCTGACTCCCGTGTATCCCGTGACGGAAGGACTTTCGTCGCCACGCCTGGCCGGCGTGATCGCGCGCGCGCTGCAACGCCTGCCGCAGGACGCAGAACTGGAACTGCTGCCGGCGGAATTGCGCAAAGTATACAAATTGACATCGCTGCGCGCGGCATTGCTGTACGCGCATCGTCCGCCGCCGGATGCGGATCTGGCGCAGATGGCGCTTGGCGCGCATCCGGCGCAACAACGCCTGGCGTTCGAAGAATTGCTCGCCCAGCACCTGAGCCTGAAGCGCCTGCGCTCGCGCATCCGTGAACATGCGGCGCCCGCGCTGCGCGGCGATGGCGACCTGCGCAAACGCTTTCTCGCCGGCCTGCCGTTCGCGCCGACGCGCGCGCAACAGCGCGTGGCGGCCGAGGTTGCGCGCGACCTGGCGAGACCCGCACCGATGCTGCGACTGGTGCAGGGCGACGTCGGCTCGGGCAAGACCGTCGTCGCTGCGCTCGCCGCGCTGGCAGCGGTCGAGTCGGGCGCGCAGGCCGCGCTGATGGCGCCGACTGAATTGTTGGCGGAACAGCACTACCGGAATTTTCGCAGATGGATGGAGCCGCTCGGTATCGAGGTCGTCTGGCTCGCCGGAAAATTGAAAGGCAAGGCGCGCACTGCGGCGCTGGCACAAATTGCCGGCAATGATGAAGCACGTCGTGCGCAGATCGTCATCGGCACGCACGCGCTGATGCAGGAAGGCGTCGCGTTCCGCGAGCTTGCGCTCGTCATCATCGACGAGCAGCATCGTTTCGGAGTGCATCAACGGCTTGCTCTGAGGGAGAAGGGTCGCGTGGCGGATAACGTCCCGCACCAGCTCGTGCTAACGGCCACACCGATCCCGCGCACGCTCGCGATGACGGCGTATGCCGATCTCGATGTCTCGGTGATCGACGAACTGCCACCGGGGCGCACGCCGGTCAACACCGTCGCCATCGCCAAATCGCGTCGCGCCGACGTGATCGAACGCATTCGCGCCGCCTGCGCCGGCGGGCGGCAGGCGTATTGGGTGTGCACGATCATCGAGGAATCCGATCTTCTACAAGCCCAGGCCGCCGAAGCCGTGCACGGGGAATTGACCGCCGCGTTGCCCGGGCTTTCCATCGGCCTTGTGCATGGGCGTCTGAAACCTGCGCAAAAGCAGGCGGTGATGGACGCTTTCGCAGCCGGCCAGATCGCATTGCTTGTTGCGACGACGGTAATCGAAGTCGGTGTCGACGTGCCGAACGCGAGTCTGATGATCGTCGAGAATGCCGAACGCCTGGGCCTTGCGCAGCTGCACCAGTTGCGCGGCCGCGTTGGCCGCGGCAGCGTGGAATCCAGTTGTGTACTTCTATACCAGTCGCCGTTGTCGGCGATGGCGCGGCAGCGCCTGGACGTGCTGCGCGAAACCGGCGACGGTTTCCGCATTGCAGAGAAAGACCTCGAACTGCGCGGCCCCGGCGAAGTGCTCGGCACGCGCCAGACCGGCCAGATGATCCTGCGCATCGCCGATCTTGCGCGCGATGCGCACCTGCTGTCTGCCGTACAGCGCGCTGGCGCGGCATTGCTCGAAAAGCATCCGGAACTTGCCGACAAGCTGATCGGGCGCTGGATCGGGCAAGCGGCGAGATATGCAGGGGCGTAGCGCATTGAATTAGCTGTGCAGCACTCAGAGTTGCCAAGCTGACATGATTCAGTTAGCTTAAAGCCGGCTGGGGGAGAGAAAGTTCATTCAAGGAGTAGAATTTCGAATAATCGTCAAATTGTTAATCTCTGTCTTGGTGCAATACTAATTCTTCCAGTTCCGACATTTGCGCAGAGCCAAGCTAGTGCTGCAAATAGTAGTGATATATTGAGTGCATCATTTTCTGGTGTAACAAGTGTCAATGGAGACGTCGGTCGATTGACGTTGACTGCAAAAGACCAAGCAAGTCTGGTAAAAACTGTTACCGTAGGCCCGGGTCTCAATAACGTCGCTAGCAAGTCGCAGATTGCTTCGAGTTTTGCGAGTACATCGCCACCGCCTACTGGCAGCATATCTGCTGTCCCTAAAACTCTCAATTTGAGAGCTGGCCAATTGGGTACAACGACACTATATTGGACATGGAGTCAGCCATATAATTACTTCACTTTCGGGTGCGTATATGTGTCTGTAGATGGAGGAGTTCCAAGCGTAATGGATTGCGAGCACCCAAATAATAATTACGCGACTGTGGCATCTTGGATACAAGGTGGGCATCAATACCAGTTTGAGATCATCCTTCAAGATGCTCCTTGCAATGGATGTTACCCCTCGCCCCCAGGCGTGGTCGCCTCAACTCTGGTAACTGGCATCCTTGTCAATTGACTGGTTAACCCGCTCTTCGCTGACGGAGAGCGGGTTTTTCATGCGAGAGTGTTGTTAACTATATTATGAGGCGTGACGCAAAATACCGTCGTTATGTGGAAAGCAAACACGCTGTTTTTGCAATACTTCTCCTTGGCTATCTACTTTTTATCCTTTATCCAATTCTGCGCGCTGATCGTTACTGCAACGACGATCTGATCCGTTCGCTGCTCGGCAACTATGGATGGAATAACAACGGCCGGCATCTGGCGAATCTGTTGATGCGTGTGCTGCAATTCGGCTCGCAGCGAGCCGTGGATATTTCACCACTGCCGCAGCTGATCGCCATCGCGATACTGGCTTGGACCGGCGTGTTGATCGCGCGGCGGTATGCGCTTGGTCCGCCGTTGCTTGCCGCACTTGTGACATTTCCGCTTGGGGCGCAACCGTTCTATCTGGAAAATTTGTCGTACAAATTCGATGCGCCGTGCATGGCATTGGCGATGCTCTTCGCGTTACTACCCTTCTTGGTTTTGCGGCAAGGCAGAAAGGCCTGGATTCTGAGTGTACTGGCCTTGTTGGCCTGCCTGAATCTCTATCAGCCGGCGATCAATGTCTTTCTCATTTTTGCGATTCTGGAAATTTTCCTTGGGCAGGTCGTGCGGGTGGAGTTCAAGGCGCAGACGGTACGGTTATCCAGCCGCGTGAGTCAGGCGGTGATCGCATCGGTAACGTATCAATTGCTATTCGGCCCGTCGTTAAAGGACTGGATGCGCGAACACGGCACGCTGATACATTCTGCGTCGCAATTGGATCGCGTGTTGGCAAATGCCGGGGATTTCTGGGGCTATGCCGTTGGCGCTTTCGACCTGCGCTGGATCGAACTATTTTCCCCGCTGGCGATCTTGGCAATCGTTGTTCCGGTTTTCGCCAGTCTCGCCTTGGCGTGGTCTGGCCGCACCGAGCGCGCAGGATGGCAAACGGGCGTGTTACTGGTGGGTGCAGTGCTGTTGCCATGTGTCGCGGTGTTTTGCGTCGCAGGCCCCATGTTGTTACTCGAACAGCCGATACTGATGCCGCGCGTCATGGTCGGAGTTGGTGCGTTGCTGTGCGCCGGTTTGATTGCCGCGCATGCCGTAGTTGAGCAAAAGCGATTGTCGCACCGCCCGCTTTGCGTCATCGCCGGGATATGGGCGTTGGGTTTTGCCGTGATCGCGGGTGCCTATGGCAATGCCGCCGCCGCACAGAAGGGATACGAATCGCGAATTGCGGCGAACCTTGCCGATGATGTGGCGAGCATGCAAGCTACTCGACTGGTACGGAATTACCTATTGGTCGGCTCGGCTGGATTCGCGCCGGTCACCGAGCATGCGGCCAAACAATTTCCGTTGTTCAGCACCCTGATTTCGTCTTACCTCAAGGCTGACGATTTCAACAGCCGAAACTTTCTTCTGCACTATATTTCGGGCCTGAAGGATATGAGTGGTGGCATTGGCAAGAAGCACGAAAAAGAGATTCTGGCGCAAGCATGCGGTGCGTCGCCGCGCATCGTTCGCGCCGGGTACACATTGCGTTTGGTCAGCGATACGGTAGTCGTGGATTTCTTGCAATCGCCCGGGTTGGCTTGCGATGCGCCCAGTCAATCGGGGTCAGCGCCGGTACCTGACGTAAAGACGCCGTAACTGATACAGGATTTGCCCGGTTAGGCCACGATCTCGCGCTTGCAGCAGGGCAGAGTTTTCCGCGTAAAGCCGCTGCATTTGGTTGTCGCGATGCGCGATCAGTTCGCGCAGGGTTTCGACATCCGCGCGTGTCAGCGTGTGCCCTTCGGTCAGGTGTTCGGGCAACTGACGGTTGACGTAATGCGTGGTGTGCTTGCCTGCGGTTTCCTGCGTGGGCCGTTGCCGCGAGTAGAAATACAGCGCTACCGATTTGCGCGACAGATCGGTACGATCCACCGGCAAGGCGATCTTGTCGAAGCCGTGCCAGCTCGATTCGGTTGTCTCGAAAATCACGCAGCGGTTCATGGTCGGCGCAATGCGAGCGACGGGATTCGCGTCCTGGTAGGGATCGCGCCACAGTTCCAGGTTGCCGCCCCATGCCGCGTCCCATTCCGGGTTCAGATAGACGATCAAATTCAAGCGTCGATGCCAACGCTCGCTCGGGTGGTAGTTGAAGTCCACATGCGCTTGCAGCGCTTGTCCATCGCGATTTTCGTGCGTGCCGCCGCCGAGATAGAACGGGTCGTAGAGCAGATCGTCGATGCCGCAGATCTTTCCTATCAGCCCGAGGAATCCCGGCGTCTGGATCGTGGCATCCAGCGCGTGAAAAGCAGGACCAAGCGCCTTGATGCGCTCGACGGTCGACTTGCCGCCTTCGCGGCCGTCGTCACCGATGCGGTTGCCGCGCTCGAAAGCGGGAAACTCCGCGAGCAAGGCCTGCGCGAAGGCGGCGTCGAAAAAATTCTCGATGACGACGTACCGGAACGGCCTCGCTTCGGCGAATTGCTGCGTTAGCTGTTTCGCTTCGCTCGCGATGGCGTGATCAAGTATGAGTTGCGATGAATCGGGCATGGTCGATACGTTGGAGAACGGACGCGCTAGACTTGGCGCACTGAAGGTTGTGGAGAAGTGTCGCAAGTGTACCCGAATCGACTACCTATTCTCATCGACACCGACCCCGGCGTGGACGACGCGCTGGCGATTCTGATGGCGCACCGCCACGCCGATGTCGTGGGCCTTACCATCGCCGCGGGCAATGTCGGATTGGCGCACACGACAGCGAACGCGCTGAAGCTGGTGGAAACCATCGGCGCGACGACGCCAGTATTTGCAGGCTGTGCGACGCCACTCGTGCATGCGGCGGAAGACGCCGCCTTCGTGCACGGGCTCGACGGTTTCGGCGACACCGGTTACGCGCCGAGCGCGAGGCGCGCGGAAAACGAGCCGGCGGCGCAGGCGATCCTGCGCCTGTCGCGCGAACATGCGGGCAAGCTCGTGATCGTGGCGATGGCGCCGCTGACGAATCTCGCGTTGGCGTTGCGGCTGGATCCGGACCTGCCATCGCGCGTGGCGCGACTGGTCGTCATGGGCGGCGCGGTGACCGGGCGCGGCAATACAACCGTGTCGGCAGAGTTCAACATCGGCTTCGATCCGGAAGCCGCGCACATCGTGTTCTGCGCGTGGCCGAAGATCGAGCTGGCGGATTGGGAACTGACCGTGCGCCACGGCATCGCTTTCGACACGGTTGCACGCTGGGTGCAAGCGGATAGCCCGACCGCGCGATTCTTCGATGCGATCTCGCGCAAGACGCGCGCGTGGTCGATCGAGCGCGGGCGCCCGCAACTGGCGCTTGCCGATCCGCTGGCGATGGCGGTGGCGTTACAGCCCGATATCGTCACGCAGGGCGAAGAACATCACCTCGAGATTGCCCTGCACGGCGCCGCGCGCGGCGCGACCATCGTCGATTGGGACGATCGCTCCGGCAAGGCGGCGAATGCGCGCATCGTGATGGACCTGGATCAGGCGCGCTTCGAAGCGCTTTGTGCGTCCGCGCTCGGCGCCGACTGAGTAGCCGGCATCGCGTTGCGAAACCAGATATCGGTCTGCGGAAACGCCATCTCGATGTTTTTTTCGCGGAACACTTCGGCGATGCGCGTGAACAGCGCGTCGCGTGCGCGGTTGCGGTCGCCGATCTCGGCGACAAACACGCGCAGGTCGAAGTCGAACGTGCACGCGGAAATCTGCACGAACCAGCAGGTCGGTGCGGGATCCTTCGCCACCAGCGGTTCGGCGGCGGCGATATCCAGCAACAGCTCGCGCACTTCGCGCGGATCGCTGGCATAGGCGGCGCCGATGCGCAGCACTACGCGCGTGAGCGTGTTCGACAGCGACCAGTTGGTCAGGCGCTCGGTGATGAAACTCTTGTTCGGCACGATCACCTCGCGGTGATCCCAGTCGACGATCGTGGTCGCGCGCGTGCGGATGCGCGCGACCGTGCCTTCGACATCGCCGATCGTGACCGTGTCGCCGATGCGGAACGGACGTTCGAACAGCACCATCAGGCCGGAGACGAAATTCGCGAAGATTTCCTGCAGGCCGAATCCGAGACCAACGGAAAATCCGGCCGCGAGCCATTGCAGATTGCTCCAGTGCAGGCCGAGCATGGCCAGGCCCATGATCGTGCCGGCGAAGACGATCGCGTAGCGGGTCAGGCTGGTAATCGCATAGCGCGTGGGCGCATCCACATGCAGGCGCCGCAGCAGGCTCAATTCGATGAGTCCCGGCAAGTTGCGCGTCGCGATCAGGGTGAAAACCAGCACGAGGACGGCTTCGAGCACGTCGCGCAGGCTCACGCTCAAGGCGATGGTCTTGCCATCGACGACGTCGCTGGAAGTCCACACGTTGATGTTGCCGAGCACGGTCAGCGCCGGCGCGACATCGGACCAGACCCACAACAGCAGGGCCGCGACCGCCACCACGACGAACGCGCGCAACAAGCGGCGGGTTTGTGCGCTGACGCTGGCCAGCGTGATTTCTTCCGGTTGCACATCCGGCGTCTCGTTGCCCTCCGTGGACGATTCGGCATCCGCCGCCTGGCGTTGCTCCATGCGCTTGAGCGACAGCCGCCGCTCGCCCAGCACGAGCCAGCGCGCGGCGAGGCTGTAGACGACATTTGCCGCGAGCAGCACGGCCATGGTCGTGAGCGTGTGCCCGGCCAGCGACAAGGCGGTGACGAAATATCCGCGCAGCACGAGCACGGCGAGCACGAGCATGCCGCCGGCAAGGATCGTTCGCGTGAACTGGCGCAGGCGCAGCGGTTCGGCGAGCACGGTATAGCGCGCCGTCCACAGGCGATTCGGCGCCAGCAGCCACCACGCCAGTGCCGCCATCCCGAGCAGTGCGATGCAAAGCAGGGCGCGCGCGTAGCCGTCGATCGCGACGGCATCGTTGCGCACCATGGCCAGTCCGATCAGGAATTGCGCGGGCAGCACGATCAGCGCCAGCCACGGCGCGGCGGCGTGCAAGGCCGCGCGCCGCAGGCGCGGCCAGCGGAAATGGAATTGCGCCAGACCATTCTCGGCGGTCAGCACGCGCAGGAACGCGAGTACGAAGGCGGGCACCGCCAGCCAGGCCAGCGCCTTGCCGATATCGGCGGCGAAGTTGTTGTTCGGTGCGGCCCGGAACGCAGCGCCGGCGAATAGCAGCGCAATCGGCCACGGCGTGGCGGCGAGCAGGCTCCAGGCCAGGGCGCTGCCGGTGAGGCGGTAGCGGTCGCTGCGAATGCGCCGCATCGGTGCGGCGATCACGGCCAATTGCGCCGGTGTGCGCAGGCGCAGGGCGACCAGCAGCAGCAAGGCCAACAATGCGGCAGTTGCAAGCAAGGGCGCTTCCGTGACCTCGCCAGCAGCGGCGCGCAGCGCGCGCGACCAGCGCGTGGCGGTGAAAAAGCCGCTGTCGTCGCTGGCCAGTCCCGCAAACCAGGCCGCGTTGACCGGGGCATGGCTCGGCGTCCACAACAAGCGCGAGTCGAGCAGGGCGTTGAGTTTTGCCGTGGCGTCGACCAGTCCGCGCAATTGCTGTTCGGCCTCGCCCTGCGCGCTGGCCAGTTTGGTTTGCAGCGCGCCAAGCTGGACCAGCACCTGTGCGCGCGTGGCGAGCAGGCGATACAGGTTTTCGCGCAGGACCTTGACCCGTTCAGGCGGCACGCTTGCGGGCAGACGCGCCAGCATGGCACTTGCGGCACTATCGACATCGCCGAGCTCGCCTTGTTGTTCGCGTACGTCGATCAGGCCGATGCGGGTTTGCGCGTAGCGGGTCAGCAGGTCAGACAACTGGCGTTTGAGCCGGTCAAGCGGCTGCAATTTGCGCTTCTCGGCAAGCAGGATCAGGCCAACGGCTTCGTTGACGCCGCCGATGCGAATGCGATCCTGGGTATTCTTCAAGGCTTGCGCGGTTTCGCTGGCGGCGCGATCCCAGGCCTGCACGCGCGCGCGCAGGTCACTGCTGTCGCGCACGGAATCGGCCAAGCGCGCGACCAGCGCGACATTGGCGTCGGCCGCTTCGATGAGCACGCGGGCGCGCGGATCGATCGCGGCGCGTTCGTCCGCGACATGTGTTTGCAGCGCGCGTACCTGCGCGCCGGTGCGATCGAGCAGCAGGTTCTCGAGGAAGCCGGCGCGTTGCCCGGCCTGCAATGCGGCGCGCTGGCGCTCGCGCAGTTGGGCCGAGAGCAGGCGCATGCGCGGCTCGTAGCTGCGGTTTTCCAGATTCAGCAGGGCGATCTGGATCGTGGCAAGCCTTTGTGTGGACTGCGCGCGCAGCCGCTGGGCCTGCGCCAGTGCGGGCGGGACGGATTTGGTCGTAGCAGACAAGGCCGCCTGGCTGGAATCGAGCGCCGCGTGCGCGGCGGCCAATTCGTCGCGCAATTGAGCCGGCCGCGTGGTCTGCCGCGCGAGTTCGGATTCCAGCGCCGTCACGGCCGCGCGCGCATCGGAGGCCACGCCGCGCTCGCGGTCAAGCAGGGCCTCGAGTTGCTCGGCGGTTGCACGTTCGGGCAGGGATGCACGCCACTTGGCCATCGCCTCGCCGGAATCGGCGGCAAGGGCTTCCTCCAGATTTTGCGCATCCGTATCGGCACTGGCGGCGCTCTGGCTCAGGGCCTGCCACTGCTGCACGAGTTCGTCGGCGTGCGCATCGTCCGCCTGGGCCTGGTGCAGAAGGTCTTCGGCCTGTTTGCGGGTGTCGGCATCCAGTCCGCGTTGCGCCGGCAACGCGCGCAGGGCAGCGGCTATCGTGCTCGCCTGGGCTGGCGGAAAAACGGGCGCTGCGGCAGGCTGTGTGGCTGCGACCGGTTTGGCCCTTGGGTCGGGCGCGGCGGCGGCCGGGGTAACCGAGCTGCACGCAAGAGTCGCTAGGAACAGTACTAATGCGCGCCGGATCCTTGCAGGTGGCCGATTATTCAAGACAATTCACGGTTTGGTCTTGCGCAGACGAGGCCGGAAACGATACCATAGTCATCTTTTCCGCACGATTTTGTGGAGCTGCAACATGAAAGCCGACGTCCATCCGAAATACGAGCCGGTGATCTTCCAGGACGTCTCGTCCGATTTCGCCTTCCTGACCCGGTCGACGATGACCGCCAAGGACAAGATGAAATGGGAAGACGGCAAGGAATATCCACTGATCAAGGTCGAAATTTCCAGCAAGTCGCACCCGTTCTACACCGGCAAGCACAAGATCCTCGATTCTGGCGGTCGCGTGGACAAATTCCGCAAGCGCTACGGCGCCAAGTAAGCCCGATCGCGCCGGCCGTTCGCCGGCTGGCGGCTGCGGGCGTCGTGCATCGGGCGCCCGCCAGCATGGATGGCGCCGCGCATGCGCGGCCGAAATTTCCGCAAATCCGACAAGGAGCCCGCCGTGTCCGACAAGACCGTCCTTATCACCGATAGCGCGTCCGGCAAGACCAGCACGCTGCCGCTCGTATCCGGCAACATGGGCGAGCCCGCCGTCGACATCGGCAAGCTGCACAAGGACCTGGGGTACTTCACCTTCGATCCGGGCTTCGTCTCGACCGCGAGCACGCGCAGCGCGATCACGTTCATCGATGGCGACAAGGGCGTGTTGCTGTATCGCGGCTATCCGATCGAACAGCTTGCCAAGCAATCGAGTTTTCTCGAAGTCGCCTACCTGCTGATCAACGGTGAACTGCCCACGTCCGCGCAATTCGGCGCGTTCGAGGACGAAGTCACGCATCATACGATGATGCAGGAATCGCTGAAGAACTTCCTGCACGGCTTCCATTACGACGCGCACCCGATGGCGATGCTGTGCGGTGCGGTCGCTTCGTTGTCGGCGTTCTACCACGACACCCTGGATATTTCCGATCCGGAACAGCGCCGCCTGGCTGCGATCCGGCTGATCGCCAAGGTGCCGACGATCGCCGCGGCGGCATATCGCTACTCGATCGACTGGCCGATCCGCTATCCGCGCAACAACCTGGAATACTGCACGCGCTTCCTGCACATGATGTTCGAGGTGCCCAGCGAACCGCTGCAGCTCAATCCTGTCGTCGCCAAGGCGCTGGATTTGCTGTTCATCCTGCATGCCGACCACGAGCAGAATGCATCGACCTCGACGGTTCGTCTGGTCGGTTCCACCGGCGCGAATCCGTACGCCTGTGTCGCGGCCGGCATCGCCGCGTTGTGGGGACCCGCGCATGGCGGCGCCAATGAGGCGGTGCTCAAGATGCTCGCCGAGATCGGCGACGCGAAAAACGTCGGCAAGGCTGTCGAGAAAGCGAAAGACAAGAACTCCGGCTTCCGCCTGATGGGCTTCGGCCATCGCGTGTACAAGAATTTCGACCCGCGCGCGACGATCATCCGCGAGACCTGCCATCAGGTTCTTGGCGCGCTCGGCGTGAACGATCGGTTGCTGGATGTCGCGCTGGAACTGGAACAGGTCGCGCTCAAGGATCCGTATTTCATCGAGCGCAAACTGTATCCGAACGTCGATTTCTATTCCGGCATCATCTACAAGGCGCTGAAGATCCCGACCGAGATGTTCACGGTGATGTTCGCGATCGCGCGCACCGCGGGCTGGGTCGCGCATTGGCTGGAGCAGCATCAGGACAAGGACACCAAGATCGGGCGCCCACGCCAGATCTATACCGGCGCGGCGACGCGAGACTACACGCCGATCACGAAGCGCTGAGCAACGCTTCCACGGCAGCCAGCGTCGCCCGTTGCATGGGCCGCTCGCCAGTGCGGTCCAGTGGCGCCTGGCGAATCGCGTCCTGCGGAAGCAAGGTCAGGTCGTAATCCACCCCTGACCGCTCGATCCGAAGGACCGGAAATTCGGCTGACACATCGTGATTGACGCGCAAGCGCCGGCTATCTTCTTCGAACTCCACGCCATCTTCCGCCAGCATGCCGATCACGGCTTCCGGCGATTCCGCGAACAGGTGCAAGGCGACCGCCGAGTGCGCATCGGCGGTTCCATCGAGCACCGGGCCGACCAGCCGCGGTTCAAAGCGTTTGAAGTAACGCATGGCCGAGCAGGCAGCTTCGCGCAATTCACGCAACCGCTGCGGCTGGTCGGCGCTGTGGAAAAGGCGCTGGTGCTCGCGCAGAGCGTCCTCGATTTCGCTGTTCCTCGGCAGGCTCGATTCGTCGCGGATGCTCAAGTGCTCGGCGGCCTTGCGTTTGGCCGCGTGGTAGTCGCGCAGTCCGTGTTCGCTGATCAGGCGCGCCGCTTCCACCGCCACACGTCGGCGCATCGGGTTGTCGCGCGTGGCCATCAGAAGATTCCGTAGGCGTCCTGCTGGACCTTCTTTTCTTCGTCCGTGGCGTTGTTCGGTCCGGCGGCGAGGCGGGCGACATCCTCGACCTTGAACACTTCCAGCATGCTGTTCGGGTCGCCGGCCGGCGCGAGTTGGCCGGTCGCCTTGTCGATGCGCGCGGTGGTGATGCCCGCAGGCATCTCGAAGGGTTTTTCCGGCACGCCCTTGAGCGCCGTGCGCATGAAGTCGATCCACATCGGCAATGCCGCCTGCGCACCGAATTCGCCGACGCCATTGCTGCGGCCGAGCGAAGAAAAATCGTCGAAGCCGACCCAGACGCTGGCGACGATGTCGTCGTTGAAACCGTTGAACCAGGCATCGCGGTGATCGTTGGTCGAACCGGTTTTTCCGGCCAGGTCGTTGCGCTTGAGCACCATCGCGCCGGCGCCAGTACCGCGACGCACGACATCGCGCAGGATCGAGTCGAGCAGGTAGGCGGTTCGCGCATCGAGTACGCGCGGCGCGAGCTTCGGCGCGTTCGGATCGGCGGGGGCCGCTGCGGCCGGCGCGGAAGGCGTGGCCGGCAGCGAGGTCTTGATCGGCTGCGCATCACCCGCATTGGCATTGGCATTCGCGGCAGCGGTGGCTTGTTCGCGCGCGTCCTCGATCAGGCGCTGCGGACAATGCCGGCACGCCAGCGTCGGCTGTGCCTTGTAGATTTCGCGTCCGTCGCGGTCGACGATGCGGTCGATGAAATACGGATCAACCAGAAATCCACCATTGGCGAACACCGCATATCCGCGCGCCATCGCCAACGGTGAAACCGAGGCGGTGCCGAGCGCGAACGACAGGTTTTCTGGCAATTGCTGCAAGGTGAAGCCGAAGCGCGTCGCGAATTCGCGCGCGTAGCGAACGCCGATCGCGTCGAGCAGACGCACCGATACCAGGTTCTTGGATTCGACCAGCGCTTCGCGCAGACGCATCGGGCCTTCGAATTTGTCGTCGTCGTTCTTCGGTTCCCACAGTCCATTCGGCTTGGACGGATCGGCAAACACGATCGGCGCGTCGTTGATGATCGATGCCGGGGTGAAGCCATGCTCGAATGCGGCGGAATAGAAGAACGGCTTGAAACCGGATCCGGGCTGGCGACTGGCCTGCACGGCGCGGTTGAACTTGCTGCGCGTGTAGGAGAAGCCGCCGACTTCGGCTTCGATCGCGCCGTCGTCAGGATTCAGTGCGATCAGCGCACCTTGTACCTTGGGAATTTGCGAGAGCTTCCATTTGCCGTCCGCGGTACGCGCAAGACGCACCACGTCACCGGGCTTGAGCACGTCGTCGACGCGCTTTGGCGGCGCGCCGCGATGGCTTTCATCCTTGTAGCGCTGCGCCCAGCGTACCGCGGCCAGGTCCAGCGGCACGCTCTGGCCGTCCTGCAGGTAGATGTCGGCGGCTTTTTCGGAACTGTCGACGACGATGCCCGCGATCAATCCGAGTACGGGGCGGAACGCATCCGCATCCAGCCGCTTGTCCAATTGTGGCGGCAGCGCGTGGGCGCCGATGTCGAAGTGCGCTTCCGGTCCGCGCCAGCCGTGGCGCTCGTCGTAGGCTATCAGGTCATCGCGCATGGCCTGGTTGGCGGCGGTCTGGTCGCGCGAATCCAGTGTGGTGTAGACGCTGAAGCCATCGGTCAGAGCGTCGTTGCCGAGGCGATCCAGTGCATCCAGACGTACCTGCTCGGCAATGTAGGGCGCGTCGACTTCGACCGGGGGCTCATGTGCGAACGACTGGTCCGGTTCGGCGCTGGCCTGCTTGAATTGCGCGGCCGTGATGAAGCCGTTGTCGAGCATGCGCTGCAGGGTGTAGTTGCGCCGTTCGGTGGCGCGCGCACGATTGCTCAGCGGGTTGCTGCTGGACGGGAATTTCGGCAGCGAGGCGAGCATTGCGCATTCGGGCAAGGTCAGCTGGTCGAGCGTCTTGCCGTAGTAAAACTCGGCGGCGGCGGCGACGCCGTAGGCGCGATTGCCGAAGAAAATCTTGTTGAGGTACAACTGGAAAATTTCGTCCTTGGTCAGTTCGTGCTCGATGCGGAACGAAAGGAATATCTCGGTCGCCTTGCGCGTCAGGCTGACTTCCGAACTCAGGAAGAATCCACGCGCGACCTGCTGGGTAATCGTGCTGCCGCCCGGCACGTGCAGGCTGCGCTTGACGACCATGTAGCCGAGCGCGCGCAGGATGCCCGTGAAATCGATGCCCGAGTGGCTGTAGAAGTTCGCATCTTCCGCCGCAAGAAAGGCGTTCTTCAATTGCTGCGGCACGTTCTCGATCTTGACCGGGATGCGGCGCGTCTCGCCGATCGTGGCGATCAGTTTCGCGTCACGCGTGTAGACACGCAGCGGAACTTGCAGGCGTACATCCCTGAGCACATCGACGGAAGGCAGGCGCGGCTCGATCAGCCAGTAGGCGACTCCGATCCCGATTGCGCCGACCACGACGCCCAGCACGCACAAAATCAAGAACCAACGGAGCAAACGTCGAAATATTCTCATGCGTGATTGGAGTTGTGATCGCAGTCAAGGTAGCGGGGCGGTCTTCCGGGCGAAGATCGCTTGGCCAGTATAGGTGCACAGCGATCCAGCCGATAGAAGAATTCGGCGGAATATCGGCAAAACGGCTGACATAATTCTGACATATCAATAACTTGCGAGATTTTTCAAGAGACTGTTGATAATCCGTTAAAGTTCGTATTTAATGTGGATGCGCATATATCGCTCGTAAGAGCGCGTGGGAAGGGGAAAAAGTGTGGGCCTACTCAGTGCTAAAGCGCCACCGCTGATCGGGGTCGATATCAGTTCGACCGCCGTGAAGCTGTTGCAGTTGACGCAGTCGGGCAACAAGTATCGCGTGGAGCATTACGCGGTCGAACCGTTGCCGCCCAACGCCGTGGTCGAGAAGAACATCGTCGAGGTGGAAGCCGTCGGCGAAGCGATTCGTCGCGCGCTCAACCGTTCCGGCGCAAAAACCAAATTCGCTTGTGCCGCAGTGGCTGGTTCCGCGGTGATCACCAAGATCATCCCGATGCCGGCGGACCTGTCGGCCGAAGATCTCGAAGCGCAGATCCAGTCCGAGGCCAACCAGTACATCCCCTATCCGATCGAGGAAGTGAGCCTGGACTTCGAAGTCGTCGGCCCGGTCAAAGACAATCCGGAGATGATGAATGTGCTGCTCGCCGCCTCGCGCACGGAGAACGTTGATTTGCGCGTCGCGGCCCTTGATCTTGGCGGCTTGACCGCGCGCGTCGTCGAGGTCGAAGCGTTCGCGATGGAGAATGCGTTCAAGCTGGTGGCAGACCAGCTCGCTGTCCCCAAGGACGCCGTCGTCGCAGTCGCCGACATCGGCGCGACCATGACCACGCTGATCGTGCTGAAAAGCCAGCGCACCATCTATTCGCGCGAACAGGTATTCGGCGGCAAGCAGCTCACCGATGAAGTCATGCGCCGCTATGGCCTGTCGTATGAGGAAGCAGGTCTGGCCAAGCGCCAGGGCGGCCTGCCCGAATCCTACGAAATCGAAGTCCTCGAACCGTTCAAGGAAGCGATGGTGCAGCAGGTCAGTCGCCTGTTGCAGTTCTTCTTCGCCGGCAGCGAGTACAACAAAGTCGATCAGGTCGTGCTTGCCGGCGGTTGCGCTTCCATTGCCGGCGTCGCGGAAATGGTCGAAGAACAGCTTGGCGTGCCCTGCGTGGTCGCCAATCCGCTCGCCAACATGTCGCTGTCGTCGCGCGTGCAGGCCCAGACGCTGGCCCAGGATGCGCCCGCACTGATGATCGCCTGCGGCCTCGCGCTGAGGAGTTTCGACTGATGGCCAAGATCAATCTATTGCCTTGGCGCGATGAGCTGCGCGCGCAACGCCAGCGCGAGTTCTACGTGATGCTGGCCGGTGCCGCCGTCGCTGCGGTGTTTGCCGTCTTCGTATGGTGGTACTGGATGGGCATGCGCCTGGACAACCAGGATGCTCGCAATGCCTACCTGAAGGACCAGATCCACCAGCTCGACGGCAAGCTGACCGAAATCAAGCAACTGGAGTCGACCAAGTCGAAGTTGCTCGCACGCAAGGAAATCATCGAGAAGCTGCAGGCCAGCCGTTCGCAAATGGTGCACCTGTTCGATGAACTGGTGAAAACCATTCCCGACGGCGTGCGTCTGATGACGATGCGGCAGAACGGCGATACGCTGTCGCTTGACGGTGTGGCGCAATCCAACGCCAGCGTGGCAACCTACATGCGCAACCTTGACGCCTCGCCGTGGATCACGCATCCGGATCTGGTCAAGACCGAAGCAAAGAAAAACGACAAGCGCGAGCGTTTTGATTTCGGCCTGACGGTGAAGTTGACCAATCCCGACGAGAAGGCCAAGGAACAGGAAAAGGCAGCTCAGTTCGCGGCAGCGAACGGCATGGGCAAGACTGCCAAGCCGACGGTTCCGGCACCAATGGCTCCCGCAACCGCAACTCCGGCGGGCAAGGAAGGGGGCAAGCCATGAAACTGTCGGATTTCCGCAATCTGGATTTCAACAACATCGGCGGCTGGGCCCAGGGTGTCAAACTCACTTTTTGCACGTTGCTCTTCGGCTTGATCGTACTTGCCGGCTGGTGGTTCATGATCAGCGACCAGCAAGACGACTTGAAACAACGGCAGGGGCAGGAAATAGGTTTGCGCAAGGAATTTTCCGACAAGCAGGCCAAGGTCGTGAACCTCGAAGCGCTCAAGCAGCAGCTCGACGAGATGCGCGACATGTTGCGCCAGTTGTTGCGCCAGTTGCCAAGCAAGACGGAAATGCCCGAATTGCTGGTGGATATCTCGCAGACGGCGCTTTCTGCAGGTTTGCAGACGCAGCTGTTTCAGCCTGGTCCGGAGTCGATCAAGGAAGGGTTCTACGCCGAGAAGCCCATTCAATTGCGCATGATGGGCACCTATCACCAGTTTGGCGCCTTCATCAGTGGCGTGGCTGCCTTGCCGCGCGTGGTGATCCTGACCATGCACAACGTTTCGTTGCGGCCGGTTGCTGGCGGCCAATTGTCGCTGGAAGGAACGGTCAAGACCTATCGCTACGTCGAGGAAGACGAAGGCGGCAGCGGGCCGAAGAAACCTGCCAACAAGGGAGGAAAGTGAACATGCGCAGCGTTCACATCCCCAAACTGGCTCGCCTGTTCATGCTTGGCGCGACCCTCGCCCTGCTTGCCGGTTGTACTGGTGGCATGAGCGACCTGCAGGAATGGGTCGCGCAGGAAAAAGCCAAAAAGGGACCGCCGGTTCCACCGTTGCCGGTGCTCAAGACGTTCGAGACGTTTGTCTACCAGGATCAGGACAAGCGCGATCCGTTCGGGCCGAGCCTTGAAGAACAACGCGAGGCCCAGGCTGGCGCGAACGGGCCGATGCCGGACAAGCACCCCCGGGAACAGCTGGAAAACTATCCGCTGGATAGCCTGAAAATGGTGGGTACCATCGGTACCGGCGCGAACATGGAAGGTTTGATCAAGGATCCGGACGGCGTGATCCATCGTGTGCACATCAACAATTACATGGGCCAGAACAACGGCAAGATTTCTGCTGTTGCCGAGGACCATATCGATCTCGTGGAGCTGATCCCGAACGGGAGCGGCGGTTGGATGAAGCGCCAGGCGTCCATCGCGCTGGGCGAGAAATAGACGACCCATTGGGGGTAACTAGAGATGACTATGACAGTTGCTGACTTCCAGGGACGTACGTCCAGACCCGAAACTTCCGCGCGCAGTCGCCGCGGTTTGGCATGGATGCTCATGCTGCTCGGGAGCGTTCTGACGACGAACGTTCTGGCCCAGAACACCTTGCAGGACATCACCTATGCGCCGCTTTCCGGCGATAAGGTGCAGATCACCCTGCAATTTGCCGCACCAGTGGCCGAGCCGCAAATCTTCACGACGCAAAATCCCGCGCGCATTGCCGTTGACATTCCGGATACGCACGATGCGATGACCAAGCGCCGCATCGATATCAACACCGGCGCAACGCAATCGGTTACGGCGGTTGAGGCCGCGGGGCGCACGCGTGTCGTCGTCGACCTGTTCCACAACGCCGGTTACGAAACCCGCAAGGAAGGCAACAACTACATCCTGACCATCAACAACACGATGTCGGGCGGAGCCGCTTCGGCGACCGCGGCCGCAGTCGCCGCCACCGACCAGACCAAATCGTCCGTGGCAACTGGAATGGAGATCACGAATGTCGATTTCCGTCGCGGTCAGCACGGCGAGGGTCGCGTCATCGTGACCTTCAGCGGCCAAGGCGCAGGCGTCGACCTGCAGCGCTTGGGCGACAAGATCGATGTGAACATGTACAACGTCAAGCTGCCGGCGCAGTTCGCGCAGAAACTTGACGTGCTCGATTTTGCCACGCCGGTGAAGTCCATCGAAACGCACCGCAAGGGTGGCGGCGTGGAAATGGAAATTACCGCTGGCGGTTCGTTCGACCAGCTTGCCTATCAGTCTGGCAACGAATACATCATCGAAGTCTCCCCGAAGAAGGAAGAGGCGAAGGTCGATCCGAACGCGCCACCCGTGTATTCCGGCAACCGCGTGACCTTCAACTTCCAGGACATTCCCACGCGTTCGGTACTGCAGTTGATTGCCGACGTATCCGATCTCAACATCGTGGTGTCCGATTCGGTTGGCGGCAATGTCACCTTGCGCCTTATCAACGTGCCATGGGATCAGGCACTTGATCTGGTGCTGCAGACCAAAGGCCTGGACAAGCGCCAGAACGGCAACGTGATCTGGATTGCGCCGCAACATGAGATCGCTGCGCGCGAACAGGCCATCGCAGAAGCACATCAGAAACTGCAGGACGTCAAGCAAACCGTCACGGTCTATATTCCGATCAGCTATGGCAAGGCGAAAGATATCGCAGCCCTTTTGTCGTCACGACAGGGTGCTGGCGGCAGTGGTGGCAGTGCGCAAGGCGGTGGTGGATTCCTCTCGCCGCGCGGACGTGTCACCGCGGATGACCGCACCAACACGTTGCTCGTGGTCGACACGCCCGAGCGCGTGGAAGAAGTTCGAAACCTGGTTTCCAAGCTCGACAAACCCGTGCAACAGGTGTTGATCGAATCGCGCGTCGTCGTTGCGACTGACAACTTCGCGCGCGAACTTGGTGCCAAATTCGGTATTAGCGGGGGCTACCAGACCGGCAATACGATTGTTTCAACGTCCGGTTCGCTGGCTGCCGCCGACCAGATGTCGAACATTGCTCTTGCCAACCGCGTGGCGGGTCTTGGAGGACTGCCGATTTCGTCGCCCGGTACAGTTGGTGCCGGAATTCAGGTGCCGAACATCGGCAATCGACTGAATGTCAATCTTCCGGCGTCAAACTCGACCGGAAGCTTCGGATTGGCGATTTTGGGAGCGGACTACCTGCTTGATCTGGAACTATCCGCCGCGCAAACCGAAGGTCGCAGCGAACTGATTTCCAGCCCACGTGTAATTACCGCCAACCAGCAGGAAGCAGACATCAAACAAGGCTCTGAAATCGGCTATGTCACCTTTACCGGTGGCACTGCCGGTGGCGGTGCGTCTACCGCAACTGTGCAATTCAAGGAAGCGGTGCTGGAGCTGAAAGTCACGCCGACGATTACAGCCGACAACCGCGTGTATCTTACGCTCGACGTGAAGAAGGATGCCATCAACCAGCTCGTGCCGAATCCGGGTGGTGGCTTTGTGCCACAGCTGGACAAACGAGAGATCACCACGTCGGTTCTGGTCGATAACGGTCAGACCGTGGTGCTGGGCGGCGTCTATGAATTCGACAAGTCCACGGACATTGCCAAAGTGCCATTCCTCGGCGATATCCCAGGACTTGGCGCCCTGTTCCGCGACACCAAGAAAAAGAACAGCAAGGCGGAATTGTTGATTTTCGTCACCCCGCGCATCCTCAATGAAAGCCTGAAATGACCGACGCACACGACAAGATTGGCAGCCTAAAAAGTTGCCGGAGAGACAAACCGATGAAATCGCGAGCCCGGAGATTCGACATGAAAGCCCTGCGCAACCTGTTCGTATTGATGCTCGCGAGCTTCGCCTTGGCGAGTTGCGGCGGCGGCGGTTCCGGAAGCAATTCCGCATTCGGCGGAAGTTCTGCCTTCAATATTTCCATCACCGCATCGCCTGCGTCGATCACGACCAATTCGTTCACTACGTTGACGGTGAGCGTGAAGAATCCGGGTGGCGCGAATGCACCGGATGGGACAACGGTGACAGCAAGCTTGTCGCCGGCAACAATCGGCAGTCTGAGTGGATCATCTGCTTCCGGCGCGACGGCAACCAACACCGTTACCGGTGGCATGACGACGTTCCTGTTCAACAGCTCCAACCAGACCGGTACCGCAAAGATTACAGTCACCGCCTCGAGCAGTTCGGCCTCGATTAACGTGGCGGTCAATCCGGGCAGTACGCAGGATCCGCGTTTGCAGTTGAGTCCGACCGCGGTTTCGTTGCCGATGAATCCTTACGCCGGATCGGCACAAACGTTTCCGTTCCCGAGCAACTACATCGGGTCGCCGTGGATCTCCGAAGTCACCGTTACCTGGCGCCACTCCAATGGCCAATTGGTTGCCGGTACCACCAAGGTGAACGTGTCCATCGATCCGGTTTCGATCGCCAGCTTTTCGACGCTGGATGACCCTGCGACTGCTTGGACTGGCCAGACCAAAACGCCACCAACCAACGAGGGCAATGAATTCCTCACCCTGCTCGGCAGCGGCCCAGTCAATGTGACCGGCGGCAACGGCGTGATTTTCGTCCACGCCAACGACACCCCGGGAACGGCCATACTCAGCGTCGTGGCGATCGATCCGGACACCGGGCAGACCATCACGTCGCAGTTGCCGATCACGATTGCCGGCGCTTCATCGAATCTGCCGGCCTCGGTCTCGGCTTCCAGCGATGGCGGCGCGTACGTTTCCAGTTCGGGTGGTCCGCAGAGTGCGCTGGTACGCGCAACGGTTACCGACGGCAACAATGCACTTGTGCCGGATCCCAGCGGATTCGACAACGTCGAGTTCACCGTTTCGGGTCCATCGGGAACCGATGTGACGTTGTCCGGCATCAATGCCGCAGGACAGTCGATCAACAAGTCCAAGACCGTCGACACCGTGACTCATAACGGCATTGCGACAGTTACCGTGAATGCCGGAAACATGCAGGGGCCGGTTCAGATCAAGGCAACCGTCGACCGTGGCGATGGAAATGTCGACAATGGAATACAGGATCCGGTGAGTTCCACCACCACGGTCATGATTTCCGATGGCAAGCTGTACCGACTCACCATCACCGCGCCAAACGCCAGTCAAGTAGCGGCATCGGGCACCTCGAGCAGCGCGACAACGACCGACGGTGGGGCAACCTACAGCCTGCCCGTGACCGTGTCTGGCGTGGATCGCATGCAGAACCCGGCGCTGCCCAATACGGTTATCGCGTTTGGCGGCGTGGACAGCCCGCAGACCGCGAAAGCCAGTTCCGGCCCGCAAAGCTGGTTCCTCAATTCCGGCAGTACCGGGGACCCGCAGGAAGGCGGCAACTTGTTCACCGCGACCGGCGGGCAATTCACCTCGGCGGGCGGCGGGTCTGGTCCTGGCGACACGCTGCTCGTTTTCGGCAAGCAGGTCCCCAGCCCGAACAACAACGATGATCTGGAAATGGCGCGTAGCGTACAGAGCGTTACGAACGCAACCAGTCTGAATGTTACTGCGCCATTCAATCGTAACGACACCGTTACGGGGGCCATCGTAAATAGCGGTCCGGTATTGCCTTACGTCCTCGGTCGTGCCGCGTACGGTAGCATTGATTCGCCGGCATTCGTGGGCACGGGAGGAAGTACCAGCACGACGTTGCACTACCCATCGACAGCGATTGGGAAGGCGATTGCCATCTGGGCGCAGGGCACCAGCACGGATTCGGTAACTGGCGGTGCCTATACGGTTGCGGATATCGCAACGCTCGTATATCCGGGTTCCGGCCCGGGTTCGCTGACGGCGAGTCCTGATCCGCTGTTGGGCGATGCCACGGTTCCCGTGACAGTTTGCTATTCGGATGCCAACAACCAGCCGATCCCGAATTTCACGCTGAGCTTCCTGTTCACCTTGCCTGCCGGTGGCAGTGGCAGCGTGAATGGGGTCGCGACTAGTGGAAACGTGAACCAGGTTACCGGCAGCAACGGTTGCGTGACGGTCTCGGTGACGACTGCCGGGTTGCCGGCGACATCCGGCACAGGTGGCCCGACGCTGACGTTCACGGCTGGCCCGCAGGCTTCGAGCGGAACTTCAACTGCGCCCAGCGTGGTCCTGAACTTCGTCGTCAATATCAGTGCGATGCAAGTTTCGCCGTGCAGCATCAAGGGCGACGCGACGACCGGAAACTACTCCGGTACAGTGACTGCAACGATCTTGAGCAGCAGCGGTACAGGTGTTTCCGGGCAGCCGGTTTCCGCGGCATGTACGGTTGCATCGGGTAGCGTTGCCGTCAGTCCGGCGTCCGGTACCACAGGCCCCAATGGCAGCGTGCCGTTCACGCTTACGTTGACCGGAGTAATCCCGCCTGCAGCAGGCAGCTGCCTGTTCACTGGACCGAGCAACCTGCAGGCCAAGCTGGTCATCAACGGCACCTGCAACAACAGTGGCTTCAGCCCGCCGGGGCCGTAATCCAAATCATTGCTGGTGAATACGAGGGCCGCCCCGGGGCGGCCCTTTTTTTGCCCGCTTTCCTGCTAGCATGACGGCAGGGGGAATGGTGCGCATGGCTACTGCTTACCGGATCGAACTCAAACCGGGAGAAGTCCTGTTTCGTGAGGGCGACGCGCCGAGCACGGCGTTCCTGATCGAATCCGGGAACTTGCGCATCACCGCCGAACGCGATGGCGCGCCGATGCTATTGGGCGAACTTTCTGCGGGTGCCCTGGTTGGCGAAATGGCGGTACTCGACGACTCGCGGCGCAGCGCGACCGCGACCGCGCTGACGGCATGCACGCTCACCCCGATCGACCGCGCCCAGTTCGCCGAGCGCTTGCAGGCGGCCGACCCGGTTGTGCGCGCGCTCCTGCTCAGCCAGCTCGCGCGTTACCGCACGGCGTTGGCCACATTCACCGGCAACGAGCCGGAGCCGGCGCGAGCATCCGCGCATCTGGAATCCGCGCACGCGTTGGACAAGATCAGGCTGGAAAGCCAGTTGCGCAATGCAATGGAGAGGCGCGAGCTGGAAATCCGCCTGCAGCCGATCCAGCACATCGCCAGCGGCAGCCTGGCCGGTTTCGAGGCGCTGACGCGCTGGACGCATCCGGAGCGCGGAGTCGTATCGCCCGCTGATTTCATCGCACTGGCCGAGGAAACTTCGCTGATCGTGCCGGTGGGTGAATACGTCCTGCGCGAGGTCTGTACCGCTCTGCGCCGTATCGCCAACGAGGCATCGCACGCCAAACCCTTCGTCGCGTTCAACGTGTCGGGCCGTCAGGTTGGCGACGCCGATTACGTTGAACGCGTGCTGGCGCAATTGCGCAGGTACGAAGTCGCACCCGCGCAACTGAAGATTGAAATTACCGAGAGCCTGGTGCTCGATTACGGACAGATCGCGACCTTGATCGAGCGCGCGCACAAGGCTGGCATGCAGGTGGCGCTGGACGATTTCGGCACCGGATATTCCAACCTCGGGCACTTGCACAAGCTCGCCTTCGACACGATCAAGATCGACCAGGGATTCATCCGCCAACTCGAGGATTCGCGCTGTCTTGCGATCGTGCGCGCCGTCATCGGTATGGCCGGAGCGTTGGGTTGCGATGTCGTCGCCGAAGGCGTGGAAACGCCCGAACACCTTGCCCAGCTCAAGCAATTGGGTTGCCAGTACGCGCAAGGCTGGCTGATTGGCAAACCGCTTACCGTCGATGATGCCATCGCCGCGTTGACGCGTTGACGCGAAACACCGGGAAACCTTCGCACTTCGGCGTTGTCTGAGCAGCGCCGGATGCTTGCGTCCGTGCGATCATTCGCTACCGAAATCACGACGCCGATGGACATGACAGAAGCCCCTATTCGCGGCCCCTTGACCGCCGCATTTTCCGCGCTGCGCAGCGAGCTATCCCGCTGCATCATCGGCCAATCGGCGCTGGTCGACCGCTTGTTGATCGCGCTGCTCGCGGATGGCCACCTCCTGGTCGAAGGCGCGCCGGGCCTGGCCAAGACAACCGCGATCAAGGAGCTGGCCGCGCGCATCGAGGGCGATTTCCACCGCATCCAGTTCACGCCGGACCTGTTGCCGGCGGATCTCACCGGCACCGAAATCTATCGCCCGCAGGCTGGCAGTTTCGAATTCCAGTGCGGTCCCGTTTTCCACAATCTGCTGCTTGCCGACGAGGTCAACCGCGCTCCCGCAAAAGTTCAGTCGGCATTGCTCGAAGCGATGGGCGAGCGCCAGGTCACGGTCGGGCGCACGACCTATCCGCTGCCGCGGCTGTTCCTGGTAATGGCGACGCAGAATCCGATCGAGCAGGAAGGAACCTATCCACTGCCCGAGGCCCAACTTGATCGGTTCCTCATGCATGTGCGCGTGGATTACCCCGATGCGTCCGCGGAAGCCGCGATCCTCAAACTCGCGCGGACGCGCGCAGGCGAGCAATTGCACGCCGCTGCGTCACCGCAGCGTTTGGTCAACCAGCAGCAGATCTTCGCTGCGCGCGATGCCGTGCTCGGCCTGCACCTGGCGCCCGCGCTGGAGGAGTATCTGGTGCAACTGACGCTGGCCACGCGCAATTCGAAATCCTACGGTGACGATCTGAATCGTTGGATTGCCTACGGTGCCAGTCCGCGCGGAACGATCGCGCTGGATCGTTGCGCGCGCGCGCATGCCTGGCTCAACGGCCGCGATTTCGTGGCGCCTGAAGACGTGCACGCGATCGCCCACGACGTGTTGCGCCACCGCATCCTGCTGTCCTACGAGGCCGAGGCCGAAGGCGTGACCAGCGACAAGGTGATCGATGCGCTGATCGCGCGCGTCCCGTTGCCGTGAGCGCTCTATCCACCAGCGGTATTGCGGTCGATTTGTCGGAATTGATCGCGCTGCGCTTGCGCGCACGGCACCTGGCACGGCCGGCGACGCGCGTTTCCGGCATCCACGCGGCGACCAACGCTTCGCGCTTCCGCGGTCGCGGTGTGGACTATGCCGAGTCGCGCATCTACCAGCCCGGCGACGACATCCGCCAGATGGATTGGCGCGTGACCGCGCGCAGCGGCAAGCCGCACACCAAGTTGTTTGAGGAAGAGCGCGAGCAGAGCACCCTGCTGATCGTCGACGCGAATCCAAGCCTGCGTTTCGGAACTCGCGTGCGTTTCAAATCGGTGCAGGCTGCGCGCGCGGCAGCATTGATCGCGTGGACCGTGGCGCGCAACGGCGATCGGGTCGGAGCGCTCGGATTCGGCGGCGGCATCGCTGCAGAGGTGAAACCGGCTGGCGGCGCGCGCGGTGCCCTACGCGTGCTGCGCGCGCTGGCCGAGTGGGATGCCGCCGCGCAACGCGATGTTCACACGCCCTTTTCTCAAGCACTGCTGCGCGCGCGCAGCCTGGCGCGTCCCGGCAGCCGCGTGATCGTGCTCAGCGACGGATTTTCCACGGATGACGACGCGCAAGGCCCGCTCTCGCTGCTGGCCGACCACTGCGACGTCGCCGCGATCGTGCTGGAAGACGCGTTGGAAATCGAAGCGCCCGCACCGGGGCGATACGCAATGCGCGGCGAATCCGGTCGCGTGCTGCTGGACTTTGCCGCGGCGCGCACGCGCAACGATTGGCAGGGCTGGTTCCGGCAACAACGCGCGCATTTGCTCGACTTGTTCGCCAAACGCGCCTTGCGAACCGTCCTCCTGCAAACGCACGAAGAGCCTGACATTGCCGTCGCGCGCGTGCTTGGCACGGATGTGCGCGGTCGCATCATGCAGGCGCGGATCGCATGAACGCACCCGCCGGCCCGGTCCTGCGCGATATTCATTTGCCGCCGCCGCCGGGCTGGTGGCCGCCTGCGCCGGGTTGGTGGATCCTGGCCGCGATTGCGGTTTTATTGATTATTATCGCATTGTATAAATTGCGAAAAATGCGCAAGCGTCGCAGGCACGAACGCGCCGTATTGCGCGAACTCGATGCCTGCATCGAGGCGAACCGGCATGATCCGGCAGGACTCGCTGCCGCGCTCTCGCACTTCCTGCGCCGGCTTGCCTTGCGCGATGCGCATGCCGCGGCCTTCACCGGCGAGCGCTGGCTCGAATATCTGGACACGCGTGGCGGCGGCGAGGATTTCCGCCACGGCATCGGCCGGGTGCTGATCGACGCGCCGTTTCGCGCGCGCGCCGACTACGACACCGATGGCCTCGTCGCGCTGGTACGGTGCTTCACGCGCAATGCGCTCGCTGCCGGAGCCGCGCATGCTTGAATTCGCCTGGCCCTGGTTGTTCGTGTTGCTGCCACTGCCGTGGCTCGCTGCGCGCCTGTTGTCGCCGGCGCGCGACAATGCGGGTGCGGCCTTGCGCCTGCCGTATGCGCTCGACGGCATGGACGCGGCAGCCGGCGCCGCACCGGTCGCATCGTGGCGGCGCTTGCTGGCATTGGCGGTTTGGGCATTGCTGGTTTGTGCAGCGGCGCGTCCGCAATGGCTCGGTCCGCCGCAGGATGTCGCGCGCACCGGTCGCGACCTGCTGCTTGCGGTCGATGCCTCGGGCAGCATGAGCACGCCAGACATGCAGATCGGCGGGCGCGCGGTGAGCCGCTACGCCGCGGTCAAGGCGATCGCCGGCGATTTCATCCGGCGCCGCGTCGGCGATCGCATCGGCCTGATCGTGTTCGGCAGCCAGGCCTACCTGCTCACGCCGCTGACCTTCGACCGCGACACCGTACTCAAGCAATTGGACGAATCCTCGGTCGGCTTGCCGGGTCGGCAAACCGCCATCGGCGACGCGGTCGGGCTTGCGATCAAGCGCCTGCAGCAGCGCCCGCGTGACCAGCGCGTGTTGATCCTGCTCACCGATGGCGTCAACGATGCCGGGGTGCTCGATCCTTACAAATCCATCGAGCTTGCCGTGGCCGAACACGTGAAGATCTACACCATCGGCATCGGCGCGGACGCAATGACCGTCGGCGGTTTTTTCGGACCGAGCGTGGTCAATCCATCGCAGGACATCGACACGCGCCTGCTTACGCAGATGGCGGAAAAAACCGGTGGCAAGTTTTATCGCGCGCACGACACCGCGGAACTTGCGCAAATCTATCGCGAGATCGACAAACTTGAACCCGCGGCGGACAAAGGTCAGCAGTTTCGTCCGGTCGATGAATGGTTCTGGTGGCCGTTGTCGCTTGCCGTCCTGCTCGTGCTAGTCCTGGCCGGGCGCGCCTTGCCGTTGCCGCGCAGCGTGCGCGCGAGGTTTGCGCAATGAGCGTTTTCCTGCACGACTTTCATTTCCTGCGGCCGTGGTGGCTGCTTGCCTTGGCTGCGTTGCCGTTGTTGTGGCGGGTCGTGTCGCGCATTGGCGCGGACGCCGGCGCCTGGCGCGGCGTGGTCGATGCGCATCTGTTGCCGCATCTGCTCGATGCGCAGGACGCAGCGCGAAGTTCGCGCGCGCCACGCTGGCTTGCCGCGATCGCTTGGATCGTCGCCTGCGTGGCACTGGCGGGGCCGGCGTGGGAACGCCTGCCACAACCCTTGTTCGAGAATCGCGCTGCACGCGTGTTCGCCCTGGAGTTGTCGCCGAGCATGTCCGCCCAGGATCTCAAGCCCAGCCGTTACGAACGCGCGCGCTTCAAGCTCGACGACATGCTTGCGCGCAGCGGCGGCATGCAGACCGCGCTGATTGCCTACGCCGGCGACGCCTTCGTCGTTGCGCCGCTGACCGACGACGTGCATACGGTCACGAACCTGGTCGATGCGCTCGATCCGTCTGTGATGCCGGCGCACGGCAACGACACCGGCCGCGCGATCGATCTCGGCGTGAATTTGATCCGGCAGGCAGGGCTCAATGGCGGCGAGATCGTGGTTCTGGCGGATGGCGCTGGCGACGATGCCGTCATGGCGGCGCAGCGTGCGCGCGCGGCCGGTATTCGCGTATCCGTGCTCGGCGTCGGCACCGATCAGGGAGCGCCGGTCGCGCTCGCGCAGGGCGGATTCCTCAAGGACAGCTCGGGCAATATCGTATTGCCGAAGCTCGATGCATCGGCATTGCAAGCGGTCGCGTCGGCCGGTGGCGGCCGCTACGCCGGCGTCAGTGCCGGCAGCGACGACATCGACGAATTGCTTTCCGCGGCACCGTTGCAGTCGGCGGCGAATGTCCGCGTCGTGGACGCGACCACGGCGCGCTTCCTCGACCGCGGCCCGTGGCTGGTCCTGCTGTTGCTGCCGCTCGTTGCATTCGGATTCCGGCGCGGCTGGTTGATGCTGTTGCCACTGGTGCTGCTCGCGCACAGCGATCGCGCAGACGCGTTTTCGTGGAGCGACCTGTGGCAACGTCCCGACCAGCAGGCGCGCGCGCAGCTCGACGCCGGCCACGCCGACAAGGCGCAGGCGCTGGCGCGCGATCCCGCCTTGCGCGGCGCGGCCGCGTACCGCGCCGGAGATTTCGCCGCGGCCGAATCCGATTTTGCCAGGGCCGACGATGCGCAGGCGTTGTACAACTCGGGCAACGCGCTGGCCAAGCAGCAGCAGTACGAAAAGGCCATCGCCGCCTACGACGAAGCGCTGCGCCAGGATCCGGAACTTGCAGACGCGCAGGCCAACAGGAAGGCCGTCGAGGATTGGCTGAAGCAGCAAAAGCAGCAGCAAAAACAGCAGCAGAACGGCAAGAACGGACAGAACGGCAAGCAGGATTCTTCGTCCCAACAAAACGGTGACCAACAACAGCAATCGGGCGGCCAGCAGGACCAGAAAAATCCGGGCCAACAGGACGGTCAAGACAAATCCGGCGAGCAGAAGTCGGATGCGAATTCCGGCGGGCAAAAAGATGCGGGCAAGAATGGGCAGGACAAACAGTCGGGCCAGGACAATGCGCCGCAGCCATCCGCACAGGAGCAGGCAAAGGCACAACAGGCCGAGCGCGAGGCAGACAAGGATTTCGGCAAGGAAATGAATCGGCAATTGCAGCAGGGCGGTGCCAAGCCCGACGACAAGAAGGACGAACCCAAGCCGGTGCAGCTCGGTGCGCGCGAAGGCGACAGGGTACAGAACGAGAAAGATCAAGCCGTCGAGCAATGGCTGCAGCGCGTGCCGGACGATCCCGGCGGCTTGCTGCGGCGCAAGTTCCGGCTCGAATACGAAATACGCAAGAACGGCGGCCGCGTGCCGCAGGACGAAGGCGAATGAATTCACGGTTCCGTCGATTTGCGACATTGTGCGCGTTTGCAACATTGTGGATTTGTGCGGCCGCGCAAGCGGCGAGCGTGCGCGCCTGGCTGGATCGCAACCAGATGCAGCTTGGCGAGACGGTCACGCTCAACGTCCAGGTCGACGGCGACATGCAGGCGCAGGCGCCGGATTTCAGCGCGCTGTCCGCGGACTTCGGCATGACCGGCACGCAAAGCTCGTCGTCCATGAACATCGTCAACGGCAAGAGCAGTTCCAGCATGTTGTGGGCGGTGGGCCTGTCGCCGAAGCGTGCGGGCACATTCACGATTCCGGCGTTGACTGTCGACGGGCAGCGCACGCAACCGTTGACCCTGGTGGTAGCGGCGCCTTCGGCTGCTGCCACCCAACCCGGTGGTGATGTGTTCGTCGAGACGCAAGCCGATCCGTTGTCGCCGTACGTGCAGCAGCAGGTGCTGCTGACGGTAAAGCTGTATTTCGCCGTGAACCTCGTCGATGGCAATCTGGATGATCCGCAGGTCAAGGGCGCCGTGGTGCGCAAACTCGGCCAGGACAGCCATTACCGCGCGCAGGTCGGCAGTCGCAGCTACAACGTGGTCGAGCGCCACTACGCGCTGACGCCGGAGAACAATGGCGCGATGAGTGTGCCGCCTATCGTGTTCCGCGGTCATGCGATGGACGCAAACGGCGGCGGGTTCTTCTTCAACCAGGGCCGTGCGATCGGCGCGCAATCGCCGGCGATCGCGCTCAACGTGCGGCCGCGTCCGGCTGCCTCGGGAACTGACACCTGGCTGCCGGCGCGTTCGATGTCGCTGACCGCCACCGGCATCGACGCCACGACGCATGCGCAGGTCGGCGAACCGCTGACGCTAACCTTGCGGCTGGAAGCGCAGGGCCTGGGTTTCGAGCAGTTGCCGAAACTGGAATTGCCGAAGATCGACGGCGCCGACATTTATCCCGACAAACCCGTCACCCAGGACAAGGACGACGGCCAGTGGCTGTACGGTGTGCGCGAGCGCAAGTTCGCGATCGTGCCGAACCGGGTCGGCCCTTTGACCCTGCCGCCGATCACGATCGCGTGGTGGGACACCGCGCACGACAATGCGCAGACCGCGCAATTGCCCGCAATCACGCTGAACGTGTTGCCTGCCGTGGCCAATGCAACACCAACTGCGCCATCCCAAACTCAACCCGCGCCGACCGCACAATCTCCGGCGGCGGCCGTGACGAATATCGCGCCGGCGCCGATCGTTGCGGATACGGCCGAGCTTCGCCTGTGGCGTTCGCTGGCATTCGTTGCGCTGGCGTTGTGGATGGCGACGCTGATCGCCTGGATCGTCTGGCTTGTCGCACAGCGGCGCAAACAGCCACCTGCGACACCATCATCGCGCGAGCCGCAGGATTCGCCGCGTGTCCGGCGTGCCTTTGCCGATGCTTGCAAACGCGAGGACGCGAACGCCACGGCCCGAACTTTGCTGGCGTGGGCGCGACTGACGCGTCCGGAATTGCGCAATCTCGGAGAACTGCGGCAGGCCGTATCCGATTCCGGCCAAGCGGTTGCAATCGCCGATCTCGAACGTGCGGCCTATGGCGCGGGCAAATCCGACTCACTGTCGTTCGCCGACCTTGCACGGATTTTCGCGCATGGGCCGGCGGTTGGCGTGCGCATGGGACGTGGCGAGCCGGCATCGCCATTGCCCGAGCTGTATCCGTCCTATCGGTGATGTGCCGACCAGCAGCCTGCAGATCCCGTGCATCCGATTGCCGGCACGAACCAAAATCCGCGGCGCTGGTTCGTTCCGGATTCGACAATTACGCGCGGGATTCCTAAACTGAGCGGCAATGCAACATGCATTTGCAAACACTGAGGCCAAACTGCGGATATTGGTCGTCGACGATCAGCCCAGTACCACGATGCTGGTGCGCGCGATCCTGGAACATGCCGGTCATCGAGTGGACGTATCGCTTTCCGGCAAAGGCGCCAAGGCGGCGATGGCGGCCGCGCAATACGATCTGCTTTTGCTCGACTTGAACCTGCCGGACATTCCCGCTCTGCAGCTTTTGCGCGATTGGCAGGGCATGGCGTTGCCGCTGGTCCTGGGTATGACCAGTGGCGTCACGCCGGAACTGCTCGAGCGTGCCAAGTCGCTCCGGATGCGGCACATTCTGGAAAAACCCATTACCGGTGCCAATTTGCTGGCGACCCTGGCAACGGCAATTGGCGAAGCTCGCGGATGGGAAATCGAGCCCTGCGAAGGTGCACCGATCGACGTCGGCTTGCTTGAGCAGATGCGCGCGAACCTTGGCGCGGCGCTGCTGCGGCGTTTCGCAGAGCAGGCTCTGGCAGACGCTTGGCATTGCATCGACCAGCTCAAGAGCGTCACTGGCGACGACATCGGTTCGTGGCGCGAACGCATCAAGGCTCTCGATGGTGTGGCGCGCAGTTTCGGGGCGCACCGTCTGATTCACTTGATCGCGGCGGCATCGTTGCTGCCGGAAGATAAGTTGCGCGATGCCGCAAGCACGCTGACGCAACAATGCGACAGTCTGCTGGCAGAAGCCCGGGTTACGCTGAACGCATGGCTAAACACGCCGGTCGAAGACGCGGATCGTACAGCCAGACCGCCCGATCCGGCACACAGGCAGGTCGAAATTTCCGAGCGCGAACGCGATGTGTTGCGATTGACGGCGGCCGGAAAAACGTCCTCGGAAACCGCAACGGAACTCGGTATTACCGTGCGAGCGGTGACGTATCACGTCACAAACCTGCTACTCAAGCTCCGGGTTGCGAACAAAACCCAAGCCGTGGCCACGGCCATGTCACTGGGCTTGCTCGAATAGTCCGCCGGAAGCGACTGTCAGCGCGCCGTGCACCATTTGACGCATGAGTGTCTGCTCTCGTCGAGTCGTTATTTGACCCTCCCAATCCGACCAAGTCATCCCACTGGCCCCGGCTTGCCCGTAATTGGCATTGATTTTGCTTAGTAACAAATGACTGTAATTTTTTACAGTAATAGATTACAAGTCTCGGCTTGGGGCCATCATTAGACTAGCTACGAATTCGCTGCTGGGCCGGGGATTCAATAAGGGAAAAGCAATGCAGATCAGGCAATTGAGCGTGCCATTGCGCGTGGCACGGTTGTGGCGCGTTGGCAGTTTTTTGGCCGTTGTGGCGGGCGCTGCCGTGCTTCCCGCCTCGGGCATCAGTGCGCAGGCAGGGGGTTCCTACGATATCAATTGGCACGTCATTGCGTCCGGCGGCGTCGTGCGATCGCGCAATCCCTGCTACCGGCTATCCGGCACGACCGCGCAGGCCACTGTCACCCCGGGCATAACGATGGGTACGACTTACACGCTATTCAGCGGTTTCTGGTCTGCGGCACCGATCGCGAACCGGGATCAAATCTTTTTCGACGGCTTCGAGGACTGCAAACAATGAACCGCAAGCAATTGTGCGCGTTGATCGCGCTGGCGCTCGGCGCATCCACGATCGGTAACCAAGCTGTAGCCGATCCGCAAGGTTACGCCTTCAGCTATCAGGGACAGTTGACCTCGGGCAGCGGCCTGGTCAACAACAACAATCAGACCTTTACATTCACCTTGTACAACGTGTCCTCGGGTGGATCGCCGGTGGTGGTTCCGAACGGATATTCCAACCCGCTGGTCGTGAACAATGTACTCGTTGCCGACGGCATGTTTTCAGTCGACCTGAATTTCGGACTGCTCTTCGATGGGTCGCAACAATATTGGGTTGAAGTTGCTGTCGGCAGCGGGGGCGGTGCGCAGGTGCTGTCTCCGCGCCAGCCGGTCAATACCGTGCCGGTGGCGCAGTTTGCCTTCAATACTCCGGGTGGTGGTGTGGGTCCGCAGGGGCCGCAAGGTGCGCCAGGCGCACAAGGCCCGCAGGGCGCAACCGGAACAGGCAGCCAGGGCGCGCAGGGACCGCAAGGTGGTCAGGGTGCGCAGGGTCCGCAAGGTTCGCAAGGTACCGCCGGCACGGGCAGCCAGGGGCCACAAGGTGTGCAAGGTCCGCAAGGCGGCATGGGTCCGCAGGGACTGATGGGTGCAACCGGCCCGCAAGGTACGGCTGGCACGAACGGTACCGACGGCGCTCCGGGTGCTCCGGGCTCGATCGGTCCGATGGGACCGCAGGGCGACATCGGTGCGCAAGGTTCGCAGGGTGCGGTGGGTGCGCAGTATTCCGGCGTGTGGAGCGGCACGGGTGCGTACGGCATCGGCAGCATCGTGACGTACAACGGCTCGAGTTACATCAACACGACCGGCAACAACAGTGGCGATCCGACGGCGGATCCGACGGACTGGTCGCCGCTGGCGGCGGCGGGTGCGCAGGGTGCGACTGGCGCACAGGGTCCGCAAGGCACGAATGGCACGAATGGCACGAATGGTGCGGATGGCGCGCAAGGTGCAACGGGCGCTACCGGTTCGCAAGGCCCGCAAGGCTTTACCGGAACGCAGGGTGCAAACGGTGCAACGGGTGCCACCGGTTCGCAAGGCCCGCAGGGTTTGATCGGCGTTACCGGTTCGCAAGGCCCGCAAGGCTTTACCGGAACGCAGGGTACAACCGGTGCAACGGGTGCCACCGGTGCTACCGGTTCGCAGGGTCCGCAAGGCTTTACGGGAACGCAGGGTGCAACCGGTGCAACGGGTGCCACCGGTTCGCAAGGCCCGCAGGGTTTGATCGGCGTAACCGGTTCGCAAGGCCCGCAGGGCTTTACCGGAACGCAGGGTACAACCGGTGCAACGGGCGCCACGGGTGCGCAAGGTCCGCAGGGCTTTACCGGAACGCAGGGTGCAACGGGCGCAACTGGCTCGCAAGGTACTCAGGGTTTGACCGGCGCTACGGGCACGCAAGGTCCGCAGGGCTTTACCGGAACGCAGGGTACAACCGGCGCAACGGGTGCCACCGGTTCGCAAGGCCCGCAGGGTTTGATCGGCGTTACCGGTTCGCAGGGTCCGCAAGGCTTTACGGGAACACAGGGCGCAACGGGTGCCACCGGTGCTACCGGTTCGCAAGGCGCGCAGGGCATTGCCGGAACGCAGGGCGCAACGGGTGCCACCGGTTCGCAAGGCCCGCAGGGCTTTACCGGAACGCAGGGTACAACTGGCGCCACCGGTGCTACCGGCTCGCAAGGTCCGCAGGGCTTTACCGGAACGCAGGGTACAACTGGTGCCACCGGTGCTACCGGCTCGCAAGGCCCGCAGGGCTTTACCGGAACGCAGGGCGCCACCGGCGCAACTGGCTCGCAAGGACCGCAGGGCTTCACGGGAACGCAAGGTGCAACGGGCGCCACTGGCTCGCAAGGTCCGCAGGGCTTTACCGGAACGCAGGGTGCAACCGGCGCTACGGGTGCTACCGGTTCGCAAGGTATTCAGGGTTTGACCGGGGCTACGGGCTCGCAAGGCCCGCAGGGCTTTACCGGAACGCAGGGTGCCGCGGGCGCTACCGGTGCAACCGGTTCGCAAGGCCCGCAGGGTCAGATCGGGGCTACCGGTTTGCAGGGCCCGCAGGGCATTGCGGGCACCCAGGGTGCGACTGGCCCGCAAGGTGCTACTGGTTCCATTTCAGGTTCCGCGACATTTATAACGAGCACCAGCACAGCAAACTGCACAAACAACAACGGTACTTGCACATTGACGATAACGTGTGCAGCTGGTTACAAGGCAATCGGAGGCGGACTGTCAGCGGGCGGTGCGACGGCGGCCAAGTTCCTTGACTTAACCGAAAGCTATCCAAGCGGTGCCACCAATAACTCTTGGACAGTGTCGGCCATGAACTGGGGTAACTCAGGAACGATTACTATCACTGGCTACGCCATCTGCGCTCAGTAACGATCGCGATTTGAAGCTACCCTATCCCCCGGCCTCGCGCCGGGGGATTTTTTTGCGCGACATTCCGAAACGAATCGGCGAAAATGGGGCCCTCGCGCGGCCGTCCGGCAGCGCATCCTCACGGGAAGACCGATGCCGAGCCGCAGAGAACTCGCCAACGCCATTCGTGCGCTGTCCATGGACGCGGTGCAGGCCGCCAATTCCGGCCATCCGGGCATGCCGATGGGCATGGCCGACATCGCCGAGGTATTGTGGAACGATTTTCTCTCGCACAATCCGGCAAATCCGAAGTGGTTCAACCGTGATCGTTTCGTCTTGTCGAACGGGCACGGCTCGATGCTGCTGTACTCGCTGCTGCACCTGAGCGGCTACGACTTCCCGCTCGATGAATTGAAGCGTTTCCGCCAGCTGCACTCAAAGACGGCGGGACATCCTGAACATAGCGAATTTCCCGGCATCGAAACCACCACCGGCCCGCTCGGACAGGGGTTGGCGAACGCCGTCGGCATGGCGCTGGCGGAAAAGGTGCTGGCGGCGCGCTTCAACAAGCCGGACCTCGACATCGTCGATCATTACACCTACGTGTTCCTGGGCGACGGCTGCCTGATGGAGGGCATCTCGCACGAAGCCGCCTCGCTTGCCGGCACGCTCAAGCTCGGAAAACTCGTTGCGATTTACGACGACAACGGCATTTCCATCGATGGCGAGGTGCATGGCTGGTTCACCGACGACACGGCCAAACGCTTCGAGGCCTACGGTTGGGAAGTGCTGCGCGACGTCGACGGCCACAATTCCGAGGCAATCAAAGCGGCGCTGGTTTCCGCCGCGATCGATCCGGACAAGCCGACCCTGGTCTGCTGCAAGACCATCATCGGTTTCGGCGCTCCGAACAAGCAGGGCAAGGAATCCAGCCACGGCGCGGCGTTGGGCAAGGACGAAGTCGCCGCGGCGCGCGTGCAGCTCGGCTGGAAATATCCGCCGTTTGAAATTCCCGCCGACATCTGCGCCGGCTGGGACGCGAAGAAAAAAGGCGCAGAGCGCGAAGCGGCGTGGAATGTACTTTTCGCAAAGTATAAAAATGCGCACCCGCAGCTCGCCGCCGAATTCAATCGCCGCATCGCTGGTGACTTGCCCGCGGATTTCGATGCCAAGGCGAATGCGTACATCGCAAAATTGCAGGCCGACGGCCCGGTCGTCGCCTCGCGCAAGGCTTCGCAGATGGCGCTCGACGCTTACGGTCCGCTGCTGCCGGAACTGATCGGCGGCTCCGCGGATCTGGCCGGATCGAACCTCACGATCTGGAAAGGTTCGAAGGATGTGAATTCGTCCGATGCCAACGCAAACTACGTCTACTTCGGCGTGCGCGAGTTCGGCATGAGCGCGATCAGCAATGGTTTGGCGCTGCACGGCGGCTTCATTCCCTACGACGCCACGTTCCTCGTGTTTTCCGACTACGCGCGCAATGCCGTGCGCATGTCCGCGCTGATCCCTGCACACGCGATCCATGTCTACACGCACGATTCCATCGGCCTCGGCGAAGACGGTCCGACCCACCAGCCCGTCGAGCATCTGGCAAGCCTGCGCCTGATTCCGAAGAACAGGGTCTGGCGTCCCTGCGACGCGGTGGAAAGTGCGGTCGCGTGGAAGGTGGCGATCGAATCGCGCGAAGGTCCATCGTGCCTCGTGTTCTCGCGCCAGAATCTCGCCCACCAGCCGCGCACGCCGCAACAACTCGCCGCGATCGAATTCGGCGGCTACGTGCTGCGCGAGGCGAAGAACGGCAAGCCGGATGTGATCCTGATCGCCACGGGTTCCGAAGTCGGCCTCGCGGTGCAAGCTGCCGATGCGCTGGAAGCCGAAGGCATTGGCGCGCGCGTCGTGTCGATGCCGTGCACGAACCTGTTCGACCGCCAGCCGCAGACCTACCGCGATGCCGTGCTGCCGCCTGCCTGCCGCAAGCGCGTCGCCATCGAGGCCGGCGTCACCGATTTCTGGCGCAAGTACGTCGGCCTCGACGGCCATGTCGTCGGCATCGACACGTTCGGGGCTTCAGCGCCAGCCGAGGCGCTGTTCAAGGAATTCGGCTTCACCGTCGACGCGGTCGTGGCGGCGGTCAAGTCGCTGCGCTGATTGCGACATGCGCAACCCGGGATTGCCCAAGGTAGCGATATTCGGGGTCGGTTCCATCGACGACCTGCCACCGAAGGAGCAGCTGCGCTCCCATCAGGCCGAGTCGTTCGAAACGGACGAGTTCGTGATGCGCGTGTTCGCGAGCGACGCGGATCTGGAGCGCATCCTGCTCGATTTCGATCCACAGGCAATCGTCAGCATCGGCGAACTCGGGAATTTCCCGAAACTGCTGGCGGCGCCGTATTACGTGCGACGCAAGTGGATCCACAAGAATCGCGCCGACGAGCTGCATGGTTCGGACATCTTTCGCTGCTTCCTGATCGCGGCGATTCCGGAAACGCGCAAGGACGTGCCGCGCAAGATCAGCGTGTTCACGCCGGTATACAACACCGGCCGCGACAAGCTGCTTCGCGCCTGGCGCAGCCTGCGCGAGCAGACGTATGCCGATTGGGAATGGGTGATCGCGGACGATCATTCCGACGATGCCGGCACCCTCGAAGCGCTGGGCGAGATCGCGCGCGATTACCGCGTGTCCATGCACAACCTCAAGGCGCCGAGCGGCAACATCGGCCAGCTCAAGGGACATCTGTGCGCGGCGGCGAGCGGCGACATCCTGCTCGAATTCGATCACGACGACGTGCTCACGCCCGATGCACTGGCGTGGATCGCCACCGCATTTGAGCGCCATCCGGAATGCGGTGTCGCCTACACGAACTGGTCCGAGCGCTACGAGAACTCTGACCTTTGCCACCACTATGGCGATTTCTACGCGTTCGGCTACGGCCACGCACACTGGGAAACCCACGCCTGTCGCTACGAGACGTTCGCGCCAGGCGTGGCGCAGTATCTCGTCCAGGATGCGCTGCATCTCAACGCGAAGACGATTCGCCACATCGTCGGCGTGCCGAACCACATCCGCGCCTGGACGCGCCAGGCCTACGCCGCGGCCGGCGGCTACAGCACGCTGCACGTGGCCGACGACTACGAGCTGATGGTGCGCCTGTTCCTGACCACGCGCTTCGTGCACGTGCCGAAGCTGTGCTACATCCAGTTCTACAACACCGAATCCATCGGCAACGCGCAGAAGGTCCGCAACAAGGAGATCCAGCGCGTGGTGCGTTTCGTCTCCGGGGAATACGAGCGCCGCATCCATGAACGCCTGCTCGAACTCGGCGTGGACGATTTCGTCTGGAACGAAGCGGCCGGGTGCAGCGATTTCTCGCGGCCCAACCCGGCGCAGGAATCGCATTGCACGATCGTGCTCGCTTAGCGATCCGGCGCGGATCGCGTCAGACCAGCGCCACCTTGCGCATGCGCACGTTCATGCATACGACGCGCGGGCGCATCTCGAACGTGTGCAAGTGCTCGATGTCGAAATTGCAACGCAGCCCGGATTTCTTGCCGTAGTCGTAGACCAGCCGGTTGCGGCTGGCGGATACGTAGTTGAGCACGTCCTCGTTCCAGTAGCTGACGTGCTGCGGGTCGCTCCAGGCGCCCCAGCCGTCCGTCGTCGGGAGTTCGAACTCCAGCAGTCCGCCCGGCACGAGGATCCGGTAGCACTCGTTCAGCGTCGCCGCCTTGTCCGTGAGGTGTTCGAAGACGTGGTAGGCGCGAATGTGCTCCACCGAGCCATCGGCAAAATCCCATGGGCTGCGATTGAGGTCGGCAACGATGTCCACGCCAGGACCCGCCAGCAGATCCACGTTGAGAAAGCCCGCGGGACGCTCGTCGCCGCAACCGAGATTTATCTTCATCGCCTTATCCCGTGATCGGTTCGCCGATAGCATAGCTGCCTTGTGTCTAGGTCCGCGAAAAATTCCAACCGAGCATGTGCCCGTCGCGGTAGGGCATCACGCCGTGGAACGGGCGCGGGTCGGTGTCGAACACCAACGGCAGGAACTGCTTGTCGCCTTCCCACAGGGGCAGGTCGAGGATTTTCTCGACGTCGACCCATTCCAGCGCGCCTTCGGCGTTGGCTTGCAACGGCGTGCCGGAAAATCGCGTGACGACGAAGAGGAAACCGAACCAATCCTCGCCGTGCTTGCCGAAGCCGGGCCAGCTGATCGTGCCGCGCAGTTGCAACTCGTCGCATTCGATGCCGGCTTCCTCGCGGATTTCGCGGCGCATGCCGGCGATCACGTCCTCGTCGTTTTCCAGCTTGCCGCCGAGGCCGTTGTACTTGCCCAGGTGGTGGTCGCCCGCGCGCGCGTTGCGATGGATCATCAGCACGCGGCGGCGATCCGGCGACAGCACATAGCCAAGCGTGGCGAGGATGGGGGTATAGGGCATCGTTGGATTCTCGGTGACGACGCGATTTCTTTTGCCGTGACGCTTGATTATGAATGGTATTGAAGGTCGTGACGGGAGCGAAACCCCGCGGTTGACTGGTTGATTCGGCCACGGATTGGCTTGGGTTACAATACGCATTCCCTGCGTATTTCGGAGCCAATCATGACGGTGAAAGTCGCGATCAACGGATATGGCCGCATCGGCCGCAACATCCTGCGTGCGCTGTACGAAGCCAACCGCACGCACGAAATAAAGATCGTGGCGATCAACGATCTGGGTGACGCCGAGACGAACGCGCACCTGACCCAATACGACACCGCACACGGCAAGTTTCCGCATGAAGTCGGCGTCGACGGCGGCGACCTGATCGTCAAGGGCGACCGCATCAAGGTCTGCGCCGAGCGCGATCCGGCCAAGTTGCCGTGGAAGGACCTGGGCGTGGACGTGGTGCTCGAATCGACGGGCCTGTTCACCTCCAAGGCCAAGGCCGGTGCGCACATCGCCGCCGGCGCAAAAAAGGTGATCATTTCCGCGCCGGGCGACAAGGACGTGGACGGCACCTTCGTGATCGGCGTCAACCACGACAAGATCAAGGCAACCGACGAGGTCATCTCCAACGCCTCGTGCACGACGAATTGCCTTGCGCCTTTGGCCAAGGTGCTGCACGAGAAGATCGGCATCGTGCATGGCCTGATGACCACGATCCACGCCTACACCAACGATCAGGTGCTCACCGACGTTTTCCACAAGGATTTGCGCCGCGCGCGCAGCGCCACGATGAGCCAGATTCCGACCAAGACCGGCGCCGCCGCCGCGGTGGGACTGGTGCTGCCGGAATTGAACGGACGTCTGGACGGTTTTTCCATGCGCATCCCGACGATCAACGTGTCGTGCGTTGACTTGTCCTTCGTCGCCGCGCGCGCCACAACCAAGGATGAAATCGATGCCGTGGTGAACGAAGCCGCCGCCGGCAAGATGAAAGGCATCATCGCGGTCAACACCAAGCCGCTGGTGTCGGTGGATTTCAATCACAATCCGGCCTCGTGCACCTACGACGCGACGCAAACCCGCGTCATGGGCGGCACGCTGGTCAAAGTGCTGGGTTGGTACGACAACGAGTGGGGGTTCTCCAACCGCATGCTCGACATGACGCTGGCGTTCGCGAACGCAAAATGATTCTCCGGGCCGCGTGGCGGCCCGATCCGTCTTCCAAGGCCGGCCTGCGCCGGCCTTTTTCATTGCGCGGCTGTAATCATCGCCCGCCACTGCCGAATCCGTCAGTCAGGCAGGCAGAAATTCCTGCCTCGGGGCGAATGCCATGGCGCAATGCGCGTGCCGCGTTCGCGCAATCCACTCTGATTCGGGAGAAGGAAAATGAATACGCGGAAATTGATGTTGGCAATCGCGGTTTCTGGATGCCTGGTGCAGGCAGTGCTGCCTTCGCAGGCGCAGGCCTGTTCGGTGGTCAATTACACCAAGGGCGCTGCAAACACGGCTTGGGCGGCGCCATCCTTGCCGAGCGCGGAAATCGCGGCGATGGCCGCGGGAGCGGCGCCTGCCGCTGCAGGCGTGCCCGGCAAGCAGGCCGGGGTCTCGGCGTTGTATCTCGGCTACGCGATCACGCCACCGATCGTGGGCATGTGGAAATTCACCTTCACGGCGCAGGGCAATGGCGCATCGGGGCCGCCTGATGGCACTCCTATCGATGCGGGCTTCCAGACCTGGCATATAGACCGCACCGAACTCATGAATTCCGGCCGCATTCCGGCAACCGGCAGCTTTTGCATGGGCGTGTGGGAGCAGGAAAATTGGGGAACCTACAGCCTCAATCACTGGGCGCTGTCTTGGGACTTCGACCCGAACACCGGCAAACCGACGGTGTTCGTCGGGCCGACCAACATTCAGGAACGTGTCACGGTCGACGAAGGAGACGGCACGTTTTCCGGACCGTTCTCGCTGACCCAATACGCACCGGATGGAAAGACCGTGCTTGGCGGGGTCAAGGGTGTCGTCAACGCAACGCGCGTGACGGTCAATTGATCGCACAGCCCTGATGCAGGCGTATCGCGGGGCATCCGCACGGATGCCCCGCGGACGGGGTCGAAGTTAGTCCTGGTGGGCCTTGTCCGATTGCAGCGTCTCGATCAGCGCAATTTGCAAGCGCGAGTGCAGCTTGACGAGGATGCGCCGCAGCAACACCAGTGCCAGGGCGACCATGGCCAGCACCGCGACCAGCAATTCCGCGGGCGGCAGGATGCTCGACGAGAGCGCGCCAACCAGCAGCAGCATCGCCGCGATCGATACGGCGGGCAGCACCTCGGCGACGACGCGCCGCGCGCGATCGGTGTGGCGCCCTGCGTGCACGCCCATTTCCGCCAGCAGCATGGCCAGCGCCTTGAGCTTGCGATAGGCGGCGATCAGGAACGGCAGCGACAGCAGTAGTGCCGCACCCCACAACAACGCATTCGCCGTGGGCCGATGCGGCAACAGTGCGGCGATGTCGGCGGCGCGTGTGCGCGCGAGCCAGGCCACGCCGGCGAAGATCGCCGCGACCAGGCACAGGTTCACGAACGTCTGCAACAGGATCCTCCGCAGCAGCGCGGCGATGACGGCCCGGTCGCCCTGCAGGCGCAGGCCTTGCAGCCACTGCGTATACAAATGCGCGATGCGACGCAATGAATAGGGCATGACGATACGCAGGCGTCGCGCCAGCGGATCGGATGCGTGGATCAGGTACGGCGTGAACAGGGTGGTGATCGCGGAGACCGCTACGGCGACTGGATACAGGAAGCCGCTCGTCACCTTCAGCGAAGCGCCGAGCGCGGCAATGATGAACGAGAATTCGCCGATCTGCGCCAGACTCATGCCAACGCGCAGCGACACGCGCCCGTTTTGGCCGGCGGCGAATCCGCCGAAGAAGCGCGCGAGGATCTTGCCGATCACCACGACGGCGGTGATCGCAGCGATCGGTCCGGCGTAGTCGACCAGCGCCTGCGGATCGAGCTGCAGTCCCACGGCCACGAAGAACACCGCGCTGAACATGTCGCGCAGCGGCGCGATCAGGCGTTCGATGCGCGGCAGGCTGTGCGCTTCGGCGATGATCACGCCGATCACGAACGCGCCCAGCGCGACGCTGTAGCCAAGCCAGGTCACCAGCAGGCAGAAGCCGAACAGCAGGCCGAGCACGCCGACCAGCAGCATTTCGTCGCGGCGGAAACGGGCCACATAGTCGAGCAGGCGCGGCACCGCCAGGATGCCGATCACCAGCGAGGCGACGAGAAATACGGTCAGCCCGCCGAGCGTGGCGAGCACTTCGCCGGCGACGACAGTGCCGGTGGCGGCGACGCCGGACAACAGCGCGATCATGGCGATCGCGAGCACGTCCTCGACGATCAGGATGCCGAAGACGATGTGTGCGAACGCCTGCTGCTTCAGGCCCAGTTCGTCGATCGCCTTGATCGTGATGGTGGTCGAGGAAATCGACAGCATCGCGCCGAGGAACAGCGCGTCCATGACGCTCCAGCCGAAAGCCAGTCCAAGCTCGTAGCCGAGCCACAACATGGTGATGATGCCGGCGAGGGCAGCGACTACGGCAGTGGCGCCGACCCGGCGCAGGTGGCGCAGCGAGAATTCCAGGCCCAGCGAAAACAGCAGGAAGATCAGGCCCAGTTCCGCAACCGTACTGATGCTCTGTTCGTCCGTGACCCACGTATACGGCGGGGTATGCGGGCCGATCAGCACGCCCGCGGCGATGTAGCCAAGCACGACCGGTTGGCGCAGCAGGTGGAACAGCACGGTGACGATGCCTGCGGCAAGCATGATCACGGCCAGGTCCTGGATGAAAGCGATCGTGTGCATCGTGAGTCCGCTGTGGACTTCCTATGGTGGACGACGCGGCGGACATGCGCAAGCGTGACGGTGCATGGCGCGGGTACAATGCGCGTACCAAATTTTGCATTGGAGCCTGGCATGTCCATCCTGCGCATGACCGACTTGGATCTCGCCGGCAAGCGCGTGCTGATCCGTGAGGATCTGAACGTGCCGTTGCACGACGGCCATATCACCGCCACGCAACGACTGGATGCGGCACTGCCGACGATCAGGCAAGCCCGCGATGCCGGCGCACGCGTGATGATCCTGTCGCATCTCGGGCGCCCGAAGGAGGGCGTGTTCGAAGAATCCGAATCGCTGCAACCGGTTGCCGACTGGCTTGGGTCAGCGCTCGGCAAGCCCGTTCGCCTCGTTCGCGATTATCTGGATGGCGTGGATGTGGCGTCGCGCGAAGTCGTGCTGTTGGAAAACTGTCGCATGAACGTGGGCGAGGGCAAGGATTCGCCGGAACTGTCGGCCCGGTACGCCGCACTGTGCGACATCTACGTGATGGACGCGTTCGGCACCGCGCATCGCGCGCAGGCGTCCACGCATGGTGCGATCCGCGCAGCGAAAATCGCCTGTGGCGGACCATTGCTGATGGCCGAACTCGACGCACTCGCGCGCGCGCTGGAACACCCGAAGCGGCCATTGCTCGCCATCGTCGCCGGCTCGAAAGTCTCGACCAAGCTCGCCCTGCTCGAAAGCCTGATCGCGAAGGTCGACCAGCTCATCGTCGGCGGCGGCATCGCGAATACCTTTATCGCGGCAGCCGGATTCAATGTCGGCAAGTCGCTGGTCGAAACCGACCTGATTCCCACCGCGCAGAAGATCATGGTCGCGGCGAAGGCGCGCGGCGCCGAAGTGCCGGTGCCGACCGACGTCGTCGTCGCGCCTGAATTTTCGGCATCCGCACCGGCCACGGTGAAAAAAGTGGAAAATGTCGCATCCGGCGACATGATCCTCGACATCGGCCCGGACACCGCGGCGCGCTACGCGGCGCTGATCGCCAAGTCCGGAACCGTGGTCTGGAACGGGCCGGTTGGCGTGTTCGAATTCGACGCCTTCGGCAAGGGTACGCAAACCCTGGCGCATGCGATCGCAAAGTCGAATGCGTTTTCCATCGCCGGCGGTGGCGACACGATCGCGGCGGTGGAAAAATACGGCGTGGAAAAGAACATCTCCTATATTTCCACCGGCGGCGGCGCGTTCCTCGAGTTCCTCGAAGGCAAGGAACTGCCGGCGGTGGCGGCCTTGAAGGCGCGCGCGTGACGAAGCTGGCGTTGTTCGACCTCGACGGCACGCTGATCGATTCGGAGGCGGGCATCGTCGGGTCGGCAACGTATGCGCTGGCCCGGCTCGGTGCTCCGATCCCGCCACGCGAAGTGTTGCGCACCTGGATCGGGCCACCGCTGCGGGTAACGTTTCCAACCGTGCTCGGCGACGACCCCGACACGATCGAACGCGCCGTGGCCCTGTACCGCGAGCGCTTCGCCGACGTCGGCTGGCGCGAGCACGAAGTCTATGCCGGCGTGGCGGATGCCATCGACGCGCTTGCCGACAGCGGCGTGATGCTCGCGGTGGTCACGTCCAAGCCCGACCTCTACGCCGGGCGCATCGTCGCCAGCCTGCCGTTCGGCCATCGCTTCGCGCGGGTCTACTCGGTGCACGCCGGCAGCGCGCACAGCGGCAAGGCCGAGATGATCGCCGACGCGCTGGCGGACTTCGCGACCGCGCCGGAACACGCCGTCATGGTCGGCGATCGGCATTTCGACATCTCCGGCGCGCGCTCGAACGGCGTGCGCGGCATCGGCGCGGCCTGGGGATTCGGCAGCGTGACCGAACTCGACGAGGCCGGGGCACACGCGATCGCGCATGCGCCGCAGGAATTGCCCGGACTGCTTGCGTCGGACCGAATGTTGATTTGCAGCGAATCCTGAGCCGGGATTTGCATCGAAAATTGAGCCACCCGTTTGGGGTCTAGCTTAGCTTGTTTTTCGGGTTCGGCTGTTCGG
>QWHH01000014.1 GCA_021404785.1 Lysobacterales bacterium PRO7
ACCGAACAGCCGAACCCGAAAAACAAGCTAAGCTAGACCCCAAACGGGTGGCTCAATTTTCGATGCAAATCCCGGCTCAGGATTCGCTGCAAATCAACAGGTATGCGTTGGATTGGCCTAGTGTTTCGTTGCAAAATCACTGGGCCCAAACAACGATACTTACAACGATACTTTTTGCCGAGATCGGAAGGTACACGACGGATATGGGAAAAACAAGAAGATCTCACAAAACGGCGCAAAATAGCCATTTATGCCGATGCTTCCCGGAGTCTCTAGGCACTTCCAGAAGCATCAGAGCAAGTGACTGTTAATCACTGGGTCGGCGGTTCGATCCCGTCTCGGGGAGCCATATGAATCAAGGTCCGCAGATGTCTTGCGGGCCTTTTTTCTTTTCCGCAATTCGATATCCGCGAAGGCCTCGCCGTGACGTGATGGCGCATCGGCATGCGCTTCGGAATTCTTTAACGAAATTCTGATACATTATATCGTTGCATGACCGGCCACCGCCGGTGGCGGTGGATTCGGCATGACGGTCTGCAGGGACTCGATGGTTGCGGGCGCGGTCGCGGCGGCGTTGTTGCTTGCCGGCTGCGCGGTCGGTCCGGATTTCCGCAAACCCGCGGCGCCGGATGCGAAAACGTACACGTCCACTGCCTTGCCCGCACAAACGGACAGCACGCCGGTGCCTGGCGGCAACGCACAACACTTCAATAGCGGTGCCGATATTCCCGGCGACTGGTGGATGCTGTTCCAGTCGCCGGCGCTGAACGCGCTGATCGCGCGCGCGCTGAAGAACAATCCGGATCTCGCCGCCGCGCGCGCGGCACTGACCGTGGCCCGCGAGAACACGCTGGCCCAGCGCGGTGCGTATTTTCCGGCGGTGAATGCGGATTTCTCCGCGAACCGGCAGAAGCAACCCGGTTCGCTGGCGCCGGTGCCGAGCAACAATGCCCTCGAGTACAGCCTGTTCACGCCGCAGTTGAGCGTGTCCTACGCGGCGGACGTGTTCGGTTTGCACCGGCGTACCGTCGAATCGCTGCAAGCGCAGGCGCAGGCCGCGCGGTTCCAGTTGATCGCGGCGCAGATCGCGTTGACCGCAAACGTGGTCACTGCCGCCGTCGGCGAGGCCAGCTTGCGCGAGCAAGTGCAGGCGACCGAACAACTTGTCGCCATCGAAACGCAAGCTGTCGAAATTCTGCGCTACCAGTTCGACAAGGGTTATGCGAGCCGGCTCGATCTCGCGGCCCAGGAGTCGCAGCTCGCGCAAACCCAGGCCGGTTTGCCGCCGTTGCGCAAACAACTGGAGCAACAAAAGCATTTGATCGCGGTGCTCGCCGGCGAGTTTCCGGCGCAGTCGTCCACCGCCGGTTTTGATCTGGCGAGTTTGACCTTGCCGCGGGATTTGCCGTTGAGCCTGCCATCGCAACTGGTCGAGCAGCGTCCCGACGTGCGTCAGGCACAGGCGAACTGGCACGCGGCCAGCGCGCAAGTCGGCGTCGCCATCGCCAATCGCCTGCCGCAGATCACGCTGAGCGCGAACGCGGGCAGCACGGCCTTGGCCATCGGCGACGTGTTCAAGACCGGCACCGGATTCTGGAGCGTGGGTCTGGATCTCGCTGCGCCGATTTTCCAGGGCGGCACGTTGTTGCACGCCGAGCGCGCGGCGAAGGCACAACTGGTGCAGGCCGCGGCGCAGTACCGCAGCACGGTGTTGACGGCGTTCCAGAATGTGGCGGACACGCTGACTGCGCTGGATGAAGATGCCAAGGCCTTGCGGGCAGCTGCCGCCGCCGCTGAAGCGGCCAAGACGACGCTCGGTCTGGCGCAGCGGCAGACGCATTCCGGCTACGCGAACGAGCTGTCGCTGCTCAATGCGCAACAAGCGTGGCAGCAGGCGCGTATCGCGCTCATCCAGGCGCAGGCCAATCGCTACACCGACACTGCGGCGCTTTATCTCGCGCTCGGCGGCGGCTGGTGGCATTCCTCGAAAGATTCCGGAAGCGAACATGAAAATTGATTGGTGCATCGGTGCATCTGCGGTTCTCGTGCTGGCGTGCATGGCCGGCTGCGCATCGAAGGCGAGCGACGCGCCGCCCGCGGCGACGAAAGCCAGCGACGTGAAACTGAGCGCGCAGCAATTGCAGCACGTCACGCTGTACACGGTTGCCGACGAACACTTCCACGAGTCGATCCGCACCAATGGCACGGTGGATTTCGACAACGAGCGCGCCACCGGCGTGCTCGCGCCGATGTCCGGGCCGGTGACGAAGTTGCTGGTGGCGCCGGGTGATCGCGTGCAGAAGGGACAGGCGCTGGCCCTGGTGCATTCGCCCGATTACGCCGCCGCGGTCGACGCCTATCGCAAGGCGCAAGCCGCGGCGAGCAACGCGCGCCGCAACGCCGATGTGGACAAGGACCTGCTCGCGCACAAGGGCGTGTCGGAACGCGAGGCCGCACAGGCGCAGTCCGACGCGATCGGCGCCGAGGCCGACGCGAGCGCGGCACTGCAGGCATTGGTCGCGCTCAACATCGATCCGAAAATTCTGGATGCGGTACGAGAAGGCAGGCCCGCGCCGCAGATCGATGGTGTGATCCGCGCGCCGCTGGCCGGCACCGTGGTTGAACGTCTGATCGCGCCCGGCCAACTTCTTCAAGCCGGAACCACGCCATGTTTCACCATCGCCGACCTCTCGCGTGTGTGGGTGATGGCGCAGTTGTTTGGCGATGACGCGAATCGAGTGAGCGCGGGCGATACCGCGCAAGTCGATGCTGGCGCCACGACCTTGAACGGCACGGTGACGAATGTCGCCGCCGAAGTCGATCCGGCCACGCGTGCGGTGACGGCGCGCGTGACTATCGACAATCCACACGGCGTGTTGAAGAAGCAAATGTACGTGCCGGTGACGATCGTCTCGCACAAGGACCGCAGTGGCTTGCTGATTCCCGCCGCGGCGATTCTGCGCGACGATGAAAATCTGCCGTTCGTGTATGTCGAGCAAGCCGATGGCGGCTTCGCGCGTCGGCCGGTCACGCTCGGATACAGCGACGGCGAGCACGACCTCGTCAACGACGGCCTGCACGCCGGCGACAAGATCGTCGCGCAAGGCGCCATCTTCCTGCGCTTCATCGAAACGCAATGAGCGACGACAACTTGCCCAGCGGCGCACAACTGCGCACGCCTTCGCTGATCAATCGCATCGTCGCGACCGCGCTGGAGCAGCGCTTCCTGATCGTGCTGCTCGCGTTGATCCTGGCCGGCGCGGGCTGGTGGTCGCTCGAACGCCTGCCGATGGATGCGTATCCGGACTTGTCGCCACCGATGGTCGAGGTCATCACGCAATGGCCGGGACATTCGGCTGAGGAAGTCGAGCGCCTGATTTCGGTGCCAGTCGAGCTCGCCATGAACGGCCTGCCGAAACTGGCCACGAAACGTTCGATCTCGCTGTATGGTTTGTCCGATGTCACGCTCACGTTCGACGACGGCACCAACAACGATTTCGCACGCCAGCATGTGCTCAACCGCTTCGGCGATATCACCCTGCCGAGCGGGGTGACACCGTCGATTTCGCCGCAGTCGTCGCCATCGGGTTTGATCTATCGCTACGTGCTGCAAAGTTCCGACCGCTCGCCCATGGAGTTGAAAACCATCGACGACTGGATCGTCGCGCCGCAGTATCGATCCGTACCGGGCGTCGCCGACGATTCCGGTTTCGGCGGCGGCACCATGCAATATCAGGTGCTGATCGATCCGGTGAAAATCGCCGCGACCGGGTTGTCGATCGCGCAGGTGCAGGCGGCGCTCGCCGCGAACAACTCCAATGCCGGCGGCGGTTTTTATTCGCAGGGCGGACAGTTCTACTACGTGCGCGGACTCGGCCGCATCGAAACACTGGACGACATCGGCAACACCGTGCTGGCCGTGCACAACGGCACGCCGGTGCTGGTGAAAAATGTCGGCCGTGTGCAGATCGGCATTGCGCCGCGCCTCGGCGAATTTGGCTACATGGATCACAACGACGCCGTCGAAGGCGTGATCCTGATGCGAACCGGCGAGAAAACCCAGAACGTGCTGCAACGGATCGAGGCGAAGACGCAGGAAATTAATTCCGCGATCCTGCCGCCGGATGTAAAGGTTCATCCGTTTTACGACCTGAGCAACCTGATCCACGAAACCACGCAAGTGGTGCAGCGCAATTTGCTGCACGGCATGTTGCTGGTTGTCATCGTGCTGATTTTCTTCCTCTACGATTTGCGCGCAGGGTTGATCGTCGCGGTAACGATTCCGCTGTCGCTGCTGTTCGCGTTCTGTTGCCTCGACTTGCAGGGCGCGTCGGCGAACCTGTTGTCCATCGGCGCGGTCGATTTCGGCATCCTCGTCGACGGCGCGATCTTCATGGTGGAAAACATCTTCCGCCAGCTGGCGTTGCGCGAAGGCAAGCCGCTCGATGCAAAAGGTCTGGTCGAAGTGATCAAGGACGCCGCGGCGGAAGTGGATCGCCCGCTGGTGTACGCCGTCGCCGTGATCGTCGCGAGCTTCCTGCCGATTTACGTGCTCACCGGGCCTTCCGGCACGCTGTTCAAGCCGATGGCCGACACCATGATCTTCGCCCTGATCGGTTCGCTCATCGTCACTCTGACGCTGTTGCCGGTGTTATGCGCGTGGTTCATGCGGAACGGCGTGCGCGAGCGCCGCAACCGCGTGTTTGAGGCCATCAAGTCGGCCTATGCACGCGGACTGGACTTCTGCCTCGCGCGTGCGCGCGCCACGACGCTGGCTTGCGGCGCGATCCTGGCGCTGTCGCTGCTGCTGGTGCCATCGATCGGCGCCGAGTTCATGCCCAAGCTCGACGAAGGCGCGCTATGGGTGCGCGCGACGATGCCGTATACGATTTCCTACGACGAGGCAGCGAAGATCTCGCCGCAGATACGCGCGATCCTGCGCTCGTTCCCGGTCGTGACCACGGTGACCTCGGAACTCGGGCGCCCCGACGATGGCACCGACTCGACCGGATTTTTCAACGACGAATTCTTTGTCGGCCTGAAACCGTATGCGCAGTGGAACGGAAAATACCGCGACAAGGCCGACCTGATCGCAGCCATCGACAAGCAGTTGCAAGCGTTTCCCGGCATCCAGTTCAATTACACGCAACCGGCCGAAGATGCCGTGGACGAAGCCGAGACGGGCCTCAAGAGCGCGCTCGCGGTGAAGATCTTCGGCCCCGACCTGCACACCCTGCAGGACAAGGGCAAGGCGATCAAGCAGGTCATGGAACATGTGCGCGGCATCAGCGACGTGACCCTGGTGCATGAGCTCGGCCAGCCGAGCCTTGCGATCAAGCTCGATCGCGCCAAGCTCGCGCGCTACGGCCTCAACGTCGACGACGTCAACGCGCTGATCGAAACCGCGATCGGCGGCAATGTGGCCACGCAAGTCGTGCAGGGCGAAAAAGAGTTCGACCTGGTGGTGCGCCTGGATCGCCAGTACCGCGACAATCCGCAGGAAATCGGCAATATCCCGATGGCCACGCCGGATGGCGCGCAGATTCCGCTCAAGGAACTGGCCGACATCGGCATCGCCAACGGCGCCTCGTTCATCTATCGCGAAAACAACTCGCGCTACATCGGCGTGCAGTTTTCGGTGGCGGGCCGAGATCTCGCCGGCGCGGTGGAAGACGCGATGGCGCAGGTGGCGAAACAGGTGAAGATGCCGCCGGGTTACCGGCTCGACTGGGGCGGCGAATACAAGCAATACACCGCCTCGCGCGCGCAGATGAACGTGATCCTGCCGGTAACGCTGTTCGTGATCTTCCTGCTGCTGTTCGTGCTCTACGGCAACATCAAGTTTCCGTTCATCACCGTGCTCGGCGTGCTGCTCTCGGCGCCGGCCGGCGGCATCCTCGCGCAGTGGCTCACCGATACGCCGTTCTCGGTATCGTCCGGCATCGGCTACATCGTGCTGTTCGGCGTGTCGGTGCTCACCGCGGTGGTCTACATTTCCTATGTCAACGAACTGCGCCGCAGCGGCATGGCAATGAATGAAGCGATTCGCGAAGGTGCGATCCTGCGCCTGCGCCCGATCATGATGACCGCGCTGGTCGCGGCGCTCGGCCTTCTGCCCGCCGCGCTCGCCAGCGGCGTCGGCACCGATTCGCAAAGACCCTTTGCGCTGGTCATCGTCGCCGGCATGCTCACACGCTTGGGCTTGAGCGTGTTCCTGATGCCGGCGCTATATGCGCTGGTGGCGAGGGACGGGGACAGGCTGGAGGTCTAGCTTCACCCAGTCCGTGACTTTAGTCCTATAACAACTTCCGCCCGCGGGAGTAAGCTCGCCGGACTTTCACCATAAAGCGTCGGGGAGATTTCCATGCTCAAGTCTTGGGTGACGATGTTGGGCGCGGCAGGTTTGTTCGCCGCGGTTTCGGCGCAGGCCATCACGGTAGACGAGTTGATCGCCAAGAACGCCGCCGCGCGCGGCGGACTCGCCAAGATCGAGGCGATCAAGACGCTGAAGGCGGAAGGCAAAATGCGCTTCATCGGCGGCTTCGGCTCGATCGACCTGAGTTTCGTGCAGTACAAACAGGCGCCGGATTCGGTGCGCACCGAGGCGACCGTGCAGGGCCTGACCCAGGTGCAGTCCTGGGATGGCAAGGAGGCCTGGCAGATTTCGCCGTTCCAGGGCCGGCGCGATCCGGAACGCATGTCCGCCGATGACGCCAAGTCGATGGCTGACGACGCGCCCATCGCCGGTTCGCTGATCGGCTACAAGGAGCGCGGCGACCAGATCGAATACCTCGGCACCGAGGACGTCGACGGCACCAATGCTTACAAACTCAAGGTTACGTTCAAGAACGGCGACATCGAGTACGTTTATCTTGATCCTGATCACTATGTCGAGATCCGCACGGTCGGCCAGCGCAAGGTGCGCGGCACGCTGACCGAGGACATCACCGATTACGGCGATTACGAACTCGTGGACGGGGTGTACTTCCCGTTTTCCATCAATACCAGGACGCGTGGCGACGGCGGCGAGACCGTGTTGACGGTGGACAAGGCGCAGGCCAACGCGCCGCTGGATGCCACGCTGTTCGCCTTCCCATCCACGCCGAAGTCCGGCCAATAAGCGAGGAGACCGACCATGAAAAACATCCATCGTCATCTCGCCGCGGCCATTGCTACGGCATGTCTTTGCGCCGCCAGCGCGAACGCGGCGGACAAGACCGACTGGTCACGTTTCGATTCCGGCGCGATTTCCGGATTGAACATGCGCAACATCGGCTCGGCGACGATGAGCGGCCGCATTGCCGCGCTCGACGCCGTCGACGAAAAGGACGGCAAGACCACGCTGTATGTCGGCGCCGCTTCCGGTGGCGTGTGGAAGTCGACCGACGGCGGCACCACGTTCAAGCCGGTGTTTGATCGCGAGCCGGTGCAGTCGATCGGCGCGATAACGGTCGATCCGACCAATCACGACACGATCTGGGTTGGCACTGGCGAGGCGTGGACGCGCAACTCGGTTTCCGTCGGCGACGGCATCTACAAATCGACCGATGGTGGCGACACGTGGAAGAACGTGGGTCTGCCCGATTCCGAGCGCATCGCAAAAATCATCGTTGACCCGAAGAATGGCAACACCGTTTACGCCTGCGTGCCGGGCAAACTGTGGAGCGATTCGGCCGACCGCGGTCTGTACAAGACCACGGACGGTGGTGCGCACTGGAACCTGATCCTCAAGGGCGGCAATCTTTCCACCGGCTGCGCCTCGATCAGCATGGACGCGAACAATCCCGGCGTCCTCTTCGCCGGCATGTGGGACTTCCGGCGCAAGGGCTGGACATTCCGCTCCGGCGGTGAATCGCCGACGGCGAAGTCCGGCAGCGGCCTGTTCACATCGAGCGACGGCGGCAAGTCGTGGACGGAAATCAGTTCCACGGCAAACAAGGGCTTTCCGGAAAAACCCTTCGGCCGCATCGCGGTCACCGTGGCGCCTTCGGATTCGAAGATCGTTTACGCGTTCGTCGAATCCACCGACTCGGCATTGTTCCGTTCCGATGACGGCGGCAAGACCTGGGACAAACGCGACAAGAGCCAGCTCATGGTCTGGCGTCCGTTCTATTTCGCCAGCCTGATCGTCGATCCGAAGAATCCGGAGCGCCTGTTCAAGCCCGACCTGAACCTCATCCAGAGCCTGGACGGCGGCAAGAGCTTCGCCAATGTCGGCGGCGGCACGCATGGCGACTCGCACGTCGTCTGGATCGATCCGCGCGATACGCAACACGTCTATGTCGGCGACGATGGCGGCCTGTGGCAGTCGTTCGACGGCGGCAACAAGTGGTGGAAGCAGAACAACCTGCCGGTGTCGCAGTTCTATCACGTCAGCGTGGACGGCGACGATCCCTATCATGTCTACGGCGGCCTGCAGGACAACGCCTGCTGGGTCGGCGACAGCGCTTATCCGGGCGGTATCGGCAATGCACAGTGGGAAAACATGTGCGGCGGTGACGGCTTCTTCATGTTTGCCGATCCGGCCGATCAGGACTACATCTACGCCGAAACCCAGGGCGGCGCGATCATTCGCGTCAACCGCCACACGCACCAGATGCGCGACATCCAACCGCGCGCCGGCTACAACGAAAAGCTGCGCTGGAACTGGAACACGCCGCTGGAACTGTCCCCGCACGAGAAAGGCACGCTGTACATGGGCGCGCAGTTCCTGTTCCGCACGCGCGATCATGGCCAGAGCTGGGATCGCATCTCGCCTGATCTGACCACGAACGATCCGCAGAAGCAGAAACAGGAAGAATCCGGCGGCGTAACCGTGGACAACTCGGCGGCCGAAACCAACACCACGATCTACTCGATCAGCGAATCGCCGAAGCAGGCCGGCCTGATCTGGGTCGGCACCGACGACGGCAACCTGCAGCTTACGCGCGATGACGGCAAGAGCTGGACGAATGTCGTCGGCAACATCCGCGACTTGCCCAAGGGCGAATGGGTCTCATGGGTCCAAGCTGGCCAATTCGACGCCGGCACCGCGTTCGCGTCGTTCGATCGCCACACCTACGGCGACATGGCGCCGTACATTTACGAGACCCGTGACTACGGCAAATCGTGGACGGCCCTGGTCACGCCAAAGGATACGAAGGGCTTGCACGGTTATGTGCACGTGATCAAGCAGGACATCGTCAATCCGCAACTGCTGTTCGCCGGCACCGAATTCGGCCTGTGGGTTTCCATCGACGGCGGTGGCCACTGGGCGCAGTTCAAGGGCGGCGATTTCCCCGCCGTCGCAGTGCGTGATCTGGCGATCCAGCCGCGCGACGATTCGCTGGTGCTGGCCACGCACGGTCGTGGCATCTGGATCGTCGATGACATCACGCCGTTGCGTAACCTCAACGCGCAGGTGTTGAACGAGGAAGCCGGTTTCCTGCCGGTGCAGGCGGCGCAGCAGCGCATCAGCGCGTACGGTGGCTGGTCCGAGGGCGACGCCAGCTTCACCGGGCCGAACCCGAAAGACGGCGCCCGCATCGCCTACTACCAGAAATCGCGGCATCTGTTCGGCAAGCTCAAGATCGATGTCCTTGACGCGAAAGGCGAAGTGATCGATTCGATTCCTGCGAACGTGCGCCGCGGCATCAACCTCGTGTACTGGTCGATGCGGGTCAAACCACCGCGCGTGCCGCCCGCCGCGCAGGTCGCGTTCAATTCCACGCAAGGTGCGCGCGTGCCACCGGGCACCTACACGGTGCGCATGACCAAGGGCGATGCGACTTTCGACACCAAGGTGCAGGTCAACCTCGATCGCCGCGCCAACTACACCGTGGCCGACCGCCAGGCGCAATACGATGCGGCGCAACGCGTGAGCGCGTTGTTCGGACGCATGACCGATCTCGTCTACCAGCTCAGCGCGGTGCGCATGCAGGCGGATGCGGATTCGGCCAAGCTCGGCGAAAAGGACGCGTTGCGCTCGCAGCTCGCGCAACTCGGCGACAAGGCGGACGAGATCCGCAAGAAGATCGTCGCGACCAAGCAGGGCGGTGCGATCACCGGCGAGGAACGTCTGCGCGAACACACCGACACGCTGTACGGTGCGATCATGTCCTACGACGGCAAGCCGGCCGATTACCAGCTGGCCCGAATCGACACGCTGACGCGGGAGCTCGACGACGTCGCCAAGCAGTTCTCCGACCTGCAGAAGAACGAACTGGCCAAGGCAAACGCGGCCCTGCAATCGGCCAAGCACGCGCCGATCATGGTTCCGCCGGGCGCACCGGCGGACAAGTCCGGCGGCAGCGCGGAAGCGGCAAAGGCGTATTTCAGCCGCTTCGAGCGGGATTGAAAACGGACGCACACGCTGCGCGGAAAACTCCGCGCAGCGTGCGTTGGTCAATTGTGCGGATCGCGCAAGCCGAGCCGGCGCGCGATGAGATGGTCGAGGCTCGCCTTGCCGGGTCCGGCGAGGAACAGCCAGAAGAAGATCAGGATGTAGAGGAATTCGTCGAGTTCGACGAATTCGTCGAGGCCGGACACGTTCTTGATTGCCACGAACGCAATGGCGATGACCATGTTGAACGCCATCACCAGCGAGGTGAAGCGTGTCAGCAATCCCAATATCAGCAACAATCCACCGATGAATTCCGTGCCCGCCGACAATGGCGCGCTCCACATCGGATACGGCAGACCCCAATCGACGAAGCGCGCGATGGCGCCGTCGAGGTTGTGCAGTTTGCCCCAGCCGGTTTCCAGCCAGAAATAGCCGAAGCCCAGGCGCAGGACCAGTGGGCCGAGCCAGCGCAGGCGCGCGCAGGTGTCGAGCAGGCGTTGTTGGCATTGCAGCAGTCGGGTGAACATGAATTTCCCCTTGTCGAATTTGCGGGTTGCAGGATGGTGCGAGGTGTCGGGCAGAACTGACCCGCCTTGCAGCCAAAATCTTTCGCGCCGCAACATGGATTTCCACGCCGGGTTAACAGTGTCTGCGTAATATCTGCGTGGGGTGAAAGATGACGTTGCCTTCGCGGGTCTTGAATACGTCCGCGGCATGGCTGTCCATTCGGGCCGGCAACGCGCGACATCCACTCCACGACAATTCCCAATCAGAGGACTTCCCATGAAAGCTTCCGCCATCAAGAGTCTCGCACTCGCCACCGCCGTCGCCGGCTTGTTCGCGGTGACCACCGCCAGCGCGGCCAATGCCACGACCGGCGATCAAGCGCAGGTGAAATGCATGCATTCGACGTCCTGCAAGGGCTCCGGTGCGTGCAAGACAAAGGCAAATTCGTGCAAGGGCCAGAACTCGTGCAAGGGCCAGGGCTTCACCATGCAGAAAGACGCAGCCGCCTGCAAGGCAGCACAGGAAGAGGCCAAGGCCAAGTAAGACGATTCACGAAGCGCGGCGGCCGGCGCGTGTTCGCCGGCCGTTGCCATTTCCGCCATGACGAAAATTTTCGATCCGCGTTATGCCGCGCTGGGCTATGGCTTGGGCCTGCGAGCGGATCATTACGATGCCTTGCTCGACGCACCACGCGTCGACTGGCTTGAGGCTGTTGCCGAGAATTATCTCGTGCCGGGCGGCAAGCCGCTGGATTGGTTGCGCCGCATGCGCGAGCGCTATCCGATTGTGCTGCACGGTGTGTCCCTGTCCATTGGCAGTCAGGACGCGTTGGACCTTCAATATCTTGCCGCGCTGAAGAAGCTCGCCGATTCGGTCGAACCGGCGTGGATGTCCGATCATCTGTGCTGGACCGGCGCGCATGGCCGCAACCTGCACGACCTGCTGCCCTTGCCCTATACCGAAGAGGCGATCGCGCACGTGAGCGCGCGCGTGCGCCAGGTGCAGGATTTCCTTGGTCGTCGCATCCTGCTGGAAAACGTTTCCAGCTATGTCGAATTCAAGGCCTCGACGATGAGCGAGTGGGAATTCCTCGCCGCCATCGCCGAGCGTGCCGATTGCCTGATCCTGCTCGACGTCAACAACATCCACGTCAGCGCTAACAATCATGGATTCGATGCGCGCGACTATTTGGCCGGAATCCCGCAACGACGTGTGCAGCAATTCCATCTGGCCGGACACAGCTTTCAGAACAACCTGATCATCGACACCCACGACCATCCCGTGCCTGACCCGGTCTGGGATTTATATGCCGATGCGGTGCGCCGCTTCGGGCCGGTGTCGACCATGATCGAGCGCGACGACAACATCCCGCCGCTGGCGGAACTCATCGCCGAACTCGATCATGCCCGCGCCATCGCCGAGCCCATTTTGCGGGCCGCCGCGTGAACGCCTTCGCGTCGCTGCAGGATGTTTTCCAGCGCCGCATTCTCGATGGCGGCATCGACATGGCCATTCTCGATGGCGTGGTCGGCAATGCGATTTCGACTGCCGACGAGCGCGTCGGCGTATATGTGTACGCCTACGCCGCGCGCCTCGTCGAGGCGCTGGGCAACGATTACCTGACCTTGCGCTTTGCCGCCGGTGACGAAACCTTCGAGCAACTCTGTCACGACTATGTGATGGCGACGCCGTCGATCCATCGCAACGTGCGCTGGTACGGGCGCGGTCTTGCGGAATTTCTTCGCACCAATGCGCCATGGACCGACACGCCGGCATTTGCGGAACTCGCTGCACTGGATTGGGCGATCGGCCTGTCGTTCGACGCGGCGGACGAAACCGGCATCTCCGAGGCGGACATCGCCACAATCCCGTTCGAGCGCTGGGGCGAAATGATCCTGGGCCTGCCAAAACACGTGCAACGCCAGACCTTCGCCTGGAACGTCGGCCAAGTGCGTCACGCCTGCGACCATGCGCAGCCGTGTCCGCAGCTGCAGCGGCTGGAGTTTCCGCAAACCTGGATCTTTTCGCGCAAGGACCTCGAGGTGCATTACCGCGCACTGGAACCCGACGAAGCGACGGCGCTGGACGCCATCGCCAATGGACGGCCGTTCGAAGCGATGTGCGAAGCGCTGTGCGACTGGCACCCGCAGGAAGCAGTCGCGCTGCGCGCCGCCGGCCTGCTCAAGGCCTGGGTCGGCAACGGGTGGATCGCGGGGGTCGAATTGCCGGCGAATTGACAAGCTCGTTCGCGCGGTCAGAATCGCCTGATGGCGACAACCCAATCGGACGTTCTGGTCATTGGTGGCGGCCTTGCCGGGATCGTGACCGCGCTGGAATTGCTGCGTGCCGGCAAGCGCGTGACGCTGGTCGACCGCGATACGCCCGAGCGCTTCGGCGGACTCGCGCTATGGGCGTTCGGCGGCATGGCCCTGGTCGGCACGCCGCTGCAGGCACGCATGAAGATTCCCGACACGCCGAGGCCGCGCTGCGCGACTGGATCCGCTTCGGCGAACTCGATCCTGGCGACACGTATCCCATGCAATGGGCGCGCCATTACGTTGAGCATTCCCGCGCCCGCGTGCACGACTGGTTGCTTGGCGAAGGCGTGCGCTTCATGCCCGCGGTGAACTGGGTGGAGCGCGGCCTGTACGGCGACGGCAACAGCCTGCCGCGCTACCACATCGTCTGGGGCACTTCGCGCGAACTCACGCGACGCATGATTGCGGCGATGCGCGTGGCCGATTGCGGACGCCTGACGCTGTTGCATCGCCATCGCGTCACGCAACTGGATTACCGCGCCGGCAAGATGGCCGGTGCCATGGCAATCGACGAGGATTCCGGCGCCGAGGTGCGCATCGATGCGCCGGTCGTGGTGCTGGCGATGGGCGGCATCAACGGCAGCCATGACCAAGTGCGTGCGAACTGGCCCAAGGACAGGCCCATGCCCGCGACGATGCTCAACGGCGCCCATCCCTTTGCCGATGGCAAGCTGCATCATCTGGCCGCCGGGCTCGGCGCGTGCATCACGCACGCTGGCGAGATGTGGAATTACGCAGCCGGTTTCCCGCATCCGTATCCGCATTTCGAAGGCCACGGATTGTCGGCGATTCCGTGCAAGTCGGCGCTGTGGCTGGACCATCGCGGCCCGCACCTGATCGAGGCGCTGGTCCCCGAATCGCTTGGCGGCGCCAAGCGGCGCGTCCTGCCGTGGATGCTGCGTGCATTGCCGAGCCTGCCACCGGCGCTGGCGCGTGCAATCAAACGCAAGATTTCACCCTGACGCGCGAAATTCCGTCGATTGGATCGGCCCTTTTCATGCGCCGCGCGGCTAACGGAAAGCAACCCCGATGCGGCGGGGTGAACACATCTCGTCTCGTCAGGGCCAAGGTCTTGTCTCTCGGTTCGTGACAACACCGGCAAGCATGCAGATCCTTCTGCTGACGCTGGCCTGGCGCCGGGTTCTAGCGGCGCTTTCTTTTGCGGGAAAGCAGGTCCTGCAGGAGTGGCAGCGGCCTGCGGCGAACCGCCGTGATCGCATAGAAATTCTCGTATACGCCTGGAATCGCGCAGTAACGTTTCAAGCGACCCTCGCGCAATTCGTCCTGGACGACGACTTCTGGCAGCACGGTGACTGCGCCCGCGTCGCGCACGAGCAGTCGCAGCATGGCCATGTCGTCGACTTCGGCGGCTATTGCCGGCCGCACGTCATGGCGTTCGCACCAGGCGTCGAATTGGCTGCGAATATCGCTGCTTGAACCGGGTACCACGAGTCGGGAAGTCGCCAGGTCCTGCACGGGTCGAAATCGCCGACCACGCGCCAATGGGGGACCGAGAAAGCAGACGGACTGCCGGTCGATGCGGGTGCAACGCCATGGCTTGCCGGCTTCGGCAATGACAGGACGATTGGCGAACACGACATCGAGGTTGTGCACCCTGAGGCGACCGAGCAGTTCTTCCAGCGTGCCGGAAACCACGGACAGCCGAATCCCGGGCTTGCTGATGACGGGGCAGAGCAGGTTGTCCAGAAAGTTTCGCGACAAGGTCGCGACCGCGCCGACGCGAAGCTGCTGAAAGCGTTGCCCGCCACCACCACGGGTGGTGGCCATCAATTCCTGGCCCAGACCGAAAATCTGGTCGGCGTAATCGAGCACCGTTGCGCCGAAGTCGGTCAATGCCAGGCTTTTGCCACTGCGATCGAAGAGGGCGTTGCCCAGGTATCCCTCAAGACGGCGGATCTGCGCCGACAGCGCCGATTGCGACACATGCAAACGGTGCGCCGCGCGCGTCAAGTGTCCCTCTTTCGCGACTTGCCAGAAGTAAAGCAGGTGCCTGAAATTCAGATTCCGCATGTTCGCAAAAATAGAACAAATCGTTCACATTGTTCTATTTTACATGCATCCTCACCATGTCGATACTGCGTGTCAATTTGCATGACAGGTGGCCGATGACTCCAAATCCTGAATGGCTTGCCTGGCTTCCGGCAGGCATCTACCTCTGCGCCGCGCTGGTCGCGGCCTTCGCGCGGGCGCGCTGTTGGCACGTACTTGCCATCGCGACGCGCCTCGGCCTGGCAATGGCACTGCTGAATGTCCTGTCGTGCATGCGGGGCGCGATACAGGCGCCGCAGGGATTCGGCCTTGCCGCCGAGTCGATCGTGGCAATGCTGGTGGCATTCCTCGGATGGATCATTGGGCGTTACGCGCAGCAGTATCTCGAGGGCGAGCCCGGACAACCGCGCTTCGCCGTCGCCTTTCTCGTCACGCTCGGGGCCGTCAGCACCGTCATTGTCAGCAGCCACCTCGCCGTCCTGATCTCGGCCTGGATCCTGAGCAGCGCCGGCCTCCACCATCTGTTGACGTTCTACCGCGAGCGCGCGGCGGCGGTCATCGTTGCGCACAAGAAATTCCTGGCCAGTCGTTTCGCCGAAGTGTTCCTCGTCGCCGCCGCCGTCCTGCTGTTCCGCCAATGGGGCACGTTCGACATCGCGGCGATCGACATGCATGCGCAGACGGTCGCGCGCCTGCCACCGTTCGCCGCCGCGGCCGCGTTCCTGATTGCCGCGGCAGTCATCCTGAAATGCGCGCAATTGCCGCTGCATGGCTGGCTCATCCAGGTCATGGAGGCGCCGACGCCCGTGTCGGCCCTGCTGCATGCCGGCGTGGTCAACCTGGGCGGCTATGTCCTGATCCGGCTGGGGCCATTGGTCTCCGCATCGCGCGCGGCCCAGGGCCTGCTCGTCGTGGTCGGCGCCTTGACCGCTGCGCTGGCGGGACTTGTCATGCTGACGCGCATCACGGTCAAGGTTCGACTCGCGTGGTCGACCTGTTCGCAGATGGGATTCATGGTGATGGAGTGCGGACTGGGTCTTTACGATCTCGCGCTTTTGCACCTGGTGGCCCACGCCCTCTACAAGGCATATGCCTTCCTCGCGGCGGGGGACGCGGTGCGTGACAGCCTTGAGCGCGCGCTCGTCGCGAATTCGACTGGCGATCGCCGCAAGCCGTCATTGGCCTGGGCTCTTCTCGCCTTGCCCGCTACGGCAGTGATCGCTGCCGGATCGGCCATTGCATGGCAGTGTGCCTTCCATTTGCAGCCCCTGCCCTGGATCGCGGTGATGTGCCTCGCGTGCGGCCTGGCGACATTGTTGTGGCCGTCGTCCCCCCACCGGTCGAGGCTATCCGCAAGCGGGATGCTGGCTGCCTTGTTGGCCGCACAACTTTACTTTGCCTGGCAGTGGTTGCTGAGCGAGGGCGTCGGACTTGTTCCACCTCCGCCACGCACGGCGCTTGCCCTGTTCGCCGGCGTTGTCCTCGTGGCGCTGTACGTGGCCCAGTCCATCGTCGCACTGCGGCCGACCGGCAGTCTGGCCGTCGGATTGTACGACTGGGCCTATTCCGGGCTGTACCTGGACGAGCGCTTCACGCGACTGACGTTCCGGCTCTGGCCTGCGCGCGTGCCCGCATGCAATACCGGACACCATGTTGACCGCGAACTTGAAACCCGCCGGAGCCTCGCATGAACGCGTTCACCGCCGCCCAGGCTGCAATCGCGCCCTCATTTGATGCCGACATCGACGCTGCCTGCAAGACCATCGCGCCGAGCTGGCCTTTGGACCGGCAGATTGCCGTGAACCCGTACTGGGGTTTCATCGACCAACCGTTTGCGCAGGCAGCCGCCAGTCTGGGGCACCGGGTCGGGACGCCGTTCGCGCTGGATTCCGACGAATACCTGCGCGCCTGGCGCTCCGGTGAGATCGACGAGTCGTCCTTGATGCGCGCGACCGCCGAGCACGAAATCCCGGCAACGGCCGATGACGCCGTCGATGCACTGAAATCTCCGCGGCGCAGGCTCTCCGGTCTGTCCCTGCTGTCGGATTGGATCGACCAGCAGTCCACGATGGCTGCGGGTCCCAAATGGCGTGACGTGATCACGCAGCAGGTGAGCCAATACTGCGCTTCCTATTTCGACGACCTTCAGGCCGACTGGCACCGCGACCGGCGGACCGGGCTTTTCGTTGGTTGGCGGAACGGGCTTCGCGCGGATCATGCGATAGAGCCGCTCATGCATGTCGACGAAATACGATCGCGCGCCGGATCCGTGCCGGACACGGCAGACGCCGCCATGCGCTGGTCGCTTGCCCGGCTGGGAGTTCCACGCGCGGAGGCAGCCGACTTCATGCAGCTCTGCCTTTGGCGGATCAACGGCTGGGCGTCGTGGTGCGCCGGTCTGGAATGGGAAGCAAGGCTGGCCGGCAAGCACGACGCGCATCTTCGCGAGCTGCTTGCGATCCGGGTTTGCTGGGAGGCGCTGCTACACGATGGCGGCGCCGCCGCCGAATCCGCCGGAGGCCTGTGGCACGAGGCATGGTCGCAAGCACGCCGCAACAACACCGTGACCTCGGGTGCATGGGACCGGGTCTGGCAACGCGCCCACGAAATCGCCTACCAGGATCGCCTCATCCATCTCCTCGACACGGCCGGTGCGGGGCCGGATCGCCAGGCGCTTCCGCCGCGGCCCGCAGCGCAGGTCACGTTCTGCATCGACGTCCGCTCGGAGCGCTTCCGTCGCGCGCTGGAGCACGTCGATGACGAAATCGAGACGCTCGGATTTGCCGGATTCTTCGGTTTGCCGATACGCTTCACGTCGATCGGCACCCGCCTGCCACGCCCGCTGCTTCCGGGGCTGCTGGCACCATCGATCGAAGCGATCGAATCGACCGGCAGCGCATCCGGCGATGCGGCTCTAGTCCGGCAGCGCAGCGGAAATCTCAGCGCAAGAAGCGCATGGCAACCATTCCTGCGCACCCCATCCGGTGCGTTTTCGCTGGTGGAAACCATCGGGCTGGGCTATGCCGCATCGATCCTTCGCCGTCACTTTGGCGCGGAAACGTCGCCGCTCCGGTGGTTTGGCCTGGACGCGAAACGGGCCGGCGGATTGCGACCGCGGCTCTGCATGGAAGGCAACGATGCCGTCGCGCGCAAGGCGGATCTGGTCGCCGGCATCCTGCGCGCGATGAGTCTGACTCGCCGGTTCGCGCGCCTTCTCGTGTTCGTGGGACACGGCAGCCAGAGCGCCAACAATCCGCAGGCGGCCGCGCTCGATTGCGGCGCCTGCGGCGGACAAACCGGCGAGATCAACGCGCGCATCCTCGCCGAACTCATCAACGATACTTCCGTTCGCAAGGCGCTGGCCGATCGCGGCATCGAAGTGCCGGACGATACGGTGGCCGTCGGCGCCCTGCACAACACGACGACCGATGAAGTGCGACTGTTCGATGTCGAACGGGTGCCGGAGAGCCACAGACGCGAGTTGCAGCATTTGCAACGCCGTTTCGAAGACGCGGGCCACCGCACACGCGCGGAGCGCGCGCCGAGTCTCGGTCTGGATGCAAACTGCAGCCGGCCCGAGCGCCTGCTCAAGCGAATCCGGCGACGCGCCTCGGACTGGGCGCAGACGCGGCCCGAATGGGGGTTGGCCGGCAATGCCGCGCTCATCGTCGCGCCGCGCTCGCGCACGCGCGGGCTCGCGTTGGACGGACGCAGCTTCCTGCACGACTACGCCTGGGCACACGATCGCGATGGCAAGGTGCTTGAACTCATCATGACCGCGCCGATGGTGGTCGCCCACTGGATCAACATGCAGTACTACGCCTCGACCGTCGATCCCGAACGCCTAGGCAGCGGCAACAAGGTCCTGCACAACGTGGTCTGCGGACGGATCGGCGTCTTCGAGGGCAATACCGGAGACTTGCGGATCGGGTTGGCGCGCCAGTCCGTCCATGACGGCTCGCGGTGGATGCACGCGCCATTGCGGCTTTCCGTGTTCATCGACGCGCCGGCAGGGATGATCGAGCGCGTGCTCGAGGCGCACTCGACGGTTCGGAACCTTGTCGTCAACCAATGGCTGTACCTGTTCCGATTCGCCGATCGCGGAATCGAATGGTTCCGCCGTGGGCGCTGGCAGGCGTGGGCGCCGGGAAACAGCTGCGCATGAGCATCGAACGCATCGGTGACCGCGTCCCTGGCAGCACGCAGGACGCGGCTGCGCTGTCCAACCTGGAGCGACTGGAAGCCGAGGCCATCCACATTCTCCGCGAAGCGATCGTGCAATCGAAAAAGCCCGTGCTGCTGTTTTCCGGCGGCAAGGACTCGACGATCCTGGCGCACCTGGTGCGCCGGGCGTTTGCCCCGGCGTCGCCGCCATTGCCGCTGCTGCACATCGATTCCAGCTGGGAATTCCGCTCTTTGCTCGAGTTTCGCGACCGGCTCGCCCGGCAGCTCGGGTTCGAACTGATCGTTCGCTGCAATGATGCCGGCCGCGCCGCCGGCATCAATCCCTTCGAACACGGCGACCATTACACCACGGTCATGCGCACGGAGCCCTTGAAATCGGCGCTTGACGAGGGCGGGTTCGACGTGATCGTCGGCGGGGCGCGGCGCGACGAAGAGCGTTCCCGCGCCAAGGAACGCATCGTTTCGGTCCGCGGCGCGAATCACGGCTGGGATCCACGACGGCAGCGACCCGAATTGTGGAGCGTGTACAACCTGCGCCTGCGAAGGGGGGAGACCGCCCGGGTCTTTCCGATCTCGAACTGGACCGAACTCAACGTGCTGCACTACGCACTGTGGCGGCGCATCGATCTCGCGCCGTTGTACTTCGCCCATCGTCGCGCGACGGTGGAACGCGACGGTGCGCTCATCGTGGTCGATGATCCGAAGCGCATGCGTTTTCGCCCGGGAGAATCCGTCGCCGAGAAGACCGTCCGGTTTCGAACGCTGGGTTGCTGGCCCGTCACCGGCGCGATCGAGTCCGGCGCGACGGATCTGGCCCAGGTGCTGCGCGAGACGCAATCGGCTTCGCGATCCGAGCGGCAAGGCCGGATCGCCGACCAGGACGCCGGCGGATCGCTCGAACGGCAAAAACGCGAGGGCTATTTCTGAATGAGCGATTCCAGCATGAAAACAGAACTCGCCACTTGTGAGGCCAGGGTCCGCCTGGCAGAAGAAAACATTGCCTGGATACTGGATCGTCCCGCGTTCAGCGGGTGGCTCAAGGACGCGTTGGGCGGTGCGATCGTGCGCGATCCCGAGCGCGTGGCCAACGATCTGGAGATTCTTGCCCACGTGCTTCGCGGCTGGACCACGGCGCGCATCGACCGGGACCTGCTGCAGCCGCGCGACGCGAATGAAAGGGCTTGCGCGAATTCCGGCTCGGGAGGATAGCGGGATTGGGCATGCTGAGCGTTTGCGCCGCCGCATGCCTTCTCGGTGCTTGTCGGTTCGCCGTGCCGGCATGTGCCGCCTGCCAAGCAGTCCATCTGCGGCTAGGGGTGTCGGCATCCATCGGCTGCGGGCGTCAGGATTGCGGCTGAACCTCTTCCGCGGCAGCTCGCCGGAGTCGATCGGCGATCGCGCTGCCCAAGCCGCGCTCGTCCGGCAAGGTCGCGAATATGAGATCACAGCGTGCGTTGTCGAAATCCCGGAACCACCGGTACAGCCGATGCGCGTACTCCTCTAGCGCGGACGGCGCCGTAACCGCCAGCATTCGAGCGTCGGCCTTCAGCACGATTCCCTGTGGCGCGATCACTCCGACCGTCAATCCCCGGGCCAGCGCGGCTTCGACCGACGCAGCGAGGTCTGCAGGTTGCGACAGCGTGACCTTCGCCCGAGGGGAATAATGCCGCGGGTGCTGGCCCGGAACGCGCGGTGCATCCGGGCGTTCGCCGCCGAGCTCGCATCCGGTCAGGCTCTCGAGCGCCTCGCGGGTGATTCCGCCAGGACGCAGCAACGCGGGTCGAGGTCCGGAAAGATCCAGGATCGTCGACTCGACTCCTACCGTGCAGTCGCCGCCGTCGAGGACGTAATCGACGCCGCCGGATGCGGCGAACATCTCGCGAACATCGTCGGCACGGGTCGGACTGACGGCGCCAAAGGGATTCGCCGACGGCGCGGCGATCCCGCCGTCAAACGCTTCGAGCAAGTCCAAGGTGACCGGGTGCCGCGGAACGCGGACGGCAACCGTATCCTGGCCGCCAGTGATCAAAGGAGACACGTCGGCAGCGCGGCGCAGCACCAGGGTGAGCGGACCCGGCCAGAATCGGCGCGCCAGATCCCATGCGATCGGCGGCACATCGCGCGCCCAGCCTTCGAGGCTGGCAGCGCTGGCAATGTGCACGATCAGGGGATGCCGGGCTGGCCGGCCCTTGACCTCGAAGATGCGCCTTATCGCCGCTTCGTTCCGCGCATCGGCAGCCAATCCGTAAACGGTTTCCGTCGGCACCGCCACCAGTCCGCCATTGCGCAGCACGCGTGCGGCATGCGCCACTGCTTCGTCGCGCATGTCAGGTTGCGTTCCGCGGCAGCAATGACAGGAATTCGCCGCGCAGCGACGAATCGGTCAGGAATCTGCCGCGCATGACGCTGTTCACCATCCTGGACTGATCGTCCTTCACGCCTCGCCAGCGCATGCAGTAGTGGTCGGCTTCCAGCACCACCGCAATCCCGTCCGGTTCGAGGCGCTGCTCCAGCAAATTGGCGACTTGGCTGACCGCCTCCTCCTGGATCTGCGGGCGACTCATGATCCAGTTGACCAGCCGGGCGTACTTCGACAAGCCGATCAGGTTCGACCCGGCGCTCGGAATCACGCCGATCCAAATGCGCCCGATGATCGGGCACAGGTGATGCGAGCAAGCACTGCGTACGCTCAGGGGGCCGACGATCATCAGTTCGTTCAGCCGCTCGACGTTCGGGAACTCGGTGACGGCGGGTGCATGCTCGTAGCGTCCGCAGAACAGCTCGCGCACGAACATCTTGGCCAAGCGTTTGGCGGTATCCCGCGAGTTGTGGTCGCTGTCCACATCGATGACGAGTGCGCGCAGCATTTCCCGTGCCCTGGCCTCGACTTCGCGCTCGATTTCCTCTATGTCACCGAGTTCAAGGTGGTCCGCGATGTTGTCGTTGGCGTGAAAGCGTGCGCCCGAAGCTTTCAGGCGCTCGCGAATTCGCTCTGACGCGGGCATCGAGCCGAATTGCCTGAGGCAGGGTGCTTCGCGCATGGTTTGGAGCATGATATTTCCAATTCAATTGCCGAAGTTAAGCTCGGATCCGGCCGTCGCACCGGGAGGCGGATTCTCGCGCGGGCACGGCGCGGATCAATCGATACGCGCATCAACTGCGGTACTTTGACCCGGGCGCGATGAAGAAACCGTCAAATTCGCCGGATCACGACCGGAAGAATCACCGCTCGGCTATGCCAACGCGAGAAGCTTGCGTGCGCTCGCGATTGAGTGGCGCATCTCGGCGATATCGCAACGATGGGAAAAGCCGCCACGCAAGAAGGGTTGAAGACTGGCTACGAGCTTCATCCAATCTTCACGTGAAATCGCGGATCGTTGCAAATAAATGCATTTTGAGCCGGTCGCCGCGGTGGCTGTCAAGACGCCGGGCCGTTTGCGTCGCCCTGCAGCAACATCGACGTCCGGAGGCCCAATCATGGTCAAAAGCGTCCTGCTCGTCGGCGCCAGCGGATTGGTCGGTCAAGGCGTGTTCCGATCGCTTCGGCGATCTGCTGGCATTGGCGAGATCGTTTTGCTCGTGCGCAGGCCGATTGCCATCGCTGATGATCGGGTGCGGGTTCTCCAGGTCGATGCGTTCTCCGGCGACAACCTGAACAAATTCGATTTAAGCGGACTGGCTGCCTGCGTCCATTGCGCGGGACCGCTGCCTTTGGGAATGAGCGCGCGGGCTTATCGCGAAGCGACGGTCGAACTTACGCGTTGCGTGGCGACCGCGTATGCTGCCGCGAATCCGCATGGACGCCTGATCTATGTCTCCGGCATGGGCGCCGATGCGCGAAGCCGGTTGGCGCCTTTCAAGATCAAGGGCGAGGCCGAACTAATGCTCCGTGGGCTAGGCATTCCCTCGACAAGCCTGCGGCCAGGAGTGATACGCCCGGTGCAGGGCGAGATCTCGCCGCATCGCTTCCGTCGCTTTGCGTATCGACTCGGCGATCCGCTTCTCGCGCTTGGCTGCGCCATTTGCCCCTCTGTATTCACGACGACGCGCGCCGTCGGCGAGGCGGTGGCGCAACTTGTATTGGCCACGTCCCCGCCGCACTTTCTAGGGAACGCCGCCATCAACTCAATGGATTCAGCGGATTAGTCCGGTCGCCACGAGCTGGTAAGGCGACAACCGTCGTTCCATGACGATCGAAATCGCATCCTGTGGGCCTGTCACATTCCCGTAATCGGATTAGCGCGGGTCTGTAGCAATCGGCGGGGATACTGCGCACCTGCGTGGACCGGGGCCATGGGTTGTCGCCGCGGTGCGCGCGAGGTCATCCATCCACGCAATCACACGCCGGAGTCATACAAAAATGCGCCATACCCCGATTGCCGCCGCGCTCGCCGCGGTCCTGCTTGCCTCTGCGGCGGCCGCCCACGCGGACGCCATGACCGACACCACGTTGAGCGGCAAGACCTACATCGATTTCACCAACCTCGACCAGACCAAGAACGGCAGCGACACCGCCAATGCCGGCACCGGCCTGGACGTGAAGCGTTTTTACCTGACCGTCGACCACAAGTTCGACGATTTCTGGTCCGCCAGCATCACCACCGACTTCAACTACACCGCGAGCAGCGGCGAAACCCAGCTGTTCGTGAAGAAAGCATGGGTGCAGGCGAACTTCAGCGACGCGTTCAAGGTGCGCGCCGGTGCCGACGACATGCCGTGGATTCCCTTCGTCGAAGGCCTGTACAACCTGCGCTACGTCGAGAACACCCTGACCGACCGCCTGAAATACGGCACCTCGTCCGACTGGGGCCTGCACGCGTTCGGCAGCGGCGACAACCTGTGGAACTACAACGTCGCCGTGGTCAACGGCGCCGGTTACAAGAATCCGACGCGCAGCAACAGCGTCGACGTCGAAGGCCGCTTCGGCGTGACCCCGCTGCCGGGCCTGACCTTCGCGGTCGGCGGCTACAGCGGCGAACTGGGCAAGGACACGGCGAATCTTCCGTCGGGATCCACGCGCACGGCGAACCGCCTGGACTTCGTCGCCGCCTATGTCAATCCGCAATTGCGCCTCGGTGCCGAATATTTCCGTCAGGACAACTGGAACAACGTGCTGACCACGGGACCGAAGGATTCGGCCGACGGCTATTCGGTCTGGGGCCAGTACAAGTTCGCACCGGAATACTCCGTCTTCGCGCGTTACGATCACGCCAACCAGAGCAAGGACATCAATCCGCAACTCAAGGACACCTACTACAACGCCGGCGTGGAATGGAATGCGCGCAAGGGCGTACGTCTCGCAGCGGTGTTCAAGCATGAAAAGCTTGCCGACGCCGTCAATACGACCAAGAGCAACGAAATCGGCGTGTGGGCGGAAATCGCATTCTGACGATCGGGTCACTCTCCTCGATCGGGGTTGACGGGCGCTACGGCGCCCGTATTTTTTTTGCCGCGATTTTTTTTAATGGCGCTCGGCCGGAAGCACGTGCGCGAGTTCGCCGACGCCTTCGACCGAGAGCGTCCAGCCATTGAGCAGGCCCGGCTCGATGATGACTTTCGGCGAATGCAGGCGCGCACTCACCGGCTCCTCGTCGCGCACTTCCCAGCGCTGGCCGTTTTCAAGGACCAGCACCGTGCCGTGGCGCCAACCGTCGAATTCGCCGGCGATGCGGCTTTCGATGCGCTTGGCTTCAGGCTTCGCGAAGGAATTGGCAGCGGCAGTCGGTGCGGACGCAGGCGCCGCGGCCACGGCGCAGGTGGCGCCGTGCGCGCGAACCCAGGCATCCAGCCCATGCCGCTGTTCCGGCGTGAGCTTGTCCAGGCCGAGGCCGACGAAATCCTTGTAGGACATGCATTCGTCGAGCGATGAAAACGACGTGTCTGCGTGGGCATTGATGCCGAGTGCGCACAGGGTGAGCGCAAAAAGGGTGGTGCGGCTCTGCATGGTCTGTCTCGCGAATATGGAGGTTTCGTGACGATAGTCCCCCCGCATGACAGTGGCGTGACGAATGCTTATCCCGCCGGCGTCTTGTGCCGGTATTCGCACAGGTCGCGGATGATGCAGTTCGGGCAATCCGGCTTGCGCGCCTTGCACACGTAACGCCCATGCAGGATCAGCCAGTGGTGCGCGTCGCGCTTGAATTCGGCCGGTACGGTTTTCTCGAGCTTGTCCTCGACCGCGCGCACGGTCTTGCCCGGCGCAAGTCCGGTGCGATTGGCGACGCGGAAGATGTGCGTGTCCACCGCAATGGTCGGCTCGCCGAAAGCTGTATTCAAGATCACGTTCGCGGTCTTGCGGCCGACGCCGGGCAGGGCTTCGAGTGCTTCGCGCGAACACGGCACTTCGCCGCCATGTTGATCGACGAGAATCGCGCAGGTGGCGATCACGTTCTTCGCCTTGGTGTTGAAAAGCCCGATCGTGGCAATGTGCGTCTTCAGCTTTTCCTCGCCGAGAGCGAGGATCGCGTGCGCCGTGCCGGCCACGTGGAAAAGTCTGCGCGTGGCCTTGTTCACGCCCACGTCGGTGGCCTGCGCCGACAGCATCACCGCGACCAGCAACTGGAACGGCGTGGCGTATTCGAGTTCCGTCGTCGGATTCGGATTCGCCTCGCGCAGACGGCGGAAGATTTCGGCGCGCTTTTGCGCGTTCATGCGTCGCCGGTCTTCTTCGCCCGCACACGCGCCAGCGCCGCGGCGACAGCGTCGCCGGTATCGACACGGCTCTTGCGCGCGGCCAGTTCCGCCGCGTGTTCGGCAATCCAACGCGCGCGGCGTTCGTTGTGTGTCATGTAACGCGCGCGATATTTATCCGCGTCAGCCGGAACAGTCGCTGGAATCATGGCGATGCAGTCGACCGGACACGGCGCGATGCACAGCTCGCAGCCGCTGCATTCGTCGGCGAGGATCGTGTGCATGAGTTTAGACGCGCCGACGATGGCGTCGACCGGGCATGCCTGTATGCATTTGGTGCAACCGATGCAGACCGCCTCGTCGATGTATGCGATCTCGCGCGGCTTCTCCACGCCGTTGGCGGGATTCAGTGGTTTGGCGGCACGTCCGAGCAGCGCGGCCAGTGCGGCAATGCCTACCGCGCCGCCGGGCGGGCATTGGTTGATGTCGGCCTCATCGTTTGCGATTGCGTGCGCGTAGTCCATGCACGCCGGATAGCCGCAACGCGTGCATTGCGTCTGCGGCAGCAGGGCGTCGATGTGTTCGGCGAGATTCATGCCGAGTTGATCCACCCGCTACTTCACCGGCATGCCCGACTTCGCGCCAGCGTCGGCATCGAGCAGGTGCAGATCGCTGCCGCCGGAGCCCGCAGAAAGGATCATGCCTTCGGAGACGCCGAAGCGCATCTTGCGCGGCGCGAGGTTGGCAATGAACACGACTTTGCGGCCGACAAGTTTTTCGGGCTCGCCGTAACTGGCGCGAATACCGGAAAAAATCTGGCGCTGGCCAAGATCGCCGGCGTCGAGGAGAAAGCGCAGCAGCTTGTCCGAGCCTTCAACGAAACCGCATTCGAGCACGGTGCCGATGCGCAGGTCGAGCTTGGCGAAGTCATCGATCGAGATGGTTGCGACCGTGGCTTGCGGAGCTGGCGTGGGGGCGGCGGGCGTCGCCGGAGCGACGGCTTGCAGATTTTCCTTCGAGGCTTCGATCATGGCTTCGATCTTGTTGGTGTCGATGCGCGTTGCGAGCGCGGAAAATTCGCGGATGGATGCGCCAAGGCGGGGCTGGATCGCCGCGTCGAAACGCGTGGGAGATTCGCCGAGGAAGGCAAACGCGCGTGCGGCGGTGGCCGGCACAACCGGTGCAAGCCAGACCGTGAGCAGGCGAAAATAATTGATCGCCAGCGTGCAGACGACATGCAGCGCATCGCGTTTGGATTCGTCCTTCGCCATCGTCCACGGCGCGTTCGTGGCGACGTAGGCATTGGCCTCGTCGGCGACTTCGATGATCGCACGCATCGCGGCGGCGTAGTCGCGAGCCTCATACAGCGCGGCGCACGTCGACAATTTCTGCGCGGCGGCGGCGTAGGCGGCGGATTCGCTCGCGGGCATTTGCGCGGCGAGCTTGCCGCCGAAAAATTTGTGCACGAATCCCGCGCAGCGGCTGGCGATGTTCACCCACTTGCCGACGAGGTGCGAATTGACGCGATCCTCGAATGCCTTCATGTCGAGGTCGACGTCGGCCAGGGAGGGAACAAGTTGCGTGGCGAAAAAGTAGCGCAAGTAATCCGGATCCAGGTGATCCAGGTACGTGCGCGCCTCGATGAAAGTGCCGCGCGACTTGGACATCTTCGCGCCGTTCACGGTGAGGAAGCCGTGAACGTTCACGGCGCTCGGCGTGCGCAAGCCGGCGCCGTGCAGCATTGCCGGCCAGAACAGGGTATGGAAGTAGATGATGTCCTTGCCGATGAAGTGGACCATCTCCGTTTTCGAATCGGCGCGGATGAAGCGTTCCAGATCGTCGGGCCTCAGTCCATTGCGACCGCTGTCGCACAATTCCTTGAACGCGGCGAGGTAGCCGACCGGTGCGTCGACCCAGACGTAGAAAAACTTGCCCGGCGCGTCGGGAATCTCGAATCCGAAATACGGTGCGTCGCGCGACACGTCCCAACTGCGCAGACCGTCGGCGAACCATTCCTGCAACTTGTTGACGACTTCTGCCTGCAAGCCGCCGGCATCGCGGCGCTGCGCGAGCCAGCCTTTGAGCATCACCTCGAAATCGGCCAGCTTGACGAAGAAGTGCGTGGATTCCTTCAGTTCCGGCGTCGCGCCCGACACCACCGAATACGGATTGATCAGATCCGCCGGCGTGTAGGCCGTGCCGCAGACCTCGCAGCCGTCGCCGTACTGATCCTTCGAATGGCACTTCGGACATTCGCCCTTGATGTAGCGATCCGGCAGGAACATGGCCTTGACCGGATCGTACAGCTGCTTCACCGGCCGCGATTGCGTGTGGCCGGCGGCCTTGAGCGCCAGCCAGATGCGCGCAGTCAGTTCGCGGTTCGCGTCGGTGTGCGTGGACGAGTAATGATCGTAGGCGACGCCGAAATCGCGAAATGCCGAGCTGTGTTCCTTCCACACGGCATCGATCAGCGCCTGCGGCGTAATCCCTTCCTTCTCCGCGCGCAACATGATCGCGCTGCCGTGGGCGTCGTCGGCGCAAACGTAGTGCACGGTGTGCCCGGCCATCCGCATCGCGCGCACCCAGATATCCGACTGGATGTGCTCGAGCATGTGGCCCAGGTGAATCGCGCCATTGGCGTAAGGCAGGGCGGAAGTAACGAGGATTTCGCGCGTGGTCATGCCGCGATTATCGCATGGCACGGCGCTTTGCCAGCCAATACAGCACGAATCCGGCGACCACGAATCCGATCGCGCCGCCGATGACCTTGAAGAAGAAGTCGGCCTTGTCGCTCGTATCCGATGGTGGTACGAGCGCCAGCGCGATGGCGCCAACGGTGGTGAGAAAACCGATGCCGTTGGCGAATACGCTACCGGCCGCACCGCCGGGTACGACGATCGCTTCGGGCGTATGCGCGATGCGACGGCGCAATTTAATTGCCGCAGCAAACAGGTAAAGGTAGGGAATGAACGTCAATATCGCGGTGGCATCCACGAGGATCAGGTAGGCCGTGTGCACCGACGTCCCCTGGTTTGCCGCGACGATGAACAGCGCGCCGAGTGCGCCCTGCACCAGCAGCGCGACATAGGGCGTGTTCCAGCGCGGATGCACGCGCGCGAGCGCGGGCGGCAGCAGGCGATCCATGCCGCCGACGAACAGCAGGCGCGCGGTGCCGATCATCCACGCGCCGAGTCCGCCGATGCCGGCCAGTGTCATCAGCAGCGCGACTGGCGACCCCAGCCACGGCATGCCGTGCGCGGCACCCGCTGTGGCAATGGCCTGGTTGATGCCGGCAATGATCGAGATCTTTTCCGGCGGCAGCGCCCACATCAGGGCCAGCGTGTTGAGGATGTAGATGCCGGCGATGACCAGTCCCGAGATCAGCAGCGCGCGCGGAATCGTGCGCCGCGGTTCGCGGATTTCGCCGGCGAGGATCAGGGCCAGCTCCAGCCCGGCGAACGCGAAACAGATTTGCGCGAAGAAGATGATCGTGTCGAAGTTCGAAAACGAGGGCGCAAACGATTCTGCCGGCATCGGCGTGGCCGATCCGTCCGCAAGCAATGCGACCGTGCCGATGAACACCACCACCAGCGAAGGCAGCCATTGCGCGAGGCCGCCCAGGTTTTGCAGCCAGCGCCCCGCATTGGTGCCGACGGTGTTGCACGCCAACGCAATGGCGAGCAGCAGAAGTGACGCACCGGTGGCGTAGGCGCTGGAATGTTCCAGTTCCACGAAGCGTCCGTTGAAGATGTACAAGGCAAAGATGGCGGTGCTGAGCGCCAGCGTCGGGAAATACAGCAGGGTTGACGCCCAGTAGACCCAGCCGGCGATGAAACCCTGGCGTTCGCCGAAGGCCTCGCTGATCCACACATACAGGCCGCCGTCTTTCGGCAATGCGGACGACAGTGTCATCACGCACAGGCCCTGCGGAATGAAGAAGATCAGCGCTGCCAGCAGCCACAGCGTCAGCGATGACGGACCGGAATGCCCGGCCAGTGCGACCCAGCGCAGGCCGACGACGGCGACGGTGTTGAACAGCACCAGGTCGAGCAGGCCCAATGATTTTCCCTGTGCCATCGCCATCCCCTGTGCCCGCAACGAATTCGCGCAGCCTAGCACAGGGGGTGTTCAATGGGATTGTCGTTCCCAGGTCTGGCTGCGCCCGAGCAGGGGAATGCCGATGTAGCCGTGCACGACGAGCGTGGCGTCGTCGCGCAAGTGCAGGGTCGCGCGATAGATGTCGCCACTTTCCGGATCCAGCACTTCGCCGCCGCCCCAGGCGTCGCCGTCGCGATGGAAATTCCAAAGGATTGTCATGCCGACCACCCGCTGATTGTGGCGAGCACCTGCGCATTGCGTGCAACGTGGATCGGCGTCGTCATCCGGTGCCGGAAAAAGCTTGACGATACGTCCGCTCAGCGTGCCGGCGCGTTCGACAATTTCGACCAGAGCTTTTGGCGCGCGCGTATCGTCGTCGAAGGTTTGCCACAGCCCGGCGGGAGAAGCATTTGGCGCTTGCGCGAACGCGTGCGCGGCGAATCCGAGCAGGACGATGGCGGCAATGCGCATGCGGGCATCATAAACGATCGAGCCGATGTTCCAGTGGGAGGTGGTGGCGGGTCGAGATCCCCGGTCATCTCGGCAATGACGGTCGTTTCCACCAGTCGGAGGATTCTTCATAGCCGAAGTGCAGCAGGAATGGCGTCCCGCCCTGATCGTGGAAATAGCGCTTCGAAGCCGCATCGAACAGATAGCGCCAGTAATCCCCGGTGCGATGGCGCACGAGCAAGTCGTAGATGGAGTCCGGCGATGGTCGGTACAAATAGCCGTTGTACGGATTCCTCATGTAGGCATCGGATTGCTTTTCCAGGCGCACGCATTCGCCGAGCAGCGAAGGCGGCACCGGCGTGCCGGCGAATTCCAGCAACTGCCGCAGGAACCATTCCGGTCGCCGGATGAGGTCTTCGTATTTCAGGAACGACACGCGCCGCCCGTTGCCCAGCGTCAGGCCTGCCTGCACATGGCGAGCCCAGGAACCCTCGTCCACATCGATGTACTGCAACGCGTCGTACAATTCCCGCCGTTCGGAAAAGCGGTGATTCCCGAACAGGAATTTCATGTAAAGAAAGGAGAGGGTGGCGTTTCTTCCGTCGCGCACCAGATAAACGACGTCGTCGTGTCCGCCCGGCATCTGGTGGCTCTTGATCAGGTCGAGGCCATCCAGGGCGTTCGTCAGCGGGCCGCCGGATGCGTCGACGACGTCGTCTTTGTACACGCTTGGCTGCGGTCGCCCTTGCAGTAGCGAGAAATATTTACGCACCAGGGTGCTGCCCGAGCGCGGGTAGGAGACAAGAAAGATTCGTTTCCGGGAGAGCAACAGCGGGTACCGGCGCGAGAGACTGGGACGGTCCACCGAGCTTAGCGAGCGGGCCGTCACCTCGCAAATCGTGTTTCTTGCCTTATGCGGGGCGGTGTTGCCGGACGCACGCATTTGCATGCGGCGCATTGCGTGCTCGGATACAATAGATGGTCATCATTTCGCGCCAACCCCCACAATGATCCAGCCGACCAAAGAACAGGTCGAGCGCCTGCTCGCCGAAATTGTCGATCCGCATACCGGCCAGGACCTCATGGCTTCCGGCGCGGTCAAGGGCGTGGGCGTGGACGGCGGCAAGGTCGCGGTCGACATCGTGCTCGGTTATCCGGCACAGATTTTCGTCGATGCTTTGGCGCAAACCGTGCGCGCGAAGCTGGCCGCGGCTGGCATTGCAGATGCGACAGTCGGCGTGAGTTGGCGCGTGTTTGCGCACAAGGTGCAGAAAGACCTCACGCCGATGCCGGCCGTGAAGAACATCATCGCGGTCGCTTCGGGCAAAGGCGGCGTGGGCAAGTCCACGACCGCGGCGAACCTCGCGCTTGCGCTCGCCGCCGAAGGCGCGCACGTGGGCGTGCTCGATGCGGACATCTATGGCCCGTCGATGCCGCGCATGCTCGGCGTTTCCGGAAAACCCGATACGAAAGACGGCCAGCGCATCGAGCCGAAGCTCGCGCACGGCATCCAGGCCATGTCGATCGGCTTCATGATCGACGAGGACACGCCGATGATCTGGCGCGGCCCAATGGTGACGCAGGCGCTGACGCAACTGCTCAACGAAACGAACTGGGTGGACCTGGATTACCTCGTCATCGACCTGCCGCCCGGCACCGGCGACATCCAGTTGACGCTGTGCCAGCGCGTGCCGGTATCCGGCGCGGTGATCGTGACCACGCCGCAGGACATCGCCCTGCTCGATGCGAAGAAAGGCCTGAAGATGTTCGAGAAAGTCGACGTGCCGGTGCTCGGCATCGTCGAGAACATGGCGCTGCACACCTGCTCGAACTGCGGCCACACCGAACACATTTTCGGCGAAGGTGGCGGCGCGCGCATGTCCGTGCAGTATGGCGTGCCGTTGCTGGGATCGTTGCCGCTGGACATTCATATCCGCGAACAGGCCGATGGCGGCACGCCGACGGTCGCGGCCGATCCTGCCGGAACGATAGCGGCGATGTATCGCGAGATCGCGCGCAAGACTGCGGCGCAACTGGCGCTGCACGCACGCAGCAAGAGCATTCAATTCCCCAAAATCGTCATCCAGAATACATGAGCATCAATTCGTGACCATTAAATCGGACCACTGGATCCGCCGTATGGCGGAAAAACACGGCATGATCGAACCGTTCGAGCCCGCCCAGGTGCGCGTCAACGCCAACGGCGGCAAGCTGATTTCCTACGGCACGTCGAGTTACGGCTATGACGTGCGCTGCGCGAATGAGTTCAAGGTCTTCACCAACATCAACTCGACCATCGTCGATCCGAAGGAATTCGACGCGCGCAGCTTCGTCGACGTCAAGGGCGACGAGTGCATCATCCCGCCCAATTCGTTTGCGCTGGCGCGCACGGTGGAGTACTTTCGCATTCCGCGCAGCGTGCTCACGGTGTGCCTTGGCAAGAGCACATACGCGCGCTGCGGCATCATCGTCAACGTGACGCCGCTGGAGCCGGAATGGGAAGGCCACGTGACGCTGGAATTTTCCAACACGACGCCGCTGCCGGCGCGGATCTACGCGAACGAAGGCGTGGCGCAGATGCTGTTTTTCGAATCCGACGAGGTTTGCGGCACCAGTTACCGCGATCGCGGCGGAAAATACCAGGGCCAGAAGGGTGTCACGCTGCCGAAAGCGTGAGTATTCAGGAGTATACAATGCGTAAAAGTTCCATTTTCCGTGGCGCGCAGGCGCTGATCCTGTTGCTGCTGGTTGCGCTGCTCGGCGCGTGTGGCGGACGCGACGCCATCAATGAAGGCACGTCCGACATCGCGAGCGCGAACCGGCCGGCGGCGTTCGATTTGACCGTGGCGGCGGACAAGGACAACCAGTTCGAATACGACGGCGCCACGCTGACGCGCGAAGACCTGGCCGGGCACCTTCGCTACCTTGCCGAAGTCGGCAAGCCGGTGCATACGATCCTGCTCACGCCCGGCGAAAAGGAAAAGATCAAAAATGGGCAGGTGGCCGCGCTCGCCGGTATTTGCCGCGACCTGAAGATCACCGGCTATGTGCGCGACAACGACGGACACCTCAAGGTGATCCAGGTCGTCGAATGACCCCGCGCAAGCGGATTTCCCCAGGAGCCAATCATGTACAAATCGCTAGTTGCGGCAATGGCCGCCTCGTTGCTCGTTGCCGGCGCCGCATTTGCGCGCGATGCCATCGATGATGGACATCTGCAGGTGAGGCCTGCGAAGAACAACATGTTCTCCACCGGCGAATTCATCATGGGCAAGGCCGAGCTGTACGGTTACCTTGGCGATTTGAAGGACAGCAAGAAGATCACCGGCATCGTGTTGCAGGATGCCGACCGCGCGACGCCGGAACAAAAGCACCTGCTCGTGATCGCCGCGCAGGCGCAGAAGCTCGATGCTCTGGTGGAAGACCATGGCAAGCTTGAGCCGCTCGTCGATCCGACGGTGCCAACGCCGGTTGTCGCTCCGTCCGCTCCCGCGCAATAAACGCCGATCAATCCAGCGCGCCGGCGGCGTAATGTGCGTCGCTGGTTGTCGTCAGCGCGACCTCAAGACATAGCCGGATCGCGGTGATCATCGTTTCCAGCGGCATGCCTGGCGCGCCTGTGTGTCGTGCTGCCTGTTCCGGCAGGTACGGCACATGCACAAAGCCGCCGCGAACGCCGCGGCGCCGCCGCAGCGCGTGCTGAAGGCCGAAAAAAACCTGGTTGCACACGAATGTGCCAGCGCTTTGCGATAGCGCCGCGGGGATGTTGGCTGCATGCAATCGTTGCAGTATGGCCTTGATCGGCAATGTGGAAAAATACGCATTTGCCGCTTTGTCCACGATGCGTACATCGACTGGCTGCGATCCCGTGTTGTCCGGGATGCGCGCATCGATCAGGTTGATGGCGACTCGCTCCAGCGAGATGCCTTCGCGACCTCCGGCCTGGCCAAGCGCAAGCACCAGGGCAGGGCGATGGCGGCGAAGCAGCGGTTGCAGTGCGGACAGCGATGCGCCGAATTCGGTTGGCAAGACTGCACCGACGACGCGATGCGCGGCGATGGTCTGCCCGTGCAGCGCCACGGCGATTTGCTGCGAAGGATTGACCGGCTCGCCGCCGAACGGGTCGAATCCGGTCACCAATGCGACGGGCGTGCGCTTGCTCATCAGAATGCAAAAAACCAGATCAGCAACAGGTTGATTGCCAGCAACCACAGCGCCGTCGGCACCTGCGCGCGGATCACTCCGTTGGGATCACGCAATTCCAGAAGTGCGGCCGGCACGATGTTGAAATTCGCGGCCATCGGTGTGAGCAGGGTACCGCAGTAGCCGGTAAGCATGCCGAGTGCACCGAGCGCGGCGGCGTGTGCGTGATGCTGGCCGATCAGCAGCGGCAGGCCGACGCCGGCCATCATCACCGGAAACGCGGCGAAGGCATTGCCCATGATCACCGTAAACGCGACCATGCCGGCGGCGAAGGCGAGCACGCAGGCCAGGCGCGACTGCACGGGAATAGCTGCGGCGGTGAGATGTGCGATCGCCTCGCCGACGCCGGTCGCCGCGAACACCGCGCCGAGCATGGCCAGCAGCATCGGCAGCAGCGCCGCCCACGACAACGCATCGAGCAGGCGTCCGGTTTCGGCTATAGCGTCGTGCGCGCGTGCGCGCGTGAGCGCGAGCGCCGCGAACGTGGCGAGCACGCAGGCGAGTCCGAGCGCGAGCAAGGTCGCGTCCGCGCGGCCGAGTTCGCCGATGCCGCCGACATGCACGAACGGTTGCAGCAGCGTGAAAACCAGGGTGCCGAACGGGATGATCAATGCCGGCACGAACAGGCGGCGGCCGAGGCGCGCGGCGCTGGCGGCGCGGCGTTCGCGATCCGGCACCGAGTCTGCGACCGGCGCGCGGCGCAGGAAGCCGGCGATCAGTCCCAGAGCGATGACGCCGATGCCGGCAAGTTGCTGCGGCAGTACGCTGCCATGCGTGGCGGCGGATTTCACCGCATCGCCGAGCAGGAAGATCGCGGCGAGGATTCCCCAGAACGTGGCGTGCGCGAATCGCTTCGCGCGCAATTCGCGCAGAGCGCAGGCGACGAGCACTAGACCGCATAGCCAGTAGACGTATTCGACGCGAAGGAACGTCATTCTCGTGATCGTCCTTGATCGCGCTGCGTGTGCAGCCGCCGCTGGAATTTGATCGCGCGAATGCTCTGCACCACGAATGCCGCGATCGCCGTCGGCGCTGCCCACAGCGCGATGCGGCGCGGATCGAGCACCATGCCGTTCTGTTCGTAGAAACCGTAGATCAGCAGCACCGCACCGAAGGCAATGAAGATGTCCTCGCCGAAGAACAGGCCGGTGTTGTCGGTCGCCGCGGCGAACGCGCGGATGCGCACGCGCTCGTCGAGATCAAGGTCCGGATCGATCTTTTCCGCTGCCGCTTCCGCCATCGGCGCGAGCAGCGGACGCACCGTCTGCGCATGTCCGGCGATGCCGGTCAGGCCGAACATGGAAAGAATCTGGCGTACCGCGAGATAGCCGATCAGCAGGTGCGCGAACGTGAAGTTGCGCATGCGCGCAATCCAGTTTGCGGCGTGCTCGCGCAAACCCGCGTGTTCGAGCAGGCCAATCGTTGGCAGCGTGAGCAGCAGCACCAGCAGGTTGCGGCTGTCGATGAACTTGGCGCCGAGCAGGGCCAGCAGATCGGGGATCGACAGGCCGGACAGCAGCGCCGACACGATTGCCGCGACCACGACCACCAGCGCAGGATTGGCGCGCAGCGCGAATCCCGCGACGACCACGGCGACGCCGAGCAACGGCCAGTAGTTCATGCGCGGCAGTATGGCATAGACTGGTGGCGCTTCAGAGCAGCGCAGGAGACGCATCCATGAAGTACCAAGGCAGTTGCCATTGCGGCAAGGTGGCGTTCGAGGTTGAAGGCGAAATCAAGGGTGCGATGGACTGCAACTGTTCCATCTGCCAGCGCGTAGGCGCGCTGCGCTGGTTCGTGCCGCGCAGCGATATGCGCCTGCTCACGCCGGATGAGGCGGCCGGCACCTACACGTTCAACAAGCACGCGATCAAGCACCGCTTCTGTCCGGCCTGCGGCATCCACGCCTATGGCGAGGGCAAGAACCCGAAGACCGGCGACATGATGGCCGCGATCAACATCCGCTGTCTCGAAGGCGTCGATCTGGCATCGATTCCGGTGCAGCACTTTGACGGGCGCTCGCTTTGAATGGTGGCTTACAGCGCGTTCCTAAATTATTGACGTCATGCCGGCATGGATTGCCGGCATCCAGATTGCAGGGATGCCATCCGTGGCGACTGGATTCCGGCATTCCCTGCCGGAATGACGAGCAACGAAGATCGTCTGGAGGCAGGTGATGTCCAAATTGTGCGTGCGAAGTTTCGCGGTTTCCCTCGACGGTTTTGCCGCGGGGCCGGGCCAGAGCCTTGAAAATCCGCTCGGCGTGCGCGGGCCGGAATTGATGGAATGGTTTTTCCATTCGCGATTCTGGAACGCGATGCACGGCAAGGATGGCGGCGAGACCGGCACCGACAATTCCATCGCCGAACACGGCTTCGACAACCTCGGCGCGTGGATTCTCGGGCGCAACATGTTCGGGCCGGTGCGCGGGCCGTGGCCGGACGACAACTGGAAAGGCTGGTGGGGCGAAGAGCCGCCGTACCACGTGCCGGTGTTCGTGCTCACGCATCACGCGCGCAAGCCGCTGGCGATGAAAGGCGGCACCACGTTTTATTTCGTCACCGACGGCATCGCGTCCGCGCTCGCGCAGGCGCGCGAGGCCGCGAACGGACGCGACGTGCGCCTCGGCGGCGGCGTGGCGACGGTGCGCGAATACCTGCGCGCACGCCTGGTCGACGAATTGCACCTCGCCGTGCGACCCGTGCTGCTCGGCAGTGGCGAGGCGCTGTTTCATGGCCTCGACTGGCGCGCGCTGGGTTACGAGTGCACCCAGAGTGTCGCTGGAGAACGCGCGACGCATGTGTTTTTGCAAAGGCGCGGGTGAGGTTGAAGAGAGTGGCGATTGTTCGTCGCAGGCATGGAGAATCGGACCATGAACGGCATCCCGATCGGAACAGAACGAATTCGACCCTTCCTGCCCACGCGCGACTTCGAACTTTCGAAGCGGTTCTACGAGGCGCTCGGTTTCGAGAAGGTGCTGGACGGCGATGTGGCGATCTTCAATGCCGGCTCTGGCGGCTTCGTTCTGCAGCGGCGTTTCGACGAAGACTGGGCAGGCAATGCCATGATGCAATTGATGGTCGACGATCTCAACGCTTGGTGGGAGCATATTCGGTCGCTGCGGTTAGACGATCGTTTCGGCGTGCCTGCGCCGCGCGCACCAGCGATGCAGCCCTGGGGGTTGCGGATCGCATATGTCGTGGACCCATCCGGGGTGCTCTGGCATGTCGCGCAACGCCGGGACCGCACCGCGCAGGATCGGTAGGAACGAGTCACTCATCGCTATCGGGAAACTGCCTCTTCAATCACCCCAATTTCTTGGCACGCGCCGATGAGCAAACCCCGCGACGAGTTCAAACACTTCGTTCTCGATCAGCTCGCGCGCGTGCCGGCGCTGTCGTCGGCGCCGTTTTTCGGCGGAATCGGGCTGCGTTCGGGCGCGATTTTCTTCGGCGTGATCTTTGGCGGCACGCTGTATTTCTCGACCAGTCCGGCCACACGCGAGGAGTATCAAAACCTCGGCAGCCGCTGTTTTTCCTACATGAAGGAAGACGGCGAGGTACAGGACACCAAGCTGTTCGAGGTTCCGGCCGAAGTGCTCGACGATGCGGAAACGCTGCTCGTCTGGGCGAACCGGGCCATTGCGGCATCGGGTCAAAAGCGCAAGGCCGGTTCCGGCCGGAAAAGGCCCGCGCCGAAAGCGTAAACGCACGCGGCGTGTTTCGCGCGCGGTTCGTGCCCGCCTGGGCTAAACTGTGGACAGCGCAACACGCGCATCGAAACCCGGGATGATGAAGATGCTCAAGAAACCCAAGCTGATCATTTCGTCGCTGGACGCCGAGCGGCTGGAAAAGCTGATCGACGCGCTGCCCGATGCGGCGTTTCCCGGCAAGAAGGACCTGGAAGGCGAGCTCGCGCGTGCGCAAATCGTGCAGCCGAAGGACGTCCCGCCCACGGTGGTGACGATGAATTCGACCGTGCGCTTTGCCGTCGAATCCTCGCAGGATGAGTTCCAATTGACCTTGGTCTACCCGAAGGACATCGATACGTCGGGCGAGAAGATTTCGATCCTCGCGCCGGTCGGCAGCGCCTTGCTCGGGTTGTCGCAGGGCGACGAGATCGAATGGCCAAGGCCCGGCGGCGGCGTGCTGCGCGTGCGCATCAAGGAAGTCACGTATCAGCCTGAACGCGCCGGCGAGCACTATCGCTAGACGCGTGCGTTGTTCGCAATCGCGATTCCTGCCGCTTCCAGTCCTTCATGCAACGCCTGCGCGAACCGCGCGGCATCGGGGCGGTCGCCGTGCACGCAGATGGTGTCCGCGCGCAGGGCGAGCGTGCCGCCGCTGCGCATGTCGACGTTTCCCTGTGTGGCGATTTTCACGGCCTGCGCAACGGCGACAGCTACGTCTTCGATCACTGCGCCTTGCGTGCCGCGCGGCGTGAGCGATCCGTCGGCTTCGTAGCTGCGATCGGCGAAGGCTTCGTGCGCGATGGACAGGCCAAGTGCAGCTCCGGCTTTCGGCAGTTCGCTGCCGGCGAGTCCGACCAGGATCAACTTCGCATCGAAATCACGCACCGCGCGCGCGATGGCGTCGGCTAGCTTCGCGTCCTTCGCGGCCATGTTGTACAGCGCACCGTGCGGCTTGACGTGTACGACCCGCGTGTCCGCCGCGCGCGCGAAGGCGGCGAGTGCGCCGATCTGGTACAGCGTCATCGCATGGATTTCATTGGGTGAAACCTTCATCTTGCGGCGGCCGAATCCCTGCAAATCCTGCAGTGACACATGCGCGCCGATGGCGACGCCGTGCTGTTTCGCCAACAGTACCGTCTTGTGCATTGTGGAAAAATCGCCGGCATGAAAGCCGCAGGCGATGTTCGCCGACGTGATCCACGGCATCACGCCGGCATCGTCGCCCATGCGCCAGGCGCCGAAGGATTCGCCCATGTCGCAGTTGAGGTCGATGCGGTTCATTGCAGGCGGTCCTTGATGGTTCGCGCCAGTGCAAGCAGCGCGCGTTCGCGTTCAAGATAGCGCGTTTGCGCTTCATCCAGTGAGATCGGCGTGAAGCGCACGCTGTCGCCGGGCCGGCGCTGGGCGAGACGTGGCAAGTCGACGGCAATCACATGCCCGATGCGCGGATAGCCACCGCAGGTCGGCGCCTCGGCCATCAGCACGATCGGGTCGCCGCTGGGCGGCAGTTGCAGGGTGCCGGGGACGACGCCGGAGGAGACGAGTTCCATTGCTTCGCGCAAGTCCAGGTGGGCGCTGTGCAGGCGCAGGCCCATGCGGCTGGAATCGCCACCGACGCGGAAAGTCGAATCGAACAGCGCTCGCCGCGCGGCGTCGTTGAGTTGTGCGAAGTGCGCCCCTTCGATCACGCCGATCGGGTTGTGCAGATCGAGGTCGAACCACGAACGCGGATTGAGGGACCAATTCGCTGGAAAGACATCCCGATTTCCGGAATCCCCTGTGAGCGGGCGTGCATGAAACCTGCGCCACAAATCCCGATGTTGAATATGCGACGATTCCAAGATCGGCAACACATCGCCCGCCGCAAGCGCCGCATTGAATCCCGCGACGATGTCGGTGCTGCGGCTGCCAAGCACCGTCTCGCTTTCGATGCCGCCAGCAACAGCGAGATACGCATACGCGCCACGCTGCATCGTGCCGAACGCTATGTCAGTCCCCGCGCGCACGGCTACGGGACGCCACATCGGCAGGCCGTCCAGCGCAGCGCCGGTCAGCGCGACCACGCAGTCGGCATCGAAGCGCAGGCGCGGCCCGCGCAAGGTGATTTCCAGCGCCGCCGCATTTTCCCCATTGCCTACAAGTATGTTCGCAAGCCGGCGCGAGACGACGTCCATTGCACCGGAGGCGCCAACGCCGAGCGCGGCGAGTCCGCGGCGGCCGCCGTCCTGCACGCTGGTCTGCCAGCCGGCGGCGAGAACACGAATACTCATAAATTGAGAAGTGCGGCCAAGGATGGTCGCTTTTTGATTTTCGTATTCATGGACGAATACATTTCATATGGCCATGAATCTCACGCGCATGCCCGGAGCGAGCAATGCCGGCGGGTCGCGGCCTGGATCGAACAGGTTGAATTCGGTGCGCCCGATCAGGTGCCAGCCGCCCGGGGTTTCGCGCGGATACACGCCGGTCTGCGCACCGCCGATGGCGACCGATCCGGCGGGCACACGCGTGCGCGGCGTCGCGCGACGCGGCATGCGCAGAACCTCCGGCAGGCCAAGCAGGTAGGCAAATCCCGGCGTAAAGCCGAGCATGGCAACGCGGTATTCCGTGCCGCAGTGCAGGTCGATCACGGCCTCGCGCATCAGGCCCGCTTGCGTGGCGACGTCGTCCAGATCCGGCCCTGATTCACCGCCGTAGGACACCGGGATTTCGATGAGTCCTGCGTCGATCGGCGCGACGGGCTGCGCGTTTTCGACGAGTGCACCCAGGCGCGCCGCGAGCCGCGCGAATGGCGATTGCGCGTCCGCACCGATCCATGCGCACGGGTCGTAGCGCACGCACACGCTGGCATACGCGGGCGCAATGTCGGTGATGCCGGGAAGATTCGCGTCGATCAATGCACGAGCGATCGCCAGCGCCTGTGCATTGACGTCCGCGTCGATGGCATCGCCGCAGTGGATCAGCGCAGCGCAGTCGCCAAGCGCTTCGATGCGTGGCGCACTCATGCGGTGGGAATATCCAGTGCGCGGCGCAGGGCATCCAGAAGCGCAGCGCGCGCATCCGGCGCGTACGACTCGCGTTCGCCGAAACCCCAGACCGGACGCGGCCACGCAGCGTCTTGTGTGCGGCGTGCGATGATGTGGACGTGCAGCTGCGCGACCACATTGCCAAGCGCCGCGATGTTGAGCTTGTCCGGCGTGAACAACGATTGCATGGCGTGTGCGCAGCGATTGATCTCGGATAGCAGGCGCTGTTGTGTGGCGATGTCGAGATCGGTCAGCTCGCGCAGGTTCGCGTGGCGCGGCACGAGAATCAGCCACGCAAAGCGTGTGTCGTCCATCAGAAGCACGCGCGACAATTCCAGATCGCCGACGAAGTGCGTGTCTCCTGCCAGGCGCGGATCAAGCGCGAAGTCCTTTCCGTCGTGCATTTTCAAGTCAGATTCTTGGCAAACAGATCGAGCGTGCGTTGCAGCGCGAGCTTCGCTGCCGCCGCGTTGTAGGCGTGCGCGTCCGCATCGCGGTTGAAGGCATGGCCGCAATGTTCGTAGACATGGATTGGTGCACCGGGCCAAGCGGCGCGCTGCTTGGCGATCGCTTCGGGCGGAATCGAAGGATCGTTCGCGCCGAAGTGGAAGATCGTCGGCGCCTTCAGTGGCTGGTCGAGAAAACCGACATTGCGGGCGCCGTAGTAACTGGATGCCGGCAGCGCCAGTACCTGCGCCGCGCGTAGCGCGACCGTACCGCCCCAACAATAGCCGACCACGCCGCACTTGCCGCTGGAACGAATCGATTCCGCCGCACTGGCCACGGCTTCGACCGCGCGATCCAGACCGACCTCCATCGCCAGGTCGCGGCCCTTGTCGATGCCGGCCTTGTCGTAGACGAGTTCCACGTCGTTCTCGACGAAATCGAAGAACGCCGGTGCGATCGCGGTGTAGCCGTGCGCGGCATAGGTGTCGGCGACGCTGCGGATGTGCGCATTCACGCCGAAGATTTCCTGCACGACGACCACGCCGCCCTGCGGTTTGCCGGCAGGTTTGGCCAGGTACGCGCCGATGCAGTGCATGCCGGCGGTGTTGAGCTTGATGCGTTCGCCCATGATCGTGTCCGTGCGGAGGTTCGCGTCCAGCGTATCCCCGCGGGTCGGGTTGTCAACCACGCGTCGCGCCCGCAATCTTCAGGCGGCGTGAACGACGACGCGGTTGCGGCCTGCACTCTTGGCCGCGTAAACGGCCTTGTCGGCAGCTTCGATCAGGTCTTCCAGCCGTGCCGGTGCCGGCATGCGCGACAGCAACGCGATGCCGATGCTGATGGTCGTTGCATCCGGCTCGTCGGGCAGGAGCCCGGCAAGCGCAGCGGCGACGCGCGTGCGTAGACGCTCGGCCAACTGTCGCACTTCGGCGACGTCGCGCACGCCGGTGGCCACGATGAATTCCTCGCCGCCGTAGCGACCGACGATGTCGTCGACGCTTAGCTGGTCGCACAGGGCATTCGCACCGGCAACGAGTACGCGGTCGCCGAACTGGTGGCCATGTCTGTCGTTGATCTGCTTGAAGTGATCGAAATCGATCAGCAACGCCGCCAGTTCGCAGTTGTCGCGTGTGCGCTCGGCAATTCGCGCATCGAGCTGGCGCAACAGATGGCCGCGGTTCGATATGCCGGTGAGCGGATCGCGGATTGCGGCCTGGAACAGCTCAGTCGCCTGTTGTTGCAGTCGCGTATTGGCGTTGCTCAGGGCGGTACGCTGGGATTCGACTTCCGCGTTGCGCACGGCAAGTTCGCCATTGAGCTTGCGTACGCTCGCAAACCGCCATGCGAGCAATCCCAATACCATCGTCAGCATGGCGATCAGCGCAAGGCCGCGGTTGCGCTGTGCTTGCCGCTGCGCAAGCTGCGCGGCCTGTTGCTGGTTGTCCAGGGTCATCTGCGCGAGCTTGTGCTCGGCTTCCGCGCGCTCGTACTGGCTTTCCAGCAGGGCCAGTGCGCGGCTCGATCGGGTGTTCAGCAGTTCGTCGCGCAAGGCCGAGCGTTTGTGCGCGTAGTCGAGCGCCTGGGCCAGGTTGCCCTGCGCAACGGCGAGCTTGTCGGCCAGCGCATAGACGGCTACCAGCGTCGGCTTGAATTGCATGGCGCTCGAATCGGCCGATATCTCGTCGAGCAGTGCCCGACTCTGCGCGATGTCCCCTGCGGCGTACGCGTTTTCGGCAAGCGCGAGCTGGCTGCGCGTGATGATCTCATGCTGCTTGAGCGCTCGCCCGATCGCCAGCGCCTCGACGAGGCGATCGCGCGCTTCGTCGGGCCGCTTCAGGCCGGTCAGCGCGCGGCCGCTGTCGAACAGGTCGAAGCCGATGGCCGGTTGGTTGTCGAGGGCGCGCGCCAGCAGCAATGCCTCGTCCGCGGCGTCGAGCGCAGCCTGATACTCGCCGATGTCGGCGAGCCAGCTCGAATACGTGCCGAGCGCGGACGAGTAGTCGAGGCTGTCGCCGCGGCTGGCGGCGGTTTCGATCGCACGCGTGAAGTATTTACGCGTCAGTTTGTCGTCGCCGAGGTCGAGGCAGATCAGGGCGAGGTTGCGCAAGGTGCCGGCCAGATCCACGCCAAGGCGCTCGCGGATTGCCAGCGTGCGCATTTCCAGGTCGAATGCGCTCGAGTAGTCGCCGCGGTCGCGCGCGATCAAGCCCAGGAACGACAATGCGCGGGCCATGTCGCGCTCGTCGCCGAGCGCGGTCGCCGCCTCCAGCGCACGTTGGGTATGCGCGGTGGCGCTGTCGAGGCGGCCGTGGCGGCGGTCGACGATGCCGAGAAAATACTCCGCATCGGCGTGTGCGTTCGGCAACCTGGCGCGTTCGGCCAGTTGCGACAATTCGTTGGCTATCCGTTCCGTGCGGGCGTAGTCGCTGACCGCGGCCTGTTCGCCGCGCTGTTCCAGGATATCCGCTGCCGTACCGGCGTCGCCGTACGCCAGTGCGAGCCGTTGTGCTTGCAGCCAGTGCGCTTCGGCCAGATCGTAATTGCCGAGCGCGTGTTCGGCGCCTCCGAGCAGACGCTGCCAGACGATTTCGCCGCGCGTGCCGAACAGTGCCGGAATGGCCGGCGTCAGCGGATCCAGGCCGTGTTCAATCGCGACGCCCAATTGCAGCGCGCGGATCGCCGCCTGTGCGCGTGGATAGGTTTCGGGCATCGTGGCGCCATTGGCGCACGCACACGCCAACACGGCGGCGAATCCGAAGCGGCATCGTTGCCGCCAGTTTGCATCCGTCTTGCTGGAATGCTCCACGTGCTGTCCTCGTCGATTCCCCTGCGAACCGCGAACGGAACAAGTGTAATCTACGTGGCTTGTCAGCAACACCCCGTAGCGTGGCGCATCCGCAATCTTCAGGCGGCGTGGACGACGACGCGGTTGCGCCCGGCCGACTTCGCCGCGTACACCGCCCTGTCCGCGGCTTCGATCAGCGATTCCAGCCGCGCCGGTTTCGGCAAACGTGAAAGCAGGGCGATGCCGATACTTATCGTCACCGCGCCATTCGCCTCGGGAAGAAAGCCGGTCATCGCCTCGGCGACCCGTTCGCGCAGACGCTCGGCCACCCGGATGGCGTTTGCCGCGTCGCCGCTGACCACCGCGATGAATTCCTCGCCGCCATAGCGTCCGAGCAGATCGCCGGGTTCCAGCCATTGGCGCAGGGTCTGCACGCCGGCGACCAGCACGCGGTCGCCGTACAGATGTCCATGCGCATCGTTGATCCGCTTGAAGTGATCGAAATCGATCAGCAGCGCCGCCAGTTCGCCGCCGTTGCGCGCGCAGTCGGCGATGCGTGCGTCAATCTGTCGCATCAGATGCCCGCGGTTGGAAACCCCGGTGAGCGGATCGCTGATCGCAGCCTGGTACAGTTCGTCGGCTTGTTGTTGCAGGCGGTCGTTGGCGTGACTCAATGCCGCGCGCTGCGATTCGATCTCGGCATTGCGCGTGGCCAGCGCGTTGTTCAGCCTGCGTACGCCGATGAAACGCCAGCCCAGCAGGAGCAGGATCGCGCCGAGGCCACAGGCGGCGACGATGACGTAGTTGCGCTGCAAGTGCTGTTGCGCGAGGCGCGTGGCTTGCAACTGGTTTTCCTTGCCGGCCAGCGCGAGCTGCTGGTCGGCCGCCGCGCGCGCGTACTGGCTTTCTTGGGCAGCGAGGCGGCGGCTTGCACGCGTACCAAGCAATTCCTCACGCAAGGCGGCAGCGGCATGCGCGTAGCCCAGCGCCTGCGCGGGCTTGCCGATTGCAGTGGCGATCTTTTCGCGCACTTCGTTGACCTCGGCCATCAGCGGCTTGTAGCGCGCAGCTTGCGGGTCGGCGAAAGCGGCTTGCAGCAGGCGGTTCGCCTGGGCAGGATCGCCGCGAGCCAGCGCCACTTCCGCGAGCGAAACCTGGGCGTGCGCAAGAATCTCGTGCTGGTTGAGTTCGCGTCCGATTGCAAGCGCGCCACGCAGTTGCGAATCCGCTTCTTCAAGTCGCTCCATGCCGAGCAATGCGCGGCCGCTGTTGAGCAGGTCGAAACCGACCGACGGGCGGTCGCCGATTGCGGTACTCACAGCGAGCGATTCCTGTGCGGCCGCCAGGGCCGGTGCGAATTCGCCGGCGTCGACCAGGTATCCCGCCCAGGTGCCGAGAATGGCGGCGTAATTGGCACTGTCACCGTGTCGCAGCGCGACGTCGAGCGCGCGCTTGAAATAGTCGCGCGCCGCGGCATCGTCGCCGAGGTCGCGATAGACCAGGGCCATGTTGCGCAAAGTCAGTTCGAGCTGGTCGTCGTTGCGCTCGCGGATCGCCAGCGCCTGGCGAAACAGATCCAGCGCGGCGGCGTAGTCGCCGCGGTCGCGCGCCAGGGTGCCGAGATTGGATAGCGCCGTGGCGGTGCCGGCTTCCTGTCCCAGTGCGCGTTGCAATGCCAGTGCCCGCTGCGCATGCGCCTGCGCATCATCGAGACGGCCGCGACGTCGGGCAACGACGCCCAGGTATTCCTCGGCCTTCGCCTGCGCCCACGGCAGGTCGGCGCGCACGCCCAGAAGCATGAGTTCGTTTGACAGTTTTTCGGCGCGATCATAGTCGCCGATCAGGATGGCGATCTCGCCGCGACTGATCGCACTGGCGGCGGCATCGGCGGGCTTGTTGAAAGCTGTCGCCATTGCTTGTGCACGACGATAGTGGATATCGGCGTTGATATACGAATCCAGCGCGAGGAACACGCCGCCGAGCAGGCGCTCGAACCGGATGCCGCCAAGCGGTCCGATCAGCGCGGGTACGGCGGGTGCCAGCGGCGATAGATTGCGTTCAATCGCAGACGCTAGCTTCTGTGAATCGGCCGCGGCCAGCGCACGCGGGTACGTCGCGGAACCGGCCGGGGTTTCGGCAAGCGCACTGACGCACAGGACCGACGCCGTGAACAACAGCCAATGCGCGCGACCGGTGGTGACGCCAGCCTTCATCGGATCAGCCCCGTATGCTCCGACCGCGGTCCCCCAGCGAAACCGCCAACCGCACAAGTGTAAACTACGCGGCCGATTCGCGGCAAAGCGGCTCCTGAATGTCCAAGACTTCACCCAAGGTCGGTTTCGTCAGCCTCGGCTGCCCAAAGGCGCTGGTCGATTCCGAACGCATCCTCACCCAGTTGCGCGTGGAAGGCTACGAAATCGTACCCAGCTACGGCGCCGCGGACGTGGTCGTGGTCAACACCTGCGGCTTCATCGACGCAGCGGTAAAAGAGTCATTGGACGCGATCGGCGAGGCGCTGGCCGAGAACGGCAAGGTCATCGTCACCGGTTGTCTGGGCAAACGTGCCGACGTCATCCGCGAAGCGCATCCCGACGTGCTCGCCATCACCGGTCCGCAGGATTACGCCAGCGTGATGACGGCAGTGCACAAGCAGGTACCGCACAAGCACGATCCGCATCTGGATCTTGTGCCGGCGCAAGGCATCAAATTGACGCCAAAGCACTACGCCTATCTGAAGATTTCCGAAGGCTGCAATCACCGCTGTACTTTTTGCATCATTCCATCGATGCGTGGCGATCTCGTGTCGCGGCCGGTCGACGAAGTGCTGGTTGAGGCGGAAAAGCTGGTCAAATCCGGCGTGCGCGAATTGCTCGTGATCTCGCAGGACACCAGCGCCTATGGCGTGGATGTGAAGTACGCGGCGCGCGAATGGCGCGGCAAAAGCTATCGCACGCGCATGACGCAACTGTGCGAAGGACTTGCGGAGTTGGGCGCTTGGGTACGCCTGCACTACGTGTATCCGTATCCGCACGTGGACGAGGTGATACCGCTGATGGCCGAAGGCAGGATCCTTGCGTATCTGGACATTCCATTCCAGCATGCCAGTCCGCGTATCCTGAAACTGATGAAGCGCCCCGGCGCGGTCGACAAGGTGCTCGCGCGCGTAGCCGCGTGGCGCAAGGCGTGTCCCGACATCACGATTCGCAGCACCTTCATCGTCGGCTTTCCCGGCGAGACCGAAGCCGAGTTCGAGGAATTGCTCGCGTTCCTGGACGAGGCCCAGCTCGATCGCGTCGGTGCGTTCGCCTATTCGCCGGTCGATGGCGCGAAAGCGAACGAATTGCCCGCTCCGGTCGACGAGGAAATCAAGCAGGAACGTCTCGAACGTTTCATGGCCAAGCAGGCGGCGATCAGCGCGGCCAAGCTCAAACGCAAGGTCGGCAAGACGCTCAAGGCCCTGGTCGATCATGCCGATGGCGAAGGCGCGATCGCGCGCACCAGCGCCGATGCGCCGGAAATCGACGGCGTGCTGCGTATCCGCGACGGGCAGAAACTCAAGCCAGGGCAGTTCGTCGATGCAGTCGTCGAAGCGGCGGATGAACATGATTTGACCGGCCGCGTCGCGGCCTGATCGCCATGCGTTTCGTCGCGCCCGCGCGTGAGGCGGTCGATGCGGACGTCTTCGCCCGCCCGCCGCTGTCGCACTGGAGCAAATTCGAAGATCTGCTGCGCGGCGGCTGGCCGGACGTTGCGCTGTTGAATGCGTGCCGACCGGATACGTCATTTCGCTTCGTCGCACAAACTCCAGAATTGCTTGCCGACGGCAAGCACTACGAACAGCGCATCTTCGAGCGTAGTGAGATCGCCACGCGCGAGCGCAATTGGCATGACCTGCTCAATGCGCTGGTCTGGCTGCGCTTTCCCGAAATCAAGCGCGCGCTCAATGCGCGGCAAGTCGCGGAGATCGCGAAAGCCGGGCCGAAGCAGCGCACGCGTGCGCAATGCGCGTTGACGCATTTCGACGAGGGCGGCGTTGTCGTGGTCGTGCGCGACCCGCAATTGCTGACGTCATGGGATGCGCACGACTGGCACGGCCTGTTCTGGCGCGAGCGTGGAGCGTGGTCGGATGGTCGCATCGAAATCGTGGTATTCGGGCACGCCTTGCTCGAGCATGCGCTCGAACCCGCGCAACTGTTGGTCGGCAAGTGTATCGCCGTGATGCATCAAAGTGGAAATGTGGAAAGTGCAATGCAGGCGGTCGCCGCCGCGATCGGGCGGAGCGAAATCCTGAACGACCCGCAGGAACTGCGCCCTTTGCCATTGTCCGGTATTCCAGGCTGGCACCCGGACAATGGCCATGAGGATTTTTATCGTTCGGCAGCGTGTTTCCGACCGTTACGTGCGGGACGTGTTTATGCGCCGCCTTTGTCTGTTGCCTGGTCGTAATTGACGTCGATTACGATAAAGCGCTGCACACCTCCCGGCAATTGCGCTTCGAACTCGTCATCGACGCGTTTTTTCAACGCCGCGCGCGCCAGCGGCGAATCGATGCTGATGTAGCCCAACGCGGCGTCGGTTTCGTCCGGGCCGACGATGCGGTAGCGGTGCGCGTTGCCGTCGTCGTCTTCGATCTCGAACCAGGCGCCGAAGAAGATCGCTTCGCGATCGGTGGGCGCACCTTGTGCGACCTTCAACACGGGAATGCGTTTGGACAAATAGCGCACGCGGCGGTCGATCTCGCTCAGTTGTTTCTTGCGATAGGTGTACTCGGCATTTTCGGAGCGATCACCCTCGGCCGCGGCCGCGGCCAACGCCTTGACGACTTCGGGACGGCGCACACGCCACAGTTCGTCGAGTTCGGCCTTGAGCCGCTGATGGCCGTCCACGGTGATGATTGCGGTGGAAGCTGCTTGCGGTGGACGCCAGCGGCTCACGGTGCGCTGGGCGGCGTGGTCTTCGCCGGCGTCGCGGAAATCTTGTCGAGGAAGGCGAGATAAGCGTCGACTTGCGGAATCACCGGATCGTTCGGCATCGTCACCTTGATCTGGTTGAGCATGGCGCGCGCCTGCATTTCCTTGTTCATGCGCTCGGCCCACAGCTTTGCGGCGAGCAGGTAATTGCGGGCGATGTCCGGATGGTTGCGAAAGCGTTTGTGAAAACCCGCGAGCAGGGCGAGCGTGATCTGGGTATGGCCCGCGTCGGCGGCGGCATGGGCGAGGCGAGTGATGTCCTCGGGCTTGTCCAGTCTGAACGCGGGGTCGGCGACCTGGCATTCGCGCGCCACGTCGATCGCGCGACGATCCTGGTTTTGCGCCAGAAGTACAGGAATATACTTTTTCCCGTGCGCGGCGAGTTCAGCCTTGTCGCCGTCCTGGCGCAGCCAGTGCCGGTATTCGTCATGCACCGGCAGCAAGTCCGCATGCGCAGAAAGTTCGTCGCGCAGCAGCGCCACGGCGCCACGCACGTCGCCGCTGGCGGCGCGTGCGCGCGCGGCGTCCAGGATTGCGCGCGAGGCGTCGGTATGCGGCACTTCGTCCTGCAATTCCAGGTGCCCGGCATAACCGAGTTCATCGCGATGCTCGTGGATCACGCCGCCGATCAGGTGGAAATTCGCGATCATCAGGTAGTTGACGATCAGCCACACGAGCAGCGGCCCGACCGGCCAGGGGATGTCGCGCACGATCGCGGCGGCCAGCGCACTTTGCACGATCAGGGCGGCGCAGAAGAATCCGGCCAGCACGAAATAGTGCCAGCCGAGGCGCGAGGCCAGCATCAGCCACACCAGCGGATTGAGCGCGCGCGCCATGCCTTCTTCCAGTGCGAGGATCGTCACCATCGCCGGCATCGCAAACATCAACACGATGCCGATGAGCAGCGCCGACAAGGCTCCCCACCACATCGCAACCAGGATCAGTGCGACTTCAATCAGGAGCAAAAGCAGCACCGCGTAGCGGCCGAGATCGTCGCTCACCGTGAGGCTGATTTCCGGAGGTTCGCCGCGGCCGTTCGCGCTCCAGCGCAGTACTTCGAAGGCGTACTTGAAGAAGGCCGCCCAGACAATGAGATCGAAAAACCAGCCGACGATGCCCGGAAGCAGGCGCACGACGACGTGCGCAACGGCCAAGGCGACAATCGTCGACAACGCGGCCATCTGCATCGGATAGCCCAATGCCTGCGGCCAGCGTTCGTGCAGGGGCTTGGGCTCGTTGGCTAGCTGTGGATTGGCGTCCTGGAAAGTCATCGTTGATCGAACTGGTGGCCGTGCGTTGCCGCGCATTGTATCGACACGCCGCGCGCGGGGTTGTCGCGGCGCGTCATGCCGGGTAACGTGCATGCAAATTTTCCGGAGTATCCGTTATGCGCCGCCCGTGCCTAGCTTCCGTTCCATTTCTGCTGCTTGCTGCCTGCGCCGGCCAGCCACCGCATCCGCAGGCGAACGCGCCGGATACAGCGGTGACTGCGTTGTATGCGCGACTGGATGCGGATACCGGCAATTATCTGGCGGCGCGCGAAGCGGGTGATGCAGCGGACAAGGCCAATGCGGCGCTGGATGACTTGCAGGCGGCGGCCGGACAATGCGCAACGACGCACGGTTGCGACAGCGCGCGCTTCTTCGCCGCCTTCGACAAACTGCTGCGCGCGCCAGCGAATGCCGCGCCCGGCGCGGCGGACAACGCCGACGAATCGCCGGATGCCGGCGCGGAAGCCGGCGAATCCTCGCCGGTCGTGGCTGCGTTGCCGCAAGCCGGGCGTTCTGTCGCCTTGCTCAAGGGCCACAAATTGGCCGACATCATCGCGATGAACGATCCGATGAAGGTGGCCATCGAACAATGGCTGACCCAGTATCGGCCCAACCTGATGCGGGCCTGGGAGAACTATCAGTACCTGCGCCACGAAATGTGGCCGCAGTACGAAAAGGCCGGACTGCCCGAGGCGCTGCTGTTCGGCATGCTGGCGCAGGAATCCGGCGGCAAGGTGCACGCGGTGTCGCGCTCCGGCGCCAGCGGTCCGCTGCAATTCATGTCCGCGACCGGCGCGCGCTTTGGCCTCGGCGTGGTCGATGGATTCGACCAGCGTTTCGATCCGGCGCAGGCGGCACGCGCGAACGCGGCTTACATCAATGAACAACTTGGCGTGTTCAACGACAATCTGGAACTGGCGATCGCCGCGTACAACGGCGGCGAAGGCGCGATGCAGCGGCTCGCCCAGCGCAATCCGAATGCGGCGTTCTGGGATCCGAAAGTCTATTTTTCGGTATCGCAGGAAACGCGCGATTACGTGCCGATGGTGCTGGCGGCGGCGTGGCTGTTCCTGCACCCGGAACGCTACAACCTGCAATTTCCCCGAATCGACACCGTGCCCGCGCAACTCGTGCTGGCGCGGCCCGCGTCGATTGACGAACTGACCGTGTGCCTGGGCCAGGATGGCAACGGCGATGGCTGGTTCCGCACCTTGCGCAACCTGAATCCGGCCTGGGATCCACGCCAGAAACTCGCTGCCGGCACGCGCCTTGACGTGCCCTCACCGCTCGCCGCCGATTATGCAAAATTGTGCACAAGTGGAAAATGGGTCGAGCTTGCCGCCGACCTGCATGGCGCCGCGCAGCCTACGGCGCCGGCGCGCCCCGCGCAGGCCACGCCACGCCGCTATGTGGTGCGCCGAGGCGATACCCTTGGCGGAATCGCGCGCCGGCATGGCTGCTCGAGCGGTGACCTAGCGCAGATCAATCACTTGAAATCGCCGCATTTTCTGCTGCAGGTGGGTCAGGAGCTTCGGATTTGTTCACAGAGGTGACTTCACTATGTAATCGCGTATACGATTTCCTGAATGACTCTGTAGCCAGCCCATGTCGCGGGGGGGGGCGGGGTCGGACAGACATTCTGGTTGCTGGGGAGTAGCTTATGTCACGTATCCGGTCTATTGATCGCTCGCGCCCTCTGCTGGTTCTCATGCTTCTCTCCCCAGCAGTTCATGCCAGCAACTTTCAGCGCAACTACATCATCGACAGCGTGTTCTTGCCTGTCAGCAACAGTGAAGCGACCACGTATGCCATCGACTTGAATGGCGACGGTCATGTGGACAACAATCTTGGATCCGTGTTTGCTGTGCTCGCAGCTCAGGGCATTGATCTGAACGGCTCGACGAATGCTGCGGTTGACAATGGCAGCGTCGTTCATCGAATCGATTTGCAAAGCACGGATGCAAGCTTTACGAGCGATCCCGCCGCCCAGGCAAGCTGGTGCGTGGGTAGTGCGTTGCCGCAGCCGCCGCTGTTCGACGGCACGGATCAAGCGGCGTGCGATAGTAGCTATGTGCCCGGAACTTTTGTGGCTGCGCTGTCCGGCGGCAACTTCACATCGGCCAATCCGGTGACCACGACCACACCGGTTACCCTGAACATTTTGATAGCGCTTGGCTCGCAAACGGTTGCGTTGCCGTTGAACGGTGCGCGCCTGTCCTTCACCAGCGACAATAGCGGCCCGGGGCATTTGCAGGGTCAACTCAACGGGTCCATCCTCCATGCCGATGTCAACACCGAGGTATTGCCTGCATTGGCGGCCGCATTCAATTCTCTGATTCAGAACGATCCGACCTCACCCACTGCCAACAGTATCAAGTCACTATTCGACACCGGTTGCAGTGGCAATCCGGAGTTTGCGCATGATGGCCAAATCGAAGCTTGCGAATTGTTTGAGAGTAGCCTCATTACCGCTTTGCTGGCGCCGGATGTGCAGATCTACGATGCGCTAGGCCACTACGCTCCCAATCCGGCCAACACGACTCCCGATTCCAATTCGTTGGGTATTCGATTCACGGCAGTACGTCGTGACAGAGTGTTCGCAAACGGATTCGAACCATAGCCTGGCGATCCATTCGGATCGGCGGACAAAAAAACGCCGGGTCAAGCCCGGCGTGTTGAATGTTACGACGTTGGAAAGCGTTGCTCAGGCGGCGACTTGGCCGTTCTGCTGCGTCGTCCACAACGAATCGGCGGGGTTTGCCGGCATGGATTCCTTGAGCAGGCGCAGGGTGCGCATCAGGTGGCGATGCAGTTCCTGCATGTCGGTGTAGGTCGATTCCTTGGTTTCGTAGTAGGCGACGGTCAGCCACAACGCAATGCCGCGCAGTTGCAGGTGCGGGTTGTCGGCCTTCACGCGTGCATAGCCGATATCGGTGCCGTTGCCCCAGGGCTGATAGCGCTGGCCCTGGTCGACCGTCCCGTACAGATGCGGGAATTCGCATTTGGCCGCGCTGGCGAACTCGCGCATGGCGATGGCAGCCAATTGGCGGCGCGTGGCCAGCGGCAAATCCGAGATGGTTCTTTCGATCTCGCGGAACTGGCGGTTGAGCTGGATCGAACGTGTCAAAGCGATGATGCGGGTAACTATGCGCATGTGAAGCCCCTGTGGTTTTACGTATGCGGTGTTCTTGGCCATCGTCAAACTGTATCAGACAGATGCGGTAATACTTGCAAAGTACGTCACATTTAGACGTGGCGCGTCACATTGTGGGGCAAGTCAGGAAATTTTGCACGGGGTTTTTCCACATTTGAGCCGACAGGAACAAAAACATTTTCATTCAATGATTTAGTGTGCAATCCGACCGACGGATTGGCCCATGAGCACAGGAAGTTGTGCGGACAAACCACTATCCAAGGTCGCGGTTCCGGCGGGCAGCAAGACGATCACCGTGGACCCCATGTTGAAGCGCCCGAGTTCCGCGCCGCGTTCGAGATGGATGCCCTTGCCGCGCCAATCCTTGCGCACGATCGAACTTGAATACGGCGGGATTTCGATCCCGCTCCAGGTGGTTTCCACGCCCGAAACGAGCATGGCGCCGACCATGACCACGGCAAAGGGATCAGCCGTGCTGTCGAAGTGGCAGACCAGGCGTTCGTTGCGGGCGAACAGGCGTGGTACGGCTTCCACCGCGAATGGCGCGACGCTGAACAGGCGCCCGGGGATATGCAGCGTTTCGCGCAATGTTCCCGCCAGCGGCATGTGCACGCGGTGGTAGTCGCGCGGCGACAGATAAATGGTGATGAATCGGCCATCTTGGTAAGGCGCCGCCGCAGTCGCGTCACCGAGCAGTTCGGCCACGGAAAAATCCTGGCCCTTGGCCTGGAAAATCCGACCGTCCCGGATTGCGCCAAACTGACTGATGCGGCCATCCGCAGGGCAGGCGATGGCGGTCGCGTCGGCGGGCAACGGTCGCGCACCGGATTTCAGCGCACGGGTAAAAAAGGCATTGAAGCTGGCGAATGCAAAAGGGTCGGATTGCTCGGCCTGCGCCATGTCGACCGCATAGGCTTTCACGACGCGTCCGATCAGGAAGTTCTTCCACGGTCGCCACGTCCAGCGCGTCGCCCAGTACACCAGGCGCGACAGCGCGCGGTGCGGCAGCAGGTACTGCATGAGTACGGCGAACCGCATGGTCAATGGTTGGCCGTGAGCATGGCAAGATCGTCCGCGATCGCTTGTGCGGCAAACGGAGGGCGGAAAATGCCGGCCTCGCGACCTTGCGGATCCACGATCACGGCCGCGCCGCTGTGTTCGACGGAGATTGCGCCGTTCGCGTCCGTGTTGCGCGCGTACATCAGGCCCAGCGCGCGCGTCAGCGCGGTGAGCTGGTCGTCGGCGCCCGTCGCGGCGACGAAATCCGGATCGAAGTAACTCACGTATTTGTGCAACACGTCCAGCGTATCACGCTGCGGATCCACCGATATGAAATCGAAGCGGGCCTTGTCGGCGATGCCGCGCGCGCGCAAATCCTTCCAGGCCTGCTTGAACGTGGCGAGCGTGGTCGGGCACACGTCCGGGCAAGTCGTATAGCCGAAATAGACGACGGTCCAACGGCCGCGCCAGTCGGCGAGGGTCAGCGCTTGGCCGTTGGCTTGCGTCAAATGAAATTCCGGAATGACGCGTGGCGCTGGATACAGCACGGCGTTTTCCAGTTGCGGCGGCGCAGGCGCGGCAAAAAAACGCTGGCCCAGCCACAAGCCGAGCGCCACTGCGAATGCGGCGGCGACGACCAACCAGATCGGAATCGAGGATGAACTGCGTGGCGTAGTCATCCGCGCATTATAGCGGGCGGGTTCGCCTATACTGGCGGCCTTGTTTGGAGCGGCACAGATAGTGACTTCAGAACTTTCCACCATCATCGACTTCATCCGCTACGGCGCCAGCCGATTTTCCGGCGCGGAACTCACGTTCGGGCACAGCTACGACAACGCGCTGGACGAGGCCACGCATCTGGTCCTGCACACGCTGCACCTTCCGCACGATTTGTCGCCTGCCTACGGTTCGGCCAGATTGACTGCTGTCGAGAAAAAAGCCGTGCTCAAGCTGATCGAGCGCCGCGTGAAGGAACACAAACCGGTTGCGTATCTCACCGGCGAGGCGTGGTTCGCCGGGCTCAAGTTCAAGTCCGACGAACGCGCCCTGGTGCCTCGGTCGCCGATCGCCGAGACGATCCAGAATGGATTTTCGCCCTGGCTCGACGGCACCGTGGTGCAGCGTGCGCTGGATCTGTGCACGGGCTCCGGTTGCATCGGCATCGCCATGGCCGCGCACAATCCGGATTGGCATGTCGATCTCGTCGACATCAGCGACAAGGCGTTGTCGCTGGCACGCGAAAACATCCATTTCCAGAACGTCGAAGACCGCGTACGCGCGATCAAATCTGATTTGTTCGCTGGACTGAAAGACGAGGTTTACGACCTGATCGTGACCAATCCGCCGTATGTCACCGAGCAGGAATTTGCCGCGCTGCCGCCCGAATACGACCATGAGCCCGCTCTAGGCTTGAAGGCGGGCGCGGACGGACTGGATTTCGCGTTGCGTATCCTGGACGAAGCCCCGCGACACTTGAGCGCGAATGGCTGGCTGATCTGCGAAGTGGGCGAAGCCGAACGCGCGCTGGGCGCGTTGTTGCCGTGTCTGCCGCTGAACTGGATCGAATTCGCGGTCGGGCAGATGGGCGTGTTCGCGATTCCTCGCGCGGACATCGTCAAGCACGCGAAGGCGATCAAGGCGGCGTTGGCGAAGCGAAAATAATGTCGAGCAATTCCTTCGGAAAACTTTTCACGGTAACCACTTTCGGCGAAAGCCATGGGCCCGCAATTGGTTGCGTGATCGACGGCTGCCCGCCCGGGCTTGCGATTGTGCCGGAGGAATTTCGCCGCGATCTGACGCGGCGCGCCACAGGCACCTCGAAATACACCTCGCAGCGCCACGAGACCGATGACGTGGAAATCCTCTCCGGCGTGTTTGAAGGCCAGACGACCGGTACGCCGATCGCATTGCTGATCCGCAACACCGACGCACGCTCGAAGGATTACTACGAAATCCACGACGTGTTCCGGCCCGGCCACGCCGATTACACTTACTGGCAGAAATATGGCATCCGCGACCATCGCGGCGGCGGGCGCGCTTCCGCGCGCGAGACGACCATGCGCGTGGCTGCCGGCGTGATCGCGAAAAAATGGCTGGCGCAGAAATTCGGCATCACGGTACGCGGCTGGCTCGCGCAGCTCGGGCCGCTGATGCCAAAGGCGTTCGACTGGAATTCCGTGGATGCCAATCCGTTTTTCTGGCCGGACGCAGGCTCGGTTCCGGAACTGGAAAACTACATCGACGCGTTGCGCAAGGCCGGCGATTCGATCGGTGCGCGCGTGAATGTCGTTGCAGACAACGTGCCGCCGGGTTGGGGCGAACCGATCTACGGCAAGCTCGATGGCGAACTCGCCGCCGCGTTGATGTCGATCAACGCGGTCAAGGGCGTGGAAATCGGCGCCGGTTTCGAAGCGGTGGTTCAGCGCGGCAGCGAACATCGCGACGAAATGCGTTTGGACGGCTTTACGTCCAATCACGCAGGCGGTATTCTGGGCGGAATCTCGACCGGGCAAGCCGTGGTTGCCTCGGTCGCGCTGAAGCCCGCCTCGAGCATCCTGATTCCGGGCCGTACCGTGAACGTGCGCGGCCAAGAAACGGAGGTGCGCACCAAGGGTCGCCATGATCCCTGTGTCGGCATCCGTGCCACGCCGATTGCCGAGGCGATGGTCGCGCTGGTACTGATGGATCAGGCCCTGCGTCATCGCGCGCAATGCAGCGACGTCGGTGAGGTGGCCCCGAGAATTCCTGCGCAGAAAAGTACTGGACACAGGCAGTGATGACGAACAAGACGTACAAAGTGGCGATGGCCGGCGCGACCGGCGCCGTGGGCGAAACCGTCTTGTCGATCCTGGCCGAGCGCAAATTTCCGGTGTCGGAACTGGTGCCGTTGGCGAGCGAACGATCCGCCGGCGGCAAGGTCGACTTCGCCGGCAAATCACTGGCTGTGAAAAATCTGGCCGATTACGATTTTTCCGGCGTGGATATCGCGTTTTTTTCCGCCGGTGGCAAGGTCTCGCGCGAGCACGCCCCACGCGCGGCCGCGGCGGGCGCGGTCGTCATAGACAACACGTCGGAGTTCCGCTACCAGGACGATATCCCGCTGGTCGTGAGCGAGGTCAATCCCGAAGCGATTCGGGGTTATTCCGCGCGAGGTATCATCGCCAATCCGAATTGTTCGACCATGCAGATGCTGGTTGCGCTGGCGCCGATCCATCGCGCGGTTGGCATCACCCGCATCAATGTGGCGACCTATCAGTCCGTTTCCGGCGCCGGGCGTTCAGGCATGGAAGAACTCGCCAAACAGACCGCGGCCCTGCTCGGCTTCCAGGAAATCTCGCCATCGAAGTTCAGCAAGCAGATCGCGTTCAACGTGATCCCGCACATCGACGACTTCCAGGACAATGGCTACACGAAAGAAGAAATGAAAATGGTCTGGGAGACGCGAAAGATCCTCGGCGATGCGAGCATCGAAGTGAATCCGACCGCGGTGCGCGTGCCGGTGTTCTACGGCCACGCCGAAGCGGTACACATCGAAACGCGCGAGAAGATCAGCGCGGCGCAGGCGCGCGCCTTGCTCGAAAAGGCCCCGGGCCTAAGCGTGGTCGACCGCCGCGAGGCGGGCGGGTATCCGACGCCGGTGAGCGATGCCGCCGGCAAGGACGCGGTGTGCGTTGGCCGCATCCGCGAGGACATCTCGCACCCGCGCGGCCTGGACCTTTGGATCGTTGCCGACAATATCCGCAAGGGCGCGGCGCTCAATGCCGTGCAGATCGGCGAGATCCTGACCCGCGATTATCTGTAAAACACGCCAAATCAAACGCTTGTACAATCCGATCTCGACTCTCGGAAAATCTGGAAATTGTGAACTTGTCCAAAGTTTCCCAATAGTTACGTTTGTGTTATAAGGAGTTTTCGAGGTTCGGGTCGAGGCAGGCCATCGTGCCAGCCGCGTTCAAATGGCGTAGGGGAAATACGTTATGAAAGGATCTGCAAAACTGTCGCTGGCGATCACGCTGGCCCTTGCGGGCGGCAATGTGTTCGCACTTGGCCTCGGAACGATCCAGGTCAGATCCAAACTCAACCAGCCACTGGACGCGGTCATTCCGGTCATCACCGACTCGCCGGCCGAAGCCAGCGGGCTGGAAGTCGCGCTGGCCAGCGCGGAGGATTTCCAGCGCGTAGGCCTGGACAAATCGCGCGTCGACGTGCCGCTGGAATTCTCTGTTGGCACCGATCGCGGCCAGACCGTGGTGCATGTCACGACCAAGGATATCGTGCGTGAGCCGCTGGTCGATTTCCTCATCGTCGCGAACTGGCCCAAGGGCAAATTGTTGCGCGAATACACGGTGCTGCTCGATCCGCCGATGACCGCTCCCGCCGCCGGCGCAGCTACGTTGAGTCCGGCGCACGAAGCGCCGCGCGCGAAACCGCAACCGCTCCCGCCGGAACGCGAACATGCTGCGGCAAAGCCCGCGCACGTAAAGACGCCGCGTACGGAATCGGCTGCGCAAGCCAAGCCCGCAGCGGCCAAGCCCGCGCCCGCCGCCACACGCAGCGCCGGGTCCGGCGAGTATGGGCCGGTCGCGGCCGGTGAAACGCTGTCGGAGATCGCCGGCGCGACGCGTCCGGACGACAAGACCAATCTCGACGCGATGATGTTGGCCTTGCTCAAGGCCAACCCCAACGCGTTCTATCGCGACAACATCAACGCGCTCAAGCGCGGGGCGATCCTGCGCATTCCATCGGCCGACGAGATCAAGGCTGGCGGCAATGCGGCCGCGGTTGCCGCTGCCGTGCGTGAACAAAACCAGGCGTGGGCGTCCAACGCACCCGTCGCCAAGCCGACCCTCGTCGCCAAGACGGGCGCGCCAAAGGCCGAGCCGGCGGCTACCAAGCCGACCAAGCCGCCGGCGGCGAGCGCCGAGTCTCATCTGGCCCTGGTGCCTCCGGGCGCCGGCAAGGGCAAGCAGAATTCCAGTGATCATCCAGGCGCAGCCTCCGGCAGCGGCAATGCGCAAACCGCCGCGGACCTGGCGCGCACCCGGGAAGCCCTGACCAGTCGCGAGCAGGAGGTCACCGACCTCAAGTCGCGGGTCAAGGATCTGGAGAAGATGAACGATGACGGCAAGCGCCTGCTCAGCCTGAAGCAGAACGAAATCGCCGAGTTGCAGAACAAGCTCAAGCAACTCGAGGCCGCGGAGGCGGCCAAACCCGCCGCAGTGGCGGCGGCGACGCCGGCCGCAAAGCCTGCGGAAGTCAAGCCCGAGGCAGCGAAACCGGCGCCAGCTGCCGCCGCCAAGCCGGGCGAGGCGGCGGCGTCCAAGGAAAACGCAAAACTCACCGCCAAGGACATCTGGGGCGACATCAACGCTGGCGAGAAGCCTGCCGAAAACAAGGCGGCAGCGCCAGGCGCAACGGCACCTGCCGCGACGCCGCCCCCGCAGGCCGAGTCGAAGCCAGCAGAAGCCACGCCCGCGGCAACCGCCGCCGCGGTACCTCCTGCCATTGAGCCGCCCAAGCCGGCCGAAGCCACGCCCGCCGAACACAAGCCCGTATCCACGCCGGCAGCGGTCAAACCGCCTGTGCCAACCAAGGTCGAGCCGATCAAGGCGCCGGGATTGCCGTGGTGGCAGGACAACAACGTCCTGATGGCGGGCGGCGCCGCACTGCTCATCATCGGCCTGCTTGCACTCATGCGTTTCATGCGCAAACCCAAGATGCCGGCCGCCGTTGCCACCGCCGGAGCGGTGACCGACGAACACTTCGACGCGACGCATGAAGACGAACACCATCTGCTGGATCAGTTGGCCCAGCATCCGGGCGATGCCGCGCTGTCGTTGCAATTGCTCGATCTGTATTACGCGCAGGGCGACGCATCCAAGTTCGAGGCTGCGGCCGAGGCCATGTACGCGCACATCGCCGACCCGACCTCGGCCGAGTGGCAGCAGGTGCGCGCGATGGGCGAGCACCTGTGCCCGCATAACCCGCTGTTCGGCGGTGATGAGGATATTGCGACGGCCTTGCACGATGCGCATAGCGCGACCGAACATGCCGAGCATGATCATCTGCACGCGGATGATCAGCACTCCGCGCATTTCGACGGCGGAGACTTCCACACCCAGCAGATGCCGCTGCCGGCCGAAGAACACTTCGACTTCGATCTCGCCGATCACACCGCCTCCGTGCATTCCGAGCCCGCGCACGCAGAACCGGCTCCGGCGTATGCGCCAGCACCCATTCATGCCGAAACGCCGGCGGCCAAGCCGACCGAGGATTTCTTCTCCGGCGAAGACGCCATCGGCACCAAACTCGATCTGGCCAAGGCCTACCTCGACATGGGCGACCCGGAAGGCGCGCGCTCGATGCTCGACGAAGTCATGGCCGAAGGCAACGACGCGCAGAAAGGCGAAGCGCGCAAACTGCTGGCGGAAATCGGATAACGGCGTACTCTCTCCAACGTGTGTGACAGGCCGGGCTTGTCCCGGCCTTTTTTTCGGACCTGACTCGGATGCGCATTGCGCTCGGCATCGAATACGACGGCACCGACTTCCTCGGTTGGCAGCGCCTGACCCACGGGCCGACCGTACAGGGTGCAGTCGAAGCGGCAGTATCGGATATCGCCGCCGAACCCGTGCAGGTGATCTGCGCCGGACGCACCGATGCCGGCGTGCATGCGCGCTGCCAGGTGATCCATTTCGACACGCAGGCGCAGCGCACGATGCGCGGCTGGACGCTTGGCCCCAATTCACGCTTGCCCGCCAGCGTCGCGGTGCGTTGGGCACGCGCGGTGCGCGAGGATTTCCATGCGCGTTTCTCGGCGTGCGCGCGACGCTATCGCTACACCATCCTCAATCGCTCGGCGCGTCCGGCGCTGGAAGCGCGTTACGTGTGCTGGGAACGCGCGCCGCTGGACGCCGAGGCGATGCACGCTGCCGCGCAGATGCTGCTTGGCGAAAATGATTTTTCCGCGTTTCGCACCGCAGCCTGCCAGGCGCGTTCACCCCAGCGCTGCGTTCAGGCGATCTCCGTCATGCGCGAGGGTGACCGCGTCGTACTCGACATCCAGGCGAACGCGTTCCTGCATCACATGGTGCGCAACATCGCCGGCAGCCTGCGCGTGGTCGGTCGCCGCGAGCAGCCCCCGGAATGGATCGCGCAGCTACTCGCCGGGCGCGACCGCAGCGTGGCCGGCCCGACATCCGCAGCGCAGGGCCTGGTCTTCCTCGGGCCGTTGTATCCTGCCGAATTCGGACTGCCTGCTGACGTCAGCCTGCCATCGTGATGCATCGCACGCGCATCAAGTTTTGCGGCATTACCCGCGCCGAAGACGCGCTGGCCGCGGTTGCGCTCGGCGTCGACGCGATCGGCCTGGTGTTGACGCGCAAGAGTCCGCGCAGCATCGCGCCGCTGCAGGCACGCGAAATCCGGCGCACGTTGCCGCCATTCGTAACGACGGTTGCTTTGCTCATGGACGACGAACCCGGGTTTATCGCCGATGCGATCGCCACCGTGCAGCCGGACCTGCTCCAGTTTCACGGCAGGGAAACGCAGGACGAATGCCTGCGCTTCGAGATGCCTTACCTGAAAGCCATTGCGATGAATGGCGACAATGCACCCGCGCAGATGCACGAACACACGGCTGCCGTCGGATTCGTGTTCGATGCGCATGCGCCGGGCGGGCAGGGCGGTAGTGGTCGCGTTTTCGACTGGTCGCGAATCCCCCGAGATTTGATGCGTCCACTCATCCTGGCGGGCGGCTTGAATCTGGCCAATGTGGCCGAAGCGATCGCGACGGTCGCGCCATACGCGATGGATGTATCCAGCGGCATCGAAGCGGCACCGGGCATCAAGGATGCCGCAAGAATGCGCGCGTTCGTCGATGCCGTTCGTGCCGCCGACGCCGCGCGTGGATGAGCGGAGTGGCTGCGCAATGCCGCGCGATTGTGTACGCTAGTCCGCAGCCATGAGTCCCTCGCGCCGCGCCAAATCGCCTTTCGGCCGCTCCCTGCGGCGCTGGCGGCGCGTGCCCGCTGCCGCAGTGCGGTAACGCGCGGCGCGTTGCTTCGTCGCCGCGCATGATCGCGCAGGCATCCCTCGTCGAACTTTTTGGCAGATTTCCATGACAATCGATTATTCGCACTATCCTGATTCGCACGGGCGATTCGGGGATTACGGCGGCATCTACGTCGCCGAAACCCTGATCGAGCCGCTGGCTGAATTGACCGCCGCCTACACGCGCCTGCGTGATGACCCCGCGTTCATCGCCGAGCTCGACCACGATCTGAAACACTACGTTGGCCGGCCGAGTCCGATCTACCACGCGCAGCGTCTGTCGAAGAAGATCGGCGGTGCGCAGATCCTGCTCAAGCGCGAGGATTTGAACCACACCGGCGCGCACAAGATCAACAACACGGTCGGACAGGCTCTGGTCGCGCGACACATGGGCAAGACCCGCATCATCGCCGAGACCGGTGCCGGCCAGCATGGCGTCGCCAGTGCCACCGTCGCCGCGCGCCTGGGTCTCGAATGCGTCGTCTACATGGGCGCAACCGATATCGAGCGCCAAAAGATCAACGTCTATCGCATGAAACTGCTCGGCGCGCAGGTCGTGCCCGTGACGTCTGGATCGAAAACCCTGAAGGACGCGCTCAACGAGGCGATGCGCGATTGGGTGACGAATGTCGCCGACACGTTCTACATCATCGGCACCGTGGCCGGGCCGCATCCGTATCCGATGATGGTGCGCGATTTCAACGCCGTGGTCGGACGCGAAGCGCGCGCGCAGATGCAATCCGAATACGGCCGCTTGCCGGATGCGCTGGTCGCCTGCGTCGGCGGCGGTTCGAATGCGATCGGTCTGTTCCACGCGTTTCTCAACGACGCCGACGTGCGCATCGTGGGCGCGGAAGCGGCAGGGGAGGGTATTGCGACCGGCCATCATGCGGCTTCGCTCGCCGCCGGGCGTCCCGGTGTGCTGCATGGCAACCGCACCTATGTCTTGTGCGATGACAACGGCCAGATCACGCAAACGCATTCGGTGTCGGCGGGACTGGATTATCCCGGCGTCGGTCCCGAACATGCGTTCCTGAAAGACACCGGTCGCGCGCAATACGTTGGCATTACCGATGATGAAGCGCTGGCGGCGTTCCACGAACTGGCGCTCAGCGAAGGCATCCTGGCGGCGCTGGAATCCAGTCACGCGGTGGCGCAAGGCATCAAGCTCGCCCGCGGAATGGAAAAAGATAAATTGATACTTGTGAATCTTTCCGGTCGTGGCGACAAGGATGTGCATACGATTGCGGCAAGGGAGGGTCTCTCGCTATGAACCGCATCGACGCGCGTTTTGCGCAATTGAAAAGCGCGAGCCGCAAGGCACTCGTTCCTTTCATTTCCGCCGGTGATCCCTCGCCGGATGGCGTCGTTGCGCTACTGCACGCGCTGACCGAATCCGGCGCCGACCTGATCGAGATTGGCGTGCCGTTTTCCGATCCCATGGCCGATGGTCCGGTGATCCAGCATGCCAGCGAACGCGCACTGGCCAAAGGCGTTGGCCTCGCGCAGATCTTCGGTTGGATCGCGGAATTCCGCAAAACCGACACAACGACGCCGATCGTGCTGATGGGGTATCTGAATCCGGTGGAAATCCATGGTTACGAGCGCTTTGCGCACGATGCCGTCGGCGCCGGCGTCGATGGCGTGCTGCTGGTGGATTGCCCGTTGGAAGAGTCGCAGGCCGTGGGGGCGATCGAGGCCGCCGGCATGCGCAGGATTTTCCTCACCGCGCCGACCACTTCCGCGGCGCGGCTGGCGGCGATGTGCGAGAAAGCGCGCGGCTTCCTGTACCATGTAGCGTTCGCGGGAATCACGGGAGCGAACCGCTTGAGTCTGGATGCAGTGCGCGAACGCGTGGCGGCAATCAAGGCTCGCACCGCAACGCCGGTGGCGGTTGGGTTCGGCGTGCGCGACGCGGACTCGGCGGCGGCGATCGCGCGGTTCGCCGATGCGGTCGTGATCGGCAGCGCCCTGGTCGAAACGCTGGCCGGCGCAGGTTCGGCGCAAGCCGCCTGCGATGCAGCGCGCGCGTTCCTCGCGCCGATCCGCGCGGCGCTGGATGCCGGGAGCGCGGCGCATGCCGCGTGATCCGCGCCAGGAACCGCCGGTGCCGGCCGAAGCCGTAGCGCCGTTGGAAACGGGAGAAGTGGACGACATGAGTTGGCTGCAGAAATTGATGTCCTCGCGCATCCGCACCGAGGGCACCACGGCCAAGGGCAAGGTGCCCGAAGGGCTTTGGGAAAAATGCGATGGCTGCGGCGCGGTGCTGTACCGGCCCGAGCTCGAGCGCAATCTCGAGGTCTGCCCGAAGTGCGGCCACCACCATGCCATCGGCGCGCGCAAGCGCCTGGCCGCGCTGTTCGACGAGGGCGTCGGCGAAGAGTTGTTCGCGAACCTCGAACCCGTCGATGCGCTGAAGTTCCGCGATTCGAAAAAGTACAAGGATCGCCTCATCGCCGCGCAGAAGCAGACCGGCGAGAAGGATTCGCTCGTCGCCATGCGCGGCCTGCTCAGGGCGCGGCCGCTCGTTGCCGTCGCATTCGAATTCGCTTTCATGGGCGGATCGATGGCGTCGGTCGGCGGCGAAAAATTCGCGCGCGCGGCGGAACTGGCGCTGGACGAACGCATCCCGTTCTTGTGTTTTTCTGCCAGCGGCGGCATGCGCATGCAAGAAGGTTTGTTGTCACTGATGCAGATGGCCAAGGTTTCGGCCGCGCTCGCGCGCCTGCGCAGCGCCGGCATTCCGTACATTTCGGTGCTGACCCATCCGACGACCGGCGGCGTGTCGGCGAGTTTGGGCATGCTTGGTGATCTGAACATTGGCGAGCCCAAGGCGCAGATTGGATTTGCCGGACCGCGCGTAATCGAGCAGACCGTGCGCGAAACCCTTCCGGAAGGCTTCCAGCGCTCGGAATTCCTGCTCGAGCATGGCGCGATCGACATGATCGTCGACCGCCGCGAGATGCGCGACAAACTTGCCGACGTGTTCGCCCTGTTGATGCGCCAACCGAAGGCGGCCTGACCGCAAGACATGTCCGCCATGACCTTGGCTGACTGGCTCGACTACCAGCAGCGCACTCACCCGCGCAGCATCGAGCTCGGCCTGGATCGCGTTCGCGAAGTCTGGCGGCGCATGGGGGCGCCGGCGCCCGCGCCGGTCGTCATCACTGTTGGCGGCACGAATGGCAAGGGTTCGACGGTCGCGTTTCTCGACGCGATGCTTGTCGCTGCAGGCAAGCGCGTGGGCTGCTACACCTCGCCGCACCTGCTGCGCTACAACGAGCGCGTTCGCGTCGCCGGTGTCGATGCCGCCGATGCCACGCTGATCGACGCCTTCGAACGCATCGAGGTGGCGCGCGGCGCCGATTCAAATCAGAATGTGCCGCTGACCTATTTCGAATTCGGCACGCTTGCCGCATTGTGGATATTTTCGCAAAGTAAACTCGACGTGGCCGTGCTGGAAGTCGGCCTCGGTGGCAGGCTCGATGCGGTGAATATCATCGATGCCGATGCCGCCATCGTCGTCACCGTGGATCTGGATCACCAGGACTGGCTCGGCAATGACGTTGACCTCATCGGCCGCGAAAAGGCCGGCATCTTCCGCAAGCATCGTCCGGCCATCATCGGCATGTGCGAGCCGCCGCGCGGATTGCTTGACGAGGCCACGCGCATTGGCGCAGGCGTGCTGCGCGCAGACCGCGATTTCCACATCGCGCCGCAGATCGATTGCTGGCGCTGGAAGTGCGGCGAGCATACGCTGCTGCTGCCTGAGCCCGGCCTTGCGGCGCCTTGCCAGATCGACAATGCGTCCGCGGCGATCATGGCCTTGCACTGCCTGCGCGACCGGATCGGCTGGGATGCGCGTGCGATCGCGCAAGGTGTGCGCGAGGCGCGCGTGGCAGCTCGCTTGCAGCGCTTGCAAAAGTCCGGCGCGCCAGAACTCGTGATCGACGTCGGCCACAACCCGCAGGCCGCGCGCGTGCTGGCGCAATGGCTGGCCGAACATCCTCCGCGCGGACGCAACATCGCGGTTTTCGGCGCGCTCGCCGACAAGGACATTACCGGAATCACGATTCCACTCGTGGCGCACATTGCGCAGTGGAACTTGTGTGCGCTGGATGCAGACAGCACGCGCGGCCTGAATGCGGCGCAATTGCGCGAGCGGGTTGCGGCGGTGAATGCAGATGAACACGCCAGCGTCGAAGCGGCGCTCGAGGCCGCATCCGCACAGGCCGCCATGGACGATCGCATTCTGGCGTTCGGCTCGTTTTTAGTCGCCGCGCCGGCGCTGGAATGGGCGCGGCGTAACGGATATCGCACGGGCGAGCAGGTATAATCGCGCCGATTCGATCGCGTCGGTCGTCGAGGAGCCGCTGATGGATTCCGCATTGAAGCAACGCCTGATCGGCGCCGCCGTGCTGATCGCGCTGGCCGTGATCCTGGTGCCCATGTTCCTGGGCAACGCGCCGCCGCAGCCACAGAATACAACGCTGAATCTGGATATTCCCAAGCCGCCCGACCGCGATTTCCAGACCCGCACGATGCCGGTCAACGGCGCGGAATCGACTCCGGCCCCAGCCGCGAATCCCGACAAGGTCGTCACCGTGGATACCAAGGCCGCGCCGAAAACCGATGCGCGTCCGCAGGATTCCACGCCTGCGCCAGTAGCCGAACAGCCGGCCGCGCCGCCCAAGGCGGAGCCCGCCAAGCCGGTTGCCGCGCCAGTTGCTACAGTCGCTCCGCCACCATCGCCAGCCGCCGCAGAGGGCCGCTTCGTCGTGCATCTGGGCGTTTACGCAGACCGCGGACACGCCGATGCGCTGGTCGCCACGCTGAAGAAACGCGGTTTCGCCGCTTATGACGAAGCCACCGATTATCAGGGCAAGTCGATGCAGCGCGTGCGCGTCGGGCCGTTTGCGGATCGCGCCGCCGCCGAAACCGCGCGCCTGACGATCAAGCAGGCCGAGCCGAAGGTGCCGAGCAGCGTGGTCGAGCTCGCCGCCACCGCACAGCCGACAACGGATGCGCCAGCCAGCGCATTGCCGGCCAAGCGCGCCGGTGGCTGGGCCGTGCAGCTTGGCGCGTTCAAGTCCGAGGCCGAGGCGAACAAATTGCGCGACCGGCTGCGCGGTGCGTCCTTCGCCGGATTCGTCGAACGCGCCGGCAGCGGCGATGCGACCTTGTGGAAGGTTCGCGCCGGACCGTATGCGGATCGCGCCGGCGCCGACAAGGCGCGCGCAGACATCGATGCGAAATTGAAAGTGAAAGGGATGATCGTCACGCAACCGTAAAATGAACTTCGCCGACTACTGCATCCTCGCCGCAATCGGACTGTCGATCCTGATGGGTCTGGCCCGCGGCTTCATCGGCGAAGTGCTGGCATTGGCCGGATGGGTGCTGGCGTTCTGGTTTGCGTGGCAATTCGGTGATGCATTAGCGGCGAAGTTCACCGCAATACAGGAAACTTCGATTCGCCTGTTGCTCGGATACGGTTTGTGTTTCGTGGCGATCCTGCTGGTCGGCGGCATCGTCGGATTCGCGATGCGCAAGGTCGTGGCCGGCGGCGGCTTGTCCGGCAACGACCGCCTGCTTGGCATGGTGTTCGGCCTCGTGCGTGGACTGGCGTTGGTAACGATCACGGTGCTGCTGCTCGGCTTCACGCCGCTGCCGCGCGATCCGTGGTGGCATCAGTCGCAACTGCTGCCGACGTTCCAGGGCTATGCGCGCTGGCTGTCGCAACAATTGCCGCCGGAAGCGGCGAAGTACCTTGATTGGCGCAGCATCGTTCCCCAGATTCCGGTCGCACCGCAAAAGTCGGCGGATCCTCAGCATCATTCGGCAGTCTGATCGAAAAGGCGAAACATCCATGTGCGGGATCATCGGGATCGTCGGCAAATCCGAAGTCGCGGCGTCGTTGTACGACGCACTGACCGTGTTGCAGCATCGTGGTCAGGATGCCGCCGGCATCGCCACGGTCGATGGCGAACGCCTGCGCCTGCACAAGGGTGCGGGACTGGTGCGCGACGTGTTCGGCAGCGCCGACATGCTCAAGCTGCGCGGCCGCATCGGCATCGGCCACTGCCGCTATCCGACGGCGGGCTCGGAAAGTACGGCCGAGGCCCAGCCCTTCTATGTCAATTCGCCCTATGGCATCGCGCTTGGCCACAACGGCAACCTGGTGAACACCGCGACACTGCGCCGCGAGATGTTCGAGGACGACCGCCGCCATATCAACACGGATTCGGATTCGGAGATCCTGCTCAACATCCTTGCCCACGAACTGCAGATCCAGGAACGCCATGCCTTGACACCGGATCACATCTTCAAGGCCGTCGCCGGCGTGCATGCGCGCGCGCGCGGCGGCTATGCCATCGTCTCGCTGCTGCTCGGCTACGGCATCGTCGCGTTCCGCGACCCGTACGGAATCCGCCCGCTCGTGCTGGGCGAGCGCAATACGGACGAGGGCAAGGAATACGCGGTGGCGTCCGAGTCGGTGGCGCTCGACATCCTCGGCTTCAAGCGTCTTCGCGATGTTGCGCCGGGCGAGGCGGTGCTGTTGACGCAAGATGGCCAGCTGCACAGCCGCCATTGCGCCGAAGGCTATCCGCATGCGCCGTGCATCTTCGAATACGTGTACCTGGCGCGGCCGGATTCGATGATCGAAGACGTTTCCGTGTACAAGGCGCGCCTGCGCATGGGCGAGCGTCTCGCCGCGAAGATCGCGCGCCTGCAGCCCGAGCACGACATCGACGCGGTGATTCCGATTCCGGATACCGCACGTACGGCGGCCAGTTCATTGGCGCTCACGCTCGGCATCCCGATGCGCGAAGGCTTCGTCAAGAACCGCTACATAGGCCGCACCTTCATCATGCCGGGACAGAGCGAGCGGGTGAAATCGGTGCGCCGCAAGTTGAACGCGATCGAACTGGAATTCCGCAACAAGGTCGTGCTGCTGGTCGACGATTCCATCGTGCGCGGCACGACCTCCAAGCAGATCATCCAGATGGCGCGCGAAGCCGGCGCGAAAAAAGTCTACTTCGCTTCGGCCGCGCCGCCGGTGCGCTTTCCGAATGTCTACGGCATCGACATGCCGGCGCCGGCGGAACTGGTCGCGCACGATCGCACCGAACGGCAGGTGCAGGACCTGATCGGCGCCGACTGGCTGGTCTACCAGGATCTCGCTGACCTTGAGGCCGCGGTCGCCGAAGGCAATGACAAGCTCACCCGCTTCGACAGTTCGTGCTTCAATGGCGAATACGTCACTGGCGTGGAGCCGACCTACCTGCGCGATCTGGAATTCGCCCGATCGGATACCGCCAAGAGCCAACGCCGCGCTTCGTGATGGACGGTGTGCATGCCAGCGCCGAATATTGTCTGCGGCTGGCCGATCCCGCCACGAAACTCGCGGCGACCGCTCGCGCTGCGCATGATTTCGCCGCTGGCCTGCTCATTATCGATGTCGATGCGCCGCCGCCGGCGCCGATTAGCGCGCCGGGACGTCCGCCGTACCCGCGTCTGGTTTCGCCGCGCGCATTGCCACGACGCGGACTCGGCACACCGGAAGGCCGTCTCGCCCTGCTGCACGCCGTCGCGCATATCGAATTCAACGCGATCAATCTGGCCTGGGATGCGGTTTACCGATTTCGCGGCATGCCCGAGGAATACTACCGCGACTGGGTCGGCGTCGCAGCCGACGAGGCGCGGCACTTTTCACTGGTGCAGGCGCGCATGGCCGAGCTTGGCGGCAATTACGGTGATTTAGACGCCCACGACGGCTTGTGGGAGATGGCGGTAAAGACGGCCGATTCGTGCCTCGCGCGCATGGCCCTGGTGCCACGCGTGCTCGAGGCGCGCGGCTTGGATGTCACGCCGGGCATGATCGCGCGTTTGCGCGACGTCGGCGATGCCGCCAGCGCTGCCATTCTCGAGATCATCCTGCGCGAGGAAGTCGCGCATGTCGCCGCCGGTTCGCGCTGGTTCGCGCATCTGTGTGCGCTCGAGGGCCGTGATCCAGACGCCACGTTTGCCGCGCTCGTTGCCGAACACGTACGCGGCGCGATCAAGGGGCCGTTCAACCTCGACGCACGTCTCGCCGCCGGGTTTTCCGCGGCAGAATTGGCTCGCATGGAAGCCGCCGCATGATCCGCCGCGTCGCGTGCGCCGTCGTGTTGGTGCTGGTGTGGATTCTCGTGCTGGGCTGGGCCGCGGGGTTGTCGTGGAACACGCCAGTGCATCCGCCGCACACGAAAATACTGGCCGGCGATGCGTTCCGCGTCGTACTCGGCGCCGGCGTCCAGGACGAAAGCAGCTTGCGTGTCGGCGCGGTCGGCGACGACGGCAATGCCCTGCAGTCGACCACGCTGGATGAAATCCGCGCTGCCGATTTTCCAATCCTGCGCTATCGCTTCGACGGATTTCCGCAGACGCTGGAACTGTCGCTGGTGTTTCGCCGCGCCGATTCGCCGAATGACGTGCACAGCATCACGGTGCCGTGGCCGGGCGCGGGCTGGCAGACCATCGATTTGCGCAAGCTTCCGGATTGGCAGGGCGACATCGTCGAGTTGGGATTTGCCGAATACGCAACCGCTCAACTGGTGCCGCCGAGCGTCGCATTCAGGCCGTTTCGTTTCGATCGCGCGGAATTGCAGTCGCTGTCGTGGCATGGCGGCCTTGCCACTTTGGGCACATCCTGGTTTGCGTATGTGCCGTGGGCACTGCATTCGATCAGCGCATTGGTGCCAGATCGCGCCACTTACGGCACCGCCTCGCCGTTGCCGATTCTTGGCACCGGCATCGTGTTGAGCGTTTTCGTTCTGGCAACGATCCTGCGCTGGCCGTGGCAACGGCATGTGCGCGGCATTGCGCTGGGAGCGCTGGCATTGTGGGCCGCGCTGGATGCGCGCTGGCTGCACGATTTTTCCAGGCGCCATGCGTTGACCGAGCACTTGTATGCGGACAAGACCTGGGATGAGCGCCAGCGCCTGTTGCCGGATCAGGATCTGGCCTTCATGGCTGCGCAGGTGGCCGGTTGGCTGGATTCGCAACCACCCGGACAACGTCTGCTCGTGGCGGCGGATTCGAACTACGTGTTCCTGCGCCTGATCTACCTGTTGCTGCCGCACAATGTCGCGCTGCTGCAGTCGGCGGGCGATGCGCCGCTTCCGCGCGCAAGCCTGATCCTGCTGTATTCCAGCGCGCGGTGGCGTTACGACGAGAACCGCGCAGCGATCGTCGGTGGCGCGCGCGACTATCCGGCAGACCCGGTTTTCGAAAGTGGGCTGGCGCATGTGTACCGCTTGCGGAGCAGCGCGCCATGAACATGATGATCGCGTGGCTGCTGCCGCTCGCCGCGGGAATCGCATTGTGGCTGGCGTTTACTCCGCGCCGCAGCCCTGGCTGGCTCGCCGCTGCCGCTGGCTACGGCAGCATCTTCGGCTTGCTGCTGGCCGCGCTGGCGACCGCATGTTTTGCACGCGCCGACACCGCGCACGCGTGGACGCACGCGTCCTTGCCGCTGGCGATCTTTGCGGCACTGGTGGCGCTCGTGGCGTGGCGGCGCATGCGTGGACAAGCGGCTGTTGCTGTCGAAAAAGTGGAAAATGCGAACAAGTGGATTATTGGGTTGCTTGCGCTGGCGCTGGCGTCGCTGGTGTTCCGCGGCTGGCTGATGCTGCGCGAAATCTGGTTGCGCCCGACCTTCCCGTGGGATGCCTGGGATGCCTGGGCAGTCAAGTCCAAGACCTGGTTCCTGCTCGGCCACTACGCGCCATTCGTATCCATGCCTGACTGGCTCGCGCATCCGGCGCGGGAGCTGTACACCGGCATCGCCTGGGCTTATCCGGCCACGCTGGCGTGGATGCAGGTATGGTTCGCGAGCGCTGCCGGCGGCTGGATCGAGCCGCAGGTCAACCTGCCGTGGTTCGCCCTGTGGATCGGCCTGTTGCTCGGCCACTACGGGCAATGGCGAGCGCTCGGGGTGTCGCGGGTCATCGCGCTGACCGCACTGTATGGACTCGGCTCGCTGCCCTTGCTCGATGTGCACGTTGCGTTGGCCGGCTACGCGGACCTGTGGCTGGCGACGATCCTCGGTTTCGCCGCACTGGCCTGGCTGCGCTGGCGGCGCGAACGCGCTTTCGGACAACTCGCCATCGCCATCGTTTGCGCCGCATTGCTTCCAGTGATCAAGCTCGAAGGCGCAATCTGGTTGCTGCTGTGCACCGCGGTCGTGATTTACGACGCCCTGCCGCGGCGTTGGCGGCGCTGGGCTTTGGCTGTGTCGGCGGCGGTCGCGCTGTTGCTGGTTTTCGCCAGTCGCATCGATCTGCCCGTTCCGGGACTGGGTTGGGTGGAGCTAAGCCACAGCCGCATCGTGGTTCCCGCGCTCGGCGAATACGTATTGGCCTTCCATGCGGAAGCATTGTCGAGCGTGCTCAATGCGCTGTTCGTGCAGCCGAACTGGCATCTGCTGTGGTGGCTGGCGCCGTGCATCGCGTTGTGGCGCTGGCGCACGCTGCGCGACAACGCTGCGCTGCGCCACCTCGGCGCATTCGTGCTGCTGGGTTTCGGATTCCTCGTGTTCCTGTTCGTGTTTACCGACGCGTCGCGCTGGGCGGAAAGCTATACCGCGGTCAATCGCCTGATCCTGCAGCTGGTGCCGGCGACGGTCACAGTGCTGGCGATGTTGTGTCGCGCAGAACCTCACGGTACAGCTGCGTCACCTGTGGCGCGATCGCAGCCAGGGTAAAGTTTTCCGCGAAACGTTGCGCGCCGGCGGCACCCATTCGCGTTCGCAGACCGGCATCGGCCGTCAGGCGCTGGATCGCCGTTGCCAGCGCATCGGCGTCGCTCGGTGCAACCAACAATCCGGTTTCGCCATCGCGTACCACGAATCCTGCGCCCGACCCGGGAATGTCGCTGGCGATGGTTGGCAGTCCCGCGCGCATGGCCTCGAGCAGCACGATGCCGAACGATTCGGCGCGTTCGGTCGAGGGCAGGCAGAACACGTCGGCCCGCGCGTACAGCGCCGCAAGATCGGTTCGACCCGCATCATCCATGTCGATGCGTCCGGCGAAGCGCACGCGTGCTTCGACACCCAGCTCACGCGCAAGCGCGCGCAGCGCGTCGGCGCATTCGCCATCGCCGACGAGGACGAGGTTCGCGTCCGGCACACGCGCCAGTGCGCGCAGCAGCACGTCGAAGCCCTTGAAATAACTCAGGCGTCCCACGGCAAGAATGCGCAGGCCCGGATTTTCCCCCCACCCTAACCATCCCCCGCAGGCGGGGGAGGGGATATCTGTAATCCCCAGCGGAATCACCCGCACCTTGTCCCGCCACGGCCGCAATGCTTGGCTGGAATCCGCGTACGGCTGCGAGGTCGCGATCACCGCACGTGCACGCCGCAGCAGCGCCTGTTCCCACGGACGGTAAAGCCGGTACGCCAGACGCAGCGCGCGCCGTCGAGAATCCAGAGGAATGTCCGCATGCCAGTGCACGACCCACGGCAGGCGTCGTGCGGCAGGCGAGAGCAGCGCCCAGAACGCCGACGTGTTCGGCACATGGATATGCAACACATCCGGTTTGAACTCGCGGATCGCGCGCGCGAGCAGGCGCGGAAACGCCGGACTCACCGGCGCGTACACGAACTGGCCGTGACAAGCGGCGAGATCGACTTCCACATCGCCGGCGCGAAAATGTCGGCTGCTCCAACTTCCCGGCTCGGCATGCGCCAGCACCCGCACGGCCATGCCTTGCGCGACCTGCGCCGCAGCCAGATCCGCCACGAAACGCTCGATGCCGCCCGGATGCGGCGGAAAGAATTTGCCGAGGTGGAGAACGCGAATCGGCGTCTCACCCATCGCCCGACTTCGGCAGCGGGATCACCTTGGCGCCCTTGCCGGAGAACTTGCGCGGCTTGTCGCGGCGCAGTTGTGCCAGGTCCTGTTCCAGGATCGCGAGCTTTTGCGTCAGTCGGCGCAGTTGGCGTTCGTTGCGTGAGCGGCCGATGTCCATCGTCAGCAGGCGTACCAGGATCATGCCGATGCCGATGACGATCGGCAGCACCGGCGGATAGTGGATGCCGGTGACGTGGCCCAGCCAGTCGATCGCGGGCGGAAAGATGCCCAGGACCAGGATTGCGCCGGCCACCGCGAACCACCACAGCGCGTAACTGCCGTGCAGGTGGTTGCGCCGCACCAGCAGCAGGATGGTGCCGGCCAGCAGCGCGCCGATGATAGCGGCGGTGATCTGCACGGCGTTCATGCGCGCGCTCCGGCGCGGCCCGCGCCGATCTGCGCGAAACACAACACCGAGGTGTGCAGCATGTAGCGCAGCACGGTGGGCCAGGACGAAAACACGCGCGAGCCACCGTTGCGACGCTGCGACATCGGCGTAGGCACTTCCGCCAGTTTCAGGCCGTAACTGCGCAACAGCATGAGCACGCCCAGGTCCTGGTAATCGAGCAGGCTGGCCTCGCGCGCGGCCAGGGCGCGGATCGCGCGACGGTCGTACACGCGCAAACCGGAGGTGAAATCCTGCACGCCGATACCGGTGATGAGGTGAAAATAACCCGCGGCCAGGCGCTTGGCCTTCGACAGGCGCTGCGGAAACGTGCCGATCGCCACGTTCGCGCCGCTGGCCAGCCAGGCGGCGACCAGTCGCGGCAATTCTTCGGGATGATGCTGGCCGTCGGCGTCGAGCGTCAGCGCCACCGCATAACGGTTGCGCCGCGCGTAGCGCAGACCGGTTTGCGCCGCGCCCCATGCGCCCAGACGCAGCGGCAAGTCGAGCACCACTGCGCCCGCGCACCGCGCCTGCGTGGAAGTCTCGTCGTCGCTGGCATCGTTGACCACCAGCACGTCGCCGCCCACCGCCGCGCGCACGCGGCGCACGATTTCGCCCACGGTCGCCGCTTCGTTGCGCGCGGGGATCACGGTGAGCAGGTTGGCGGCGTAGTCGGGCACGGCAAAATCCAGTTGTATACGCGCATTGTCGGGTGGCCATCAGAAGGCGTCAATGCGGTGCGAGCAATGTTTGGACTACATCCGTGCATAAATCGAAGTGATTGCAATACGTGTATTGCAGTGATAGTCTGGCCACAACCCGACTGCGTAGACCGTCATGCTTGCCGTGAGATTGCCGGAAATCATCGAAAAACGCCTCGATGCGCTGGCCAAGCGCACCGGGCGCACCAAGACGTTTTATGTACGCGAAGCGCTGGTCGAACATCTGGCGGATCTGGAAGACTTGTACCTTGCCGAGCGCGAGCTCGACCGGGTTCGCGCTGGTCGCAGCGCAACCGTTCCGCTCGATGCGCTGATGCGCGACTATGGCCTGGCGGATTGAATTATCGGCATTGGCGCACAAGACCCTGCGCAGCCTCGACCGCGCCGTCGCCCAGCGCATCCTGCGGTTTCTGCACGAACGCATTGCCCCTGCGCACGACCCGCGAAGTGTTGGCGAAGCGCTCAAAGGTTCGAAACTCGGCGGTTTCTGGAAATATCGGGTCGGCGATTATCGATTGATCGCCCATATCGACGATGGGGTGGCGCTTGTCCTGGTCCTGCGCATCGGGCACCGGCGCGAGGTTTACCGCTAAGGTCATCCTGACCTGTCCGCTTTCCCCCTTCTTTTGCGTTCTTGTACCCGAGTGCTCGTAGGGGCATGGATTTTGGGTTCCGGTAACCGCGTCACAGTCCGCCTGAGCAATCCGCGCCAAGCTATTGACCGGATTGAGCAAGCACTCTAGACTCGGCAAAATCGGGCAATCAGGCAGCGGGGCAGGGGCCTAGGCCACCCCCGATCGAACGGGAGATAAGCATGAAATCGTTTCAGATGAAGGCGTTGGCTCTGGCTACGCTCGGTTTGGGCGGTCTGGTGATGGCGGGCAGCGCGTTTGCGGCGACTTGCCCGACAGGCGTTGCCCAGGCAGATGGTGGCGCATGGAGTGGAAAGAACGTGGTTGCGGGAACAATGACTGTCGTTAACGGCGGGTTGGAGTCCCCGACCCCGAGCTCGTGTGCGATGAGTTCCACTATCACGTCATTCAATCCGTTTGCGGCTGCGGCTGCGGTCGATAATTCACCGCAGAACGAAGTTACTTATCGTGCTCAATTTCTCATTAACGCTGGCGCAATAGTCAACCTAGGCCCGTTCAACAGCGTACAAATTTTTGGTGCAAACGCTGCCAATTCAGCATCGACCAATAACCCCACGACGCAGATTCTGAAGATGACTCTGAGTGGGTCGGGTGCAAATAACACAGTGAATTTTATCGCAGCGTGTTCGAATGGCAGTAACGATCGCTGCTCTACGAGTGCGCCGCTTGCAGCCGGGGTTAATCGAATCGAGATCCAGATCATCATGGGTTCGGGTACCGGCGCGCAGTTGAATTATTGGATCAACAATACAAACTCCGCCAGCCCGACTGGCAGCATCCAGGCTGCTCTGGGCGTCGCTGGCTTTGATAACTCGGCTTGGGTAGGAGTCAAAGCGGCGGTGCTTGGATTGATCAATCCGACCAATGGTTTTATGACAGGCGGATCTTCGCAGCTTAACCACGCCGTTTTGTTTGATGCATTCGATTCGCGGCGTCAAACGTTTATCGGTGGCTGACGGTCCCATACGCTCAAAAAGCTGTTGTCGAACCAGTTGTATTTATTTTTGGAGAACTCAAATGAGAAATTTGCTGTTGACCGCTTGCGCCGGGATGCTCTTGTTTTCGGCGGCTGCGTCTGCCCAGACTTGCACAGCCCCACCGCCCTTCGACCTTAACGCGAATCAAGGCCTGAGTGGGCAAGATACCTGTAGCGGGTCGAATATTGCCGGAACCCTCTGTGGTGGTGTTTCTGCCCCGGAAAAAGATATTTTCTATTCGGTGACCTTGGCGCCGGGCTATACGGCGACTTCCATTGATTTGACAAACGCCCAGTCCGGCGCAGAGGTCTTTCAACCCGCCATGGTGCTGTATACGGGCGCTTGTGCGAACGGCGGTCCGGCATCTGGTTGCACGGCGACCGCGTTTGCTGCCTCAAATGGCGCTAACACCAGCCTGTCGTTGTCGGGCGTGCCAGCCGGATCTTATTTTCTTGACGTGACATCATTTCCTGGTGTCGGTGCCGGCAACTGTGGTGCATACAATTTGGCCATCACTGGCGGTACCTTGCCAGTCAAACTGCAAAAGTTCTCCGTAAACTGAGTTTTCGCAAGTGAAATACCCTCGAACCCCGCCCCGCGCGGGGTTCGGTTTTTTGGGGCTCATCTAAAGAGCGGGCACTACGCACCATTCCAGCTAGAATGGCGTGCTTGCGTCACTTATTCGGAATCTATCGTGTTGAAAGCCATACTAGCTGTTTTGTCGTCACTGTTCGCCGCTTCGGCGTATGCGCAAGTGACGCTCGAAGCGCAGGATGTAGGCGAAATCTACCAAGGCAATACTGGCCACTCGGCCATCCTGTTCAATAACACTAGCAATAAGTCTATAAAGATTCTGTTGGTCACGCCGGCCTTCGAAAAGGACGGCGTTGGCGAATTCAAGCTGCCGGCTACGGTAGCGTCGAAAACCAGCGTCAACATTCCGGTGACGGTGTTCAGCGGCATGGATGCGGGCGATCACCGCCATATCTTCAACATCGAAACCGATGCGCCAAAGAGTCCGCGCGTGTCAACATTGGTGCATCTGTTTGGGCTGTCGGTACTGGATGACGCTGCGCCAAATGTCGACTTGGGCACGGTGAATACGAATACCGCGCCACCAAGCAAGACTGTGACGCTTTCCAGCCGTGAGGTGCCGAATTTCCACATTACGCGCATTGTTGAAATGCCCGATTTCGTCACGGCAAAAATCGAACCCGACGGACGCACGGTTTCGATCAGCGGCAAGTCGGACGCCGGTTGGGGCCTTCACGACGGCTACGTCAAGGTGGCGCTGAATTCGACGGTGCAGCCGCAAGCATGGATTGCCGTCACCGCCGACGTGCATGGCGATGTGATTCCTTCGGCCAATCCGGTCGAGATGGGGTCATTTCGAAACACCAAGCAGCCTTTTTTAGTGCAGTTGAAGAGTCGGGACGGTATTCCAGTCAAACTCGGCAAGGTCACCCTCGAAGGGTTCATGGGCACCGTGACGAAGGGGCCTTGTATCGGCAATACGGTGGGTTGTGCGCAGATCTCCGTCGCAGTTGCAAAAAACCTTGCCAGCGGCATCGTGCGGGGCAAGCTGCTTGTTGAGCTTCCGGCATATCATCGCGCCCTTCCAATTGCGATTGGGGGCTTCTACTTGCCCGAAAGCGCGAAGGTCATTTCGTTAAATCAGGCGATGGAAAGAGGGCCCAAGAGCAGCGCCGAACCCCCGCCGTTGGACCTCAAATCAGCGCTGCAGAATTCCACGCAAGCCGATTCCGCGCTACCACCGACCGATCCACCCGGCCATGGCCCGTTGCTCAAATGGCAGGTGTCGAACGAGAACAACATCTACGGCTATCTGGTTTATCGCGGCGATGCCGAAAATGGCCCGTTCCTGCGCGTGAACAAGGACATCGTGCACGTCGGCGCCGACAAGGGCGACGGCATCACTTCGTCGTACGCCTGGCGCGACGATTCCGCGACGGCCGGAAAAACCTACTGGTACTACATCGGCATGCTCAACCGCGACGGCAGCAAGCAGCAGCTGAGTGGCCCGCAGGAAGTCAAGGCCAAGTAAGCGCAGGTTTTTCACCATCTGCCGAGTTGCCAAACCCCGCCGCGCGCGGGGTTTGGTTTTTTTTCGGGTTGACAGCCGCGCTCACCCATCCTAGTATCTACAATGTAGATACTCCTCATGGCACGGGAACATCATGCGTACCGAAATCAAAAAATGGGGCAACAGCGCATCACTGCGCATTCCCGCCGCGGTGCTGGCAGCGGCGAATCTGCGTGTCGACGCATCCGTCGATGTGCGCGAAGAAGGTGGCCGCATCGTGATAGATCCGGTGCGCGATGAGGCGGTTTCGCTGGATTCGCTGCTCGCGCGCATCGTGCCCGACAACCTTCACGACGAAGCGGACTTTGGCGCGCCGGTCGGCAGGGAATTGTTGTAAGCATGCGCCGTTTTGTGCCCGACGCCGGCGACGTGGTGTGGTTGCGCTTCGATCCGCAAAGCGGGCGCGAGCAGGCCGGCCACAGGCCTGCCCTGGTGTTGAGCCCGGCTGCGTACAACGACAAGACCAGTCTTATGCTGTGCTGTCCCTTGACTACAAAAATCAAGGGCTATCCTTTTGAAGTTCCCATTGCCGGTGTGCGCAGCGGGGTGGCACTGGCGGATCAGATCAAGAGTCTCGATTGGCGTACCCGCGCCGCTTCGCGCAAAGGCCGGGCAACCGCGGCAGAATTGGCGAGCGTACGTCGACTCGCCATCGCACTGATCGGCGAACCCTGAAGCCGGTCAAGGCAAAGCAAGCGAACTCGCCTGCTCGTACCAATCGCCGAGCACGATGCGCTCGGCTTTGTTTCCGCCCATGTCGAAACGATGCGTGGCAGGTCGGTGCGTGTGGCCATGGATCAGGCGGCGCACTGCGTGTTGGCGCATTGCCGCTTCGACCGCAGCCTGATTTACATCCATGATCTCCGGCTTCGCGTTCGCGGTGTGCTTGCGGCTTTCCCCGCGCGCCTGCGCGGCGAAGGCGCGGCGCTCGGCCAGCGGCTTGGCGAGAAAGGCGCGCTGCCAGACCGGATCGCGCACGAGTTTGCGAAACTGCAAATAGGCGGCATCGTCGGTGCACAGGGTGTCGCCGTGCATCAGCAGCGTCGGCTCGCCGCCGAGTTCGACCACCGTTGGAACGGGGAGCAGGGTCATGCCGGCGCGCGCGGCATAATCTTCGCCGAGCAGGAAATCGCGGTTGCCGTGCATGAAGTACACCGGCACGCCCGCTGCACGAACCTTGCGCGTGGCGCGCGCCACGCGCGCATTCAGCGGTGCATCGTCGTCGTCGCCGATGTAGCTTTCGAACAGGTCGCCGAGGATGTACAGCGCCTGTACTGCGCGGGCTTCACCGGCAAGCAAATCCTCGAACGCATCGACGAGATGCGGACGCGCTTCGTCCAGGTGCAGGTCGGAGATGAAAAGTGTTGCCATGCGCTGCCGGTCAGGCGGCGCGCAGCGGCGTGATGCGCTTCAAATCGTCATGCAGCCGCTCGCGGGCGATTTCTGTATCGAATTTCGCCTGCAATCGCAGCCACCATCCATCAGACAAGCCAAAGAATCGACACATGCGCAGGTCCGTGTCGGCTGTTATGGAGCGGCGTCCGGCGACGATTTCGCCGATCCGCTGCGCAGGCACGCCGATTTCCTTGGCTAAACGGTATTGGCTCATGCCCAATGGCGCGAGAAATTCTTGCGAGAGCATTTCGCCGGGGGAAACTGGTGGAATCGCACGCATGGACGTCTTCTATGTCAGTGATAATCGACGATTTGGACATCGAGCGCATTGCCGCGCTCAAACCGGAAGCAGACACGCCATTGGTCGTTGATGCGCACGCTCCATTGGCCGGCACGGTCGCCGTGCAGTTTCTCCAGCCTGTTGCCAGGCGGAGCGCGCATGTCCTCGATGCGCGTGGCCAGGTCCAACTGTTCGAGCTTGCGCAAGGCAACCCGCTCGATTGGCGTCCAGCGCCGCACCCGGCGTCGTTGAAAAAGAGCTTCCGTATCGGAATCGCGGAAGCTCTCGATCATTGGGCAATGATAACGTCTCGCGTGATTAACGTCAAGCGTGATTAAACGAAGCCTTACGGCACCACGCTCGCCTTCTCGATCACGATCGGCGTCTTCGGCACGTCGCTGACGAACGGGCCCTGCGGACCGGTTTCCACGGCCTTGATCTTGTCGACCACGTCCATGCCGTCGATGACCTTGCCGAACACGGTGTAGCCCCACGACACGGTGCCGTTGGCATCGGCGATGTAGTCCAGGCGCTTGTTGTCGACCACGTTGACGAAGAACTCCGCCGCCGCCGAGTTCGGATCGGCGGTACGCGCCATCGCGACCGTGCCGCGCAGGTTGGACAGGCCGTTGTTGGCCTCGTTGCGCACCGGCGCGCGCGTGCGCTTGCGCTGCAGGTCTTTCGTCCAGCCGCCGCCCTGCACCATGAAATTGTTGATCACGCGATGGAACACGGTGCCGTCGTAGAAGCCGTCCTTGACGTATTGCAGGAAGTTCTCGACCGTCTTCGGCGCCTTGTCCGGATACAGTTCCAGCGTGATGTCGCCCATGCTGGTATGCAGCAGTACCTTGGGATTGGCGGCTGCGGGCGTTGGCGCGACGTCGCCGGTCTTGGCCGGTTCGGCGGCTTTGGCCGCCGGCTTGGCGGCGGGCGCAGCGGCAAACGCGGCGATCGGGATGAGCAGGGCGAGGGCGCAGATCAGACGCTTGAACATGGCGGACTCCAAAGGCCGGTTAGCGGAACCCGAATGATACGCAAACAGGCGCGCACGTGCGCGAATTTCGCGTTAGGGGAAACGCTGACCAAACCTGTCATTCCGGCAGGGATTGCCGGAATCCAGTTGCCAAGGACGGCATCCATGCAGTCTGGATACCGGCATTCCCTGCCGGTATGACGTTACTTGTTTACACAAGACTCCGTAGCGCCGACGTGCAGCTTGATATCCAGCGCCTTGAGGTAGCCGCGTTCCTGATCCAGATCCGCGCGCGTGAGCGGGTGGGTGTCCAGCCAGGCGCGCGCGATGTCCATGCCGAGCACGCCGGCATCGGCATGCAGGGTGATTGGCGCTGGCCGCGCGTCGCCGGCGCGACCGAGCAGGATCGCCAGCCGCAGCAACGCGACGATGCGCGCGACCGGCAGGCGCAGGCGCTCGGGCAAGGCGCGCAGGGCAGAGGGATCGGGCTTGCGCCGCTGGCAGCGCAGCAACACGGCCAGCACTAGTTGCTCGTGGCGCGCGAATCCGGCCATATCGGAATGTTCGACGATGTAGGCGCCGTGCTTGTGGTATTGGCTGTGCGCGATGGCGAGGCCGATTTCGTGGATGCGCGCGGCCCAGGCGAGCCAGTCGCGCTCGGCCGGGCCGAGTTGCCACGCGGCGGCGACTTCATCGAACAAGGCCAGTGCGCAGGCTTCCACGCGCGCGGCATGGGTGCGGTCGACGGCGTAGCGGTGCGCCAGTGCGTCGATGCTGGCGTCACGCGGATCGCGATGCGCGGCGCGACCGATCATGTCGTAGAGCAGGCCCTCGCGCATCGAGGTTTCCGCCACGCGCATGTGTTCGAGTTCAAGCGCGGCAAATGCCGCTTCCAGGATCGCGACGCCGCCGGCGAAAATGCCGGCGCGATCCGCGCTCAATCCGGGGAAGGCGATGTTGTCCACGTTGCCGCAGGCGAGTACCGCGTCGCGCAGGCGCGCGAGCGCGGCGCGGGTGATACCGGCATCGCTCCAGCCGGTGTCGCGCAGCACGGCGTCGATCGCGCGGATCGTGCCTGACGAGCCGATCGCTTCGCGCCAGCCGAAGGCGCGGTAGGCGCCGACGAATTGCTGCAATTCCACCGCGATCTCGGTTTGCGCCTGCTGCCAGCGTTTGGGCGTGAGCTTGCCGTCGGGGAAAAAGTGCAGCGTGCTGGCGATGCAGCCGACCTGCAGGCTTTCCGTCTTCAGCGGTTCGAGATGTTCGCCGATGATGAACTCGGTGCTGCCGCCGCCGATGTCGATGACGAGGCGGCGGCCGGGCGTGTCGGGAATGCCGTGGGCGACACCGAGATAGATCAGACGCGCTTCCTCGCGTCCGGAAACCACTTCGATGGCGTGGCCCAGCGCGGCTTCGGCCGGCGCCAGGAATTGCTCGGGCGCGCGCAGCCGGCGCACCGCATTCGTGGCCACGGCGCGCACGCGCTGCGGCGGCAG
>QWHH01000015.1 GCA_021404785.1 Lysobacterales bacterium PRO7
ACCACGGCGAGCGCGGCGCACAGCGCGTGTCGAGTACCGAACTGGTGATCCTCGCGCTGCTGCTGGCCATCGGCGGCGGCTTGCTGTGGCGGTTTGCGCCGCAATCGGTGTCTGCGTCAACACCGGCGCAGGCGGGCAAGGCTACGGCAGTCCCCGCCGCAACGATTCCAGCGAAATCCATCGCCGTGTTGCCGTTCGCCAACTTGTCCAGCGACAAGGAGAACGAATACTTCGTCGCCGGCATGCAGGACCTGATCCTGGGCAAACTGGCCGACATCGGCGATCTTAAAGTCATCTCGCGCACGTCGACCTTGAAATACGATAGTCGGCCCGGGAACCTGCGCGACGTGGCCGCCGAGCTGGGAGTGGCGCATATCCTGGAAGGCAGCGTTCAGAAGGCCGGCAAGGAAGTTCTTATCAACGTGCAGTTGATCGATGCCCGCAGCGACAACCACCTGTGGGCCGAGACTTACAAACGCACGCTGGATGACATCTTCGGGGTCGAGGGCGAAGTGGCGGGGAAGATCGCCGCCTCGCTTCAGGCCCGGTTGTCGCCGGATGAATCGTCCCGGCTGGCGGCGGTGCCGACCACCAACCGCGCGGCCTACGACGCCTACCTGCAGGCCGAGTTCCTGGTGAATCGTGGGAATCTCGAGTTCACCAGTGACTGGTACCGCAAGGCGATTCCATTCTACGAACAGGCGCTGCAAGCGGACCCGGCATTCGTGCTGGCGCTGGCCCGGCTTTCGTTTGCTGAAAGCATTGCCTACTGGTTCGGCGGCCGCAACGAACCGGCGCTGGCCGACAAGGCGCGGCAGCACGCTCGGCAGGCGCTGGATCGGCAACCCGGTTTGGCCGACGCACAGGTAGCGATGGGTTATGCGCTGTACACCGGAGCGGACGATTACAACGCCGCGCTTGGCTACTTTGCTGCGGCGCTCAAGCTGCGGCCGCACGATCCGGAGATCCTGCTGGCATCGGCGTTCGTGCTGCGCCGACAGGGCCGGCTTTCCGCTGCGATCGATGCATTGCAGGAAGCGGTTTTGCGCGATCCGCGCAGCTCCTACGCCTTCGAATCGCTGGGCGAGACGCTGCTGATGGCGCATCGCTACGGCGAGGCCGAAGCGGCGTTGCAACGTGCGCGCTCGATCGATCCAGGCAACACGGTCGCACTGGAGCAGTTGGCATCGAATGCGGTCCTGGCACAGGGCGACGTGTCCCGGGCGCTGGCGCTGCTGGCGGGGGATCAACCGCGGTTGGTGTCCCGGCGCGTGGGATTTTTGCAAATGCAGGGACGCTACGACGAGGCAATCCACATTCTCGAAAGCCTCCCGTCCAATTCCGATCAATTCGGCACGTCAGGCGACAGAGAAGGACAACTGGCAGACTTGCTGCGTCTGGCGGGCCAAGCCGAGCGTGCCCGCAAGCTGTACGCGAGCGCCTTGCCGCAGATTCGCGCGCAGCTGGACAGTTTGCGCAGCAAGCGCGAACAGAGTGCGATGTGGAGCGAGATTGCCAGCGCCCTGCACGGGCTCGGGCAGGACCGCGAAGCCCTCGATGCGCTTTTGCGCTCGCAGGAGTTGGCGCGACAAAGCGGCGACCTGATCGAATATCCGCGCCTCACGGCCGCAAACGCGTCGATTTACGCCGACATGCGCCGCCCCGATCTGGCGATCGCCTTGTTGAAGGAGATACTTCCCGGCGACAAGGGAGGACTGTATTTCTCACCGACGATGCTATGGGTGGATTCGACGTGGAATCCGATTCGCAACACGCCCGAATTTCAGGCGTTGCTGAAACAGTACGCGAAGGAAAAGCCTGCGACGATCACCGCTGAACCGAATCCCGCCGGCGTGAATTCCCATGACTGATTTCCTCACTCGGCTAAAGCAACGCAAGCTCGTGCAATGGGCGCTGGCCTACGTCGCGTTCGCGTTCGCGCTGCTGCAGGGCATCGACATTGTTGCGCAGCGATTCGGCTGGCCGCTGGTGATCCTCGCGCTGCTGCTGGCCATCGGCGGCGGCTTGCTGTGGCGGTTTGCGCGCGCGCCTGAAGCGATGTCGGTGATGGCATCGACGACCGGAGCCACTGCGATTTCCGACAAATCCATCGCCGTGCTGCCGTTCGAAAACCTGTCCGGCGACAAGGACAACGCCTATTTCGTCAGCGGCATGCAGGACATGATCCTGACCAGCTTGGCAAAGTTCGATGGACTCAAGGTGATCTCGCGCACCTCTACCGAAAAATACGCCAGCCGTCCGGAAAACCTGAAGCAGGTCGCCACCGACCTGGGCGCCGCGCACATCCTGGAGGGCAGCGTGCAACGGTCGGGCGACAAGGTGCTGATCAACCTGCAGCTGATCGACGCGCGCAGCGATACGCATTTGTGGGCGGAAAGCTACGAGCGACAAGTCGCGGATGTGTTCAGCGTCGAGCGAGAAGTCGCCGGAGTTGTCGCCACGGCCCTGCGCGCCAAGCTGTTGCCGGCCGAGCGCGCCAGCATCGGCCAGGCGCCGAGCGCCAATCCGCAAGCCATGGATCTGTTCCTGCGCGGCGAATTCGAGACGCGGGTCTTCATTGCATCCACCGCTGATGTCGACATCAGGGCGGCCATCAGCCATTACGAGCAGGCCGTCGCGGCCGATCCGCAGTTTGCGCTGGCCTGGGCGCGCCTCGCCGATACGCGGCTGTTGCTGTACTGGTCAGGCAATGCCGCGGTGCCCGATCAGGCGCTGGCGGTGAGCGCCCGCAGCGCCGCCAATCGCGCCGTGCAATTGGCGCCGGACTTGCCCGAGGCCGGATTGGCCATGGCGCAGATCAAATACCGGCTCGACCTCGACTACGCCGGCGCGCTGGTCGCATTCAACGCCGTGCTCGCGCGACGCCCGCAAAACACCGAAGCGCTGATGGGCAAGGCCCAGTCGTTGCGGCGGCTGGGGCGCTATGACGAAGCGATCGCGGCCTACACGTCCGCGCTTGCGATCGATCCGCGCGACAGCTCGCCCTCGACCGATCGCGGCATTACCTATTTTCTGGCAGGCCGGCTCGCGGCGGCCGAAGCCGATTTCCGGCGCTCGCTAAGCATCAATCCGACCGATGACTATGCGGCATCCAATCTGGCCGCGTTGTTGCTGTATCGCGACGGTAATGCCGGCACGGTGCTGGATGGCGTTCACAGCCAGCAAATGATCGTCGTTGCAAACCGTGTCCAGGTCATGCTGTTGCAGCGGCATTTCGATGCCGCATTGGCGGCGCTCGACGCAGCGCACTCGGCCAATGGCAACGAACAAGGTTTTGTCATCCTGCGCGCGCAAACATTGGCCGAAATGGGCAATGAAAATGCGGCGCGCGACTTGCTGCAGCCGGTCATAGACGGCTATCGCATGGCCATGGCCGCGCTGCCGGTCAATTCCGGCAGCGGGCAGAATGCACGCTTCCGGCTGGCGACGGCCGAAGTCCTGCTTGGCAATGCGCAACAGGCCCTGCAATTGACGCGTCAAGGCCTGCAGTTGTTGCCGCCGCAAAAAGATTTCGCCAATGGCTCGGTCGGGCTGGGACTGGCCGCGCGCGTTTATGGAATGCTCGGCCGCACGGACTTGCTCCTGCCGATGCTGGCGCGCATCCGTGCGTTGAACGGCACGGACATGGCGACGTCGGCGGCAAACCTGCGCCTGGACCCGGTGTGGGACAAGGTGCGCAACGATCCCGGTTTCCAGGCCGAGATTGCGCGATTCGCACAAAAGCAAACCGCGCAAACCTTGCGAACGACTCCATGAGCAAGTTTTTCATCCGCCTCAAGCAACGCAAGCTCGTGCAATGGGCGCTGGCCTACGTCGCGTTCGCGTTCGCGCTGCTGCAGGGCATCGACATTGTTGCGCAGCGATTCGGCTGGCCGCTTCGTCGCGCTGGTGCTGGCCTGGTACCACGGCGAACGCGGCGCGCAGCGCGTGTCGAGTACCGAACTGGTGATCCTCGCGCTGCTGCTGGCCATCGGCGGCGGTTTGCTGTGGCGGTTTGCGCCGCAGTCGGTGCCGGCATCCGCGCCGACGCAAGCGGCAAACCCGATGACAAGTCCCGGCGCACCGATCTCAGCGAAATCCATAGCGGTGCTGCCGTTCGAGAACCTCAGCCACGACCAGGACAACGAATATTTCGCCGCCGGCATGCAGGACCTGATCCTGACCAAGCTCGCCGATATCGGTGACCTGAAAGTCGTTTCGCGCACATCCACCGCGAAATACGCGAGCCACCCTGAAGACCTGAAAACGATCGCGCGACAGCTAGGCGTGGCCACGATCCTGGAAGGCAGCGTGCAAAAGGCAGGCAATGACGTGCTGATCAACGTGCAGTTGATCGACGCCAAAACCGACAATCACGTCTGGGCGCAAAGTTACACGCGCACGCTGGACAACATCTTCGGCGTCGAAGGCGAAGTCGCGCAGAAAGTGGCCGATGCGCTCAAGGCCAAGCTGACGCCCGCGGAATCCGCCGCCGTAGCCAGGGTTGGCACCCGCAATACGGCGGCGCTGGAAGCCTACCTGAAAGGTCTCTATTACCTGGACGATTCCAATCGTACGGGCGATCGCACGGAATTGGAACGTTCGATTCCCTTGTTCAAGCAGGCCATCGATGCGGATCCGGACTACGCCGATGCCTGGGCCTACCTGGCGCTGGCCTACCAGAAACTCGGCGGCCACGAGGCGCACGCCGAAACGGCTGCACGCCGTGCGTTGGCGCTCGATCCCGACAACGCCCATGCCCACACCATGTACGCCTTCGCGCTGGTCGACAAGGGCGAATTCGATGCGGCGCTCGCCGAGGCTGGCAAGGCGGTCGTATTGCCCTCGCACACCGCCAGCGATCTCGCCGGCATGGGATTCACGTTGTTGTTCGCGGGCAAGATCGATCAGGCGACGCAAGCTTTCCGGCGCGCCACGGAAGCAGATCCGCACATGGACTACGCGCAAGAGTGGGCGGCGATTTCGCAGGCAATGCTGCGCAATTATCCCGTGGCCCGCGAAGGCCTGCGCCAGGTGGTGGCGAGCGATCCCGGAAACGCGAATGCGGTAGCTGAATTGGGCAAGATCGAGCGCATCGGCTTCGGCGACCTGGCGGCCGCGCGCAAGACCCTGCAATCGGCGGCGGTTCCGCCAGCATCTTCCGCGACGCTCTCGGACGCCTGGTACGAACTTGACTACGCGGAGCGTGATTATCCCGCGGCATTGGCAGTTCTGGACGCGGCGCCGGTTTCTTCGTTCGACGATAAGCCGCGCGCGCTGTACGCAGCGCGGATCCATCGCGCGCAGGGTGATGCCGCCAAGGCGCAATCGGCGTTCGCGCTGGCGCGCGAGCAGGTAGAAGCAAAATTGAAAGCGGCACCGGACAATCCAGACCTGCTTGCCGCGCTCGCGCAGTGCCTGGCCGGCACCGGGCAAGATGCAGATGCGATCGCCGCGGCAAAACGCGCAGTCGAACTGCAACCGATCGGTCGCCGGACCTACACGCTGCCGCCGGCGCTGGTCAATCTTGCGCGCGTGCAGGCACGAGCGGGTGATGCAGCCGGTGCCATCGCCACGCTGGGCAAGCTGCTGTCCATGTCCGCCGGGTTCGACATGTCGGTGAACGAGCTGCGCATCAGTCCGGATTGGGATCCGATCCGCAACGACATGCGCTTCAAGGCATTGCTGGAAAAATACGCTACGGGTGGTTGAATCGGGTGCAATGTGGAACGATTCATGCTTGTACTGTGGGTTCCGGAATTTGGCGCGACAGGGGACTTGGGAGTGTGCACGCGCGATGGTCCATGCACCGGTCCCACCTGAACTGCTTGAATCGATGGAGGAAACATGAACCGACATGCCTGCCTGATGACGCTTGTTTCTGGTGCCGCATTGCTATGCGCGGATGGGGCTGCCGCAGCCGGAGCCGCGGACAATATCAGTGACTTGCTGACAAAAATCGGCAGCGTCAGCGGCTCGCCAACGCAGGAGAACTATTCCCGCGAGCTGCAAAAATCCGTCAATCAGGCGGCCGTGCTTGCCGTCGCACGCGACTGTGCCCAGCAGAAGGGCGCGAAAGCGCCTGCGACATTCACGCTGGTCGGCATGATGCGCATCGACGGCACGCTGACCTCGACCTTCGCGGCGCCGGACAATGCCTTTGGCACCTGCATGGCAAACAACATAGCGGATACGCATTTTCCGCTTCCGCCCGGCGCTGGCCACGGCTGGCCGGTCGCGATCCAGTTCGATGCGAAAACCGGCAAGGCGATTTATGTGGCTGGAGACAAGCAGTCGGCCATGCCGAAGTACTCCTGGTCCGCGCAATGGGTGCATACGCCATTGCCGGCCCTGCCGGCGCATTTGAGCAAGCGCTGCACGGCCAGTGTCTGGCTTACCCTCGACAAGAACGGTCGAGTCAAGACCGCGGAGCTGGGTGATTCGGAATGTCCCGCGGCGTTCAACAGCGCTGTTGTGGATGCCGCGAGCCAGTGGCTGGGCATGAGCAAGGAGAAAGCCACGACCCGGGACTCGATGGACCTGAAGATTTCTTTCACCGCGGGCCCGGTCGACATGCGCGTGGCGCCGTGAGCCCGTCCGCGGGAACGATCACATGTCGTGCTTGACCGGCTCGATGCCGGCGGTCTTGTAGGTCTTCCAGCGTTCACGCGAGCCGGCGCGTTGGGTTTCATCGTCGGGCACGACTTCCAGCACGCGTTCGAAGGTTCCGGCGACCGCGTCGTCGCGCAGGTTGATGACGAGCGCGCGATCGGGCGTGGGCACGCCCGGCGGCACGATCAGTACCGGCGTGATCGCATCGTCTTCGTCGCCGGCGATCTGGTGCGGGACGAAGGCATCCGCATCGAATCCCCACAATTTTTCGTCGAGCGCCTCGGCCTGCTCCAGCGAACGCGCGAGGATCAGCGCGCGTTGTCCCGACTCGAACGCGCGCCTGGCCAGCTCGCACACGAGCGCAAGCGGATCGCCGCGAAAGCGCGGCTTGGCGATCAGGTAGAAGTCGGCGCGGGGCATCGCGCCCAGATCAACCCGCGCGATCCAGCAGCCACTGCGCGAGCAGCGGCACCGGGCGGCCGGTCGCCGAACCCTTGCGGCCTTCGTCCCATGCCGAACCCGCGATGTCCAGGTGCGCCCAGCGGAAACCTTCGGTGAAGCGCGACAGGAAACAGCCGGCCGTGATCGCGCCGCCGTATTTGCCGCCGATGTTGGCGACATCCGCGTAGCCGGTTTCGAGCTGGCTCTGGTAGTCGTCCCACAACGGCAGGCGCCAGGCGCGGTCGAGTGTCGCTTCGCCGGCGGCGAGCAACTCGTTCGCCAGGGCATCGTCCTGGGTCATCAGGCCTGAGGCATGCTTGCCAAGCGCAACCACGCAGGCGCCGGTGAGTGTGGCGGCGTCGATGATGACCTGCGGCTTGTATTTCTGCACGAAGGTCAGCGCATCGCACAGGATGAGCCGGCCTTCGGCGTCGGTGTTGAGGATCTCCACGGTCGTGCCCGACATCGTGGTGACGACGTCGCTCGGGCGCTGGGCGCTGCCGCTTGGCATGTTTTCCACCGCCGGAACCACGCACACGAGGTTGAGCTTGAGCTTCATCTCGACCGCGGCGAGGAACGCGCCGAGCACGCCGGCCGCACCACACATGTCGAACTTCATTTCTTCCATGCCGGCACTGGGCTTGATGTTGATGCCGCCCGAATCGAAGGTGACGCCCTTGCCCACGAACGCGAAAGGCTGCGCGTCGCCGGCGCCGTTCCACCGCAGCGCGATCAGGCGCGGCGCGTTCGCCGAACCCATCGCCACACCGAGCAAGGCGCCCATGCCAAGCTTGCGCATGTCAGCTTCTTCGAGCACTTCACAGGTCACGCCGGGATGATCCGCAGCGATTTTCTGCGCCTGCTCGGCGATGTGGGCGGGTGTGCAGATGTTCGGCGGCAGGTTGCCGAGCTCGCGCGCGAAACGCACGCCGCTGGCGATCGCGGTTGCCTGCGCCAATGCGCCCGCAGCGGACGCCGGCGCGGAGAAGGCGAGCGCGGACAATTCCGGGCGCGCGGGTTTGGCTTTGGGCTTGAACGTGGCCGCGTACCTGTACGCCTGCGCGTCGCTGGCAAGGGCAGCGCTGCGGACTTTCCACGCAATGTCCTTGCCCGGCACTTCGAGTTCGGTCAGGTACGACACGGCGCGATCCAACGGCAGCGCTTTCAGCGCGCGCGCGGCGTCGGCGCAGGCGCGGGCGAAACGTGCGCCATCGAGTTTCTTCACATCGCCCAGGCCCACGAGAAGAACGCGCGGCGCGGCGATTCCGGCCAGCGCGAACAAGGTGTGCGTGCTGCCGGGCTTGCCGCTGACGTCGCCGGATGCGTGCAGGCGCGCGATCGCGCCTCCGGATTTTTCGTCGATGCGTGCGGCGGCGGCGCTGAGGCTGCCATCCTCGAAAATGCCGGCGACGACGCAGGGAGCGGTGCAGGTTTCGGCAGCGTCCTGGGTGAGAGCGAACTGGAGAATCATCGTTGGATCCTGTGCGATGCGCGGCAAGCCGCTAGACTTATGCAAAGTTGAACGCGGCGCGAGGTGCAATGCCGCGGCAAACACCGAAGTTTACCGGATTGAATGATGCTGCGTATCGTCGACCGCTATCTGGCGCGCGAACTTGCATGGAGTTTCGCCGCCGCCACCGCGATCCTGTTGCTGGTGACGGTCGGCGCAACCGTGGCCGACCTGCTCGCCAAGATCGCGCGCGGCCGCGTCGCCGCCGACCTGCTGCTCGCGCTGATCGGCTTGCGCACGGTCGACACGCTCACGCTGTTGGTGCCGCTGGCCGCGTTCCTCGGCGTGCAGATGGCGTATGGCCGGCTGTATCGCGAAAGCGAGATGGCCGTGTTCGCGGCCTCGGGGTTGCCGGCATCCGGCTTGTTGCGACCGATCGCGCTGTTCGGCGTGCCGCTTGCGATTGCGATCGCGCTGATTTCGTTCTGGCTCGCGCCTGCCGCGGTACGCCAGGCGCAGGCGTTGCAGGAAGAGGCCAGCCGTTCGCTGATCATCGCCGGACTCGAGCCCGGCCGCTTCGTCGAGCTGCCGAAGAACGACGGCGTCATGTATGTCGAGGAAATGAATGCCGACGGCACGAAGTTCCAGAAACTGTTCCTGGAAAGCGAACGGGCGAACGCGAAGGACGGTAGCACCGGCATCAATATCGTCACCGCATCCAGCGGAGAATTGTTCCACGACGCCGATGGCACGCAACGCTTCCTCGGCCTCAACGACGGATTTCGCGTCGAAGGCACGCTCGGCGCGGACAACTGGCGCCTGATGCGCTATGCGCGCAACGACATAAAACTGCCGGACAACGACACCGACACCACGCCCGATTCGGTCAAGCGCAGCGCGCCGACGTCCGCATTGCTCGGCAGCGCCGATCCGGTACAGCGCGTGGAATTGCAATGGCGTCTGGCCGCACCGATCTCGGTGCTGGTGCTCGTCCTGCTTGGCCTGCCGCTGGCCAAATCCTCGCCGCGCGAACCGCGTTATGCGCGCCTGCTGATCGCCTTGCTGGCCTGGTTCGTTTACTACAACTTCCTCGCGCTGGATCGATCCTGGCTCACGCAGGGCAAGCTCGATCCGCGCATCGGCTTCTGGTGGGTACAGATTCCCACGGCCTTGATCGCGGTGTACCTGATCTGGCGCAGCGACAAGTTGCCGAAACCGAAAGCCGCGCGATTGCGTGCGCAAGCGGGAGCGGCCTGATGCGCATGGCGGCGTTCAAGAAAGTCGACAAGCTGGTCGCGCTTTCGGTAATCGGCGCGGTACTGGTGACCTGGGGATTTCTCGTCGGCTTCGACGCGTTTCGCGCTTTCGTCGGCGAGGTCAACGACATTGGCACTGGCCAGTACACGTTGAGCAAGGCGGTCGCCTACACCTTGCTTACCGTGCCCCGCCGCAGTTACCAGTTCTTCGGCTACGCCGCGCTGATCGGCGGCCTGCTTGGCATGGGCGGCTTGGCCACCAGCGGCGAATTGACCGCATTGCGCGCGGCCGGCATGTCGAAACTGCGCATCTGCGTTTCGGTGATCGTCGCGCTGACTGCGCTGACCGCGGTGGTCATGCTGATGGGCGAAACCATCGGCCCGTGGGGCGAGCAGAAGGCCGAGGCGCTGGCGCTCACCGCCAAATCGAAAGACGTCGCGATCGGTCGTGGCGGCAGCTTGTGGGCGCGTGATGGCCACAACGTCGTCAACGCCAAGCACGGCCGTACGCGCGCGGGCAAGCATGGCCCGCAAGTGGAATTGCAGGACGTGCGCGTGTTCGAGTTCGACGACACCGGCAAACTGAACACGCTGTCGGTGGCGAAGACCGCGACCCATGCCGACGGCGAATGGATTTTCCACGACGTGCGCCGCACCAAGTTCGGCAATGCCACGGCGTCGAGCACGACGCTGCCGCAGGCGCAATGGAAATCCACGCTCGACCCGAGCGTGCTCGCGGTGTCGATGATCCATCCGGAATATCTGTCGATCGGCGATCTCTCGCGCAATATCGGCTACATGCAGCGCAACCGCCAGGACGCGGGCAGTTACCAGCGTGCGTTCTGGGGCCGCATCTTCTATCCGCTCAACGTGCTGGTGCTGGCGTTCTGCGCGGTGCCGTTCGCGTTCGGCACGTTGCGAACCGGGGGCCTCGGCAAGCGCCTGTTCATCGGCATCGCGCTCGCCATCAGCTACTACTTCTTCCAGAGCGCCGTGGTCAGCATGGGCGCGGTATACAATTTCAACCTGGCCCTGGCCAACGCCATGCCGTCGCTACTGCTGGCCGGTGCGGCGACGGTGTATTTCCGGCGCTATGGATGAGTCAATTTGTGAGCCAGTAGGCAGTTTTGTCGATCTAGATTCACGATGCACGGACTGGGATTGAACGCATATCAATGCGAATCTGGGGAGATTGCCATGATCCGTGGACTGCTTTGCGTAGGGATTATCTTCTACGCTAATTTCGTATTTGCACAAGAGACCTTGCCAACCATCACAGTGACCGCTTCCACCGGTGAATCGATGTCGGTTCCCGTCTTTCTCATCGATGGGGGTGTCGTGCCGGTCAGACTAAACACCGATTTCGCCAGCATCAGCGACGACCCCGAATCAACGTTCAGCAAAACCCAAATTTGCAAGGCGATCAAAGACAATGCACCATCCGGTTGCAACGTCAACAATTTTTCGCCAGCGCCGGGAATCCCGTCCCCTACTCAGGGAACGTGGGCGCCGAACGGTTGCGGGCCCGGGGGATGGAAAAACGATCTTATCAGTGCTTTGCTTGCTGGCTTGAATCCCTTGAGTTACTCGGGTGACCTGAACCATCCGATTTCGAATTCGCCAACCAGTTTCGAAGGGGCATGTAATAATCATGACGCTTGCTATACGTCATCCAACTCAAAACAAACGTGTGACAACAATTTTTGGGATGGCCTCACAGCGGTTTGCACTGGAAATTCAACTTGCAATTCCTTTCGGGACCAGTATTCCCTTGCTGTAAATGTTGCGGGACAAGGCTCCTACGACGCGGACCAGGAACAGCTTCAATGCGCGCAGTACGGCTCCAATTATGCTGAAAATCAATGCACTAACTGACCAGCGATGATGCCTTCACCCAATCGCTTTGTTCTCATTGTCCTCGTGCTGCTCGCATTCGCGGCCGGCTGGTATTTTTGGCAGTCGCCCGCGGGTACGAAGCCAATGCCGAAACCGATGGCGCAGGAGGAACCCCGCCCGCTCACTGCGCCATCGACACAACAAAAGCCGCCGAGAGCCAATGCCGCATCGTCGCCCGCCACTATGGCTGGGGACGGCACCGTTGCGGTGCCTGCTCGCTACCAGTTTCCCGGAGTGGAACGAGTGCGTACCGCGAAGAACTTCAAGGAGTGGCTGGCCCAATTTCCACCCGCCCAACAATCGCTAATTACCGATTTCGACAAGACGCACTTCAGCGTTTACGACACCATAACCTCGCCCGAACAGGTGGCGTGGATGGCACAGCACGGCTACCCCATGCCTGAAGACATCTTGGCCGCTACGCGCATGAGCGACGACGATCTCAAGCGCCTGTCCGACCATGGCAACGACAAGGCCGGTTTCCTGTTGTACGAGCGCATGGCCCAGCGTATCCGCTCGCGCGTCGATGATTACGTGGCCAGCGGAGGCAACAAGGAACAGCTTCTTCGGGAGGATTTCTCGTTCGCGCTCGACGCCATGAAGACCGCCACATTCCTCCAATCGTTGTACAAAGACTCGGAAAGCGCCTACAAAGGTTATGCGATTGCATACGACGCCAGCTTTGAGAGCGATCCATTGGATCGATCTTCGCGAATCATTGCCGGGCTGATGTGGGCTTCCAAGTATGGTGATAGTCGCGCAAGTTCCGATGCACTCTCAAAATATATACAAGGCAATCCGGAGTTGAAGCGCGAAGCCGCGGCGGCATCCGAAATGTCACACTTCATGACACTAGACCAAGAACGCTTGAATTGCTTTCCTATCGCATTCGGGTCTCGCATCCCAGACAAAATCTGGCAGTAGCCGGCGTGGCGTAGCCTATTGTAATGACCCTGTCTAAAACACTCGGCATCGTATCGCTTGCCCTGTTTTTGTTGTTCGTTGCGGGCGCCTTTTTCCTTCGAAAGGCAGGGGCACCGACCCCGCCCAGTCCCGCAACAACCAAGCAGGTCCCCATTCCCGCACCATCGAAGGAACCCCCCTCGCACAATTCATCGCCAGCACAGCGGTCAGTTTCAGGGGTTGAAGCTGACGGTACCGTTTTGGTTCCTTGGAAATATCAGCTTCCCGGCGTTGTGAAAGTCCGTGCGGCTAAAAATTTCAAGGATTGGGTTGCACAATTTCCGGCATCCGATCAAAAGCTCATCGTGGATTTCGACAAGAGCCATTTCAGTGTCTACAGCACGATTACCTCGCCCGAACAGGTGGCGTGGATGGCGCAGCACGGCTATCCCATGCCGGAAGATATCCTCGCAGCAAAGAACATTAGCGACGACGAACTGAAGCAGTTGGCGGCCCGCGGAAACGACAAGGCCGGGTTTCTTCTTTACGAACGCCAAGCCACTCTCGCTCGGTCGAAGATTGATGCCTACGTCGCAGACGGTGGTACGGAAAATGATCTTCTCCGCAACGACACTGCTTTCGCCATAGAGCGATCCAAGATCAATGACGATCTACGAACCCTGTATACTTCCTCCGAAAGCCCTTACAAGGGCTATGTCATGGCGGAGGAGGCCGGTATGCTCCGCGATCCGGATGCTCGAAGCGCCGGGATCATCGCGGGACTTCTTTGGGCCGATACATATGGCGATTCCCGTGCGGGGTCCGAGGCAATGCATGACTTTGTACAAGGCAATCCGGACCTGCAACGCCAGAAAATCGCGGCGTTAAGTGTGATTAGTGCTTTGAGAATGGATCAACGACGTCTCAATTGTTACCCCATTCCTCCAGTGTCGGGATGGATGATTCCAGCCAAAGTTTGGCAGTAGCCGGCGCGCACATGCTGTCAAGATTTTGACAATGTGCGCACCACGCGCGTCCGCGCCGTGATGTCATGCCACGCGCGGCGTTGAGGATCGAACAAGGCCCACCAGAATCCGGCGCCGAGCGCGGCAATCGACACCAACGCAGTGACGAAGCGCAGCACGGCCTGCGGCCAGCGCAGCGGCGCGCCGCTGGCATCCACGACACGCAATTTCCATGCGCGCATGCCGATGGTCTGGCCGCCGCGGGTCCACGAGACGACGAAATACGCGGCGCTGAGTGCGAGCGCGAATCCCTGCACGATGAATTTTCCGGCGAACGTGTGCGTGTCGAGCGCGCCGCCGGTGACGGTCAGCGCCAGCACGGCGGCGACGAACCACAGTCCGATCAGTGGCAGCAGGTCGTAGGCAGCGGCGGCGAGGCGCAGGCGAAGCCCCGCTGGTGAGGAATTGGAATCGTTCATCGGAATGCCAAGCGTGACGAATTCATCTGCGCCGATTAGGCTAAACAATTCGTCGCCCCGGCGAAAGCCGGGGCCCAGTGACTTTCGTTACGGGAGCAAAGGCGCTGGATTCCGGCTTGCGCCGGAATGACGAGCATCGAATTTATGTCGAACGAATCTACACCACCCGTCAACGCCATCGACGCCGCCGCCATCGACGTGTTCGTCGAAAGGCTGTGGTCCGAGAGCGGGTTGGCCGACAACACGCTGGCGAGTTACCGGCAGGACCTGGAAGGCCTGTCGCGCTGGCTGGCCGGGCAGGGCAGGACGCTGGATCGCGCCACGCGCGAATCGCTCAACGCCTATCTGGCCGCGCGTTTCTCCGCCGGCGGCAGGCGTGGCAGCGGATTCAGCGCGCGCAGCAATGCACGGCTGTTGTCCACGCTGCGGCATTTCTATCGTCAACGCGCCGCGCTCGGCGCGATCGCGGAAGATCCGACCCTGCTGCTGGATGCGCCGAAACTGCCGCGGCCGTTGCCGAAGGCGCTGTCCGAGCGCGAAGTCGAGGCGCTGATCCGCGCACCGGACGTTGACACAGCGCTTGGTCTGCGCGACCGCGCCATGTTCGAGCTGATCTACGCAACGGGTCTGCGGGTGAGCGAACTCGTCGGGCTCGCTACCAGCCAGATCAACCTGCGCCAGGGCGTGCTGCGCGTGACCGGCAAGGGCGGCAAGGAACGCCTGGTGCCGCTCGGCGAGGAGGCGCAGGATTGGCTCGAACGCTACTACGCGCAATCACGTCCCGTGTTGTTGCGCGGGGCGACCGTGGATGCTGCCTTCGTCACTGCGCGTCGCGCCGGCATGACCCGGCAGATGTTCTGGACGATGGTGAAAAGCCACGCGTTCCGGGCTGGCATCGACGCCAGGCGCATCTCGCCGCATGTGTTGCGGCATTGCTTCGCCACGCACCTGCTCAACCACGGCGCGGATCTGCGCGCCTTGCAGATGCTGCTCGGCCACAGCTCGCTTTCGACCACGCAGATTTACACCCTGGTCGCCCGCGAAGGGTTGAAAAGGCTGCATGAGCGGCATCATCCGAGAGGCTGAATCATGCGATAATTGCAATATCTATCCCGCTGCGCCGGTCGACTGTGCGCAGTTCGCATTTTCCTCGAGAAGTCCATGTTCCGATTCGCAATTTTGCTGCTCCTGGGGCTGGCCGCCGTGTCGGCTTCTGCCGCCGATGATCCCGCCACCGTTGCCACCACGGCATTGCGCAAGCTCGTGCCCAATGCCAAGGTCGATTCGGTCATGCCGGCGACCCTGCCGGGTTTTTATGCGATCGTGGTCGATGGCCATCCGATGTACCTGAGCACCGATGGCAAATATCTGATCGAGGGCCATATCTATGACGTCGACTCGCGCCGCGACGTGATCGATGACGCGCTGTCGGGCCTGCGCAAGAAGGAATTGGCCGGCATTCCCGCATCCAAGCGCATCACGTTCGCGCCGCCGAATCCGAAATACCGCGTCACCGTCTTTACCGACGTGGATTGTCCGTACTGCCGCGAATTCCACAAGCAGATCGCCGAGTACAACAAGCTCGGCATCGCCGTGGATTACGTGCTGTTCCCGCTCAGCATCCACCCCGGCGCGGACAAGAAGGCGCAGACGGTGTGGTGCTCGAAGGATCGCAACGCGGCTTATACGCAGGCCATGGACGGCAAGGCGCTGTCGCCACTGACCTGCAGTAATCCCATAGCCGAAATCACGAATATAGCCGGTGCAATGGGGGTGAATGGCACGCCTGGCATCTTCGCCGATGACGGCAGCCAGCTCGGTGGCTACGTGCCGCCACAGCAGCTCGCGCAGCGGCTGCAGCAGATGGCGCAGCCCAAGCCGGCGCCGTGAACCAAACCCGCCGCGGCGCGGTCTGATCCGCTTCGTGGCATAATCGGAATTTCGTCATGTTCAAGCATCTGATCCTGTTCGCTGCCCTTGTTGCCGCCGCGCCGTTCGCGCAGGCGGCTGCCGATCCGGCCGAGAAAACCGTGCGCGATGCGATCCATTCGCTGCTGCCGCTGGCCGTCGTCGACAAGGTCGTCAAATCCGATTTGCCGGGCTTCTACGAAGTGGTCGTCAGCGGCCAGATCGCCTACATCAGCGCCGATGGCAAGTACCTGATGCAGGGCAACCTCTACGACGTGGCCAACAAGCGCAACCTGACCGACGCCAGTCTCGCAGCCATGCGCGCGCAGGCGATCGCCAAGCTGTCGGCGGCGCAGGAAATCCGTTTCGACGTGGCCAATCCGAAGCACACGGTGACCGTGTTCACCGACGTGGATTGCCCGTACTGTCGCGCCTTCCACAAGAACATCGGCCAGTACAACGCACTGGGCATTTCCGTGCATTACGTGATGTTTCCGCTCGACATCCATCCCGGCGCCGACAAGAAGGCCGTGGATGTGTGGTGCGCCAAGGATCGCAACGCCGCCTACACGTCGGCAATGAATGGCAAGGAGCCGACGCCGGCGACTTGCACCAATCCGGTTGCCGAAACCAAGTCGCTCGGGATCCAGCTTGGCATCAACGCCACGCCGACGGTGCTTACCGCTGACGGCACCTCGGTCGACCTGGGCAAGGCGACATCCCCACAGGGGCTGCTCGCCGAACTCGATCGTCTTGCGGCGGAGCGGGACAAGGCGAAAGTCGCTTCGCGTTAATTTCGGTTCGCGCCTGTGCGGCGCTATGGGATAATGCGCGTTCCGCATTGAACGCGCAGCCGCGCTCGCCATGATCGTTCTCGACGGGCTACCGGCCCTATCCCTGTTTCGCCTGGAACGCCTGAACCGCGATCTCGCCGGCATCGCGCCGAAGAGTCGCGTGAGCGCTGCGTGGTGGATCTATTTCGTCCAGGTTGAAGCGGATGCGCCGGATCTGGCCCGGTTGTGCGAGGTGTTGCGCGCACAACCGGATGCGCCGAAAGCGGCGACGCTGTGGACGGTGCCGCGCCTGGGCACGATTTCGCCGTGGTCGAGCAAGGCCACCGACATCTTGCGCGGCTGCGGTTTCGCAGTTGCGCGCGTGGAACGCGGCATGGCGTTCACCGTGGACCGCGCGCCTGCCGCCGGCAGCGCCGATTTCGATTCGCTAGCGCACGCCCTGCATGATCCGATGACGCAGTCGGTGCTTACGAAACTCGCCGACGCGGACTCACTGTTTCGCGCCGTCGCGCCGTCGCCATTGCGACGCACTGCGCTGGGTCTCGATGCGATCGCCGCGCTTGGTGAGGCGAATCGGCGGCTCGGGCTCGCGCTGGCGCCGGACGAAATCGACTACCTTGCCGCGCGTTATGCGGAACTGCGCCGCGATCCATCCGACGCGGAACTGATGATGTTCGCGCAGGCCAATTCCGAGCATTGCCGGCACAAGGTCTTCAACGCGCGCTGGACCATCGACGGCGTCACCCAATCCGAATCCCTGTTCGGCATGATCAAGGCCACGCATGCCGCGTCGCCGCAGCACACGCTGAGCGCCTACAGCGACAATGCCGCGGTGATCGAAGGCAACGCGGCGCGGCGTTTTTTCGCTGATGCACAAAGTGGAAAATACGGCATTGTGGAAGAATCCACACCGTATGCGATCAAGGTCGAGACGCACAACCATCCGACCGCAATCGCACCGTTTCCGGGCGCCGCGACCGGCGCGGGCGGCGAAATCCGCGACGAAGGTGCGGTCGGCCGTGGCGGCAAGCCCAAGGCCGGGTTGACCGGATTCAGTACCTCGTACCTGCGCATTCCCGGCCTGCCGCGCCCGTGGGAAAAGGATCGTCCGCTGCCGCCGCGCATGGCCAGCGCGTTCGAGATCATGCGCGACGGCCCGCTCGGCGCGGCCGCGTTCAACAACGAATTCGGACGTCCGTGTTTGGGCGGCTATTTCCGCACGTTTGAAAGCGAATGCGGTAGCGACGGCACGCTGCGCCGCGGCTACGACAAGCCGATCATGATCGCCGGCGGCCTGGCCAATGTGCGGCCGACCGATGTGCTCAAGCGCAAGCTCGCGGATGGCGACGCGGTGATCGTGCTTGGCGGGCCGGCCATGCTGATTGGCCTCGGCGGTGGCGCAGCCTCGTCCGTAGCCGGCGGCGACAATTCGGCGGAACTGGATTTCGCTTCGGTGCAGCGCGACAACGCCGAAATGCAGCGACGTTGCCAAGAAGTCATCGACGCCTGCTGGGCGCTGGGCGAGGGCAATCCGATAGTTTCGATCCATGATGTCGGCGCCGGCGGCTTGTCGAACGCGATCCCGGAAATCCTGCATGATTCCGCTGTCGGCGGGCGCATCGAATTGCGCAAGATTCCCAGCGCCGATCCGCAGCTGTCGCCGATGCAGATCTGGTGCAACGAGGCCCAGGAACGCTATGTGCTCGCGTTGCATGCGGCCGATCTCGCGCGCTTCGCGGACATCTGCGCGCGCGAGCGCTGCCCGTTCGCCGTGGTCGGCGCAGCGACAGCCGAGCAACGCCTGATCGTTGCGGAAGCCACCGCGACCGGTGCTGCCGCGAACGTCATCGACTTGCCGATGGACGTCCTGTTTGGCAAGGCGCCGAAGATGGAACGCGACGCGCGGCGCAAGCCGGCGCGCGTGGACATCGTTCCGGACCTGGATGGCATCGTCCTGGAAGAGGCGATCAAGCGCGTGCTGCGCCTGCCCGCGGTCGGCAGCAAATCCTTCCTCATCACCATCGGCGACCGCAGCGTCGGCGGCCTGTGCGCGCGCGATCCGATGGTCGGGCCGTGGCAGGTGCCGGTGGGTGACTGCGCGGTGACGCTGGCGGATTTCGACGGCTACGCTGGCGAAGCGATGGCGATGGGCGAACGCACGCCGCTGGCCCTGCTCTCGGCGCCGGCCGCCGCGCGCATGGCGGTGGGTGAAGCGCTGACCAATTTGATATCCGCGCCAATAACCAGTCTCGACGAGGTTCGGCTGTCGGCGAACTGGATGGCCGCGGTCAATCATCCGGGCGAGGACATCGCGCTGTTCGACGCGGTCAAGGCCGTCTCCAAACTTTGTCCACAATTGCACATTTCCATTCCGGTCGGCAAGGATTCGCTGTCGATGCAGACCGTGTGGCAGCACGATGGCCTGCAGCAGCGCACTGTGGCGCCGATGTCGCTGGTGGTTTCGGCGTTTGTGCGCATCGCCGACGCGCGCCGCGCGCTGACGCCGCAACTCGTGCTCGATGTCGGCGAAACCGAACTGTGGCTGCTCGACCTCGGCGCGGGCCGCAACCGCCTCGGCGGCTCGGTGCTGGCCCAGGTGTTCAATCGCGTCGGCGGACTGCCGCCGGATCTGGACGATGCCGGTTTGTTCGTGCGTTTGTTCGAGGCCCTCAGGGCTGCACGCGAGCGCAACCTGCTGCTCGCTTACCACGATCGCGGCGACGGTGGCGTCATCACGACCCTGGTCGAGATGGCTTTTGCCGCGCAGTGCGGACTGGACCTGGAACTGACCGGCTGGGGCGACAACACGCTATCGGCGCTGTTCTGCGAAGAACTCGGTGCGGTGGTGCAGATCAAGGCCGCCGATCGTGACGCGTTCCTCGCCATTCTCGACGAGCATCATCTCAAGGACCTGGCGCATTTCGCCGGCGCCCCGCACACGCGCAAGCGCGTCAAACTGTGGCTCAACGACGAGGCGATTGCGCGCTGGCCGTGGGCCGTGCTCATGGACGCCTGGTCGGAAACCAGCCGCGCCATGGTCGAGCGTCGCGACAATCCGCTGACTGCCGACGCCGAACATATCTGGCGTTGCGACGACGATGACGCCGGCATCACGCCCAAGCTCACGTTCGATCCGGCGCAGGACATCGCCGCGCCATTCATTGCCAAAGGCCTGCGCCCGAAAGTGGCGATCCTGCGCGACCAGGGCGTGAATGGCCAGATCGAGATGGCCGCCGCGTTCACGCGCGCCGGCTTCGACGCGTTCGACGTGCACATGACCGATTTGCAGAATGGCCGCTATCGACTCGACGAGTTTTGCGGCTTCGCCGCCTGCGGTGGTTTTTCCTACGGCGATGTGCTTGGCGCCGGGCGCGGCTGGGCGACTTCGATCCTGTTCAATGCGAATTTGCGCGACCAGTTCGCCGCGTTCTTCGCCAATCCGAAAAAGTTTGCGTTAGGTGCGTGCAATGGCTGCCAGATGCTGGCGGCGTTGAAGTCCATCATTCCCGGCGCGGAGAACTGGCCAAGCTTCGAGCGCAACGCCTCCGAACAGTACGAAGCGCGCATGGCCACGCTCGAAGTGATCGAATCGCCGTCGATTTTCCTCAAAGGCATGGCCGGGTCGCGCATTCCCGTCGTCGTCGCCCATGGCGAGGGCCGCGCCGTGTTCGCCGCGCGTGGCGACTCGAAACGTGTGCAAGCCTGTCTGCGTTTCGTCGACAACCGCGGCAAGGCGACCGACGTGTTTCCGCTGAATCCGAACGGTTCGCCCAAGGGCGTGACCGGTTTCACCGCCGCCGACGGGCGCGTGACGATCCTGATGCCGCATCCCGAGCGCGTGTTCCGCACCGTGCAGATGTCGTGGGCGCCGCGCGAATGGGGCGAGGACTCGCCATGGCTGCGCATGTTCCGCAACGCGCGAGTGTGGGTCGGCTAAGTGATCCTGTCGCCGCTCCGCCGCTTCCTTTTTTCTGCGCTGCTGTGGCTGCCGCTGGCGTTCTTTTTCTGGTTCGAGTTCGCGGCTCCGCTGGTGTGGCCGGTGATTGCGATGGCCAAGGCAGTCATGCTCAAGGCCTGGCCGAGCCTGTTCACAGCAGTGTCGCAGGGCGCGGACCTGCTCGATGCGCACGGACGCGTGCTAGGCCATCCGGGGTATCTCATGCAGATTTCCAGCGGCGTGCTGGTCAATGCCGCGCCGGTGGGCCAGCCGGCGAAGTTCGGCTTCATCGAACCGGTGGTCAATCCGATGATCTACGGCTACGCCTTGCCGTTGTTCGCGGGCCTGGTGCTGGCCACGCCGCTGACGCGCTGGCAACGCATGCGGCAAATCACGCTCGGCTGCATCGTGATCTGGATCGCCCAAGCCTTCGGCGTGATCGCGGAAAGCCTCAAGGCAGTCGGCCTTGACGCCGGCCAGCCCGGGATCGATGCGCTGCAACGCGCCGGCATCCCGCTCAACGCGGTAGCATTGGCCTACCAGTTCGGTTACCTGATCCTGCCAGTGCTGGTGCCGGTGGTACTGTGGATCGTCTGCAACCGGCCGTTCATCGACGAATTGATCCGGCGCGAGGATACGGAACCCGCACCGGCACCTGCGGTCGAACAGCCGCCTTCTCGCGAGAATTGAAGCCAGGGGAAATCAAGGCCATGTCAGCGACAGTGGAAACACAAGCATCGGCGCCCGCCGCCGAATCGCTCGACGAGCGCATCTGCGAGCACCTCGTCGCGCGCGGTCGCCTGAAAGAGGCCGATCTGGCGCGCGCGCACCGCCTGCTCGAGGAAAGCGGCGACGGCAATCTGGTGCCGCTGCTCACGCGCCTGGGGTTGGTGTCCGAGCGCGAAATGGGCGAAAGCCTGGCCGAGGTCCTCGGCCTGCCGCTGGTCGCAGCCAAGGATTGCCCGGAAGCGCCGCCGCCGAACGTGCAGATGTCGGTGCGGTTTCTGAAGCAATACCACGTCGTGCCTATCGCCGAGTCCGAGACCGGCGTGACTTTGCTCATGGCCGATCCGGCCGAAACATATCCGTTGCAGGCGCTGGCACTGGCGACCGGCAAGGCGATCGAGCCGAAAGTCGGACTGCCCAGCGAGATCGACGACCTGATCGAGCGCTACTACGGCCAGGGCCGCTCGGCGATGGGCGCCATCGTCGAAAATCTTTCCGACGAAGCCTCGCGCAGCGAAGACGACATCGAACACCTGCGCGACCTCGCCTCCGAAGCGCCGGTCATCCGCCTGGTCAACCTCATCATCCAGCGCGCGGTCGAACAACGCGCGTCGGATATCCACGTCGAGCCATTCGAGAACCGCCTGAAGGTTCGCTACCGCATCGACGGCGTGCTGATCGAAGTCGAATCGCCGCCGGCGGCGTCCACCGCGGCGGTCATTTCGCGCATCAAGATCATGGCGAAGCTGAACATCGCCGAGCGCCGCCTGCCGCAGGACGGTCGCATCATGATCCGCGTGCAAGGCAAGGAACTGGATCTGCGCGTGTCCACCGTGCCGACCTCGTGGGGCGAATCGGTCGTCATGCGTATCCTGGACCGCGAATCCATCGTCTTCGATTTCCACACGCTCGGCTTCACCGACGAATTCCTGCCCAAGTTCATGAAGGTGCTGGAGCTGCCGCACGGGATCCTGCTGGTCACCGGCCCGACTGGGTCAGGCAAGACCACGACGCTGTACACCGCGTTGTCCAGGCTCAACACGCCGGACGTGAAGATCATCACCGTCGAAGATCCGGTCGAATACCAGATCGAGGGCATCAACCAGATCCAGGCCAAGCCGCAGATCGGGCTCGATTTCAGTCACGCACTGCGTTCGATCGTGCGCCAGGATCCGGACATCATCATGATCGGCGAAATGCGCGATCTGGAAACAGCCAAAATTGCGATCCAGTCGGCGCTCACCGGCCATCTTGTGCTTTCCACGCTGCACACCAACAACGCCGCCGGCGCAATCACGCGCATGCTCGACATGGGCGTGGAAGACTACCTGCTCACGTCCACCGTGAATGGTGTGCTCGCGCAGCGCCTCGTGCGCCGGCTCGAAGCCACGCATGCGGAAAAATACGACGCGCTGCCCGAGGTGATCGAGGAATTCGGCCTGCGTCGCTACCAGCCGGATGGGAAAATCCAATTGTATAAACCGGTCGCCTCGCCGCTGACCGCGAGCGGCTACCTGGGCCGCACCACGATCATGGAATTCCTGGTCATGAGCGATCCGATCCGGCGCCTGGTGATGCAACACGCCGACATGGGCAAGCTCGAAGAACAGGCGCGCAGCGAGGGCATGCGCACGATGTACGAAGACGGTCTGGTCAAATCGCTGGGCGGTTCCACCACGATCGAAGAAGTGCTGCGCGTGACCTCGGAAAGCTGATGGCATTGTTCCATTACAAGGCAGTCACGCCGACCGGCGAAGTCCTCGAGGGCCAGTTCGAGGTTGCCTCCAACGACGAGGCCGTGGCGCGCATCCAGGATGCCGGCAATATTCCGCTGGAAATCCGCGTGGCCAGCAGCGGCGACGGCGCGCGTTCGTTCGCGAGCCTGTTCGCGCGCGCTGCCATGAGTCCGGCGCAGGTGCTGCAATTCACCCAACAATTGTCCACCTTGCTCGGCGCCGGCCAGCCGCTGGATCGCGCGCTGCAAATCCTGCTGGAACTGCCGGAAAGCGAAAAGGCGCGACGCATCATCGAGCGCATCCGCGACCACGTGCGCGGCGGCGCGCCGTTGTCCGATGGGCTCGAAGCCGAGCCGCAGATCTTCTCGAAGTTGTACGTGAACATGGTGCGCGCCGGCGAAGTCGGCGGTGCGCTCGACACCACGCTGGCGCGCCTGGCGCAGTACCTGGAGCGGGCCAAGGCGCTCAAGGAAAGCGTGATCAACGCGATGATCTACCCGGCGATCCTCATCGTCATGGTATTCGCCGCGCTGTTCGTGCTGCTGGTCTTCGTGGTGCCGCAGTTCGCGCCCATGTTCAAGGACATGAACGTGGAATTGCCGATGATCACGCTGATCGTGCTGTTCATCGGCGACACCCTGCGCAATTTCTGGTGGGGCATTGCCGGCCTGGTTTTTCTCGGCGTCGTGTACGCACGACGCCAGCTGGCCGATCCGCCGACGCGCCTGCGCTTCGACGCCTGGGTGCTCAAGCGGCGCCTGTTCGGGCCGTTGATCGCCCGCCTGGAAACCGCGCGCCTCGCGCGCACGCTCGGCACCTTGCTCAAGAACGGCGTGCCGTTGCTGACCGCGCTCGGCATCGGTCGCAACGTGCTCGCCAATTCGGCGCTGGCCGAGGCCGTGGATACGGCAACCGAAGAAGTCAAAACCGGCGGTGGCCTCGCGTTTGCGCTGTCGCAGAGCAAGCGCTTCCCGAAACTGGCACTGCAGATGATCGCGGTGGGCGAGGAATCCGGCGCGCTCGACGACATGCTGCTCAAAGTCGCCGATACCTTCGACACCGAAGCCAAGAACACGGTCGATCGCCTGCTCGCCGCCCTGGTGCCGGCGGTTACCGTGGTCATGACCGGAGTGGTCGCGGTCATCATGATGGCGATCCTGCTGCCGATATTGAATATCACCAGTTCCCTACAGTGAGACGAACATGAAAAGGTATACATTGCAACGCCACGGCGCGCCGGTGCGCTCCGCCGGCTTCACCCTGATCGAGATGATCGCCGTGCTGGTGCTGATCGGCATCGTCATGACCATCGTCGGCGGCAAGGTGATGCAGAACTTCCAGAACGGCGAGTACAAGGCCGGCGTCGCCGGCGTGCATTCGCTGGAGATGAAGGTGCAGGCCTACATGCTTGACAACGGTTCCGCGCCGGCGAGCCTGAACGATCTCGTCACGCGCCCCGGCAATGCCACGAACTGGAACGGACCGTATGCGAAGGAGGCGGACCTGAAGGATCCGTTCCAGCATCCGTATTTCTACAAGGCGCCCGGCGAACATGGCGATTTCGACATTATTTTTTATGGCAAGGACGGCCAGCCCGGCGGCGACGGCCTGAACAAGGATTACGGCAACTGGCAGTAAGCCCATGCGTGTGTCGCGCCAGTCCGGCTTCACGCTCATCGAACTGGTCGCGGTTGTCGTCCTGATCGGCATCGCGCTCAGCGTGGTGTCGTTGTCGTTCAGCAAAAGCATGAATTCGGCGAAGATCCAGGCCGCATCCCGCGACCTGGTTGCCGCGCTGCGCTACACGCGCGGGCAGGCGATCGTGACCGGCAAACAGGCGGCGCTGGATCTCGACATCCAGTCCAATACTTACCAAGCGCCGGGCAAGCCGATCGTGAAATTGCCGGAGGGCATGCAGATGACCTTGCTCACTGCCGACAGCGAACAGACCAGCACGAGCTCGGGGCGCATCCGTTTCTTCCCGGACGGGGCCTCGACCGGTGGCCACATTTCCGTGCGTCTGGGCGAACGCGAGTGGCGCATCAACGTGAGCTGGCTGACTGGCGAAGTGACGCGCGAGGAAACCACGAAGTGAACCGGATGCCGGCGCGCCAACAAGGCTTCACCCTGATCGAACTCGTCGCCGCGTTCGTGATTTTCGCGATCGGTTTCGGCGTGCTGTTGCAGATTCTTTCCACCTGCCTGCACACGACCGCGCAGGCGGCTGACTACACGCGCGCGGCCCTGTGGGCGCAGTCGCTCATGGATGTGCAAGGCGTCGGTGAGCCGGTCAAGGATGGCGATTACGCCGGTGCGTTCGACGACAAGTATCGCTGGCATTTGCAAATCGCGAGGGTTCCGCCGCAGGACATCATCCCGATCGCATCCAATATTCCAGTGGCGGGCAATGCCAACACGCCGCCCGTGCAAGCCGTGCCGGTAGCGCCGAGCATCGACTTGTACAAACTGCAACTCGACGTGACCTGGGGCACGATCTACCTGCAGCACGACGCGCGTTTCGTTACCTTGCGCGCGCAGAATCCCGACATCACGCAGGCGGCGCAGGCGCCGGTCATGCGCCAGGGCAGGGCGCAGCCATGATGCGTGCGCCCGCATTGCGCATGAGCGCTGGGTTCACCTTGCTCGAGGTGTTGCTCGCCGTGATCCTGCTCGGCCTGCTCATCGCCGGCGCCTACGGCGGCATTCGTGCCTCTGCACACGCCATGCGCGCGGGCGAGGCCGCGATCGACCGCACCGATCGCCTGCGCACTGCACAGGAATTCCTGCGCCGCCAGATCAGCCAGATCCTGCCGCTGGAGTTCGGGCGCGACGACAGCACCGGCATGATCCACGTGTTCGACGGCGACGCGCGGCGCATGCGCTTCGTCGCCGCGATGCCCGGTTACCTGTCGCGCGGCGGCCCGTATGTGCAGACGCTGGAACTCGCGCCAGCCACGGACGGTCTGCAGTTGCGGTTCCGCGACACGATGCTCAATGGCTATGCGACCGACAAAAGCCGCAGTGATTCGGATGTCGACGCCGTCGTGCTGCTTGACCGCATCGCTTCCGGCCGTTTCGAATACCGTGCGCTCGACGTTGACGGCAATCTCGGCAACTGGAGCAGCGATTGGCCAGATCCCGGAATCACGCCATTGATGGTTCGCATCGATCTGACCATGCAACCCGGCGTGCAGATGCCCTGGCCGACGCTGGATATCCCGCTGATGCTCAACGCCGGCGCGATGCGTCCGCGCATGCCCATGCAGATTCCTGCCGCGACCGGTGGACAATGACCGGCGTCGGGCGCAACCAGCGTGGCGTGGCCCTGATCCTGGTGATCTGGGTCATCGCCCTGATGGGCGTATTGCTCGGCAGTTTCGCCCTGATCGCGCGCACCGAGAATTTCGAGTCGCGGCATTTGTTCGACGGCACCACGGCGCGTTATGCCGCGCAAGCCGGCATCGCACGTGCGGTGTACGAATTGCGCAATCCGGACATGACCCAGCGTTGGGTCGGCGACGGTCGGCCCTACGATTTCGACTTCGACGGCGCGAAGGTCGATGTACGCCTCACCGACGAATCCGGATTGATCGACATCAATACTGCCGACGACACATTGCTTCAGAACCTGTTTCAGTCGGTCGGCGTGCCGCTGGATCAGGCCGTCGCGCTTTCCGACGCAATCCAGGACTGGCGCGATCCGGACGACATGCCGCGCGCGCACGGCGCCGAGATCAACGAGTACAAGGCAGCGGGACTGACGTATGCCCCGCGCAACGCCCCATTCCAGACCGTGGGCGAAGTGCAGCAGGTGCTGGGCATGAATTACGACCTGTTCGAAAAGATCGAGCCGGCAATCACCATTTACGGCGGCGGGGTCCAGCCGAATGCGGCCTACGCGCCGATGGACGTATTGCTGGCCCTGCCCGGGATGACGCCGGATCTGGCCCAGCAATTGATCGCGGCGCGGCAACAGGTCTTGCCTGGACAGCAAGGCAGCGGCCTGACGCTGCCGGACGGTACTCCTGTCGTGGCCAATGGCGGCGGGAACACGTACACTATCCAATCGCGTGCCACGCTTGCCAATGGTGCCAGCACTGTGCTTGACGCCAGCATCCGCTTGGGCGGCATTGGCACGGCGGGGCAGCCCTACACGGTGCTGCGCTGGGCCGAGAAAGAAAGCTCCCGATGACCCTCACCGAAGCGCTCGACATCCAGCTCGCCCGACTGCGGACGCGCTACGCCCGAACGCCGCTGCCGCGCTTCTTCGCCTGGTGGGGGCATGAACTGGCGTCGCTGCTGCCCGCGCGTTGGCGCGGCCTGCTGGCCGAGCGTGCCGATGCGTTGCTGCTGGATGTCGGTGGACGCGAGCTGTGCATTTGGCGGCAATCGGCGCAAGGCTGTTCCGAACTCGGGCGCGTGAACATGGACGATCCTGCCGAGGCGCAGAAGGCCGCGTTCGCGCGCCTGCGCGGTGCGCTCGAGACGCCGGACTTGCGCCGCATCTATTGCATCGATGGCGCGCGTACCTTGCGCCGTGCGCTGAGCCTGCCTGCCGCGGCCGAAGACAACCTGCGCCAGGTGCTGGCGTTCGAGATGGACCGGCAGACGCCGTTCAAGGCCGATCAGGTTTATTTCGATTACGCCGTCGCGCCGCACGTGGCGGCGGATCGCAGCCTGCACGTCGAACTGACCGTGGTGCCGCGCGCACAGCTCGATGCGGAACTCGCGGCGATCGCGGGCAGCGCACCCATGCTCGATGGCGTGGATTGCTGGGCCGGCGCACGCGGTGGCGCGCGCCTGGGACTGAACCTGCTGCCGGCCGAACACCGCTACGCGCGCAAGAATTTGCGCCTGCGCCTGAATCTCGCGCTCGGCGCGGCGGCGATCGTGCTGCTGGTAACGTGCATGCAGTTGTGGCTGGACAATCGTGCGTCCGCGCTTGCGGCGATGCAGGCCGACGTGGCCCGCGCGCAGAACGACGCCAAGCAGGTGTCGCAACTGCGCAAGACCCTGCAGGACACCATCGATGGCGCGAATTTCCTCAGCCGCAAGAAACACGACACCCCGTTGATGGTGAATCTGCTCGAGGACCTGACCAAGCGCCTGCCGGATGACACGTATCTGGAACGCCTGAATGTCGACGACAAGGACAAGATCGAATTGCAGGGCCTGAGCGATGATGCATCGAAATTGATCGGACTGCTCAATAAATCCGAATTGCTCGCCAATCCGAGCGTGCAGGGCACGATCCAGCCCGATCCACGCACCAAGAAGGACCGCTTCAACATCACCCTGGATTTCCGCGCAATCGCGGATGCCCAGGCTGCGGCAGCGAAATCCGCGACGGCAGCCAAGGGAGGCGCACATGCGTCTGGGCGCTGACCCTCGCAACGGCCGTTTCCTGGCGATCGTGCTGCTGCTGATAGCGGTCCTGCTCGGCTACCTACTGCTCGTGCACTGGTGGTTCGTCGCGCCGGATCTGGCCATCGCCAGCCAGGTACGGGATCTGCGCGAACAGCAGCAGCGTTTCGCCGGCATCGTCGCGCAGCGCCCACTCATCGAAAAGCGCATGGCCGAAGTGCGCGCGTTCGAGCAGGGCAATCAGGCGTTTCTTTCCGACTCCGACGCAAACAGCGCGTTTTCCGATCTGACCCAGCGTCTGAAGCAGGCGATCTCGGCGCGGGTGAAGAACGAAAGCCAGTGCGCGATCGTGAGCAATTCCAATTTCAAGGGCGGTGAGGAAGAACTCTACGAGCGTGTCACCATCCAGGTGCGCATGCGCTGTGCGCTCGAGCCATTCGCCGAGATCGTCTATGAGCTGGAAAACAGCAATCCCTACCTGTTCGTGGATCAGTTGCTGATCTACCGCCAGCAGATCGGCTATGTGCCGCCGGGTTCCAAGGTGCGCCCGCAGACCGCGCTGGACATTCGCTTCAATTTGTCCGGTTACCTGCGCAAGACCGGGAAAAAGGGCGCATGAGCACGCAAGCCGCCAAGTTGCTCAGTGCGATCCTGGCCGGGGTCTGCGGCGTGTTCGTGCTGCTTGCCATCGCGATGCAGCTCGGGTTCGGCCGCGGCTATTCCTGGCTGCGACCTGAAGCCGATTCGACCGGGGTCGCCAGCGTCGCCATCGACCGCACCGCGTTCAAGCTGCCGCCGGAGGCGCAGTTTGCCGACACCACGGCGCGGCCGCTGTTCAATGACGACCGCAAACCGACGCCCGAAACGCCCGATTCGCCCGACGTGCCGCCGCCGCCCCAGGTGCCGCTCAATATCGCGCTGACCGGCATCATCCTCACCCCGCACGTGAGTCTGGCGATGGTGCACGACAAGCTCAAGAACAGGGATTTGGCGCTCAAGGAAGGCATGCCAATGGAAGGCGACCAGGGCGGTTGGACGCTGACCAAGATCAATCCGCGCAGCGCGATCTTCCGCGAAACCTCCGGAGAAGAGGTCGAAGTGGAACTGTCTACCGCTGTTGCCAGTCCAAACCCGGTCGCGCATGCTCCGGGTGGGCCCGCGCCGCCAGCGCGTCCTGTCGCCGTACCCGGTAAGTTCGTTCCCGGGCAGCCGGACGCCGCGCCGGTGCAGAACGAGCAGGCGCAAGCGCTGCAGCGGCGCATCGAGGAACGTCGCGCGCAAATGCGCGAGGAAGCCGAGCGCTTGCGCAGGGAAAAAGCCGAGAATAAGCAGCAGTAACCCGTCACGGAGCGTTACACGTGTATTTGAGACCTTCGATCATTTTTGTTTCGCTGCTGGCCGCCGCGCTGGCCGGATGCGCCACGTTGGGTTCGGATCGCGAATTCAACCGTGACATCGCGCCGTCGAGCGCGCCAACGACACACTTGCCGGCGAACAAGATCAATGACGAAGCGCCGATCAAGATCGATACGGACGACAAGACGCATCAGGTCGCCGAAGCCAAGGTCGAACCAGGCTCGGGCCAGTTCATCAACGAAAAGATCGCGCGCGAGCCGGTGAACGAAAAGTCCGCGCCGGAAGGCCAGATCACGTTCAATTTCGAAAACCAGCCCATCCAGGCCGTGGTGCAAGCCATCCTCGGCGCCTTGCTGCACGAAAACTACACGATTGCGCCGAATGTCTCGGGCAATGTCACGTTTTCGACGTCGCGGCCGATCACGCCCGAGCAGGCGATGCCGATCCTGCAGATGCTGCTGGGCTGGACCAACAACGCGCTGGTGTTCAAGGAAGGCCGCTACGCCGTGGTGCCGGTCAAGGAGGCGATTCCGGGCAACCTGACTCCGCGCATCGCCTCGGCGGGCAGCGCCAAGGGCTATGAAGTGCGGGCGTATCCGCTGCGTTACATCGCCGCCACGCAGATGCAGAAGCTGCTCAAGCCCTATGCCAAGGCCGACGCCGTAGTTTCGGCGGACGATGCGCGCAACCTGCTGATCATGGCCGGTACGGCACCGGAATTGGCCAATTACCAACGCACGATCGACATCTTCGACGTCGATTGGCTCAAGGGCATGTCGGTCGGCGTGTACGGCCTGCGCAACATGGACGTCGCCAAGATCATGCCGGAACTCGACAAGATTTTCGGGTCGGCAGGCGAGTCCCCGCTGGCCGGCATGTTCCGCTTCATCCCGATGGAAACCACCAATTCCGTGGTCGTCATCACGCCGCAGAAGGACTACCTCGAAAAGGCCGAAAGCTGGCTGTACAAGCTCGACCAGGGTGTCGGCGAAAACGGCACGCAGCTCTATGTGTACGACGTGAAAAACGTCAAGGCGGTGGACTTGTCCGATCACCTCAACGCGATCTTCACCGGTCAGGTCAGCCAGCGCTCGAGCAACACCGGCAATGTCGCGCCTGGCATGCGGCCGGTGAGCATCGGCCAGTTCAACAGTGGCGTGGGTGGCGCAAATCGTGGCGGCCTGAACAACATGGCCATGAATACGGCCGAACAACGTGGCCGCACGCCCGCATCGAATCTGACGACTACCGGCACCGGCACGCCCACGTCGTCGGGCAGCAAGCAAACCGACATCCGCATCACCCCGATCGAGGAAAACAACCAGTTACTGGTGATGGCCACGCCCGGCGAATGGGATTCCATCCGCGCCGCCATCCATCGCCTGGATATCGCGCCCTTGCAGGTGCAGATCGAGGCGAAGATCCTCGAAGTCACCCTGACCGGAAACCTGCAGTACGGCGTGCAATGGTGGCTTTCCGGACTGATCAACAATTCCAATGCGGGCTCGGGTACCGGATTCCAGTACAGCCCCGAATACCAGGGCAATTCATCCGATCGTCACCGCAGTTCGCTTGGTGGCGGTGCGCCGACGTCCCTGAATGGCGGGGCACCCGGCGTCTTCTATTCTTTCCTCAACAAGAATTTTCAGGTCGCTTTGAATGCGCTCGAAAAGAGCGGCAATTCCAAGATCCTGTCCTCACCTTCGCTGGTGGTGATGAACAACCAGCAGGCGCAGTTGACCGTGGGTACGCAGGTTTCGGTGATTTCGGCGTCATTGATCGGGCTTGGCGGCTACGGAACCACCACCAACAATACCGGCACCGGCATCACCAGCTCGGGCATTGGCCAGGCCAATTACATCAGCACCGGCGTCACCTTGATGATCACGCCGCGCGTGAATCCGGGCGGCCTGGTGTACATGGATGTCAGCCAGCAGGACACTTCGCCCGACTACAGTACGGTCACCGCCAACAACCCGAATCCGGCGATCAATCAGCGCAACCTGGATACGCAAGTCGCGGTGCAGAGCGGCCAGACCGTGTTGCTCGGCGGCATGATCCAGGATCAGGACGGCGATTCGCGCAATGGCGTGCCCGTACTCAGCGACATTCCGGTGATCGGCCACTTGTTCGGCAGCACGTCGCGCACGCGCCAACGCACCGAGCTGATCGTGCTGATCACGCCGCGCGTCATCACCAGTGTCGACGAAGCGCAGCAGATGACGCAGGAATACGAAAGCAAATTCGAGTCGCTGGCGCCCATGCGCGCCGGCCAAGCCGGAGGCGGGCTTGCGCCCGTGCCGCCACCAGCGCCCGCGCAAACCGCGCCCATGCAACCGGCCCCGGCGCAAACCGTGCCAGTGCCGGCTGTGCAACTCAAGTCCAAGGAGAATCCGCAAGGTGAACAATAAAAAAGTATATCTTTCCAAATTTGTGCTTGCCGCTGCCGCATTGGCGCTGGCCGGTTGCGCGGGCATGGTCAAGAAGGACGAAAACGCGTCCGTCATCAAGGAAAAGGCGGTGCAGCGCTGGGATTACCTCGTCGCGAAAAAGGCCGACAAGGCCTATGACTTCCTGGCCCCGGGTTACCGCAAGACCATCACGCGTGAGCAGTACGCCCACAACATGAATGGCCGCGGCACGCACTGGAACAAGGTGCGCTATACATCGCAGGAATGCAGCGCAGATGTCTGCACAGTCCGATTGATGGTGGATTATTCGATCAATCTGGGCGGGTTGGCGGGGGATACCAAATCCATGGCCCCGGTGGTGGAAACCTGGATAAAAGCCGATGGCGCCTGGTACTACCTGCCGCAGATGACCAGCCCGAAGCTCGATAAACAGGGCGAGCCGTGAAAAATATCGTGTTTTTTCGTCGGGATTGCATTGCCTTTGCCTTTGTCTTAGGATAGATTCGCTGTTGCCCACCCTGCTTTGGGGCGTAGGGGCCTTATGGCATGCCCTCCAGGTTGGCGAAAAAGCAAAAAGCCCTGTGGTCAAATTTAGGAGTGTTGTGATGAACAGAAATAGTTTGACGACTGCCGTCGTCGCCGGCATCGCCGGCGTTGTGGGCATCGCCAACATGGCGAATGCCGTCAACCTGAACCCGGATGGCCTGGGTCAGACCCTGCTTTACCCCTACTACACCGTCAATGCCGGCCAGCAGACCCTGCTGTCGGTGGTGAACACCACCGGTAACGCGAAGGCGGTGAAGGTGCGCTTCCTCGAAGGCTATAACAGCCGCGAAGTGCTCGACTTCAACTTGTTCCTGTCCAAGTACGACGTGTGGACTGCCACCGTATTCAAGCTGTCCGATGCCGGCGTTTCCGGTACCGGCGCTGGTATCTTCTCGGCCGACAACAGCTGCACCGCTCCGGCGTTTGCCAGCGGTCCGTTGGCCAATGGCTACGGCTACCAGGCGTTCCTGCATTATGCGTATACCAGCCCGGCCGATGGCGGCCCGACCGGCGACAGCCGCACCAACGAAGGTCATTTCGAAATGATCTCGATGGGCGACATCGACCCGGCCAGCAACCTGTACGCCGACATCACGCACAAGAACGGCGTGCCGCCGGATTGCGCCGATGCTGAAGGCGATTTCGAAGCGGCTAACTTCGGTGCCGTTACGGTCCCGACCTCCGGCCTGTTTGGCGCGGCGGCGGTGGTCAACGTCGGCCACGGTACCTACTACAGCTACAATGCGGATGCGCTTGATGGCTTCACCGCCACTACGCTTGCCCGCGGTACCGGCAGCCTCGAGCCGAGTCTGGGTAACGTCAATGATGCCAACCCGAACACCGCGACCGCCTTTGTTTTCAACAATGGCAGTCTGATCACCGCCGTGTACCCGACCAACGTTGCGCCAAGTCAGGGCATCGATGCGGTAAGCGCTGTGTTCTCCGCCAACAACCTGTACAATCAGTGGCAGAGCGCGGCCGATGGCAGCGTGGGTTCGGATTGGGTTGTCACCTTCCCGACCAAGCGCTTCTATGTCGATCCGCCGAACTCGGGCAGCAAGACCGTCATTGCCCCGTTCGAGAAGGTATTCGCGAAGGGCCTGTCCTGCGACGTCGTCGGTATCAGCCTGTTTGACCGCGAAGAGCGCACCACCTCGACGCCGACCTGCGGCTTCTCGCCGTGTCCTCCGGGCCAGCCGCCTTCCTCGCTGTGCCACGAGACCAACGTCGTCACGTTTGGCGGTCCGAGCATCCTGGGCTCCACGCTGACCTCGAACATCGCCACTTCCGCGCTGGGCAGCAACGGCTGGCTCGCGTTGTCCTTCACCGATGCGACGCACGGTGGAACGACTCCTGCCGCCGACCCGCATGCCATGCGTCCGGATGCCAATGGCAATGTGTTCTACGGCCTGCCGGTTACCGGCTTCGAAGCCGAGAACTTCGTCAACGGCAATGTGGGTGGCGTGCTCTCGAACTACAGTGGCGTGTATCGTCATCGTTCGTCGCGCTTCTGCCTGAACGGTCAGGCTGCTTGCTCCTGATCGTAAGCAGGTAACACGATGTACTGAAGGGGCCCGAAAGGGCCCCTTTTTTTCGACGCCGTTTAACGGCGAATTACGCCTGTCACCGGTTACAATGGCAAACCCGTTCGGCCCGAGAATTTTTCATCCATGTCACGCATCTTGATCTTCTTCGCCGTATTCCTGGCTGTTTCGCTGGGCGTCGGTGCGCAAACCGTCATCGACATTACCAATCAGGCCGGAACTGCGACCTGCTCCTATCCCACCGGGCCGGTAACCAGCAGCACTACACCAGGCCACCTGAAGGCGCAACTGACTGGCACGCCCACCGGTACTGGCTGCAGCTCGGGTAGTAGCGGCGGAACCCCGTCGGCCAATTTCACCTTCACCACCAATGGCCTGACCGCGACGTTTACCGACACCTCGACCGACACTGGCGGTACCATCAACGCATGGTCGTGGACATTCGGCGATAGCGGCACGGCCACCACGAAAAACCCCTCGCATACCTACGCGGCGGCTGGCACCTACAGCGTTACTCTCACCGTGACCGACAGCGTGAACAGCCAGCAAAGCAGCAAGACGCAATCGGTCACGGTCACCACCGGTGGCGGAAGCTGTCCCACGCTGGCAGGAGACGGCACGGGTGGGGTCAACAGTTTCAGCCAGTGGACCGGTTCGCAATCCATTTTCTATTTCGGCTCGGGCCCGAATACCGGCTACCAGAACGTGGACGTAACCAGCTTCAATTCGGTCTGGTTTGGTACATGGCCGCAAAGCTACGGCCGACAACCGGTTTTCCCGCTTCCGCTGACGATGTACATGGCCGAGAAATTCACGGTTCCAGCGGGATATTTTGCAGGCGCGCCATCGGGCATCTACGGCAGCTATACGGTCGGCGCGTCGCAGTACGATGCTCCAGTAAGCATGACCATCAGCACAAAATGCGGCGACTTCAGCAATCCGGCGTCTTCGGGCAGCAGCGTGGTGAACGGCTGTTACATCAAGAATGCAGGGCCAACGGCCAAGCTGACATGGTCCAAGTCGTTTGGATGCACCCTCACGGACGGCGGGACTTACTACCTGAATATCATCAACGCGGACATCAGCAACATTACCCCGACCGGGGGTACTGCGGCCTCGACCGCGACCGGCTCTTGCGGCAGCAGTTGCAAGATCCCGCTTGTCAACGGCGGTAACTTCAATGGCTATAATCCTTAGCCGAGGGCGCGAAGTGATCTGTGCGACGGTCGTGTAAGTCCGATCGAACCGCCAGAGCCAGCCGAACTTTTTCCGCAACATGCGATCTCAATTGCGCCGCCATTCGGGCGGCGCGCTTTTTTCAGGAACCGAAATGAAATCGACAATCCACCTGTTTGGCAAAGCCGCTGGCGTCGTCGTCCTTGCCAGTGTGCTGGCGGGCGCTGGCGTGGCGGTAGCGCAGGACAAATCGCTTCCCCCCGGCGTCGTCGCCGAACAGAATGGCGTGCAGGTGACTTTGCAGGATATCGATGCCTTCGCTGCCCGGATTCCGGAAAAGGATCGTGCGGGTTTTTTCGATAGTCCCAAGCGCATCGAGACCACTATCCTGAGCTTGTTGCTGAAAAAGCAACTGACCGTGAAGGCGCGAGCGGAAAAGCTCGACAACGACCCGCTGGTGCAACGGCGGCTCCAGCTGTCTGCGGAAGATGTCTTGTCTGCCGTTCAGCTTGAGCATTATCAAAACGCGCTCAAGCAACCGGATTTCAGCGAACTGGCCCGCGAGTACTACCTTGCGCACAAGGACGAATTCGTCGAGACGGGTGAAGTGGACGTCAAGCACGTACTGGTCTCGATCAAGGACCGCAGCGATGACGAAGCCAAGGCTCGCATCGGCAAGGTCGAAGCAGCGGCGCGCGCGAATCCGGACACGTTCGACAAGTTGGTCGACGAATACTCCGACGATCCGAGCAAGGCCGACAACCACGGCTTGATCGAGCATGCGGAATCCGGAAACATGGCACCGCCGTTCGCCAAGGCGGCCCTAGCGCTCACCAAGGTCGGTCAGGTCTCACCCATTGTCAAAACCGAATTCGGCTATCACGTCCTCAAACTGGTCAGGCACAAGCCTGACCGGCAGAAGTCCTACGACGAGATCAAGACTGCCCTGATCGAGAAATTGCGTGGCGACTGGGTCGGCCAGCAGATGGCGCAGTACACGGGCGATTTACGCGGAAAACCGCTGCAGGCCAGCCCCGACCTGGTCGCGTCCTTGCGTACCCGATTCCTTGCTGCGAGTGAGGTGACGCCGGAAATGGCGCAAAAGGCTGCCGAAGAAGCCGCGGCGAAAAAGAAGGCCGCCAAGCAAGAACCGGAAAAACAGGACTGAGCTTGCAGCGCCTGCATGACCCGCGCGCCTGCGGACAGGCGCGCGGCCGTTTGCGATAATCAGCGGCCTTACGCCATCAGGCCGGTTCATGCCCGTGCTGCGCCTCGCGCTACACTTCATTCGACGCGACCTTCGCAATCGCTACCTCGGCAGTTTCAGCGGCGGATTGTGGGCGTTGCTGCAGCCACTGGCCCAGCTTGCGGTTTACAGCTTCGTCTTCGTCTATGTGTTCAAGGCGAAGGTCCCGGGATCGGATGCTCCAGGTTACGTGCCCTTCCTCGCATTGGCGCTGTGGCCCTGGAACGCATTTGCCGAGGGCCTGTCTCGGGCTACAACGGCAATCCAGGACAACGCGGCCTTGATCCAGAAAGTGGCAATGCCGCGTGAAGTGCTGATCTTTGCCGCGGTGGCGGCCAGTTTTCTGGTTCAGGGAATCGGGTTCCTGGCCATCATTGTCGCGTTGTTCGCGTTTGGCGTTCCCATCGACCCGTTCGGGATCCCGCTTGTCGCGCTGGCGTATGTGCAGTTGTTCGCGCTGGCGTTGGGAATTGCATTCGTGTTTGCTGCCGTGCAGGTTTTTGTGCGTGACCTGTCTGCCGCGTTGCCACAGTTGCTGATGATCTGGATGTTTGCGTCGCCGGTATTTTATGCTCGCGAATCGCTGCCGGAGGCTTACCGCAGCTGGATGGCCCTGAATCCGTTCACGCACTATCCGGAGTTCATCCGCGGCGCCCTGCTGCATACGCCGGCACCGTCATTGGCAGGCGATGCCATTGCGCTCGCAAGTTCGCTGGCAGTACTGGCTATAGGCTGGGTCGTCTTCCGGCGCCTGGATCCGCATTTCGAGAATTTCTTGTGAGCAGCGTGCTCGTCGAAGCCCGCGGTCTGGGCAAGTCGTATCCGCTTGTGTTCCGCGCGCGCGATCGCCTGCGCGCACTGTGGCGCTTGCTGGTCGGTCATCGCGACGCCGATTCCATTGCTGTATTGCGCGACGTGAGCCTGCGCGTGGAACGTGGCCAATCGCTTGGCCTGATCGGCGAAAACGGGGCCGGCAAGTCCACACTGCTGAAATTGTTGACGGGCGTACTCACGCCCAGCGCAGGCAGTGTGAAGGTTGACGGTCGCGTCGGCGCGCTGCTGGAGCTTGGCGCCGGATTCCATCCCGACTATTCCGGTCGCGACAACATCGCGTTGTCTGCTGCGCTGTATGGATTGTCGGCGGAAGAAACACGCGCCAAGTTGCCGGAAATCGTCGCATTCGCCGACATCGGCCGATATATCGACGAGCCCGTCAAGCACTATTCATCGGGAATGACGGTGCGGCTTGGTTTTGCCATCGTCGCTGCGCTCAAACCGGATTTGCTGATCACCGATGAAGTGCTTGCGGTCGGCGACGAGGCGTTCCAGAAGAAGTGTGTGCGCTGGATGGAGGAATATCTGTCTGGCGGAGGCACGCTGATCCTGGTTTCGCACAGCATGTACCACGTGCAAAAGCTCTGCCGGCAGGCAATCTGGCTCAGGGCCGGACAAGTGGCGGCGAGCGGCGATGTTTTTGCGGTCACCCAGGCTTATCTCGCCTATCAGGAAAGCAAGTCAGCGCCTTCGACGCCGGCATCTGCACAGAATCTCGAATTCCACATGCTTGATCTCGCCATCAACGGCAGCACGACCGATGTGCCCGTGCAAGTCGAAACGGGCGACGCCGTGCATGTGCGCGCCCGCGTGCGCTCGCGCGAGGGCAGGCCGCCGGTAATGCTGGTCGGAATCGCACGCATGGATGGCACGCCAATTTACGGCGTCAGCACAGAAATGGATGGCGTCTTCCCGGTTCGGGAAAATACTGATGTCTTCGCCCTCGATATCGAATTTGATCGTTTGCCGTTGCTGCCGGGCGCGTACGTGATCAAGGTACATCCGCTCGATTCGGAAGGCGTGCGCTTGTTCGATACGATCGAGCGGGGATTGACGGTGCGCGGGGCATCGCGTGAATTCGGAATGGTACGGCTTGCGCACAACTGGGGTAAGTCCGACGAAGGCGCAATGGATCGCAAGGTGACAGGGCAATGAGCGGCGGCGCACTCGAATTCACCGGTGAGCGGTTCACGCCGGAATGCGTGCGCGAAATCCGTTACGAGCATTTTGCGCGCTACGCATTCGCGCTTGGGCTTGCACGCGGCAAACGCGTGCTCGACGCGGCGTGTGGCGAAGGCTATGGCAGCGCGATGCTCGCCGGCAGCGCGGCCAGCGTGCTCGGCGTGGACATTGCCGAAGACGCCATTGCGCACGCGCGTTCGCGCTACGGCACGCAGGCGAACTTGCGCTTCGATCGCGGCGATTGCACAGCGCTGGACGTCGCCCCGGGGAGCTTCGACCTGGTTGTTTCGTTCGAGACGCTCGAACATGTGGCCGCACAACAGCAATTGATCGCCGGATTCGCACGCGCGCTGGCCGATGACGGCGTCCTCGTCGTGTCGTCGCCGGACAAACGCACCTATAGCGACATCAGCGGGTTTCGCAACGAGTTCCACGTACGCGAACTGTATCGGGACGAATTGCTGGCCTTGCTCGCACCGCATTTTCCACAGGTGCGGCTATACGGACAGAAATTGCTGTTCCAGTCGGCGATCTGGAATCTGGATGCCGAACCCCGCACGGTCGCCGCGACTACCCTCGATGAATCCGCGCCGACGCCCTTGGCGGGTCTGGATTACGCGCCGCTGTATTTCATCGCCGTGTGTTCGCGCCGCGCGCTGCCGGAATTTCCCGATGCCAGTCTGTTTGGCGACCGCGAGGAATCGGTCTACGCGCATTACAATGGCGAGGTTCGCCGCAACATGGCCGCTGGCGGCCGCATCGCCGAACTCGAAGCCGAAGTCGCGCGCCTGCGCGGCGAACTCGATCAATTGAAGCCGCAGCGCTGAACGCGCGCCGCCAGCATCCGGAAACATATGCAAACCACACTCAATTACCAGATCAATTATCCAGCGCCCGCTCTACGTCCCACACCCGTCGCCGATCCGAATGCGCCGCTGTTCGCTTCCGAGGACGGCCTGGTTGCTTCCTTGTCCAGCCAGGAATGCATTTTCCAGATCAAGCGCAATGGCGACACCCACGTCATGACGTTCCAGGTATTGCAGGCGCTGGATCAATGCCGTGAATTCCGCAGCCTCGACGAACATGCCGCACGCATCGAGTCGACGATTGCCGGACTGGCGGGAAAGCGCGAGGGTATCCAGCGCGTGTTCGAGAATCTCATCCAGCGCGGACTGCTGGTATCCGATGACCAGTTCATCCAGCGTTTGACGCAGGCGCGCGCGCGGGCAGTCGTGGACCTCCGCGGCGTATTCATCCGCGCCTGTGACCGGCCCGAGCAACTTTCGCGCCTGCTCGTATCGCTGGGCGACTACGAGCGCCGCCATCGTGCTGGCCGCCGCTACACCGTGCTCGACGATTCGTCATTGCCGGCACACGCGAATGATCAGCGCGACGCCTTGCGCGAATTCGCGCGCACGACCGGGTGCAAGGTGCACTACATTGGACGCGCAGAATCGGCAAAACTCGCCGAACGTCTGGGCAAGGCCGTACCGCAAGCGCAAATTGCCGTGCAGCGTCTGCTCATTCGCGATGCGCATCCGCAGTCGCAGCGCTTTGGCGGCGGCCGTGGTTGGAACCTTGCCATATTGCTGTCGGCTGGCACGCGCCTGGCCTTGCTCGACGACGATCTCGTGCTGCCGCTGCGCCGTCCGAATTACGCGCGTGCGGGACTCGATCCAAACCCGAATGCGCAGCAAACGGCCCGATTCCAGCTTGGTATGGAACAAGCACTCGGCGCCGGCAGTGAAATCGACGATGATCCATTCGAGCTTCATCTGCGCGCCTGCGGCAATTCACTGGGCGGGATTCTGGAATCGGCATATCCGATCGATCGCGGCGACTTGCGTGGCATCAACATGGGCAGGCTTGACCTGTTTTCAGAGTCGGCGCGCATCGTCTCGACGCAAGCGGCAAGCCGCGGCAGTTCGCGCAGCGGTTTTGGCCTGTGGCTGTATCAGCTTTCCGGCGAGAGTCGCGCCGAATTCTGGCGCGATCGCGAAAGCTATCTGCGCAATTGCGAAGCGCGTTTCGTGGAGCAGGGCCAGGCACAGGCGCAGGTTCTGGCTGTGGCGGGCTTCACGCCACTGACGATCGACAATGCACAACTGCTGCCGTGCTCGAATCCCGTTGGTCGCGGACAGGATTCGATGACCAGCGCCTTGACCCGATTCTGCCATCCGGACGCGGTGACCTTGGCATTGCCGGAAACCATCGGCCACGCGCAGGAATCCGAGCGCAAGCGTTCGGCCCAGACCCTGGCGGCCCATGTTCCGCATGTAAATTATTTCCTGCGCGAATTCGTGCAGCGCCAGTTCGGCCTGTTCCATGCTGCTGATCCGGCCGCGCGCCTGCAGCTGCTCGCCGCGACCTTGCGTGATCTGGCAGGAGCGAGCGAGCGCAATCGCATTGCCCACTTGCGCGAGTACCTGAGTTATTCGCGCGCCGACATCATCGATCGCCTGCAGCATCAGATCGAAGCGGCGGAAAACGCGCCGGTGTACTGGTTGGCCGATGCGCGCGAGATCGTGCAGGCCAACGGCAAGGCGCTGCTGGCCAACGCGCCGCCGCGTCTGGGCGACTGGCCGCAGGACATCGACGCATCGGGCTGCGCAACAGCCTTGCGCGATGAATGCGAGACGTTTGCCGAGCTGTGCGAACACTGGCCGGCATTGTGGGCGCATGCCGCGGAGCAGGGCGAAAAACTCCTTGCCCAGGCCTGACGTGGCGCAAACGCCCGGACTGACCAGCGTCGTGATCGTCGCCGCCGACAGCGGCGAGGATCTGGGTGTTTGTGTCGAATGCCTGCTCGCCAGCACGGTGCCGATCGAAGTCATCGTCAGTGACAATGAATCGCGCGACGGCTCGATTGAGGCGCTCGCGACGCGTTGGCGCGACGAGCCACGCCTGCGCATCCTGCGCAATGGCTCGAATCTCGGCTTCGGTGCCGGCTGCAACCGCGGTGCAGCGCAGGCGCATGGCGATGCGTTGCTGTTCCTGAATCCGGATTGCCGCATCGAACCAGCCACGATCGCACGCATGCGTGCGCTGATGCGCCCGGATACTGGAGTCGTTGGAGCGGCAATCGTCGCATCCGACGGCACGTCGGAACCGGCCAGCCGCCGCCGCGATCCTTTCCTGCGCCGCGCGCTGATGAGCATGATGGGCCGGGACGAAATCAATGTCGCTGCGGACGCGGCGGACTTACAAGTGGTGGACATCGTCTCCGGCGCGGCGATGCTGCTGCCGCGACCAGCATTCGATGCGGTGAACGGTTTTGACGAAGGCTATTTCCTGCATTGCGAGGACATGGACCTGTGCCGACGCGTGCGCGATGCCGGCTTGCGTGTCGCGTGCGCGAATTCGGTGCGCATCGTGCATGCGAAGGGAACATCCAGTCGGACACGGCCATTTTTCGTTGCGTTTCACAAGCACAGCGGCATGTGGCGCTGGTTCCGGAAATTCGACCCGGCGTCACGCAACCCTGGTATCCGCGGGGTGGTGTGGTGCGGATTGTGGCTGCATTACGCAGCCCTGACGTTGCGCTACGCGTGGCAATGGATGAAGGCGCGCATCAGCGCCAGCGGTTGATCTCATTGCGCAATTTCTGCGCTTCGCGCCGCGCTGCATCAGCGAAGTCTTCGCCCGATCCCGCATACAGGATCGCGCGCGAGGAGCTGATGATAAGTCCCGCGCCTTGCACATTCCGGCCATTGTTCACCACGGCCTGAACATCGCCACCTTGTGCACCCACCCCGGGGACGAGCAGTGGCATGTCGCCGACAATTTCGCGCACGGCGCGCAATTCGTCGGGATAGGTCGCGCCGACGACCAGCGCGCAGTTGCCGTTGCCATTCCATTCACGCGCCACGAGTTGCGCGACGTGCTGGTAAAGAGGGCGGCCACCAACATCCAGATCCTGCAGGTCGCGCGCGCCGGGATTGGACGTGCGGCACAGCACGATCACGCCTTTGTCGCCGCGGTCAAGGAACGGCTGCACGGAATCGCGGCCGAGATAGGGATTGACCGTCACCGCATCGGCGCCGTAGCGGTCGAATGCTTCCGCTGCGTAGTGATTCGCGGTCGAACCGATGTCGCCACGCTTGGCATCCAGGATTACCGGCACGCCTGGGTGCGAAGTGTGGATGTGCGCGATCAGGCGCCCCAGCGCATCCTCCGCGCGTTGCGCAGCAAAGTGCGCGAACTGCGGCTTGAACGCGCAAACGAGGCCGGCCGTGGCATCCACGATGTCGCGGCAGAACTCGAATATCGCGTCGGGTCTTGCGCGCAAATGCGCGGGAAACTTTGCCGGTTCCGGATCGAGGCCAATGCAAAGCAGCGACGCCTTCCTGCGTGCTGCTGCGTCGATGGCCGCGACGAAGGACATGTTCAGGCCAATTTCCGGTACTTGATTCGGTGCGGTTTCGCCGCTTCCTCGCCGAGGCGGCGTTTCTTGTCTTCCTCGTATTCCTTGTAGTTGCCGGGGAAGAATTCCACGTGCGAATCACCCTCGAAGGCGAGGATGTGCGTGGCGATGCGGTCGAGGAACCAGCGATCGTGGCTGATCACGAACGCGTTGCCGGGGAATTCCAGCAGCGCGTCCTCGAGCGCGCGCAGCGTTTCGATGTCGAGGTCGTTCGACGGCTCGTCGAGCAGCAGCACATTGCCGCCCTGCAGCAGCGTCTTGGCCAGGTGCAGGCGTCCGCGTTCGCCGCCGGAGAGCTGTCCGACGATCTTCTGCTGGTCCGAACCCTTGAAGTTGAAGCGGCCGATATAGGCGCGCGACTGGATCTCGATGCCGTTGATGTTAAGGATGTCCGAGCCGCCCGAGATTTCCTGGAATACGTTGTGCTTGCCGTCGAGCTTGTCGCGGCTCTGGTCCACATAGGCGATCTTCACGGTCTGGCCGATGACGATCTCGCCCTTGTCGGGTTTTTCCTGGCCGGTGATCATCTTGGACAGCGTCGACTTACCCGCGCCGTTGGGACCGATGATGCCGACGATCGCGCCGGGCGGCACGCTAAAGCTCAGGTCGTCGATCAACAGCTTGTCGCCGAACGACTTGGACACGTTCCTGAACTCGATCACGTTGTCGCCGAGGCGTTCGCCCGGCGGGATGAAGATTTCGTTGGTCTCGTTGCGCTTCTGGTAATCGGTGGACTGCAGTTCCTCAATGCGCGCCAGGCGGGCCTTGCCCTTGCTGCGGCCCCCCTTGGCGTTCTGCCGGGCCCATTCGAGTTCGCGCTGGATCGCCTTCTGGCGCGCTTTTTCGCTCGAGGCTTCCTGCTTGAGGCGCTCGTCCTTCTGTTCCAGCCACGACGAATAATTGCCCTTCCACGGAATGCCGCGGCCGCGGTCGAGTTCGAGGATCCACTCGGCGGCGTTGTCGAGGAAGTAGCGGTCATGCGTGACCGCGACGACGGTACCGGGGAATTCCTGCAGGAAGTGTTCGAGCCACTCGACGGATTCGGCATCGAGGTGGTTGGTCGGCTCGTCCAGCAGCAGCATGTCGGGCTTGGACAACAGCAGCCGACACAGCGCAACGCGGCGCTTTTCGCCACCGGACAGGGTCTTGATCTTGGCGTCCCAGGGCGGCAGGCGCAGCGCGTCGGCGGCGACATCCAGGGTGCGTTCCAGCGTGTGGCCGTCGCCCGCGGCGAGGATCGCTTCCAGACGTTGCTGTTCGGCGGCAAGCTTGTCGAAATCCGCGCCTTCCTCGGCGTAGGCCGCGTATACGGCGTCGAGTTGCTTCTGCGCATCGGTGAGGGTCGAGACGCCTTCTTCGACGGATTCGCGCACGGTTTTTTCCGGATCCAGCTGCGGTTCCTGCGCCAGATAGCCGATCTTGATGCCCGGCTGCGGCCGCGCCTCGCCGTTGAACTCGGAGTCCACGCCCGCCATGATCCGCAGCACGGTGGATTTGCCCGCGCCGTTGAGGCCCAGCAAGCCAATCTTGGCGCCGGGGAAGAACGATAGCGAGATGTCCTTGATGATCTCGCGCTTCGGCGGCACGACTTTGCTGACGCCGATCATGGTGTAGATGTATTGCATGGGATTCCTGCCTGTTGGCTAGCCCGCAATTATATCGCGCAGCGTGCGTCCGGCGCAGGTAAAATGAGCAAACAACCCGCCGGAGACCGTACCCGATGTTCGCCGCCAACCTGAAAATCGAAGGCTATGACCCCGAACTTGGCAAGGCCATCGCCGCCGAGCACCAGCGTCAGGAAGATCACGTCGAGTTGATCGCTTCCGAAAACTACGCCAGTCCGCGCGTGCTCGAAGCGCAGGGCAGTGTGCTGACCAACAAATACGCCGAAGGCTATCCCGGCAAACGCTATTACGGCGGTTGCGAATTCGTTGACGTGGCCGAGCAACTCGCCATCGACCGGCTGAAAAAACTGTTCGATTGCGATTACGCCAATGTGCAGCCACATTCCGGTTCACAGGCGAATCAAGCCGTGTACTTCGCCCTGCTCAATCCGGGCGACAAGATTCTGGGCATGTCGCTGGCGCACGGCGGGCATCTCACCCATGGCGCCAAGGTGAATCTGTCCGGCAAGATCCTCAACGCCGTGCAGTACGGCGTGAATGCGGACGGTTTCATCGACTATGCCGAGGTCGAAAAGCTCGCGCTCGAGCACAAACCAAGAATGGTAGTTGCGGGATTCTCGGCCTATTCGCAGGTGATCGACTGGGCGCGCTTTCGCGCTATCGCCGACAAGGTCGGCGCCTACCTGTTCGTGGACATGGCGCACATCGCCGGACTCATCGCCGCGGGCGTGTATCCGAGCCCGCTGCCGCACGCGCATGTGGTCACCTCGACCACGCACAAAACCCTGCGCGGTCCGCGCGGCGGCTTGATCGTGGCGAAAAATTCGGCGATGGGCGAACATGCCGAAGACATCGTCAAGAAATTGCAGTCCATTGTATTCCCCGGCATCCAGGGCGGCCCGCTGATGCATGTGATCGCGGCCAAGGCCGTCGCGTTCAAGGAAGCGCTGGAACCGGAATTCAAGACCTACCAGCAACAGGTCGTGAAGAACGCCAAGGCGATGGCGAAAACGATGATCGCGCGCGGTTACAAGATCGTCTCCGGCGGCACCGAGGATCACCTGATGCTGGTCGACCTGATCGGCAAGACGATCACCGGCAAGGATGCCGAAGCCGCATTGGGCAAGGCCCACATTACCGTCAACAAGAACGCCGTGCCGAACGATCCGCAGAAGCCGTTCGTGACATCCGGATTGCGCATCGGCACGCCGGCGGTGACCACGCGCGGTTACGGCGAGGCCGACTGCATCGAGCTCGCGAACTGGATTTGCGACGTCCTCGACGCGCCGGACGACGAGGCCGTGATCGCGAAGGTGCGCGAGAAGGTGACCGCGCAATGCCGCAAATTTCCGGTGTATGCCGCGTAATTCGACATAACCCTGCGTGCATTGCCCGTTTTGCCAGCATGTAGACACGCGGGTCATCGACTCGCGCGAATCCGAAGACGGCACGACGATCCGGCGTCGTCGCGAATGCACGCATTGCGGCGAACGCTTCAACACGTTCGAAACGATGGAGATCAAGCTGCCGGCGATCGTCAAAAGCGATGGTCGCCGCGAAGCCTTCGGCGAACACAAGCTGCGCACCGGCGTGGAACGCGCGTTGCAAAAGCGCCCGGTCGCGAGCGATGCGGTCGACAACGTGGTGCGTGAAGTCGTGCGCCAGTTGCGCGGCGTCAACGAGCGCGAAGTGCCTTCACGCCTGCTCGGCGAATGGGTGATGACGGAATTGAAACGCCTGGATCAGGTCGCCTACGTGCGTTTTGCCTCGGTCTACCGGCGCTTCGAGGACGTGCAGGCATTTCGCGAAGAAATCGAGAAACTCGAAAAAGACTTGCCCGAACTCGAGGGCTTGCAGTTGCCATTGCTCGGCGATCTGCGCCAGCGCAAGAAATCCTCATGACGGAATTTTCCGCCGCCGATCACGCGTACATGGCGCGTGCGTTACGTCTGGCCGAGAAGGGGCTGTTCACCACGCAGCCCAATCCACGCGTTGGCTGTGTGATCGCGCATGGCGAAAAAAATGTCGGCGAAGGATTCCACCTGCGCGCCGGCGAACCGCATGCGGAAGTCTTGGCCTTGCGCGCGACCGGCGAACGCGCGCGCGGCGCAACGGCGTATGTGACGCTGGAGCCCTGCGCGCATTTCGGCAAGACGCCGCCCTGCACCGATGCGCTGATTGCGGCGGGAGTGGCGCGCGTCGTCGCTGCCTGCCAGGATCCAAATCCGAAAGTCGCTGGCGGAGGACTCGCCAAACTGCGTGCGGCTGGCATCGCCGTGGAAACCGGATTGATGCGCGAGGCCGCGCGCGAACTCAACCGAGGATTTTTCTCGCGTATCGAGCGTGGCCGGCCGTGGCTGCGGGTCAAGCTCGCGATGAGCCTGGATGGCCGCACCGCTTTGGCGAATGGCGAATCGAAATGGATCACCGGATCGGCCGCGCGCGCTGACGTTGCGCGCTGGCGCGCGCGCAGCAGCGCGATCCTGACCGGCAGCGGCACCGTGCTGGCGGACGATCCGCAACTCACGGTGCGTCTGCCTGATGGAAACGACTTCGTGCCAGCCCTGCGCGTCGTGCTCGACACCGGTCTCGCCATGCCCGCCAGCGCGCATGTTCTCGACGGCACCGTGCCCACGCTTGTCCTGCATGCGCCGGATGCGCGACGCGCTGCGCATTTCGACAAGGTCGAGTGCGTGGCCATTCCGGTGCACGACGGCCGCCTCGATTTGCCTGCTACTTTGACCCTGCTTGCAGAACGTGGCGTCAACGAATTGCAGGTCGAAGCCGGCGCGACCGTGTGTGGCGCTTTGTTCGTGCAAGGTCTGGTCGATGAGTTGCTGTTGTATGTCGCGCCAATCCTGCTTGGGGACACTGCGCGGTCGTTGTTGTCGTTGCCGGGACTCGATGCGATTTCAGGCGCGCGACGCCTGCGCGTGATCGACCAACGCCAGGCCGGCGACGACTGGCGCCTGTTGCTGCGACAATAGCGGGATGTTCACCGGAATCGTCCAAGCCGTCGGCCGCATCACGCGCATAGAAGCGCGCGGTGGTGATTTGCGCCTGTTCGTGGATGCGTCCGCGCTCGATGCCGAACTCGCGCCGGGCGACAGCCTGTGCGTTTCCGGTGTTTGCCTGACCGTGGCCGCGCGCGAAGCAGGCAGCATTGCGTTTGATGTATCCAGTGAAACCCTTGCGCTGACCACGCTCGGGGCATTGCGCGAGGGCGATACGGTCAACCTGGAACCCGCGTTGCGTCTGTCAGACCGTCTCGGCGGGCATCTGGTGTCCGGCCATGTCGATGGCGTCGGACGCGTAATGGCGATCGAAGCCGATGCGCGTTCGCAGCGCTGGACATTCGAGGTTCCCCCGGCGCTGTCGCGCTACCTCGCGGCGAAAGGTTCGGTCTGCGTTGATGGCGTCAGCCTGACCGTCAACGAGGTGGACGGCGACCGCTTCGGCGTAAACCTGATTCCGCACACGATCGAGGCGACGACATTCAGCCGCAAACGTGTTGGCGATGCGGCAAATATCGAAGTCGATCTGATCGCGCGTTACCTGGAGCAGTTTTTATGCGATCGTCCTTGATCGCGAAGATCAAAAAGCGACCATCCTTGGTCGCACTTTTCCGAAAAGAGTAACCACGATGGGGTTCGCCACAATCTCCGAGATCGTCGCCGAAATCCGTGCCGGCCGCATGGTCGTGATCGTCGATGACGAGGATCGCGAAAACGAAGGAGACTTGATCATGGCTGCCGAAAAAGTGCGGCCTGAGGACATCAACTTCATGATCACGCACGCACGCGGTCTGGTGTGCCTGTCGCTGACGCGCGAGCGCTGCGCGCGCCTGCGCCTTCCGCCGATGGTCAGTGCCAATACCTCGCGCCACCACACCAACTTCACCGTGTCGATCGAGGCGGCGCAGGGCGTGACCACCGGCATCTCGGCGCACGATCGCGCGCGCACCATCCAGGCTGCCGTGGCGGCAGATGCGAAACCTTCTGACCTCGTCCAGCCCGGACACATCTTTCCGCTCGCCGTGCAACCCGGCGGCGTACTCGCGCGCGCCGGACACACCGAGGCGGCCAGCGATCTTGCTGCGCTGGCGGGAATGGAACCGGCTGGCGTGCTGGTGGAAATCCTCGCCGAGGACGGACAAATGGCGCGTCGACCGCAACTTGAGAGATTCGCCGCCACACATGGCCTGAAGATCGGCAGCATCGCTGATCTGATTCGCCATCGCCGGGAAAATGCAACCTGCTGCGAGGCGGATTGACGATGGCGATTGCTCCGCGCGGTGTCCGCTACTACGGCTCTGGCGGCCTGAGCGGATACGGTCAGGCCGCGGTCGCTTATGTCCGCGCGCTGGTCAATGCGGGAATTGCGGTGCAGTGGATTCCGCTCGACTGGACGACGCAACGCATGGTGGCCGGTGCGTGGATTTTTCCGGATGGCCATCGCCAGCCGTTGCTGGAAAAATGCGCAACGCAAGGCCATCTGGCGGATGTACCCGCATTGGTCGAGCAAACGCGCGCGCCGGTCGCGCACGATGTCGTCATCGTGCACGCGCCACCGGAATCATGGCAGCCGTTGTTCGAGCGCGGCAAACGCAATATCGGCATGACCGTGTGGGAAACCGATCGCACGCCTGCGCACTGGATGCCGTTGATGCGCGCAGCCGAGCGTGTGATCGTGCCCTGCGCGTTCAATCGCGAAACCTTCGTACGCGATGGCCTGGACAGGCCCGTTCGCGTGGTGCCGCATATCCGCCGCCATTGCTGGCGCGAATTTTCGCCGCGCGACATTGCTGCTGCGCGCGCGCAACTTCGCATCCCGCCCGGCAACCGCGTGTTCTACACGAGTAACGCATGGAATCCGCGCAAGAACATGCCTGCGTTGATCCATGCGTTCGCACAGGCGTTCGAAGCCAGCGATCCGGTGACCTTGCTGATCAAGACATCTGCGACGGGCCACGGCGAAGCACCGTATTTCCCGAGTCTGTCCACGCGCGAGCTGGCACAGCAGGTGATACGGCACGCGATTGCCGAAACCGGCCGCTCGGTTGCGCAAATCGTGCTGATCGATATGGAACTCGATGGCGACGACATGGATCTGGTGCATGCGCTCGGCGATGTTTACGTGTCGCTCAGTCATGGCGAAGGCTGGGGTCTGGGCGCGTTCGAGGCCGCGACGCTGGCCAAGCCGGTCGTGATGACAGGCTGGGGCGGGCAATGCGAATTCCTCGGCGCCGATTGGCCCGGGGCCGTGCCGCATGCGCTCGAATCGGTGCCGTTGTGGCCGCCGCAGCGGCCCTCGTATTTCCCGAACCAGCGCTGGGCTCGGCCTGACCTCGGTGCAGCAGCGACATTGCTGCGCGACGCCATGCGCGACGGCGAGCCGATGCAGTCGGCGATGCGCACGATTCGCGAACGCATCGTGCGCGACTACGCCGAACCGGTGATGGCGAATGCGCTGATCGAGGCAATCGCATGAATCCGCGCCGCGATTTTCATTTTGTCTTCGGCCTGCGCGAGCAGAGCGAACCGTTCCATATCCTGCACTACTTGTGCCTGGCATCGTGTCGCGCCGTGAATCGTCCGGATGCGATCCATTTCCACTATCGCCACGAGCCGTTCGGGCCGTGGTGGGACGCGATCAAGCCGCACCTGCGCCTGGTACGTGTGCCGGATTCGGTTTCCGGGTTCGAACCCGGACGCTATGCGCAAAGCGCGGAAGGGCGACTGATCGAGCTGCTGGGATTGAGCTATGCGCACGAGGCAGATTTCCTGCGCCTGGATATCCTGAACGAGTGCGGCGGCGTTTACGCGGACATGGATACGCTGTTCGTGCGGGCGTATCCGGATGCATGGTTCGCCGAGGATTTCGCCATCGGCGATGAAAACGCGCCGGGTGCGGCGGGACAGGTGATGCGACCGACCCTGTGCAACGCGGTGATGTTCGCGCGCCCGCGATCGGGTTTCGTGCAGGCGTGGCGCGAGCGCATGACCGCGGCATTCGACGGCAGTTGGAGCGGGCATTCCTGCCACGAGGCCGCGCGCCTGTGGCGGGTGATGCCCGATGCCCTGCGTGTGCTGCCGCGTGAATATTTCTACCGCTACGGTAGTTCGATTGCGGGCTTGCGCACCTTGCTGGAAGAATCCGATCGCGAACGCGCGGATGTGTACAGCGTGCATCTGTGGGCGCATCTGTGGTGGAGTCAGACGCGCACGGATTTTTCGGCCGTGCATGCCGGGCAGATCGACGAAGACTGGATTCGCACGCGCGATTGCACGCTGGCAAACCTGGCGCGACGTTTCCTCGATTAGCCCGCAAATTCCAGCGCGCCGTTTTCATGCGGCATGCGCAGCGGGCCAAGCGGTGGCGCGTATTCGGCCAGTCGTTGTCGCAGGTTGGCCTCACGCTGCAGCAAGGCGGCATGACCCAGCCGCTTGGCGCGCGCGATCGCCGCATGATGCGCGCCGTCGAACGTGTTGGCCCCGTGGCAAACGTAGATCGAGCACCAGCCGGCATCGCGCAGGCGTGCAATGGGTTCGCCGTTGCGCAGGATCTTCAGCAGCACATCGGTGTCCTCGCCGCGCGCCAGGTCCGCATAGCGCGGCAGGCGGTCGCGCCGGCCCATCAGGGATCCCTGCACCACGTTCAGCGGATACGCCTCGCGGTTCCAGTCGTCCCAGTACAACTCCCCGCGCGCGGGAAACCAGTGCAACTGGTCGCACAGGCATGCAAACGATGCATTCGCTTCGCTCAGCGCGCGCCACTGCAGCGCGAGGCGCTGCGGGTGGTAGCGGTCGTCGTCGTCCCACTGGCAGAAGAACTCACCCGCCGCCGCATCGACAGCCGCGTTGCGCAGCGTGCCAAGGCGGGATCCCGGCGGATGCCGGATGATCCGGACTGTGGCTGCTTGAATGGCCGCGGCGAGCGCCGACAATTCATCGTGAAACGCGCCAACGCCGTCATGCACGACCACGAGTTCGCGATCGGCATGCGTCTGCGCGGCGAAATCGCCGATCGCCATCCGCGCCAGCGCCAGCCGCGAGGCTTGGGTTATCATCAGGCAACTGATCATCGCGCGGGATTGTAAGCGACGGATGCACAAGATCGGCTACATCCTGACCTGGCGCGATGACGCCAGCGGCCAACGGCGCGCCAACCTGATGGCGGTGCTGGCGTGGCTGGCGGGGCACCCGCAAATCGAGCCCATCCTCGTCGAGCAGGATGCCGTGCCGCGCCTGGATGGCGCCTTGCCGCATCCGCACTGCATGCATGTATTCGCCTATAACCCCGGGCCCTTCAACAAGAGTTGGGGATTGAACGTCGGCTTTCGCCGCAGTGCGCACGCATGGCTGGCATTTGCGGATGCCGACATCGTGCTGGGCGATGCGCTGGCCGATGTGCAGCAGCATCTGGACAGGGGCAACCAGGCGATCAAGCCGTACCGCCGCCTGGTCGACCTCGATGAAGCGGAAAGCGCACGCGTGCGCGCCGGCGAATTCGATTTCGTTCCGGATCGAAGGGGTTCTTCTGCGCCGAATCGCGAGGGAGTGGGAGAGCACATTGTCTTCGCCGGTGGCGTATTCCTGATCGAGCGCGGCGCATTCAAGCGCATGGGCGGATGGGACGAACGCTTCCGTGGCTGGGGCGGCGAGGACGATGCCATGAGCTACCGGCTCGAGCGCGCACGCGTTGCCGGAATCGAACTCGACAGCCGGCCCGCCGTGCACCTGGCGCATCCGCGCGCGCAGGAAACGACGTTTGCGCAACCGCACTACACGGCCAATCGCGCCCTGCTGGAAGGCTACCGGCACATGGAAGATGCGCAACTGGAGCGGTTCTCGGAAATCCAGATGCAGATCATCGGCAACCACGACAAGTACCGCCCCGAATGAACGCTCCCGCGCCACGCCTGTTGATCGGGACACCGGCCTACGGCGGCATGCTGCACAGCGATTGCGTCAGCGCGTTGCTGCAATACCAGCGCGCCGGCATCGATTTCGCGCTGATGTGCATCAGCAACGAGAGCCTGATCACGCGTGCGCGCAACACCATCATTTCCGAGTTCCATGCGCGCACGGACTTTTCCCACCTGCTGTTCCTGGATGCCGACGTATTGCTGCCGCCGCTCGGCTTGCGCCGGATGCTGGCGAGCTGCCGCGACGTCATCGGCGCGGCAGTCGCGCTCAAGGGACGCAATGACGCCGGCGGGCGCATCTTCAACATCGGCGCGCTGCACGGCGAGGACGGGCCGCATTACATCGTCGAGCGCATCGGCACGGCGGCGCTGCTGCTTACGCGCGCCGCGGTCAATGCGCTGGTCGAGGACGCGCATCGCGACGGTCGTGTGTATTCGCGCGGCTATCACCTGCGTGGTGTCGATTTGCAGGCGCCCGTGCAGTGCGACATTTTCCGCACTGGCGTGGTCGGCGACGAATACCTGTCGGAAGATTTCTGGGTCTGCCGCGAGCTGCGGCGATTGGGCTTTCCCGTGTACCTGGATCCGACCATCGTCACGCGCCATTCCGGAATGATGGAGGCGTGAGCGTGGCACCGGTTGCGCGGCGACTGGAGTTGCTGCAAGTGCGTGCGCCGAACGTGCCGCCGTTCGTGCTGGCGCTGGAAACTCAGGCCGATTCCATCATTGCGCCAAGCATTCGCACACATGGTTTGTGGGAAGCGGCGGAAACCGCGCTGTGCCAGCGCCTGCTGCGTCCGGGCATGCGCGTGGTCGATGCCGGTGCGCATGTCGGTTACTACAGCGTCCTGTTTTCGCACCTGGTCGGTGCGACCGGCAGCGTCATCGCGTTCGAGCCGGAGCCGGCCAACTTCCGCATGCTGCTGGCCAATCTGCTGCTCAACGATTGCGGCAATGTGCAAGCGCGCCCACTCGCCCTGGCGCAAGCGCGCGGCAACGAATTCCTGCATCTGAGCGCCGACAATGCCGGCGATCATCGCCTTGCGCCGACGCCGGGACGCGCGCGCGTCGCGGTCGAATCCATCGATCTGGACACGGCACTGGATGGCGCTCCGCTTGATTTCGTCAAGATCGACACGCAAGGCGCCGAATCACGCATTCTGGCTGGCATGGCTGCTACGTTGTCCGCCAATCGCCATCGCCTGGGCTGCATGATGGAATTCGCGCCCGGATTGCTGGGACTCGCCGGCGTGTCCCTCGACCGCTATGCCGCGCAACTGGCAGCGCTGGACGCGCGCGTGTTTGCGATCGCGCTGCACAATGGCGTTCTTGAACTGCGCCAGATGCATCCATTGCGCGATGGGTTGGACGCGTTGTGCGCCGAACTCGGGCAAACCCGCCCCGGCCAGATGGACGCTTCCTGCGACGTCTTTGCGGTTTTCGGCGATGCAGCGGAAAACACGTGGCTGGCGCGGTTCCGGGAAGGCCGGCTCGGGTAAACTACGCGCGCGGCGCCGCCGTGAAGAGGAAACATCCGTGCCGGAATTCGCCGGCGAATTGCGCGTCGATCCCCACGCACGTTTCGCCATTATCGCCAGTCGCTGGAACCCGCGCATCGTCGATGCGCTGGTCGATGGCGCGCGCCGCGCGTTTGCCGAACACGGCGTCGCCGACACGGCAATCGACCTGGTCCGGGTACCCGGTGCCTGGGAAATTCCGCAGGCGGCGGCACGGCTCGCGCGCGCCCGCAAGCCGGCCGCGATCGTCGCGCTCGGCTGCGTGGTGCGCGGCGACACGCGTCATTACGAGCATGTCGCGGACGAGTGCGCACGCGGGTTGATGCGCGTGGCGCTGGAGTGCGGCGTGCCCGTGCTGAACGGCGTGCTTGCGGTCGAACGCCACGAGGATGCGCAGGCGCGCGCCGGCGGCGCGCGCGGCAACAAGGGTGAAGACGTCGCGCTTGCCGCGCTGGAAATGGCCTATTTGATGGCCAAGCTCGGGTAAACTTCCCGCATGAATCTGCAACCACGCACCGATGGCATCGATCTCGCGGCGCGCTCGCGCGCGCGGCGCCGCGCCGCGCAGGCGGTGTACGCCTGGCAGATCGGCGGCAATCCGATGGCGGCGGTCATCGAGGAGTTCCGCCACGAGCAGGACATGGAAATCGCCGACATCGCCTATTTCGAGGATCTGCTGCGCGGCGTGGACACGCATTGCGCCGAACTCGACGCGGATCTGGCGCCATGGCTTGATCGCGACATCGCCCAGGTCGATCCGCTCGAGCGCGCGATCCTGCGCATTGCCGCGTACGAACTGCGGCATCGGCCGGATGTGCCGTACCGCGTGATCCTCAATGAGGCCGTGGAAGTTGCCAAACGCTTCGGCGCCGAGCATGGCCACACCTATGTCAACGGCGTGCTCGACAAGGCCGCGCGCCAATGGCGGGCGACGGAGGCCGGATCCGCGCGCGCCTGACGTGGCCGAGTTCGCTCTCATCGAATCGATTCGCGCGCGCTGCACCGTGGCGCGTGACGATGTGCAGCTCGGCATCGGCGACGACGCGGCCCTGCTCGCGGTTCCCTCTGGAAATCTGCTGGCGGTCAGCACTGACACTCTCGTCGCTGGCGTGCATTTTCCACGCGAAGCGACGGCGCACGACATCGGCTGGAAGGCGCTCGCGGTGAATCTTTCTGATCTCGCTGCGATGGGCGCTGAACCGGCCTGGGCTTCGCTCGCACTGACCTTGCCGATTGCCGATGCGCGCTGGGTAGATGAATTCACCGACGGCTTTGCAGAACTTGCGCGCAGACATCGCATCGCCCTCGTCGGCGGCGATACCACGCAAGGGCCCTTGTCGATCACGGTGACGATTCACGGTTTCGTACCGCCGGATGCGGCGCTCACGCGCGCTGGCGCGCGCGCGGGCGATGGCGTGTACGTGACCGGCACGCTCGGCGATGCGGCGGCAGGATTGCGCCAGACGCTATCGAAATCGACAAACGATGCGCAGTTGCTCGAACGCCTGCATCGACCGACGCCACGCATCGCGCAAGGCTTGATCCTGCGCGGTCGCGCATCATCGTGTATCGATGTTTCCGACGGCCTCGTTGCCGATCTTGGGCACATCTGCGAGGCGAGCGGCTCCGGTGCGGAAATCGACGCCGATGCCTTGCCTGCATCGTCCGCATTGATCGCGGCGTTTGCCGCCGAGAATCGCCGCGCGTTCCAGCTCGCCGGTGGCGATGATTACGAATTGTGCTTCACCGCGCCCGATGCGATTGCATCCGGATTGCTGGGCGATCTGGCGGATAGCGGTTGCCCGGTGATGCGCATCGGCCGCATCGTTGCCCGCGCGGGCGTGCGGGTTCGCGATGCCAATGGCAATTCGCTGGCATTGCCGCACGCGGGCTGGGAGCATTTCGCATGAGCCTGGATGCGTCGCAACGCCACGCATTGCTGCGCCATCCGCTCGGCTGGATCGCCTGCGGCTTCGGTTCGGGCATGAGCCCGGTCGCGCCCGGAACGGCCGGATCGCTCTTGGCGCTGCTGCCCTGGTTCTCGCTGCGCGAACTGCCGTTGCCGTGGTTTGCCGTCGCACTGATTGCGGCTTTCGCAATCGGCGTGGTCGCCTGCGGCTGGGCTGTGCGCAGGCTGAAGATTGCTGATCCATCCGCCGTGGTCTGGGACGAATTCGTCGGCCAGTGGATTGCGCTGACACCGCTGATGATTTGGCCGAGTAGCTGGCTGTGGATTTTTGCCGGATTTATACTTTTCCGCATCTTCGACATCGCCAAGCCGTGGCCGGTGTCGTGGGCCGACCGCAAATTGTCCGGCGGACTCGGCGTGATGCTCGATGACGTCTTCGCCGGAATCTACGCGGCGCTTGTCCTGCTGTTGTTACAACGATTGTTGTAATTACCCCGAACTTCACGCCAGCGGCGTTGTCCAACGCGCCGTCGTAACGCCTTGCCGCGCCGCGTCCGGTGCGAGCGCTCCCAGGAGACCTTTCATGACCGCCGACGAAGTCCGTCAACGCGCGTTTGCCATGTCCATCGAAAATCCGGCCTATCCGCCAGGGCCGTACCTGTTCACCAATCGCGAGTATCTGGTGATCACCTACCGCACCGATCCGGATGCGTTGCGCCGCTGCATTCCCGAACCGCTGCAGTTTACCCAACCACTGGTCAAGTACGAGTTCATCAAGATGCCCGATTCGACGGGATTTGGCGACTACACCGAATCGGGGCAGGTGATACCGGTGAGCTTTCGCGGCGAGCAGGGCGGCTATGTGCGCATGATGTATCTGAACGATCATCCGCCGACCGCCGGTGGACGCGAGTTGTGGGGCTTTCCGAAGAAGATTGCCGAGCCAAGCCTGACGGTGCACAAGGACACCTTGGTCGGCACGCTCAGTTATTCCGGTATCCGCGTGGCGGTCGGAACGATGGGTTACAAACACCGGGAATTTCCCGAGGCCGATGCCGTGGCATCGATGCAGGCGCCGAGTTACCTGCTCAAGATCATTCCGCACGTCGACGGCAAGCCGCGTATCTGCGAAATCGTGCGCTACGCGATGCAGTGCCGCAAGTTCCGCGGTGCATGGAGTGGTCCGGGTGCGCTGGAATTGTTTGCGCATGCACTGGCGCCGGTTGCCGATCTGCCCGTGCTGGAGGTTAAATCGGCGGTACACCTGAAAGCCGATCTGCTGTTGCCGCTGGGCGAGGTCGTACACGATTACCTCGCGTGAACGCGGCTCACAGCAGCTCGTGCACGCGTTCGCGTAATGTCGGCAGCAATTTCTTTTCGAACCACGGATGGCGTTTGAGCCAGCCTTGATTGCGCGGACTCGGGTGCACGGTCGGCAAGTAGTCCGGCAAGTATTCGGCGAAGGCGCGCACTGTATCGGTGAGCGATGCCTTGCGCCGCTCGCGCAGAAAATAGGCCTGGGCGTACTGGCCGATCAGCAAGGTCAAGCGCACGTTCGTGAGCATCGGCATCAGTTGCGGATGCCAGGTCTTGCGGCATTCCGGTCGCGGCGGGTTGTCGCCACCCTTGCCACGACCGGGATAGCAGAATCCCATCGGCACGATGGCAATGCGCGATTCGTCGTAGAAAGTGTCCTGATCGATGCCCATCCACGCGCGCAGGCGCTCGCCACTGGCATCGTTCCACGGAATGCCGGTGGCGTGGACTTTCGTGCCCGGCGCCTGGCCAACGACGAGAATGCGCGCCGTCGCGCTGGCACGCAGCACTGGATTCGGACCCAGCGGCAGATGCGCAGCGCAAATCCGGCAGGCGCGAATATCGCGCAGCAGTGTTTCAAGCTTTTTCGTCACGGCAGCAGCTTGCCCGGATTGAGGATGCCGTCGGGATCGAACTGCGCCTTGATCCGGCGCATCAGCGCAAGCGCGTTCGGGTCGAGTGCATCGACAAGGTAATCGCGCTTGGCCAGGCCAATGCCGTGCTCGCCGGACAACGTACCGCCGAGTGCGATCACGCTGCGGAAAACTTCCGGCAGAGCGGCTTCGGCGCGCGCGTGCTCGGCGGCGTCGCGCGGCAACAGGTTGACGTGAATGTTGCCGTTGCCGGCGTGGCCGAAATTGACGATGGGAATCGAATACTTCGCCGCTATTTCGCGCAGCCGCGCAATCAGTTCCGGCAGGCGCGAGACCGGCACGACCACGTCTTCGTTGATCTTGTCCGGCGAAATGGTGCGCAGCGCCGGTGACAGGGCGCGGCGCGCGGCCCACAGGGTTTCGGCTTCGCTTGTGTTCTTTGCGGTGCGAATATCCAGCAGGCCCGCGCCACGCGCGGCGGCGCAGAGAGCTTCGACTGCGCGCGGCAAATCCGCAGCGTCGCCATCAGCTTCGACAATCAGAAGTGCGCCGGCATTCGGGATCGCATCGCCCGCATGCGCACGCGCCAGGCGCAGCGCTTCGTCGTCCATGAATTCCAGCGCGCAGGGCACGACTGGCTGCGCCATGATGCGCGCGACTGCGGCCGTGGCGGCGGCGACATCGGCGTAGCTCGCGGCGAGCGTGGCCTTTGCGGTTGGCTTCGGGGTGAGCTTGAGTGTAGCCTCCGTGATGACGGCGAGCGTGCCTTCGGCGCCGATCAAAAGTCGCGTCAGGTCGTAGCCGACCGCGCCCTTGGTCGTGTTCACGCCGCAACGGAACTCCTCGCCGGCGCCAGTCACCGCGCGCAGTCCGAGCGTGTTCTCGCGACAACTGCCGTACTTCACCGCGCGCGGGCCGGCCGCGTTGCAGGCGAGGTTGCCACCGATCGTGCAATACGGGCTCGAAGTTGGATCCGGCGGCCAGAAGAATCCGTGTGCGCCCAGCGCGGTTTGCAGGTCGCCGTTGAGCACGCCGGGCTCGACTATTGCGAGGCGATTATCGGCATCGATTTTCACGATGCGATTCATGCGTTCTAACGAGACCACTACGCCGCCGTCGACCGGCACTGTCGCGCCCGTGGTGTTGGTGCCGCGGCCGCGCGCAACGAGCGATATGCGCGGCGCGCGGCAGGCGCGCACCAGCGCTGCGACTTGCGCGTGTTCGGTTGGAAAGACGACCGCATGGGGTTGCGCCTGTCGGCGCGAATTGTCGTAGCCGTAGGCCAGACACTCGGCGGGATCGGTGACCAGCGCGTCGCCGAAAATCCCCCGCAGTTCGCCAGTGAAGGAATTGGAAAGCAGCATGCCGCCAGTTTACGCCGGCGGCAGGCAATCCTCAGCCGTCAGCGCGCTTTCGCTTGCGCAGTCCGAGCAGGGCAAGCAGGCCACCGAGCAGAGCCAACGCCCATGTCGATAGCGCCGGCGTGGGCACGGTCGCGGCGGCAACCGCACCCGCACCCGCGGCGGCTTCCACCGCACCGACGTCGAGCGAACCGTTGACCACGCGCGCAAAACCCGTGCCGCGCTGGTCGGTGGTCACGCCGGCAGGAATCAATGCAACGCTGCCCGCGCCCAGCGCCGGGCTGCCGGTATTGGGCTTCATGGTCAGCGTCGGCCCGCCATTGTTGCCCAGCGCGCCGAGGCCCGGCGCATCGCTGAACACGTTGCCATTGCCGCTGTAAGTGCTTTGCAACGCAGTGCCCAGAAGGTTGAATTGGGCGATGACATTCGAGCTTCCGTACACGCCCATGTCGGCTTGGGTGCCGGTGTTGCCGGTCAGGATGGTATTCACCAGAGCAAGACTTGCAACGTTCTCGGCGCCAACCAGGATGCCGCCGGCGGCGACATTCGAGGACGTGGATGTCGTATTGCCGGAGATCGTGCTGTTGTAGATTGCAGCCGGCCCATACGCGACCGAGGCGCCGCCAGCCAGATAATCGATGCCGTAGGCGCCGTTGCCGGTAATCGTCGAGTTGATCACCGTCAGCTGGCTGTTCCATGCATACACGCCGCCGGCCAGATACTTGTCGGGGCCAGCCGCGCTGTTGCCCGAAATCGTCGAATCGGTGATGGTGACGTTGGATCCGTTGGTGATGTAAATGCCGCCGGCGGCGTAATTGCCGCTTGCCGCCAGGCTGTTGCCCGAGATGGTGGACTGGGTGATGTCCACGTTGCTCGCGCTGATGTAAACGCCACCGGCACGGACGTTCGATGTATTGTTGCTCACGGTCACGCGGTTCAGGCTCACCGTCGGGCCATTCGCGGCAGGGCGGGGAGCGTTGGAAGATGTGCTGTGCGCAGGTCTCACTGGAGGGCCCGACGGCGCGCCAATCGACAAGCCCGCACCCGGCGAATCATAGTTGCCGCCAGTCAGGATCAGGTCGGACAGGTTGACCGTCGAAACGGTGTTGGCGTTGTTGACGATGCTCATCACGCGACTGTACGGCGCGGCGGTGATCGTCTGCCCGCTGCCGCTGATGGTCACGCTGCTGTCGATCAGCAGTTCGCCGCCGGTCAAGACGACGCTGGTGATGTTGGAAGCGAAGGTGATCGTATCCGCACCGCTGCCCGCGGCGCAGTTGCCTTGCACAGAATCCGTGTTCGCGGACTCGATCGCCTGGCGCAACGTGCAGGTGCCGGGGCCACCACTGTCGCCGGCTGTGCTCACGGTGATGCTGGCGGCGTGCGCTCCGCCGGTGGCCAAGGCGAGGATCACGGCTTGGGTCAAGGGAAGCAGGTGCTTGGATTCCACGGCGAACCCCGTCTGGAAAAGATCGCTGCGAGTTTACTCCGATCGCGTCGGAAATGTGAAGCCGCTCACATGCGTGCCGGTCGCAGCACACTCAGTCAGTCGGTGTAGTCGAACACCTTGACGACCTTGTCGACGCCGGCGGTATTACGCGCGACGTCGGTGGCGGCATCGGCTTCGTCGTGCTTGACCAGACCCATCAGGTAAACGACGCCATGCGAGGTGGTGACATTGATGCGGGTGGGGTCAAAACCGGGCAGGCTGGTGATGTCGAGCAGGCCGGTCTTCACGCGCGCAGTCGTCGTCTCGTCCCCGCGCCGGCGCCAGAAGCCTTGCGGCTGGTCCGTCACTTGGATCTCGTCGACCAGGCGGATGACGCCATCGAAGCCTTCCGCCGAGTCGTGCGCGAGTTGCTTGAGCGCTTCGCTGCGCACCTGTCCGCACAGCAGCATCACGCCGTTGTAAACGACGACCTTGACGTTGTTGTCGTCGCGGGTCAGCTCGCGATGCTTGTTGATCGCGTCGATCGCGCTCAACTGGATATTGCGGTCGCTGAGTACGGTGCCGACCGCGCGGCGGTCGTGTACGGCATGCGCGCCGACCAGCACGCCGCCGGCGACGGCGGCGACGCAGCCGTGCAGCAGCGGCACAAGCGTCAGGATCATGATGTTTTTATACATTTTCATTTTTCAGCATGTCTCGAATGCGTTGCGGATCCAGTCGAATCGCGGCTGCTGCGGCGTGCCGCTGCAACCGATGACGTCGAACCGGCACGGTTGCGCGGCGCGTTGCGGGTGCGCGAGAAGCCAGACCTGCGCGGCGCGCAGAAGTTTCGCACGCTTGGCTGCGCCGACCGATGCCAGGCCATCGCCATGCACGGCATCGCGGCGGAAACGCACTTCCACGAACACCGTGCAATCGCGCTCGGCCATGATCAGGTCGATCTCGCCCAGACGGCAGGTGAAATTGCGCTGCAGCGTGCGCAGCCCGGCTGCGCACAAGTGCGCCTCGGTTGCGTTTTCCCATTCTGCACCAGTGCTGCGTGCGGTCACTGCGGCGCAGCACTCGTTTGCAAGCTGCCTGCCAGCGGATGCGCCACACCATTGTCGAAGCGCGCCCAGGTCAGCAGGCGCTGGATGCGACCGAGCCGATCCTCGGCAAGCTGGCCGGTCGCGCCCGGCAGGTAGCTGTCCGGGTGCTGTGCCAGCCAGTCCATGTACGGCAGCAGGCGGTAGGCATCCATACCCATCGCGAACAGGCGTCCGCCGGCGCCGCGCGCACTGTCGAGCGCGCGCACGATGGCGTCGTGGTTCGGCAAGCCGAGCGCTGCGTCGAACAGCCAGGGCGCGTCGCAGAACTGCACGCCGTCCAGATCGCGATCCAGGCCCGGGTTGTAGTTGCCGGCGTAGATATGCGAGGTGGCCAACACCGGGATGTTCGTGTAGCCGGCGAGCTTGAGTTGCGGCAGCAGCAGGCGTGCCTGTTGTGGACGCATGCTGATGAAGACACCGGTATCGACTGGCGCTGGCGCAGCGGCTCCGGGCACTGGCGCGACCGGTGCTGCGCCGGGCAGGGACGGAGCGGAGCTCGAGGTCGGCACGCTCGCCAGCGTCTGCCGGATCATCGCGGAATAATTCACTTCGCCGTTCTCGACCCGAGCCTCGCCGAGGATCTGTCCGTTGCGGCTCTCGAACTGCGCGCGGAACGCGAGTGCGGCGCGTTCGGCCCAGTCTTCCGTGGCGGTGATGACGACAGCGTGGCTGATGCCCTGCTGCAGCATGCGCTCGGCCGCCTGCGCGGCCTCGGCATCCGGATTCAGGCCGAACGCGGCGCTGCCCGGCGGCGGCGTCTGCGCCCCGTCGGGCTGGTTGAGGGCGAGCACCGGCACCGGCAGGCTGCCCTGCGCGAACACGGCGGACACGGCGTCGCGCGCAAGCGGACCGACGATGCGATCCGCGCCGTCGGCCACGGCGCGGCGGTAGGCGGCGACCGCGTCCGCGGGCGTGCTGCCGGTATCGTAGACCGTGACCGGCGCACGTTGCGGCGCATCGTCGGCAAAATAGGCGGCGAAGAAACCGTCGCGCACTGGTTGCGCAACCGCCATCAGCGCCCCAGTCTCGGGCAACAACAATGCGATCCGGTGTCCAGGCGCATAACCTTCGCGCTGCGGCGGTTGTGATCCTTGCGGGATCAGGGTGCCGACCGGCTGGTTGGGATGTAGCACCACGACCGGCAAGGCGCTGCCGCCGGCATGCAAGGCCTGGTCGATCCACGGCCGCAAGGCATCGCCCGGCAGCAAGGCGGTGGCTTCGTTGCGCAGCGCGTCGGGATTCATGGTCTTGAGCGTGGCGACGATTTGAGCTTCGTTTTGCGCGCGGTCGTTGCCGCCCAGCAGGCGGTCAAGGTCGGCGCGCGTGCGTGCGCTGTCCAGCGCATCACCCTGCGCGGCTTGCGCACGCGCGCGTAGCTCGAGCGCGCGCAGGCGCAGTGGAGTAGACAAGTCCGCATCGGAAAACCGCAATTCCTTCAATGCGCCCGTGGCATCGTGCCGCGACAGCGCCACCTCGGCCGCAAGCAGGTCGTAGCGGATGGGTTCGTCGCCTTGCAGCCCATGGCGGCGGATGTCTGGCAGCGTGCGCGCGACCGCGTCGATCTCGCCGTTCTGCAAGTAGGCTTCCGCCGCGCGCAGCCGGTAGAACGCGCCATCGCGCGGATGCGCGTCGGCCAATGCGAGAAAATCGCGCGCGGCCGCGTCGAAGTTGCCCTGGTTGTAATCCTGATCGGCGGCGACGGCGTCGGGAGTTTCCTCGCGTGGTGCGCCCACCTGCGCGCAGCCGGCGGCGAGCAGGCACAGCGCGAGGATGCCGCAGGGCAATACCGATGAGGCGCGCCGCATGATCATGATCGCATTCCTGGCGTTCGAACCCGCATGATACTTGATCGGATTCGACACGCGGCGGCGGCGGCTGGATTAAGCTTGGTTTCGTTCAGCGGAGAGTACGATGCGTGCGCAAGGAACGGAAAGTCCGGATTCCGGAAAGCCGGATTCAGGGAAACTGTGGATCGTGGCCACGCCGATCGGCAATCTCGCCGATTGGTCGCCGCGCGCGCAGGAAACCCTGCGCGACGTCGATTTGATTGCCGCCGAAGACACGCGTCACAGCGCGGCATTGCTCGCGCAGTTCGGCATCGGTACGCGCACACTCGCGCTGCACGAGCACAACGAGCGCGATAAATCTGACGAACTGGTCCAGCGCATGCGTGAAGGCGCGCAGATTGCCCTGATCAGCGACGCCGGCACGCCGTTGGTCAGCGATCCGGGATTCCGCCTCGTGCGCGCGGCGCGTGAGGCGGGCATCGCAGTGAGCCCGATTCCCGGCGCTTGCGCGGCGATCGCGGCATTGTCAGCAGCCGGTTTGCCTAGCGACCGCTTCGTGTTCGAAGGATTCCTGCCGGCCAAGTCCGCGGCGCGGCGCGCGCAACTGCAAGCGCTAGCGGCCGAAACACGCACGCTCATCTTTTATGAGTCCAGCCATCGCATCGAGGAATCCCTGAGCGATTGTGCGAGTGTTTTCGGCGGCGATCGCCATGCCGTGCTCGCGCGCGAGCTGACCAAGCTGTACGAGACCATCCTCGACGGCACGCTGGCGGATTTGTCCGTCCGCGTGAGCACCGATGCCGACCAGCGCCGTGGTGAATTCGTGCTGTTGGTTGCTGGAGCAGATGCCGGCGACGCCGCCGCGAAACTCGTTCAAGGCCGGCGCGTGTTCGACATCCTGCGCCGCGAATTGCCGCCCAGCCGCGCGGCGAAGCTGGCGGCGGAGATCACGGGTGCTTCGCGCAAAGCCTTGTACGACGCGGTAGAATCGTAGGCGGAGTCGGCCAGACAGTCGCGAGGCACGCAAGTGTTTCGAGGAAAGTCCGGGCTCCATCGGGCAAGGTGCCAGGTAACGCCTGGGCGGCGCGAGCCGACGGATAGTGCAACAGAAAGATACCGCCGATGGCCCGCGAGGGATCAGGCAAGGGTGAAATGGTGCGGTAAGAGCGCACCGCGAGCCTGGCAACAGGCCGGCACGGCAAACCCCACCTGGAGCAAGACCGAATAGGGGAGCAATGGCGCGGCCCGCGTCGCTCCCGGGTTGGTTGCTCGAGCGCAGCGGCGACGCGGCGCCTAGAGGAATGACTGTCCACGACAGAACCCGGCTTACCGGCCGACTCCACTTTTCTATTTATCTACTTGTTAGCAAAATATACATTGCGGCAATACTGAAGGGCTGGAACTGAAATGCTGCGTCGCAGCATGTATTTCCATCATCGACGCCATGTTCGAAAAACAAAAAGTCGAATGAATTCAATCGACTTTTTTTAACTCCTCAGAAACCACTCGAAATTCTGCAAAAGCCGCGCTTTCCCATTGATCCGCAAGCGAATTTTTCCTTGACAGGCCTGTCTGCCCGGACTACTGTTCACCATTAGTGGGATTTCGTGGGTTTTGGTGGGAAATGTTCCAGGGCGAAACTGCAATCACGCTCGACGACAAGGGCCGCATGGCCCTTCCGACCGCGTACCGCGAGTTGGTCGCGAAGGCCTGCGCCAATCGTCTGGTGTTCACCTACAACCCGTTCGAGCCCGGTTGCCTGTGGCTGTTTCCGCATCCCGAGTGGGAGCAATTGCGCGACAAGGTCAACGCGCTGTCGGGCGTCAAGCGCGTGCATCGCGACATGCAATTGAAGATTGTCGGCGCGGCGGCAGTGATCGAGCTGGATGGCAACGCGCGCGTGCTGGTGCCGGCCAGCCAGCGCAATGCGGCCGGTATCGAGAAGAAGGCCGTGCTGCTCGGCATGAACAACAAATTCGAGCTGTGGAGCGAGCAGGCGCACATGGCCAAGATCCGCCAGAGCATCGCCGAGCACGAATTGTCGGATGAGATGCTGGGACTGAAGTTGTGACGGCGGCATGTCGCGCGCTGCGGACGATGCCGATGATCGATGAAGCGCACGTACCGGTTCTGCTCCGCGAAACGCTGGAGGGCCTGTACGTGGGCGACGACGGCACGTATCTGGATGCCACGTTTGGACGCGGCGGCCATGCACGCGCGGTGCTGGAAAAATTGGGTCCGCGCGGGCGCTTGCTGCTGATGGATCGCGATCCGGCGGCGGTGGCCGCGGCGCGGCGCGAATTCGGAAGCGATGCACGCGTAGCAATTCGCCACGGCAATTTCGCCGATTTGGCCGATTGGGATGCGACGCTGGCGGGGCTGGACGGTGTGTTGCTGGACTTGGGCGTGTCATCGCCGCAACTGGACGACGCCGGCCGCGGATTCAGCTTTCGCGCCGATGCGCCGCTGGACATGCGCATGGATCCGGGCAGCGGGATGAGCGCGGCTGAATTCCTGGCGCGCGCGGACGAGAAAGAGATTGCGGACGTGTTGTGGAATTATGGCGAGGAACGCATGAGTCGACGCATTGCGCGCGCGATCGTTGCGCGACGTGCAGACGCGCCAATCACGCGCACCGGCGAATTGGCGGACCTGGTCGCCGGCATCGTCGGCCGGCCGCCGTCTGGCAAGCATCCGGCCACGCGCAGTTTCCAGGCATTGCGCATCGCAGTGAATGGCGAAATGGATGCACTGCAGCGCGGGCTGCGCGGCGCGGTCGCGCGCCTGCGCGTCGGCGGACGCCTGTGCGTGATCAGCTTCCATTCGCTGGAAGACCGTGCGGTAAAGCAATTCCTGCGCGACCAATCGCAGGCACCGCCGGCGCGTCGCGGCCTGCCTCCGCCTGTATCAGCTTCATTGTCATTGCGCTTGATCGGGCATGCGCAAATGCCTGGCGACGCAGAACTCGCGCGCAACCCGCGCGCGCGCAGCGCGGTGCTGCGCGTGGCCGAGAAAATCGCATGAAGGCAATCGGCGCCGCCATCGTGCTGTTGCTGCTCGCCGCGGTCTTGGCCAGTTCCATCGGCGTGGTCTATGCGCGCCAGCAGAATCGCCTGCTGTTCGGCGAACTCACGCGCCTGACCCACGAGCAGGACGACCTCAACACCGAGTTCGGTCGGCTCGAACTCGAGCAGGCCACCTGGGCCGAGCCCAACCGCATCGAACAGATCGCACGCGGCCAACTCGGCATGGTCAACCCCGGCGCGACCGACAGCGTGGTGGTGAAGCCATGAGCGCGCGGAGGCTGCCATGCTGCTGACTTCGCATCCGGCGCCACCGCGCACGCGCAGCGAAGGCGCGCGGGCCAAGCCGCGACTGGCGCCGGTGAACACGCGCGGGCGCCTGTACCTCGTGCTCATGATCCTGGTACTGGCGGCTACGGCGCTGATCGTGCGCGCGATCGACCTGCAAGTCGTGCGCAAGAATTTCTACCAGCAGCAAGGCGATGCGCGTTTCCTGCGCGAGGTGCCGATTCCGGTATCGCGCGGCACGATATTCGACCGCAACGGCGAACCGCTGGCCGTGTCCACGCCGGTGGAATCGATCTGGGCCGATCCGGCCACCGTGTTGGAACAGCCCGAACGCATCCCGGATCTGGCGCGCGCACTCGGCGTCGATGCCACTGCGTTGAAGCAAAAACTCGATCAACACAAGGAACGCGAGTTCCTGTACCTCAAGCGCCAGCTCAATCCGGACGACGCGCAGGCGATTCTTGCGCTGGGCATTGCCGGTGTTTCTGGCCAGCGCGAGTACAAGCGCTTTTATCCGGGCGGCGAAGTCACCGCGCATGTGCTGGGCGTGACCAACATCGACGACCGTGGCCAGGAAGGCCTCGAGTTGTCGTTTGACGACTGGCTCGCGGGCAAGCCTGGCGCCAAGCGCGTGATCCGAGACAACAAGGGCCACACGGTCGAGGACGTGGAACTGGTGCGCGAACCCAAGCCCGGGCGCGATTTGACCCTGTCGATCGACCGCCGCATCCAGTATCTGGCCTATCGCGACCTCAAGGCCGCGATCATCGAACACCATGCGCGTTCGGGTTCGATGGTGGTGCTCGATTCGACGAACGGCGAAATCCTGGCGATGGTGAACCAGCCGTCGTACAACCCGAATGCGCCGGCCGCAGATCCGGCCTACCGGCGCAACCGCGCGGTAACCGACGTGGTCGAACCGGGTTCGACAATGAAGCCGTTCACGATCGCGACCGCCCTGCAAAGTGGCAAGTGGACACCGGACACGCCAATCGACACCAATCCCGGCACCTTCATGCTGGCCGGCCATGTCATTCGTGACGTCGCCAACCACGGCCTGCTCACGGTGACCGGCGTGATCACGCATTCGAGCAACATCGGCGCCGCCAAGATCGCATTGACCCTGCCGAACGAAGACATGTACGACATGGATCATCGTTTCGGCTTTGGTGAATCCACGGGCAGCGGGTTCCCCGGCGAATCGCCGGGGCTTCTGCCCGCCGCGCGCACCTGGGGCGTGATCGAGAAAGCCACCATTGCCTACGGCTATGGGCTGAACGTGACCACGCTGCAATTGGCGCAAGCGTACGCGGCGTTGGCCGACAACGGTCGCCTGCACCAGCCCACCTTCGTCAAGGGCGTGCGCAATCCGGCGGTGGCTGTGATCGATCCGCAGTTGGCGCACACGATTGTGAAGATGCTCGAGACCGTCGTCGCGCCGGGCGGCACGGCCTTGCGCGCGGCCGTGCCCAATTACCGCGTCGCCGGCAAGACCGGCACTTCCCGTCAGGCCGTCAATGGCGGTTATGAAAGCCGCTATATCTCGCTGTTCGCGGGCATGGTGCCGGCGAGCAATCCGCGCCTGGTCGCCGTGGTGGTGATCCACGATCCACAGGGCGGTTATTTCGGCGGCACGGTTTCAGCGCCGGTATTCAGCCAGGTGATGGGCGGCGCGCTGCGCATGCTCGACATTCCGCCCGACAACGTGCAGCACTGGTATGCGGGCGGCCCGGACACCGGCGCGCCGATCCAACCGGGCAGCAAAGCGCCGGATTACGCACCCGGCGACACCAGTTACGAGGAGGCGGTGCCATGAGCGCCAAATCCCTGCGCGACTTGCTTGCTGGCATCGCGGACGCCAGCGATATTCAGGTGTCGGGGTTGACTCTCGACTCGCGCCGCGTGCACGCGGGCGACGCGTTCATCGCGCTCAAGGGCGCGAGCGCGCACGGCATCACGTTTGCCCCGGCGGCGCTGGCGCAGGGTGCTTCGGCAGTGATCGCTGAAGGCCCTGCGTCCGCCGCTTCCCTGCCCGCGGATGCGCCAGTCATGTGGATCGATGGATTGCGCGGGCAGGTCGGCGAAATCGCGGCGCGTTTCTTCGGACGTCCATCCGCCGCGCTGCACGTGATCGGCGTGACCGGCACCAATGGCAAGACCTCGATCGTGCAACTGCTCGCGGCGGCGCTGCAAGGTCTTGGCGCGCGCGCGGCGACCATCGGCACGCTCGGCGCGGGATTGGTCGGCGCGATCGAATCCGGCGAACGCACCACGCCGGACGCGATCAGCGTACACGGCCTGCTCGCGCAATTTCGCGACGCGGGTGCGAGCCATGTGGCGATGGAAGTGTCCTCGCACGCGCTCGACCAGGGCCGCGTCAACGCGGTGGATTTCGAGGTTGCAGTGTTCACCAACCTGACCCGCGATCACCTGGACTACCACGGCACGATGCAAGCCTACGGCGCGGCCAAGGCGAAGTTGTTCGCGTGGCCGGGACTGCGCAGCGCCGTGATCAATGCCGACGATGCGTTCGGACGCGAACTGGCCGCAGGCCTGCCTGTTGGTGCGCAGCGACTGCGCTACGCGATCGATGCCGATGCGGAAATCCGCGCGATGAATGTGCGCACGCATGGCGATGGCTTGAGTCTTGATCTGGTCACGCCGTGGGGCGAAGGCGAAATCCACAGCGCCTTGCTCGGTCGCTTCAACGTGTACAACCTGCTTGCGGTCACGGGTTGCCTAGGCGCGCTCGGGTATACCTTTGTACAAATCCAGAATGCAATTTCAGGTTTGCAGCCGGTTATTGGACGCATGAACCGCCTCGGCGGTGGTGGCCTGCCGCTGGTCGTGGTCGATTACGCGCACACACCGGATGCGCTCGAACAGGCGCTGACCAGTCTGCGCGCGCATTGCGCCGGGAAATTGGTTTGCGTGTTCGGTTGTGGCGGCGAGCGCGATGCGGGCAAGCGCCCGCAGATGGGCGCGATTGCCGAACGCCTCGCCGATGAAATCATCGTCACCGACGACAACCCGCGTGGCGAGGACGGCGACGCCATCGTCGCGCAGATTGTCGCAGGTCTTGGCGATGCGCGACGCGCCCGTGTGCAACGCGATCGCGCCGCCGCGATCGCGCTGGCGCTGCGCTCAGCGCGCGCTGGGGACGTCGTGCTGATCGCCGGCAAGGGCCACGAGCCGTATCAGGAAACCGGCGGCGTCAAGCGCCCGTTCGACGACGTGGATGTCGCGCGCCGCGCACTCGAGGCGCACGCATGAACTTGCGCCTGGGCGATGTCGCCTTGTGGACGCGCGGTGCGCGGCACGGTGCGGACACGGCCGTGGATGGCGTGTTTACGGATACGCGCAAGCCGGTCGCGGGCGGCTTGTTCATCGCGCTCAAGGGCGAGCATTTCGACGCGCATGAGTTTGTCGGACAGGCCAAGCAAGGCGGCGCGGCTGCTGCGCTCGTGGCGCATCCCGTTGCCGTCGACCTGCCGCAGGTCGTCGTCGCCGATACGTTGCTGGCGTTGGGCGATCTGGCCAGCGCGATTCGCGCGCAGCGCCGCGCACGCGTCGCCGGCATCACCGGCTCCAACGGCAAGACCACGGTCAAGACACTACTGGCTTCCATCCTTGCCCAATGCGGCAAGACCCACGTCAACGCCGGCAACCTCAACAACGAAATCGGCCTGCCGCTGTCGATTCTGTCGATGCCGGAAGACTGCGAATACGCCGTACTCGAGATGGGTGCGGGCAAGCCCGGCGACATCGAATACCTGGCCGCGATCGCGCGTCCGGAAATCGCCTTGGTCAACAACGTCGCATCGGCGCACCTGGAGCGCATGGGCTCGCTCGAAGGCATCGCGCAAACCAAGGGTGCGATTTACGCGGCGCTGCCGGTGCATGGCGTTGCCATCGTCAATGCCGACGATGCGTTCGCCGCGTACTTTGCCGGCGTTGCCGGAACGCGCCACGTCCTGAGTTTCGGATTGGAACACGAAGCTGACGTGCGCGCCAAAATCCACGGCATTGGCGTGTCATCGCAAATCACAGTGCTCGCGCCGGCAGGCCGCGTCGACGTGAATCTGCCATTGCCGGGCCGCCACAACGTGATGAATGCGCTCGCCGCGGCAACACTCGCGCTCGCATTCGACGCGCCGCTGACGGCAATCCAACAAGGGCTGGAGACGGCGGCGCCGGTTGCGGGCCGCCTGATCCGCCATGCCATGCCGGGCGGCTGGAGCCTGATCGACGACAGCTACAACGCCAATCCTGGATCGACCGCGGCCGCGATCGCGACGCTGGCGATCGAAACCGGCGAAACCTGGCTGGTGCTCGGCGACATGCGCGAACTGGGCAAGGATGCGGAAAAATTGCATGCGCAGATCGGTGCACTGGCGCGGCAAAGCGGGATTGTGCATTTGTATACCGTCGGCGAATTGTCGGCGCATGCGGCGAAAGCGTTCGGACCGGCGGCGCGGCATTTCGGCAGCCAGAAGGAACTCGCGGCAGCACTTGCCGGCGCGGTGCGGGCGGGCGCTGTCGTGCTCGTGAAAGGTTCGCGCGGCTCGGCGATGGAACGTGTCGTACAGGCATTGCGCGCCGGCGCAAATGGAAATCACGGAGGCGCGCGTCATGCTGCTTGAACTTGCCGACCTGCTGCGCGGACACCTGAACGCGTTTCACCTGTTCCAGTACGTCTCGTTCCGCACGATCATGAGCGCGCTGACGGCGCTCGTCGTGGCATTGCTGCTCGGGCCGGATCTGATCCGCAAGCTCGCCGTACTCAAGGCCGCGCAGGTGATTCGCAGCGACGGACCGCAGTCGCACTTTTCCAAGGCCGGCACACCGACCATGGGTGGCGGATTGATCCTGCTCGCAGTCGCGGTTGCCAGCCTGCTGTGGGGCGATCTGCACAATCGCTATCTGTGGGTCGCACTGGGCGTGATGCTGGCGTTCGGCACCATCGGCTTCTACGACGACTATCGCAAACTGGTGATGCAGGACAGTCGCGGGCTGCCGGCGCGCTGGAAGTATTTCTGGCAATCGGTATGCGGCCTCGCCGCCGCGCTAGGGCTGTATTTCGTGTTGCGCCAGGACTCGCCGACTGCGCTTGCGCTGTATGTACCGCTGTTCAAGCAGGTCGCGATTCCGCTTGGACTGGGTTTTGTCGCGATTGGCTATTTCATCATCGTCGGCTTTTCCAACGCGGTGAACCTGACTGATGGACTGGATGGACTGGCCATCATGCCCACGGTGTTGGTTGCCTCGGCGCTCGGCGTGTTCGCCTATGCTTCCGGTCATAGCGTGTTTTCACAGTACCTGGCGATTCCTGCCGTACCGGGTGCGGGCGAGCTGTGCATTTTCTGCGGCGCGCTGGCCGGCGCCGGTCTCGGTTTCCTGTGGTTCAACGCCTATCCCGCGCAGGTGTTCATGGGCGACGTCGGCGCGCTTGCGGTCGGCGCCGCGCTCGGCACGGTGGCGGTGATCGTGCGCCAGGAAATCGTGCTGCTGATCATGGGCGGCGTGTTCGTGATGGAAACGGCATCGGTCATCTTGCAGGTGGCGAGTTTCAAGCTCACCGGCAAGCGCATTTTCCGCATGGCGCCGATCCACCATCACTTCGAATTGAAGGGCTGGCCCGAGCCACGCGTGATCGTGCGCTTCTGGATCATCTCGGTGGTGCTCGTGCTGATCGGACTGGCAACCTTGAAGGTACGTTGACACATGTTCGGATTCGACCGCCAGGCAACGCGACGCGACGAAAGCAAAGGTCGGTACGATCCCGTGCTGATCGTCGTCGCCGTCGCGCTGGCCAGCCTGGGCGTGGTGATGGTGGCGTCGAGCTCGATTGCGGTCGCCGATGGGCAACATGTCGGGCCGTTCCACTATCTGCTCCGGCATCTGGTCTTCCTCGCGCTCGGCATCGGCCTGTGCGGGTTGATGATGACGATCGAACTGGAAAAATTCGAGCGCAACGCGTTCAGCCTGCTGCTGTTTGCGGTGATCCTGCTGCTGCTTGTGTTCCTGCCCGTCGTCGGCATGCGCGTCAACGGCGCGCGGCGCTGGATTCGCTTGGGCCTGGTCGGCTTCCAGTCGGTCGAGGCGGTCAAATTGCTGTTCGTGTTTTACCTGGCCAGTTATCTGGTGCGCCAGAGCAGCGCCGTGCGCACGCGGTTTCTCGGCATGTTCAAGCCAATTGGCGTCGCGGGAGTGCTTGTCGTCCTGCTGCTGATGCAACCGGACTTCGGCAGCGCCGCGCTGATTCTCGCGGTCTGCGCGGGCATGCTCTGGCTTGGCGGGGTGCGCATCAGCAACCTGGTTTACCTCGCCATCCCGGCCATGCCCGCGATTGCCTGGGCGGCGATGACCAGCGATTACCGGGTCAAGCGCCTGACCTCGTTCATGAATCCGTGGGCGGATCCATTCAACGATGGCTTCCAGCTCACCCAGGCCCTGATCGCGGTTGGCCGCGGCGAATGGTTCGGCGTCGGTCTTGGCGCCAGCGTGCAGAAACTTTTCTACCTGCCCGAGGCGCACACCGATTTCATCCTCGCCGTGATCGCCGAGGAACTCGGTTTCGCCGGCATCGTGCTCGTCATCGGCCTGTTCGCGATCTTGGTCGGACGCGCGCTGGCGCTTGGCCTGCGCGCAATCGATCGTGGGCAGCTTTATGCCGGCTATTGCGCGTTCGGCATCGGCCTGATGCTTGGTTTTCAGGCGCTGGTGTCGATTGGCGTGAATCTCGGCGTGCTGCCGACCAAGGGACTGACCCTGCCGTTGATCAGTTCGGGCGGATCCAGTGTGCTGATGACCTGCGCCGCGATCGGCGTGCTGTTGCGCGTGAGTTTCGAAGTCACGCGGGCGCTGCCGGCAGACGCGCAGATCGTCAAACCCGAAGCCTTGTTGCGGGGTGCGCGCACATGAATGCGGACGCACCCGTGCTGATCATGGCTGGCGGCACCGGCGGCCACATTTTTCCCGGCATCGCCGTCGCCCATGAACTGGAACGCCGCAAGGTGCCGGTGATCTGGCTTGGCGGCAAGAAGGGTTTGGAAATACGCCTGGTTCCGCAGCATGGCATCGCGCTGGAGACGATCGACATTTCCGGCGTGCGCGGCAAGGGCATCGCTACGCTGCTTGCGATGCCGTTCAAGCTCGGTGGCGCCGTGCTGGCCGCGCGCAAACTGATCAGGAAACATGCTCCGCGCAGCGCGCTGGCCCTGGGCGGCTATGCGGCAGCGCCGGGCGGCATCGCCGCGTGGTTGGCGAAGGTTCCGCTCGTCGTGCACGAGCAGAACCGCATCCCCGGCAAGACCAACCGCCTGCTCGCGAAGAAGGCCACGCGTGTGCTGGCCGGCTTCGACGCGGTCTTCCCGAATGCGGAATGGGTCGGCAATCCGGTACGCGAATCAATCGCAAGGATCACCGCGCCCGCGCAGCGTTACGCCGGCCGCAGCGGCGCATTGAAGCTGCTCGTGCTCGGCGGCAGCCAGGGTGCGCAGAGCCTGAATTCCGCGCTGCCCGAAGTGCTGCGCCGGCGCGGGACGAAGCTTCCGGTCGAAGTGCGGCATCAGTGCGGGGAGGCGCATTTCGACAAGGCACGCAATGCCTATCTTTCCGCAGGCATCGACGCCGAAGTCGTGCCGTTTGAGAAGGACATGGCGAGCGCGTATGCCTGGGCAGACCTTGTCATCTGCCGTGCCGGCGCGTTGACCCTGGCCGAACTCGCCGCCGCGGGAGCGCCGTCGATCCTCGTGCCGTTTCCGCACGCGGTGGACGATCACCAGACGAAGAATGCGCAGGCGATGGTCGCCGCCGGCGGTGCAAAACTCGTAGCCGAAGGCGCGGATTTCGCCAGCCGCCTGGGCCGTGCTTTCGAGTCCATCGGCGATCGCGCGCAGCTTCTTGCCATGGCGCAAGCCGCGCGCACGCTGGCCAAGCCGAATGCAGCCGCGCGCATCGCCGAAGTTTGCCTGGAGGTGGGCAAATGACGCCGCGCCGCCTGACTGCGCATGCCGACATCATGGCCGACTTTCGGCGCGTGCATTTCGTCGGCATCGGCGGCGCCGGCATGAGCGGCATCGCCGAAGTCCTGCACAACCTCGGCTATGCGGTTTCCGGTTCGGATCGCAGCGATTCGGCGGCCACGCGCCGCCTCGCCGGATTGGGTATACGAATCCACAAGGAACACGCTGCCGCGAACGTGGACGACGCCGACGTGCTGGTCGTTTCCAGCGCGATCCGTGCGGACAACCCCGAACTCGCTGCCGCGCATGCGCGGCGCATGCCGGTGGTGCCGCGTGCGGAAATGCTCGGCGAGCTGATGCGCTTCCGTCGCGGCATCGCGGTCGCCGGCACCCACGGCAAGACCACGACGACGAGTCTGGTGGCGAGCGTGCTCGCCGAAGCCGGACTGGATCCCACGTTCGTGATCGGCGGCCAGCTCCTTGCCGCCGGCGCGAACGCGCGCCTGGGCAGCGGCGAGTTCCTCGTTGCCGAGGCGGACGAATCCGACGGTTCGTTCCTGCTGCTCAATCCAGTGGTTGCCATCGTCACCAACATCGACGCCGATCACCTGGAAAACTATGGCGGCGATTTCGAGCGCGTGAAGAAGGCATTCGCCGATTTCCTGCACCGCCTGCCCTTCTACGGCGTGGCCGTGCTGTGCGCGGATGACGCCAATGTGGCGGAACTGGCTCGCGACACGGCGCGGCGCACGCTTACCTACGCCATCGACACTGACGCCGACGTGCGCGCAGGCAGTGTTCGCCAAAACGGTGCACGCATGCATTTCAACCTGCGTTTGCCAGATGAATCCACGCAGGCGGTGGAATTGAACTTGCCCGGGTTGCACAACGTGCGCAACGCGCTGGCCGCCGCAGCGGTCGGCTGGCAGCTCGGCATCGATGCGCCGACGATTGCGCGTGCACTGGAAAAATTCCAGGGCGTGGGCCGGCGCTTCCAGAATCGTGGCGAGGTCGCTGTCGACAGTGGCAAGGCACTGCTGGTGGACGACTACGGCCACCATCCGCGCGAACTGGCTGCCGTGTTCGCTGCCGCGCGCGGGGGCTGGCCGGACCGGCGCCTGGTCGTCGCCTTCCAGCCGCATCGCTACACGCGTACGCGCGACCTGCTCGACGACTTTGCCGCCGTGCTCGCGCAGGCCGACGTGCTGGTGTTGACCG
>QWHH01000016.1 GCA_021404785.1 Lysobacterales bacterium PRO7
TGATCCACCCGATCGCGATGGAAGAAGGCCTGCGTTTCGCGATCCGCGAAGGCGGCCGCACCGTCGGCGCCGGCGTGGTGGCGAAGATCATTAAATAAGTAACCAAGTTGGCGCGCCGGAAAACGGCGCGCCGTTTCAAAACGTTCTTTGAGGAATACGGCAATGGCGGACCAGAAGATTCGGATTCGGCTCAAGGCGTTCGATCATCGTTTGATCGATCGTTCCGCGAGCGAGATCGTCGAGACGGCGAAGCGTACCGGCGCGCAAGTGCGCGGTCCGATTCCGCTGCCGACCAAGATCGAGCGCTACACGATCCTGACTTCGCCGCACGCCGACAAGGACGCGCGCGACCAGTACGAAACGCGCACCCACAAGCGCGTCCTCGACATTGTCGATCCCAACGACAAGACCGTGGACGCACTGATGAAGCTCGACCTCGCCGCCGGCGTGGACGTGCAAATCAAGTTGTATTGAGACGACGATCATGAGCATCGGATTGGTTGGAAAAAAATGCGGCATGTCGCGAATCTTCACCGAAGCCGGTGAATCGATTCCGGTCACGCTGATCGAAGCGACGCCGAACCGCATCACCCAGGTGAAGACGGTCGAGACGGACGGTTACAGCGCGGTGCAGGTCACCACGGGTGCCAAGCGCGCCGCGCTGGTGCGCAAGCCGCTTGCCGGTCACTACGCCAAGGCCAAGGTCGAGGCGGGTCGTGGCCTGTGGGAGTTCCGCGTCGACGCCAAGGATCTGGGCAAGTACCAGGTTGGCGGCGAAATCAAGGCCGACGAAGTGTTCAAGGCTGGCCAGATCGTCGACGTCGCCGGCGTCAGCAAGGGCAAGGGCTTCCAGGGCACGATCAAGCGCTGGAACTTCACCATGGGCGATGCGACGCACGGCAACTCGCTGTCGCACCGCGCGCCGGGCTCGATCGGCCAGCGCCAGACGCCGGGCCGCGTGTTCCCGGGCAAGAAGATGTCGGGCCACATGGGCGCGACGCGTCAGTCGATGATGAATCTGGAAGTCGTGCAGATCGACGCCGAGCGTCACCTGATCGCGATCAAGGGCTCCGTGCCCGGCGCGCCGGGTGGCAACGTCGTGATCAGCCCGGCGTCCAAGGCGTAAGGAGCAACATCATGGAATTGCAAATCGTCGGCGCGAAGAAGGGTCTGTCGGTTTCCGACGCGATCTTCGGTCGTGAATTCTCAGAAGGCCTGGTGCACCAGGTCGTCGTCGCCTACCGCAACGCGGGCCGCGCCGGCACCAAGGCGCAGAAGTCGCGTTCGGACCTGTCCGGCACGACCAAGAAGTTCAAGAAGCAGAAGGGCGGCGGTGCACGTCACGGCGACTACCGCGCTCCGATCTTCGTCGGCGGCGGTCGCACGTTTGCCGCACGCCCGCGCAGCTTCGCGCAGAAGGTCAACAAGAAGATGTACCGCGGCGCGATCCAGACGATCCTGTCCGAACTCAACCGCCAAGGCCGCTTGCAGGTGGTCGAGGCATTCGGCATGGACAAGGCCAGCACCAAGGGCCTGAGCGCCAAGCTCAAGGACTTCACCGGCCGCACCTTGATCGTTACCGAAAACGTCGACCAGAACCTGTTCCTGTCCGCGCGCAACCTGCCGCATGTCGCGGTGGTCGATGTCGCCGCGATGGATCCGGTCAGTCTGGTCGACGCGCACAACGTCGTCATGACCGTCGATTCGGTCAAGAAGATCGAGGAGTGGCTGGCATGAACGACCAAGTCAAGAACGAAAAGCTGTTCGGCGTGATTCGCGCGCCGCACATTTCGGAAAAAACCGCGCGCCTGGGCGAGCACAACCAGTACGTGTTCGAAGTGGCTGGCGATGCCGACAAGGCGAACGTCAAGGCCGCGGTCGAGGCGATGTTCAACGTCAAGGTCGTTGCGGTCAACCTCGTGAATGTCCACAGCAAGACCAAGTCGTTCCGTTCTCGCGTCGGCGCCCGCAAGGGCTGGCGCAAGGCGTATGTCCGCCTTTCCGAAGGCCAGACCATCGACGTGACGGCAAAACCGTAAGCGCCGTACCCATCGGGAAATCAAGACCATGGCACTGATTACAGTCAAGCCCACTTCCGCCGGACGCCGCGCCATGGTGCGCGTGTCGACGCCGGGATTGTACAAGGGCGATCCGTATGCACCGCTGACCGAGGCCCAGGCCAAGACCGGTGGACGCAACCACTACGGCCGCATCACCACCCGGCACAAGGGCGGCGGTTCCAAGCAGAACTACCGCATCATCGACTTCAAGCGTGACAAGGAAGGCATCGCCTGCCGCGTCGAGCGTCTGGAGTACGACCCGAACCGCACCGCGCATATCGCGTTGTTGTGCTACGTCGATGGCGAGCGCCGTTACATCATCGCGCCGAAGGGCGTGGCGATCGGCGACCAGCTCATGGCCGGACGCGACGCGCCGATCAAGGCGGGCAACACGCTGCCGCTGCGCAATATTCCGATCGGTTCCACGATTCATTGCATCGAGATGAAGCCCGGCAAGGGCGCGCAGATGGCGCGCAGTGCCGGCGCGTCGGTGCAGCTGGTCGCGCGCGAGGGCGGTTATGCCACGCTGCGCCTGCGTTCGGGCGAAATGCGCAAGGTGCCGGCCGACTGCCGCGCTACCATCGGCGAAGTCGGCAATTCCGAACATAACCTGCGCAAGCTCGGCAAGGCCGGCGCGAAGCGCTGGCGCGGCATCCGCCCGACCGTTCGTGGCGCGGCGATGAACCCGGTCGACCATCCGCACGGCGGTGGCGAGGGTCGCGCCGGACAAGGCAACCCGCATCCGGTGTCGCCGTGGGGCCAGCCGTCCAAGGGTTACAAGACGCGCAAGAACAAGCGCACCACCCAGTTCATCGTGCGCGACCGGAGAGGCTGATGTCGCGTCTCGACGCGACATCAAATTTAGGAAACTAATATGGCACGTTCATTGAAAAAGGGCCCGTTCATCGACCTGCACCTGCTCAAGAAGGTCGAGGCCGCGGCGTCCAGCAACAGCAAGAAGCCGATCAAGACCTGGTCGCGCCGTTCGATGATCCTGCCGGAAATGGTGGGCCTGACGATCGCCGTGCACAACGGCAAGGCGCACGTTCCGGTTCTGGTCAACGAGAACATGGTCGGACACAAACTCGGCGAATTCGCCGCCACGCGCACCTTCAAGGGCCACTCGGCGGACAAGAAAGCCGCCGAGGAAAAGAAGTAACAGGTGAATACGATGCAAGCCAAAGCCACCGAAAACGCACAGCAGGCCAAAGCGATCCTGCGTGGCGTGCGTATCTCGCCGCAGAAAGCCCGCCTGGTCGCCGATCAGGTGCGCGGTCTGCCGGTCGGACGCGCCGCCGACCTGCTCAAGTTCAGCGACAAGAAGGCCGCGCACCTGGTCAAGAAGGTGCTGCTGTCGGCGGTCGCCAATGCCGAGAACAACCTCGGCGCCGACGTGGACGAACTGAAAGTCGCCACGATCATGGTCGACGAAGGTCCGCGCCTGAAGCGCATGCACGCACGCGCCAAGGGCCGTGGCTCGCAAATCATCAAGCGTACCAGCCACATCACCGTGGTCGTGGGCTCTTAAGGAAATCACGATGGGTCATAAAGTTCATCCAACCGGCATCCGCCTTGGCATTTCCAAGGACTGGAACTCGAAGTGGTTTGCGACCAAGCGCGAATACGCGCAGTACCTGGCCGCCGACCTGAAGGTGCGCGAACTGCTGCACGCCAAGCTGGCCCAGGCCGGCGTATCGCGCATCCAGATCGAGCGTCCGGCCAAGACCGCGCGCATCACCATCCACACGGCGCGTCCGGGCGTGGTGATCGGCAAGAAGGGCGAGGACATCGAGAAGCTGCGCCTTGAAGTGACCAAGATGATGGGCGTCCCGGCGCACATCAACGTCAGCGAAGTGCGCAAGCCCGAACTCGACGCGCAACTGGTCGCCGAATCCATCGCCCAGCAGCTCGAGCGCCGCATCATGTTCCGCCGCGCGATGAAGCGCGCAGTGGGCAATGCGATGCGCCTGGGCGCGCTCGGCATCAAGGTCAACGTCGGTGGCCGCCTGAACGGTGCCGAGATCGCGCGTTCGGAGTGGTACCGCGAAGGCCGCGTGCCGCTGCATACCCTGCGCGCGGACATCGATTACGGCTTCGCTCAGGCCAAGACGACCTACGGAATCATTGGCGTCAAGGTATGGGTGTACAAGGGCGAGGTGTTCGACCTGCACGCCGCCAGCCAGGAAACCAAAGAAGAAGCCCGCGAGTCGGCGCCGCCTTCGCGCGAACGTCGCGATCGGACCGATCGGGATCAGCGCGAGCACCGCGAGCCCCGCGCTGGCCGTGAAGCAAGGAACTAAGCCATGCTGCAACCCAAACGCACAAAATTCCGCAAAGTCCAGAAGCAGCGCAATCGCGGCCTGAGCTTCGTGGCCAACAAGGTCAGCTTCGGCGAGTACGGCCTGAAGGCGACCACCCACGGTCATCTGACCGCGCGCCAGATCGAAGCTGCGCGCCGTTGCGTGACGCGCTTCGTCAAGCGCGGCGGCAAGCTGTGGATTCGCGTCTATCCGGACAAGCCGATCAGCAAGAAGCCCATCGAAGTCCGCATGGGCAACGGCAAGGGCAATGTCGAGTTCTGGGTCGCCGTCGTGCAGCCCGGTCGCATGCTCTATGAAATCGAGGGCGTGACCGAAGCCGAGGCGCGCGAGGCATTTCGCCTGGCCGCGGCCAAGCTGTCGGTGCAAACCTCATTCGTGAATCGTACGGTGCTGTGATGGAACTCAAAGAGCTTCGCAAGCAATCCGCGCAGGACCTCAACGAGCAGTTGCTCGAACTGCGCCGCGAACAATTCAACCTGCGCATGCAAAAGGGCGCGGGCAATCAGGCGCAGACGCACCATTTCAAGCGCGTACGCCGCGAGATCGCGCAGATCAAGACGCTGTTGACCGCAAAACCGGCGGCCGGGAAATAATCATGAGCGAACAGAACAAGACCCAGCGCACGATCGAAGGTCGCGTCGTCAGCAACAAGATGCACAAGACCGTCACCGTGCTGCTCGAACGCCAGGTGCAGCATCCGCTGTACGGCAAGATCGTGCGCCGCTCCACCAAGGTGCATGCGCATGACGAGAACGGCCAGTGCAAGGAAGGCGACACCGTGCGCATCGTCGAATGCCGCCCGCTGTCCAAGACCAAGAACTGGCGCGTCGTGGAAGTCGTCGCGCACGCGGCGGGTTAAGGACGAGGCCAGGAGAATCCCATGATCCAGATGCAATCCACGCTGGCCGCGGCCGACAACAGCGGCGCCAAGGAACTGATGTGCATCAAGGTGCTCGGTGGCTCCAAGCGCCGTTACGCCGGCATCGGCGACGTCATCAAGGTCTCGATCCGCGACGCGATTCCGCGTGGCAAGGTCAAGAAAGGCGAGGTCTACGACGCCGTCGTGGTGCGCACCCGCAAGGGCGTGCGACGCGCGGACGGATCCCTGATCCGCTTCGACGGCAATGCCGCCGTCTTGCTGAACAACAAGCTCGAGCCGATCGGTACCCGCATTTTCGGGCCGGTCACGCGCGAGCTGCGCAGCGAGCGCTTCATGAAGATTGTCTCGCTCGCGCCCGAAGTGCTGTAAGTATTTTATTTGGAACCCATGCCATGAATCGTATCCGCAAAGGTGATCAAGTCATCGTGACCACCGGCAAATACAAGGGCCAGAAGGGCGAAGTTCTGCGCGTCGCGGCTGACCGCGTGTTCGTGCAGAACATCAACCTGGTCAAGCGCCACACCAAGCCGAATCCGCAGGCCAACCAGCCCGGCGGCATCGTCGAGCGCGAGGCTTCCATCAACCTGTCGAACGTGATGCTGTTCAACCCGGCCTCGGGCAAGGGTGAGCGCGTCGGTTTCAAGACCCTGGACGACGGCCGCAAGGTGCGCGTATATCGCGCCAGCGGCGAAGTCGTGGACGCCTGAGGACACGATCATGGTACGCCTGGAAAAATTCTACAAAGACGAAGTGGTGCCGAAGCTGATGCAGCGTTTCGGCTACAAGAACGTGATGCAGGTGCCGCGCCTGACGAAGATCACGCTCAATATGGGCGTGGGCGAGGCCACCGGCAACAAGAAGATTCTCGAGAACGCGCTCGCGGACATGACCAAGATCGCCGGCCAGAAGCCGGTGGCGACGCTGGCGCGCAAGTCGATCGCGACGTTCAAGATCCGCGACGGCTGGCCGATCGGCTGCAAGGTAACGTTGCGCCGCGCCAAGATGTACGAATTCCTCGATCGCCTGATCAACATCTCGCTGCCACGCGTACGCGACTTCCGTGGCGTGTCCGGCCGCGCGTTCGACGGTCGCGGCAACTACAACATGGGCGTCAAGGAACAGATCATCTTCCCGGAAATCGATTTCGACCAGGTCGACGCGATGCGCGGCATGGACATCGCGGTCACGACCACGGCCAAGAACGACGCGGAAGCCAAGGCGCTGCTCGAGGCATTTGGTTTCCCCTTCCGCAACTGATTCGCTGTAACCGATTTACAAGAGACGATAGCAATGGCCAAAACCTGCATGATCGAGCGCGAAGTCAAACGCGCCAAACTGGTGAAGCGTCACGCCGCCAAGCGCAAGGAGCTGAAGGCGATTGTGCTGAGCCCGAAATCCTCGTACGAGGAAAAACTGGCCGCGCAGACCAAGCTGCAGAAGCTGCCGCGTGACGCGAGTCCCACGCGCCAGCGCAACCGCTGCGAGCTGACCGGCCGTTCACGCGGCGTCTACCGCAAGTTTGCGCTGGGCCGCCACAAACTGCGTGAAGCGACCATGCGCGGCGACGTGCCGGGCCTGCGCAAGGCCAGCTGGTAAGAGAAGAATCAAACGAAATCCATTTCGGATATCGATGCCAAGGAAACGAATCAATGAGCATGACTGATCCCATCGCCGACATGTTTACGCGCATCCGCAACGCCCAGGCCACGGCCCGGCCGACGGTGCGCATGCCGGCTTCCAACGTCAAGGTCGCCATCGTCAAGGTGCTGAAGGACGAAGGTTATGTGCGCGACTTCCAGGTCAGCCGCGACGGCGCCAAGTCGGTGCTTGAAATCGCGCTGAAGTATTTCGAGGGCCGGCCGGCGATCGACAAGCTCGCGCGCGTCAGCCGCTCGGGTTTGCGCGTGTACCGCGGCAAAGACAAGTTGCCGAAAGTGATGGCTGGCCTCGGCATCGCCATCATCTCGACGCCCGACGGCATCATGAGCGACGCCCAGGCGCGCGCGAAGGGTGTCGGCGGCGAAGTCATCGGCACGGTTGCTTGAGGAAATTCCTATGTCTCGTGTAGCAAAAAAACCGATTGCGCTGCCCAAGGGTGTCGAGTGCACCGTGGCCAAGGACGCGATCACCGTCAAGGGCCCGAAGGGCACGCTGAAGATGGCGGCGATTGCCGGCGTCCAGATCGCGATCGACAAGGACAATGTCACCTGCGCCGACGGCACCGCCGAAACCAAGTTCGCAGGCACCACGCGCGCGCTGCTGGCCAACATGGTCAAGGGCGTGAGCGAGGGTTACCAGAAGAAGCTCGAACTGGTCGGCGTGGGTTACCGCGCCGCATTGCAGGGCAAGGATCTGAACCTGACCCTGGGCTTTTCGCATCCGGTCGTGTTCAAGGCGCCGGAAGGCATCACCTTGAGCGTGCCGACCCAGACCGAAATCCTGATTGCCGGCGCCGACAAACAGCGCGTCGGCGAAGTTGCCGCGAAGATCCGCGGGTTCCGCCCGCCCGAGCCCTACAAGGGCAAGGGCGTACGTTACTCGGGTGAACACATCAGCCTGAAGGAAGCCAAGAAGGCATAGTGCGCAGTCCCTGCGCGAAGCAGCAGCCATCCCTGGCTGCACTTTCAATAGATGCTTTCAGTTTCTGGAGTAAATGAAATGAGTGAGAAGAACATTGCCCGACTGCGCCGCGCGAAAACCACGCGCGTCCACATCCGCAAGCTCGGCGTGCCGCGCCTGACCGTGCACCGCACCGACCAGCATATCTACGCCCAGGTCATCTCGGCCGAAGGCGACAAGGTGCTGGCAGCGGCTTCGACCGTGCAGAAGGACCTTGCAAAGGGCCTGAAGGGCACCAAGAACAAGGACGCCGCCGCGGCGGTGGGCAAAGCGATTGCGCAGAAGGCCAAGGCCGCTGGCGTGGAAGCGGTGGCATTCGACCGCTCCGGTTTCCGTTACCACGGCCGCATCGCCGCTTTGGCGGATGCCGCGCGCGAAGCCGGTTTGAAATTCTGATTTACCGCAGTACCCACAACTACAAGCGGCAATGCCGCAAGCAAAAGTCCTCCGCGCATGCGGCGGCATGAGGTGAAAACAGATGGCAAACAACAACGAACGTGAAAACAGCGACGGCATGCTGGAAAAACTCATCGCCGTCAACCGCGTGGCCAAGACGGTCAAGGGCGGTCGGCAGATGAGCTTCACCGCGCTGACCGTGGTCGGCGACGGCGAAGGTCGCGTCGGTTTTGGTTATGGCAAGGCGCGTGAAGTGCCGGTCGCAATTTCCAAGGCAATGGAACGCGCACGCCGCGGCATGGCCCACATCAAGCTCAACAATGGCACGCTGTGGCATGCAGTCAAGGCCAATCATGGCGCCGCGCGTGTGTACATGCAGCCGGCCTCCGAGGGTACCGGCGTGATCGCCGGCGGTGCGATGCGCGCCGTGCTCGAAGTGGTCGGGGTGAAAAACGTGCTGGCCAAGGCGGTCGGTTCGCGCAATCCGATCAACCTGGTGCGCGCCACGATCAAGGGCTTGCAGTTGATGGCGACGCCGGAACGCATTGCGGCCAAGCGCGGCAAGAAAGTGAACGAGGTGGGTGGTTATGGCCAAGGCTAAATCTTCAAGCAAAGCCGCAACGAAGGCGGCGGGCACGATCCGCGTGCGCTTGTACAAGAGCATGAACAGTTGCCAGTGGAATCACCGGCTCAGCGTCAAGGCGCTGGGGCTGAACAAGCTCAATGATGTGCGCGAGTTGAAGGACTCGCCGCAAGTACGTGGCCTGGTCGCGAAGATCAACTACCTCGTCCGCATCGAAGAATCCGCGTAAGCGCAAAAAATCTGGAGTTCGCATCATGCGTCTGAATACACTCAAACCGGCCAAGGGATCGCGTAAGGTACGCGTGCGCGTGGGTCGCGGCATGGGCTCGGGTCTTGGCAAGACCGCAGGTCGCGGCCACAAGGGCCAGTTCGCGCGTACCGGCAAGGGCAAGGTCAAGCCGGGATTCGAGGGCGGCCAGATGCCGATGCAGCGCCGTCTGCCGAAAGTCGGCTTCCGCTCGAAGCTCGCGCGCGATACGTCCGCAGTGCTGCTGTACAAGCTCGATTCGATCAAGGGCGATGCGATTGATTTCGCCGCACTGAAGACGGCCGGTCTCATCGACACGCGCGCGATCCGCGCCAAGGTCGTCAAGAAGGGCGAGATCAAGCGCGCGGTCAAGCTCAAGGGCGTGGCCGCCACCGCCGGCGCCAAGGCGGCGATCATTGCCGCCGGCGGCAGCGTGGAGTAATCAGTGGCAACGCCTACCCAGTCGTCCTCCGGCGGTTTGCTTGGCAATCTTGGCAAGCTGACCGAGCTCAAGCAGCGCATCCTGTTCGTGATTGGCGCGCTGTTCGTGTTTCGACTCGGTTCGTTCATTCCGGTTCCGGGCGTCAACTCGGACGCCATGACGAAGCTGATCGAAGGACAAGGTGGCGGCCTGGTGGACATGTTCAACATGTTCTCCGGTGGCGCTCTGGCGCGCTTCTCGCTGTTTGCCCTCGGCGTCGTGCCCTATATTTCTGCATCGATCATCGTGCAGATGTTCGGCTCGGTCATTCCGAGCTGGGCGGCGATGCGCAAGGAAGGCGAGTCCGGCCGGCGCAAGCTCACCCAGTACACCCGCTTCGGCACGATCGGTCTGGCTGCATTCCAGGCATTTGGCATCGCCACCATGTTGCAGCACCAGGCTGGCGTGGTTTATGCGCCGGGCCCAAGTTTCATCTTCACCGCGATGGTAGGCCTCACCGCCGGCACCATGTTCCTGATGTGGCTGGGTGAGCAGATCACCGAGCGCGGCATCGGCAACGGCATCTCGCTGTTGATCTTCGCCGGCATCGTCGCCGGCCTGCCGAGCGCGGTCACGCGCACGCTGGAAATGTCGCAGCAGGGTGAAATCAGCCCGATGCGCGTGTTGGTCATTCTCGTGCTTGTGCTCGCGGTCACCGCATTCGTCGTGTTCATGGAGCGCGGCCAACGCCGCATTACGGTGAACTACGCACGCCGCCAGGGCGGTTCGCGCGCCTACATGAACCAGAGTTCGCACCTGCCGCTGAAGATCAACATGTCGGGCGTGATCCCGCCGATCTTCGCCTCGTCGCTGATCCTGTTCCCGGCCACCGCCTCGTCGTGGTTTTCCAACGGCGCGGACATCCGCTGGCTGCAGCAGATCACCGCGGCGCTGAATCCGGGTGAGCCGCTGTATGAAATCCTGTACGGCGCGATGATCATCATCTTCGCGTTCTTCTATACCGCATTGGTGTTCAACTCGAACGAGACGGCGGACAATCTGAAGAAGTCCGGCGCCCTGGTGCCAGGCATCCGCCCGGGCCGCGCCACCGCCGAGTACATCGACGGCGTGTTGACCCGGTTGACTGGCGCTGGCGCGATCTACCTCGTCGCAGTGTGCCTGATTCCGACCCTGTTGCAGCAGAACTGGCATGTCCCGTTCTATTTCGGCGGGACCTCGCTTCTGATCGTGGTCGTGGTGGTTATGGATTTCACCGCCCAGGTTCAGGCGCACCTGGTGTCGCATCAGTACGAAAGCCTGCTCAAGAAGGCCAACCTCAAGGGGTATGGCCGAGGTGGCGGTCGCTGAGGCCGCCCGGGTTGCTGGACGCTTTGATAACGTTGCAAATAAGGTTATAATTCACGGTTCACTGCGCATTTTTGCGCGGAAGCCGCTTTCGGAGACAACAAGATGGCGCGTATTGCGGGTGTCAATTTGCCGGTGCAGAAGCATGTCGTGATCGGCTTGCAGAGCATTTTCGGCATCGGGCGTGCTCGATCCAGGCACGTGTGCGTGGCGGCGGGAGTCGATCCCGCGACCAAGATCAAGGAGCTGACCGAAGGCCAGATTGAAAAGCTGCGCACTGAAGTCGCCAAGTACACGGTCGAGGGCGACCTGCGCCGCGAGAACGGCATGGCGATCAAGCGCCTGATCGACCTTGGCACCTATCGCGGCCTGCGTCATCGCCGCGGCCTGCCGGTGCGCGGCCAGCGCACGCGCACGAACGCACGCACCCGCAAGGGTCCGCGCCGCGCGATCAAGAAGAACTGACGTATTTATTTTGCCGGAACGCGAGGTGCATCCCGGCAGATCACCTAAGCTCCACATTTTCGGAAATCCGAACTCATGAATAAACCGGTCGCTGCCGTAAAGACCAAGAAGAAGGCCAAGCGCGTCGTCACTGACGGCGTCGTGCATGTGCAGGCTTCGTTCAACAACACCGTCGTGACGATCACCGATCGCCAGGGCAACGCGCTGTCGTGGGCGACTGCCGGCGGCGCGGGGTTCCGCGGTTCGCGCAAGTCCACCCCGTTCGCGGCTCAGGTCGCGGCCGAGAAAGCCGGGCGCGTGGCCGCCGAATACGGCGTCAAGACCGTGGAAGTTCGCATCAAGGGTCCGGGCCCGGGCCGCGAATCGGCCGTGCGTTCGTTGAACGCGCTGGGCATCAAGGTCACCAACATCATCGACGTCACGCCGATTCCGCACAACGGCTGCCGTCCGCCGAAGCGTCGTAGAGTCTAATTTTTGCAATCGTCCTGATCGCTTGAATCACAAACCGGCCATCCGTGGCCGGACTTCTGGAAAGAGAACATGGCTCGTTATATTGGTCCCAAACTCAAGCTGTCCTGCCGCGAAGGCGCCGACCTGTCCCTGAAGAGCCCGGCGCGCGCGATCGAATCCAAGTGCAAGAAATTCGAGAAGCTGCAGAAACCTGGCCAGCATGGCGCCGCCGCCGGCAAGAAAGGACGCCTGTCCGATTACGCCGTGCAGTTGCGCGAGAAGCAGAAGGTCAAGCGCATCTACGGTCTGCTCGAACGCCAGTTTGGCAATTACTACGTCAAGGCGTCGCGCCTGAAGGGCAACACCGGCGAGAACCTGTTGCGCATGCTCGAAGGGCGCCTGGACAACATCGTCTATCGCATGGGCTTCGCGGTCACGCGCGCGCAGGCGCGCCAGCTGGTCTCGCACAAGGCGATCGAGGTCAACGGCAAGAAGGTCAACCTGCCGTCGTACCAGGTCAAGGCTGGCGACCAGATCGTCATCGCCGAGAAATCACGCGGCCAGTTGCGCGTCACCGAAGCGCTGAACCTTTCGCAACAGATGGATCTGGCGCCGAGCTGGATCGAAGTCGACGCGAAAAAGTTCGTCGGCACGCTGAAAGCGTTGCCGGAGCGCTCGGATCTACCCAGCGACATCAACGAAAGCCTGATCGTCGAGTTGTATTCGAAGTAATCGTTCCGCTGCGCCGGCAGGGATTTTGCCGGCGCGTCAATCGTGGCGCGGCCCGACCGCGACCGGTGGCGAAAAAAACCGTGGCAGGATGCCCGGCCTTGCACCTCATCACACAACTTTGGAGAGCGTAGTCCATGGCACAGTCGCCTACTACCATCCTGCGTCCGCGCGGCCTGAATGTCGAACGTACCGGCGCCAATCGCGCCCGCGTCGTCGTCGAGCCGCTCGAGCGTGGTTTCGGCCATACCCTCGGCAATGCGCTGCGGCGCGTACTGCTGTCGTCGATACCCGGCGCCGCGGTCATCGAAGTCGAAATCGACGGCGTGTTGCACGAATACACGACGCTTGAAGGCTTGCAGGAGGACGTGATCGAAGTCCTGCTCAACTTCAAGGATGTCGCGATCCGCCTGCACAACCTTGACGAGACCACTGTCACCTTGTCGAAGAAGGGCAAGGGCGTGGTTACCGCCGGCGACATCAAGGTCGATCACAACGTCGAGATCCTGAACCCGGATCACGTGCTGTGCCACCTGACCAAGGACATCGCGCTGAACATGCGCATCAAGATCGCGCGTGGCGTCGGTTACGTGCCGGCCACCGCTCGTCGTCGTCCGGACGAGGAATCGCGTCCGATCGGCCGCCTGCAGCTTGACGCGTCGTTCTGCCCGGTGCGCCGCGTGGCGTATGAAGTAGACAGTGCGCGCGTCGAACAGCGCACCGACCTGGACAAGCTCATTCTCGACATTGAGACGAACGGCACGATCGACGCCGAGGAAGCGGTGCGCAAGTCTGCCGAAATTCTTATGGATCAGCTGACCGTGTTCGGCGATTTCAGCCGTCGCGAAACCACCGATGCGAAAGCCGAGAAGTCTGGCGTGGATCCGGTGCTGCTGCGCCCGATCGACGATCTCGAACTGACCGTGCGTTCGGCGAATTGCCTGAAGGCCGAGAGCATCTATTACATCGGCGACCTGGTGCAGCGCACCGAGGTCGAATTGCTCAAGACCCCGAACCTGGGCAAGAAGTCGCTCACCGAGATCAAGGACGTACTCGGCGCGCGTGGCTTGTCGCTCGGCACGAAGCTGGAAAACTGGCCGCCGACAGGGCTGTCTTCCGGCATGCAGATGAATTGATCGTCTTGTTGAAAAGTGCAGGCAGGATGCCCGCTTTTTGATCCTCGCGATCATGGATGATCGCAAAGGCAACTAACGAGGGCACTGTCCTCGCGAACTGAAAGTTCACGTTTTCCGGAATTGTCCGGAAAACGCTACAATTATAAAGTTATACAAAGGAATTACCTATGCGTCACATGAAATCCGGGCGTGCCTTGAGCCGCACATCGAGCCACCGTGAAGCCATGTTCAAGAACATGGCGGCGTCGCTGATCAAGCACGAACTGATCCGCACCACCCTGCCAAAAGCCAAGGAATTGCGCCGCGTCGCCGAGCCGCTGATCACGCTGGCCAAGGCCGATTCCGTTGCCAACCGCCGCCTCGCGTTTGCGCGCCTGCGCGACAAGGTCGCGGTTGGCAAGCTGTTCGTCGAACTCGGTCCGCGTTACCGCGAACGCAAGGGCGGTTACCTGCGCATCCTCAAGTGCGGCATGCGTGACGGCGACAATGCGCCGATGGCCTATGTCGAACTGGTGGATCGTCCGAAGCTCGAAACCGAAGCGACGGAGTAATCCGCCTCGCAGAACCGAACACCAGGCCTCGGCGGGCGACTGCCGGGGCCTTTGTTTTTGGAACGCAGGCGCTTGCGCGCTGTCTGAGCTGCACCGTCCGAGATGGGGTATCGCATGTTTAATCCGTTCCGCTGGCCGTTCCGCGCGCAATACTTCGCCGGATTCATTGCCTGCATTGCATTGCTCGCCTATGCGTATTTCGTGCAATTCCAGCTCGGCATTGAGCCGTGTCCGCTGTGCATTTTCCAGCGCCTGGCGTTCATCGCCATGGGCCTCGTCTTTCTCGCCGGCGCCATCCACGGCCCGCGCGCAACCGGGCGCCGGGGCTATGGCCTGTTTGTGCTGCTTGCGGCGGCGGTGGGCGCGGGTATCGCGATCTACCACATGTGGGTGCAGCACGTGGGCCCGGATCCGATGGCCGGCTGCACGCCGGGCTGGAATTACATGGTCGAGAATTATTCGCTCAAGTACGCGTGGTCAAAGACGATCGAGCATGCCTTTACCGGCCACGCCGATTGCGGCCAGGTCAACTGGACGTTCCTCGGTCTGGCCATGCCATTCTGGACGCTTGTCAGTTACGTCGTGCTCGGCGCGGGCGCGGTGTGGGCGGGATTCCGTCGGCGCAATTGACGCCCCTGCGCTTGCAAGCCGGCACCGCTGTGGCATGATGGAATGCCGCAGCGCAGCATGAACGATGCCGATGCAAGCCGACCCGCGCAACCTGACCGCCGTCCGCGAACCCTGTGACTGGGCGCCGGATTCGTGGCAACGCAAGCCGGCGGTGCAGCAGCCATCGTATCCGGACGCCGATGCGCTTGCCGCCGCACTCAAGCAGTTGCATGCACTGCCGCCGCTGGTGACTTCGTGGGAAGTCCTCGCGCTCAAACGCAAGCTGGCTGACGCCGCCGAGGGCCGTTGCTTCCTGCTGCAGGGTGGCGATTGCGCCGAAAGTTTTGCGGACTGCACGTCGCCCATCATCTCCAACCGCTTGAAGGTTCTGTTGCAGATGAGCCTGGTGCTGGTGCACGGGCTCAAGCTGCCGGTAGTGCGCATCGGCCGTTTCGCCGGCCAGTACGCCAAACCGCGTTCGACCGACACTGAAACCCGCGCTGGCGAAACCCTGCCTTGCTACCGCGGCGATATCGTCAATGCGCCGGAATTCACCGCCGACGCGCGGCGCCCCGATCCACGGCGTCTCATCGAAGCGCATTCGAAATCCGCGCTGACCATGAATTTCACCCGCGCCCTGATCGACGGCGGCTTCGCCGATCTGCATCACCCGGAATACTGGGACCTGGCCTGGGTCGAGCATTCGCCGTTGCAGGACGAATACCGGCGCATGGTCGAGGCGATCGGCGATTCGGTGCGTTTCATGGAAACCCTGGCCGGTCAGATTGGCAGCTTCGGCAAAGTGGATTTCTATACTTCGCACGAGGCATTGCTGCTGCATTACGAACAGGCGCAGACGCGACAAGTGCCGCGTCAGTGGGGTTGGTTCAACCTGTCCACGCATTTCCCGTGGGTCGGCATGCGCACCGCGCAACTCGACGGCGCGCATGTCGAATATTGCCGTGGCATCCGCAATCCGCTCGGACTCAAGGTCGGCCCCGGCGTGACGCCCGATGCGCTGCTGCGCACGCTCGACGCGCTCGATCCGGACAACGAGCCGGGCCGCATCACCCTGATCCATCGCATGGGTGCGGCCGGCATTGAAGCCGCGTTGCCGCCGTTGCTGCAAGCCGTCAAGGCCCAAGGACGGCGCGTGTTATGGTGCTGCGATCCCATGCACGGCAACACCGAGGCGCTGACGAACGGCGTCAAGACGCGGCGGTTCGCAAACATCCGCGCCGAACTCGATGCCGCGTTCGACATCCACGCCGCGCAGGGTACACGTCTGGGTGGCGTGCATCTGGAACTGACCGGTGAGAACGTCACCGAATGCCTCGGCGGCGCGCGCGACCTGGCCGAATCCGATCTCGTCCGTGCTTACAAATCCACGGTCGATCCGCGCCTGAACTACGAACAGTCCCTGGAGCTGGCGATGCTGATCGTGCGCAAGCGCGGTTGTGCGACGTTGCACGCCTGAGTCAGTGCGGCCATAACCAGCCGAACGTACCGGCCGTGATCAGCGCGTAGATCAGCCCGTCGATCATGTCCTTGGCCACCGCGCCCCACGGCTGGCCCCACCAGATACCCATGGGCAATGAGCCGAGACTGAAACCCATGAACGCTGCCGTGCCGACGATCTGGAAGGTGTGCAAATAGGGTGCGCCGGATGGCAAGGCATGGATGCCGATGTATCCGGCGAACAACGCGATGATCAGGCAGAACACGAACCACAGTCCGAGCGACTTGCCCATGTTCGGCATGCCGCTTGCGCGCAGGATGATGAAGCCGACCGGGCCTTCCGTGAACCTGGCCTGCGCCGCGGGCTGTTTCATCTCCTCCATCTTGCACCACGGCAGCATGTACATGCCCGGCGCCGGATTGCCCTTGCGCACGGCCGCGCGGACCTCGTCCTCATTGGCAAAGCCATGGTAATCGGGCATGTGCCAGAATTTGAGCAGCATGTGCAGGATGCTGCTGGCGATGAACACGAACACGCCGGACAGCAGGATCGGCAGCCACAATTGCGCGAGTGACACCATGACGTTTCTCCCCTTCGATTGGTTGGTACGACGCGACTAAGACTTCGCTGACATCATTCTTCTTCGATTTTCGGTTTGTAAGCCTCCGCCAATTGCTTCTGCACCTGCGCCGGCACCGCATCGTAGTGGCTGAACTCGATGGCGTAACGGCCCTTGCCGCCGGTCATCGCCTTTAGCTCGGTCTGGTAATCGGTGACTTCCGCCAACGGGACTTGCGCCTTGATCACGATTTCGCCGCCGCGCAGTGAATCGGTGCCGCTGATGCGCGCGCGCTTGCCGGCAAGGCCGCCGGTGACGTCGCCCATGTAGGCATCGGGCACGAACACATCGAGATTGACGATGGGTTCGAGCACCTGCGGCTTGGCCTTGGCGATCGCTTCCAGGAACGCCTTCTTGCCGGCGCTGACGAAGGCGACTTCCTTGGAATCGACCGGATGGTACTTGCCGTCGTAGACCACGACTTTCACGTCCTGCATCTGGTAGCCGGCGATCGCGCCGTGTTCGAGCACCTGGCGCACGCCTTTTTCCACCGCCGGGATGAACTGGTTCGGGATCGTGCCGCCCTTGACCTCGTCGGCGAACTCGAAGCCCGCGCCGCGCGGCAGCGGCTCGACGCGCAGGAAGACTTCGCCGAACTGGCCGGCGCCGCCGGTCTGCTTCTTGTGTCGATGGTGGCCCTCGGCTCGTCCTCCCACGGTCTCGCGATAGGCGATCCTGGGTGGACGCGTCTTTACCTCGACCTCGTAGCGCTGCTTCATGCGCTCGAGCATGAGTTTCAGGTGCAGGTCGGACAGTCCGCGCACAACCGATTCGTTCAATTCCTTGTTGTGCTCGAAACGGAAACACGGATCTTCCTCGCTGAGCTTGTGCAGCGAGGTGGCGAGCTTCTGTTCCTGGCCCTTGTGCGCCGGTTCCACGGCAAGCCCGAACATCGGTTGCGGAAAGTCCAGCGGCTTGAGATGGATATGGTCCTCGTCGTGCGAATCGTGCAGCACCGCGTCGAAATGGATTTCCTCGACCTTGGCCACCGCGGCGATGTCGCCGGGTATCGCGCTGTCGATCTCGATGTGCTCCTTGCCGCGCAGCTTGAACAGATGCCCGACCTTGAATGGTTTCTTGCCGTCGTCAATGAACAGTTGCGTATCCTTTTTCAGCGTGCCCTGGTAGACGCGGAACACGCTGAGCTTGCCGACGAACGGGTCGTTGACGATCTTGAACACATCGGCGATGACATGTTGTTTCGGATCCGGTACGGCTACGATCGGCGTGGCATTTGCGCCGGCGCCCTTGCGGAACGGCGGCGGGTTGCCCTCGGCGGGATTCGGCAGCAGATGTTCAAAGAGATTGAGCAGTTCCTTCACGCCCGCGCCGGTACGCGCGGACACGAAGCAGATCGGCACCAGATGCCCTTCGCGCAGGCACTGTTCGAAGGCATCGTGCAGTTCCTGTCCGGAAAGCCCGCTCTCGCCGACATCGAGGAAATGGTTCATCACGGTTTCATTGATCTCGACGACCTGGTCGATGATGCGCTGGTGCGCTTCGGCGACCGATGAAAAATCCGCCACGCCTTCCGGTTTGAAGAAGCAGTCGACCACGCTCTTGCCGTCCTGCGCCGGCAGGTTGATCGGCAGGCATTCCGGCCCGAAGGCTTCGCGCAACTGCTCGACCAGCGCGCGGCAGTTGCCGCCATCCATCTTGTTGACGATCAACGCCCGCGCCAGTCCGCGCGCCTTGGCGTGGTGCATCATGCGTTGGGTACCGTATTCGATGCCGTTGTGCGCGTTGACGACGATCGCGCAGGTTTCCACCGCGGCGAGCGCAGACAGCGTCGGCCCGCGAAAATCCGCCGCCCCCGGCGTGTCGATCAGGTTGATATGGCAATCGCCATGGTCGATGGAGGCGATCGCAGTGTTCAGCGATTGCTTGCGCTCTTTTTCCATCGGGTCGTAGTCGGAAACCGTGGTACCGCGCTCGACCGATCCGGGAGTTCCGATCACACCGCCCGCATGCAGCAGGGCTTCGAACAGCGTGGTCTTGCCCGCGGCGGAATGTCCGGCGAGCGCGATGTTTCGGATGCCATCGGTGGTGTAGGCCATGAGCCGCTCCGGCGATTCGGGTTGGGCCGTCAAGCGTTCTCCTTTCGACGCGGCAGGTCAAGTGGCGTTGCGGCAGGGCCCTAACGAACCGGTAACCGCGCATTTACACCGTGCTGGCTAGGCTTGCCGCCAATTGCCGCCGTGATGCCAAGGGAATCCGATTGCTCAGGGAAGATGCACTGATCGCATTGCCGACCGATGCCTGGCATGCGGATGTCCGTGTACGCGCGTTGGAACGCCTCACGCCTGCGCACGCGCCACGCACGTCGCGAATTGTCGCAATGGCCCTGCTGCTGGCACTGCACGCCCTGATCTTTGCGCTGTGGTATGCCAGCCGGTTCACGTCGCCGCCGCGCAACCCGGACGTCGTGCAGGTGCGATTGATCGACGAATCGAACCTTCCAGCGCCCGCGCTGCCGCAGCCCGTCGCATTGCAGCGGTCGCGGCGGGGCTCGTCGGTTGTTGCAACCATGCCGCCGACTGAGCCATCGTCGATGGCGGCAGCGCTGATTCCCGCTACGCCGCCGCAGCCAGAGTTGTTCAACCGAGATGGTTCGGTGCGATTGCCGCCGGCGACGCGATTCACCGGGCCGTTGCAAGCCGGCATCGCGCGTGGCCGCGAACTGCTCGCGCGCGGCCACAACCGCATCCATTGCCGGCGCAGCCGCTTCAATGACGCGCCAACGCCGGCACAGGCTGCCGCTGCGGCGGCCAGTCAGGCGCACATGGCGCATTTGATCATGGGCAATCCGCTCGATCCGCTGAACGATGTCGGCCAAGGCCAGGCCGAGAACGCCGCTGGCGAGCATGCCGCGGAAATGCGCAGGATCGAGGAACAGGCTTGCGACTTTTGACGGGTCACAAAAGGCGCAACAGCTCCGGCATCAACGGCAACTTGCGCACGCGTACCGTAGTCGCGGCGAATACCGCATTGACCAACGCGGGCGCGGCGCTGGCCGCGACAATATCGTGGAAATCGGTCGGGTCGGCGCCGGTGTCGACGCTGTGAACGTCCACACTGTGCGGCGCCTGAGCCATGCGCAGCAGCGGATAATCCGGCAAATTGCGTTGTTGCACCTGGCCGTTCCTGAGCGTGATCGCTTCGTGCAGTGTGGCGGATACTGCGATCAGCGTTGCTGCACTTGCCTGCGCTTGCAGGTTGAGCGGATTGAGCACGCGTCCGGCGTCGATTGCGCATACCGCGCGGTGGATGACGAGATCGTTGCCTTCCACCGAAACCTCGAACGCATGCGCGGCATAGGCGCCGTCGCCGGCGTGGCAGGCAATGCCCAGACCATGGCCGTCCTTTGGCTTGTGCTGCCAGTCGATCTTGCCGGCGGCGATGCGCAACACGCCGGCAAGCCGGCCGGTCTCGAATCCCGGACGCAGCATGCGTGGCGCGCCGAGCAGATCCATGCGCAGCACGACCGGATCCTGGTGCGTGGCGTGGGCGATCTCGTCGAGGAAACATTGTGCGGCGAAGGCCTGGAACGCATGCGCGCCGCCGAGGAAATCGCCGCGCGGCAGTCCACAGGGCAGGGCATGAAACAGTTGCTGGAAGTTCGGCAGCAGGCCGGCGGGAAACGCGTCGGCATCGAGCAGCCCTGTGAACACCGGCTTCCCGGCCAGTTGCGCGTCACGCCAGTTGCGCGGCGTTGCGGCAATGCGATGCGACCAGCCGGTGAGATGCTGCTTGCGATCCAGGGTTGCGGTCAATTCATGTACGCCGAACGGCCGGTAGAAATCGTGGCTCAAGTCATCCTCGCGCAACCATACGAGTTTGACCGGCACGCCGGCTGCCTTCGCGATGAGTGCGGCCTCGGCGACGAAATCGTTGTGCAGGCGCCGACCCAGGTCGCCGCCCGCGCGCGGCAGGCGGATATCGATGGCCTCTCGTGGAACATTGGTCAGCGTATGCAACAGGTGTGAAGCTCCAGCCGGGTCGTGCACGCCGGCGATCAGCACGACCTTGTCGCTCGTCACGGCGATCGTCGCGCTCGGCGGTTCGGCCGTGGCGTGTGCGAGAAACGGCAACTGGTAACGCGCCGAGAGCGTCGTCGTGCGTGGCGCCTTCTTCGCCTTGGCAAAGTCGCCGTCGTTGCGCACCACGGTCGCGTTCGCGTCGTCGTCGAGCAACGCGTTCGCGCTGGCTTCCAGCGCGGCGCTGGAGTCTTTCGCCCAGGCGGGATCCGCTTTCCACGCAATCTTGAGCTTGTCGCGCCCGCGCAGCGCAGACCAGGTGTCGTCGGCAAGCACGACGACGCCGGCGGCGAGCACGCCATCGAACGCGGCGTCGGATTTCGGCCCAGGCAAAACGATGATGCAATGCACGCCGGTCACCTGGCGTGCCTGTGTATCGTCGAGCGTGTCCAGCGCCCCGCCGGGATACGGACAGCGCGCGATCACGGCGACGAGCGCATTGCCGAGGTAGCTGTCGATGCCGTACTCGGTACGCCCGAGCACGACCTCACGCGCATCGACGGTGCGCGCCGGCTTGCCGATGATGCGGAACTGCGATACGTCTTTCAGCGCTGGCGGACTCGCCGGCGCATCCAGTGTGGCCGCATTGGCGGCCAGATCGCCGTAAGCGAGCTTGCGGCCGTCGGCGGCAATCACGAATCCGGATTCGGTGCGCAATGTCGTGGCATCGAGATTCCACTGTTGCGCCGCGGACTGGACCAGCAGCCAACGCGCGACCGCTCCGGCCTGGCGCAGTTGCGTCCACGCCGTCGGGCCGGCGTCACCGCTTGCGCCCTGATCGCCGTAACGATCGCCGGGACCACTGTCGGCTTCGATGTAACCGTAGGACAACTGTTCGACGCGTACGCGGCTCCAGTCGGCGTCGAGTTCCTCGGCGATGAGCATGGGCAACCCGGTCTTGACGCCCTGGCCGACTTCGCAGCCGCGCGCACCGATCACGACGGCGCCATCGGCTTCGATGCGCACGAAATCCGTAAGCTGCTGCGGCGCAAAACGCGCTCCCAGATAGGGCAGGTCGTCTTGCGCTTGCGCACGCCAGCCGACCAGCAACGCGCCAGCCGCGCCGGCACTGGTGACAAGGAATCGGCGTCGCGACCGATCGAAACTCATTTCTTGCCCTCGACCGGCGCGCTGGCGGCGCGCGCGATTGCCGCGCGGACGCGCGGATAGGTGCCACATCGACACAGGTTCGGCAGCGCGTCGATGTCGGCGTCATCCGGATGCGGCTTGCGCTTGAGTAACGCCGCCGCCGCCATGATCATGCCAGGCTGGCAGTAACCGCAGCCGATCGCATCCTCGGCAATCCACGATTCCTGCAGCGGATGCAACGCGTCCTTGCCGGCCAGGCCTTCGATCGTCGTGACCTCCCGCTGCGCCAGGGATTTTACCGGCAGCATGCAGGCGTGTTCGGCCTTGCCGTCGACCAGAACCGTGCAGGCGCCGCAGGCGCCGATGCCGCAACCGTACTTGGTTCCGGTCAGGCGCAGCACGTCGCGCAGGTACCACAGCAGCGGCATCTCGGGGTCGCCGTTGTGGAAAAACGCCTTGCCGTTGATGCGCAGCGGCAGGGTCTTTTCGCGGGCACTGGCCGCGACCGGTGGAACCGGCTCAGGTTTGGTACGGCGAAAAGGATTGTCGGGCATGCATGCGATCTCCTCCGCCCAATTTTCGCACTAATGCCGGATTTGCGCTTGCCGAATGAAAACGGCGCCTCGCGGCGCCGTCTTCAAATCGCGTATCCGCGTGCGTTCAGAACTTGTAACGCAGCGTCACCATGACCGACCAGCGCGAAACCACGCGGCTGGGATCGTAGAAACCGCCGTCGTAGAACGCCAGCGCCTGTGGCTGGTAGTTGCCGTTCTTGTCGGTCGGCAGCGTGTACACGTACTGGCCATTCGCGTTGACGCCGCCGTAACCGACCAGGTTGCGCGTGTTGTACAGGCCGGCAACCTGCTGCTCGCCCCACTTGTTGTTGAGCAGGTTCAGGAAATTGAAGATGTCGAAGCGGACCTCCCCCTTGCCCCAGATGCCCGGCACTTCCTGCGCAAAACTCAGGTCGAGCTGGTTGGCCCATGCCAGGTGCGCGCTGTTGCGTCCGGCGATCATGCCGCGATGGCCGCTCAGGTATTTGTCGTGGGCGAGGAAGTCCTCGAACTGCTGGATGACCGCGGGCGAGGTGCCGGCGGCGAATGCCACCTTGGGGTCGTTCGCGGCCGGGATATAGGCCGGGTCGAACCCCGAGATGCTGTCGCCGTTCGCGTCGTTGCTGAAGGTCCAGGTGTACGGGTTGCCGGTGCGGCCGCTGTAGAACACCGACGCCTGCGTGCGCAGGTTGTCGATGAAATTGTGCTGCCAGTTCAGCGACAACTTGATGCTGCGCGGGACGTTGTAATTCGACGTGCCGGGGATGTCCGCATTCGGATTCAGGCGTGCGGTGCGCTGGTAACCGCTGTAGGCGATTGTGTCGAGTCCGGGATCGACATCCGTGGCGTGCGAGAAGGTGATGCTGGCGTCACCGGACAAGCTGCTGTTGAACGGCTTGTTGACGCCGAGAGTGAACGTGTCGGACTTGCCGTTGTGCGTATTCGTCAGCAAGGTCGATTGCGTGCTGAACGCGCGGTTTTGGTTGGCCAGCGCATCGGACGATTTCGGCGCTTCACCCGGCGTCTTCCAGAACTGCTGGCGGCCGTCGGGCAACAGTCCGGTCGGCGCACCGAAGTTGATCGCCTGGTAGAGGATGCCGTCGATCACCTGGACGTGCACATATTCGGCGCTGGCGATCAGGCCCCACCACGGCAGCTCGCGATCCAGCGCGAGGCTGAACTTCAGCGAGTTCGGCAGCTTGAAATCCTTCGCGATGGTGTCCACCGCGAACGGCGGCGGACCGCTGCTCGGGATGTTCTGGTGGAACGGATCGGGACTGAACGGAACCTTGGACGGATCGAACGACGTATACGACGCCAGGGTCACGCCGTTGTTCGCGTACGGGTTCGACAGCCACACGGCCGGCGGTGAGGACTGGAAGATGCCGACGCCGCCGCGCAGTTGCGTCTTGTAGTCGCTGTCGAAGTTGTAGTTGAACGATACGCGCGGCTCCAGCACCATGTTGTGCGAACCGACCGTGTAATTGTTCGGATAGCCGAACACCTGCTGGAACATGGGATTCAGCGGCAGCTTGCCGTCGGAACTGGGGATGTCCGCGCGCAATCCGTATTGCAGCGACAGGTTTTGCGTGGCCTGCCAGGTATCCTGGATAAACGGGCTGTACTGCGTGTAGGTCCAGGCGGCGGCGATGTCGGCCAGCGAATATCCGGGCGCCGGGTGCATCAGGTTGTAGCTGTTGTAGATGCCGTTGGCAAAATTGGTGATGCCCCAGAACGTGTATTGGCCGAACTGGGTGCGGCCGAACAGGTTGAAGATGTCGGTGCTGGTGTAATCGAAGCCGGCCTTGATCGCGTGATCACCAGCCGTGTACGTGCCGGCGAAAAACAAACTGGTCTTCTTCGTGTCGATGTGGTTGTAGTGGCGGAACTGTTCTTCGCCGAGGTTGATGGTCGGGCCATTGCCGGTGGGGGACAGGTTCACCGCGATCGCCGGCTGCTGCCACGGCGCGGTCGTGTCCTGGGTGAATTTCTGGTAACCGACCTTGGTCTCGGTCGAGAAGTTGTCGCTCCAGTCGTCGAAGATGCTGGCGACGTAGTTGTCGGTCCTGATCGCCTTCGTGTACGTGTAACTGGACAGGCCGATGCTGTTGGTGGAATTGCCGCCAACCGCCGGCAACTGCTCGTCGGTGCGTTGATAGGTAAAGTTGGCGCGGTGGCCGTTGGCGATATTCCAGTCGACCTTCGCGAGATAACGCTTGTCGTCATAGGTCAAGCCGCCGGCGCCGGCGCCGAACACGCCCGGGTGCAGGCCCAGCGCATTCGCGGCATCGATGACTTTCTGCACGTCCCCCGGGGAAATCTTGTTGCTCGTCGAGGGGCCGTTGCCGAGGCTGAAGTCCAGGCCGTTGACCGAATCGGCGCCGATTCCGGTCGTGCGCTCATGCTCGGCGGCAATGAAGAAGAACAGTGTGTCCTTGATGATCGGACCGCCGAGGTTGAAGCCGCCAGTCCAGTCCAGGTGATAGCCGTTGTACTTGTATCCCGGGGTGCCGCTGCTCAGCCAGCCCGCGTCGCCGACCAGGTGCTTGGCGTTGCGGTAGGAATAGTAGGCCGAGCCATGGAATTCGTTCGTGCCCGATTTGGTCACCGCATTGACGTCTGCGCCGACGGAATCGGAAATCACGTCATAGTTTGCCGTGGCGATGTTGTACTCCGCGATCGATTCCGGCGAGATAGGCGACTTCTGGTAGGGCAGGCCGTTCGCGTTGAGTCCGAAAGGGTCACCCTGGCTCACGCCATCGACGGCGATGTTGTTGTAGCGGTTGTTCTGGCCGTTTGCCGAAATCGAGCCGATGCCCTGGTCCATTACCGTAATGCGCGGATCCAGGCGCAGCACGTCGTCCATCGAGCGGTTGCCGGTCGGCGTGGCCTGCAGTTGGCGCTGCGAAATGTTCGTCGACAGGCCCTTGTTGTCGGAGGCGAACATCAGTGCGGTCGACGAGGCGTTGACGGTGATCGTATCCAGCGATTTCGCGGCTGCTGCCGCAAGGTTGATCGATGCCGGCTGGCCGAGTTGCAGGAAGACATTGTCCTGTTCGGCAACGGTTGCGCCGCCCTTGTCCGCGCGAACATCGAATGGACCGCCCACGCGCAGCCCTTGTGCGGAATAACGGCCCGTGGCATCGGTCGTGGTCTCGACAACGGTTCCGGTCGGACGGTGCCGGATCACCACCGTGGCGCCGGCGACCGGCTGGCCCGTGGCGTCAAGAACGCGGCCGTTGATGCCGGACGTGGTGATGTTCTGGGCGTTTGCGACGGCGACGGCAAGCAGGCTGCCGGCCAGTAGCGAGAGCGTATTCACGAAAAGGATGCGAGACATGTGCGGCTCCAGTTATTGGTGTTTTGGAAGGTCTGGGTGCGCAAAAAATGATGTACCCCTGTGCCGCATGGGCGAGGTTGTTCCCGAATGCATCGGGATGGCCACCCCGGCGGCTGGCGCATCATAGCGGAAAAAAGTGAAGCGACTATTGCGACTGCCGCAATCGGCGAAAAGCCACGGATTGGCCGCATGCTTGGCTTGTTTTTTTGCGCTGCACAAGGACAATGGCGGTTCCCTCGCCGCCAGCGCCTTTTAATGTCCCACAAACGCGCCGCACCCTGGATCGTGCTGAAATTCGGTGGCACCAGCGTGTCCGCGCGCGCGCGCTGGGACAAGATCGCTGCGATCGCGCGTGGCTGGCGCGAGCGCGGCAAGCAGGTGTTGATCGTGGTGTCGGCGCTGTCCGGCGTCACCGACAAGCTCAAGGCGCTGGGTGAGGCGTCAGGCGACGTGGCGAAGCGGCAAACGCTGCGCGACGAGGTTCGCGCGCGCCACGAGGCGATGTTCGTCGAATTGGAATTGACGGACCACGCGCCGCTGCAATACTGGCTCGAACGCCTCGACGCGTTGGTCGCCAGCGCGCGCGCCGATGCTGGCGGCTTGCCGTGGCAGGCGGAAGTGCTGGCGTTGGGCGAACAGCTGTCGAGCACGCTGGGCGTCGCGTATTTGAATCGGCTTGGCTTGCCGGCACAGTGGCTGGATGCGCGCGAATATCTCGCCGCTTCCGCGCTGCCGAATCAGAATGCCTGGGGACGTTATTTTTCTGCCTCGGTGCCGACTACGCCAAATCCCGCGTTGAGCGAGTCGCTGATCCGTCGCGGCGCGCTGTATGTCACGCAGGGCTTCATGGCCCGCAACGATGCGGGCGAAACCGTGATCCTCGGTCGCGGCGGATCGGACACTTCGGCGAGCTATTTCGGCGCGTTGTTGCAAGCGGAAAAGGTGGAAATCTGGACGGACGTCGCCGGTATGTTCAGCGCCGATCCGCGGCGCGTGCCGAACGCGCGTCTGCTCGCGCGGCTCGACTATGAAGAAGCGCAGGAAATCGCCACCACCGGGGCCAAGGTGCTGCATCCGCGCTGCATCAATCCGGTGCGCGATGCCCGCGTGCTGCTGGCGATCAAGGACACGAATTTCCCGGATCTGGCCGGAACCGAAATTGGCGTCGCCGCTCCCGACACTGCGCCCAGCGTCAAGGCGATAAGCTCGCGCGGCGGCATCACCCTGATCGCGATGGAATCCATCGGCATGTGGCAACAGGTCGGCTTCCTCGCCGACGTGTTCGAGTACTTCAAGCGCCACGGTCTTTCGATCGACCTGGTGGGTACATCTGAAACGAACGTCACCGTGTCGCTCGATCCCACCGAGAATCTGGTCAATTCCGACGTGATTTCGGCGCTGTGCGCGGATCTGGCGAAAGTCTGCCGCGTCAAGGTGATCGCGCCGTGCGCGGCGATCACCCTGGTCGGGCGCGGCATGCGCTCGATGCTGCACAAGCTTTCGAGCGTGCTCGCCGAGTTCGGGCCGCAGCGCGTGCACCTGATTTCGCAGTCGTCGAACAACCTCAACCTCACCTTCGTCGTGGACGAGGACATTGCCGCCGACATGGTGCCGGCCCTGCACGCGCTGCTGATCCGTGCCGAGGCGATGCGGGTCGAGGATCGAGCCGTGTTCGGGCCGAGCTGGCGCGAGCTGTATCAGGACGGACAAGGCGCGCAGGTTGCGCCGTGGTGGCGCACCCGCCGCGCCGAATTATTGGCGCTGGCGCAGTCCGGAACGCCACGCTACGTCTACGATGTGGCCACCGTGCGCGCGCGGGCGCAGGCGCTGCGAGCGATCGCTGCGGTGGATCGCTGGTTTTACGCGATCAAGGCCAATGCGCATCCGGCACTGTTGCAGGAAATCGCCGCACAAGGTTTCGGCCTGGAATGCGTCTCACCCGGCGAACTCGAATGCGCCGCGCAGGCTGCGCCGGATGCCGCGCGTCTGTTCACGCCGAACTTCGCGCCGCGCGCCGAATACGCAGCGGCACTGGCCAGCGGCGTGCCGGTGACGTTGGACAACCTGCATCCGCTCGCGCAGTGGGGCGCGGATTTTTCCAACCGCGAAATTTTCCTGCGACTGGATCTCGGCACCGGACGCGGCCATCACGACAAGGTCAAGACCGGCGGTGCGAAATCCAAGTTCGGACTCGCGCTGGACGAGTTGCCGGAATTCCTGCGCCTCGCCGCACGACACGGCGTGCGCATCGTTGGACTGCATGCGCACCTGGGCTCGGGCATTCTCGACGCCGCGCATTGGCGTGACGTCTATGTGCAACTCGCCAGCCTCGGCGAAAAAATCGGCAGCGTGCAAGTGCTGAACATCGGCGGCGGACTCGGCGTGCCGGCGCGTGGAGATGAAGTTCCGCTCGATCTTGCGGCGCTTGGCGCTGCACTGGCCGAGGTGAAAGCGGCCTATCCGCAATTCGAGCTGTGGGCCGAACCCGGGCGCTATCTCGTCGCCGACGCCGGCGTGCTGCTCGCGCGCGTGACCCAGACCAAGCGCAAGGGTGATGTCCGCTATGTCGGATGCGATGCGGGCATGAATTCGCTGATCCGTCCGGCCCTGTATGACGCGTATCATGAAATCGTGAACCTGACACGCCTTCATGATGCGGCTACCGAACTCGTGCAAGTCGTGGGCCCGATCTGCGAATCCGGCGACGTGCTCGGCAGCAATCGACGCCTGCCGGAAACGCGCGAAGGCGACGTGCTGCTGATCGCGCAGGCCGGCGCCTACGGTGCAGTGATGGCATCGCATTACAACCTGCGTGATCCTGCGCCAGTGGTGGTGTTGTGACTGCCTTGACCGATCCGCGTCAAGCAAAGGTTTTTCGCTTCGTGCGTTGCACGTACGCGAATGGCGAAGCGCAACTCGTGTATGCGCTGGATGACGGCCCGGAACTGATCGAACGCATCGGCTTTCCGGATGCACCGGCGTTGCCGCATGAACGCGAAGCGGCGTTTGCGGCGGCGTTGCGCCTGCTGCACCTGATCGCCGGTACCAGCTACTACAAGGCCGGTGTGCCTAAGGACATCGTCGTCGTCGGCGAGCCGCTGGATGTGGCGACGGCGCGGTTTCTCGATCAGGTCTATTTGCACGGATTGGCGGAATTCGCGTATCAGAACAAACTGGATTTGCGTGGTCGCATTCGCTTCCCGCATGGTGCGGTCGAAGCCGCGTCCGCACCGGCATTGAAACTCTCGCGCCGCACGTTGGTCCCCATTGGCGGCGGCAAGGATTCGCTGGTCAGCGTGGAGATGCTCAAGCGCATGGGCGAACCGGCGACGGCGGTGTGGGTCGGCGATTCGGCGCTGATAGCCGCCTGCGCACAGCGCACCAGGTTGCCGATGTTGAATCTCAAGCGGCGCCTCGCGCCGGAATTGTTCGAGTACAACCGGCTCGGTGCCTACAACGGCCATATTCCGGTCACCGCGATCAATTCGGCGATCGCGTTGTGCGCGGCGATTCTTTACGACTTTGACGCGATTGCGTTCTCGAACGAGCGCTCGGCATCGGAAGCTACGCTCGAATACGACGGCCAGCCGGTCAATCACCAGTGGAGCAAGTCGTTCGAATTCGAGCGTGCCTTGCGCGAGCATGTCGCGTCGCATATCGCCACGGACCTGGACTATTTCTCGTTGCTGCGGCCATGGTCGGAACTCGCCGTCGCCAGCGCGTTTGCGCGCGAATCGCGCTACGACGATGTGTTTTCGAGCTGCAATCGTAATTTCCGCATTCGTGGCGAGCGTCCCGCGGATCGCTGGTGTGGGCAATGCCCGAAATGCCATTTCGTGTTCCTTGCGCTGGCTCCGTTTGTAGCCAAACCGCGGTTGCTGAACATCTTCGGGCGCAATCTGCTGGACGACTTGGCGCTGGCGCCAGGTTTCGATGCCCTGCTTGAATATCGCGAACACAAGCCGTTCGAATGCGTGGGCGAAGGCCGCGAATCGCGTGCAGCCATGTTCTCGCTGACGCAGCGCGCGGAGTGGCGCGAAGATGCGCTGGTCGCGCGCTTTGCCGAGGATATTGCTCCGCAACTGGATCGTGCCGAATTGGAGCTGGCAACACTGTTGCACCCGGCTTCCACGCATTTCCTGCCGTTCCGTTTGCGGGGCCTGTTGCATGCGCATGGCTGATCTCGGGCACGCGCGCGTCGCGGTCTGGGGCTACGGACGCGAGGGTCGCGCAGCGCTGGCGGTGTTGCGCAGGCGCTTTCCGCAAAAAGCATTGACGCTGTTTTGTAGCGATGAAGAGGCCCAGTCTTTTGCTCGTCATCCCAGCGAAGGCTGGGATCCAGCTCTTCGCCACCCAAGACAAGGACTGGATTCCGGCTTCCGCCGGAATGACGAGCTTTGTGTGATCACTCCACCTCCGAGCGTCGATGTGCTCAAGCGCTTCGACATCGTCATCAAATCCCCCGGCATCAGTCCCTACAAATCGCCGGTGCCGGACGCGATGGCGGCGGGCGTGAAATTCACTTCCGGCACGGCGCTGTGGTTTGCGGAGAATCCCACCGCGCGCGTCATTGGCGTCACCGGCACCAAGGGCAAGAGCACCACCAGCGCGATGATTGCGCATCTCGCGCGCGGATTGGACGTGCGCACGGCACTGGCCGGAAACATCGGCATGCCGTTGCTGGATTTGCTCGGGCAGGAAGCGGCTTTGTGGGTGGTCGAGTTGTCGAGTTTCCAGACCGGCGATGCGGGGCCGCTCGATGTTGGCGTGATCACGAACCTGTACGAGGAACATCTCGACTGGCATGGCACGCGCGAGCGTTACGCGGCGGACAAGCTCAAGATCGTCGATGTTGCGCGCACGCTTGTCGTGAACGCCGAGCAGCCAGAACTGCTCGCACGCACGGCGGCACACACGCACCGCGCGACCTTTGGCGACGCTGCCGGCTGGCATATTCGTGATGGTGCAATCTGGCGTGGCAATGAGCCGGTTCTGCCGCTGGTACAGATTCCGCTATCTGGCGAGCACAATGCGAGCAATGTCTGCGCCGCGCTGGCGGCGATTGAATGTGCGGGTCTCGATTCCTTCGCTGCTGCCAGATACGTCGCCAGCTTCATACCCTTGCCGCATCGGCTGCAATCGCTGGGTATGCGCGACGGTATCGAATACATCAACGACAGCATTTCGACCACGCCGTATGCGACGGTCGAGGCGCTGCGCAGTCTCGATGGTCGCGCCGTCAGCGTGATTGTCGGCGGTTTCGATCGGGGCGTGGACTGGAGCGGATTCGTCAAATATGTCGCCGCGCATCCGCCGCACACGATCATCGCGACAGGTGCGAACGGCGCGCGCATCGCCGAGTCCTTGGGCGGCGTGCGTGGATTCGAATTGACGCAAGCGGCAACAATGGCCGAGGCCGTGTCGCGCGCACGCGCGCAGGCGCCCGCGGGAAGCGTCATCCTGCTTTCACCCGGCGCGCCGAGTTTCGATCAATTCAGGGACTACGCCGAGCGCGGCCGTGAGTTCGTGCGTCTGGCCGGATTCGATCCGGCGGCAATGGCACAAATCGAAGGCCTGGGAATCGCATGAACTCGATCGTTCAACGTGTTTGGGATTTGCCCACGCGTCTTTTCCACTGGACGCTTGTCGTTTTGATCGCGCTGCAATACGCGACCGGCGAATTCAACCTGCTCGACATGCGCTGGCACTTCTGGTTTGGCTACGCCACGCTCGCGTTGATCGTTTTTCGCGTGCTGTGGGGATTCTTCGGCTCGCAGACCAGCCGCTTTTCCGATTTCCTGCGCGGGCCGCGCGCGGTATTGCGCTATCTGTGCGATTCGATGTCCACAAATCCACAAGCGCGCGTTGGCCACAACCCGCTCGGCGGCTGGTCGGTGCTGGCCTTGCTCGCCAGCGTCGCCGCGCAGGCGGTCAGCGGGTTGTTTTCCAGCGACGACATCGACACCGACGGCCCGCTCGTCGCGCATGTTTCAGACGCTACCGTGAAGCTGATGACGCGCGTGCATCACTGGAACGAGAACGTGCTGCTCGCTCTGGTCTGCCTGCATGTCGCGGCGGTGCTGCTGTATCTCATCGTCAAGCACGACAACTTGATCGCGCCGATGATTCAGGGGTTCAAACGTGCGCCATCGGCGCAGTCATTGCGCTTTTCCAGCAGTTGGCTGGCGCTCCTGCTGTTTGTGCTTTGTGCGGGCGCGGTTGGGATGCTGGTGTGGTGGGCCGGCTAGGAAATTGCGCCGGCGATGAAGTGCGCGAGTTGGCTGATTCCTCCCACCGCGAGTTCGACCCAGATGGCGAGCACCGCGCTCAGGATTGCAACGCCAAGCGCCAATCGACGCTTGCGGGTACCGAGCTTTCTCGCGAAGAACTCGTAGCACAATCCGGCGCCGAAAAGCAGCGCACCCATGACGCAAAAATCGAAAAAGTCCCAGTGCCAGCCGTCGCCGGCGCTCGCGTTGCGATCAATGACGGACATGACGAGCGGGATCAGGAGCAGCAGGCAGGTTCCGATGAATGGTCGAATCGCAAGGCTTTTCATGGCGCCGTTCTGGGAGTAGGGGACGGGCAGGATGTTGCGGCCGGTCCGTGGAAATATCCGGGCGCCGACATGGCAATCCGCGGGAGGCGCAGGGGGCTAGCCGTGTAGCGGCGCATCCCGCCGTTGTCGCTGCGTGACCAGGACGGCGGGATGCGCTTCGCCTCTCCCGTCCTGAGAGCATTCAATCTTCCTTGTACTTGTCGTGGCAATCCTTGCAGGCCTGCGCGGTTTTCTTGAACTGTGCCTTCATCGCCGCTTCGTCGCCGGTGTGCGCGACGTCGGCCAGCGCCTTGGTCTGATCGACGAGATTCGAATCCTTGGACTTGAAATCATCGAAATTCGTCCAGATGCCGGGCTTGGCCTCGGTCTTTGCGCCCTTGTCCGAACCCGGGGCGAAGCCTTCCAGCACCTGTGGCGCGAGGCTGGCGAGACGGTCGGCGCGCATCGCGAATTCCTTCGCGTCCCAAGTGGTCTTGCCCTTCACCATTGCGCTGAGCGCGCCGAAATTCCAGCCGATCAGGGTCATCGCCGATTGGCGATAGTGGATGACTTGTTCGGGCTTGTGCTGGGCGAGGGCCGGCACCGCAATGGTGGCAAGTATCGCGGTGGCGAGGAAAGCGGATTTCATGCTCGAATCTCCGAGGAAGGATTGCCAAAGTGTAGCGCAGCCGGGAATGACCCGGGCGTGGTGCGGCAGTATGATCGGTTTCCCATTTCCGGCGGAGGGTTGGTCATGAAGCGTTGGCTGGCGGCGTGTGCGGTGGCAGGACTTGGCATCGGTTCGGCGCAGGCGGCGATGGTCGCGCGCAACATCGACTACACGGTCGATGGCGCGAAGATGCAAAGCGTGCTGGTCTACGACGACGCGGTGAAAACGCCGCGTCCGGGCCTGGTGATGGCGCCGGACTGGTACGGCATGAATCCGGACCAGATTGCTCTGGCGAAACAGATCGCCGGCAAGGATTACGTGATCCTCGTCGCTGACATGTATGGCACGAAGGTACGTCCGAAGAATGCCGACGAGGCGGGCAAGGCGTCCGGCAACATGTACAAGCATCGCGACGAGTTGCGCGCGCGCGTCAAGGCGGCGCTGGCGCAGCTTGTCGCGCAACAAGGCAAGGCGCCGCTGGATGGCAAGCACTGGGGTGCGATCGGATTTTGTTTTGGCGGCGCGGTCGCGCTGGATCTGGCGCGCAGCGGCGCCGACATCGCCGGCACCGCGACGTTCCACGGCAATCTTTCCACCGACGACCCGGCTGCGGCAAAAAACATAAAGGGCATGGTGCTGGCGATGAACGGCGCCGACGACAGCTTCACGCCGGAATCGGAAATCGTCTCGTTCGAAAAGGAGATGCGCGACGCTGGCGTGGACTGGCAATTCGTCAACTACGGCGGCGCCGTGCACTGCTTCGCGATCCCGACCGCAGACGGTTCGATGAAAGGCTGCAAATACGACGCGAAGGTCGCGCATCGCGCGTTTGCGTTGATGCATAGTTTTTTTGCGGAAGCTTTTGCACAGAAGTAACCCTGTTGCGCTGAGAGACCGCTTTAGCCCTCTCTCCCGCTTGCGGGAGAGGGTTGGGGTGAGGGGAAGATTTGGAAAGATGCTTCGATTTTCCCCTCACCCGCGCCTTCGGCGCGACCTCTCCCGCAGGCGGGAGAGGTGAGAATATCTAACGTCGGGAATTCCTTACTTCGCCTTGAAGCGCACCTGCACGCGCTGACCGACGCGCAGTTCGTCGCTGTCGAGCGTAAGGATGCAGATCACGTCGCGCGTGTCCGATGCTTCCTGCGGATCCTCGGTAAGCGTACTCGGCCCGAACACGTCGCCGATGCGCGTCACCGTGGCGGAATAAGCCTTGTCGGCGCCATCCTGGGTGACGACCTCGGCGCGCATGCCGACATGAACCTTGCCGAGGAAGGCTTCGTTCAATTCGGCGCGCACGATGCGTGGCGCGTCGGGCAGCAAGGTGAAAAGCGCGGTTCCGGATTGCGCCGACACGACATCGCCCGGATGCGCGTTGCGCGCGACCACGCGCCCATTCACCGGCGCGCGGATGGTGAGCACGGCGACTTCATGTTGCGCCTGCTTCAGGTGCGCGCGCGCGGCTTCGACGGCCGCATCGGCCTCGCCGAGCTGTGCATTCGCCTCGGCTAGCGCCTGCTGCGCATCATCGGCGGATTGCTCCGTCGCGGCGCCGGCCTTGGCAGCCTCCACCGCACGCTCGGCGCGAGGCTTGAGTCCGGTTGCCTGGGTGCGCAAAGCGGCGGCGCGCGCGGTCGCCTGATCCAGTTGCGCCTTGGCGATCCCGGCGGATAGTTCCGCCTGGCGTGATTCGAGCTGGGCGAGCACGTCGCCGGCCTTAACGTCGGTGGCCGGCTCGCCGTGCAACTGCGCGATGACGCCGTCGCGCGGAGTGGCGATTCGGATCAATCCGCCCTGCACGTCGACCTGGCCGCGTGCCATGGCCGTGAACGCAGGCGTGGCCGGCGCGTCGGCGGTTTGTGCGTCCTTGTGCGAACACGCGACGAGCATGGCACTGGCAGCGAATGCAAGAATCGCGCGGTAGGCGGGATGGCGTTTCATGCAGCGGATTCCGGTTGGGCGGCATCCACCGAAGCGGTGCCGTTGCGTAGTCTATCCGATCGTGCCGACTCGGATTGGACGATGTCGGACAGGATCAGGCCGTCCTGGATGGTGATGATGCGGTCGGCGCTGGCGGCAAGGCGATGGTCGTGGCTGACGCAGACCACGGTGGTGCCAAACGTTCGCGCAATGCGGTGCAGCGAGTCGATCACGATCTTGCCGTTGACACTGTCCAGCGCGCTGGTCGGCTCGTCGGCGAACAGCAACTGCGGTTTCTTGGCCAGCGCGCGCGCGATCGCCACGCGCTGCTTTTCGCCGCCGGACATCTCCAGCGGACGCAGGTGCACGCGTGAGCCAAGTCCCACTTCTTCAAGTGCCGCCAACGCGCGGTTTTGCGCGCTGCGTTTGTCCAGTCCAAGGTAGCCCAGCGGCAACATCACCTGTTCGACCGCGCTCAACGCGGGAAACAGATTGAAGCCCTGGAACACGAATCCGGTGTGTTGCAGGCGGAAGCGTTCGAGTTCCGTGCGCGACAATTTCCACAATTCTTCGCCGAGCGCGAACACGCGGCCGCGATCCGGGCGCAGCAGACCGGACAAGATCGCGAGCAGCGTGCTCTTGCCGGAACCCGACGGCCCGAGTACGAGCGCCAGTTCGCGTTCTTCCAGCGCGATCGACAGGCCATCGAGCACGGACGTGCCGATCTTGCCCGTGGTGTAGGCCTTGGCGATGTCGTCGGCGGCGAGGGCGTGAGTCGTGGCCATCGGATTAACGCAGCAGGTTGGCCGGTTCCAGGTGCGCGATCGTGCGCACCGCCATCGCGCCGGAAACCAGCGCAATCGTCAAAACGAGAATGCCGCAGCCGATCGCGGCAGTGGCATCGAATGCGACCGGGACGTTCTGGCTGTGTGCCAGCAGCATCAACGCGGCGCTGACCACGGCGCCGGCGACGATGCCGAAACCGCCGACGATCAGGGCCTGCTCCAGCACGACGCGGCGCAACGCGCCGTGGCCGGCGCCGAGCGCGTTGAGCATTGCGTATTCGCGCACGTGGCTGGCCACCGCCGCCATCAGGGTCTGGCTGGTGATGACGGTGCCGACGAGAAAGACGATGAAGGTGAAGAACACGAAACCCAGGCCTGCGCCGGTTTCGAACATCCAGTAGTTCGCCGCGGTGTGCGCGAACTCGGCTTTGGTCCACACCGTGAAACGGCGTTGCGGCCAGGCCTTCTCGATGCGGTCACGCACCGTGTCCGCGTTCGCGCCGGGCTTGAGCTTGGCGACGTAGTACGCGACGCGATCGGTCATGGTCGGGTCGCTGTTCAGGCGCCGCGCGGTGGAAATCGAGGTCACGATGTTGACGCCGCCGAGCGCGCGCAAGCCGTTGCAGGCAGCGACGATTTTCACGTGGTGTCCGTTCAACGTGGCGCTGCCGCCGATCGCAAGTCCCAGCTTGGGCAGATCGGCGGCGTCGACGATGACGCTGTCGGGCTCGAGCAGCGACGCCCGCGTCGCCGGCGGAATGGCCTGGGTGAACATCAGGCCATCCGGCGACGGATCGATGCCGGAAACAAACACCGACAGACTGCCGTGACTGGCCGGGCCGCGCCAGTCGCCGTCGATCCAGTAGAACGGTTCCACGCGCGTCACCGCCGCATCCATGCGCAGCGCCATTTCGGTGTCGCGAGGAATCGGCCGGCCGAGTTCGATCGTCTGCGTGCCCGGATAACCGGCCCACAGGTCGGCCGACGACTTGCTGACATACACGCTGGCGCTGTCGAAGATGCCGAACATCAGCGCCGCCTGCATCAGCAGCAGCAGGCCCGAGAACGCGACCGCGAGCGCGGCCGGCAGGAACTTGCGCCATTCGTAGAACAGGGTCTTGCGGGCGAGCGCGACGACGCTCATTGCATGACCAGCGGGGGCAGGGCGCCGCCGAGGGACTTGTACACGGCGATGAAGGCAATCGCGGCATCGCGCTGCGCGACCGATGCCTGCAATTGCGCCTGTGCCTGGGCTATGGACGACTGCACGTCGTCGGATTTGTCGGCAAGACCGATGTGCTGCAACTTGTCCGCGCGCGCCTTCGCGTCGTTGGCTAACGCCAGTTGCGCATGCGCGGCAGCCGCGCGCGCGTGGTCGCGTTGCCATTGAGCGAGCGCACTTTCGGCCTCGGCCACGCCTTCGAGCACGGCCTGGCGATAGCCGAGCACGGCGGCCTGCAACTGTGCATCGCGCGCGGTCACGGTGTCGCGGCGCGCGCCCCAGTCGAACAGCGGAATATCGATGATCGGGCCGGCCGAGGGAACGGCCTTGTTCGGATGGTCCAGGTCGCCGTTCACGCGCGTGGCCGAGATCAGGGTGCCGCCGAGGCCGAGCTTGGGCCACAGGTCGGCGCGCGCGATGCCCAGTTCGCCAGTCGCGTTCAGTACTTCAAGTTCGGCGACGCGGATTTCGGGCCGCGTGCGCAGCAGGTCGGCTGGCGCTTGCGTGAATTGCACGTCGCGCAAACTCGGCTGCGGACCCGGCGCCTGGAGACTGGCATCGGGTTGCGCTTGCGCCAGCAGCACATCCAGCGCCTGCTGCGCCTGCGCGATCGCCGCGGCGGGCTCGGCGGCATCGGCTTGCGCCTGCACCAGTTCGCCCGCGGCCTTGTCAACGTCGTCGCGCGATGCCAACTTCAGGCGCAGGCGCACCTGGGTCAATTCCAGGACCTGTTCGCGCAGCGCGACGATGCGATCGAACTGGGCGGCACGCGTTTGCGCGGCGCGCAGATCGACATAGTTGCGCGCGACTTCCGCGGTGATGCTCACGCGCGCGGCGGAAATCTGCGTCGCGGCCGTTTGTGCGTCGGCGGCGGCGACGCGCGCGGTACCGGCGCCGCGGCCGAACAACGGCAGTTCCCACAGCGCATCGAATCCGACTTCGTAATAACTGGTGGTTGCGGCGGGATCGGGTTGCGAGAACGTGCGGAAGCTCAACTGCGGCGCGAATTGCGTGCCGGCCAGGTGTTCGCGCGCGCGCGCCGCGCGCATGCGCAGTTGCGCCTGCTGCAAGGTCAGGTTCTGCGCCAGCGCGCGCTGGATAAGCGCGTCGAGCTGGGCATCGTCGAACGCCTTCCACCACGAATCCAGGTTCGGTTGCGGACCGAGCTTTGCCGATTCCGGTGGCGCGTTGTGCCAATGCGCGGGCAGGTCGGCGTGCAGGTCGGGCAGCGGCGTACTCACCGCGCACGCTCCCAGCAGGGAACAAGCCGCCGCGGCGAGCAGGATCCTGGTGCGCGCGATCATGCGCTGGCCTCGCGCGGCATGCGCGCCAGCAGCGCATAAACCGCCGGCATCAGGATCAGCACGATCGGCACCGCGGCGATCAAGCCGGCGACGATCGCGATCGCCAGTGGCTGCTGCATCGCGGCGCCAGTGCCGATGCCGAGCGCGAGCGGCGACAGCGCGAGGATGGCGATCAAGGACGTCATCAGGATCGGGCGCATGCGCATCGTGCCGGCTTCGATCAGGGCATGGCGATCGAGCGCGCGCGAAAAATCGATTTCGGCAAAATAGAAGATCGCGATTTCGGTGACGATGCCCAGGATCATGGTCAGGCCCATAATCGAGGACAGGTCCAGTTCGGTGTTCGTCAGCCACAATCCGGCAAACACGCCGGCCAGCGAACAGAAAGTCGCAATCAGGATGCTCGCGACCACGGCGATGTTTTCGTACAGGAACATGAGCAAGGTCACGATCAGCAGCAGCGCGCCGGCGAACACCAGCGCCATCGCGCGGAACGAATCCTGCTGCTGGCCGTACAGGCCGCCATATTCGACCTGCACGCCAACCGGCAATTTCATTTGCGCCACGCTGGCCTTCACGTCATTCATCGCCGACCCCAGATCCCGTCCTTCCAGCCGCGCCGTCACCGCCACCATCGGCCGCTGGTCCTCGCGGTTGGCCTCAGCCTGGCCTTGCGCGATCGAAATATCCGCCACCCGACCCAGCGGCACCACATGGCCATCCGCCGCGCGCAACGGCAGCGCGCCGAGCTGGGCGATACGCGAGCGCAGGTCTGCTGGCGTCCACACGCGGATGCCGATCAGTTTTTCGCCAAGCCGGATCGTTCCGGCGAGGCTGCCGCCCAATTCGGTTTCGAGCTGGCGCGTCACGGCATCCGGATCGAGCCCGTCGATGGCCGCGCGCACACGATCCACGCGCACCTCGATGGCGTCGCCGGCGATCTTGACTCCGTCGAAAACCTCGACCACGCCGGGTATTTTAGCAATGGATGCGGCGACTTTGCCCGCCGTGTCGCGATCGACCGCCGGATCCTGGCCAAAAACCTTGACTTCGATGGGCTGCGGCGTGGCGACGAGATCGCCGATCAGGTCTTCCATCAATTGCGCGGTTTCAATGCGCAGGCCCGGCACCTGCGCGGCGATTTTCGCGCGCACCTCGCTCATGACGTCTTCAATGCCGCGCCGAGGCGGTGGTTTCAGGTGCACGAAGAAATCGCCCTCGTTCGCTTCGGTCAGGCCGCCGCCGAGCTGCAAGCCGGTGCGACGCGAGTAGTTGTCGACTTCCGGCGTGGCCTTGATGATGGCCTCGACTTGGCGCAACAGGCGATCGGTTTCGGTCAGTGATGTCCCCGGTGGACTGACGTAGTCGATCACGAAGCCGCCTTCGTCCATGTGCGGCATGAAACCCGTGCCCAGACGCCAGTAGCACAGGGCCACGACGACGACGCATGCCGCGATGGCGGGCAGCGTCCAGCGCGGCTGCGCCAGCGCGCGATGCATGCGCCGCGCATAGTTTCGTTGCGCGCCTGCGATCCAGCGGTCGGCCTGTTCCATGCGCTGCGCATCGGCAACGCGGATCAGGCGTGCGGCGACCAAAGGCAGGGCGAGCGCGGCCAGCGCCCACGACACCACCAATCCGGATGCCATGGTCAGCGCCAGCGCCTTGAAAAAGCCGCCGGCGACACCGCCGAGGAAGGCGAGCGGCGCGAACACGACGATGGTGGCGAGCGAGGAACCGGTCAGCGGGCGCAGCATTTCCTGCGCGGCGCGCAATACGGTCGCGTCGTCCGCCGCACGCTGCGTGCCGGCGCGGCGCATGATGTGCTCGATCATCACCACCGCATCGTCGACGATCAATCCGACCGCTGCGGCCATGCCGCCAAGCGTCATGATGTTGAAACTCATGCCGAACACGTCGAGCAGCAGCACGGTGATCGCGATGACGATCGGCAAGACCAATGCGGTGATCAGGGTCACGCGCGTGCTGCGCAGGAACCCGAACAGGATCAGGGCCGCGAACAGGGCGCCGATGATGATCGCGTCGCGCACGCTCGCGGCCGATGCGACGATCAGGTCGGATTGGTCGTAGTAGGTGCCGATGCGGATGTCAGCCGGAATCTGCGCGCGCAGCTCGGCCAGGCGCGCACGCACGTCCTGGACCAGCTTCACCGTGTTCGCGCCGCGCTGCTGGCGGATGTTGATCAGCACCGCGTCGCCGCCGTTCGCGGTCACACGCGTGAATTGCGGTTGCTGGCCGAGTTGCACGCTGCCGAGGTCGCCGACCGTCACCGGCTGGCCGTTCACCGTTTTGACCACGGTGTGACGGATGTCATCGATGTCACGCAGGCGCGAGTCGGCGATGGTCAGGTACAGGCGATAGCGATCCTCGATGCGGCCGACCGCGGCGACTGTGTTGCCGGCATTGAGCGCCTGCATCACGTCGGCGGCGGCGAGTCCGTAGGCGCGCAATCTGGCCGGGTCGAGCAAGACCTGAAACTCGGCGCTGCGTCCGCCGAGGATCTCGATCGCGGCAACGCCGTGCACGGCGCTCAATGCGGGCGCGAGTTCCAGCGTGGCGAAATCGCGCAGGCCGACCGCGCCGCGCGTGGGTGTGGTCAGGGTGATGCCGAGCACGGGAAACACGGTCGGGTCACGGCGTTGCGCGCTGAACGACACGCCCGGCGGCAGCGAGGGAAGCGCACTGTTCATTGCCGCCTGGACTTGTAGCAGCGCCTGCGCCATGTTCGCGTTCCAGGGAAACGTGAGTGCGATTTCGGCCGAGCCGCGGCTCGTGGTCGAACGCACGCGCTCTACATCCGGGACACTGCGCAAGATACGCTCCAGCGGACGCGTGATTTCGGCTTGCATGCGCTCGATCGGACGGTCGCCTGCGTCGATCGCGATCACCACGCGCGGGAAGTCCATGTTCGGAAACAGGCCGACCGGCAGGTTCCACGCCGCGGCAATGCCGCCGGCGGCGAGAATCAGGATCAGCAGCAGCAACGAACGCTGGTGCCGGGTCAGCCAGGCGCCGGTCATTGCGCCTTGACCGCCATGCCGTCCTCGAGTTCGTAGTTGCCGAGCACGACGACGGATTCGTTCGCGGCGAGGCCGGAACGGATTTCGACGCGCTCGCCGTCGTCCTCGCCCGCGTCGACCCATAGGCGCACGGCCTTGCCCGACTTGACCACGAACACGTAGGCTTTGTCGCCCTGCCAGAGCACGGCCGTGCGCGGCACGCCGAGTACGGGCTTGCCGGATCCGGTTTCGATCTGTGCGCTGACCGCGGAACCGGGCGTCAATCGCGCCGCGTCGACGGGTTTGGCAATGACCGGAATCAGACGCGTCTGCGCATCGATTTGACTGCCGACGCGTTCGACGCTGGCGGTGAATTGCGCCGCGCCATCCTGCAAAAGGTGGAATCTCACGGTCGCGCCGATGCGAACTTGCGCGATTGCCGACGGTTCGACACCCAGTTCCAGATGCAAGCCGGCGCTGTCGCCGATATGCGCGAATACCGTGTCGGTGGCGATGACGTCGCCGGCGCGGGCGCTTATGTCGGCGACCACGCCATCATGATCGGCATGCAGGCTGCGCTCGCCCGTATTGCCGAAGCGCGCGCGCGCCGAAGCCTGCGCGGCGATGGCGTTGTGCGCGGCCTGTTCGGCGGCGGCCAGATCCGTATTCGTCGCCATATGCTGATCGAACAATTCGCGCGTGCGCGTCAGTTGCGAGCGCGCGAATTGCGCATCGTTGTCGGCGCGCTGCAATTCCAGCGCGGACGCAGCGGTCGGTTGCAACGCGATGATCGCGTCGCCCTTGCGCACGGCTTGTCCGGCGACGACATCGACTTTTTCGACGCGCGCCTGGTACGGCACCGAGATCGCGTGCAGCGCGTCCGCGGAATAGGCGAGCGTGCCGTATGCCGTCAGGTACTGCTGCATCGGCGCCAGCGTTGCGGGCGCGACGTGTACGGTCGCGACCGTGGCGGCCTGGGGTGCGGTGTCGTCTGCGTCGGCGTGCACGGTTGGCGTGATGGCGAGTGCCAATGCACAGGTCAGCGCGCACGCGATGCGATACGTCACTTCCATATCAATTCCCCCACATTGATCGCCAACGCAACCTCGCCTTCGGACTGTGCTTGCGCCAGCGCGAGGCTGGCAATTTCCTTGTCGAGCAGTGTCGCGCGTGCGGTTTCAAAGGTTACCAGACCCACGTCGCGGCGTTCGGCGGCGTGCTCCAGCGGCTGCAACTCCGCGCGCAGTTGGTCGAGTTGCGTATCCAGCTCCTTGCGTTGCGCGGCGATCTGCTTGAGCGCTTCGACTTGCGCGGCGATGGCCGATTGCGCATCGAACACGCGCGCGGCGTATTCGGCATGCAATTGTTCACGCGTCGCCTTGGCCACGGCGATGCCGCCGCGATTGCGGTTCCACAGCGGCAAGCTGAAACTCAGCGACGCGCCTTTCGTGTAGATCGGCGTGGTGTCGCGCGCGCGCGACAGCGTGATCGTGGGCAATGGATATTGCTGCAGGATCGCGCCGCGTACGGCAGCTTCCTGCGCTGCGTAACCGGCGCGCAGGGCGGCGAGGTCGAGGCGTTTGTCCAAGGCCTGCTTTTCCAGCGCGGCCACATCGAGCGTAGACGGATCATGCAGCGCGGCGGCATCGGCAAGCGGCAGGCGTGTGTCCGGCGTCACGCCGACGGCCTGGTTCAATTGCAATCGTGCGGCTTCGACGTCGCGTGCGAGCTGGCCTTCGCGCGAACGCGCATCGAGTACGGCGATGCGGCGCAAGGCGAGATCGTCCAATCGCGCATTGTGCTGATCGACAGCGGCCTGCGTCAGCGCGAGAAGTTTTTCGGCGGCATCCGCGGCGCGCGCGGCGACTGCGTGCTGGCGTTCGAGGAATTGATAGCGCCGCGCAAGCAGGCGCACCTGATTTGCCGCCAGCCATTCCTGCCAGGCGATGTCGCGGCGCACCTGTTCGGCATTCGCCTGCGCGGCGGCGATGCGGCTATGGCGCGTGAGCAGCGCGGCAAGGTCGAGTCCTGCGCTGAGCGAGTACGCATTGACCGCGCCCGAACCATCCGGCCGGTCCGCACTGATGCCGATGCCCGGATCCGGCAACAGGCCGGCCGCGAACACCTGCGCGCCGGCGACCTGTTCTTGCGCGCGCAGCGCCCGCAAATCAGGGCTGGCGACGATCGCGATATCCGCCAGTTGCAGATCGTTCCACGGTCCGTCCGGCGGAATCGGCAGCGGCGACAGCAGTGGCTTGTTGCTGTCCTGCACGGTCTGCGCGAGCGTCGCCGCATCCGCAGGCGACGCTTCCTGCAACGGACGCGGATGGTAGAGCGCGCAGCCACTCAGCAAAATTCCACACAGACAGGCCGCGACGGCGAAGTACGCGGCCCGCTGCTCATCGCTGGCGGATTCAGTGCTGTGCATTGCCTGGTTGCGAATCGTTTCTGGCTTCAATGGCTTCCTGCGCAGGCGTCTCGCTGGTGACGGAGAGTACCTTACCATTGCCCGCATCGATTGCGACTTCATGCGTCGTCGTCGACCCGGCGATGGCGATGTCGAACGACCAGATCAGGCAGCCGTGCTCGGCTTCGAGTTCGGCGCTCTTGATGGACGGCTTGCCGGCTTGCTTGATCGATCGCAGTGCGGTTGCCTGCGCGGAATTCTTCGACACTTTGGCGAGTGCGGCGAGCTGCGCATAGGTGGCATGTGCGGGCGGAGCAATTGAGCACTTCAATCCATGGGCGCTGGTGGAAATGGCGAAGGTTGCGGCGACGAAACCGGCGAGCAGGGACATTTTCATTCGAAATTCCTCAGTGATTTGCGATGACAAGGATGGTGAAGCTGCCCTCGACGACGGCGGGCCACGGATGCGGATTCGCTTTCGTCGGCTCAGGGCGCGGGCCGAATTGCGCCGCGACGGTGAAGATGCGGTTGCCTTGCGTATCCAGCGCGAGGGTGCGTGCGCTCTTCTGCGTGGGCACATTCGCGATCACGCTGTAATGATCGGGAGCATCCTCGTGCACGACGGTGAGCGTGCCGTCGTGACCATTCGTGCTGTAGACAAGCCCGCGCGTCGCATCGAAACCGGCGGCATCGGGCCCTTCGCCGATCGCGACGGTTGCGATGGACTTGCCCGACCGGGAATCCGTTACGGCCATATGCTTGTTCTGGCACACCGAGAACAAACGGTGATGTGCGATGTCGATGGCGAGACCCGATGGCTCTTCGCAATCGGCGAGTTTCCACACGGCGGTCACCTTGTTCTTGGCCGTGTCGATGCGCGCCAGTTGGGCGGTGTCTTCGATGTTGACGTAGACGTTGCCCGCTTCGTCGCTCGCTGCGAACTCGGGTTTGCCCGGCAGTGCAATTTTTGCCAGCTGGTTGCCGGCGACCGGATCGACGACGCTGGCTTCGTTGCTGCGGCCGGCGAAGGCGAACAAATGGCCAGAGGCCGGATCGTAAATCAACGCATCCGGATTCTTGCCGTCGACTGGAATCGTGCGCAATACCTTTGACGTGGCCAGGTCGAACTCGGTCAACGTGTTCGCGTGGCCATTGCTGGTGAAGCCGCGGCCGAGCTTGGGTACCAGCGCGACGCCGTGTACGCCATCGGTGCCGGGAATCGTCGCTTCGATCTTGCCGTTGTCGGCATCGACCACGAGCACGCGGTCGGAGCGGCTGATGTACAGCCGGTGGCCGTCGGCGGAATACGTCAGATAATCCCAACCGCCGGACTGGCCGATGGCGTGGCGTTGCACGACAGCGTAATTCGGCGCGGACGCGAAGGCGGCGACAGGGACGATGAGGCCGAGCGCAAGCACGAGCGGGTTGCGATGCACGGGGAACTCCGGGTTTTTTTGCTCTACGGGCGGCCAGTGTAGCCATCCCGCGTTACGGAATTCCAAAACCGCGCGGGTCAGTGATCGCGCTGCAGGGCGTAGTCGGCCAGCGCAGCCAGCGCGTCGCGCGCGGAGGAATGCGGCAAAGTGCACAATGCCGCTTTTGCCGCATTGGCGTAATCCTGCGCACGCGCGCTGGCGCGTGCCACCGCACCGGAATCGCGGATGGCGGCAAGAATCGTCTCGAGCGCGTCCAGCCCGCCGCTTTGGATGGCGTGGCGCAGGACTTGTGCGCGTTCCGGAGTCGCGCGTTCCAGCGCGTAAATCAGCGGCAAGGTGACTTTGCCTTCGGCGATGTCGTCGCCGATGTTCTTGCCGAGCGTGCCGGCGTCAGACACGTAATCGAGCACGTCGTCGGCGATCTGGAAGGCGAAACCCAGGTTCAAGCCGTAATCCGCGAGTGCTTCTTCCTGCGTTATCGGTAATCCGCCGAGCAGGCCGCCGAGGCGCGTGGCGGCCGCGAACAGCACCGCGGTCTTGCGCTCGATCACACGCAAATACGCGGCTTCATCCACATCCGGATTGTGGATATTGAGCAGTTGCAGCACCTCGCCTTCGGCAATGCGGTTGGTGGTGTCGGCAAGGATGCGCATCACGCGCATGTCATTTGCCTCGACCATCATCTGGAACGCGCGCGAATATAAAAAATCGCCGACCAGCACGCTGGCCGCATTGCCCCACAGCGCGTTCGCGGTCTTGCGCCCGCGGCGCAGGTCGGACTCGTCGACGACGTCGTCGTGCAGAAGGGTTGCGGTGTGGATGAACTCGACCACCGCCGCGAGCAAGGTGTCGTGGTTGCCGCGATAGCCGGCGGCCTGCGCGGCGAGCAGCACCAACATCGGGCGCAGGCGCTTGCCGCCGGCGCCGACGATGTGCTCGGCGATCTGGTTGACCAGGACCACGTCGGACGCGAGCCGCGCGCGGATCAGCGCGTCGACTTGTCCCATGCCGGGCGCAGCCAACGCCTGCGCGTCGGCAAAGCGCGGGGGCGGCGAGCTCAGATCGGGCGAGGCAATGACCATGAGACGCGATTATAGCGGGCCGTAATCGGTGTTTTCCTACAATGCGCCACGACGCGTTCCGGCAGCGGCCGCGCGGTGCGCGCATGTTATGCTTTCGGCCACGCGAAACGGCGCACATAACAAGGTGAAGTCATGGCACGCGGCATCAACAAAGTCATCCTCGTCGGCAATCTCGGCGGCGATCCGGAAACCCGCTACACGCCCAGCGGCACGGCGATCACCAGCATCCGCCTCGCCACCAGCGAATCGTGGAAGGACAAGCAGACCGGCGAAGCGCAGGAGCGCACCGAATGGCATCGCGTGGATTTCTTCGGTCGCCTGGCCGAAATCGCCGGCGAATACCTGAAGAAGGGCCGCCAGGTCTACATCGAAGGCAAGCTGCGCACCGACGAATACGAAAAGGACGGCGTCAAGCGCTGGTCGACCAAGATCATCGCCGATGAAATGCAGATGCTCGGCGGCAAGGAAGGCGGAGGTGGCGAAGGCGGCGGTTCCGGCAGCGGCTATGGCCGCGAACGCGGGCCCGCGCGCGGCCCGCAATCCGCGCCCGCGCGCAACGCTCCGGCTGCGCCAGCAGCTGGCGGCGACAATTTCGACGAGGATGAGATTCCGTTTTAGTAACCGCTGTAACCGGATGAAAACCGATGCCCTCGCCTGAGGGCGTCTTTGTTTCGGCCGCGCCAATTCGTCGGTCGCGCCCATTCGACCGCCTTGCACCGCCGCGTGCCTCTCGTCGGAATTGGCGCTAGGCTCGCGCAGGTAACGTGCAGTCGTTGGGCCAGCAACTGGGAAGATTGCCATGTCCGATTTGTCCGCAAGGTTTTCGCCAAGTCGTCGCGAGGTATTGCGCGGCATAGGCTTGGTCGCCGGTGGCGCGGCGATGTACCGCGCAATGACCGCGCTCGGGGTAACGCGCGGATCGAAATACACGGGACCCGTCGACCTGTCCGGTGCGCCGCGTGGCGCGTCGGTGCTGGTTCTCGGCGCTGGCCTGGCGGGCATGACCGCGGCCTACGAATTGCGCAACGCCGGTTATCGCGTGCAGGTGCTCGAATACAACGCGCGTCCGGGCGGTCGCAACTGGACGCTGCGCGGCGGAGATACGTACACCGAACTCGGCGGCGAGCGTCAGCATTGTGAATTCGACAAGGGTCTGTACCTGAATCCCGGGCCCTGGCGCATTCCCTATCATCACGAAAACCTGCTGCACTATTGTCGCGAACTTGGCGTCGCGCTCGAGCCGTTCGTGCAGGTCAACTACAACGCCTACCTGCACAGCCCGGCCGCATTCGGCGGCAAGCCGCAGCGCTACCGTAGCTACAAGGCCGACTACCAGGGCATGGTTGCCGAACAACTGGCCAAGGTTGTCGGACAGGGCGCATTGGATAAGGAGTTTGACAAGCAGGATCGCGAGATGCTGCTCGAATCCTTGCGCGAATGGGGATACCTCGACGGCCAGTTGCGCTACACGCGCAATGATGGCACCAGCGACACGCGCGGTTATGACAAGGATCCCGGCGGTGGACTCTCGGGCAAACCGGTGTGGTCGCAGCCGTTGTCCGCGAAGGATGTGCTCAACTCGCAATTGTGGCACGCCTTGCCGATCGGCGACGTCTACGAGTTCCAGACCACGCTGTTCCAGCCGGTTGGCGGCATGGGCCGCATCGGCGAAGCGTTCGGGCGCGAACTGGGCGACCTGATCCGCTACAACGCCAAGGTCACGCGCATCGTGCAGGATGAGCACGGCGTCAGCGCACACTATGAAGATGCGGCGCATCCCGGTGTCACGCGCCAGGTTCGCGCCGACTGGTGTCTATGCACGATCCCGCTGTCGATCCTTGGCCAGATCCCGATGAACGTCGGCTCGGCGATGGCCGATGCGATATCCGCGGTCTCGTATGCGGCATCGGTGAAGATCGGCCTGCAGTTCAAGCGCCGCTTCTGGGAGGAAGACGAACGCATCTATGGCGGCATAACCTATACCGATTTGCCGATCTTCACGATCGGTTATCCGTCCACGGATTTCTTCAGCCGCGGCAAGGGCGTGCTGCTTGGCGCGTATACCTGGGGCGCAAGTGCGTTCCAGTTCACCGCGATGAGTCCGGCCGAGCGCGTGCGCGAGGCGGTGCGCCAGGGCAGCCAGATTCATCCGCAATACGCGAACGAGTTCGAGAACGGCATCGCCGTGGCCTGGCACCGCGTGCCATTCGCGATGGGTTGTTTTGGCGAATGGTCGGATGAATTGCGTGCGAAGCACTATGACAACCTGTGCCAGATCGACGGCCGAATCGCGTTGGCTGGCGAACATGCTTCGTATCTGCCGGCATGGCAGGAAGGTGCCATCACCTCGGCGCTGGATGCGATCGGTCGCCTGCATCAACGCGCGGTGGCGGGAGCAAAATCATGAAACGCACAGCCCGTTGCGGGATCATAGCAGCCATGCTTCTGGCAGCATCCGCCCATGCACAGTCGCCGGCCGCTGACGAAGCAGTACTGCCACCGGCTGTGCTCGCCCATGCCAGCGGCGAACAGATTTTCCAGCACATCTGCCAGGGCTGCCACATGCCCGATGCGCGCGGCGCCACGGGAGCGGGAACTTATCCGGCGCTGGCGAAGGATGCGAATCTGGAGTCGGCCGCCTTTGCCGCAGCGACGGTGCTGTCCGGCCGCCGTGACATGCCGGCGTTCGGCCCGCGCACCGACTTGCAGGGCTTCGAAGCGATGTTGCATGTGGATCTCGATGACGCGCAGATCGCCGCCGTGGTCAATTACATCCGCAGCCATTTTGGCAATCACTACGCCGATACGCTTTCCGCCGCCGACGTGGCCGCGCTGCACCCGCCGACGCCGCACAAGCCCTGATTCTGCGCGGCATTCGCCGCATCGGGTAGAATTCGCCTTTTGCGGTCGTGCGAGGCGGATTCACCAAATGAAAACCCTGCTCGTCACCGGCGGCGCCGGGTTCATCGGCGGCAACTTCGTGCTCGGTCTGCTGGCCGAGGGCGGTGTGCGCGTGGTGAATCTCGACAAGCTCACCTACGCCGGCAACCTCGACACGCTGGCCAGCCTGCGCGGCAATGCCGATCATGTGTTTGTGCAGGGCGACATCGGCGACCGCGCACTGGTGACCAAGTTGCTTGCAGAGCACAAGCCCTTTGCGATCGTGAACTTCGCCGCCGAATCGCATGTGGATCGTTCCATCGACGGCCCGGCCGAGTTCGTGCAGACCAATGTCGTCGGCACGCTCGCCCTGCTCGAATGCGCGCTCGCGTACTGGCGCGCCGCGTCACTGGAAGTGCAGGACGGTTTCCGCTTCCTGCATGTATCCACTGACGAGGTCTACGGCTCGCTCGGGCCGGTCGGGCGCTTCCACGAAGAATCGCCGTACCAGCCGAATTCGCCGTACTCGGCGTCGAAGGCCGCGTCCGATCACCTGGTGCGCGCGTTCCACCACACCTACGGCCTGCCGACGCTGACCACGAACTGCTCGAACAACTACGGGCCGTACCAGTTTCCGGAAAAGCTCATCCCGCTGATGATTCACAAGGCGCTGGTCGGCGATAAGCTGCCGGTCTATGGCGACGGCCGCAATGTGCGCGACTGGTTGTATGTGGGTGACCACTGCAGTGCGATCCGGCGCGTGCTCGAGATCGGCCGCACCGGCGAGGTCTACAACGTCGGTGGCGACGCCGAGCGCGAGAACATCCACGTCGTGAAGACGATCTGCAAATTGCTCGATGAACGCCGGCCGATGAAGGACGGCACGAAGCGCGAGTCGCTGATCAGCTACGTCAAGGATCGTCCCGGCCACGACCGCCGCTACGCGATCGACGCGGGCAAGTTGAAATCGCAGCTCGGCTGGCGCCAGACCGAATCCTTCGAGAGCGGCATTGCCAAGACGGTGGATTGGTATCTGGACAATCAGGAATGGTGCGCACGCGTGCTCGATGGCAGTTATCGCGGCGAGCGTCTTGGCGTGTCTGGTTGAAGATTGGATAATTCCACAATGTCGCAAATTACAAAAGGCATCATCCTTGCCGGCGGTTCCGGCACGCGCCTGTATCCGCTGACCCAGGTGATCAGCAAGCAGCTGCTGCCGGTCTATGACAAGCCGATGATCTACTACCCGCTGTCGGCGCTGATGCTGGCTGGCATCCGCGAGGTGCTGGTGATCAACACGCCGCATGAGCAGGCGCTGTTCCGGCAGCTGCTTGGCGACGGTTCGCAGTGGGGCATTTCGATCCGCTATGCGGTGCAGCCGTCGCCGGACGGACTCGCGCAGGCCTTCATCATCGGCCGCGAATTCGTGGACGGGCAGCCGAGTTGCCTGATCCTTGGCGACAACATCTTCTACGGGCACGGCCTGACCGACGTGCTGCGCCGTGCCGCGCAGCGCAGCCATGGCGCGACCGTGTTTGGCTACTGGGTGCGCGATCCGGAACGCTACGGCGTTGCCGAATTCGACGCGGCCGGCAAGGTGGTCGGGCTCGAGGAAAAACCGGCGCAGCCGCGCTCCAACTACGCGGTGACGGGTTTGTACTTCTACGACCAGCGCGCCTGCGATTTCGCCGCGAGTCTGAAGCCGTCGCCGCGCGGCGAACTGGAAATCACCGACCTGAACCGCTGCTACCTGCACGATTCCTCGCTGATGCTGGAAAAACTCGGCCGCGGCTTCGCCTGGCTCGATACCGGTACGCACGAGTCCCTGGTCGAGGCGTCGAACTACATCGAGACGATCGAAAACCGGCAGGGCCTGAAAGTGTGCTGCCCGGAAGAAATCGCGTATGTGAATGGCTGGATCGATGCCGAGCAGGTGCTGCGCCTGGCCAAGCCGCTGGCCAAGAACGGCTACGGCCAATATCTGCAGCAGCTCGTCAAGCAAGGTCCGGTGGCATGAAGATCGTCGAGACGATTCTGCCCGGATGCATCGTGATCGAGCCGCAGGTGCACGGCGATGCGCGCGGATTCTTCTACGAAAGCTTTCATGCCGAAAAGTATAAAAATGCCGGACTCGACCTGAGCTTCGTGCAGAGCAATGTCTCGCGCTCGGCGCATGGCGTACTGCGTGGCCTGCATTACCAGTGGCCGAATCCGCAGGGCAAGCTGGTGAGCGTGCTCGAAGGCGAAGTCTATGACGTGGCCGTGGACATCCGCGCCGGCTCGCCGACGTTCGGGCGCTGGGCAGCAGCCATGCTCACCGCTGACAACAAGCGCCAGTTCTGGATTCCGGAAGGCTTCGCCCACGGCTTTGCGGTGGTGTCGGACAACGCCACATTCTGTTACCAGTGCACGGCGCTGTACGACCGTGCCGCCGACGCCGCGATCCGCTGGAACGATGCCGACATCGCGATCGACTGGCCGTTGTCGGCGCCGTTGCTGTCGCAGAAGGACACAGGCGCGCCGTTCCTGCGCGACGTGCCGCGCGACAAGCTGCCGAAGTATACAAAGTGAAAATCCTGCTGCTCGGCGCAAACGGTCAGGTCGGCTTCGAGCTGGCTCGCTCGCTCGCGCCGCTTGGCGAACTCGTCTGCGCCTCGCGCGACGGAAAGATGCCGGGCGGCGTGGCCTGCCTTGCCGCCGATCTTGCCAACCCGGGATCCTTGGCAGCCGCATTGGATTCCACGCAGGCCGACGTGATCGTCAACGCCGCGGCATACACGGCGGTCGATCGCGCCGAGGACGAGCCGCATCTCGCGCAACGCATCAATGCGCAGGCGCTGGCCGAAATCGGCGCGCACGCGGCAGCGCACAACGCGTTGGCCGTGCATTTCTCCACGGATTACGTTTTCGACGGCGCCGGTTCGCGGCCGTATCACGAGAACGATGCCACCGCGCCGCTGGGCGTTTACGGGCGCAGCAAACTGGATGGCGAGAACGCGCTGCGCGCCTCCGGTTGCGATCATCTGATTCTGCGCACGGCCTGGGTCTATGCTGCGCGCGGGCACAACTTCCTGCGCACCATGTTGCGCCTCGCGCGCGACCGCGACGAATTGCGCATCGTCGCCGACCAACACGGTGCGCCGACGCCGGCGCGGCTGATTTCCGCGGCGACGGCGGCGGTGCTGGCGCAACACACGGACACGCGTGAAATGCAGCTCGGCACCTATCATCTTTGCGCGGCCGGGCAGTGCACCTGGTTCGACTTCGCCGGCGCGATTTTTGCGCGTGCGCAGGCGGCGGGACTCATCGAACGCGTGCCACGGCTGGTACCGATTTCGACCGCCGAATATCCGACTCCAGCGCGCCGGCCGGCTTACTCGGTACTCGATTGCAGCAAGATCCGCGACGCGTTCGGCCTGCACTTGCCGTCGTGGAAAGAAGGGTTGGATAGCGTGATTGGCGAACTGGCCAGCTAGAATGGCAGCATGAGCCAGCTCGTTCCCGTAATCCTTTCCGGCGGCGCCGGCACGCGGCTGTGGCCGGTGTCGCGCAGCGCGTATCCGAAGCCGTTCATGGCGCTCGCAGACGGCGAATCGCTGCTGTACAAGACCCTGGATCGCGCCTTGCGCGCGGCGGATGGCGGGCCGCTGCTGACCGTGACCGGTCGCGACTATTATTTCCTCACCCGCGACGAATACGCGCGCCATCCAGCCGCCGACACGCAGCGCCTGCCGTTCCTGCTCGAACCGATGGGCCGCAACACCGCGCCGGCCATCGCGCTTGCAGCAATGTATACAATGGAGCATCTTGGCGCGGATGCGACGCTGCTGGTGCTGCCGGCCGATCACTTGATCCGCGACGTCGATGCGTTCGTGGCCGATGCGCGTCGCGCGCAGGCGCTTGCGCAGCATGGACTCCTCGTCACCTTCGGCATCAAGCCGGCGTCGCCCGAAACCGGATTCGGCTACATCCGCATGGGCGCCGCATTGGCGCAGGGCGGTCGCGAGATCGCCGCGTTCGTCGAAAAACCCGATCGCGCGACCGCGGAAAAATACTTGGCGTCCGGCGATTACGCGTGGAACTCCGGCATGTTCTGCTTCCGCGCCGACGCCTTGCTCGTCGCGATGCAGACGACCTGTCCGGATGTGCTTGCTGCCGCGCGTGCCTGTTATGCCGCCATGCACGGCAACACAAGTCCGGTCGAATTCGACAAGGACGCCTTCGCTGCGTTACCCGATATTTCCATCGACTATGCGGTGATGGAGCGCGCCACGCGCCGGGCCGTGGTGCCGGCCACGTTCGACTGGAGCGACATCGGTTCGTGGAAGGCGGTCAGTGAAATCGGATCCGGCAGCGCGCCGGATGCCGCCGGCAACCGCGTGCAGGGCATGGCGGTGACGATCGACACGCAGAATTGCTTCATCCAGGGCGGCAAGCGCCTGATCGCCGCGGTCGGCGTGAAGGATCTCGTCATCGTCGACACCGCCGACGCCGTGCTCGTCGCCGACCGCGAACGCGCACAGCAGGTCAAGCAGGTCGTAGAGGAATTGCGCCGCAATGATCATGCCGCAGCGCGCTTTCACCAGACCGTGCACCGGCCGTGGGGCAGTTTCACCGTGCTCGAGGACGAGGCTGACTGCAAGGTCAAGCGCCTGACCGTGAAACCCGGCGGTGTGCTGAGCCTGCAGAAACATTCGCGCCGCAGCGAACACTGGACCGTAGTCGATGGCACCGCCAAGGTGCGCGTGGGCGAGCGCGAATTCCTGCTCAACCGCAACGAATCCACGTTCATCCCGATGCAAACCCTGCACCGGCTGGAAAACCCCACGGAGCGGGACATCCACCTGATCGAAGTGCAGTGCGGCGATTACTTCGGCGAGGACGACATCGTGCGCCTGGAAGACGTGTACGGGCGTGCGTGAAATCCGAAAAACGCGGCCGTTGTGGAATTCTCCTGATTTGGGATAATTCGGCCCCGAATGCTTTGTGACCGTCGTCACAGATTGGCACGATTCGAGCTTGGAAAGCATAAATCCGCCGTAGGGGAAGGAATAATGCGTAATGGCGCTGGTGTAGCTGTGCTTTTGAGTCGCGGCTTGGCATGGGGATCCGCGTTGTTCCTGCTTGCGTTCGGCACGGCTACCGCTGCGCCGACCCCCTTCGTGTGTTCGAACAACTTTTATATCGTTCAGGGCAGCGCGGCTTCGGTCACCCTGAACACGCTCAATATTGGCGCCAAGACGCTCACGCCAATCGGATCGGCTACCAGCACGCTGTACAACGGCATCGGTTTTCGGCCTCAAGACGGGTTTATCTGGGGATCCGACGGTAACGTGGCCAACAAGATCGTCCAAGTCGACGCCACCGGAACATTGAATGTCTTGCCGCTCACCGGCGGCATCACGCTCAGCAACAGTGGTGACGTGAATCCCGTGACCGGGCTCTATTACAACGGTGGCGGCGGCACGACGACCCTCAACGAAATCAACGTCGCTGCAGTGCCGAATCCCGCACTGGTGCGCACGCTCACCTTGTCGCAAAAGATCGGTTTCGACATGGCGTTCAGCCCGTTGAGCGGCAAGGCCTATACCGTTTATCAGGGACAACTGTACAGTTTCGCCATTCCAGCCTCCGGCACGGCGGTAACCGTCAACGGGCCGTTGCTGACGACCGGCGTGACCCTGCCTGCAGGGGATACCTACGGCGCCGCGTTTTTCGATCAAAACGGCATTTTCTATCCGTACGACAACAAGGGAACCTTGTACAGGGTCAACCTGAACACGTCCCCGGCGACGGTTTCGATCGCGGCCAGCGGTTTGCCGAACGTGGCCAACAACGACGGCGCCTGGTGCGCGGCCGCGCCGAACATGACCAAGGATGCCAACCCGCGCGCCCTCGTCCCGGGCGGTACAACTACCTATACATTTGCCATCAACAATATTTTGGCTGCCACGAACGTGACATTCACGGACACGTTGCCAGCCGGGCTGACATTCGTTCCTGGTACGGTCAGTCCGACAACCGTCGCCGGCGGTACGCCCGTGCTGTCCGGCGGCAATGCCACGCTGACGATACCGAACATGACCCTGGCGGGGACAACAAGTTACACCTTCACGATTCAGGCGCAAGCGGCAATCTCGGCGAATGGCGATTATCCCAATCAGGCCAATCTGACCGGCACGATTTACGGCGGCAATGCACAAGTGTCCGCCGTTTCCAGCGATCCTACCCTGCTGGCTCCGTATCAGCCGACCGTGGTCGGCGTGGCGGTACCCCGCCTAGGCCTGACCAAGACATCCAATGGACCGTGGACGGTGGGGCAGGCAGGGGCGACATTCACGTTGAGCGTCACGAACAGCGGCACGGCGGCGACAACCGGCACCATCACCGTGCTGGATACGTTGCCGGCCGGAATTTCGGCGGTGTCCGGCACGTACAGTGGATGGGCATGCACGGTGGCGGGTCAATCGGTGACGTGCACCAGCACGACCAGTATCGCTGCCACCAACGGAACGAGTTCGATCACGCTCCCTGTGGCGGTGGCTGCTGCTGCCGCAGGCAGCGTGACCAACAATGCCTCGGTCGGTGGGGGCGGGGATCCGAACAACGGCGGTAGTCCACCGAGTCCCGGAAGCTGCGTGGGTGGCGACCCGCATTGCGCAAGCACGACGACGACAGTGAATTTGCCGCAGCTTACGGTGACGAAATCGGCAAGTCCCGTCGCATTTACTGTTGGCGGTACCGGAACGTATTCGCTTACGGTCGGCAATGCCGGAACGGCGAGTACGGCGGGAAACATCACCATAACCGATGCGCTGCCGAGCGGGGTCACGACAACGGCCACGCCGAGCGGAGCCGGCTGGAATTGCAGCGCGAGCACGCCGACGAACGTGAGCTGCACGACCGCAGCAGTGTTGGCTGTAGGTGGCAGTGCACCGGTGATCAGCGTACCGGTGGCGATTGCGGTCGGGACGGCCTCGCCGGCCGTGAATACGGCAGCCGTGACCGGCGGCGGCGACACGACCTGCCCGGGATCGGCACATTGCTTCGCTCAGATCAGCACGACGGTGAATGCGCCGAGTCTGGGTATTGCCAAGACCGCGAACGGACCGTGGACGGCCGGCCAGTCAGGAGCGCAATACACGCTGACGGTAACGAACACGGGCACGGCGGCGACAACAGGGACAATCACGGTTCTGGACACGATGCCCACAGGCGTTACACCGTCGCTGGCGTCGCCATTCACCAGCGGCAGTTGGACTTGCAACTTCGCCAGTCCCACACTGACCTGCACCAGCGCCGCTTCCATAGCTGCAACGAGCGGAACCAGCACGATCTCCGTGCCGGTCAATGTCACGGCTGCGGCGATTCCCAACGTTACCAACCAGGCCTCGGTCGGCGGCGGCGGGGATCCGAACAATGGCGGCGCTCCGCCGGCACCTGGAAGCTGCGCCGGTGGCGATCCTCACTGTGGCAGCACGATGACGACGGTGAGCGCCCCCAGTGCGCCGACGATCACCAAGGCATTCGGTGCGGCGAGCATTCCGTTGAATGGCACGACCAGTCTGAGTTTTACGGTCACGAATCCGAACGCGGCGACGACACTGACGGGAGTCGGGGTGACGGACACGTTGCCGGTGGGACTGGTGGTGTCGACACCGAACGGCCTGACGGGTTCGTGCGGTGGTGGCACGATCACGGCCACAGCGGGATCGGGCAGCGTGAGCTTGTCCGGCGCGACGCTGGCGGCCAATGCTTCGTGCACGTTCTCCGTCAACGTGACCGGCGTCGTCGCCGGCGATCAGAACAACACCACGGGCAATGTAACCTCGACCGAAGGCGGTAATGGCGGCACCGCGTCGGCCAACGTCACGATAGTCGCACCGCCTTCGATCGCGAAGGCGTTCAGTCCGACGACGATTGCGATCAACGGCACCACACAGTTGACGCTGACGATCACGAACCCGAATGCGGGTACGGCGTTGAATGGCGTAGCGGTGACGGATACGTTTCCGGCAAACCTGCTGGTGGCGACGCCGAACGCTTTGTCGAATACATGCGGTGGTACGGCGACCGCGGTCGCCGGAACGGGCAGCGTGAGTTTGAGCGGCGGCACGATAGCGGCGGGTGGCAGTTGCACGATCGTGTTGAACGTGACGGCGACTGCGAACGGCAGTTACACGAACACGACAGGCAATGTGCTCTCGACCAATGGCGGCACGGGCAACACGGGTAGTGCCACACTGACAGTTGCCACGCCGAAGCTGAGTGTGGTCAAGTCGGGCCCGGCGAGTGCGACGGTGGGCGTGGCGTACAACTACACGATCACGGTGACGAACACGGGCACGGCGGCGACGATCAACTCGGTGACGCCGGGCAGTCCGACGTGCACGATTGCGAGCCAGGTGGTGACGTGCACGATCGCCTCGGGCATGGGCACGGGTGCGGGCAACGCGGTGACGTACACGATCAATGTGACGCCGACGGCGAGTGCGACGAGTCCGGTGACGAACACGGCGGACGTGGGCGGCGGTGGCGATCCGGGGTGTCCGGTGGCGACGCCGTGCGTGAGTCCGCCGGTGACGACGACGCTGAATGCCGATTACAGTCACGAATATTGGCTCGGCCGCCGCGACCAACGCGATACTTGCCGATCCAGCGCCGGGTGGATTGACCTATGTGTCGTCCGGCGCGCCCTGCGCGAGCGGGTTCCCATGCGATCTGGGCATGATCGCGGTGGGTCAGACGATCACGATTCCGACGGTCACCTTTGCGATCGGCGCCAATGTAACCGGTTCAATCGTCAACATCGCCAGCGTCACGAGCGACCAGACGACGCAAACCAGTTCCAGTGCATCGACCGTGGTCAGATCTGCAGTAAAACCGATCAAAGTGCCAGCGCTGGATTGGCGTGGCATGTTGCTGCTGGCTCTGATGGTGGCGGTTGGTGGAAGCTACTGGCAACGCCAGCGTGACCCGATGCGACGCTGAACCGGCGCGATTCGAAATCGTGTGATTCGAGGGCGGCTGGCAACAGCCGCCCTTTTTCGTGCGTTGCGGTATGCGCAAACGCGCCCGGGTCTGCAATACTTAGGGCCTCCCGTCTATCAGGAATTGCGATCGTGAATGGTCTGCCCTCCAATGCCGCCCCGCGCGCCGAATTCACCATCCGCGGCCTGATCATCGGCATCGTGATCACGATCGTGTTCACCGCGGCCAATGTGTATTTCGGATTGAAGGCAGGATTGACGTTCTCGACCTCGATTCCGGCGGCGGTGATCTCGATGGCGATCCTCAAGGCCATGCGCGATGCCACGATCCAGGAAAACAACATCGTGCAGACCGTGGCCTCGGCCGCTGGCACGCTGTCCTCGATCATCTTCGTGCTGCCCGGACTCATCATCGTTGGCTGGTGGACGGGATTCCCGTTCTGGGTCACGTTCGGCATCTGCGCGACCGGCGGCATCCTTGGCGTGATGTACACGATCCCCCTGCGCCGCGCGCTAGTCACCGATTCGGATCTGCCGTATCCGGAAGGCGTTGCCTGCGCCGAAGTGCTGAAGGTCGGCGCGGGGCAGGTGCAGGGCAACGCCGCCGAATCCGTGGATGCGAGCAGCGCCGGACTGAAAGCCGTGGTTTGGGGTTCCATCGTCTCGGCCGTCTTCTACATCGTCGTGCAGACGAAAATCTTCGCCAGCGACGTGGCGCAATACTTCCGTCTCGGCAGCGATGAAAAATCCAGCGCCACCGGCTACGACTTCAATCTTTCCTTCGCGCTGTTCGCGGTCGGACATCTGGTCGGCTTGTGGGTGGGCGTGGCGATGGGGGTCGGCGCACTGATCGGTTGGGGCTGGGCGGTGCCGCATTTCACCGCGCTGCATGCGCAGGCCGGCGCGGCGGCGGATGTGGCGCAAGGAGCATGGAGCCACTACGTGCGCTTCGTCGGTGCCGGCACCATCGGCGTGGCGGCGATCTGGACGCTGGCCAAGCTGGTCAAGCCCGTCGTTGGAGGATTGACCGGCGCGATGCGCGCCTCACGCGCGCGCAAGGAAGGCAGACTCGATACCCTGCCACGCACCGAACATGACATGCCGATCGGCACGGTCGGCCTGATCATGCTGGCCTGCCTCGTCCCAGTCGGATACCTGCTGTGGCAATTCGCGGACGGCGCCGGACTCGGCGATCACGCTGCCTTGCTCGCCATCGGCGGTGTGGTCTTCGTGATCGTGTTGAGCTTTCTCGTTTCCGCCGTGTGCGGCTACATGGCCGGCTTGATCGGATCGAGCAACAGTCCGTTGTCGGGCATCGGCATCCTCGTCGTCATCATCGCCGCGCTGCTGCTTGTGTTGTTCGTCAAATCGCTGGTGCCAGCCGAGGCCGGCAAGGCGCTGGTCGCGTTCGCCTTGTTCATCACCTCGATTGTGTTCGCGGTTGCTTCGATCGCCAACAACAACCTGCAGGATCTGAAAACCGGCCAGCTTGTCGACGCGACGCCCTCGCTGCAGCAGTGGGCGCTGGTGATCGGCGTGATCGCTGGCGCGGTGGTGATTCCGCCAGTGCTGGACCTGTTGCAGCACGCTTATGGATTCGTCGGCGCACCGGGTGCGGACCCGGCGCACGCTCTGCCCGCGCCGCAGGCCGGGCTGATTTCCGCGCTGGCGCAGGGCGTGATCACGAACAATATCGACTGGAGCCTGATCGCGATCGGCGCCGGCATCGGCGTTGCGATCATCATCCTCGACGAAATTCTGGGCCTGGCGAAGAAAGGTCCCCGCCTGCCGCCGCTCGCCGTTGGTCTGGGCATCTACCTGCCGACATCGACCACGCTGATGGTCGTCGTCGGCGCCCTCGTCGGCGCGTGGTTCGACCGCCGAGCCGAACGCGGGCCGAACGGCGATGCGGTCAAGCAACTGGGCATTCTGCTCGCATCCGGTTTGATCGTCGGCGAAAGCCTGCTCGGCGTGATCATCGCCGCCGTCGTCGCGTTTTCCGGCAATACCGCACCGCTGGCCCTGGTCGGCGATGCCTTCGCCACGCCGTCGATCTGGATCGGCGGCATTGCCTTCGTCGCCGTCACAATTGTCTTGTATCGCTGGATCGGCCGCATGGGTCGCGCGGCCTGAGTTGAGAGGAGTATCGAAATGAAATTCGTCTTTGCTTTTTGTGCACTTGTCGCAGCGTCCGGTGTGTACGCCGCTTCGCATTCCTTCAACGTGCATGACCTTGTCATGATGAACCGCGTGAGCGACCCGCAGTTGTCGCCCGATGGCCAGCATGTTCTTTTTTCGATGCGCGAAACCGATTACGCCGCGAACCGGGGCATCAATGGTATCTGGCTGCTGGATTTGTCGGCGAAAGATGCCAAGCCGATGCGATTGACAGACAAGGACATCAGCGCGTCCACTCCGCGCTGGTCGGCGGATGGCAAATCCGTGTATTACCTCGCGCAAGCCAAGGGCGACGAGTACACGCGCGTGTGGCGCATGGCCGCGACGCCGGGATCGGCGCCGCAAAGCGAAACGCCGTGGCCGGCAGACATCAACACGTTCAAGTTGTCGCCTGACGGCACGACGATGTTGTTGTCCGTCGACGTTTTCGAAGATTGCGCCGAACGTCTTTGTACGAAGCGCGCGCCGCAGGAAGGGCTGGAAAAGGCCACCGGGCATCTTTACGACCGTCTGTTCGTGCGTCACTGGGACACCTGGTCCGACGGCCGCCGTTCCCAGCTCTACATCGCGCCCGCGTTGACGCCGCGTGGTGGCAAGGGCATGGCCGCACTGCCGCGCTTGCTCTCGAAGGGCATCGACGGCGACGTTCCATCCAAGCCATTCGGCGACGACACCGAATTCGCGTTTTCGCCGGATGGGAAAACGGTTTACTTCGACGTGCGCATCGCGGGCAAGACCGAACCGTGGTCGACGAATTTCGATGTGTATTCCGTGCCTGCGGACGGTTCATCCGCACCGAAAAACCTCACCGCCGCGAACCTTGCATGGGATGCGTATCCGCTGCCCTCGCGCGACGGCAAGACGCTGTATTACCTGGCCATGAAGGTGCCCGGCTTCGAAGCCGACCGTTTCGGCATCATGGCGCTGGATCTCGCCAGCGGCAAAGCGCATGAACTGGATGCTGCGTGGGATCGTTCCGCAGGACCGCTGCAACTGTCCGCGGATGGCAAGACGCTTTACACCACGACCGATGACAACGGCGATCACCCCCTGTTCGCCATCGACATCGCCAGCGGCAAGGCCACGCGCCTCGTCGGCGATGGCAACGTGTCGGCATTCGACGCCGGCACAAAAGGCCTGATCGTCGCGCGCGATGATTTCTCCCATCCCGTGGATTTGTACCGATATGCGGACGGCAAGCTCGCGCAGATCACCGACGTCAACGCGCAGCGTCTGGCCGATGTGCGCTTCAGCAAGGCGACCTGGTTCACGTTCAAGGGCTGGAACGGCGAAGTCGTGCACGGCTACGCCATGCCGCCGGTGGACGCGAAGCCCGGGCAGAAATATCCGGTCGCGTTCCTCATTCACGGCGGCCCGCAGTCGCCGTGGACGAACGAGTTCCACTATCGCTGGACTCCCGAAACCTATGCCGGCGCCGGCTTCGGCGTGGTCGCGATCAATTTCCACGGCTCGCCCGGTTATGGCCAGTCCTTCACCGATTCGATCAGCCAGCATTGGGGCGACCGGCCGCTGGAGGACTTGCAGAAAGGTTGGGCGGCGGCGTTGAAGGAATTCCCCTATCTCGACGGTTCGCGTGCCTGTGCGCTCGGCGCGAGCTACGGCGGCTACATGACGTACTGGATCGCCGGCGTGTGGAACCAGCCGTGGAAATGCCTGATTGACCACGATGGCGTGTTCGATACGCGCATGATGTATTACGCGACCGAAGAGTTGTGGTTCGAGGAACACGAAAACGGCGGCACGCAGTACGAACATCCGCAGAATTACGAGAAGTTCAATCCCATCGATCACGTCAAGGATTGGCGCGTGCCGATGCTCGTGGTGCATTCCGATCACGATTACCGTATCCCGCTGTCGCAGGGATTGAGCGCGTTCACCGCGTTGCAGCGCCGTGGCATTCCGAGCGAATTCCTGCATTACCCGGATGAAAGCCATTGGGTGCAGAAGCCGCAGAACAGTGTGATGTGGCACGACACCGTCAATGCGTGGCTCAAGAAGTGGACCGCGCAATGAGCGCATGAGCATGGTGCTGGAAACCCTTGCCGAGCACCGCTGCTTCGGCGGCGTGCAGGGTTTCTACCGGCATCGTTCATCGGCCTGCAACGGGCCGATGAACCTCGGTGTGTTCGTGCCGCCGCAGGCGGAACGCGGACGCGTGCCCGTGTTGTACTGGCTGTCTGGACTGGGCTGTACCGAACAGAACTTCACGCTCAAGGCCGGCGCGCAATGCGTGGCCGCGGAACTCGGGTTGATGCTGGTGGTGCCGGATACGAGTCCGCGCAATACCAGTATCCGCGGTGAAGCGGACGATGAGCACCTTGGCGTGGGTGCCTCATTGTATGTGGATGCGACGCGGGCGCCGTGGTCGCGGCATTTCCAAATGTATACCTATGTCACCGAGGAATTGCCGGTTCTGATCGCGGCACATTTTCCGGCCGATACGCAACGCGCGGGCATCTTTGGCCATTCGATGGGCGGACACGGCGCGTTGACCATCGCGCTGCGCAACCCGCAGCGTTACCGCAGCGTGTCCGCGCTCGCGCCGATTGCCTCGCCCATGCAAGTGGATTGGTGCGCGCGGGCGTTCGCCGAATACCTGGGTTCTGATCGCGAAACATGGAGTCCCTACGATGCCTGCGGACTGCTGGCGTCAGGGCATCGTTTCCCCGGCGAGATTCTCGTCGATCAGGGCGCGGCCGATCCGCACCTGTCGAATCTGAAACCGGACTCGCTGCGCGCGGCCTGCGCGCGTGCAGGACAGGCGCTGAACCTGCGCCGGCAAGCCGGGTACGACCATTCGTATTTCTTCGTCGCGAGCTTCATTGCCGAGCACCTGCGCCATCACGCACAGGCGCTGGTCTGAGCTTCACATCCGCCCGTGTTCGAGCGGGCGCTGGCGGTGCATCATCGCCCATTCGGCGTGTTCGGCCAGCGCGGCCTCGCCGAGCGCGCGCAGGATTTCGCGCCGCTCGCCGTCGTCGCGTGCGCCTTGCAGCGCAGTGCGCGCGTCGGTGAACAGGCGGCGCATGAAACGGTATTGCTTGATCAATTCCTTGTCCGCCTTGCGGTAGGCATAGGCCTCGCGCACGGCTCCGGAAACCGAGAACACCGCCATCAGCACGATCAGGTCGTTCTTCGCGTCCACGGACAGCCGGAACGCCAGCGCGGCGAGCACGATGCTGATCGCGATGCCGGCGTAAAGGCTCACCCTGCCGATATGCTCGGTCATGCGGTAGTTGCGCTCGCGCTGCTCAGCCTTGTGCGTGTAATAGGCGAGCTGGCCGGAATCCGCATTGCCGATCCATTCGCCGATGACGGCGTGCAGTTGTTCCGCGCGACGATCGGGCGCATCCGGCGCGCGGATCAGGTCGGCACTGCGCATCGCATTGCGTACCCAGTCCAGCGCGATGTCCTGCTTCTGCTGCAGGCTGTCCTGCGCGAATTCCGGATCGCCGGTCAGGGAAATCCCGGCGCGACGCCAGTAGCCCTGCACGCGCAGGCCTTCGGCGAGCGCGCGGTAGTCCAGGTATTTGCGATGCCATTCGCGGCGCGCGGCGATCGTGCTGATGATCACGCCACTGGCGAACAGCAGCAGGAACACATAGATGTAGGCGTCGGCATTGGTCAGGTTGTCGTAGACCGCGAAGGCGATGCCCATCAAACCGGCCACGCTGTATGAAATGCGCATCGCCAGCAGAACACGCCGCTGGAAATGCATGGCGAGCCAGTCTGCGGCGCGGAACAGCGTGGCCAGCGCAGGCGGTGCGCCGCGTTCGACCGGATCGGCGGGCGACGCGTCGATCTGCGCTTGATATTTCGCCGCGTCGGCGTTGAATTCCCCGGCTTCGGCGAATGCGTTGCGGAAGCGCGCCGGCATGGGCACGTCCGGTGCGGAAACCGAACCCGCGGTACGCCACAAGATTTGTCCAGCCTGCAGCGGCGCCGGCGGAGCGCCATCGGCGCCGTCGCGCGAACACACCAGATGGCACACCGGACGTTCGTCGCCGTAACCGAACAGCCAGCGCCGTGCGCCGCGCCGGCGTTCGATCAGGCCGGGCATGATGCCGTGCAGGTAGTAATCGACCACCTGGGCGGTGCCGCCGAGGCGGTCTGATTGCTTGCCGTCCCAGATCGTCAGCAGCAGGTGGCAGTGCCGTGCGATGAACACGCCGGCGCGTGCGTACTGGCGGTCGCGTTCCACGCCGGCAAGCGCGACTTCCTCCAAAGTATGGCCAGGCAGCAATGGCATCTCGATGAGGTGGGCGCGCCCGCACAGCGCGTCGAAGGCGGCGCGGGCGGCGGCATGGGTGAAGTCCTGCGCATACAGGTCGCGCGGCAGCGGCAGCGGCGCGATGACCTGTGCTCCGACCGCCAGTGCTTCCTGTGCCGCAATCTGGTCACCGCCCTCGGCCAGCGCGGACAGTACCACCAGTGCGCTGTGCGGAAACTCGCGTTGCAAGCGCGCGAAAAAATCCCGCACGCGCAGCCGGATCGATTCGACTTCGCGCGCGGGGATGTTGCGGTGGCTGGTGACGCCGACGATCAGCGGAATCATGTCATCGGTTCTTGATGCTCGGAACTGGATCGCCTTCCCGTGATGCAAGCGTGCTGTAAGTCCGGCCATTTGCATCCGCTACCACGGTGATCGTGTATGCGTAAAGCGCGGGATCGGTATCGTTATCCTGCACCGTGATTTCATTGCTGGCGACGGCCAGCGACGAGAAGGGAGGGTTGGGTAGTCCGGTCAGCGAGGAGAAAGTGAATTTCTGGCTGCCGCCGGGTTTCCATTTGATGGTTTGGTTACCGCGATTGGCATTGAATTGTGGCGGCTCGCAGGTGACTGCGGGATTGCGGTTGATGTCCAGTTTGACGGTGATGTCAGTCATGCTGTGCTCCTTGGGTGATGGCCGGCTTTACAGAATACGAGATGTGTTCGCGTTGCAGCAGGGCGACAAATGCGGGGTCGCGATAACCTTCATCCCGCAACTGCTTGATCAGCGGTTGCGTATCGGATTTGCGGTCAAGAGCGAGCAGTGCTTCGACTTGCAATGCGAGCAGGCGTGGATCGCCGCGATCCACTTTGGTCGCCTGCAGGGTATCCACCGCCTGTTCGCGCAACCGGCGCGCGGCCTGCGGGTCGGCCGTCAGCGACGCCAACAGCAGTTGCGCATTCATTGTTGACAGCAGCGCGGCACGTTCGTCGGGGTGCTTGGCCAGCATCGGCGTCAGAATATCCAACGCCTGCTGTATCGACGCGCGTGCCGCGTCCGAGCGGTTGGCGAGGCGCTGTTGCGCAGCCCGCTCATTCAGGGCTTCGGCGTAATCGCCTTGCCAGTCGTGGTTGCCGGGATCGTTCCTGACCAGTGCATCGAGAAGGGTAATGGCTTTTGCGTTCGACGCTGCCGCCGCCGATGTGTTGCCCGTCAGTCGCTGCAAGCGCGCCAACTGCAAGGAATACAGGGCCAGACGATCCTGATACCCGGTGTCGTGCGGCTCGAAGGCCACCAACTGCACGCCGATGTCCACTGCTTGTTGCAAGGCGCGAACTCCGGCTTCGGTATCCCCGGTCAATGCGAGGGTGCGGCCCAGGATGGCACGCACGCGGGCCATATCATCGCGCTGGTTGTTGTCTTGCGGATGCTGGGCAGATGCCGCGGTTTCGATCGTGTCGTCGGCGTGGTATTCGGCAATTGCCCCTGCGAGGTCGCCCCTGAGCAAAGCCAGTCGGCCGAGTTCGTTGTGGGCGTCGCCCAATCCGCCCGCGTAAGTCGCATCGGTCGGTTTGGCTTTTGCCAGCTTGCGCTGCAATTCCAGGCGTTCCCTGGCCAGGGCGAGCGCCTCGTCCGGATGTCCTTGCGCCGACAACATATGATCGAGGTTGCCATCCATGTACGCCAACTGCGCCTGCAACGAGAGATTTCCAGGTGACTGCTGCAAAGCAGGTTGCAGTGTCTGCCGAGCGCTTCGCCAGTCGCGGGTGGCCGCGCTGAAATCGCCTTGACCGTAATGGATCATGCCGATCCAGGCCAGCGACCGCGAATACGCCAGTTGGCTTTCCGGGTCGGCGGGTGCGGCGGCGGCCAGCTGCCGGAAGATCCGATTGGATGCCTCGAACGCCGTCAACGCATTCGCCGGCTGGCCTTGTTCGCTGCGGACGATGCCAATCTTCTCCAGTGCTTTGGCACGTTGCGCGAGCGCAGTATCGTTGACGTCGGAAGCAGACAACGACTCGAAGTACGTCATTGCCTTGTCGTCCACCGCCTGAATGATGTCGAGCCGATTCATTTGAGCCAGCTTGTCGTTCAGGTCGCCAAGCATGAAGCCGACCAGATCCTCGGCCTGCTTCTGGCGGCGTTCGGCAGCCTGTTGTGCGATTACGGCAGCGTGGCGCGAGATCATGGCGGACACGGCGAGCACGGCGGTCACGGCCATGACGGCGACGGCGAGTGCGGTGATGGCGGTCATGCGCTGCAACTGACGGCGCTGTTCGCGTTGCTTGAGCGTATCAAAGCCAACGCCAAGCATGCCGGCGATGAGTTTCAGGCGCGCATTGGACTTGCCATCCTTGCCCTCGCGCACATCGGCGGCGATGGGTTCGGTGCGTTCGCTGGTGGGTTGGCCGTCCGCATCGAGATGGAAGCGCAGCGCGGGGCAGAAGCATTCCGCGGCCACCCGACCGGGCATGTCGGTGACGTTCGGTTCGCCATCAACGATCAAACAGAAAATATGTTCGCCGCGGCCCATGCGCTTGTACGCCAGTACTTCCTCGTCGACCCAGCGCGAAGTCGCCGACGCAGGCGAGCAGATCACGACCAGGTTTTCGGATTGGCGTAAAGCTTCGTTGATCTTGCTGCCGAGTTCGGGCGAGCTGGAAAGTTCTTCGCGGTCGCGGAATACCGGTATGAGGCGGCGCGGAATCGTGCCGGCGTCTGTGTGTTGCCCGACCAGCCGCGAGGGCACACGATATGTTTCCAGCGCCTTGTGCAGCCAGTCCGCCCACGCACTGTCGCGGTGGCTGTAGCTGATGAAGGCGCGGTAACGGAATTCCGAAACCGGCTGCAAACCTTCCACAGACGAACTCCGCCAAATGCAATTGCAACGTGTATCCGATTGTCCGGACACGCTTTTTACTCTAGCACAACCCGGGCAGGACTTACTCGATGAACTTGCCCGGCGGCCGCGGCCGGGTCGACTTGATCGCGACGGGTTGCGGTTCGTCGCCATCAAGGCGCAGCGCGATCAGTTCGCCGCCCCAGACGCAGCCGCCGTCGATGGCATTGATGCCCATGCCCTGGAAGCGTCCCAGGGTGGACCAGTGCCCGCAGACAATGCGGATGCCGCGTGCGGCGTGACCCGGCACTTCGAACCAGGGATAAAGGCCGGGCTTCTGTGTGCCGGGCATGCCCTTCTCGCGGTAGGCGATGCGCCCGCGCACGTCGCAGTAGCGCATGCGCGTGAGCACATTGATTGCCGCGCGCAACCGCTCCATGCCCTGCAAGCGCGGGTGCCAGCGATCCGGCTTGTTGCCGAACATCGACAGCAGCAGCTGGCGCGCGCTTTCGCCGCGCAGCTTGTGCTCGACCTCGCGCGCGGCGCGTTCGGCGTCGGCAGCCGTCCATTGCGGAGCGAGTCCGGCATGCACGAGCATGAAATCCAGGGCGTGATCCACATGCACGAGCGGGCAGGCGCGCAACCAGCCGAGCAGCTCGTTTCGATCCTGTGCAAAGAGCACTTCGCGCAATTCCGGATTGACCTTGGCCTGGCCTTCCTCGTTGCGCTCGGCGATCGCGAGCAGGGACAGGTCGTGGTTGCCGAGCACGACAATGGCGCGCTCACGAACGGATTTCACCAACCGCAATACCTGCAGCGACTGGCCGCCGCGGTTGACCAGATCGCCGCAGAACCAGAGCGTGTCTTGCGCGGTATCGAAACGGATTTTTTCCAGCAAGCGGGCCAGTTCGTCGTGGCAACCCTGGATGTCGCCGATGGCCCAGGTCGCCATCAGTGCAGCGTCCGGGGAATCGACAGTGTGAACGGCGCGATCGGCGCGTCGAAGCGGCGCCCGTCGTCGGCCAGCATCTGGTAACTGCCGCGCATGGTGCCGACGGCGGTTTCCAGAATTGCGCCAGACGTGTACTCAAATCCCTCGCCGGGTTGCAGGTGCGGCTGTTCGCCGACGACGCCGTCGCCGCGCACTTCCTGCACGTGGCCGTTCGCGTCGGTGATGATCCAGTGCCGGGTCAGCAGCTTGGCCGGCACGCTGCCGGTGTTGGCGATGCGGATCGTATAAGCGAACACGTAGCGGTTGTCCGCGGGTGCGGATTGGTCGTCGAGGAAGTGCGTTTGCACGGCAACGGTGATGGCGTAGGGATTGTCCGCGGTCATGTCCGGATTGTCCGGCAGCGCGGCAGCGCGAGCAAGCCTGTTAGCGCGATCAAGTGGTCGGCAAGGATGCTGCCTGGCCGTTCGAGCGCAACAGCGACACCGCCTTGCGATCAAACGAAACAAATGTTTCACCGCCGAGCCAGCGACCTTCGTAAGCGATGACGCCGTCGGCGAAATCGCCGCCGGCTTCCAGGATCGCCAATCCGGACTCGGTAGCGGGCCGATTCAACACGACATTGGATGCGCCCATCAGCGCGCGAATTGCCGCTGCCACATCCCGCGTGGCGAATCCATAGACCTTGCGCAACACCCACGAAAATTCGCACAGGCAGGGTGTGGCCACCGCGATTAGTTCTGCGCCGGTAAGCAATTTGATCGCGGCGCGCGACTGTGCCGGATCATCGCGCACGACGGCTCGGACCAGAACATTGGTATCGACTGCGACATTCACTTTTCGCCTGCCCAGCCGCTGGCTGCTGCAGCGTCGATTTCATCGAGCGTCGCAACCTTTTTCTTGCGCTTGGCCAGCAAGCCGATGAAATCCCGGATCGATCCCGCCGGCGGTGCCGCCGTCAGGACTGCGCGACCGCCGGGTAGCAAGTCGAGCGCGATTTTTTCGCCCGCCTCGATGCCGAGGTGTTGCAGCACATCCTTGCGAAAGGTGACTTGTCCGCGTGTGGTAACGGTCAGCGTGGTCATGTTTGTTTATTCCAGCTCAGCACAAGGCATGGTAATGCATAAATGCATTATTTGCAATGGATCGGCACATTGTCTGCTTCACCACTTTTGCGTTGCTGCAAGTGTGTCGAGGCGATTCAATGCGCTGCGCGCAGCTCTTCGCGGATTACCTTGCGCAGAGTGCGCTCGAGCTTGTCGTTCGCGTTGCCAATATGCGCCTTGAGCACATCGTTGATAAGGGTTTGGTAGTTGCCGCCGCCCTTGACCTGATCGCGAAACCACGCCAGCACGGTGGAATCCAGACGAATGGTGATGCGTTCCTTTCCAGGTTCGCTGATAAGCGCGCCGCGTCTGGCATTACTGAAGTCAATATCTTTCATGGTTCACTCCCGATATTGGCGAATTTGCCCGGACTGGCCTTGCGGGCCGAGATGACGCGGTAGGTGTCGCTGTGGCGTTCTACCCAGACCACATACAGAAACCGTAGCTGGTGCCAAGGCCGAGCGTCACCATGCGATCCTCATCCGTGCTGTCCGGATCGGGTCGCGTCAGCGCATGGTCGTCGAAAAAAACGCCGACCGCATCGGCGAAATCCACGCTGTGCTTGCGCAGGTTCTCATACCGTTTGGTTTCGTCCCATTCCTAACGCACGGATGCATCATATGTACAACGTACATACAAATCAAATCGATTGCCGAGCCAGCGCCACGAAATCAGACGGCGGCAATTGCTCGGCGCGCGCGCGCGGATCGACGCCAGCGGCGGCGATGGCGCTGACGTCCATCACGCCGGACAAGGCATTCGACAGCGTCTTGCGACGCTGGCCGAAGGCGGCGCGTACGACATTGCCGATAACGGCGAAATCGACCTCGGGGATTTGATTCGCGGGAAGGGGTGTGAGTCGCACCACGGCCGAATCGACTTTCGGCGGTGGCCGGAACGCGCCGGGCGGCACCTTGAGCAAGGGTTCGACCGTGCAGCGCAATTGCAGCATCACCGACAAGCGCCCGTAGGTCTTGTTGCCGGGCGCTGCGGCCATGCGATCCACCACTTCCTTTTGCAGCATGAAGTGCATGTCGGCGATGGCCGAAGCGTGATCCAGACAATGGAAAAGTATCGGCGTGGAAATGTTGTAGGGCAGGTTGCCGACGAGGCGGATTGGCGCGCCGTGCGCAAGCGTGGTGAAATCCACGGACAGCACATCGGCATTGATGATTTCCAGTTCGCCGATGTCGCGGGATTTTTCGCGCAGCGGCTCGATCAGGTCGCGGTCGAGTTCGATCGCGGTAAGCGTTTTGGCGGCCCGCAGCAGCGGCAACGTCAGCGCGCCCTCGCCGGGGCCGATTTCGACGATGTGCTGGCCCGGTCGCGGCGCGATCGCATCGACGATGCGGCGCAGGATGCCCGGATCGTGGAGGAAGTGTTGGCCGAAGCGTTTGCGCGGAATGTGCGCGGTCATGCGCGCGCGAGTTCCATCGCCAGTTTTGCCGCTGCGATCAGGCTAGCCGGATCAGCCTTGCCGGTGCCGGCCAGGCCGAGCGCGGTGCCGTGGTCGACCGAGGTGCGCACGAACGGCAGGCCGAGCGTCACGTTGACCGAGGCGCCGAAGCCCAGCGCCTTGAGCACGGGCAGGCCCTGGTCGTGGTACATCGCAAGATACGCATCGAAGCGCGCGCGCTGTGCCGGCACGAACGCAGTGTCCGCGGACAGCGGACCTTCCAGTTGCATGCCATCCGCGCGCAGGGCGGCGAGCGTGGGCGCGATCACGTCGATTTCCTCGCGGCCAAGATGTCCGCCTTCGCCGGCATGCGGATTCAAGCCGAGCACGGCAACGCGTGGATTGTCGATGCGGAAGCGGTGGCGCAAATCGTTGTGCACGATGCGCAGGATGCGCACGAGTCCGGCAGCGGTAATGGCTGCCGGCACTTCCGCCAACGCTAGGTGCGTGGTCGCCAGTGCGACGCGGATACCCGGCGCCACCAGCAGCATCGCCACATCGCAGCTGGCGCGCGCGGCGAAGAATTCGGTGTGGCCGGTGAACGCGATGCCGGCATCGTTAATCACGCTTTTCTGCACTGGCGCTGTAACCAGCGCGTCAAATTCGCCGTCGAGGCAGCCGTCCGCGGCGCGCCCGAGCATGTCGACGACATAGGCCGCGTTGCGCGCGTCGAGCTTGCCGGGCGTGATCGGCGCTGGTGCAGGAACATGCACGTAGCGCAGTGAACCTGGCGCGCGCTCGCGGCGCCATTGCCCGTCATCGGTTTCGAGGGTTAGCGCAATGCCACGCGTTTGTGCCGCGAGCAGCAGCGCGTCCTTGTCGCCGATGGCGATCAGGTCGGCTGGCAGGTCGGTCGCCGCAAGCGCGGCGACGAGTTCAGGCCCGACACTGGCCGGTTCGCCGGTGGTGATGGCCAGCCGTGGCAGCCAGGCCTGGTCGTTCATCGCCGCGCTCAGGGAGCGGACTTGTCCGGGTCGGGCTTGGATTCGGCGCCCGGCAAGCGGATTTCGACGTAGGCTTCGGAACGCACCTGGCGCAGGAAATCCTCGTACGCCTGCTCGGCCTTGCGGTTGCGGATCACCTCGCGTGCCTGTTCGCGCTTCATTTCCTTGCTGCGATCTTTCTGGCGCGTGCCCTCAAGCTGCAGGATGTGCCAGCCCAGGTCGCTCAGGAACGGTTGCGAGACTTCGCCGTCCTTGAGCGAGGTCAGGGCCGTGGCCACCGACGAACCGTACTGGTCGATCGGGAACCAGCCCATGTCGCCGCCGGCGCTGGCCGTGCTCGGATCCTGCGAATCCTTCTTTGCCAAGGTGGCGAAGTCTTCGTGGCCATTGACGATGCGGTTGCGGATATCCTCGATCGTCTTCTTGGCCTGATCACTGCTGGTCAGTTCGTTGACCTTGATCAGGATGTGGCGCGCGTGGTACTCGGTGACGACCTGCTTGCCGTCGGTGCGCTTGTCCACGAGCTTGACGATGTGGAAGCCGCTCGGGCCGCGCAGCGGCTGCGACACTTCGCCCGGCTTCATGCCCTCGACCAAGTTGGCGAACGCTTCCGGCACCTCGTCGTAACCGCGCCAGCCCAAGTCGCCGCCTTGCAGGGCGTCCTGCGCACTGGAGTACTGGATGGCTGCTGTCGTGAAATCCATGCCGCCATCGATCTTGGCCTTGACCTCGTCGGCCTTGGCGCGCGCGGCGGCAATCTGCGATGCGTCGGCGCCATTGGGCAGCCCGATCAGGATGTGCTGCAGGTGCACCTGGCCGGACTTGAGGCTGTTGCTGGCGAGCAGGATGTCGATTTCCGAATCGCTGACGTTGGACTGGCCTTGCACCACGCGCTGCTGCAGGCGCTGTACCAGCAACTGGTCGCGCAGGTGGTCGCGAAAATCGGCATAGCTCATGTTCTGGCTGGCGAGCGATGCGCGCAGCTGGTCCACGGTCATCTTGTTGCTCTCGGCCACGCGCTGCACGGCCTGGTCGATCTCGGAGTCGTTGACGCGAATGCCGGTGTCCTTGGCGCGGGCCACCTGCAGGCGCAGCATGATCAGGCTTTCCAGCACCTGGCGTTCGAGCACGTCGCGCGGCGGCAGTTGCTGCGGATTGGCTCGGTACTGGTTGAGCACGTTCGCAACTGCGGCATCCAGCTCGCTTTGCAGGATCACGCTGTCGTCGGCCACGGCGACGATGCGATCCAGCGGTTGCGCCGGCTGCAGCGCTTGCGCCTGCGCGCCGGACCATGCGCCGAGCGCGGAAACCAGGAAACTCAGGCAAAAGACGATTCTGTTCATCGGAATGGCAGTTCGGAAGGGTGCAATGCACGAAAACCGCGCGATTATGCGGTTTTTCGGGTAAGAAAACCGTTAGGGAAACGGGACTTATTGATAGCCAAGGATAGCACGGCGCAGGAAATTGTCGGTGCGCGTGCCGGTGCTGCCCAGGCCCTTGAACTCGAGTTCGAAGTAGATGCCGTTGCTTGGCTTGAGCTGGCCGATCACGTTGATGTAGCGGCGCACCAGTACGCGCATGGCCACGCAGCAACTGTCGTATTGCGCGCCGGCGAAGGCCTCGAGCAGCTGGCTGTGCATCAGCGAGTAATAGTAGCGGCCGACCAGCGACCAGTTCGCGTTGAGCGGATACAGCGCCGAAGTATCGACCTGTTCGAGCAGGCCGCGGCGGAAACGATACGAGAAATTCAGCGTGCCTTCGGCGCCGAAACGATGCTGCACGCTGATCGCGGAAAGGTCGGTATGGTGCAGGTTTTCCACCAGCATCTGCGTTTGCGGATCCAGGACGCGCGAATTCGGGTTGTACTGCTGGTCCCATTTCAGTTGCCAGCGGTCGTTCAGGCGCAGGTCGAGTTCGGCGACGTAATCCGAGCCGGAATAATCGACTTCCGGCACGCCCGGCAACTGCACGCGCTGCGGCGAAAAATAATGGATCTGGCCGAGGCTGGCGCTGAGCAGTTCATCGCCCGACGCGGCATCGATCAGGCGCGAGGTCAGCGCGAGCGTGAGGTTGTTCGCATTGCTCTGGCGGTCGGCGCCGACGAACGTATTGCTGCGGAACAGGCTCGGGAAATCGAAACTGGGCAACTGCGTGTCGAAGATCGGCAGGTCGGCCTGGTTGCGATACGGCACGCGCAGGTAGTACAGGCGCGGCTCCAGGGTTTGCGTCAGTGCCGTGCCGAACAAGGTCAGCGGGCGGTCGAAGATCAGGCCCGCATCGAGGTCGAAGACCGGCGTGCTGCGCGACGGCGTCGTGTTGCTGAATTGCGGCAGGCCCGGGTTGGAGGCGTTGTATCCGGCGAGATTGCGCAGATCGTAGGAGGTATAGCGCACGCCCAGTTCCGGGCGGATGAAATAACCAGCGGCTTCGACCGGATAGGCCAGGTACGGATACACATCCACGCGCCGGCCTTCGAGCGAATCCACGCTGAGCACGCTGCCGGGCGCGGCGCCGGTCAGCTCGAACGGGCCGCGGCGGAAATCCACGTACTCGGCATTCACCCCCCAGGCCAGGCCACCCAGCAGGGCGCGTTCGCCCGTGAACGTCGCGCGCGGCAGGCGCATGTAGGGTTGCACCGCATTGGACAGCGTGACCTGCGTGATCTGCGAGGCATCCGCGCCGAAGCTCGCGTTCCACCACGTACCGCGGCCGTTGAGGTAGGCGCTGGAACCGAGCAGGGCCGTCGCGCTGGTGGTGAGCGAGTCGCCGAAATCCTGGAAATACTGCTTGTCGGAAACGCGTTCGATGTTCACCGCCGCGCCCCAGTTGTCCGAGAACATGCTGGCGTCCTGGACATGGAAGGCGTAACGCCGGTCGGGAACGTCCACCGGCGAGGCCGGTCCCTGGAACACGGGCGGCGTTGCCGCGTATTGCGCGCGCTCGTCCGCCGCTTCGTTGTCATGCGGCACGAAATTGAAATCGATCTGCGCCTTGTCGGCGGCATCCAGATAGCGGAACTGGCCGGCGAGCATGGCGCCGCGATCGCTCGACACGCGCGGCTCCAGCGTGGCGTCGTAGTTCGGCGCGAGGTTCAGGTAATACGGCGCGCCCAACACAAGGCCACGGTGGCTGGACCAGCCGATGTGCGGAGCGAGGAATCCGGATTGGCGTTCGTTGCTGAGCGGAAAACTCAGGTACGGAAACCAGAAGAAAGGAACGTCGCCGTAGTACAGGCTCACGCCGTGCGCGTAGCCCGCGTTCGCGGACTTGTCCATGTCCAGTTCGTCTGCGTGCAGATGCCAGCGCACGTCGTCCGGATCACAGGTGGTGAAGGTACCATCGACCAGTTTGCCGTGGTCGGCATCGCTCATGTCGGCGCTGGCGGCCACGCCATTGCCGCGCTGCTCGAGCAGCTGGTAGCGGATGTTTTCAAGGTGCGTGGTGCGCGGCGTGTCGCTGCCGCGTGCCGAGTCCGCCGACATCAACAGGCTGCGATCCTGCATGATCACATGCCCGCCGGCGGCGTAGGCCGTGGTGTCGGTGTCGTAGGTCAGGAAATCCGAGCGCAGCATCTGATCCAGCCGTTGCATCTGCACGTCGCCTTCAAGGCGATAGTGTGAGGAGTCAGTGGATTCGACCTTGCGTGCGCTGACATCGGCGGGAATCGTGCTGCGGTCGCCTTGCGTGGGCAGCCCAGGCGTGTAGAAATCCAGCAGCGCATTGCGTTTGCACAAGGCGAACTGGTTCGTGCGCGCGGGCTTGGGGCAGACCAGCACGCCGACGGGACAGGCTGGTGACGCTTGCTGGGCTGCCGCCTGTTGGGCCACGGCCAGCGCCAGCGCGACGGCCAGCCAATTCAAACGCAGGACTTTTGATCGAATGGCGCCAGACACGGATGATCCGATTGTGATGCGCAAGGTGGCAAAGCTTGCCTGATTCGCCGGTTTCCGGCAACGCGCGAGGTTCATTCCAGCAGCGCGGCCACGCACGCGGCGGTAGATTCGCGAAGCGCCGTAAGGCTATAGCCGCCTTCGAGGCTGGAAACGACGCGGCCTTGTGCTTGCGCCTTCGACACGGCAACAAGTTCGCGCGTCACCCAGGCAAAATCTTCGGCGTCGAAATTCAGGCTGGCCAGCGGATCGAGCCGGTGTGCGTCGAAGCCAGCCGAGATCATCACCAGTTGCGGCCTGAATTCGACGAGGCGCGGTAGCACGATTCCTGACATGACGGCGCGGAATTGCGCCGAGCCCGCACCCGGCGGCAGCGGCGCGTTGACGATATTGCCGGCGCCGGTTTCGTCGCGCGCGCCGGTGCCGGGATACAGCGGTGACTGATGCGTGGATGCGTACAGCACGCGTGAATCGTTCCAGAATATGTCCTGCGTGCCATTGCCGTGGTGCACGTCGAAATCGACAATGGCGACGCGCTCGATTCCGCGCGCCAGCGCCTGCGCCGCGCCGACGGCAATGTTGTTGAACAGGCAAAACCCCATGGCGGTATCGCGCGTCGCGTGATGGCCGGGTGGACGCACGGCGCAGAATGCGCGCGTGTCGTCGCCGTCGATCAGCGCATCCACTGCCGCGCACACCGCTCCGGCTGCGCGCAGAGCAGCTTCCAGCGAATCGGGCGACATCGACGTATCCGCATCGAGTTGCGCGTAGCCAATTTGCGGCGCGCTTGCGAAAACCTGTTCGATCAGTGCCGTGTCGTGCACGCGCTCGAGTTGTGCGCGCGTGGCTCGTGTTGCCTCGACACGTTCGATAGCGGCGAAGCGCGGCTCATCCAGCGTTTCGAGCACGGCGCGCAGACGCGCCGGCGATTCGGGATGGCCGGTGCCCGGATCATGCGCGAGGCAAGCGGGGTGGGTGTAGAGCAGCACTCAGGCTTTCGGTTTCTTGCGGCGTTCGTGTTGCCACAACACTTCGCCATGTCCGCTGGCGCGGGCAAGCACGCGCGAAAGCACGAACAGCAGGTCGGAAAGGCGATTCAGATATCGGATTGCCTCGGGCCGCACGGACTCCGTGCGCGCGAGCGTAACCGTCTCGCGTTCGGCGCGCCGGCACACCGTGCGCGCGAGGTGACAACACGCCGCCGCCATGCCGCCACCGGGCAGGATGAACTCTTTGAGCATCGGCAGGTCGGCATTGAAGGCGTCGAGCGTGCTTTCCAGCCGCGCGACATCGGCATCGTGAATCATCGCCATGCCGGGAATGCACAACTCGCCGCCGAGATCGAACAGGTCGTGCTGGATCTGGGTCAGGGTCTCGCGCACCGCAGCAGGCACGTCCTGCGCCAACACCATGCCGATGGCGCTATTGAGCTCGTCGACGGTGCCGTAGGCGCTGACGCGCGGCGAATCTTTCGGAGTGCGCGAACCGTCGCCGAGACCGGTGCTGCCGTCGTCGCCGGTGCGCGTATAGATTTTGGAAAGGCGGTTGCCCACCGCGAGAATCAGGCTGTTGCGGTGCTCAGCGCAGTCCAACGCCGGCGCATCAACTCGAAACCGCCGAACAGGATCGCGCTCCACAGCAAGGCGCCAACCAGCGTCCCGCGAAAGAACGGAATGCCGGCGACATAACAGTCGGCGAGGCTTTGCGTGCAAGCGGCACCGGCGCCGGTCTGCGCCGAAAGCCAAGTGGCAAAATTGGTGACGAGGAAGAACATCACGGCGCTGGCGAACGCGTAGCTGGTCACGCGAAACACACTAATTTTGCGCGACAGGCGCATGCCGCCGAGCACGGTCAGCGCGATGCAGCCGTACACCGCCGGCAGCGTGCCGAGCCAGTCCCCGACCCATTCGCGCGGCAGGCTCGTGGCGATGATGAGGTCCGCGCACAGCATCGCGATCAGCGGCACGGTGAAGGCGAGGCGGCGATTCACGAAGTAGGCGCCGCCGAACAGGGCGATCGCCTCGACCGGCGTGAAGTTGTACGGCAGCAGGCCAGGCACGTAGTTGATGACGAGGCGCACGGCGACGGCGAAGACGATCATCGCGGCCAGAATCCAGTTGCGCGGCGAAACCTGATTTTGTGGAAATTGCTGCATTGTGGAACTCCTGATTTCGTGCGCTACTCGGATTCGAAGCGGGTGGAATTGACATAGGATACTTCAAACTGCCCGGCCCGGGTACGGATGCACGCGGCATGGGCGTGGTCAATGCGCAATGCGTACGCGCGCTGGGCCGGCAATCCGAGCGCGTGGCAAAGCAGGGCTCGGATCGAACCGGCATGCGCCACCGCCAACACGGTATCCTCGTCGCGCGTGGATGACAGTACCGAGGCCAGCCAGGCGCCGGTGCGACGGATGACATCGGCGAAACTCTCGCCGCCCGGCGCTTCCTGGATGACCCAGTTCGCGGACCAGTGCTCGTAGCGCGCGGAGTCGCTGCGCATCACTTCGTCCCAGCGCTTGCCGTCCCAGTCGCCGAGATTCACCTCGCGCAGGCGCGCGTCGAACAGTGGTTCGATGGCGAAGCGCGCGGCAAAAATCTGCGCGGCCTGTTGGGCGCGTTTCAAATCGCTGGAGAACAGGAAGCGCGGCGCGCTTTGCGTCCACGTGGCGGCGAGCTGCTGCACTGCGCCGAAGCCGGATGCAGACAACGGCGCGTCGGTCTGGCCCAGGCACAGGCCGGGCGCGGCATCGACATCGCCATGGCGGACGAGGATGAGGTTCATGCTCCCAGTCGAACTACTTCATCGCACGCTGGACCACGACCGTATCGGTGTGTTGCCGGAACGATTTCACACCGTCGTTACCGAACTTCCACACATGTGCGAAAGGCGCGCGAAAATGCTTGCCAGTAACCTTGTACGTGCCACTGTATTCGCCCAGCGCCACGACTGTGTCGCCGTTGGCAACCAGTTCGTGCGGCACGGCCTTGTAGCCATCCCATTCGGTGCCGAGTTTCATGAACACGCCGCTGAGCACGGTGTCGCGTCCGATATAGGTGCCGCCGTAGGGAAATCCTTCGGCTTCTGTCCATTGTATGTCCGGCGCCAACGCGCCGAGCACGGATGGCACATCGCCGCGCGCGAACGCCGCATACAGGTTGGAAATCGTCTTTGCGTGGTCGGACATTTCGCTTCCCCGGAACGAGTGATTGTGCAGGCCGCAGCGTACCACGCTGTTCGCATCTGGCGCTGGGCGCTATCATCGCTGCATGGATGACGTGGACGTCCTCATCGTTGGCGGCGGACTGGTCGGAGCGAGTCTTGCAATCGCGCTCGATGGCTCCAGCCTGCGCGTGGCGCTGGCCGAGGCGGCGCCGCCGAAGCCCGACATGCAGCCGAGCTACGACGAACGCAATCTCGCGCTGGCGCGCGCCAGCGTCAACGCGCTGGAATCGCTCGGCGTCTGGGCGCATTGCGGCGCGCGCGCGACGCCAATCCGCAAGATCCACGTCAGCCGCCAAGGCGAATTCGGTGTGGTGCGGCTCGACGCCGCGAAACACGGTCTGGAATCCTTCGGTGCGACATTGCCCGCGCGCGAACTCGGTAATGGGCTGCTTGCGCGACTGGATAAATGCAAGTCATTACTGCGATTTGCGCCGGCGAAGCTCGCAGCATTTCGCGACGATGGCGATGCGGTCGTGGCGACATTGGCGACTGCTGAAGGTGAGCGCACGTTGCGCACGCGCTTGTTGGCCGGCGCGGATGGAACGAATTCCTGCGTGCGTTCCGCGCTCGGCATCGACTGCGAATCGCACGACTACGCGCAAACCGCATTCGTCGCCACGCTAACGCCAGAGCGCGCAATCGACAGCGCCTACGAGCGCTTCACCACAACAGGTCCGGTCGCGCTGTTGCCGCTGGCGCAAGGCCGCGCCGGCGTGGTGTTGACCGTGCCGACCGCAGACGCCGCGCGCGTCGCAGCACTGGATGATTCCGGATTCATCGACCTGCTGCACGATCGCTTTGGCTGGCGGCTCGGCAAGTTGAGCAAGCCCGGCAAGCGCGTTTCGTATCCGTTGCGGCGGCTTTACGCGCAGCGCATCGTGGCACCGCGCACGGTGCTGGTCGGCAACGCCGCGCAGACCCTGCATCCGATCGGCGCGCAGGGTTTCAATCTCGGCCTGCGCGATGCGCTGACGCTGGCCGAATTGCTGATCGACAAACCCGGCGATGCCGGCGAATCGGCGCTGCTCGCCGAATACGCGCAGCGCCGTCGCGAGGATCGCGAAGGCACCTCACAACAAAGCGACGCGCTGGCGCGCTGGACAGCGAACGAGTCGCCGCCGCTGAAATTGCTGCGCACATTCGGTCTGCTTGCGCTGGATCGCATTGCGCCGCTGCAAGCTGCGATGGTTCGGCGTGGCATGGGATTTCGCGGGCGCGTGCCAACACTTGCGTTGAATCAAAGGCCATGAGCGCGCGTAATCTTCATGACCTTGCCATCGTCGGCGCCGGCATGGTCGGCGCGGCCCTTGCGCTCGCACTCGCGCGCGAGGGATTCGATGTCGCGGTAATCGAGCCGCGCGCGCCGAAACCGTGGAGCGCGCAGGACGAAGTCGATCTGCGCGTCGTCGCACTGGCGCCGTCGTCCGTCGATCTGTTTACGCGTCTAGATGTCTGGAAGGAAATTGTTACCGCGCGCGCCAGCGCATACCGCCGCATGCGCGTGTGGGATGCGCTCGCGCCGGGTGCGCTTGAATTCGACGCCACTGACGAAGGCCGGGCATCACTTGGCTACATCGTCGAGAATCGCCTGATCCAATCGATGCTGTGGGACGCCTTGCAACGCGAATCGCGCATCACGCTGCATTGTCCGGCTATAGTCGCCGCGACGGATGTGGCGGCGGACCGGCGCACGTTGACACTCGATGACGGATCAATCATCGCCGCGAAACTCGTCGTCGCCGCTGACGGCGCCGAATCCGTGTTGCGCGAGATGGTCGGGATCGGTACGCAAGGTCGCGATTACAGCCAGCGCGCCATCGTCGCGCACGCGACGACCGAACGCGCGCACGAATCCACCGCTTGGCAACGATTTCTGCCAGGCGGCACGATCGCGTTCCTGCCGCTCGCGGATGGGCGCAGTTCCATCGTCTGGTCGGTGCCGGACGCGGAAAGCCAGCGCTTGCTCGCGCTCGACGATGCCGCGTTCTGCGCCGAACTGGGCGCCGCCTCCGATTTTCGTCTTGGCCGCATCACCGCAACGACGCCGCGTGCATCGTTTCCGCTGCGCATGAAACTGGCCGAGCGCTATCTCGCGCCGCGTCTTGCGCTGATCGGCGATGCCGCGCACGCGGTGCATCCGCTGGCAGGGCAGGGCGTGAATCTCGGATTACGCGACGTGGATGAACTTTGCGCGGCACTGATTGAAGCGCGCGACACCAAGCGTGACTTCGCCGCCGCATCCGTGTTACGCCGCTACGAACGCCGCCGGCGCAGCGACAATGTTTTGTCTGCGCATGCCTTCGATGCGATACAACGTGTGTTTGGCAGCGAGGCGATGCCATTGGCCGCGCTGCGCGGCATTGGACTGGCCGCAGTCGACAAGATCGCGCCGCTCAAGCGCGGGTTTGCGCGGCACGCCGCAGGTCGCTAGTTTTTGTCATTCCGGCCGGGACTGCCGGAATCCAGAGCACAGGGACGTGAAATCGCTGGAAGAACGCCCTCCATGGCAACTAGATTCCGGCGTTCCATGCCGGAATGACGAGCAAGAGCTTCATCCGCTCTTCTCCCCCGATCTCCACGCCACCCATGCGCCAATCAACGCAGAAAGGTACGGAATCGCCTGAGCGGAAAGAATGGCGATCCACAATTTGCCTTCCAGGTAGTTGATGCCGACCGCGTGCAGCATGCCGAAGATGCCGAGTGCGATGGCGATGAACATGAGCAGTTCTTCCTGCACGGCGGCGAACGGATTCGGGCGCTTGCCGATGCGCCGGCTCTTGGCGGTGCGCACGAACTCGCCGTGCTTCTTCCACAGGCCGAGGTAAATCCCGCGCGCAATCGCGTGCGACAGGCCCATGCTGGCGATGGACGCGGCGATGGTGTCTTTCCACGAACACGGCACGCGCACGCGGTAGAGCCAGATGCCGATCACGGCCTTGAACACGAAGAATCCCAGGATCGGATAGATGAACAAATCCAGCGGCAGGTTGAAGTATTCCGGTAATCCAATCATGCCCGCGGTCCAGGCCAGCGCGAGCAGGGTGAAGGCCAGATGCAGCGCATCGGCGAACCACGAGAACCAGCCGGTCAGGAAATGGAAGCGCTGGCCCCAGGTAAGCGGACCGCGTTCGGTCATCCAGTCCCAGCGCGCCTTGAGAATCTGCATCGCACCGAATGCCCAGCGATAGCGTTGTGACTTGTACGCGGTGAAATCGGCGGGTGTGAGGCCGCGCCCCATGACTTCGTCGACGTAGACGAGGTCGTAGCCGGAATGCATCAAGCGCAATCCCAGTTCGGCATCCTCGCAGATCGTCCATTCGCTCCAGCCGCCGGTGGATTCCAGCGCGCCGCGCCGGACCATGGTCATGGTGCCGTGCTGGATGATCGCGTTGCGCTCGTTGCGATGGTGCATGCCGATGCGGAAGAAACCGTCGTATTCCCAATTCGTCATGCGCCGGAACGCGTTGTGCTCGTAGTCGCGATGCGCCTGTGGGCACTGCACGACGGCGACTTTCGGGTCGGCGAAATAGCCGGTCAGCGCGCGCAGCCAGTCCGGACGCACCACGTAATCGGCATCGATCACGGCCACGACTTCGGCGCGTGCATCGGTTACCGACAAGCCGTAATTCAGTGCACCGGCCTTGAAGCCGGGCCAGGGATTCAAGTGGAAGAAGCGGAATTTCGGCCCCAGTTTCTTGCAGTATTCCTCGACCGGCTGCCAGACCTCGTCGCGCTTGGTGTTGTTGTCGATCACCAGCACTTCAAAGTTTTCGTACTCGAGCGCGGCGAGTGAATCCAGCGTCAGTATCACCATCTCCGGCGGCTCGTTGCAGCAGGCCAGATGGACCGACACGAACGGCTGCGGGTCGCCGGGCTTGGGTTCGAGCAGATCGAAATGGCGCAGCCATTTGCCACGCCACAGCACTTCGGTGAACTCGAATCCGTTGATCAGCAGGATCGCGATGATCGCCACTTGCGCTGGCGCGAGGATGGTCAGCATCGTCCAGTCGAACGGGTCGAGATAGAACGCGTACGGTAGCGTCGCCGACCATACCAGCAGGGACACCGACAACTGGATCAGCACGCAATAGAACATCAGGCCCACGGCCTTGAAGCGCATGAAGTGGCGCGCAAACCAGAACATCGGCAGCAGAGCGAGCAGGCAGGCGATGCCGGCCTTCCACGGCCATGACGGATCTTCCACCACCGGCCCGGTCAGCGAGAATTTCGGCGCGCGGTCGGCGCCGAACATGCCCCAATACGCGCCAACACGGCCTTCGAACGGCTCCTTCCACGGCTGGTCGAACGCTTCCATCAGGTTGTAGTCGATGTGGCGTTCCGCCGCGACATTGAGCCATTGGCGGATGAAAAGGCTTTCGTTCGCGACGGATGCCAGCGCACCCTTGATGCGGTCGCCGGACGACGGCCAGCCGACTTCGCCGATGACGATGTGCTTGCCCGGGAACGCGCTTTGCAGTTCGTAATAGCGCATCAGTACCTGCAGGCCGATCGCATCCTTGCGCGGGTAGCCTTCCCAGTACGGCAGCAGGTGCACGGTGATGAAATCCACATGCTTGGCGAGCTGCGGATATTTGAGCCAGACATGCCACGGTTCGGCGGTGGACACGGGCACCTTGACCTGCGCACGCACGCGGTCGATGTAGGAGATCAGCGTGTCCACGCCCATGTCGTTGCGCAGCAGGGTTTCGTTGCCGACGATGACGCGCGTTATGTTGGAATTGTTTCGCGCCAGATCGATCAGCGCCGCGACTTCGTCTTCATCGTGCTGCCAGCGATGGTCGAGGTAGGCGCCGGCGGTGACCGTCATGCCGTACTTTTTCGCGATTGCCGGAATCGCCGGATTCTCCAGCGCGGCGTAGAGGCGAATGTTGCTGGTGTACTTCGACAACAGCTTCAGATCGGTGTCGACTTGATCGGTGGACGGATAGATGAGCTTGTTCGGATTCTGGTAGCGCTGGTAGGGCGTGTAGCTGAAGCTTTCGATCTTGCCGGTCCAGTCGGCCGGATGCGCGGGCCGATTCAGCGCCGCCCACAGCGCGAAGTTCAGGCCGGCCACGAACAGGGCGAGGAACAACGCGCGCCAGAACGACAGCCGGGTGGCGGTGGCAGGAGGTTGATTCAAGACGGGTCCCTGATCGATTTTGCGACACGCGAGCCGGCGCAGAATAGCCCAATGGCGCGGCGCGGCTCAATCGGCGTGATGGGTTCGCCGTTCTCGCCACTTGCTGATCACAACCGGCGTCAGCGCCAGCAGGCCCATCGCAACCAGTGGCGCTATCACCCACGGATCGGAAAACAAACTCAGGTTGACGGCGTGGTTCGCACCGATGTTCTTCGCCAAGCCGGCGCCGAGCACGGTTTCGATACCGACCATCAACGCGCCGCCGCCAGCGGTCGCGGCGAAGAACAGCCATAACGGGCAGCGCAGCCAGGCCAGCGCCACGGTGACGCCGCCGAACGGGAAGAATGGCACCAGGCGCAGGAAGCAGGTGTAGCTGACCGGATGCGCCAGATATCCGCCACGCAATTTTTCCACCAGCGCCGGCGCGGTGCCGCCGCCTGTGCTGGCGAATGCGTGGCGGCTGGCAAGAAACAGGATCAACGCGCCCAGGGTCGCACCGGTCGTCGACAGGATCGTGCCCCAGGCGACGCCGAACAGCATGCCCCCGGCAAGGATCACCACGAGCACACCCGGCACGCCGGTGGCAATGGCGAGCGTGGTCACGCCGACATGCAGTAGTCCGGCCTGAATCGGATGCGCCGCGATCCGCGCCTGCAATTGCGCTTGCGAGGCCGCGAGCGTTTCCGGGCGAAAGCGGTTCAACACGCCCGTCGACAGCAGGGCGATGCCGATACCGATCAGGATGAGCAGTGGCAGGAAGGCGCGCAGACGTTTCATGGTTTCATGGAAACAAGAGGGGCCGGTTGCCCGGCCCCGAAGTTTAACCGTTGTCGCGCATGAATCATTTCCTGACGGATGTTCCCGAATCGCATCCGCTAACGCACGGCGGGCCAACCATATAGGGCGGATCCTCGAAACCGTTGGCGAAGATGCGGTCGATCGTGATCGTCATCACCTGGCCATCGTGGTCGCCCGCGCGAGCTGCGGTGACGGGATCAAGGATCACGTTGCTCGCTTCGGAAGTGTCGGAGTTGCCGTGCGCGTTTTCGACGCGCACGAAATCCTGCCAGGCGCGCCGCGACAACACGATGTGATCGATCTCCTGCGCCAGTCCATCGTAGTTGAACGAATAGCGCAGGCCCGGGTTCGCCCTGATGCCACTGTCGATCAGGGTCGGGTTCGGTGCGGCGTATGGACTTGGCCAGTACTTGTTGTCGCTTTGCACGGCGTTGCCGGTGATGAGGCCGGTGACGTCGGCGTAGCCGTCGCTGAATTCGTAGGCATTGAAATCGCCCGCGACGACCAATGGCACGCTGGCATCGCCAACAACATCGAACGAGCCAGTGGTAATCGTGCCGTCGGCAGCCTGCTGCGCATTGCCTGCACCGATCAGGGTCTGGCCGTTCTGCCAGGCATCGGCGATCGAGGCGATCTGCGCGGCCTGCTGGGCGCGCTTCGGCCCGACGTAGGGCTTGGTGTCGATGCCGCTGAGCGAACGCCCGTAGATGGCGAGCAGGGCGAACTTGTAGCCATTCCAGGTTGCCTGCATCAGTACCGGCGGACGGTCGTTGAGCAGGCACGAGGTGCCGCTGGAGCAATACGAAGTCGTGGTGCCCTTGTACAACTGCGTGACTGAGTCCACCGCAACGTCGCTGCGCACCAGGATACCGATGTTGATGCCGCCGACATCATTGCCCGGAATCACATAGGTCTGGTAGGTCACGCCGCAACCGACCGAGCCGGTCGAGGTGTTGTCGGCGATCTTGGCGGCGAGGTCGTGCGCCACAGCGAGGCTCTCGATCTCTTCGACATCCAGCACCACGGGCGCTTTCAGAACGGTGCAGACCTGGCGCGTCCATTTCGCCAGGCGTGCCTGGTACTGCGCCGTGGTCGGACACCAATCCGAGCCGCCGAGTGCGGGTGCCGACGGACAGTTGCTGGTGTCGGCACTGCCGTCAAGCACGTCGTTGAACATGTGCAGCAGGTTCTGCGTGCCAAACGTCAGTGTTCCGTCGACCGGATCGGATACCGGCTGCACTTCGTCGGCCGGGGTCGCGCGCATGATCGTCGTCATGCTGGCCGGATAAAGCTCGTAGATCGGCGAAGTCGCACCCGAGGGCTGGTAACCCTGGATCACGCCGGTGACCGAGAAGCGCGTGCCGGCGTGATAGACGTAGTCGGTCGGATCGTTGTCGTAGGGGTCGCTGTCGCTGCCCGGTGCAAAGGCCAGGCCCTTGTAGTAGATCTCGATGACCTGCGGTGCGCCGTTCCACACCGGAATGGTGCCGCCGAGTCCCGGATACAGCGCGCCCGGGCCATGGAACGGACGCGGCTGGCTGGCGAGCGTGGCATAAAACCCGTTCGGCAGGCCGGTATGCACGGCGTCGGAGCCAACCGGATCGGTAGAGACTATTTTTCCACCAAAAGTCGCACCAGTCACTACGGCGTCGTTCATCGTCACCAACATGCCGTCGAGGCAGGCGAAGTTGCTGGCCTGATAGCCGTCGGCAGGCAGATTGATCGTCGAGCCCGTACCCACGCAGGGGCCGGTGGTCGGGTCGTCGGTTGGCGGGTGGTCGTCAAGCACATAAGCCGGTGGCAGCGCGTTGCCGTGGCTGGCGATGTTGTTGATCGTGACTGAACTCAGTTCGGTGGAGCCGCTGTATTCCTGCACGGTGGCGGTCACCGTAACCGCGTCGCCCACGGCGACCAGACCGGCGGAAACACTGCCGAAAACGTAGATGCCACGCGAGGCGGTCAGGTCCGGGTTGGCGGTGAAGTCACCCGTGTCCTGCAGGAAGAATCCCTTGCCCGGGTTGATCGCAGTGACGATGCCGGACGTCGTCACGATCTGGCTGTTGAGCGGGGATGCGGAGCCGTGGCCCTGGATCTGCATGATCGTGACTGTTGTTGGAACCTGCGTGACTGTCAGTGCAATATTCACGGTGCCGGTATGGCTGATGTCATCGGTGACAGTCGCTGCGAGCGTCTTGGAGCCGGGACTGGTCGCGGAACTGACCGTGACGCCGGTGAGGGAGAAATTCGCGTGATCGCCACTGTCGGTCATTGCGACGGAAGTGCCACCACCGATTGGGCTCAGGTCGACATTGACGGACGCGATGCTGGTCGCGCCGGTGCCGGGCGTCGCTGCAACAGACAGAGTCGTTGTCGTTGCACCGTCGTTCGGAACGGAAGCCGGATTTGCGCTGCCGGTGCCGCTGGGGTTACCACCGCCGCCGCAGGCGTTGGCAGCGGTGCCGGAATAGCGCGGGTTGGGCGTGTCGGCGGTGAAATCCGAGACGTTGCTGTCCGTGTCCGTGCAGCCGTTACCTGCGCGCAACAGGGCTTTGGTGAGTGCGGGTGCAGGAGCGTTATTTGCCGTGGCGGGTGAAGATTCCGGCTCTGAGCAATTGGCCGATGTGCCATAGCCGACGAAGTCGACGACGCCGGTGGTTGGGCATGCGCCGGACAGCGTGGTGCCATTGCTGACCAGTGCCAGTTTGCCGCTGGAGCCGGATGCGGCGACCGTGCCTGCGCCATCCAGATCGAAATACGGAAGGGCGGCGCCATTTGCGGCATTGCCGTTGAACTGGATGAGCAAATATTTGCCGGGGTCAATCTTCGTACTGGAGGGGATGGTGTATTTGCCGCTCCAATTGCCCGTGCTACTTGCAGAGCCGTATTGCACCGACCAGCCACTGACATCCTGTTGTGAAGCGCTTTTATTGAAAAGTTCGACGTACTTTTTGTTGTAGGTCGCCCCGCTGCTTCCGCCATTGGCGTAGATCTGGCTGATGACAACCTGGGCTTGCGCACTGCCCGCAACGGCCAACAGGGCCAGACTCAGCAATCGACAAATGAATTTTCCAGACATGACACTCCCCAGGACGGATTGAACGGCAAAAGACGCATGCTAGGCCGCCTGTTTGACACTTTCGTGTCGCACGCGACCACACCGGCGGATTGCGCCGAGGTGCGCCCATTGGTGAACCGGCCCCCCAGACGATCACATCGGATCGTTTGCGCGGCGCCGTGCCGCGTGCCATGGACCGGTCGTGCGGGACTCTACAACGAATTTCGCGGCCGTGCCACGAGCAGGGTCACGGCGTCTGCCGCCGCGTTGCGGAGGCGGCGAAAACCGTGATTTCTTCGCGGTCGTGATAGAGCTGCTTCGCGCGCACCACGCTCGCGGCCGCGCGCACTCGCGCAAGGCAAGATTGCGCTTCGTCGAAACGTTTTTTCATCGGCAGCTTGAGATTGAACATCGCGTACCGACACCAGCCTTGTTCCAACCACTGTGCGATCAACTCGGCGACGCGGCGCGGTTGCTCGACCATGTCGCAGACCAGCCAGTCCACCGGTTTGCCCGGACGGAAGCGAAAGCCATCTTCGCGACGATGCTGGACAATGCCCGAATCAAGCAATGCGCGATCCATGGGTCCGTTGTCGACGGCGACGACGCGGATCGAGCGGCGCACGAGCTGATACGTCCAGCCGCCCGGTGCGGCGCCGAGATCCACCGCGGTCATGCCGGCTTTCAACCAGCGCGCGCGTTCGCCGTCGTCGAGCAGGGTCAGGAATGCTTCTTCGAGCTTGAGCGTGGAGCGGCTCGGCGCTTCGCGCGGGAATTTCAGGCGCGGTATGCCCTGCGGCCATGGCGCGCAGGATTCCGGATCGGCTGTGCACAAATATACTTCGTCGCCTTGTGGAAAAAACACATGCAGACGACGTGGCGCGTGCGCGTCGAGCAACTGTGCCTTTTTCAGCGCGCCGACCAGCGCGTTGCCAAAGCTTTTGCACAACGGCGCAAGCTGCTTGCCCGCGTCGCTGTCCGGCGCTTCCGTCCACACGTCATTGAGTTTCTCGTTGCGTTCGCGCAGCGCGGCAATGATTGACGTGAGCCGATCGTTGCGCGGCAATCCGGAAAGATGGGCAAACGCGACAAGGCACTGGCGCGCGAAGATCAGCTCGCGCCAATCGGCCTGCTGCGCGCTTGCGCAGACGACAAAGCCGTCGCCGCGCTCGGTTTGTGCGCCGGTTCGCCCGGCGATTTCCTGTGCGCATTCGCTCTCGAAGCCTGGGCGGCAATACAACAGCAGCGCGTCATTCATGACTTCTTGAGACCGGATTTCCACGCAAATACCGCCGCCTGCGTGCGGTCGCCGAGGCCGAGCTTGGCGAGCATGTTGCCGACATGGGTCTTGACGGTTTTCTCGGAAATCCCCAACTGTTCCGCGATGCGCTGGTTGCTGGCGCCTTCCGCGATCAGCGCCAGCACTTCGCGCTCGCGCTCGCTCAGCGATGCCAGCGCGTCCGCGCCGGGACCGGATCTGCCCTGGCGCACCGCGTCGACGAGGTAACCCGCCACGCGCGGATGCAGCACCGCTTCGCCCTGCGCGGTCTTGCGGATTGCGTCGGCGAGGCCGTCGGCGTCGATGTCCTTGAGCAGGCAAGATAACGCACCGGCTTGTATCGCGGCGAGAATGTCGCGCGCGTCGTCGAACGAGGTGAGCAGAATCGACTTTGTCGCGGGACTGGCCGTGCGGATTTCGCGGATCGCGGCGATGCCGCCGCCGGGCATCACCAGATCGATCAGGGCGACGTCGGGTTTGTGCGTGGTGCAGGCAGACACGGCGCTGTCCGCATCTTCGGCTTCGGCCACGATGGCCAGGTCCGCTTGCGTGTCGAGAAACGCGCGAATGCCCTGGCGCACCAGCACATGATCGTCGGCAATGACGACGCGGATCGCGGCTGTGTTCATGCGGATAATTCCTCGGCGATGCAAAACGCGATGCGGATGCGCGTGCCTTGCGTTGTGGCGCTGTCGAATTCGAAGCGGCCCTGCGGCAGCGCCTGTGCGCGCTCGCGCATGTTCGCAAGGCCCATGCCGGAGCGCAACGGCGCATCCGCACCGCGACCGTTGTCGTCCACGATCAGCCGCGCTTCGGTAGCGTCGCGCTGCAGGCTTACCCTCACGTGCGTGGCGCCACTGTGGCGCAATACGTTGGCCAGCGCTTCGTCGACGATGCGCAACAGGTTTTCTGCTGCGTTCGGGGTTGGCACGGGAACATCGTCGAGTTGCAGATCCAGTGTTATCCCGCTGGACTGCGACCAGGTTTGCGCGCGCGCACGCACGCGTTCGACGAACGGCAATTCGGCATCGCCAGCGCGCAGTTCGTCGAGCAACAGCGCGAGTTCGCGCTGGATCTGTTGGCTCAGCGCCTGCGCTTGTTCCATGCGCCGGCCTTCCGGATGTTCGCCAAGGTGGCGGCGCAGGGTTGCAAGTTGCAGGTTCAGCGCAAAGGCCTGTTGCTTGACCGTGTCGTGCAGGTCACGCGCCAGGCGCTGGCGTTCGGCGAGAGCAGCGAGTTGCGCGCGCGAGCGCAGCAAATCCTTGAGCTGCAACGCCATGTCGTCGAGCTGCGCGGAAAGACGCCCGAGTTCGTCGCGTGAGGTGTCGCCGATGCGTTCGGAGAAGTCTCCTTGACTCCACGCCGTGGCCGCGCGCGCGACGCGATTGAGCCGGCGCGTGACCCAGGCGACGAGGAAGAACGACGATGCCAGACCGAACACGAGCAGGTAACCCAATACGATCGGCCATTCCAGCGTGGTGTCGAACAGCAGGCGATGCCACGGCACCGGCAGACGCAATTCCACCAGCAGGTAGCCTTCGAGCGATCCCGCGCCGGTGTGGATCGGCATCAACACGCGGCGTACGCGGTACGGAGAGTCCGCTACTGGAACCAGGCTGCCTGCGTGCCCAAGCATGTCGCGCCATGCGCTTGCATCGGTTGCGATGCCGGACTTCGGCGCGGTGGCAAGCACGCGGCCATCCGGCGTGAACACCGTTGCAGACAGCGGCGCGGATGAGAGTTCGGTGAGGATGTAGGAATCCTGCGCGAGCAAATCGCCATGTGGGCGTTGCAGGCGCAGTACCAGCGCCTCGCTCCACAGCTCGAGGTTCGCCGGCACGCCGGAAAATTGTGTCCAGCGCTGGCCGAGATCGTTCGCTGCAGCATGCGTTGCTTCGACGAGCGAGCCGCGTTCCACGCCGGCCATGAAGCGATTGAATTCGAACGTGAGCAAGCCCGTTTCCACCAGCACCAGGCATGGCAGCGACAGCAGTACGTAGAAAACGGTGAGCTTGAAGATCAGTCCGCGCAATTGCGGACGCAGGGGTTTCATGCGCGGAACGACGAAGAGGCCGGATGCCAAGGATAGCGGCATCCGGCCTGCTTCGGTTTGTCAAAATTCGTACGCAAACCCGCCGTATACCATTCTTCCCGGTGCCGGATCGATGCCGCCGGAGAAAAACACGCGCGAGTAGTAGCGCTTGTCGGTGAGGTTCGACACGCCGCCGAGCAGACGCAGTTGCGGCAGCACCCAGTAGTCGGCGGAAAGATCGGCCACGGTGTACGACGGCACCTTCGCCGGCGTCAGGAATGGCGCACCGGCGATCGCGTTTCCGTCCGACCAATACTGGCTGGCGACGGAAACCGCCGACAGCGCGACTTTCAGATGCTTGTCTTCGCGATACGTGATGCCGGCGCGCGCCAGATACTTCGGCGAGAACGCCGGCGCATCGCCGATCTTGGTCGGATCGTTGGAACGCGTGAACTTGGCATCGAGCAGAGTCAGATTCGCGAACACGGCCAGATGTTGCGAGGTGTGCAGGTCGCGCGCCTGCAGGAAGTCGTAGGACACCTCACCCTCGAAGCCGCGGCTGCGCGTATCGCCGGTGTTCACGTTGATCGTGTTGCCCAGCGAAGAACCGCCGATGGACTGCGGCTCGATGCGATCCTTCACGTTCACCTGGAACACGCTGACATCGTAGAACAGGCCGTGCAGCGGGGTGCCGTGCACACCGAGTTCGTAGTTGAGTACATGCGTGGGATCCGGATCGTTCAGCGGCCCGGAATTGGTGCCGCCGAATGGCGAGCCGACGTCGAAGTAGCGCACCGGGCGCCAGCCCTGCGAGACGTTGAAATAGCTTTCGTTCAGATGGCCGAAATCGTTGCCCACGCCGATGCCGAACAGCGGCACGTTGTGGCTGACCGAGCGATCGACGAGGCCGCGATTGAGGAACGGCGGCTTGATCGACTCGTCGATGTTGACCTGCTCGCGTTCCAGGCGCACCGACGGCACCACATGCCATTGGTTGGAGAAACGGAACACGTTTTCGGCGAACACGGCGCCGTAATTCGTCGAACGCGCCTGGCGCAGCTTTGCGCAGTTGGTCTGCGGCGGCGTGGCGCAGGCAACGCCCGGACGATCGAACTGATCCGAATCCAGGCCCAGCACATCCCATTGCCGGTACGGCGAATCGGCGTGATACAGCGTGGTTCCCGCCGTGAAAGCATTGCCGCGGCCCCAGTGATGCACCATGCGCGCGTCGATGCCGGTGAAGCGGAATTGTTCGTCCTGCAAGGTCGTTGTGGTCGGCGCGGCGCCGCGATCCTGCGCGCGCGAGGCCTGGTCCTGATAGCCAGCCCATGCTTTCACGAACACTTGCGTGTCCTCATCCAGATGGCGCTCGTGCGAAAGGCTGAGTACATACCGCTGCGTCCACAACCGGTCGTAGGGCGTCGTGGTCAAGTCCGGATTCGCGGCATATTGCGCGGCGAACAGTTGGCCCGGGCTGCCGGTGTTCAGATCGTAGGCGTGGAAATCCAGCGCCGTGTACGAATCCTGATCCGGCCGGTAGCCGATGTGCAGGTCGGCGCCGCGCAATTTCGCGTCGCCGTTGTCGCGCTGGCCATCGGTCGTGCGGTAGTGCGCGTCGGCGAGGTAATCCCACTTGCCTTGCGTGCCGGAAACCTTGTTGAACGTGGCGAACAGGCCGTCGTTGCCAATGACGTTTTCGGTGTAACCGGCCATCGGTTGCGTGGAGGGTTTCGCGCTGACCAGGTTGATTGCCGGCGGCGGTTCCGGTCCATACAGCAGTGAGGATCCGCCGCGGATCATCTGCACCTGCGCAATCGTTTGCGGCAGCGGGAACACGTACAAGGTGGGGAAGCCGATCCAGTCGCCTTCCAGTGGAATGCCGTCCTGGAACACGCCCACGTATTCGGATTCCTGCGGGTTGCCGATGCCACGATACGACAGGTTCACCTGGCCGGGGATCTGTTCTTCGGCGACGTACAGGCCCGGCGTCTGCGCGAACATCGCGCGCGGATTGTTGCCGATGATGGTCGGCAGGTTGTCGAGGATGGTGATCGAGGTCTTCTTCGTCACCGTGATCATCGGCCCGTCCACTTCCTTCATGATGTGGTCGAGCTTCGGTCGAGCGTCGTCGGGCATGACGTAGCCCTTGACCTCGACCTTCTTCAATTCCTGGGTTGCGGATGATTGATCGTCGGCAGCGGCGGCGAACGCGCAGGTGGAACTCAAGGCGGCGCAGACTGCCAGCGCCAGCAGGTGGCGAATGCTGTGTTTCACGGTATTTCCCCGATCGGATGCGAATGCGGCGGGAATTTTCCGCGTTTGCGGGCGCTGCCGGGTAGTGCCCGGGGGACTAGGTCTCAGGTCGTAGCCGAAGATTCAGCCGCAGCGTGCGTTTCCACGCGATTGCGCCCGGCGCGCTTGGCGTCGTACAGCGCATTGTCGGCATGGGCGAGCAAGGTCGCGAGGTTGTAGCCGCAGGCTTCGGTGCCGGCCACGCCGAAGCTGGCCGTGACCAAAATGTCGGGAGTGATTCCGTCGCGTGAAGCGGGGATGGCCTTGCGCATTTCCTCCGCGCGTTGCGTGGCGATGGCGAGCGGACAATCCGGCAGCAGGATGGCGAACTCCTCGCCGCCGAGTCGCCCGAACAGGTCGATCGTGCGCAGGCGCACCTGACATGCGGCAACCGCGCTTTGCAGGGCGGCATCGCCGGCGGCGTGGCCGTGCATGTCGTTGACCGACTTGAAGTGATCCAGATCCATCGCCAGCAGGCTG
>QWHH01000017.1 GCA_021404785.1 Lysobacterales bacterium PRO7
GCCGGTGGCCGGCGTCGCCGTCACCGCCGTGCCGCTCGCACCGTAGTTCACCGTCTGCGGTGAACTGCCCGTGATGCTGCCGTTCGCGCCTGCCGTGTAGGTCAGCGTGTAGGTGTTCGTTGTGCACGTCACCGTCACGTTGGTCACGTTCGCCGTGATGCTCGCGCCGCTGCCGTTCGTCACCGCGCAGGTCTGGCCCGCGGGCTGTGACGCCACGCTCACCGTCCAGCCCGAACCCGACTGCAACGGCGTCGTGAACGTGAAGCCGCCATTGGTCGTGAACGATTGCGTCTGCGAGCTCGTCGGCGTCGTACCGTTCAGGGCAAGCTGCACCGTGCCGGTCAAGCCGCTGATCGTGCCGCCGATGGTGTAGGTGGCGGTTGATCCGCAGCCCGGGAACTTGAACGAACCGATGCGTGTCTGCCAATTACCCGCCGTGCCATTGGCCTGGGTGTCGTAATACTCGGTGGTGTACCAGAACGTGCAATCGTCGCTCGGGTCGATTGTCATCGACGAATAATCGCCCCAGCGGTAACACGCGGCACCGCCGCAATTGTTGGCCTGTCCGCCGCCGCCGGTGACCAGCGCCACCTCGCTTTGCGGCAGCGTGTTCAGCGGATCGCCCGCGAGGCGGCCCGCGTAATAGATGCTTGGGTAATCCGTGGCACTCGAACGGCTGTAGCCGATCGCCATGTTGCCAGACCCGTCCACCGCCAGCGCTGGCATCCAGCGATGTTTGGTGGTGTCCGGCGCATAGATCTGCTGCTGCACCGGCGTGGTAACGATCGTGCCGCCGCTCACATTCACCTGTACCCATTGAGGCTGCGCGGGTACGGTCGGCGTACCACCGCCTCCCGTTGTATGCACCACCCACAAGGATTCGGCGCTGCCGATCTTGCGGTACTGCACGCGCTGCATGACGCGGTCTTCGAGGCTGTCCAGCAAGGTGCTCGATCCTTGCTGTGGAATGTAATGCCCGCCGTTGTAGTTGTATGAAGCGTGCGGAACCGAAGTCGCCGCGCTCACGGTGCCGCCGCCGCCGCAATTGGCGCCCGGCGTGAACTTGCGAACATTGAGACCGTAAATTGATTGAGATTCGGCGACGAAATATTCCGGCGTGCCGGCCGGAGGCAACGATCCGGCACTGCTGCCAAGCAGATCGGCGGGGAAGAGGGAAAATTCGTTCGCTGTGGCGTAACTCAAGAAGCCGATGGAACTGGTGAGCGCATTGCCCGCGTACATGTCGGTGGTGCTGAACGATGCCACGATCGAACCCGCGTAGGCTCCGCTTGGCTCGGTAAATCCGTTGGCGCCCATGTACAGACAACCATCGTTCCAGAGACCGAACTTGGGATAGTCGTTGAGCGTGCCCGCAGGCGGGCCGCCGCTGGCGCCGGTATCCACCCGCACCGCGTAGAACCGCCAGCCGCCGCCGACCGGATCGCCGGTCTTGGAAACGGCGATGCATTGGTAAAACGGAGTGGCGGGCTTTCCGGCCGTGACGCCGAAGGCAAAGTCGGTGATGATCCAGCGGTCACTGCGTGGATCGTGCACCACGACAGGATCGCCGCGGTTCTGGTTCAAGCAGATTGTTGGGGTACCGGAAATGGACCACAACTGGTTGATGGTGAAACTGGCGGCCAGTGCACCTGTCGATTTGTCGAATACACCCATGGCCGTGTTCACCGACTGGATGTAATACGTCGGACCCACGTCGCCATTGGTATCCGGCGGCCAGCCGCCGCCCGCCTGGCCACCATTGACGGCCGTGGTGAACCCAAGTCCTGCAAAATTTGCCATCGTCGATGGCATCGGCCCGGACATCTCGACGCTCGGCGGAGTCCGCGATGCTTCCGGCCCCGGCGGCGGCTTCTGGTTCGGCGGTTCCTCGTATTCGTTGAGCAGCAAATAATATTCCGGCGGCGTATAGGTCTGCGGCAAGGTGCGCAGGTCGCCGTCGAATTCGGTCGGGTACGCAAGCGGCAGGGCGACGGTCGTCGCTGCCGGCGGTGGTTGCGGCGCCTGTTGCGAATACGCCGGCGCCGACGAAAGTACCGCAAGTACCGCTGCCGAGACAACGAGCTTCGTATCGCGCACGATGTGCGCGATTGAAAACTTATCAATACGCATCTGGAATCATCCCCAAATAAAATTCGCTTTTCGTGCGAATCGTTCTGCTTGCATGCCAGCAACTGCCTGACACGCCCCCACAGCGACCCTAACCAAGCGCGTGGACTATACGGGCGCCGAAAGTCGCAGGCAACTATCCGCCTGTGGATGTATGGACAATCGTTACCTGTACCTAGCGCCGCAATGCGCTGACCCGAAACGCATCGCCCATCTGCCCCGGCAACGTGAGCCGCTTGACCTGCTGCGCCAGCGCGTAGCGCGCGGTTTCGTCGGCCGCGTTCGCATACGCATCCGCGAATACTTCATCCAATCCATGCTGGACGAGAAATTGCGCCTGCGTTTCGAACGCGACGGTTTTGAATCCCCTCGCCCCACCCGCTTTGATCAATGCGTCGAAATCCACATGCGCGGTGATGTCCTGTAGTCCCGGCAGGATCAGCGGATTGGCGTGCGCGCGGTGCCGGTAATGGCAACGCAAGGTGCCGTGTGCGCGTTGCGGCGAATAGTATTCGGCTTGCGCGTAACCGTAGTCGATAAACAATGCCGTGCCATTCTGCATCTGGCGAGTGATTTCGGCAAACCATGGCGCGAGCATCGTGCAGATTTCGGATGAATACGGCTGCAGCAAAGACGTTGCATCCGGAATGATCTTCGCCACTGCGGCGCGCAGACTTTCATCGGCGCGGCACTCACTCCAGACAAATTGCCAGTCATCGTCGATGCCGACCCTGCGTTCGAACACATCGCCATTGTGCAGCGCGAACAAACGTACCGGCAGCGCATCGATCACTTCGTTGGCGATCAGCGCTCCACGCCATGCCTGCGCGGGCGGTGCATCCAGCCATTCGCAGCGACTTTCCAGATGCGGACTATGCTGCAAAATGCGCATCTGTTGGCGCTGGCGCAAATCGGCGCTGCGTTCGAGCAGACGATAGCGTTGCGGCAATGCGTCCAGCCGTTCGAGTTCGACGAGTAATTCCGCAGCGAGCGCGCCCGAACCGGGACCGAGTTCGAGAATGTCGCCATGCGTTTCGCGCAGCACGGGAGCCAGCGCACGTGCGAGACAGCGCGCGAACACGAAGCCGAGTTCTGGCGCGGTGACGAAATCGCCCGCCGCGCCGAACTTGGCCGCGCCCGCGCTGTAGTAACCCAGGCCCGGCGCATACAGGGCCAGTTCCATGTAGCGCGCGAAATCCAGCGCGCCGCCCGCAGCGTCGATCTCGCCGCGGATAAGCGCGGCAACGCGCTCGCTATGCGCAAGCTCGTCGGGACTGGGCGGGGGCAAATCGACGCGCACGCTGGCGTTCCGCGAAAAAATGGAGTGCAATCCTGCCATGAATGAGCAACAACGTCCCGTCGCCCTGATCACCGGAGCGGCCAAGCGCGTCGGCGCGCAGATCGCACGCAGCTTGCACGGTGCGGGTTACGACCTCGCCCTGCACTATCGCCATTCGCGTGGCGAGATGGATGCGTTGTGCGCGGAACTGAACATGGCGCGCAACGGTAGCGCACAGGCCATCCAGGCCGAGCTTGCGGATGTGGAAGTGATGCCGCGCATCGTCGAGGCCTGCATCACCCGCTTCGGCCGGCTCGACGCGCTGGTGAACAACGCCTCGGCGTTCTACGCAACACCGGTGGGAAGTGTCACGCCGACGCAGTGGGAAGAATTGTTCGCCAGCAATGCACGCGCACCGTTTTTCCTGGCGCAAGCCGCAGCACCGCATCTGCAAGCCGCGCACGGCGCCATCGTCAACATGGCGGACATCTATGCCGAGCGCCCCCTGCCCGGGCATGCGGTGTACTGCATGGCCAAGGCCGCGCTGGTGATGATGACGCTGGCGCTGGCCAAGGAACTCGGGCCGAAGGTGCGCGTCAATGCCATCGCGCCGGGCGCCGTGCTGTGGCCGGAATCCGGCAAGGCGTATGCGGATCAGAAGGAGCTTGTCGCGCGCACGCCGCTCAAGCGCGCGGGTTCACCTGAGGATGTTGCCGCCGCCGTACTGTTCCTGCTGCGCGACGCGAAATTCACGACCGGGCAGATTCTGAAAGTGGACGGCGGGCGGGCGTTGGCGATTTAAAGGTCGGCAACCCGCGTGGAGTGATCCTTCTCTTTGGGGAATTCGTGCCAAAGCTGCCCTATCATCTTGCCCAGAACGGGATGCTTCGCGTCCGCCGCGATATCCGCCAGCGGCTTGAGCACGAAGGCGTATTTCAGTTCGGGCCGCGGAATCTCCAGGTTACCCGGCCCCTTCACGACCTGATCACCGAACAGCACGATATCGACATCGAGCGTGCGGCTGGAAAAACGCGGCACGTCGCGGCGTCGGCCATGCCGATCCTCAAGCGCGTGCAGCCAATCATTGAGTACGCTGACGCCAACATCCGTGTCGATGCCGGCGGCGAGGTTGAGGAAATCCGGACCATCGAAACCGATGGCGGGAAAGCGATACACCGGCGAAATGATGATGTCGCCGAAGCGGCCATGCAGTTCGCGCAGCGCCGCGCGCAGATTCGCTTCCGGTTCCAGGTTCGAGCCGAGGCTGAGCCAGGCACGGGTCATGCGTTTGGCTTCCCGCCCCGCTCAATCATCACGCCTACCGCCTTCGATCCCGTCACCGCGCCGGGCTTGGACAATTTCAGCCGCAACCACGCCACGCCGAATTCCTCGCGCACGATCTGCGCGCAGCGTTCGGCCAGGGTTTCCACAAGTTCAAAATGGGATTCTTCCACAAATACAATCAGACGCTTGGCGATCTTCTTGTAATCGAGTGTGTCCTCGATCTTGTCGCTCGCCGCCGGTTTACGGTTGTCGAAAGCCATTTCCAGGTCCAGCGCCACGGTTTGCCGGATCTTGCGTTCCCAATCGTAGATGCCGATGACGGTTTCGATGCGCAGCTCTTCGATGAACACGACATCCATCACGCAGCCTCCAGCGGCGCCAGCGATTCCAGATCCCAGCGCGGCGCGACCTTGATCGCCGCGTCGTCGTGCAGCCCGGCCTGCAGGCGCAGCGCGCCGGCCAGCGCGATCATTGCGCCGTTGTCGGTGCAGAATTCCAGGCGTGGAAAATACACACGGAAGCCATCGCGTTGCGCCGCCTCGGCGAGCTTGGCGCGCAGCTTGCGATTCGCGCCGACACCACCGGCAATGACCAGTCGGGTCGCGCCGACCTGTTCCAGTGCGCGCCGGCATTTGATCAGCAGGGTTTCGACAATGGCATCCTCGAAACCGCGCGCGATATCGGCCTTGGCGTTCGCCTCGTCCGCATGCTGCTGATAGGCGAGCAGAACTTGCGTCTTCAATCCCGAGAAACTGAAATCCAGCCCGGGCCGATCGGTCATCGGACGCGAAAACCTGAACTTGCCCGGCGCGCCGGATTCGGCCAGCTTGGCCAGCGCGGGGCCGCCCGGATACGGCAATCCCATCAGCTTGGCGGTCTTGTCGAAGGCCTCGCCGGCAGCATCGTCGAGGGTGTCGCCGAGCAGGCGGTAGCGGCCGATGGCGGTGACTTCAATCAGCATCGAATGCCCGCCCGACACCAGCAGGGCCACAAACGGCGGCTGCGGCGGATCGGCCTCGAGCAAGGGCGCGAGCAGGTGCCCTTCCATGTGATGCACGCCAATCGCGGGCACATCCAGCGCCCAGGCCTGCGCGCGCGCGCAGGAGGCGCCAACCAGCAAGGCGCCAACCAGACCCGGCCCGGCCGTGTAGGCGACCCCGCCGAGTTCGCGTGTGCTCATTCCGGCCTTGGACAGGGTTTCGCGGATCAGGGGCAGCAGCTTGCGCACATGGTCGCGGCTGGCCAGTTCCGGCACCACGCCGCCATAGTCCGCGTGCATCTTGATCTGGCTGTACAGGGTATGCGCGACCAGGCCCCGAGCCGGATCGAACACCGCCACCCCGGTTTCGTCGCAGGAGGTCTCGATGCCAAGCACTGGGCCCGGCACAGGACCCGATTTTGCAATTTTCTGGTTCGACACGGTAAAATATGCGGCTCGCCCGATAGATCGGGTATTAGTGTACAGCGGAGACCCCATGCCCAACGTCAAAGTTCGCGAGAACGAGCCTTTCGAGTTCGCGCTGCGCCGCTTCAAGCGCACCTGCGAGAAGGCCGGCGTGCTGGCCGAAACGCGCAAGCGCGAGTTCTACGAAAAGCCGACGCAGGAACGCAAGCGCAAGGCCGCCGCCGCGGTGAAGCGCCATCTGCGCCGCGTTTCGCGCGACGTGACCAAGCGCAAGCGCTTGTACTGAAGCTTGCGTTTACGTGATTTCACGGACCGGCGTTGCGCAAGCGGCGCCGGTTTTTGTGTTTTTGGAACGGGATAAATGTCATGAGCCTCAAAATCAAACTCACCGACGACATGAAGGCCGCGATGAAGGGCGGCGACAAGGATCGGCTCGGCACGATTCGCCTGATCAATGCGGCGATCAAGCAGCGCGAAGTCGATGAGCGCATCACGTTGGACGATGCACAAGTATTGTCCGTGCTGGAGAAGATGCTCAAGCAGCGCCGCGATTCGATCACGCAGTTCGAAGCCGCCAACCGCAACGACCTGGCCGACAAGGAAAAGGCCGAGGTCGTGGTGATTCAGGCTTACCTGCCCGCACAGATGACGCCAGCGGAAGTCGATGCCGCGATCGCCGCCGCGATCGCCGAATCCGGCGCGACCGGCCCGAAGGACATGGGCAAGGTGATGGGATTAGTCAAACCCAAGGTCGCCGGCCGCACCGACATGGGCAAATTGTCGGAACTGGTGAAGGCGAAATTGGCGGCGCTGGGCTGATCCGCCGCGTAAACTGACGGCTTGTCCGCCGGAGTTGCTCAAATGACCGATCTGAAGCCCCTGCGCCGCTCGCGCAACGACCGCAAGATCGCCGGCGTCTGCGGCGGCCTGGCCGAGCATTTCGGCCTTGACCCCACCTACACGCGCATCGGCTATGTGCTGTTGTCGATCTTGTCCGCCGCGTTTCCCGGCACGCTGATCTACCTGATCCTGTGGTGGCTGGTGCCGGAAGAAGATTGAGCGGCGGTAGTTGCGCCGAGATCCCCATGGCTGGCCGCATCCCCGAAAAATTCATCGACGACCTGCTCGCCCGCGTCGACATCGTCGAGGTGATCGAGCAGCGCGTGCCGCTGAAGAAGGCCGGGCGCGACTGGACGGCGCGCTGCCCGTTCCACGACGAGCGTTCGCCGTCGTTCACGGTAAGTCCAAACAAGCAGTTCTACCACTGCTTCGGTTGCGGCGCGCACGGCAGCGCGATCAAGTTCCTGATGGAATACGACCGCATGGAATTTCCCGATGCGGTCGAGGAATTGGCCTCGCGCGTCGGCCTGAAAGTGCCATACGAAGGCGGCGGCAAGCGCACGCCGGTCGAGGATTCGGCGGATCTTTACACAGTGCTGGACGCCTGCGCGAAGTTCTACCAGCAAGAACTGCGCAAGAATGACAAGGCGCGCGCGTACTTCGATGCGCGCGGGCTGGATGCCGCAACCATTGAACGCTTCAGTCTCGGCTACGCGCCGGATGGCTGGGACGGACTCAAGAACGCGCTCGGCACCTCGGCGCAGCGGATCACGCTGCTGGAAAAATCCGGCATGCTCACACGCGGCGAGCGCGGAACGCCTTATGACCGTTTCCGCGACCGCGTGATGTTTCCGATCCAGGATCGGCGCGGTCGCGTGATCGCGTTCGGTGGAAGGATTCTCGAAAAGACCGAAGACTCGGGCGCGAAGTATCTCAACTCGCCCGAAACGCCGCTGTTCCACAAGGGACAGCAACTGTTCGCGCTGTGGCAGGTGCGCCAGGCCCACAGCAAGATCCCACGCCTGATCGTGGTGGAAGGCTACATGGATGTGATCGCACTGTTCCAGCACGGCGTCACGCAGGCCGTCGCCACGCTCGGTACTGCAACCACGCGTGACCATGCCGAGTTGCTTTTCAGAAATTGTGCAGATGTATACTTCTGCTTCGACGGCGACCGCGCCGGGCGCGGCGCGGCATGGAAAGCGGTCGAATCAGTGCTGCCGCGCATGCGCGACGGGCGCCAGGCGTTTTTTCTGTTCCTGCCCGATGGCGAAGATCCGGATTCGTTGATCCGCAAGGAAGGCCAGTCCGGTTTCGAGGAACGCCTGAAGAACGCTACGCCGCTATCCGAATTTTTCTTCGCCGAACTCTCGCACGATGTGAACCTTGCCAGTCTCGACGGCAAGGCACGTCTGGCCGAACACGCGCGACCCTTGCTGAGGCAGATACCCGACGGCGCATTCCGCGACCTGATGCTCGGCGAACTCGACCGCATCACGAACGTGAAGCTACGTGTCGATGCACCCGCAACCACGCCGCGCAAATCCGTGCGACCGCAGGAACGTACCCTGGTGCGCAGCGCCGTTGCATTGCTCGTGCAGCATCCGGCCTTCGCGGAAAGTTTGCAGCCACCGTGGCTGTTCGCGACGCTGCGTCAGCCGGGCATCGGGCTGCTCGCCGAACTTATCGCGCTGTGCCGCGAACGTCCAACAATGTCGACCGCGATCCTGCTCGAACATTTCGAAGGCCGCGAGGAAGCGCGCGCGCTGCACAAACTCGCGATCCTGGATTTTCCCGGCGATAACGACGCGCTGCGCGCGGAGTTCGTCGACGCGATCCGCCAGCTCGATCGGCAAACGCACCAGCAGCGCCTGGACGATTTGCTGAAAAAACAAGAGGATACCGCGCTGGGTGCGGACGAAAAGGACGAATTACGCCGTTTGCTGGCGGGGAAAAACGCGCCCCACCCGCCGGCAAGCCCTGATTGACCCCTGCGGGAGGGAATTCGCAACGCGTGCAGTTCTCAGGTACACTCGCGTCGCTGTAATTGCCAGGGTCACGGTGAATTGTGGCCTGATGCGGTCAATCTCACGATTAGCTTCATCGCCATCCACGCTTATTCCTTAGCAAGACAGTCGCAACCTGGAATGTTTCCGGCTGCGTCATTCCCATTGTTTCAGGAGTTTGTCATGGCAGAACGTCAGATTGGTACCGTCAAGTGGTTTAACGATGCGAAGGGTTTTGGTTTCATCACGCCGGAAAGCGGTCCGGACCTGTTCGTGCATTTCCGTTCCATCCAGGGCGGCGGGTTCAAGACCCTCGCCGAAGGCCAGCGCGTCAGCTTCGTCGCCGTGCAGGGCCAGAAAGGCATGCAGGCCGATGAAGTGCAGTTGGCGTAAGCCCCGCACCACATAGGTACGCAAAAAACCCCGGTCAGCAATGGCCGGGGTTTTTTATTCAGGCAACACCCGCACAGCCAGCCGTGTAGAAACCGATGCCCAAACCGAACTACAAATACGACAAGCGCCAACGCGATATCGCAAAGAAAAAGAAGCAGGACGAGAAGCGTCTGAAAAAGCTGGAAAAGGGTCGCGGTGCAGGCGCTGACACGCCAACCACAACACCCGACGCCGGTACGACCGACGCCACCATGCAACAGCACGACGCCTGAACAAGCCGTCACCCCAGCCTGCGCGGGAATGACGAACAAAGACTTATTCAGGTTTCCCTGACGATTCAGCCGCTCTGCGGTGTGCGGGCCGCCACGATCAAGCCGGATACGTAACGCATGTCCGCCAGCTTCTGCGCTTCTGCCGAAGCGCCTCCGATCAGTTTTCCAGCCTCGTCGAGATCGGCCTTGCGCTGCTTCTGGCCAGCCGCATCCGCCGGCGCGGCGATCGCACTCACGTACAACGCGTAGGCGAAATCTCGGCGGAATTGCACGCCGTGCGCACCGGCTTGCTGTTGTTCGCGGTAATACGCCAGCGCCGGCTGCAGGATCTTGTTCGCCTCGTCGTCGCGGCCCTGCAGGGCGACCGCGTTGGCGAGCACGGCAGCGATGCTCGACTTCAGCTGGCGCGGATCGCCGCTGTCGAACGGAGCCGGTGGCACCTGCGACCAGCGCAGTGCCAACGCCTCGGCCTGCGCGTAGTCGCCGAGCTGGAGCGCCGCGCGTGCAGCGGTCCCCAGATTGCCGCGCAGCATATTGGTTCGAACATTGACGCCGGTTATGTTGTCCGCAGGGACCTTGACCGGCTCGACCTGGGCAACCAAAGCAGTAGCCGATGCCAGCGCGACCTTGGGTTCGCCCTCCAGCAATTGCAGATTGGCACCCACGACACGCTGGTCCGCGTTGGCAAGCAGCGCGCGCCGGGGGTCGTTGGCGGCCAGCTGTGCGATATATTCGTTTGTGTCGTGGGCGAACGACTTCATCGACTGCGCGGCGCCCGCCGCATCGCCGGCCTCGGCCTGCATGTTCGCGAGTCCGAGCCATTGATACCAGATCCGCGGCCCGAGGCTGGAAGGCAGGCGCTTGTCCTGTTCCAGTGCGAACAGGGAATGCATCGTCGCAATGGCGTTGGCGATTTCGCCGCGATCGAATTGCTCGTCCGCGGTTCCACGCAGGGCTACCGTCCAATACCACCAAGCTTCCAGATTCGAGGGATCGGATCGCACCCACTCCTCGCTCGCCTGCACGGCGCGCCGGGCGTAGTCCGCTGCGGTTGCATCGTCGTGGCGGCGCTCGGCCACCTCGCTCAGCAAACCCGCGGCAAGCACGCGGTTCAAGAGCGAATGCAAGTCGCTCGGGCGCCGTGCCAGCACTTTTTCGGCAAGCTCATACACCTCTTGTTCGAGTTGTTGCGCCGCGTCGACTTTGCCGAGCAGCAGCAGGACACGGGCCTCGGAATCGGCCGTATCGGCATACGAGGAGGCCGCGTTCAGATCCGACAGGTCCAATGCACCGATGCCGGTCAACACCTTGCGTGCTTCCTCGCAGGTGGCGACTGACTGCGCGTTGGGCTGGGTGTGGCTGAGATAATTCAGGTCGTCGCCGTACAACTGGCGCACGCGCCGTGACGGATGGTCGCCGTACACCAAGGGCTTGAGCAGATCGGCCGCCTGCTGCAATTGCACCGCCGTGCCGCGGCCGCCGCGGATCACGGTCGAGCCCTGCTCGTACAGCGCCAGCGCCAGGCCATAAACGACGTCTTCGCCGTGATTGCCGGCGGCGTGCAATTTTTCGAACTCCGACTGGGCTTCGCCGAAGCTCTTGAAGGCTGCTTCCGCCTTGCCGGCGGCGCTCAATGACGCGCCTTCGCGCACCAGCGCCATCGCGCGGTTGATCCGTGTTTGCGGCGTGACCAGTTGCGGCGGCAAGCTGTCGTAGTAGGCGACGGCTTTCTGGGCGAGCTTGCCCAGCGTGTCCAGCCGCCCGGTCGGCGCCAGCTCGGTGTAAAAATCCTCGATCAGGAAGCTGACCAGCTTCTCGGCGTTGCTGCGCGAGTTCTGCGCATCGAGTTCCGCGCTGCGGGCACGGCGCATGTTGATCCAGCCGAAGATCGCGCCGGCGACGGCGAGCAGCATCAGCACGATGCACACGCTGGCGATCGTGCGTGCGCGCACCAGGGCGCGATGCACCGCCGCTTCGCGTTCACGCTGCGCGGCGAGCTGGCGTTCGGCTTCCTCGCGCGCTTCGCGTTCGCGGCGCGAGTTGCGGCTGGCCAGCACGACGGCGCACAAAACGTCGTGGGTGAGTTCGACACGGCGCATGTCGAGGCGCTCTTCGATGCGCAGCAGGCGACGATTGACCAGGGTCGCCAGCGCATCCGGCGCAGCGCCGGCGGCGGCGAGCGCCTTGCCGACACGTTCTTCGGCGAGACTTTCGCGATAGCCGGATTCGGTCAACAAATCGTCTTCGACCACGCGGCGCACGCCGGCGGGCTGGTCGGCCAGCGAACGTTCGTAGAATTCGGACAGGATCGTGTCGCGCGAGCCGGCCAGCAGGTCGGCGGAAATTTCCCGACGCTTCTGGCCCAGTCGAACCGTATTGAGTTCGCGGCAAACCAGGCTGAGCAGCGATGGTTCGATTTCCGCGTTCGCCAGCTCAGAGCCGCCGGCAACGAAACGCACGATGGCTTCGGCGACTTCCTGCGACACCAGCTTGCCACCCGGCTTGACCACTGCACTCAGCGCCTGAACGCCGTTCATGCGCGCCAGACGCATGCGGTTCTGGGTGATCGACGGCATGATCGTCTTGACACCCTCCAGATGCGCCAGATAGTCCTCGCGCAGCGCAATCAGGATGCGGTAATCGGCACGCGCGAAATCGAAATCGGCGGACGCGTTATCGTCGTTTTCGATGCGTTCTTCGAGCGCGACCGGCGGACGGTTTTCCACCAGATCGGCAAGATCCTCAAGAAACTGCTTGGCACGCAAGCGTCCTGTATCGTCAGCCTGACCGAGCGTGAAGATTTCTTCGAACTGGTCGAAGATCAGCAGCGGCATCAGCGTGTTGCCGTCGCGGTCGCGCAGCAGGTCCTCCCGGTGATGCAGGAATTCCCACAGCGACTCGCCCTCGATCGCGCTGCCCGGGCGTGTCCAATGTCCGGCTTCGGCCGTGGCGCGCAGGATCGCCTGCTTGATCTGTTCGGACGGCGGCGGCGATTCGGGCGCGTAATCGACGCGCACGTACACCGGGCAAAAACCTTCGGTACGCAGCCGCGGCACCAGGCCAGCGCGCAGCAACGAGGTCTTGCCCAGGCCCGACTGGCCGAACAGCACGGTCAGCAGTTTGCGTTGTACGCGCCGCGCAAGCTCCGCAGCTTCCTCGTCGCGGCCGTGGAAGTAGGCGCGGGTTTCCTCGGAATACGAAAACAGGCCCAGCCACGGATTTTCCGGGTCGAGCGTGACCGTATCACCGGCGCGAGCGGTGTTGTCGTTCATGCGCTTCTCCCGCTGAACAACTCGCGCAATCGGCGCAGGAACTCCGGCGTTGCCTCGCCTTGCGCAAGGCGCGTCATGTGCACGGCCTTGAATTGCTCCGGCACCAGGGCGGTGGCTTCGGGCGTGTCGTCGATGCACACCGGAAGCATGAACACCGCGCCTTCGGCGATGCTGCGGCTGCGATCCACGGCGTAGCTCCACTCGCGACGGAAGTAGGCCTCGTGGCGGCGCTGCGTGGTCGCGGAAATCACCGGGACGAAGAAACTGCAGCGTGCGATGTTCGCGCGGATCTTGCGGTCGTAGTCGTCGCCGCCTTCGAGGCGATCCAGATCGAACCAGGTCGTCAGGCCCGCTGCGTCCATGCCCGCCTTCAGGTGCTGCACGGCGGGCAGGTCTTCGCGCGCGTAGCTGATGAAGATCGCGTTTTCCGGCATCTCGCGCGCGGGCGGCAGAAAGCGTTGCGGCGCGCTGCCACCGTTCGCTGCAGATGCCGGTCGTTGGCGCGCGCTCCAGCGCGCATGCAACTCGGCGACAAACGATTCCGCGCCGCCGTACACGCGCGTGCGCACGCTGACCTGCTGCAGGAACGCGACCAGGCGCTCGTCTTTCGAGGTGTGGTCGTCGGCGAACACTTCGGTGAAATCGCGCGGATCCGACAGGCGCTTGCGTTTGGCCATGCGCAGGAACAGCCGCGCCAGCCAGTTGGAAAAATCGCTGCCGATCAGCAGCAGGTGGTTGTGCTCGAGTTCGTGAAAGAGCTTTTCGGGCGTCAGGTGCTCGGACTGCAACGCACAGATGAACTCGAGCATGTCTTCGTCGGATAGCACATACGTCGGCGAAGCGGACAGCCGCCCGAGCAGGTGGTACACCATCGTGCGCCGCGAATCGGCACGTTCGACGGGCAAGTCGGCAACGCGGTTCGGCGCGTAGGCGACGACTTCGGTGGACGGCTGGCCGCCGAAGCGTTCGAGGTTGAGCGCGTTTTCCAGCAGCGGATCGAACGTGGTGGTGACGAACAAATCGAAATCGGTGATCTGCGCCAGTTGCCGCAGCGCCTGCGGCGGCTCGAACTGCACCTCGCGCATGATCGAACGCAGGCGCGTGTAGGCCTCCTCGCGCCGGCCGCGCTGGCCGAGGTAGCTGCACATCACGTCGTTGAGCGAAAGCGGTTGCGGCAGTGCGGAAGTATCCACCGCGAGTCGCGCCGCGAGTTTCTCGGCCAGCCAGACATACAGCGGTCGCAAGCCGGTGTCGGTCTGCACACGCAAAAGGTCGGGCCCGATGATCGGGATGACCCGGTGTTCCTCGATGTAATTGAGCAGGTCGTCCCAGGCGTCGTCGTCGAAGGCCTGCGGCAAGCTCGTTGCGGCCAAAGGAGTCGTCATGTTTTCCCCTGCACGAAAGGCATCTTGATGCACCGGTCGCACAGTCTACGCCAAATTTTGCGGTGGCAGCTCGCTGCGGCAATGCAACAAAAGCGGCCTGTTCAATCGTCCTTGCCGCCGCCCGGTATCACCGTCGGATCGCATTTGCCGTCGCCCTTGTCGAAGACGATGCGCCAATGTCCATCGGTCTGTTTGCGCCAGATCGAGTTGAAGCGCGCGACGCACTTGCCGCTCGCGTCGTAGACGGGGCCGGTGGTGTAGGCGAGATCCTTCATGTTCCAGTTCACACGAGTCGGTTCCCAGGAAAACGGAGCGGCCGCCGCGTCGAAGTACGGCTTCCATTCTTCCAGGACGGCATCTTTGCCCAGCAGCGCACCATTCTTGTTGAAGAACACCGCGGCGTCGTCGAGAAACTCGGCAAACGCCTTGAAGTCGCGATCCGCCATGGTCCTGGCGAAGGCGCATTCGGTTTCGATCACCTCCCTCCCGATACCGGGACGCTGGCGCGTCGTGCCATTGCAGCCTGCCCCATCGTCGGCGGGGCGCATGATCGGCTTCGAACTGGTTACCGGCTTGTGCGCAACGCTGTTGCAGCCTGCCAGTGCCAGCACACTGGCATACACAATCGCTGTCTTCGGGATCGAATGCTTCATGTTCATCAGCGCAAATCCTTGATGATCGCCTGTGCCGCGTTGCGTCCACTCGCGCCGCTGATGCCGCCGCCTCCGTGCACGCCGCTGCCGCACAGGAACAAGCCATCGACTGGGGTGGCGTGTTTCGACCAGCCCGGCAGCGGGCGCATGAAGAAGATCTGGTCGAGGATCAACTGGCCGTGATTGAGATCGCCCTCGCTCAGGCCGTAGGTCGATTCCAGGTCGCGCGGCGTTATCACATGCATGCGTTTCACTGACGCCTTGAAGCCGGGGCAATGCGCATCCAGTGTGTCGACGGCGCGCTGCCCGACGATGCTGTTCGCAGCGCTCCGGTCGGTATTGCGCAATGCATACGGCGCGAACTGGAAATGCATCGAGACGACATTGCATTCCTTAGTCGAAGATGATGTCGTGACTTCCAGATACGGTTCTTTCGAGATCTCGCCGTACTTTGCCGCGTCGTAGGCGCGCTCGAGGTAACGGATCGACGGTGCGACAGCGAGCGTGCCTTCGGGCAAGCCATGCTGTCCGTTCGTTTGGACATGCACTTTCGCCACACAGCCGCGCAGTTTGATCGATTGCGCCTGCCAGACGAACTCCGGTGGCAGTTCGGCGGCGCCGACGAGCTTGAGCAACGTATAGCGCGGGTCGGCAGCCGACAGGATCAACGGCGCCGGGATTTCCTCCCCGCTCGCCAGCCGCACACCGGTTGCGCGCTCGCGATCGACGATGATCGATTGCACGTCGACCGACGTGCGCACTTCACCGCCGCGCGCTTTCAGCGCATCGACGAGCGCGGTCGTGATGCTGCCGACGCCACCGGCAACCGGCTGGTGCGCAAGTCCGCCGCGATTGAGCCAGTTGTGCATCAGCGTGAATCCCGTTCCGGCCGACATCGGCCCGAGCGTCACGCCATGGATCGCGAGCGCGGCAATGGCCGCGCGCAGCGCGTCGGATTCGAACCAGTTGTCGGTGAACTCTTCGGCGGACATCGACATCGCGCGCACGCAGCGGAACATGTCGCGACCACCGAGTCGTCGCAGTTTCCACAGCAGACTGGCGAGTGGCAGGCCTTCGCGGACCGGCGCGAAATGCAGCAAGCGCGGCATCGGCGTGCGGTACGCCGCATCGAGGAATGCTGCAGCGCGATCCATGAACGCGACGAATTCAGGCCAGCGCTCCGCGTCGCGAGCGGAGAACTCGCGGATGGCGTCGCGCGCACGCACGGGGTCGGCGTCGATCGTCAGGCGCCTGCCGTCGCCGAGCAGGCACACGTAAGGCGAACGCGCGGACGCCGCGGGCAGATTCAGGCCAAGGTCGCGCACGATGTCCGGCCGCAGCTGCGCACTCGCGTGCAACGAATTGGCGCTGAAGCCGTCGCCAAACGATTCGGTCACCAGCTGGCCGCCGGCAATCCCGCGCCGTTCGAACACGAGCACTTTCCTGCCAGCCTTGGCGAGGTAGTTCGCAGCGACGAGTCCGTTGTGCCCGGCGCCGATGATGATTGCGTCGTAGGCCATGTCAGCCGCCGTCCTTGAGGATCGCGTCAGCCGCGAGCTTGCCCGGCGCGCCCATCACGCCGCCGCCCGGATGCGCGCCGGCCGCGCCGAAGTAGTAGCCCGGCAGCGGCGTGCGGAAATCGGCCCACTGCGGCGCGGGTCGGAAGAAGAACAACTGGTGCAGCAGCAGTTCGCCGTGGAAGATGTTGCCGCCGGTAATGCCGGCAATGCGCTCGATGTCCTTCGGCGTGATCACCTGCTTGCCGACGATGCATTGGCGGATGTTCGGCGCATATTTCTCGATCGTCGAGATCACCGTCTCGCCGAACGCGTCGCGCTTGGCGTCGTCCCAGCCGCCTTCGATGTCGTACGGCGCGTACTGCACGAAGCACGACATCACGTGATGACCCGGCGGCGCCATGTCGCGGTCGATCATCGACGGGATGATCATGTCGATGTACGGGTTCTTCGAGAACTGGCCGTACTTGGCCTCGTCGTAGGCGCGCTCGATATAGTCGACGCTCGGGCTGATCGAGATCGCGCCGCGGTGCAGCGGACCTTCGCCGGGCAGGCAGGTGAAGTCCGGCAGCGCGTTCAGCGCGATGTTGACCTTGCCCGATGAGCCGCGCACGCGGAAACCCTTGATCGACTGTACGAAGTCGTCCGGCAGATGTTTGCCGTCGACGAACTGCAGGAACGTGCGCTTTGGGTCGGCCGCGGAGAGCACGATCTTCGCGCGCAACTCGTCGCCGTTCTGCAGCGCCACGCCGGCGGCGACCCCGCCCTTGACGATAACCTTGTCGACCGGCGCATTCGTGCGGATTTCCACGCCCAAAGCGCGCGCGGAACTGGCAATCGCCGCCGACACGCCACCGGTGCCGTTCTTGGCGAAGCCCCAGGCGCGAAATGCACCGTCGATCTCACCCATGTAGTGATGCAGCAGCACGTACGCCGTGCCCGGCGAACGTGGGCCGAGGAACGTACCGATGATGCCGCTCGCCGATTTCGTACCTTTGAGCGGATCGAACTCGAACCACTCGTCGAGCAGGTCGGCCGAGGATTGCGTGACCAGCTTGGCGATGCGATACAGCTCCTTTTCGCTCAAGCTGCGCGCGTACTGGCCGAGCTTGAGCAGGCCGAGCAGGTCGCGTGGGCTCAAGCTGGATGGATCAGGCGGCACCATCGAGATGATCGGCTTGATCGCCTTCGCCGCGCGCGCCATCACCCGCGAGTATTCGTCATAGGCCTCGGCGTCTTTTGGCGAGTGACGATAGACCTCCTGGCGCGTCAGATCGTGGTCGTCCCAACTGCCCAGGTAATCGCCGTTGTCGAGCGGTGTGACCGTGCTCGGCAGCGGCAGGATCTTCAAGCCGTGCTTTGGTAATTCCAGATCGCGGATGATTTCGGGCCGCAGCAGGCTGACGACATAGCTGAACTCGGTGAAGCGATAGCCCGGGAAGATTTCCTCGGTCATCGCCGCGCCGCCGACGATTTCGCGGCGTTCGAGGATCACGACCTTCTTGCCCGCGCGTGCGAGGTATGAAGCGGCAACCAGGCCGTTGTGGCCCGCGCCGATGACGATGGCGTCGTATTGGTTGGCGGCCATCACTTACGCTTCCATTCCGGTTCATAGAACGGCGTCTTCACCACCGTCGCCGGCGCGTGCAGGCGATGATGTTCGACCGTCACTTCCATCGCCACGCGTGTGCCCGGCTCAAAGTGCGGCCGCTGCAAATGCGCGAGTGCGATGTATTTCTTCAGCACCGGCGACCAGGTGCTCGTCGAGGCGTAGCCGATCTGTTTGCCGTTGTGCATCACCGGCAGGCTAGCGCGGATCGCCATGCCGGGAATCTGTGGCGGCAGGCCGACGCTTGCGTAGAGCTTCTCGAGACCTTCCCATTCGATCTCCAGCCCGACAAGCCTCCATGCCGAGCCTTCCTTGTACTCGCGTTCGAGCGCACGACGACCGACGAAATAGCCGGGCTTGTCGAGCGCGACGGTCCAGCCCAGGCCCATCTCGAACGGCGTGGATTTCTGGCCCGCAATCCACGCATGGCTCGTCGCCGTGTAGTCGACGTCGATCATGAACAGGCCCGCTTCGACGCGCGCCATGTCCATCGCGAGTATCCCGCACGGCACGATGCCGTAATCGCGACCGGCCTCGATCAGCGCATCCCACAGCGTCAGCGCCTTGTCCGCCGGCATCCAGATTTCATAGCCGAGGTCGCCGGTGTAGCCGGTGCGCGAAATTGTCACCGGCACGCCGGCCAGCTTGGTTTCCGTCAGGCGGAAGAACTTGAGCTTGTCGAGCGACTTCGCGCAGACCTTGTTGAGGATCGTGCGCGACTTGGGGCCTTGCAGGCTCAGCGCGGCGACCTGGTCGGTGACTTCGCTGATCGTCACATCCATGCCGACCGCGTTCATCGCCAGCCAGCGCAGCGACGGCTCGGCAGAAGTCAGGCGGAATTTCGTGTCGGACAGCCGCGAGATCGTGCCGTCGTCGAGCATTTTCCCGTCGTCGTCGCACCAGCCGGTGTAGAACACCTGGCCGACGGCCATCTTCAGCACGTCGCGCGGCGTCATCCGGTGCAGCAGTTTCGCCGCATCGGGGCCTTCGATGATGTATTTCATCAGCGGCGTGATGTCGATAAGTGCAGCAGCGTCGCGGATGGCCCAGTACTCGCGATCGAGCACGAGATCGTACGAACCCGCCACGATGTAGCCGGCCCAGCGCCGCCAGTTCTGCGGCAGGCTGAGTTTCGACGTGCGTTCGTGGAACGGCGTGCGTTTCAGATCGAACATGAAGTCACAACGCCGCCGCGATGTCTTTCTCGATTTTTTCCGGCGTATCTGTGGGTGCGTAGCGTGTCACCACCTTGCCGTCTGCATCGACCAGGAACTTGGTGAAGTTCCACTTGATCGATTCGCTGCCGAGCAGGCCCTTGGCCTGGGACTTAAGGTATTTGTACAACGGATGCGCATTCGCGCCGTTGACCTCGACCTTGGCGAACATCGGAAACTTCACGTCGTAGGTGAGCGCGCAGAAGTTTTTGATTTCGGCCTCGTCGCCGGGCTCCTGATGACCGAACTGATCGCACGGGAAACCCAGCACGACGACGCCCTTGTCCTTGAACCTTTCGTACAGCGCTTCGAGTCCGGTGTATTGCGGCGTGAATCCGCACTTGCTGGCGACATTGACCACGAGCAGGGTCTTGCCCTTGTAGGCGGACAGTTTCTGCTCGTCGCCGTCGATGGTCCTGGCGGAAAAATCGTAGACGCTGGTCATGGCGTTGCTCCAGAACGTATTGATGCGGCAGTTTAACGCGTCATCCGATCCGGTGCAGATCCATCACCGTGCGCCGCAACGGCGTCGAATCGATGTAGTGATCGACCAGCATGAAGGCGAACAGCGCCATCAGGTAGATGATCGAATAATTGAACACGCGCATGGCGAAGCGCTCGTCCGGCGGATCGAGCAGCTTGACCGCGTAGTAGACGAATCCCGCGCCGAGCACGAGCGCGCCGCCAAGGTAGAACAGGCCGCTCATGCCGGCCAGGTACGGCAGCAGGGTCACGATGACGAGCAGCACGGTGTAGAACAACACATGCCAGCGCGTGTATTGAACGCCATGCGTGACCGGCAGCATCGGCACCTGCGCACGCGAGTAGTCGTCACGGCGGAAGATCGCCAACGCCCAGAAATGCGGCGGCGTCCATACGAAGATGATCAGCACCAGCAACAACGCGAAGGGATGCACCTCGTTGGTCACCGCCGCCCAGCCGAGCAATGGCGGCACCGCGCCGGCGATGCCGCCGATGACGATGTTCTGCGGCGTGGCACGCTTGAGGAACGCCGTGTAGACCACGGCGTAGCCGATCAGTCCGGCGAACGTGAGCGCGGCGGTGAGCGGATTGACGAAAACGACCAACACTACCATCGACAGCATGCCGATCAGGCTCGCGAACACGAATACCTGCATCGAATTCAGGTGCCCGGTCGCCAGCGGCCGGTGCGCTGTGCGCGCCATCACCTTGTCGATGCGGCGGTCGATGAGCTGGTTGAACGCCGCGGCGGACGAGGACGCCAGCCAGATGCCGAGCGTGCCGAAGACCAGCGCGCGCCACGGCGGCAGGCCGGGCACGGCGAGGAACATGCCGATCACGGCGCAGAACACCAGCAACGCGACGATGCGCGGCTTGGTCAGTTCCCAGTATTCGTGGGCCACATCAAATTTCATAGGACGAGATGTATCTACTTTTCCAACCCTGCGAAAGATCCCACAGGCGATCTCAATCACCGAGTGCGCTCATTACATTACACACCGGCGAATGACAGCTGAAGCTGAAATGCAATGGCCATCAATGCGAATAGCACGCTCGATACAACCAGATATACGCGCTCAACCCGCTGATTCTTCAACGCGTAGCCTATTCCAATTGCCAACGGGAATAGACCCATTCCGTAACGCGACATCGAGGCGATCGATCCTGTCAGAGCCGGAACAATCAAACCCAAAACCAGAAATAACCCAAGCCAACGTTGACCGCGTCGAAATGCCAGCCAGTACGACGTAGCCATTCCTACAACGAACACAAGGAAGTTCAAATGACGGAGATTTCCGTCTGACGCCAATACCCAAGGTTTAGCCAAAACAACGCCCAACGCCTTGATCGGAAGCTCAAAGTGACGGCCCCAAACACTTTGCAGGTCGACAAAGGCAAGCGCGTCGCCAGAAGCTCGGTAAAGCATTCCCATGAAAACGACCAGACCGAGCGGCATCAGTCCCACGACAATCCATGCCCGGCGCGGCACTTCGTTGCGCTTTTCCCAAAGCCACAAGAGGAGCGCCATGACAAGAAACAGTCCTGCCAAACGGCATGCGCAGGCAGCAATGCCAAGCAACGCTCCCCACGACCATTGACGCGCAAGTATCGCGTAGGCGGTCGCCGCGGTCACCAACACGAACAGCGACTCGCTCCACGGCATAGAGAAAAAATAGCTGGTCGGAAAAAACCCGAGCGCGAGCACCGCGCGATCTGCAACAACTGCCTCGTATCCGAGCGCGCTGCACAAGCGATGCAGCATTACCAGGGCCAGCAGGAAATAAACGTTGGCGAGCACGATGCCGACCATTGGACTCGACCCGAACCAAGGCGTTAGCGCACGCCAGATCATCGGATGCAGTGGGAACGATGCCCAATTGGTGACGCGACTCGTATCGAACGATCGTACCTCATAGCCACCCTGCGCGATGCCGTAGTACAACCCGCCGTCATTGTAGACCGCCATCCGATCAAGGTCCTTCAGAACCGTTTCGGAGTGGAGTTCGATAAATGGCGCACCGATTCGATGGTTCGTCCCGGAATCAATCTCGAGGCCGGCAACCGACGCCCAAATCAAAAATAAGAGTAATCGCGAGCACACAAAAACCGTAGACGCGATCATTGCTGCACGCTTCCAGTCAGTACTTGCAATTCGCAGTGAGGAATTACTCGGAATCATACGATCTTCAAGCATCACTTCAGTCCGTTCGAACAGAGATTTTCATAACAGTGCGCACGCACGAATAATTGGTGGAAGTCTTTCACCAACATGTATCGCCGTTGCTCCACGGTAAGTCAATTCGTGACGCATTTCACAGTACCCCCCCCCCCCAAACTAGATTAGTCTAAAACATCCTTTTTGCTTTTTCTCAAACCTAGGATGAAAAAAACTCGAAATACTAATGCAATCCATTCTACTCGCGGGACGGACAATCGTGTTCTATCGGTTTTGGATTCGCCTGACGCAGTTTCAATTCGTGAATTGCTAGAACAAAGTATTCACAATCCACGATTGTATTGACTTTACAACGGAGTACAAGTGATGGCCAGAATCAAATTGTTATTCACATTAAGTATTTCTCTCTTCGTCATTTATGCGCATGCACAAGTAGCATCGGGGATATCAAGAGGAGGAAGTAATTTCAATTGGTACACTGTCGTCAATTGTGATCGCGAACCATATGGAGTGATTGTAAATTACAACACGCAAACTACTGGTATTCGGGCAGAACTCGGAAAGATCAGAAATGCTGGCCAAAACAATCTGCGATTGATGTTATTTTTCGGTCACGGGCTCAGCTCCGGGACACTAATGGACTCGACCGGCGGTGCGCTTTCAGCACAAAATACGGCTAATCTCAATGGCCTTCTAAGGGATATTTATAATTACGGTTTCAGTGAAGTCGAGATTTCTTTTTCGCCGCAAGGACCCAACGACCCTAATCAATGGGCCTCGTTGAACACCACCATGGCTGCGGAAAATTGGAGTGTAATAAATTCTGTGCATCAGGGCATACAGAACCCAGGCTTGTATCGCATTTATTACGACCTGGGTAATGAAATGATGACAAATAGTCAGAGCAATGCTCGCTACAGGTACATGAAATACATTTGGCCGAAATACTATTCCCTGTATTCGAATCTATATGATACTGTCGGATTCAGCTTTGCGTCTGCCGAGATCAACGCTATCAGCAACATGGGCGCGATTTACGGTCACTACTCATACCCGGTGATGGCTGACGTTCACATTTACCCTTATGGCGGCAACTCTGCGGCTGACATCCTTTATGCCGCTGCGCATAATCTTGCAACAATTGGTCCTGTGTCTGGAGGGTATCGTTTTGTAATCGGCGAAGCCAATTTCAATAATGCCACTGATGCTGCATCCATGGCACTGGAGCTCAATTCCTTGTCGTCTCACGACAGTAAACCATTTTATCTGATGCAATGGCCAATCGACCCTGCCAGTCCAAACTGCCCGGTCGCGGATGTCTCGCCATTCAACAATTATATCGCTCACGGTTTCTAATTTTCCGACGGGGGCGGTTGCATAGTTGCGCAACCGCTCTTTGGTTTTCATCCAAAATTATTTGGCCGACAAGCCGCCAAATCTAGATGCGTACGACACACTTCGGGTTTGCGCGCAACCATACCAAAAGACCACGATGCGCGGCTTGGTCAGTTCAAGGTATTGGCGGGCGATGGCGATCATGCGATCAGTCTAGCGTGGCGCCGGGCGCAGGCGCACGGCCAGCGCAAGCAGCGCGAACAGCAGCAGCGCGGCGCCGAAGTTGTGCGCGGCGGCCACCGGCAATGGCAGTGCGAACATGACATTACTTATCCCCAAGCACACCTGCGCGATCAACAGCGCGCCGACGGCGATGCCGTAGCCGCGTAATGCCGGGACGCGCGCGGTGCGGATCGCGAGCGGCAGCACATGCGCGAACACGACCAGCGCACCGATGCGATGCACCATCTGGATCGCCACGCGCGCGGGCCCATCAAGCACGCCGCCTTCGTAATCCACGCCGATGTGACGCAGCACGATGAAGGCCTGGTGGAAATCCATCGCCGGCCACCATTGCATGAGGCAGGTCGGGAAATCCGTGCCGCAGGACAGCGCGGCGTAGTTGCTGCTGGTCCAGCCGCCGAGCGCGATCTGGAGGGCGACGAGCACGATGCCGGCAATCGTCATCCGACGCAGACTCGGCGCATCCACTCGCGTCGTTGCGTCCAGACTCAAGCGCAATGCCGTGTAGGCAAGCAGCGCGAACATCGCCATGCCGCCGACCAGGTGTGACGTCACCACCAGCGGCAGCAGCTTCCACGTCACCGTCCACATGCCGAGTGCGGCCTGGAAGAAGATGAATCCGGTAGCGGCGTAGGAAACCAGCGCGAGCCGGCCGATTTCGCGCCGGCGAACCCAGGCCCACGCCGCCAGCGCGAACGTGAGCAGACTCAGCACGCCGACCAGGATGCGGTGCACTTGCTCGCGCCAGGCCTTGTCGGCCTCGAACGGGCGCTGCGGGAAATTCGCGTCGGCATGCGCGATCTCGTGCGCGTGCACCGGCCAGGTCAGTTTGCCGTAGCAGGTCGGCCAATCCGGGCACGACAGGCCTGCGTTGGACAGGCGCACGAACGCGCCGAACACGATCACGACGAGGGAAAAGGCAGCGGCGGCCCAGGCCAGGCGCCGCATTCCGGATAGCGGGAAGCGAAGGATGGCCATCAGTAGAGGATCTTGGTGATGTCGCGGCGCAAGCCCTGCGCGGAATAGCCGTCGGCATAGCGCAACATCAGTTGTCCGCGTGGATCGACCAGGGCCAGGGCGAGTTCATCGGCGCCGGCGGGGCGCGCGAAGGCAAACGCGCCGGAATCCTCGCGTCCGATTTGCAGCGGTGCGCGCGCTGCGGCGAAACCATCCGGCAATGGCGCGCCGAGATACAGCACGCGCAGGCGGTCGGCGTTGCGGCCCAGCGTGATGCGCATGCGCAAGGCTTCGTCGAGTCGCGCCTGGCAGTTTTGCGCGCAGCCCGGACCGGACAGCAGCACCATGGTCCAGCGGTATTGCGCGTCCTGCCATGCGTATCGGCTGCCGTCGGCGAGCATGACGGAAGCCGACGACACGTCATGTGCCGGGTGCACCAGGATCCCGCTTTGCATGGTCTTTTGCGGTTCCCAGCCGCCCGAGCGCAGCAGGAATGCGGCGGCAAGCGGGATCGCGAACACGAGGGCTATGCCGATCAGGGCCAGACGATTTCGAGTAGTGCGGTTCATTCGATTCACTTTTCCACTTTTACCCAATGCAGCACGATGAAGATGATCAGGGCGACGATCGCGAAGCCGAACCAGGTGACCGCGTAACCGATGTGACGCTCGGGCGGGAACACCTGCGGTTTCCAGTTCCGCGCAAAAGCATTCCCCGGCTCCGGGTCGAGCAGCAGCATGCGCGGCTGCACGGTGCGCCCGAGATCTGCCGCAATCGCCCTGGCATCGAGGAACAGCGTCAGTTTCGGCCACGTCGCCTGTCCCGGCAATGCGTTGCCGCCCAGGCGCAGTCCGCCGCCCGGGAATGGCGCGTACAACCCGGTCAATACGGTTTCACCGGCCGGCGGCGCGGGCGCCGTCGGCGCGACTCCGGAAGCGTGGCTCCACGCCACCCAGCCGCGATCCACCAGGAGCAAATCCGATTGCCCGTCGATCGCAAACGCACCGATCGCGTGCACGCCGACCCGATCGCCGTTGAACTGCTCGTCGAGCCAATAGCCGCGATCGGCGACGAAATGCCCGCTGACGCGCAGGTGCGGATAGCGCTGCGAATCCGCCGCTGCCGCGCGCGCCTGCGCGAAATCCAGCGTCGGTGCGTTGGCCGCATCGGCAAACGCCGCGAACAACTGGCGCTTCTGCGCCGCGCGATCGACCTGCCATGCACCGAGCGCGCAAAACGCCATCACGCCAAATGCGGTCAGGACCCACGCGAACACAGTCGGCCGCCGCCAGCGTCGCGTCGTCATCGCGCTGCGGCGTTATACTCGCCGCGCCCCGCCACGGAACACCCGCCCATGTGGACTACGCTCTTCGTCATCGCGTTCTTTATCGTGATTCTCTGGAACCTGGGCGCCGGCCTGTACTACATGATGACCGACAAGGGCACCACCAACCGCACGGTGCGCGCGCTGACCTGGCGCATCGGCTTGTCGGTGCTGCTGATCCTGCTGGTGATTCTGGGCATCTTGACCGGCGTCATCCACCCGCACGGCGTCGGTCGCTAGACGCTTACAGCACGTAGACGAAGATAAACAGGCCCAGCCACACCACGTCGACGAAGTGCCAGTACCACGCCACCGCCTCGAAGGCGAAGTGATGGTCCTTGGTGAAATGGCCCTTGAAACAGCGGAACCAGATCACCGTAAGCATGATCGCGCCCAGCGTCACGTGCATGCCGTGGAAGCCCGTGAGCATGAAGAACGTGGATCCGTAGATACCCGTGTCGAGGGTCAAATTGAACTTGGTGTAGGCCTCGATGTACTCGTGTGCCTGGAAATTCAGGAACAGTGCGCCGAGCACGACCGTGGCGCCGAGCCAGATCAGCAGATGCTTGCGGTTGCCGGCGCGCAACGCATGGTGGGCAATCGTGATGGTTACGCCCGACGAGAGCAGGATCAGGGTGTTGAGCAGCGGCACGCCCCATGCCGGCATGGTCTGGAAGATACCTCCGACCTGGTCCGGCCCGTTCGTAGGCCAGGCGGCCACGAAATCCTTCCACAGGAAAAAGTTGGTGAGCGCACCATCGCCGGAGCCGCCGTACCACGGGATCGAGAAATTGCGCACATAGAACAGCGCGCCGAAGAATGCGCCGAAGAACATCACTTCGGAGAAGATGAACCACATCATGCCCATGCGGAACGAGGTGTCCACCTGCTTGGTGTACATACCGCCCAGCGATTCGCCGATCACCGTGCGGAACCAGCCGAACATCATCGACAGGATGCAGGCGATGCCCAGCGCCATCACCCACTTGCCGGGGTCGAACTCATTCATCCACAGGGCGGCGCCGCCTACCGTGAAGAACAGGCCGAACGAGCCGAGGATCGGCCAGTGCGTGCCGTGCGGAACGTAGTAGGAGCCTTGTGCTTGCGATGACATGTTCGATTCCCGTCAACTATTTGGGGGTTGTGTGGCTTGTGTCTGTTCGGCCAGCTTCTTGGTCGCCGGGCGGTTGTTGTAGAAAGTGTACGACAGCGTCAGGGTGTCGATGGTCTTCGGCAATTTCGGATCGACCACGAACTTGACCGGCATGCGCCGCGATTCGCCGGGCTTGAGCACCTGTTCGGTGAAGCAGAAGCATTCGATCTTGTTGAAGTAGGGCGAGCCTTGCGATGGCGCGATGCTGGGCACGGCATTGCCGACAATCGCCGTTTGCGCCTTGTTCGCCGCATCGTACCAGGCGTCATTGACCGCGCCCGGATGCACGCGCATCGTGACCTGCTCCGGCGCGAAGCTCCAGTCGAGCTGGCTGTTGACGTTACCGACGAACTGCACCGTGACCCAGCGCGATTCGTCCACGCGGAAGCCCTTGGCGCTGTCGGCAGTGTTGTAGATCTTGTTGCGGAACACGTGTTCGCAGGCAATGCGGTACAACGGCACGCAGGCGAATCCGAACAGGAACATCGCCCCGCACACGGCCAGCGCGCGCGTGAGCAGCCGCTTGTTGCGCTGGATGGAATTGCCGGCAGCAGTGTCGTCTACCATCAGTGCGACAGCCCCTGGGCAAGGAAGAACAGCAGGTAGATCGCCACCGCCGCGACCGCGACGATCCATGCCGTGCGCCGCGCTTTGGCGCGGCGTTGGTCGGACTCAGTCTTGGCGGATGTCTGCTTCATGCCTTACTTGATAAGTGCGGCCACGGATGGCCGCTTCGTGATCTTTGCGATCATGGACGATCGCATCAATGCGACACGTCGCCGTGTGCCAGGTCCTCATCATGGATGACCGGTGGCGTGGAGAAGGTATGGAACGGCGCCGGCGAAGGCACCGTCCACTCCAGTCCATGCGCACCTTCCCACGCACGCGCTGCAGCCGGCGCGCCATGTTTCTTCGAATGCCACAGAATGAAGAAGAACATGAACGGAGTCAGGTACATGCCATAGGCGCCGATCGTGGACACGAGGTTCCAGTCGGCAAACGCGACGTTGTAGTCGGGAATGCGGCGCGGCATGCCGGCCAGGCCGAGGAAATGCTGCGGGAAGAACAGCACGTTGACGAACACCGCGCTCCACCAGAAGTGCACCTTGGCCCAAGTTTCGTTGTACATCCGGCCCGTCCACTTCGGCCACCAGTAGTAGATCGCGCCGATGATCGCAAACAGCGCGCCGGTGACGAGTACGTAGTGGAAGTGTGCAACGACGAAGTAGGTGTCCTGGTACTGGAAGTCGGCCGGCACCAGCGCCAGCATCACGCCGGAGAAACCGCCGATCGTGAACAGCACGATGAACGCAATCGCCCACAACATCGGTGCCTCGAAGGTCATCGAACCGCCCCACATCGTCGACACCCAGTTGAACACCTTCACGCCGGTCGGGATGGCGATCAGCATGGTCGCGTACATGAAGTACAGCTCGCCGCCCAACGGCATGCCGACCGTGAACATGTGGTGACCCCAGACGATGAACGACAGGAACGCAATCGAGGCCAGTGCGTAGACCATCGCCTGGTAACCGAACAACGGCTTGCGGCTGAACGTCGGCACGATCTCGGAGATGATGCCGAACGCCGGCAGGATCATGATGTACACCTCGGGGTGCCCGAAGAACCAGAAGATGTGCTGGTACATCACCGGATCGCCGCCGCCGGCGGCATTGAAGAAGCTGGTGCCGAAATAGCGGTCGGTGAGCAGCATGGTCACCGCGCCGGCAAGTACCGGCATCACCGCGATCAGCAGGAACGCGGTGATCAGCCATGACCACACGAACACCGGCATCTTGAGCAGGTCCATGCCCGGCGCGCGCATGTTGAGGATGGTTGCGATGATGTTGATCGCGCCCATGATCGAGGAAATGCCCATGAGATGGATCGAGAACACCATCAGGGCCACGCTGTCGCCGCCCTGGATGGACAGCGGTGGATACATGGTCCAGCCGCCGGCCGGCGCACCGCCCGGGATGAACAGGGTGGACAGCAACAGGAAGAACGCAAACGGCAGGATCCAGAACGACCAGTTGTTCATGCGCGGCAGCGCCATGTCCGGCGCGCCGATCATCATCGGGATCATCCAGTTCGCGAGGCCGACGAAGCTCGGCATGATCGCGCCGAAGATCATCACCAGGCCGTGCATGGTGGTCATTTCATTGAAGAAATACGGCTGCACGAATTGCAGGCCGGGCTTCATCAGTTCGGTACGGATCACGCCCGAGAACGCGGCACCGACGCAGACCATGATGAACGCGAAGATCAGGTACAGCGTGCCGATGTCCTTGTGATTGGTCGAGTATACCCAGCGATGCAGGAAGCCGTGCGGCTTGTCGTCGTGGTGATCGTCGTGGTGTGCGGTAGCGTGGGTAGTCATGACAGCCTCGTGGAGCGCGGTGTTACGAACGGATATTCGGAATCGGACTGATCAATTACGGAGCGGACGGCGCCGCGGTCGGAGACGCCGCCGGCGCATCCGCCTTGGTGGCGAGCGCTTCCTGCTCGTCCAGCCACTTGGTGAATTCGGCCTTCGGCACGGCCTTGACCACGATCGGCATGAAGCCGTGGTCCTGGCCGCACAGCTCGGCGCACTGGCCGCGATAGATGCCCGGCTCGTGGATGCTGGTCCAGTCGTCGTTGATGATTCCGGGGATCGCGTCCTGCTTCCAGCCCAGTTGCGGCACCCACCAGGCGTGGATCACGTCATCGCCGGTGACCACGAAACGGATCTTCGTGTCGGTCGGCAGCACCAGTGGATGGTCGACGTCGAGCAGATAGGTATTGCGCTCCACGCCTTGGTAATCCTTGTCCTTGACCGCCCAGGGATCTTGGCCCGAGCGCAGTTCGCGGGTGCGATCCGAACGCGGATCGATGCGCGAAATGAAATGCACGTGATAAGGCTTTTCGCCGACATTGAGGTAATCGTAACCCCATTTCCATTGGTAGCCGGTGATTTTCACCGTCATGTCGGATTGTTCGGTGTAGGCCATCTTGATCATGATGTTGGTCGCCGGCCAGGCCAGTGCGACCAGGATCAGTATCGGCACGATCGTCCAGATGGTTTCGGCAACCGTGTTGTGGCTCCAGGTTGCCGGCACGGCGCCCTTGGACTTGCGGAACTTGACCATGGCCACGATCATCGCGCCGAACACGACCACGCCGATCGCGATGCACACGTACAGGCCCCACATGTGCAGGTCGTAGACCTCGCGCGAGGTCTGCGTGACGCCCGGCGTCATGTTCAGCTGCCACGGTTCGGCCAGCGCGTGCGCCGCACCCGCAACGGCGGTCAGCGCGACCCCCAATCCCAACTTCCCCTGCATCGATCCGGCAGCCTTCATTAGTGTTCTACCTTGTCCCGAGTTCTTAAGTCCTGCCGCGCGAGTTCGTCTCGCGCAGCAGTCGTTCCAATCGTTGCGCCAAGTCCTTGCGCTCGACGTCGTTCAGGAACGCGCCAATTTCCGTTTCGCGTCCGTGCGAGCCAAGCCACAACCGGCTCGGCCAGCCCGGCCAGCGTCCCGCCTCCAAGCGCACCCGCACCCAGTAGGGATGGTAGTGCGCCGTCGCCACGCCCGCGATTTCCACATCCTGTGGCGTGATCGTGATCGACTGCCCGTGCGCGCTTGCGCGCCAGACCCGCACCACACACCACGCCGTCACCGCCAGTACCAGCACCGCGAACGGCGGCGCCAGCACGATACCGCGCGCCGCTGCCAGTCCGGCGAATCCCATCGCCGCGACGCTTTGCGCAACCAGATACCCGATCAGCCCGGCGCGCGACAATGAGCGGTGCGGCACAACCTCGACCGAAACCGCATCCTGCCTCGCTACTGCTGGAGCTACCCGAATCATCGCAAGTCGGCGCATCAACCCGTGAATGATAGTGAGCGCGGCTGACGCGGGCAAGTTTGGGCAAACTTCCCGGGCCGCGGGCCCGCACCTGAATTACAATGGGCGACCACGAACGATCGGCCACGATGAACGCCATTCTCGCCTCCGAACTGCCCGGTCCCGGCGACCCAGCGCGCACGCGCATGACCGCCGCCTATTGCCGCGACGAAACGCTGGCGATGGACGAACTCGTCGCCCAGGCCTCGTTGCCGCCGACTGAGCGCGACCTTGTCCTCGCCCGCGCCACCGAGCTCGTCGCGCGCGTGCGCGCCAAGGCCAGCCAGCAAACCGCGGTCGAATCCTTCATGCGCCAGTACGATCTTTCCAGCGAGGAAGGCGTGCTGCTGATGTGCGTGGCCGAGGCCCTGCTGCGCATTCCGGACAAGGACACCGCCGACAAGCTCATCGCCGACAAGCTCGGCGAAGCCGATTGGGAAAAGCATCTGGGCAAGAGCGATTCAGTGCTGGTCAACGCCGGCACTTGGGGCCTCATGCTCACCGGCAAGTTCATCACCCTCGGTGAAGACACGCGCCGCAATTTCGCTGGCGCGCTGCGGCGCCTGGTCGGCCGTTCCGGCGAGCCCGTCATCCGTCTCGCCGTGCGCCAGGGCATGCGCATCATGGGGCACCAGTTCGTGATGGGCCGCACCATCGGTGAAGCGCTGGATCGCGCCGACGAAAAAGACAACCGCATCTACCGCTATTCCTACGACATGCTCGGCGAAGCGGCGCTGACCCAGCCCGACGCCGAACGCTACATGCAGGCCTACCGCGACGCAATCTCCGCACTGGGCGCGCGCGGACCCTTCAAAGACGTGCTTGATGCGCCGAGCATCTCGATCAAACTTTCCGCCCTGCATCCGCGCTACGAAGTCGGCAAACGCGCACGCGTGCATGCGGAATTGACGGCAAAGCTGCTCGAACTCGCGCAGCTTGCGAAGAAAAACGGCATCGGCCTGACCGTGGATGCCGAGGAAGCGGACCGACTGGAACTCTCGCTCGAAGTCATCGCCGCCGTGCATGCCGACGCTACGCTCGCCGGCTGGGATGGCTATGGCCTCGCCGTGCAGGCGTACCAGCGCCGCGCACCGTTCGTGATCGATTGGCTGGCCGAACAATCGAAAAAAGTCGGACGCCGGTTCTGCGTGCGCCTGGTCAAGGGCGCGTACTGGGATTCGGAAGTCAAGCGCGCGCAGGAAGGCGGCCATGCCGGCTATCCGGTCTACACGCGCAAACCGAACACCGACGTGTCGTATCTTGCCTGTGCGCGCAAACTGTTCGATTACGGCGGCGCGTTCTATCCGGCCTTTGCCACGCACAACGCGCACACCATCGCGGCGATCCACCACATGGCGCGCGGGCGTCCGTTCGAGTTCCAGCGTCTGCACGGCATGGGCACGGATTTGTACGCCGAAGTGATGGGTCCGAAAAACCTCGATGTGCCTTGCCGCGTGTATGCGCCGGTCGGATCGCACGAAGACCTGCTGCCGTATCTGGTGCGCCGCCTGCTCGAAAACGGCGCGAACACCAGCTTCGTCAATCGCATTGTCGATGAAAGCGTGCCGATCAAGGATCTGGTCGCCGATCCGGTCGAAGTCGTGCGCGCCAACACGATCAAGCCACATCCACGCATTCCCCAGCCGATCGATCTTTACGAATCGGCAGACAGTAGCCAACGACGGAAAAATTCCATGGGCGTTAATTTCGGCAACGACAACGAACTGCGCGCGCTTGCAGAAGCCGTCGCAAAAGCCCCGACGAACTGGGCAGCGACGCCACTGGTGCCGGGCGCGAAATCCTGCGAAGCGCTGCAGGACGTGACCAATCCCGCCGACCGGCGCGAGAAGATCGGCGCCAAGCAGCAATCCGATCAGGCGACCATCGAACGCGCACTGACCAACGCGCACGCCGCACAACCCGCATGGGATGCCCTGCCCGCCGCCTCGCGCGCGACGATCCTGGAAAACGCCGCGGATCTGCTCGAACAACGCCGCGCCCAGTTCATCGCCCTGTGCGTGCGCGAAGCCGGCAAGACCCTCGCCGCCGCCGTTTCCGAAGTGCGCGAAGCCGCCGACATGTGCCGCTACTACGCCGCCATGGCGCGCAAGCTGATGGGCAAACCTGAGGCGCTGACCGGCCCGACCGGCGAATCGAACGAGATTTCATTGCACGGCCGCGGCGTGTTCGTTTGCATCTCGCCGTGGAATTTTCCGCTGGCGATTTTCACCGGCCAGGTTGCGGCCGCGCTCGCCGCCGGAAATTCCGTGATTGCAAAACCCGCCGATCAAACCGTACTGATCGGCTATCACGCAGTGAAGTTGCTGCACGAGGCCGGCGTGCCGGAAGCCGTGCTGCAATTCGTGCCCGGCAAGGGCTCGATGATCGGCAATACCTTGCTGACCAAACCCGAGGTCGCCGGTGTGTGCATGACCGGCTCCACCGAAACCGCGTGGACGATCAATCGCACCCTCGCCGCACGCAACGCGCAGATTGCGAGCTTGATTGCCGAGACCGGCGGCCAGAACGCGCTGATCGCCGATTCGTCCGCCTTGCCCGAACAACTGGTGAAGGACGCGATCGCGTCCGCCTTCGATTCCGCCGGCCAACGCTGTTCAGCCGCGCGCGTGCTGTTCGTGCAAGACGACATCGCCGACAAGGTGATCGCCATGCTCGCCGGCGCGATGGATGAACTGAAAGTTGGCGATCCGGCCCTGCTTTCGACCGACGTCGGCCCGGTTATCGACGAACCTTCGCGCAAGAGCCTCGCCGACCACGCCGCGCGCATGGACAAGGAAGCCAAACTCATCAAGGAAGTGCAACTCGGCCCGGATTGCGCGAACGGCACCTTCCTCGCGCCGCGCGCGTACGAGCTGAAATCCTTATCGCAACTCACCCACGAAGTTTTCGGCCCGATCCTGCACGTGATCCGCTGGAAATCCAGCGAACTCGACCAGGTCATCGACGCGATCAACGCGACCGGCTTCGGCCTCACGCTCGGCATCCACAGCCGCATTGATTCCACCATCGCGCACATTTCGCAACGCGCGAAAGTCGGCAACTGCTATGTCAACCGCAACCAAATCGGCGCTGTTGTCGGCGTGCAACCGTTCGGCGGCGAGGGACTCTCCGGAACGGGGCCGAAAGCCGGCGGGCCGCATTACCTGCTGCGCTTTGTCACCGAGCGCACGTTGACGATCAACACGACCGCGGCGGGTGGGAATGCGTCGTTGTTGACGTTGGGGGAGTAGGCCACTACTCGGGATTGAAGCGCATGGACGAGGGTAAAGGTAGTAACGCCGGTTATGTCTATGTTCTGACGTCGAGCCAGACGAACCTAATAAAAATCGGCGGGACAGACTATCCGCCGCTTAAGCGTATCCGGGAAATCAATTCGACTCAGCCGTACAAGAACCTAGGACCCTGGACGCTCGCGGACTTCCGACAGGTAACCGATTGGCGGGCAACGGAGTACGCACTCCACTACACTTTTCGCAGCAAGTTCGCCCAAGAAGTGTCAGGGCAGAGAGAACTGTTCAGGCTTTCGCAACAAGCAGCGTCGGAGCATTTACAGAAAATCGACTCAGCCCAGATTCTGGGAAAACCAAAGGTCGACCGACTATTTCAAGATGAAGTGTTCGCGGCGTTCATCCTGAAGCTTTTCAGCTTTACGGGCTTGACCCACTGGCTCGATCAACAAGGTGCCTGGACCTTCGTTCTCTTCCCTTCAACGAACCGCGGAAGATACTTCACGATCAACATCGGTCCCCATGAAGTTGCATTCAGCACGCTGCCAAGAAAAATGGCACCGGCGGTTCACATGATTCTCATGGACAAGCTCATCCTGGATTTCGAGGAAGTTGGTCATTGGCTCCGCAATCATTCTGGTGGCATCTCCGAGAATGCATACGCCAGCGCGTTACCGCGTTCGGCCAGCATCCATTTTGAAGGAACGTTCAATGACGTAAATGAATTTTTTCGGCTAGATGGCGTTCGTAGGGCGCTGATCGCGTATTGGTCAGAAGCCTTGATCGGCCTTAAAGAAAGAGACTCACTCAGTGCGTTTTCCAGATTCCATAATTGGAATGCTGTTGCAGAAATTCACGCCAGACTTAAGACAGCAAGTAACCAGTAGAGCGGGTTGTGCAACACCGCGCCGTCGCGGCGCCGAGCATCGCAGGCTGGACGGGAATGTGCCGTATGGGCGCGACGATGGACCGCCGCGATTGCGAAGCAGTACACGGGCGCACTGTCTGAGCAACCCCGGCCAGCCGAGAAGCGCAGGGCATTCCGATTCGCCGGATGCGAAGCGGAACGCCGCGTCCGGCGCAAAGCCGTTTTGGTTACTTTTTCGGCTGGAAAAGTAACCCGCTCGACCGCAGGCCGAGTGGAAGCTTTGCTTCGTCGGCCCCGCCAGTCCGAATCATGCAATCCCGGCAGAAAGTTTCAGCCCCAGCGCCTTGACGACTTTCATGATCGTATCGAAGCTGGGATTGGATTCGCCGGATAGCGACTTGTAGAGGCTCTCCCGTCCGATGCCGGTTTCGCGCGCGAGCTGCGTCATGCCGCGCGCGCGCGCAATCGTTCCCAACGCCTTGGCGATGAACGCGGAGTCGCCGCCGGCTTCTTCGAAGCACGCCTGAAGATACGCCTGACAATCCTCATCGGTCTTCAGATACTCGGCGGAATCCCACCGGGCGAGTTTTACTTTCACGTTTTTCTTCATGGCTCACCTGATTGATTTGAGCAAATCCCTTGCTGCTGCAATGTCGGCGGCTTGCGTGGACTTGTCGCCACCGATCAGGAGAATGACGATCTCAAGTCCGCGCACGGTGTAGTACAGACGATAGCCGGGACCGTAAGCGATGCGCAGTTCCGAGATGCCGCCGCCGGCCGATTTGTGATCGCCGAAATTTCCGTCTTCCACGCGATCGATGCGTGCCTGGATGCGAACCCTGGCTTGACGATCCTTGAGTCTGGAAAACCAGGCGTCGAAGAATGGCGTCGTCAGGACGGTATACATCGGTGCTCATCGTATCCTAAAGAATACACAATTTCAACCCGCCTATTGGCGCACGCATACGGACCGGGCAGACAGGTGCGGTTCCGCAACACGAACTTTTACCCCCGTCCGGGGTAAAGTATTCCTATGTACCTTGAGTTCTACGGCCTCAAAGAGCCGCCCTTCTCGATCACCCCCGATCCGCGCTACGTTTTTTTGAGCGAGCGCCACCGGGACGCGCTCGCGCACCTGTTGTACGGCATCGGCAAGGGCGGTAGCGGCGGCTTCGTGCAACTGACCGGCGAGGTCGGCACCGGCAAGACCACGCTGTGCCGGCTGCTGCTGGACCAATTGCCGGAAAACACGCGCGTGGCGCTGGTGCTCAATCCGAAACTGTCGCCGGTGGAATTGCTCGAGACGATCTGCGAGGAGTTGAAACTCGACATCGCCGGCAAGAAGGGCAGCCTCAAGGCGCTGGTGGATACGCTCAATATCTACCTGCTCGACGCGTACGCGCAGGGCTTGCGCGTGGTGCTGATCGTGGATGAAGCGCAGGAATTGTCAGTGGAAGCACTGGAACAGGTGCGCCTGCTCACGAACCTGGAAACGCCAACGCAGAAACTGCTGCAAATCATCTTGCTTGGCCAGCCGGAATTGCGCGAAAAATTGCACCAGCCGGAACTGCGCCAGCTCGCCCAGCGCATCACCGCGCGCTATCACCTCATGCCCCTGGATCGTGCGGAAACCGAAGCCTATGTGCGCCATCGCGTAGCCGTGGCCGGCGCGGCGCGTTCGCCCTTTTCACGCCTCGGGTTGCGCGCGTTGTATAAACGTTCGGGCGGCGTGCCGCGCGTGATCAACGTGGTAGCCGACCGCGCATTGATGGCCGGCTTCGCGCGCGAGCAGGATGCGCTCGGCGAGCGCCTGATCGACCGCGCCGCGGACGAAACCTTGCCCGGTAATGCACGCTACTGGATGCATCGCCACGGACGCTGGCTGACCGCAACGGCGGTGTTGATCCTCGCTACCGGAGTGACGTCGTGGTTCTGGTTGCATCGCGTGCCGCCGCCCGTAACCGAAGCCCTTGCCAAACCTGCTCCACCGCCGGTCGAAAACACGCTGGAATCGCTGCGCCGCACGATAGCGCATACACCGGACGCGGATCTCACCGCATGGACGCAATTGCTCGGTCGCTGGCAGGTGAACTCCGCGCAGGTGACGGTGCGCGACGCGGCGCATTGCCCTGGTGTCATCACCGCGGGCCTGGATTGCCTGCGCGGCACCGGCACACTGGAGCAGCTCGCGCGTTTCGATCGCCCGCTGATCCTCACCCTGCACGACGGCGACACGCAAGCCGACGCGCTGCTGCTTGGTGTGGATGCGCAACACGTCAAACTCGCGATCGGCGGAACCACGCACACGTTGACAAAGTCCGATCTCGCCGACGTGTGGAAGGGCGAGTTCAGCGCGGTCTGGCAATTGCCGCCCGGCATTCCCGCCACTTTGCATCAAGGCGATGCCGGTCCCGGGGTCGCCTGGGTCAAGGCGCAACTGGCGCGGATGGATGGCGGCAAGGCCGACGACACGGGGCCTGCCTATTTCGACGCGGTGCTGGAAGAACGCGTGCGCAAGCTGCAAATCGCCTACGGCATCAAGCCGGACGGCATCGTCGGGCCGGAGACCCTGTTCGCATTGTCCGCGCTGGCCGAATCCGGGCCGCACCTGTACCGCAAGGTAGAATAGGCGGCTGCGAACCCGCCAATGCATCCATGTCACTGATTCTCGAAGCGTTGAAAAAGTCCGAGGCCAACCGGCGCCTGGGCCAGGCTCCGGACCTCGGCACGCCGTTCTCGCCAGCGCGGCGCGAGCGCAGCCCGCTGTGGGCGGTGGTTGTGATCGTGCTGGCGCTGGGCGCTGGCGCGTGGTGGTGGTTCGGTGGCGGTCACGACTCTGCTGCTCCGGTCGTACCGCCGACATTGACGCCATCCGCAAAGCACACTGTTGCCGTTCAAACGCCAGAACCGAGCACCCTGCCCGCGCAGCAGGATACGGCACGTGTTAACCGACAGGCGCCGACGAACCAGCAACAATTCTGGGTTGCTGCGCAACGCACGCGGGATGGGCACCCACCCGCGCAACAAGACATCAAGCCCGCACCTGCACCGCTTCCTGCCGTGGAGCCACATCGTGCACCTGCCGCGCCCATAGCCACGCAGGCGGTGGCAAGCACGCCGAAGCCAGCCGAGCTGCACACGCCACAGCCGCACCCGGAAAACGTAGTGCCGTCAACTCATCTCGCACCCGCGCCACCTGCCGTTGCTGCACCGCCTGCGCTGCCAAGACTCGACGTTCCGACGTATTACGACCTGCCCTTCGCCACGCGCAAGGCGCTGCCCGCGCTCAGCATGAGCATGCACGTCTATACCGCCGATCCGAAACAGCGTTTCATCATTCTCGACGGCACCCGCATGGCCGAGGGCGACAGCATGCCGGACAACGTGTCGCTGCGTGAAATCCGCCCCGATGGCGTGATCCTCGAATTCCAGGGCCAGCGTTTCTTCTTCCCGCGCGACGGGCGCTAGAGCGACGTGTTCGTCCGCCTCGAACAGCGACGCAAACCGGCGCCGCCGTGGGCGACGATCACGTTGATCACGATCTGCGTGGTGGTCTTTGCCGCACTCACTTTTTTGCCGCCGGATGCGCGCGCGTCGATGCTGCGGCACTGGGGCACGATCCCGTCGAGCCTGTTTGATGCAACGACTCCGCTGACCGCACAATGGCTGCTCCTGCATCCGGCCCGCCTGTTCACCGCCTTGTTCATTCATGTCGGCTGGCTGCACCTGATCGGCAACATGCTGTTCCTGATGATCTTCGGGTTGCCCGCCGAACGCAGCCTCGGCTCGATGCGATTTCTGCTGCTTTTCCTGGTCGGCGGCGCACTGGCCAATCTCGCCGGCGCGCTGACTCTGGCAAACGCGAATGCGCCGCTCGTCGGCTCCAGCGGCGCGGTATCGGCCATCGTCGGCGCGTATTTCGCCCTGTTCCCGCGCGCGCGCCTGGGCCTGGTGTTGCCGCTCGGACTATTCCTGGAATTCGTCCGCGTCCCCGCCGCCGCCCTGATCGGGTTCTGGATCGGCCTGCAATTCCTGTTCACCTTCGTCGGTCCCGCGTTCGGCGCAGTCGCGTGGTGGACCCACATCGCCGGTTTCGGCATCGGCATCGCGTTTGCGCTGGTTTCCAGGCCAGCGATCGCCCGCAGGTTACGCGAATAAACCGTCTCAGTTCTTGGCAGGAGCCCCCGCGGGCGCCTGTCGCAGTGCCATGCCCTTGAGCACAATCAACGCCTGATTGAGCGCGTAATCGTCGAGCAGACCGTCGCTGGCGCCGTCGCGTTCACTGTTCTTTTCGCCCTCGAGTTCGCCTTTCAGGTGACCCGGCAGATCGCGCTCGCCGCGGATGACAGACGGTGCCGCATCACGCACGCTCAGCTTGAGGTTCGCCAGTTCGATGTCCGGTGTGATGCCAGCCGCCTGGATCGAAGTGCCGTTCGGCGTGTAGTAGCGCGCCGTGGTGAGCTTGACCGCGTGCGTGTCGTCGATTGGCAGTACGGTCTGCACCGATCCCTTGCCAAACGTGCGCCGGCCGATGACCACGGCGCGATGGTTGTCCTTGAGCGCGCCGGTAACGATCTCGGCCGCCGAAGCGGTGCCGTTGTCGACCAGGACGACGAGCGGTGCGCCGTCGAGCAGGTCGCCGGGCGTCGCGTTGAAACTCAGGTCCGACTGTTTCAGGCGCCCGCGCGTGGTGACGATCACGCCGGAATCCAGGAAGTCGTCGCTGATTTCCACCGCCGAGGTCAGCAGTCCGCCGGGATTGCTGCGCAGATCGAGTACTGCGCCGCGCAGCGGATGTTCCTTCGCCAGCAACTTGCCGAGCTTGCTGCGCAATTCGTTGCCGGTGTCTTCCTGGAACTGGACTACGCGGATGTAGACGTAGCCCGGCTCGAGCTCGCGCACGCGCACGCTGGCGACACGGATCGCCTCGCGCGTGAGCGTGTAGTCCTCTGGCGCGCTGGCGTCTTCGTGCAGGATGGAAAGTTTCACTTTCGTCCCGGCCTTGCCGCGCAACAAGTCGACGGCCTGGTTCGCGTTGTCCGCGGTGATCGCGGTGCCATCGATGCGCACGATGATGTCGCCGGGCTTGATCCCAGCGCGCGCCGCCGGCGTGTCGTCGATCGGCGCGACCACGCGCAAGGCGCCGTTCAGGGTAACCACTTCGATGCCGAGTCCGTCGTAACTGCCGCTGGTGTCCTCATTCAGCGCCTGCATGCCGGTGGAATCCAGGTATTCGCTGTGCGGATCCAGACCCGTGAGCATGCCGCGGATGGCGTTTTGCATCATGGTCTTGTCGTCGACCGGATCTACGTAGGCCTGCTTGACCAGATCGAACACCGCCGTGAACTGGCGGATGTCGGACATGCTCACGCCGGTTTTTGCCGCAGGCGGCGGCGCTGACTTGACCTCGTCGGCGTGCAATGCCAGCGGAGCAAGCATCAGGAAAACACACAAGGAAGTTCGCAACATGGGAATCACCAATTGCAGCTTGCGGCCATTATAGGCACCGCGCGTGGGTTCAACGTGAAGCGGACTTCAACCAGGGTACGGGGTCGATCGCCTTGCCCTGATGGCGCAACTCGAAATACAGCCCCGGCGACGGCCGGCCGCCGCTGTCGCCGCTGGTGGCGATCGCGACACCGGCATCGACCCAATCGCCGACGTCTTTCAGCAGGCTTTCGTTGTAGCCGTACAAGCTCAGGTAGCCATCGCCGTGATCGATGATCAGCAGCAGGCCATAACCGCGCAGCCAGTCGGCGAACACGACGCGGCCATGCGCGACAGCGCGCACGGTCGCGCCGGATGGCGCGGCGATGAGCAGACCCTGGTTGGCGCGGTCGGTTCCATTGCCGGCGCCGAATTTTTCCACCACGCGGCCGCGCATCGGCCACGGCAGTTGACCGCGCAAGCTGGCGAACGACTGCGCGCCAGCGAGATTTTTCGGGATGTCGGCGAAGATATCGCGTAGTTTCGCGATCAGGTCGGTCAACGCCTTTTCGTCGCGACTGAGCGCGGCGAGGCGGCTTTTCTGGTCTTTCAAGGTCGCATCGAGGTTGCTCAGCGCCTGCTGGCGCGCAAGACGCTCGGCATCGAACTGCTTGGCCCGGTCGACTTGATCGGCGCGTGATTTTTCCAGGGTCGCTTTCTGCGCCACGATGTCGTCTTGCACCTTCGCCAGCGCATCGAGATTCTGCATCAACGCATCGATCTCGCCAATCCGCGCATGCTCGAAGTAGCGGTAGTAGGCAAGCATGCGCGCGATGTCGGCGGCCTTGTCCTGCGCGAGCAGGAGCTTGAGTTCTTCGCCGCGGCCCATCGCGTAAGCTGAACGCAGCAGCGCGGCCAACGCGTCGCGTTGATCCTTGAGCTTGTCGTCCAGCGCGGCTCGTTGTTTGAACAGATCGTCGAGCCTGGCCTGTTGTTCCTTGATCCGGCCGTCGAGCATGCGCAGTTGCTTGGCTGTCGCAGCGATCTTCAATTCTTGCTCGCGCAACGCCGTCAGCGCATCGCCGCGCCTGGCGTTGGTGTCCTGTTGCGCAGCGGCCAGATCGTGGATTTGCGCGCGAACCTGTTCGAGCTTTTGCCGGGCTTGCGCCTCTTGCGCGGAACGCCGGGCATCATCGTCCTGGGCGCTTGCATTGGCGAAAACGCACATCAGGAAAAGAAATGCGATGGGAAAACGACGGATCAAACAAACGTCACCAATGAGTGCCCCGTCATCTGTGCCGGCTGCGTGACTCCCATCAGCGCGAGCACCGTCGGAGCGAGGTCGCGCAGCGATCCCGGCACGAGTGTCGCTGGACGACCAACATAAACCAGCGGCACCGGCCCGACCGTGTGTTGGGTGTGTGGCTGGCCATCGTCGGCGCGCATCTGCTCCAGGTTACCGTGGTCGGCGCTGATCAGCATCTCGCCGCCGGCCGCACGGATCGCGGCTTCGAGCCTGCCGAGCGCGACGTCGACGGCTTCCACCGCCTTGATCGCCGCGTCGAGCTTGCCGCTGTGCCCGACCATGTCGGCGTTGGCGAGGTTGCACACGATGAAGTCGTACTTGCCGCTTCCAATCGCGGCGACGAGTTTGTCCGTAACTTCAGGGCAGCTCATTTCCGGCTGCAAGTCGTAGGTGGCGACCTTCGGACTCGGCACGAGGATGCGGTCCTCGCCGGGATACGGTTGCTCGCGTCCGCCGGAGAAAAAGAACGTGACGTGCGCGTATTTTTCCGTTTCAGCAATACGCAATTGTTTCAAGCCCAGCGATGCCAAATACTCACCGAGCGAATTTTCCAGCGATTGCGGCGGATACGCCTCGGCGGTCACGCGCAGATCGTCGCTGTAATGCGTCAGCGTGACGAAGGCGGATAGGCGAATCTTGCGCTGGCGCGCGAAGCCGGAAAAATCCGGATCAACAAAAACCTGCGTGAGTTGGCGCGCACGATCGGCGCGGAAATTCATGAACACGATGGCGTCGCCATCTGCAATTTTCGTCGCCGCACCGATGATCGTCGGCTTGACGAATTCGTCGGTTTCGCCGCGCGCGTAGGCGGCATCGAGCGCCGCGAGCGCGCTTTCGGCATGGCATTGGGCCGCACCATCGGCGATTGCATCGTAAGCGAGCCTGACGCGTTCCCAGCGCTTGTCGCGATCCATCGCGTAGTAGCGCCCGCCAACGGTGGCAATGTGCGCATTGCCGAGCACAGCACATCGCGCCTGCAATTTCTCCAGCGAAGCGCGCGCACTTTGCGGCGGCGTATCGCGACCGTCGAGGAACGCGTGCACGGCGACGCGTTCGACGCCGTTCCTTTTCGCCATGTCGAGCAAAGCGAAGATGTGATCCTCACTGCTGTGCACGCCACCGGGACTGAGCAATCCGAAAACGTGCAGGGTCGTATGCTTCGCTGCCGCGCAGGCGCCGAGCAGCGCAGGATTGGCGAAGAACGTGCCGTCTTCGATCGCCGCATCGATGCGGGTCAGATCCTGGTACACGATGCGCCCGGCACCGATGTTCATGTGGCCGACCTCGGAATTGCCCATCTGCCCGTCCGGCAGGCCGACGAACTTGCCATGGGTCTGCACCAGCGTGCGCGGGCAGGTCGCGAGCAGGCGTCGCCAATTCGGCGCGTTCGCCTGCGCGATCGCGTTGTTGTCACGCGCCTCGCGGTGGCCCCAGCCATCCAGGATCAGCATCAACACGGGTTTGGGTCGGGACACGGCGAAGTCTCGCAATGGATGGATAATGGTAGCCGATTAAACCTTGCGACGGTCCTCCGCATCTGACCGAACAGGCATCCTGGAGAATCCCATGAAACGAATTACGTTGTTCGTCATGTCCGCCTTGCTCGTCACTGGTGTCGCCGCAGCGGCCGGCAACGCTGATCTGGACATCGACAAGGTCAATGGCAGCATCCATGTTCCTGACAACGCCACGGTCGGCAAGTTGTCCACGGTCAACGGCAGCATTCATGTCGGTGACGGCGCGCATGCCGCTGACGCGTCCACGGTCAACGGCAGCATTCATCTGGGCGCCAACGTGACGATCGACGCACTGGACACCGTGAACGGCGGCATCCACGTCGGCGCCGGCACGAAAATCGCCAAGACCATCGAGGCGGTCAACGGCTCGATTTCGCTGGCGGCGGGCACGGATGTCGCAGGCAAAGTGTCCAACGTCAACGGCGGCATCGCGCTGACGGCGGCACATGTCGGTGGCGGCATCGAAACGACCTCGGGCGACATCGACATCGGCGCGAATTCCCGCGTTGATGGCGGAATCCTGGTGAACCAGGACAACAGCTGGTTCCACTTCGGCGTCAGTCGCGATCCACGCGTCGTCATCGGCCCGCACGCGGTCGTGCAGGGCGACATGGTGTTCAAGCGCACCGTGCAGCTTTATGTGAGCGACAGCGCCACGGTGGGCAAGATCGAGGGTGCGAAGCCGGTCACGTTCACGGGCGACAAGCCGCCGCAGTAATCCTACAATCGGGACTTCGCGTTCGCCGGAGTCCCTCATGCGCAAGCTGCCCGCACTAGTCCTCGTCTGCCTGCTCGCCGCCTGCGGGCAGTCGACCGCGCCGGAACCGGCCAAAACAGCCGCAGCGCCCGCGCCAAAACCCGAACCGATCAAGCCCACCACCGACGGGCATTTCTCGCCGCAAATCAACGCCGCAGACTTTGCCGGCTACGACAAGCGCCTGTCTTCGGACGAATTCGAAGGCCGCAAGCCGGGCACGATCGGCGAGCGCATGACGACGACCTACCTGATCGACCAGTTCAAGAGCATGGGTCTGAAGCCCGGCAATGGCGACAGTTACCTGCAAGCCGTGCCGGCCGTGGAAACGACCTTGCTCGATGGCGCCAAGGTCGCGCTCGATGTAAGCGAGGGCGGCAAAGTGGAAACGTATACTTATCGCAACGACCTCATCGTCGGTACGCTGCAGAACGTGCCGGACGTGGCGATCACGGACGCCGACCTCGTGTTCGCCGGCTACGGCATCGTCGCGCCGGAATACCATTGGAACGATTACGCCGGTCTCGACGTCAAGGGCAAGATCGTGATTGTGCTGGTCAACGATCCCGGCCATGCTGACCCGGCCCTGTTCAAGGGCAAGAACATGACCTACTACGGGCGCTGGACGTACAAATACGAAGAAGCCGCGCGCCAGGGCGCGGCCGGCTGCCTGATCGTGCACGAAACCGGCGCGGCCGGTTATCCATGGGAAGTGGTGGTCAACAGTTGGAGCGGTCCACAGTTCAGCCTGGTTCCCGAAGCATCCACGCCGCCGCGCCTGGCCGTGGCCGGCTGGCTGACCGGCGATGCGGCGAAGCGCCTGTTCGCGGCTGCCGGTGCGGACCTCGACACACTCGAAAAAGCCGCCGCGACGCCGGGCTTCGTGCCGGTCCCGCTCAAGGCGACGGCATCGATCGCCTTCCACAACCAGATCCGCAACATGCAGACCGACAACGTGCTTGCACTGGTGCCCGGAAGCACGCGCAAGGACGAGGTCATCGTCTACTCCGCGCACTGGGATCACTTCGGCCGCGACCCGACGCTGAATGGCGACCAGATCTACAACGGTGCGGTCGACAACGGCACCGGCTTGTCCGCTCTGCTCGAAATCGCCGACGCGTTCGCGCACCAGAATCCACCGCCGCAGCGTTCGATCCTGTTCCTCGCACCGACGATGGAAGAAGCAGGACTGCTCGGTTCGCAGTACTACACGCTGCACCCGGTTTTCCCGCTGACGAAAACCGTCGCCGACATCAACATGGACGAACTCATCCCCATGGGCCGCACCCGCGACATGGAGATTATCGGTTTCGGCCAGTCGCAGATGGATCAGTACCTCGCCGACGCACTTAAACCCGCGGGCCGCACGATCAGTCCCGACGCGGAGCCGGAAAACGGATTCTTCTATCGCTCCGACCAGCTCAACTTCGCGCGTCGCGGCGTGCCGGTGCTATACGCGCAAGTCGGCTTCGACAAGCTCAATGGCGGTGTCGCCGCAGGTCGCGCGGCGTATGATGATTTCACCGCGCACCGCTACCACAAGCCCGCGGACAACTACGATCCGAACTGGGATCTGTCCGGCGTGATCGAAGACGTGCGGGCGTTGTATGCCGTCGGCAAGCGACTCGCGGATGAATCCACATTCCCGCAATGGCTGCCCGGCAGCCAGTTCGGTGCCATTCGCGAAGCATCGATGCAGGCGGCGGAAAAGCACTGACGCGAATGCCGCGATGGATTTTTCTTTCCTCATTCCGTTGCTCTACGCCAGCGCCGTCATCGCGACGCTGATCGCGCTGGCTCAAGCCTTCGCCGTGCGCCGACATTGGCGCGCGCAGCGACGATTCGCTTGCGCGTATCGCGGCGCATGGTTTGCCGTTTTCCTGCTGCTCGCGATCCTGCTCGCCGGCATGGGCTTGGCCTTGCGCGGCTACGCCCTGCTTAGCGCCGAAGCGCCGGTCGCAACCGTGCAGGCGCGCCAACTTGGATCCCAGTGGTTCGGCGTGCGCGTGGATTTTCCCGATGGCACGCATCGCAGCGTCGACCTGCACGGCGACGAATGGCAGCTCGACGCGCGCGTGATCAAGTGGGCGCCGCACGCGGTAGCGCTCGGGGCCAAACCCTTGTTTCGCGTCGATCGGCTTTCCGGTCGCTACCGCGACGCCACGCAAGCAGGCGCAACCTTGCCGACCGTTGTCGCGCTGGACGCGGATTCCGTCGTCGATCTGTGGCAACTCAAACAAAATTTCCCGCACTGGCTACCGTGGCTGGATGCCGATTACGGCAGCGCCGCCTTCCTGCCGCTGGTCGATGGCGGCAATTACGCCGTTACCATCAGCCCGCTCGGTGGCCTCGTCGCGCGTCCGGCAGACGCGGCAACAGCGGAAAAACTCAAGGCGAGCTCTTGGTAGATTTTTCCACGCGCAGGATTTTCTCGTACCGCCACGCGTCCGCGCCGTCTTCGTAAAAACGGGCGCACGCGCCGAAACGGCGATAGCCGAGTTTTTCGTACAGCGCGATCGCGCCAATGTTCTTCTGCGCCACTTCCAGGCGCATGCGCGTGCAACCCCGCGTGCGCGCACCGCGCTCGACAGCCCGCAACAGCGCCTTGGCGATGCCGCGGCCACGCGCCGCATCGTCCACGGCGATGGAATACAGACGCGCGACGCTGCTGCCCTTGCGGAACAGCACGACCGCCTTGCCCAGCAGGCCGCTCGTATCCACCGCCGCGAGTACGAGTGCGCGCGGATTGGTCAGGTGATGGCGGTACTGGCGCGGCGAGAGGTGATCGGTCGTGAACGCGCGCCGCTCCAGCGCGACCAAAGCGGGCAGGTCGGCGAGGGTGGCGTGGCGGATGCGGATCGTGGGAGACATGGCCGCGCAGCCTAGGCCAGCGCTTCGAATGACGCAATGCTGAATGCGAGAACACTCGCGCTTGCGCACGGTTTCGACTGTGTCAAACTAGCCCCCCGAGCCTTGCGCCGACACCCATGTCCGAGCCTCCACAATTTCAGCGAGCTTCCTTGCCCGCGCCAGAGCGGCCATCCGGTCCGCACTTTTTGAATTTTGTGTACTGACCACCGATGAGTCGATTAGTCATCGTGGTGGAGAAGGCATCGGACTGGGGTTCGTATTTCCCGTCCGACAATGTTGTCGCCGCGCAGGATTACCTCAAGGAATCCATAAGTCTGGACGACGAACGCGTGCAGGTGATCAACCTGTGCCGCAGTTACAAGTACCTGGGCATCGGCTACTACGTCTCGCTGCTCGCCGAGGCACGCGGGCACAAGGTGATCCCGTCGGTACGCACAATCAACGATCTGCGCAAGCGCGCGCTGTACGGCCTCGACATCGAGGACCTCAACCAGAAGCTCACGAATTTCCTGCCCGCCGGCGGCCGCGACACGACCGACCTGGGTGTACTGGTGTACTTCGGCGAGACCAGCTACGCGGCGCTGTCGGATCTGGCGCGCCAGGTTTTTGAAACCTTTCCCTGCCCGATCCTGCGCCTGGAGTTCGAACGCGACAAGGTCTGGCAGATCAGCGCGATCAAGCCGGCCAGCCTGCACACGCTTGCCGATCCGCAGGAAGATTCCTTCGCCGAGGCGCTGGACAAGTTCTCGAAGAAACTCTGGCGCAAACCGCGCGCGCGTCGCCAGTATCGCTACGACATCGCCATGCTGGCCGACCCGAACGAGCAGATGCCGCCATCGAACAAGCGCGCGTTGAAGTCCTTCATCGAAGCCGGTCGCGAACTCGCCATCGAGGTGGAAACGATCGGCAAGAACGATTACTCGAGCCTCGCCGAATACGACGGCCTGTTCATCCGCGAAACAACGGCGCTGGACAGCCACACCTACCGCTTCGCCAACAAGGCCGAGAAAGAAGGCATGGTGGTGATCGACGATCCGGGTTCGATCCTCAAGTGCACGAACAAGATCTACCTGCACGACCTGCTCAAGTCGCGCAAACTGCCGACGCCGAAAACCGAAATCATCTACCGCGACGACGGCAAACGCCTGGAGGAATTGCCCGACTTACTCGGTTTCCCGATCGTGCTGAAAATTCCAGACGGTTCGTTCTCGCGCGGCATCGTGAAAGTGGAAACGCCCGAGCAGCTCAAGATCGCGGTGGACGATCTGTTCCAGCACACCGCGCTGGTGCTGGCGCAGGAATTCGTGTTCACCGAGTTCGACTGGCGCATCGGTGTACTCGACGGTGAGGCGCTGTACGCCTGCCAATACTTCATGTCACGCGGCCACTGGCAGATATACAACCACGGCGCTAACGCGACGCAGAAGTCCGGCGGGTTCAAGACACTGCCCGTGCGCAGCGCGCCGGCGGACATCGTCAAGCTCGCGCTGAAGGCGACTGCACCGATCGGCGACGGGCTCTATGGTGTCGACCTCAAGCAGGTCGGCAGCCGCAACGTGGTGATCGAAGTCAACGACAACCCGTCCATCGATGCCGGCGTGGAAGACGCTTATCTCGGCGACGACCTGTACCGGCGCATCATGTCCGAATTCCTGCGGCGCATGGAGAAGAAGCGCCTCGGCATCAAGGACTGATCACGGCGCAAGCGCCGGGCTTGCCGCGCGGGCCGGCGGCGGTGCGTTCGCCTGACGAGGAACGAACGCGCCACCGCCAGCAAACTGTGCCGGCGCAGCAGGACAAGGTCGATCACGGGCGCGACGATCAGCCAGAACGGCAGCCAGCCCAGCAATGGATCGTGTCCGCGCAGTGGCGGGAATAGCCCGCACATCACCGCGCCGGCGGCAATCCAGCTCCACAGCAGGTTTTCGATGGCGTTCGTACGCGTGACCGGATTCGACATGCCCGACATGGATAATCTCCCTCGTTGCGACGGGCGCATCTTCACCCTTGCCGGTCTCACTGATTGAGATCGCGCGCTCGTCTATACTGCCGCGCGTGGAAACCCCGCACTTCCTGCAGTACGCCGTAATGTTCCTCGCCACCGCAGTGATAGCGGTGTCGCTATCGCGGCGTGCGGGCCTGGGCGCAGTGCTCGGCTATCTGGCTGCCGGCGCCGTGATCGGCCCGCATGTGCTCGGGCTTGCGCCGGACATGAGCCAGGCCTCGCAATTTTCCGAGCTCGGCGTGATCTTTTTGCTGTTCATCATCGGCCTTGAGCTTTCCCCACAACGGCTGTGGGTCATGCGGCGCGCGGTTTTCGGCGCAGGTGCCGCGCAGGTCGTGGTGTCGGCCTTGCTGCTCGGTGGCGCCGCCTGGCTGGCGGGTGTCCAGCGCAACTCCGCACTGATCATCGGCCTGGGTCTCGCCCTGTCGTCGACCGCGCTCGGCTTGCAGATCCTGGCCGAACGCAAGGAACTGGCGAGTCCGTATGGGCGCATCGCCTTCGCAATCCTGCTGTTCCAGGACATCGCCGCGATTCCAATCCTTGCCCTGATCCCGCTGCTCGGCACGCATGCGACTGCCGTGTCGCCGGAGGCCGAAGGCCTGACCGTGGTGAAAATCATTACCGTGATCGCCGCGGTCGTGGTCGGTGGCAGGTGGCTGCTGCGTCCGATTTTCCGCACCGTCGCCGGCCTGGGCATTCCCGAGGTTTTCACGGCGACGGCACTGTTGGTCGTGCTCGGCGTGGCCTGGCTCATGCAACTGGCCGGCATGCAGATGTCGCTCGGCGCGTTCCTCGCCGGCGTACTGCTCGCCGATTCCGAATACCGCCACGAAATCGAAGCGCAGATCGAGCCGTTCAAGGGTTTGCTGCTCGGCCTGTTCTTCCTCAGCGTCGGGGTCTCACTGGATCTGGGTCTGATCGGGCGCGAGCCGTTGCAAATCGCAGCGATTGTCGCGGCGCTGCTCGCGCTCAAGTCGGCGGTCCTGCTCGCGATCGGCAAGCTGTCGGGCAAGCTCGACGTCGCCGGCGGCTTGCGCCTGGCGACGGTTTTGGCCGGTGGCGGCGAATTTGCTTTCGTCGTCTTCGATCTGGCCGCGCAGCACGGCTTGCTGGTGAGCGCGCAACACGATGCGCTGGTCGTCGCGGTCACCTTGTCGATGGCGCTCACGCCACTGTCGATGATCGTGGTATCGCGCTGGCTGGCGACGCGCAAACCACCCGCGCCACCGCCATTCGATGCGATCGTCGACGAGCATCCGCGCGTGATCATCGCCGGCTACGGCCGCATGGGCCAGATCGTGTCGCGCATCCTGCGCGCCCAGCGCATCGCGTTCACCGCGCTGGAGACTTCCGCCGAGCAGGTTGATTTCTCGCGCCGCTTCGGCAGCCACATCTATTTTGGCGACCCGGCACGACCGGAGCTGTTGCGCGCCGCGGGCGCGGACAAGGCTGAAATCTTTGTTCTCGCCACCGATGACCCGGAAGCGAACCTGCGCACTGCGCGCATGGTCAAGCGCACGTTTCCGCACCTGAAAATCGTCGCGCGCGCGCGCAATCGCCAGCACGCATTCCGCCTGATGGACCTCAGCATTGCGGATGCCGACGTCGTACGCGAAACCCTGTACTCGAGCCTGGAAATGACGCGTCGCGTGCTGATCGACCTCGGGCTGGATCCCGCACTGGCAACCGAACACGTGGAGAAATTCCGCGTGCACGATGCGCACCTGTTGCAGGCCCAGTATCTGGTCTACGACGATGAAGCGGCACTGGTGCAAACCAGCAAGGAGGCGCTCGTCGACCTGGGGCGCTTGTTCGAGGCTGATCGCGGTGACGAGACGCCTGCCGCGTGAGCCTGCCGCGATCAGATCGCCCAGCGCCGGGTGGAATCGCCGCCGAGTTCCGCCGCAACGTCCACGAAGCCGAGCCGGTGCGCCACTTCGCGCGGCGTGCGCTCAAGCAGGTCCCGCGCAGAACGATCCGCGCCTACCTTGAGCAGCGCGCGCGCAGGCAAGAGCAGGCCGTGCATCGCGCAGGCGTGCAGCGGCCCGACGCCGCGTTCATCCTGCACGTCGATCCCTGCACCGTGTCCACGCAATACCTCGAGCAGGCCGAGCAGCGCCTTCTGGTCTGCGCCACTGCGTGGCGGTGCGTGTGCGCCGAGCAGGATCAGCAATGGGGTCTGTCCATCGGCGTTGCGCGCATCGACGGTGGCGCCGGCATCCAGCAGCATTTCGAACAGACGTCGCGCCGCCTGCGCATCGCCTCCGGCGAATGCGAATTGTGCGGCGGCGTGCAGCGGGCGCATGCCGAGTGCGTCGGCGCCATCTGCCTGAGCAGCGTGCGCAAGCAGTACTTCGGTGGCTTCCACATCGCCGCGTCCTGCCGCCGCCATCAGCGCCGTGCGGTCGCCGGCCAGTGGCTGGTCGACGCTGGCGCCACGCGCGATCAGCAATTCCATGATGTCCTTGTGGCCCGCAGCCAGCGCCGAGCTCAACGCCGTTGCGCCATCGCCTGCCGCGTGCGCAGGATTCGCGCCCCGATCGAGCAGTAACGCAACGACCTGTGCTTGCCCGCGTCCGGCCGCATGCAGCAAGGCGCTGGCGCCGTAGCCGTCGATGGCATCCACAGGCAGTCCCAATTCCAGCAACTTGCCCACCGCATCCGCGTCGCCGATGGAAGCCGCAGCGATGGTGTCAGTGCCGCGCAAGCGCCGGCACGGCAACTTCCAGGCTGGCCAATTCAGCCAACGCTGTACGCCGGATTGTCCGCGCGCCAGAGCCGTTCCGAGCGGGGTTTCATTATTGCTCGCGCGCACTTCCGGGTCAGCGCCGGCGCGCAGCAGCATCTTGATAGCTGCTTCGCAGGCCGCTGCCGGTGCCACAAGCGCGGAGAACAAAGGCGTGCGGCCATGCCGGTCGCGTGCCTGCGGATCGGCGCCACCGTCGAGCAAGCGCTTGGCAAGGTCGAGCCAACCGTGGGCAATCGCGAGCATGAGTGGCGTCCTGCCGTCGGCTTCAGCGCGGAAGACCTCGGCTCCGCGATCGACGAGGATCAATGCAAGGGTTTGCGCGTCCGCACCGGCGGCGTCTGCTGCGCAGCCGGTGCACAGTTGCGCGATGGCATTCGTGCCCGCAGGCTGCACGCCGGCATCGACCAGATCGCGCGCGGCCCGGATTCCGGCTGGCAGACAGGCGATGGCATGCTGCAAGAGCGTGCTGCCTTCCAGGCTCGTGTTCGGGTCCAGGCCATGCTGGAGAAGCCAGCGCCGCGGCGCCGCATCCGCATGCACGATCAATTCGACAAACAGCTGTGCAAGCGTTGCTGCCGGCCACTCACGAACGCACACAGAAAATCCATCGACAATATGCCAATGCCCAAAGCGCAACGCATCGAGTAAATGCGCGGGGGAGTCGTTCGCGTGTGTTTGCGCCGGCGCAATGCCGGGCTGGTTTGCCGGGCGCGGAAAATCCGGATCGATCAAGGCGACGATATTCCAGCGTCCGGCAGCGGCCGCGCACTCCACGGCGCGTCTTCCATCCTTTCCGACAAGTTGGCGTGAGATGCCCAGGGCAAGCAGTCTCTTTACGGTTTCTTCGCCAGCGCGCAACGACTGCGCGGCGATCGTGAGCGCACTGCGCCCGGCCACATCGACGGCGTCCGGCGGCGGCCGTTGCGCGATCAATACATCGAGCACGGCGTGTGCATCGGCACGAGCGGCTTCCATCAATGCGGTGGTTCCTTGCGCATCGGCGAGGTCTACACGCGCACCCGCCTCGATCAGCGCACTGGCAATCGCGGTGTGCCCGTGCAATGCCGCCGCCATCAGTGCGGTACGCTGCATGACATCGCGGACATCCACGCGCGCCTTGCGCTTGAGCAGCATGCGTACGCCTTGCTCGTCATCTTCCTCGACGGATGCCGCCGCGATCAACGCGGGCTGTCCCGGCCCGTTTTCGATCTTGGCGCCACGATCGAGCAGGAATCGAACGAGCTCCCAGTTTGCGGCTTCGCAAGCACGCGCCAATGGCGACTGACCTTCGCGGTTGATGGCGTCGATACGCGCGCCAGCATCACACAACAATGCGGCGACGACAGGAGTTGTGCTCATTGCCGCGTGATGCAGGGGCGTGTTGCCTTCTGCATCCGCACAATTCGGGGTAGCGCCATTGGTGAGCAGCGTCATCACGGCATCCGGTCGGCCATCGCGGCTGTCGCGTGTTGCCGCGATCAGCAGCGGCAACCCCGCATGTATTTGATGCAGATTCGCACCCTTCGCAATGAAGCCGCGCAAAAGACGATTGTCCGGGCTGAGTACGGCCAGCACCAAGGCACTGCGCTGGTCGCGTTCGCCCGCCGGCGGAACGCCATCGGGATTGGCGCCGTGTTCGAGTGCAGACAACGCAAGCTGAGTCTGGCCAGCACGCACGCAGCGCAACAGCATGGCGTCGAGATCTTCGACGCCGAGGCTGACGGGCGCGATGTCCGGCGTGCGCTCGTATATTTCATCCGCAGCCATCGTTGCCGCCGTTGGCTGCGCAGATTCACCACGTGCGCGTTGGCGGTCGTCGAGAACCGCTACCGCGCTGCGCTGGAGAACCACCCAGATCAGCGGCAAAGCCGCCACCGCATATGCACCAAGCGTAATTGGTCGAGTGTCCGGCGAAATCGGCATACCAAATCCTGCCAATGCAAGCGCGCCCTGAGCCAGTGCCAGCAGGGCGATCGCAGCCAGCAGTCCATGGCCAAAGAACAATTCGTTGTCAGCGGTCAGTTTCCATGCCTCGGCCAGAACCCCATCCGACTGCATCACGCCAACAGCGCGCGCGCGCCGGTGTCGAGCGCCCATGGCGGCCAAGCCATAGGCTGGCCAGATGCGCCACAGCAGCAGCAAGGCAAGTACCGTAGCCGCCGAGACGACCAGCACTTGCCCCAGTGAAATGGCTCCACGCAATTCATGCAGCGGGTATCCCAGCAAGATTGCACTGAGCAAGGTATAGCCGCAAAGCAACCCGAAGAACACGAATGCGCCGCGCCACGTATCACGCCAACTCTCGTTCCGGCGCAATTGCGCGAAGCTGCTGATAACCACCGAACCGGCAGCATCGGCAACCAACAGTGCGAGAAGCGACAGGACGCCGGTAGTGAAAGCGGCAGTCAGATATCCGGCAAGTACGATGACAAGGCTGGCGATGATCGATCTTGCATTGTCCGCCCAAGGCAATCGTCTTTTCGGCATCTTGCTTGCGAATCGGGAACTGGCAGGCGCGAGTATATCGGCACGCGCAAACAAAAACCCCCTGATCTTGCGACCAGGGGGTTGGGTAAAGTGCTCAGCAATGACCTACTCTCACATGGCTTAAGCCACACTACCATCGGCGCGG
>QWHH01000001.1 GCA_021404785.1 Lysobacterales bacterium PRO7
CATCACGGGCAGTTCACCGCAGACGGTGAACTACGGTGCGAGCGGCACGGCGGTGACGGCGACGCCGGCCACCGGCTATCACTTCGTGCAGTGGAGCGACGGATCCACGACGAATCCGCGCACGGATACGAACGTGCAGGCCAACATCAGCGTGATGGCGACGTTTGCCGCCAATCCACCGGCGCAATTGGTCATCTCTACAGTTCCGCATGGAACCGCGGGAGTCGCATTGAGTCCGTCCGTGACCGTCACGGTCGAGGATGCGGGTGGCGTACCCGTGATCGGTGACACCAACAGCGTGACGCTGAGCATCACCAGTGGTCCGGGTGGATTCGACGCCGCGAGCACCGTGACCGCGAGCTTCGTCAATGGCGTGGCGACGTTCGGCAATCTGATCCTGGATACGGCAGGCAACTACACGCTGTCGGCTGTCGATGCGGGCGATTCACTCAGTGCCGGACCGAGCAACACGTTTACGATCAGTCCCGCCGCTGCGCAACTTGTCTTCACCATCCAGCCGGCGGACGTGCTGCAAGGAAAAACGCAAGCGACAGTTGCCGTGACCGAGCAGGACCAGTTTGGCAACGTGGTCACCACGGATAGCGCCAGTTCGGTGAACTTCACGGTCACCGCCTGCGGCAATCCGGTCAGCCTCGGCTCGGCGCTGATGGTCAGCGGGGTGGCAACCTTGTCGAACAGCTCACAGCGGTTCTACGCCCTTGCATCGGGTCTGACGGTTGGTGCCGCCAGCTCCGGCTCATTCACTGGTTCGGCCATCAGTAACACGTTCAATGTGACCGCCAACGGCGACATCCTCTTCAGCGACGGCTTCGACGGCTGCCGTCTGTAAGAATCGTCAACATGTCACACCAATCCCGCGGCTCAAACCGCGGGATTTTTTTTGCGCGTGCGAATTGCAGTAGCAATCGCCTTGTGACGCGCGCGGCGCAGCGCCGCACCCAGTTCCGGGCCGCGCAAGCCGGCATCGAGCAAGGGCTGCGCCGTGGGTTCCAGCGCGGCGTGGAACACGGCAGTGAGGTAGCGCGCCTGAGGGTAATCGCTGTCGGCCATGCCCAGGCGCCCGCGTTTGTCCGCCGCGCAGGCGAGCAGGAATTGCGGCAGGCGTTTGGGCTGGCGGAAAGCATCGAGCTTCTCGAACAGCTCCAGAACGGTTTTTGGACGCAGCTCGAACGCGGTGTGCGCGAGCAGATGCAAACGGCAGACGAGTTCGGCCAGCGCGGCATATTCCGCCGGCACCTTCAGGCGCGCGCAGAGCGCATGCAGCGGCGCCACGCCGCGTTGCTCGTGGCGGCGATGCGATGGCAATTCGGCGACTGGCGTCAGCGCCTTGCCCAGGTCGTGGGTCAGGGCGCAGAAGCCGATCAGCGCGTCGCCAGGTGCGATGCGCGCGGCGGCGTCCAGCACCATTTCAACGTGCACGCCGGTGTCGATTTCGCGATGGAATTCGGCACGCTGCGGCACGCCGTACAGTGCGTCGACCTCGGGCATGACGCGCTCGAGTGCGCCGCAATCGCGCAACGTGCGCACGAAGGCGCTCGGCGCGCGTTCGGCCAGCGCCTTGCGTGTTTCCGCCCAGACCCGTTCCGGCACCAGGTGATCGACCTCGCCGTCGCGCACCATGACGCGCATCAATTCCTGCGTCGCGGCGGCGATGCGGAATCCGCGTTCGGCATAACGCGCGGCAAAGCGCGCCACGCGCAGGATGCGCACCGGATCCTCGGCGAAGGCCGGAGCTACATGGCGCAAGATGCCGGCGCGCAAATCCGCCGCGCCGCCGAACGGATCGATCAACGCGTCGTCCTCATCCTGTGCGATCGCGTTAATGGTCAGGTCGCGCCGGCGCAAATCGTCTTCCAGCGTGACCGACGGATCGGTATCGAACGCGAAACCGCGATAGCCGCGCCCGGTCTTGCGTTCGGTGCGCGCGAGCGCGTATTCCTCGCCGGTCTGCGGATGCAGGAACACGGGGAAATCCTTGCCGACCGGCTTGAATCCGGCGCGCAGCATTGCGTCTGGCGTGGCGCCGACGACGACGTAATCGCGATCCTTGACCGGCAGGCCGAGCAGGCGATCGCGCACCGCGCCGCCGACCAGGTAAGTTTTCATGCGCGCATTATGCGGTCAACCCAACTTGAAATCTGCCGCGCTCGGCATTTCGCGCGCCGGCGGTGCTCGAACTGCCATCGCTCGCGACGATTATCGAGTTGGGTTGCATCTCCACACCGCTCATGGTGCAACGGGTGCTTCAGGTGGCGCAGCCGGACACACGACATCCTTGCGCGGTGCATTCGCGGGCGGCGGTGCGTAGGCCTTGCCGATGTGCGGCAGGCGCGCAGCGAGCGGAATCACCTTGCCGTTCAGGCGCCAGTCGTAGATCACGGCGAAGGCCAGCACGCGCGCGACGTATTCGCGTGTTTCCTTGTATGGAATCGTCTCGATGAAAAAATCCGGCTCGAGGCCATCGCGTGCATTGATCCAGCGCCCGACCGGGTCGGGGCCGGCGTTGTACGCGGCGGTGGCAAGCCAGGGACTGCCGTCATAGCGCATCGCCATCCTGCCCAGGTACTGCGTGCCGAGGCGGATGTTGAGGTCCGGATCGAACAAGGCGGCCGCGCCGGAAAACGACACGCCGAGTTGCTTGGCCAGGTGCTTCGCCGTGCCCGGCAGCAGTTGCATCAGGCCGAATGCGTCGGCGCCGGAGCGCGCATCGGTGGTCCATGCGCTTTCGGCGCGGATGATGGCGTAGGCCCAGGCCGGGTCGATGCCGGCGGCGCGGGCATCGCTCACGACGTCGCCGCGCCGTGCCAATGGAAAACGCAAGTCGTAGTAATGCAGGTCGTCGCCGCGGTTGAAGGCGTAGACGGCGCGGTCGTGCCAGCCGCGGTCGGCGGCGAGCAGCACCGCCTGCTTGCGTTGCGACGCGTCCAGTCGCGACAGGGCGAAATCCCATTCGCGCCGCGCCTGCGGCAGGCGATCGATGGCGAAAAATTCGAACGCGCGCGCAAGATCCGGCTGCTTGCGCAGGGATTTGTCGATGACGGGATCGGTCGCGATCTCGCGCGCGCAGATCGTGTACGGCGACTTGAGCCAGTCGGCGGCGAGAAAGCCGTGGAAATTCGCCTCGCGTGCGACGGATTCAAAAATGGATGTTGCTGCGTCCTTGCGGTCGAGTTTCACCAGCACGCGCGCGCGCAGGTAGCGCCAGCGCGCGTCGGATTTTTGCGTGTCGCTCATCGTGTCGAGCGCAACCAATGCGTCTTTCCAGTCTTGCGCGGCCACGGCCAGGCGCACGCGCCATTCGCGACTGGTGTCGTCCGTGGCTTGTACCGGCAATGCGTCGAGGCGGCGCAGCGCATCCGGCGCATAGCTCGATGCGTTGTAGACGGCGATCGCGCGCGCAATGTCGTTGCGCTGGCCGGCATCGAAGCGGAAGTGCGTGGACAGTTTCGACCACTGCGATTCGGCGCTGTCGCTGTTGCGCCGCGCCAGGCGCAGGAAGGCGACGGTTGCGGCTTGCCGCGCGCGCGCGTCGTCCGGCCATGCCGCGGCCTTGTCGAGCGTGCCTGCCGGATCGCGGATCGCGGCGGCGATGCGCTGCGTGTCGTTGCGTGCGCTGCCGTCGAGCATGGTCGCGAGCGTGTCGACGAGTCCGGCTTGCCCGGCGCTTGCAGCTAGATCGATGCGCTGCCAGATCAAAGCTGGCGTCAGTTTGTCCCGCGACCATGCGGTTACGGCAGCGCAGGCGTCCGGCAGCGGCTTTGCAGACAGCCACAATGCTTCGACATCGTTGTGGAAATCCAGTTTCTTTCCCAGCGCGATGCGTGCGTGCAGGGCATTGCACTGCTGCGCGAGACTGGCGCCGTCCGCAGCATACAAATCCAGAAAGTTCTTCCAGTCTTCGCGCCGCGCGAGTTCGGTCAGGTAGGCATCGCGCCACAATTTCGCCGGTAGTGAATCCGGCCAGGCGGCGAGGAATTTTTTTGCTTCCGGATCCTGCACATCCTGGATGCGTCGCTGCAGCGAGGCCAGTTCCAGGTAGGGAAACAGCGGATAATTCTCCAGCCCTGAGGCGAGCTTGCGCCAGGCCCCGTCCGGACCATGCTGCGCAGCCTCCCAGACCAGGGGAAAACGTGCGCGTTGCGCGCTCAGATCGTCGGCCCGGGTTGCCGACGGGACAAGCAGCGAGGCGAGTGCGCAAAACAGCGAAATCGGTTGCAAGTATAGACGGCTAAACATGTTTTTGGAATCCGCGATCCTTGGCGGAGTTTAGCCGAACACGACTTGCACAGCCGTGCCATCCGGCACGCTAGCCAAAGCGTTTGTGCTGTGCCATGATTGCCGTTGCATTACAAAAATTTTACAAAACGGCCCCGGAGTTGCCGAGGGCCGGATTGCATCTGGTTTTCACTCGATCATTCACCTTGGGAGACTACCTATGACACGCTACAACCCGCGCCTGCTTGCGGTCGGCATTTCCGCTGCCCTGGGCGGTTTGATGCTCGGCATGGTCGCCACGCCGGTCCTGGCCCAGAACAAGCCCGGCAACGATGCGCAGAAACTCGAAGCCATCGAAGTCACCGGTTCGCGCATCAAGAAGGCCGAAATCGCCGACCAGACGCCGGTCGTCACGATCTCGGCGAAGGACATCGCGCAAACCGGCCTAGCCTCGATCGGCGACGTGATCCAGCAGTTGTCCGTGAGCGGTTCGGCGCTGAACACCAAATTCAATTCCGCCGGCAACTTCGGCTTCGCGCCGGACGGCTCGGGCGTGGGTTCGGGCTCGACCACGATTTCCCTGCGCAACCTCAACGCCAAGCGCACCCTGATCCTCGTCGATGGCCTGCGCTGGGTGAATGAATCCTCGGCCTCGGGCGTGTCCGCAGCGGTGGACCTGAACACGATACCGGCCGGTATCGTCGACCGCATCGAGATCCTCACCGACGGCGCTTCGGCTCTGTACGGTTCGGACGCGATCGCCGGCGTGATCAACATCATCACCAAGAAAGGCCAGGACGGCGGCGCGCTGCACGCCTACTACGGAGATTACTCGGTCGGCGACGGCAAGACCGCGAACGGCGATATTTCGTTTGGCGGCAAGGGCGATCGCTACAGCTTCTTCGTCGACATCAGCCACTACAAGCAGAATCGCATCAGCGCGGCGGACTGGGATCGCTCCAGCACCACCTGCGTGCCCGGCACCGGACTGGACAACTGTTCGTCGGCCACGCCGACCACGCGCGTCCTGTTCGACACCCCCGGGGGCGTCGATTTTGGCGGCCTGTGCCCTGGCGGCTTTTGCAACATTACGGCCAACGGCGTGGCGCCGTCCGGCGGCGTGCAGCAGTTCCCGTCCGGTTACCACCATTGGCGTGGAGGGCCGGACCGCTTCAATTTCGCGCCATACAACTTGCTGTTGACACCGTCGGAGCGCACCGGCTTCTTTGCCCAGACCGACTACAAGCTCACCGATGACATCCATTGGTACATGAAGGGCCTGTACAACACGCGCAAATCGACCAACCAGGCCGCACCGGAACCCATCTTCATCGGCCAGGCTTTCTGCTTCCTGATCGACCGCTGCTACACGACCAGCATCGACAAGACCAATCCGTACAATCCGTTCGGCTTCACGCTGGATGCGAACAGTCCGGATTTCGGCCTTGGTCGTCGTCCCGTCGAGGGCGGCCCGCGCATCTTCAGCCAGGACGTGAACACGCGCTACTTCGCCACCGGTTTGACCGGCAGCTTCGGCTGGAACGAGCATAACTACAACTGGGACGTGAACGTCGTGCGCGCCGACAACAACGCGACGCAGGATGTCACCGGCACCTACAACATGGCGCACATCGCCGAGGGCGTCGGCCCGCTGGCGGCCTGCCAGGCCGACCCGAAGTGCGTGCCGATCAACCTGTTCGGTGGGCCGGGTACGTTGACGCCGGACATGCTCAATTACATCCTGTACAACGAGCACGATCTGAGCCACCAGGCCATGGGCGTGGTCACCGCGAACTTGTCCGGCGACCTGTTCCAGCTACCGGCCGGTTCGCTGGATTTCGCGACCGGTTACGAGCATCGCAACCTGTCCGGCACCTACACGCCGGATGCGGTCGTTGCGGCGGGTGATTCCAACGGCGTGCCATCCAAGGCGACGGCGGGCGGTTACAACGTCGACGAGTTTTACGTCGAGTTGAACGCACCGCTGGTTGCGGATGCGCCGTTCGCCAAGGCCCTGAACATCGACGTGGCCTCGCGCTATTCGGATTACTCCACGTTCGGTGGCACCACCAACAGCAAGGTCGGTTTCCGTTGGCAGTTGAACGATGACCTGACCTTCCGCGGCACTTGGGCGCAAGGCTTCCGCGCACCGTCGATCGGCGAGTTGTACGGTACCTTCGCACGCTTCGACGCAACCCTGACTGATCCGTGCAATTTCGACAGCCCGATCGCCAGCCCGACCGTCGCGGCGAACTGCAAGACCTTGGGCGTGCCGAATCCGGCCACGTTCCAGCAGTCCAACTCGCAGATCTCGGTATTGACCGGCGGCAACCGCAACCTGCAGCCGGAAAAATCGAAGAACACGACCCTCGGCGGCGTCTACAGCCCGGGCTGGGCCGAGAACACGAGCTGGTCGCAAAAGCTCGACTTCGAGTTGACCTGGTACAAGATCAACGTCAAGGACGCGATCCAGGCCAAGGACGCGCAGACCCTGCTCAACCGCTGCGCCCAGACGCTGGATCCGGCGTTCTGCAGCGTGCAGGATCGCAATGCCGCCGGCTATGTCGCCTTCCTCAACGACACGCTGGGCAACCTCGGCAAGGTCGATACACGCGGCTTTGACTTCGGCGTGACCTGGGTTGGTCCGGAAACGGGCTGGGGCCGCCTTGGCGCAAGTTGGCAGAATACCTATGTCGACAAGTACAGTGCGATCGACACGACCACGGGCCTGGCCGAGCCGGACGGCGTGGGCATCGAGGTGCACGACAGCGGCATCGCGCGCATCCGTTCCACGCTGCGCACGAGCTGGACTTACGGTGAATGGTCGGCGGGCTGGGCCGTGCGTTACATGTCGGCGCTGACCGAGGATTGCGCGGCCGCGGGCGGTTACGCGATCTGCAAGGGCGCGGCCACGGCACAGTTCCCGGATGGATCCAACCGTCTTGGCGCCACCACCTACCACGACGTACGTGCGAGCTGGAATGTTCCGTTGAGCACGCCGCTTACGGTGTCGGCCGGCATCAACAACGTGTTCGCCAAGGATCCGCCGGTGTGCCTCTCCTGCTCGCTCAACGGCTACGACGCGTCGAACTATGACTTGCCGGGCCGCTTCTGGTATGTGGAAGCCAGCCTCAAGTTCTGATCGAGGCTGAAACCGGCAACAAACTACGGGCCGCCTTGTGCGGCCCGTTTTTTTTGGCTGAAGCATGCTTGCCGCGCGAGCCCGGGAGTTTCGTGCACTGCTGCGCACCACCTGTAAGGGCGTCGTGACGGGGTCACTCCACCGTCACGGATTTCGCCAGATTGCGCGGCTGGTCCACGTCCGTGCCGCGCTGCACGGCGACGTGATAGGCGAGCAGTTGCAGCGGAATCGTGAACACGATCGGCGCGATCAGCTCGCCGCACGGCGGCAGCGCGAGCAGGTGGCCGTTATCTTGCGGCATGTTGCGCGCGACATCGGCATCGGCGAGCACGTAGAGTTCGCCGCCACGGGCCCGGACTTCCTCGAGATTGGACTTGAGTTTTTCCAGCAGATGGTCGTTCGGCGCCACCGCGATCACGGGCATGTGCTCATCCACCAGCGCGAGCGGGCCGTGCTTCAACTCGCCGGCCGGATACGCTTCGGCGTGGATGTAGGAGATTTCCTTGAGTTTGAGCGCGCCTTCCATCGCGATCGGGAACTGCGTGCCGCGGCCGAGGAACAGGGTGTGATCCTTGTCGACGAAACGCTCGGCCATTGTCTTGATGCGTGCGTCGAGCGCGAGCACGTCGCGCACGGTGCCGGGCAAGGTTTCCAGTTGTTGCACGAGCCGCGCGTAACGTGTCGCATCCAGTCCATGGTGGCGCGCCAGTTCCAGTGCGAACAACGCAAGCGCGGCAAGCTGGGTCGTGAATGCCTTGGTCGAAGCGACGCCGATTTCCGGGCCGGCGCGGGTCATCAGCGTCAGTGCCGATTCGCGCACGATCGAGGATTCCGGTACGTTGCAGATCGCCAGCGTGGCCGCATAGCCGCGTGTCTTGGCCAGCTTCAATGCGGCCAGCGTGTCGGCGGTTTCACCGGACTGCGAAATCGTCACGAACAGCGTGTCGGCGGGAATTGCCACGTCGCGATAGCGATATTCCGAGGCTATCTCGACATTGCACGGCACGCCGGCGAGCGATTCGATCCAGTAGCGCGCGACCAGTGCGGCGTGATAACTGGAACCGCAGGCGATCATGTGGACATTGCGCGTCTTCGTGAGCAGTTCGCGCGCGTTGACGCCAAAAATCTCGGTCAGGATGCAATTGTTGGCGATGCGGCCTTCAAAAGTGTCGGCCAGCGCCTGCGGTTGCTCGTGGATTTCCTTGAGCATGTAGTGGCGATATTCGCCGCGCTGCACCGCGTCGCTGCCGATATGCGCCTGCTTGACCGGGCGATCCGCTTTGGCGCCATGTTCGTCATAAATCGTGATGCCGTCGACCGTCGCATCGGCGATGTCGCCTTCGGCCAGGTAGATGAAGCGCCGCGTTACCGGCAGCAAGGCGTAAATATCCGAGGCCACGAATTGCTCGCCGTCGGCAAGGCCTGCCACCATCGGACTGCCGCGCCGTGCGCCGATCACGCGCCCGGGTTCGCGCTTGCTGATGACCGCGATTGCGTACGCCCCACGCAGGCGCGGCAAGGTCTTGCGTACCGCATCGAGCAGATCGGAACCCTGATCCTGGTGGTATTCGATCAGATGCGCGATCACTTCGGTGTCGGTATCCGAGCCGAATGCGAAACCCAGCGCCTTGAGTTCGGCGCGCAGTTCCTCGTGATTCTCGATGATGCCGTTGTGCACCACGGCGATATTGCCGCGCGACACCATCGGATGTGCGTTGACCGTGTTCGGCACGCCGTGCGTGGCCCAGCGCGTGTGCGCGATGCCGGTGTGTCCTGCGATCGGTTGCGATGCGTACAGCGTTTCCAGTTCCTGCACCTTGCCCTTGGTGCGCACGCGCTCCAGGCCCTTGTCGGTGAGCAGGGCGATGCCGGCCGAATCGTAGCCGCGGTATTCCAGCGCCTTGAGCCCGGCGATCAGGGTTCCGACAACGTCGCGATGCGCCGTGGCGCCGACAATTCCGCACATGGAGCAATCCTCGAAAGCAGACGCGTATTTTAGCGGCTTGGGGGCTTTCGGGCGGCTTATTTCGGGGTTTTTTGCGGGCGCTTCCAGCCCGGATGCGAGGTTTGTGCGGCGCGTGACACGGTTAGTTGACCCGCTGGCGCATCGCTGGTGATGGTCGAGCCGGCACCGATCGTCGCGTCCTTGCCGACTGTGACGGGTGCGACCAATGAAGAGTTGGAACCGATGAATGCGCCATCGTCGATCGTCGTTTGATGCTTGTTCACGCCGTCGTAATTGCAGGTGATGGTGCCGGCGCCAATGTTCACATGCGCGCCGATGTACGCGTCGCCGAGGTAGCTCAGGTGATTGGCCTTCGAATTTTCGCCCATGGTTGTGTTCTTGATTTCGACGAAGTTGCCAACGTGCGCGCCAGCGGCCAGTTTCGTCCCGGGCCGCAGCCGTGCGAACGGGCCGATGATGCAGGCGCCGGATGTGACCACGCCGTCCAGGTCGCAATGCGCACGCACCTGTGTGCCAGCGGATAGCGTCGAATCCTTGATGCGGCAGAAAGGGCCGATGCGCACGCCGTCGCCGAGTTCGACACGGCCTTCGATGACGGCGTCCACGTCGATCTCCACATCGCTGCCGCATTTGAGCTCGCCGCGCAGATCGAAACGCGCCGGATCGGCCAGGCGCACGCCTTGCTCGCACAGCGCGCGTGCCTGGCGTTGCTGGAAATGGCGTTCGAGCTGGGCAAGCTGCCAGGCATCGTTCGCGCCGAAGGCTTCGCGCTCGTCGCGGCAATTCAGGATGGCGGCCGGCATGCCCTCGTTGGTCGCCTGCGCAAACACGTCGGTGAGGTAGAACTCGCCCTGCGCATTGCGGTTGTCCAGGTTATGAGTCCATACGCGCAGGCGGCGCGCATCAGCGGCAAGGATGCCGGTGTTGACGGTGGTGATCGTACGCTGATCGGGCGTGGCGTCCTTTTCCTCGACCACGGCGCGCGCGCGGCCGATGCCATCGCGGATCACGCGACCGTAGCCACGTGGATCGAATAACTCGGCGGCAAGCAGGGCGAGCGCTGCGTCGGCACTGCACAGCGGCTTGAGCGTGGCCGCGCGAATCAGCGGCACGTCGCCGTACAACACCAGCACACGCGCGGCTTCTGGCACATGCGCCAGCGCGAGCTGCACGGCCTGACCAGTGCCGCGCTGTTCAGGCTGATGCACCCAGTCCAGGTCCGATTGGTCAGCGAATGCCGCGCGTACGGCGTCGCCGCGATGGCCGTAGACAATGTGTATCCGCGCCGGATTCAGTTCCCGCGCAGTGGTGATCACATGCGCGAGCATCGGCTTGCCGGCCAACGGCAGCAGCACCTTGGGCAAGGCCGAGTGCATGCGCTTGCCTTCGCCGGCGGCGAGGACGACGACGTGCAGGGGATGGGCATTCATGCGCGCATGATAACGCGAGGATCAGCGTTTCCGCCGCACTCGCGCGGGCGATTTGCGGGCGCGGACGCGATACGACGCCGGTTCCTCGCGTACTTCTCTTGGCGCGTGCCAGTCGCGCAGCAACACGATGTGGCCGAGTTTGCGCGCCTTGCGGTAATAGTGCTCATCGGCGGTGATCAAGTCGATGTCGTGCTCGATGGCGACGGCGTGGTAGAGCGTGTCGAACAGGTGGTGGTCGAATTTGGTCGATAGTGTGCCTGCGTGAGCAAGTAGATTGGCAGAGTCGTCGATTTCGACGCCAAAGGCATGCAACTCACTTGCAGCAAGTGTCGTTGTCGCCGGGAGCTTGCGCGCGATGACTGCCACGACTTCCGCGCGCCAAACTGACGGTTGGCACAGGCGAATGCGGCCATCGGTTACGCGGACCAGCAATTCGCGCGCAGTGGCGCTGTCGGGTTCTAAGTACGCCTCCGCGAGATACCACTTCAGGCAAACGCTTGCGTCCAGAACCAGGTTCAACGACGCAACTCTTCGCGTGCGCGGCGAATCGTGCCGGCAGGAACAACCGGGCGCCTATCCCAACGGCTCAAGATGGCGTCGCCGGCGGCGATATGCGCCTGCCGCCGCTTCTCGCGCTCGACCGCCTCGCGCAACAAATCAGCGACGATGGCGCTCTTGTTGCGGCCTTCGAAGGTGTCGTTAAACGCTTCCTTGACGTCTTCAGGAACGCTGAAATTGACGGTAGCCATGACGGATTCCGATTGTTGAAATTTTCAACAATCATGGCATCGGCGACCATTGACGTCAAATCACACAGACAAAAACGCCGGCGCAGGGCCGGCGTTTTCTCATCACTACCCTGGCGCAACTCAGTGGCGCATTTGCTTGCGCAACTGCTCGATTGCGCGCAGCTGCGCGACGGCCTGGAGAAGTTCAGCCTGGGCTTGGGCGATTTCCACTGCGTCGGCGCGGTTGGCGAGCAGGCGCTCGGCGTTTTCCTTGGCACGACGCGCGGAGGCTTCGTCCAGATCCCTGGCGCGGATCGCGGTGTCGGCGAGCACGGTCACGACCTGCGGTTGCACCTCGAGGATGCCGCCGGAGACGTAGAAGCACTGCTCCTCGCCGTTTTCCAGCTGCACGCGCACCTGGCCCGGTTTCAGGCGCGTGATCAGCGGCGCGTGGCGTGGCGCGATGCCGAGCTCACCGGCCTCGCCGGTGGCGATGACCAGTTTCGCCTGACCGTGGAAGATCTCGGATTCGGCGCCGACGATGTCGCAGCGGATGGTGCTCATGATCGTGCCTTAGGCCGCCTTCTTCTCGGTCATCTTCTTGGCCTTCTCGAAAGCCTCCTCGATGCCGCCGACCATGTAGAACGCCTGTTCCGGCAGGTGATCGCACTCGCCGTCGCAGATCATCTTGAAGCCGCGGATCGTGTCCTTCAGCGACACGTACTTGCCCGGCGCGCCGGTGAACACTTCGGCGACGTGGAAGGGCTGGCTGAAGAAGCGCTCGATCTTGCGCGCGCGGCCGACGGTGGCTTTGTCCTCTTCGGACAATTCGTCCATGCCGAGGATCGCGATGATGTCCTTCAATTCCTTGTAGCGCTGCAGGGTGCCCTGCACGCGACGCGCGGTCTCGTAATGCTCGACGCCGATCACGTTCGGATCGAGCTGGCGGCTGGTCGAGGCGAGCGGATCCACGGCCGGATAAATGCCGAGCGAGGCGATGTCGCGCGACAGTGCCACGGTCGAATCCAGGTGCGCGAAGGTCGTCGCCGGCGACGGATCGGTGTAATCGTCGGCCGGCACGTACACGGCCTGGATCGAGGTGATCGAACCGGTCTTGGTCGAGGTGATGCGTTCCTGCAGGCGACCCATTTCGTCGGCCAGCGTCGGCTGGTAGCCCACCGCGGACGGCATGCGGCCGAGCAGCGCGGACACTTCGGTGCCGGCCAGGGTGTAGCGGTAGATGTTGTCGACGAAGAACAGCACGTCGCGGCCCTTGCCGGAGGCATCTTTCTCGTCGCGGAAATATTCGGCCATGGTCAGGCCCGTGAGCGCGACGCGCAGGCGGTTGCCGGGCGGCTCGTTCATCTGGCCGTAGACCATCGCGACCTTTGATTGCGGCAGGTCTTTCAGGTTCACGACGCCGGCTTCGATCATCTCGTGATAGAAGTCGTTGCCTTCGCGGGTACGCTCGCCGACGCCGGCGAACACCGACAGACCCGAGTGCTGGGTCGCGATGTTGTTGATCAGCTCGAGCATGTTGACCGTCTTGCCGACGCCCGCGCCGCCGAACAGGCCGACCTTGCCGCCCTTGGCGAACGGAGCGACGAGGTCGATGACCTTGATGCCGGTTTCGAGCAGGTCGTTGGCTGCGGCCTGTTCGTCGTAGCTCGGCGCCGGGCGATGGATTTCCCAGTGATCCTTCGCACCGATCGGGCCGACTTCGTCGATCGGCGTGCCGAGCACGTCCATGATGCGGCCGAGAGTGGCGGTGCCGACCGGCACCTTGATGCCCGCGCCGGTGTTCGTCGCGACGAGATTGCGCTTGATGCCATCGGTCGAGCCGAGCGCGATCGTGCGCACGACGCCGTCGCCGAGCTGCTGCTGCACTTCGAGCGTGATCGCAGTGCCTTCGACCTTCAGCGCGTCGTACACTTTCGGCACGGATTCGCGCGGGAATTCGACGTCGACCACTGCGCCGATGATTTGGACTACTTTGCCCTGACTCATGGAATTACTCCAGATAAACCTGATTTAGTTACACCAATTTTGTTGAACAGTGCGGCCATGGATGGCCGCTTCGTGATCTTCGCGATCACGGACGAGCGCATTCATACAGCCGCCGCACCGCCGACGATTTCCGAAATCTCTTGCGTGATCGCCGCCTGACGCACCTTGTTGTAGACCAGCGTCAGCGAGTCGATCGCCTTCTTCGCATTGTCGCCGGCAGACTTCATTGCGACCATGCGCGCGGCGTGTTCGCTGGCGAGGTTTTCGAGCGTCGCCTGGTACACCAGCGACTCGATGTAGCGCGTCAACACATGTTCGAGTACGGATTCGGCGTCCGGCTCGTACAGGTAATCCCAGTCGTGCGCGGTGGCGAGCGTGTCCGACGGCGGCAGCGGCAGCAGCTGGTCCAGCGTCGGTTTCTGCGTCATCGTGTTGACGAAATCGTTGTACGCGAGCGTCAGGCGGTCAATCGAGCCTGTGCTGTAGCTGTCGAGCATGATCTTGATTACGCCGATCAGTTGTTCGACCTTGGGCTTTTCGCCCAGATGCGAAGCGCTGCCGACCAGGTTCACCTTCAGGCGGCGGAAAAAGACGTTTGCCTTGGTGCCGATAGCGACGATATCGACCTCGACGTTCTTCTCGTTCCACTCGCGGATTTCGGCGAGTAACTTGCGAAACAGGTTCGAGTTGAGCCCGCCGCACAGGCCGCGGTCGGTCGAGATGATGATGTAACCGACGCGTTTGACCGACTCACGCGCGGTCAGGAACGGATGCTTGAACTCGGTATTGGCGCGGGCGACGTGGCCGGCGACCTGGCGCATCGCGCGCGCGTACGGACGCGAGGCGCGCATGAGTTCCTGCGCCTTGCGGATCTTGGAGGCCGAGACCATTTCCAGCGCGCGCGTCACCTTGCGCGTGTTCGCGACCGACTTGATCTTGGTGCGGATTTCTCTTGCGCCTGCCATGTCGGTTTACCAGCTGCCCGTCTTCTTGAACTCTTCGATGCCTTTCTTGAGCGTCGCCTCGATGGCGTCGTTCCAATCAGCCTTGTCGTTGGCGGCCTTCATCCAGTCGCCGTAGTTGCTGGCGAAATGTGCGTGCAGGCCGGCTTCGAATGGCAGGATCTTGGCGATCGGCTGGTCGTCGAGGTAACCCTTCTCGGCCGCGTACAGCGAGATCGCGAGCTGTGCAACGGAAAGCGGCGCGTACTGCTTCTGCTTCATCAGTTCGGTGACGCGCTGTCCGCGCTCCAACTGCGCGCGCGTGGCGGCGTCCAGGTCGGAAGCGAACTGCGCGAACGCGGCGAGTTCGCGGTACTGCGCAAGCGCCAGCTTCACGCCGCCGGACAGCTTCTTGATGATCTTGGTCTGCGCCGCGCCACCCACACGCGACACCGAGATGCCGGCGTTCACGGCCGGACGGATGCCGGCGTTGAACAGGTCGGTTTCGAGGAAGATCTGGCCGTCGGTAATCGAAATCACGTTGGTCGGCACGAACGCGGACACGTCGCCGGCTTGCGTCTCGATCACCGGCAGCGCGGTGAGCGAGCCGGTCTTGCCCTTGACCACGCCCTTGGTGAACTTCTCGACGTATTCCTCGTTGACGCGCGCGGCGCGCTCGAGCAGGCGGCTGTGCAAATAGAACACGTCGCCCGGATACGCCTCGCGGCCCGGCGGACGCTTGAGCAGCAGCGAAATCTGGCGGTAGGCCCAGGCCTGCTTGGTCAAATCGTCATAAATGATCAGCGCATCCTGGCCGTTGTCGCGGAAGTATTCGCCCATCGAGCAACCCGAGTACGGCGCGAGGTACTGCATCGCCGCAGAGTCGGACGCCGAAGCCGCCACGATGATGGTGTGCTCCATCGCGCCGAATTCCTCGAGCTTGCGCACGACGTTTGCGATCGACGACTGCTTCTGGCCGATGGCGACGTAAACGCATTTGATGCCGGTGCCCTTCTGGTTGATGATCGCGTCGATCGCGAGCGCAGTCTTGCCGGTCTGGCGGTCGCCGATGATCAGCTCGCGCTGACCGCGGCCGATCGGGATCATCGAGTCGACCGACTTGTATCCGGTCTGCACCGGCTGCGACACGGATTTGCGCGCGATTACGCCCGGCGCGACTTTTTCCACCGGTGAGCTGAGCTTGGCATTGACCGGGCCCTTGCCGTCGATCGGATTGCCGAGCGCGTCGACGACGCGGCCGAGCAGTTCCGGGCCGACCGGCACTTCGAGAATGCGGCCGGTGGTTTTCACCGTGTCGCCTTCGGTCAGGTACTCGTACTCGCCGAGCACGACCGCGCCGACCGAGTCGCGCTCCAGGTTCAGCGCCAGCGCGGTGCCGTTGTTCGGCAGTTCGATCATTTCGCCCGACATCACGTCGGCCAGGCCGTGGATGCGGATGATGCCGTCGGACACCGACACGATGGTGCCTTCGTTGCGCGCTTCGGCGGCGAGCTTGACCTTTTCGATGCGGGTGCGGATCAGTTCGCTGATTTCGGACGGATTGAGTGCAGTTGCCATGCTGGTTTCCTCGAGCGCGGACGCGATGTCCGTGCCTGTGGTTGAAGTCAAAAATCAAAAGTCAGGGGCCGTTGGCCGCTCACGTTTGATTTTTAGCGCGCGGCGTCTTGCGACGCCGTGCGGTTGTTCATTGCGTCAACGCGCTTTGCAGCCGATCCAGCCTGCCACGCACCGAGCCATCGATCACCACGTCGCCGGCATCGATCACTGCACCGCCGATCACCGCCGGGTCGATGCGCTGTTCGAGTTCGATCTCGCGCGCGAAGCGCTTTTTCAGCGCCGCCTTGATCGCGTCCGCGCGATCGGCCGGGATTTCGCTGGCCGAACGCAAGGTCACGCGGATCGTGCGCTCGGATTCGCGCTTGAGTTCTTCGAACAGCGCGGCAATTTCAGCGAGCAGGTTCACGCGCCGGTTCTCGACGAGCAGGCTGAGGAATGCGGCGAACGGCGAATCCGCGGCTTCGTTCGGCGGCGACAACAGGCCGACGAGTTCGGCGTGCGACAGACGCGGATCGCCGGCTATCGCGCTCACGCGTGCATCGGCCATGACCTGCGCGGCGAAGCCAAGATTGCCCGACCACGCGGCCAGCGCGTTGTGCGCGCGCGCCGTCTCGAACGCGGCGCGTGCATACGGACGGGCGAGGGTCAGCGGTTCGCTCATCGTCAGATCTCGGTAACGAGCTGGTCGAGCAGCGCCTTGTGCGCGGCCGGATCGATTTCGCGCTGGACGATCTTCGACGCGCCCTGCACGGCCAGTGCGGCAACCTGGCCACGCAGCGTTTCGCGCGCCTTGCCGACCATGCCGTCGATGTCGGCCTGCGCCGAGGCTTTGACGCGCGCGGCTTCGAGCAGCGCGTCGGTCTTGGCCTTGTCGACGATCTGGTTCGCCTGCGCATGCGCCTTGTCGACGATTTCTGCTGCCTGCGCGCGCGCCTTCTTGATTTCCTCGGCCACGCGGGCGTCGGCATCCTTCAATTCGGCTTGCGCGCGTTCGGCCGCGGACAGGCCTTCGGCGATGCGCTTGGCGCGTTCGTCCATAGCGCCGGAAATCGGCGGCCACAGGAACTTCATCGTGAACCAGATCAGGATCCCGAAGACGATGATCTGGGCGATGAGGGTTGCGTTGATGCTCACGGGAAGCTACCTCGACGCGAGTGGGATTAGTGCGCCGCGCCTGCCGCGCTCGCCAGCAACTTGCCGGAGAACGGATCGACGAAGATCAGGTACAGCGCGATACCCACGCCGATGATCGGAATCGCGTCGATCAGGCCGACCAGCAGGAACATCTTGCCCTGCAGCATCGGCACGAGTTCAGGCTGGCGCGAGGCGCCTTCGAGGAATTTGCCGCCCATCAGGCCCATGCCGATGGCGGCGCCGATGCCGCCGAGGCCGAGCATCAGGCCGGCCGCGATCGCGGTCAGGCCTTCAACAGAAGCGAGTGCGCTGATATCCATGTGTGTCTCCGAGTGTGTTGCGGTTGATTGGAAAGAGGTGAATCAGTGGTGATCCGCGGCCATCGCCATGTAGACGACGGTCAGGACCATGAAAATGTAAGCCTGCAGGGAAATGATCAGGACGTGGAAGATCGTCCAGCCGGTCGCGAGCAATATCTGCGCGAGCAGGCCCAGATTGGAGCCGAGACTGGTCGGCACGTAATTGAGCGTGAAGCAGGCGAGCAGGATGAAGATGATCTCGCCGGCGTACATGTTGCCGAACAGTCGCAAACCCAGGCTGACTGGCTTGGCCAGTTCTTCCACGCATTTGAGCAGGAAATTGACCGGCATCATCCATTTGCCAAACGGATGGAACAGGAATTCCGCGCCGACGCCCTTGAAACCCTTGGCGACGAAGCTGTAACCGAAGGCGATCGCGAACACCGTGATGGACATGCCCAGCGCGACGTTCGGGTCGGCCGACGGCACCACGCGCAGGTGATCCACGCCGAGCCCGCCGCCAATCTTGGGCAGCAGGTCGATCGGCAGCAGGTCCATGAAGTTCATGAAGAACACCCAGAACCCGATCAACAGCGCCATCGGCGCGACGAACTTCGCGCCGTGGTGGTAGGCATCCTTGACCTGGCTGTCGACGAAGCCTACGCACATTTCCACGAAGTTCTGCCACTTGCCCGGCACGCCGGCATTGGCGCGGCGTGCGACGGAGCCAAACATCCAGATGAACAACGCGGCCAGCAACAGGGAGAAAAACACCGAATCCAGGTTCAGCACCCAGAAGCCCTGCGCGTTCTCCACGATCTTGCCCGACTGCAGGTCGAGCTGCAGGTAGGTCAAGTGATGCAGGATGTAATGACCGGCGTCTGGGGCGGCTTCTGTGGCCATTGCGGTAATCCGAAGTTCCGATTCAGCAGTTCAATTTGGTCATTTTTGCGCCGCCGTCGCCGGCGGATTGCGCTGCGCGAAGCCTTCGTGCAGGCCGAACAACTGCGGCAGCAGCGCCGCGATCAGTCCGGCCAGCACCGGCATTCCCGGCAGCCTGGCCACGACCATCGCCAGATACAATCCGACGCCGATCACGCACCAGCGCAACAGGTTGCCGACGATCATCCGTGCCAGCACCGTTCCGGCCGCCGCCGGCGCACCGGCGAACAGACGCAACGCAAGTACAACTGTCCCCACCACCACCACGCCGCCGCCAGCCAATACTGCCAACGCGTCGTCCCAGGCGCGCCACGCGAAACCCGCCGCCACCAGCGCGGTTGCCACGGCTTGCGCGGCGACGACGCGAATGGCGAGCCGCCTTCCGGCAGCGATGGAATTTTGCATGGAGCGGTGAAACCGTGGCCGGCGCAGACCGGCCGACAAGGCCGCGCATTATAGCGGGCGAGGATTTATCGCTGCAACCGCAAACGCGTCAGAAACTGTCCTGGATCAAGTTCATCTCGATGCTGTCGCCGGTAAGGGTGGCGGCATTCGTTGGCGTGATCGAAAAATGGGCTGCGTGCACGTCGTCCCACCAACCGGGATAACCGCCGGCCCACCAGGTGAATCCGGCCAACGTATCGGTGTTGGCGTCGGCGTAATTGATGAAATCCGCCCAGGCCAGAACCGGCGTGCCGGTGTGGATGGCGCATCCCGCGTCGGGGTTGTTCACCGGATTGTTGCCGGCGTAGATGCCGATCTCACCGAGATAGACCGGCAAACCGAGCGGCCGCGCCCATTGCACGGTCACGTCGAGCTGGTCGCGGGCAGCGGTATTGGACGTGATTTCGTCGTACAAGCCACCTTGATAGCAGTCGACATAGGTATGCACTTCCACGGCGATGTTGTTCAGCGGATCGGATAACGGCATGCCGGCGCCTTTGGCATTGAGCCAGCCGTCGGCGTTCGAGATCGCGTCGCCGCCGTAAGCGTTGGCGGTGGTCCAGGTGGAAGCGCCCGTGTAGGCATTGCCCGGCACGTAGATGCGCTGGGTCGAACCGGTAGCGCGGATCGCCGTGATCGCCGCCTGTGCCGAGGCGAACCACGACGACGTCGACATGTGGTTCGGCTCGCTCATCAGGCCATAGGCCACGCGCGGGTTGTCCTTGAAGATCGTCGCCATCCGGCTCCAGAAATCGGCGAACGCGGCGCGCGGAACCTGGGCGGAGCCGACCAGGTTGCCGTTCCACATCGCGCCGCCGATCTCGTTGCTCGAATTGGCTTCCCAGGGTTCGATGATGATGTCGATGCCTTTGGTGTTGGTCGCGTAGTCGACCATCATCTTGTAGGCATTGAAATAAGCCTGGTAATTGTCGCCACTTCCCGGGATGGCGCCGTTGAGTACCGGCTGCATGCATTCCCACGCGAACAGCGGGCGCAGCATCGAGATGCCCTTGCTGGCGAAATAATCGATGAGGCGCGTGTCCTGCACGGGATAGTCGGTGCCGGCGACCGGTCCGCCGGGCTGCAGACAGATGTGCTGCGTGCCGGCGGCGTTGAATCCCGATTCCATGCCCGTGATCGTCGTGCCGCGGAATTGTGTTGGCGCTGAATTCTCGAAGCCGTTCTTGAAGATTTCGTCGTTGGCCGGTGCTTGCAGCGACACATCGTCGATGTACACCGTTCCGAGCGCGTTGCCGACGCTGCTGAACAGCGAGATTCGATCATAGGTTCCGGAGTAGGCGACGGGGGCGGCAGTAAAGTCCGCGCCGATCTCGAACCATTGTCCGACGACGATGGCATTGCAATTGACGTAAGCGCTCAGCGCCCCGGTGTTGCCCACCTGAACATCGGTTCCGGCGTTGTTGCGTTCCAGGATGATAGTCAATCCTTGGCATTGCGTCGTGGTTCCGTAGAACCACAGGTGCAGACGCGGATAGGTTGCCGTATCCAGCACAGCCGCGCTGGCAAACTTGAGTGCGCCATTGCCGGTAGGGGTGAACGCAATTGACGACGTTCCAGAATGAATTTGCGTGGTGCTGGCAAAGTTGATGTTGGCGTTGTAGGAGTAGTCGGCAAACCCTGTTGCCAGCGTGGTGTCGGTATACATCGCCAAGTCCGCGCGCGCGACCGTAACCGACAAGCCTGCCCACGCTACAAACAGCGTAACGAATAAGCGCGACATGACGCCTCCTCCCATCCCCGGGTTCATTATGAACCTTGTACTAGGGAATTACGGCATTCGGGCAAAGATTGCGCCAAATATCGCTCAGTTGCGGGACGGTGTAGGTGTGGCCGCCGGAAAACAGGGTGTAGTACAAGTCGCCGTTCAACACCCAGCCATTGTTTTCAAAGCGCATCGGGTCGTTGCCGGCGCCGTAGGTGGTGTAGAGTGGATCAGTATCGCCAAGATGGATATCCACCGGAATCTTGCGCGGAGCGCCACCCAAAAGCGTGGTGCATGTTGGCTGAAATGAGCCGTCGTCGCTGCATGCGTATTGGTTCAATGAGCCGGCGCTGACACCGTAGGCTGCGAAGTAGTCGGTATTGTTCAGGCCCAGCGCGTGCGCCAAGTGCGCACCTGCCGAAAAGCCCCACAGGTAAACACGGTTTTGGTCGATGTTGTAGCTGGCCAATGCATCGTCGAGTTGCGCGGACATGATTGGCACATCCGCAGACGGCGACCATCCCCCGCTGGCATTGGTGCCGACGACCGAGATGACGACGACCCCCTGGGCTGCCGCGACCGAACTCCAGTCCGAGCGCACTTGTTGCGCGCCGCTGTCCGATGTCCCTGGTCCACCCGCGCCGTGAAGAACCAGTATGGCCGGCCATGGATGCGTCGGCGCGTAATTGGCGGGCAGGTACAAATAGTAGGTCTGGTTGCCATAAGGGGATACATTCACTATGCGCGTGACATTGCCCGGATAGGCCCCGCCACTGCCATTGGAAGGGCTTTGGGGTACCGCGATCTCGCCGGATTGGAAGCCGGACACGAAAATCGCGTCGGGATGCTGGCAGACCCAGGCCGGCAAGGTCGCGCTTTGCGCGGCCACGGCAAGTCCCGGCACGGCCATTGCGGCGAACAGGCTTCTGCGGATCATCGCCTTCATCGGCGCAGTCTATCCGGCGGGCGCGCAAGGATCCGTGAAACCGCTGGCAATTGCCTTGCACCGGCAGGCGTCGGCATAATCGGGCGGACGCGGTGCGGCCGCGGCACGGACTAGGCACGCTATGGCTTCGGGCAAAGACTTTTTCGTCGAAGTGGCCGCCGGCAGTACCTTGTTCAAGCAGGGCGACGCCGGCGCTGCGATGTACATCATCGAGTCGGGGCAGATCGACCTGTTCCCGGCGGGTGCCGGCGAAGCGTTGATTTCGCTTGGCCCGGGCGACTGTTGCGGCGAGGCGGCGTTGCTCGACAAGCAACCGCACACGGCGACGGCAGTGGCGAAATCGCGCACGCGTCTGTTGCGCATCGAGCGCGCGGCGTTACCCGAGGTTTTGCGGATCAATGCGGATGTCGCCACGGCGCTGTTGGGCAAGTTCGCCGCGCGTATCGCCCATCTGGAATCGTGCCTGGTGGATGCGGCACACACGCAGGTGCCTGCGCCGCCGTCCAAACCTGCCGCGCCCGTGGCACCCAGGCCGGTGGAGGCACCGCCTCCTGCACCGGTGGCTCCAGCGCCTGCGCCGCCACCGCCGCCAGCACCACCCAAGCCGGTCGCGGCGCCTGCTCCTGCTCCACCGTCAGCACCACCCAAGCCAGCGGCGCCCGTCACATTGGCCTTGCGCGTGACTGCGGCGAACCAGGTCGTGGCACTGGACGCAACGCGTACGCAATTCCTGATCGGCCGGCCGGATCCGGCGACCGGCACGACTCCCGAAGTCGATCTGGGCCCGTTCGACGTGCAACGCACGCTCAGCCGTCGACATGCCATGCTGTTGCGCGACGGCGTGCAGTATTCGATACGCGAGGATGCGGCCACGACCAATGGCACCTACCTGAACGGCGAACGCCTGCAGACCGGCATCGCCATGCCGGTGAAGGCGGGCGACAAATTGCGCTTCGGTTCGATTGAAGTCGAACTGATCGGCACCTGACGAGGAAATCGGCATGGGTACGAACGAAAACGAGTGGCAGGGCGCGTTGTCGGCGATCGACCTGGCGGCGATCGAAGCGCTGAAGAAGCTCAAGCAGGAACACGATCAGGTTTCCGAACGCCTGAAATCGATGGAGACGATGAAATCCAATTTCGCCGACGCGGTGTATGTGCGCGTGCGCGCCGATTACGAAAAACGCATCGCCGCGCTGGATGCCGAAGCTGCGCCGCTCAAGCAGGCTGCGCGCGAACAATATGCGCGCCTGCGCGCCTTGCTCGGGCGCTTCGAGGCAGACCACGAGGCGATCAACCTCGATCAGCAGGAACTCGAGCTGCGCCACCAGCTCGGCGAATTCGACGACAAGGAATTCGGCAAGCGCATGAAAGCGATCGAGACCACGGTCGCCGAGCGCGGCCAGGCGCGCGCGCGCGGGCAAGAGTTGAAGGCGCGCTTCCTCGAAGCCTTCCACAGCGAAAGCGAACTGGAGCAGGCCGACGCCGGCGGCACGAACCGGTTCTCGATGGCGGACCTGGCTGCCGCGCAGGCTCGCACGCAGGAGGTAGCCAGCGTGATCGGCGGCGACGCGCCGCCGAACAAGACCCAGACCATGTCGGCGATCAATATCCCCGAACCGGAACGAGTGCCGGCTCCACCGGCCGCACCGCCGGCCGCCGGCGGCGCGACGCAAATCTTCCGCGCCGCGCGCCTGGTGCCGCAGAATCCCGAGGCCGGCAAACAGACGTACACGCTCACACTCAAACCCATCGACATCGGCGCCGACGCCGCCAACGACGTGCGCATCGGTGGCCCCGGGGTCGATCCCAAGCACGCCAAGATCGTGGTCAGCATGGGCGGATTCACCATCGTCGATTTGGGCAGCAAGCACGGCACGCGCGTGAATGCGGAAAAAGTGCGCGAACGCCCGCTGGCGAACGAGGATGTGATCCAGATTGGCGCAGCCAGATTTGTGTTCAGAGAGGGCTGAACGTCGGTGGCGATCCAGATCACCCAGGAACAGCAAGACGGCGTGCGCATCCTCGCATTGTCCGGCCGCCTCGATACCGAGACTGCGGCTGACGTCGAGTTGACCTTGCAGGATTTGCTGGCTGCCGGTGAAACCCGTTTCCTGTTCGACCTTTCCGGCATCGGCTATGTCAGCAGTGCGGGCCTGCGCGTCCTGCTCGGACTGGCCAAGAAGCTCGATGGCGGCAAGGGCGACCTGAAGCTGTGCGGCATGAACGCCTCGGTGCGCCAGGTATTCGACATGACCGGCTTCAGCAAGCTGTTCGCGATCTTCCCGAACCGCGACGCGGCGCTCGGCCAGGTGCAGAAGATCCGCCCGGAAGCCGAACTCGCGCAGCATGCGGCGCGCCTGCTCGGTGCCGGATCGCTGGCCTCGCCGCCGCATCCGCTGGCCGAAGCGCTGGCGCGCGCGGCGGCATCCGTGCTCGGGCTCAAGCCGATGGCGGCAGCGCCCTACGTCAGTTCTGCCGGGATAACGCCGGTGCGCGTAGCTGCGCCTGCATCAGTGCAACCGGCGGCAGGCTGGTTGGCCAGGCTGAAAGCGCTGTTCGGAAAATCCTAGCGTTTGCGATCGCGCGAAATCGCGATCAGGGTCAGGTCGTCGCTTTGCGCCTGCCCATCGGTGAAACGCGCTACTTGCGCAAGCTGCGCATCAAGCGCGCCTTGCGCGCGCTCGCCGGCACTGGCCAGGGTTTGCGTCACGCGTTCCTTGCCGAACAGGTTCTGGGCGGCGTCGTGCGCTTCGTCCAGACCATCCGTGTAGAGCAACAGGCAGGCGCCCGGTGCAATCGTTGCCGCATACAGCGGAAAACTCGTATCCGGCATCGCGCCAAGCGGCAACGCGCCGTGTTCGCCGATCTCGCGCACGCTGCCATCGGGTTCGCGCAACAGCGGCGCGGGATGGCCGGCATTGGCGAACTCGAATTTTCCGGAATCGGGGTCGAGCGCGGCGGCCAGCATGGTCACGAACATGCCGGGTTCGAGTTCCTGGGCGAGCTTGCGGTTCAGGCCGACAAGCAGTTCATCCGGCCCGGCAAGGCTGCGCGCGAGCACGCGCACCTGCGCCGATAGTCGCGCCATGTACAACGCCCCCGATACCGCCTTGCCGGAAACGTCGGCGATGACGATGCCGTGGCGGCCATCGCTATAGTGGATGTAATCGAAATAATCACCGCCGATCACGCGCGCGGCCGCATAGCTGTCGGCGAAACGCCAGCCCTTCAATACCGGCGCCGACTGCGGCAGGAAGCGTTGTTGGATGCGGCGCGCAAGCGCAAGGTCGTGCGCCTCGACCAGGCGCTCGGGCGATTGGGCCTGCTGGCTGGCGACGAGCCACGCCAGTTGCCCGGCCACACCGGCAAACAGTTCGCGGTCGGCGGCCTGCCAGGCATTGGCTGCGGTCGCGCTTTCCAGATACAGCGCGCCAAGGGTCTCGCCGCCCAGACGCAAGGGAATCGCCAGCAGCGCGGCCGGAACCGAAGCTGCCTTCAAGCACGCGGCGAGTTCCTTGCGCGCCTCGTCGTCGGCGATTTCGATGCCGTATTCGATGTTCAATGCGTCGCGCACGAAAGACGCGGCCTTTGCGAAGCCATCGCCGCCGCCCGGCCTGACGTGATGGGCCACGCGCTTGAGCGATTGCCGGCCCGCGTCGGTGACATAAACGGCGGCAAGGCTGGCTTGCGCGAATGCGGCCAGGAGAGCGCGCAAGGCTTCGTCCAGGGTCGTGTGCAGGTCCAGCGCACGTCGCGACAGCGCGCCGATGTCGCAGAACAATTTCAGTCGTGCCAGCAGATCGCCCAGGCTGAGTGCGCCAGCCGCTGCGCGATTGCCAGTACGCGAACGCAGCTTGTTGCCCGGATCGCTTTTGAGCGCGCCCGCACGCAACGAAGGCCGGTCGATGTCGGCGATGTGGAACACGGCCATCACCTCGCCGAAGCACAAGCTGTCGCCATCGCTCAGTACCGCCGTCCCCGCAAGCTTGGCACCGCGCAACAAGGTACCGTTGGCGCTGTCCTGGTCGCTGACTTCCCAGTTGCCGGCGTTGTGGCGGATCAAGGCGTGCCGGCGCGACACGGTCGGATCGTTCAGGCGCACCTCGGAAAACTGGCCGCGCCCGACCACGGCCGTGTCGGTGAATCCGAACACCTGGCCGGCAAGGGCTCCGGAAGTGACGATGAGGCTGGGCATGGCTGCGCGTGGAAGTTTGGCACAACCGGGCGCACAAAATCGCGCGCATAAAAAAAGCCGGATGGTTTGACCATCCGGCTCGAACGCCGCGGAATTCCAGGGGAGGGGAGGCTCGCGCGGCGTGTTTTCGAACGGCGGGCGTATGGCCCGCGCGTGATTACTTGGCAGCAGCCTTCTTGACCGAATTCACCTGCTTGGTGAAGTTGTCGTTGGCGGCTTCGAAACTGCCCTTGGCCAGCTGGCCAAGCGCTTCGGTGGTCTTGAGCGTCAAGCCGAAGATTTCCTGGCCGTTGGCGTAGAACTTCTCGGTGGATTCCTTCACCAGGTTCACGCTCTTCGGCCAGATCGCCTTGACGCCGTCGAAATCGCGCACTTCAGCGGCTTCGGACCAGAACTCGACGGTGGCGGCGACGCGGTTTTCCAGCGTCTTGAGCTGCAGCGCTGCGATGCGCTCCATGCCTTCGGCGGCCAGGTTCTGGGCCTTGAACGCGTTGTCGGCGAAGCTCTTGCTGAGCGCCAGGAACTGGCTGTTGATTTGCTCGTACATGGTAGTGCCCTCGTGGGTATGGTGGGAGTGTGAGGCGCACTATACTGGAGTTTTTGTTGCAATGCAACAATAAATTTCCTTCGTTGGCTGTGCTAGAGCAAGTAGTTGAAATATATATACTAATATAATCTTTCCGTACATCGTGTGCAGAGATTTCTGACGCAGGATTGCGCAACCGCACATGACTTCAGCCACGATGGATGCAGCCCGATGTACAGGTTTCCCGGATGCGAACCTCGCTCAAGGCCGGCAGCGCCGGCTTGAGCCGATTCCATATCCACCGGGCAAGGTTCTCGCTGGTTGGATTCTCAAGGCCGGGCACCTCGTTGAGGTAGCGGTGATCGAGCTGGTCGAAGACCGGGGCGAACGCCGACTTGATGTCGGCGAAATCCATCACCCAGCCGGTGTGCGCGTCGACAGCCCCGTCCACATGGACTTCGACGATGAACGAATGTCCGTGCAGGCGCGCACATTTGTGCCCGGTCGGCACGTTTGGCAGCCGGTGCGCCGCTTCGATGTGAAATTCCTTGAAGATGTCCATGCGCGTCGGCTGTCAGTGCGGCGGCACATTGTATCGTGAGCCTGTGCGATTCCCGAGCGGGTCGGGAAACCGCGATGCATACACGGTACTATCGCGCGGTCTTTACGTCCGAAGGGGAACCCATGAGTCTTGTCGCCAAACTCACGCGCCACAAATCCGTCGAGTCCCTGCAGGCCGAACTCGGCTCGCGCCGAGATTTCCGTCGCGTGCTCGGCGTATGGCAACTCACCGCGATTGGCCTCGGCGGCATTATCGGCGTCGGCATCTTCGTGCTCGCCGGACAACAGGCTGCGGCGAATGCGGGTCCGGCAGTCGCGCTGTCGTTCATCATCGCCGGCATCGCCAGCGCGGCGGCGGCGCTGTGTTACGCAGAATTCGCCGGACTCATTCCGGTCACCGGCAGCGCCTACACCTACGGTTACGCGGTACTCGGCGAATTGCCGGCCTGGCTGATCGGCTGGGATCTGTTGCTCGAATACGCCCTCATCGTCGCCGCCGTGGCGAGCGGATGGTCGGGTTATGTCGTGAATCTTCTGGCCGCGTTCGGTATCCATCTGCCGGTTGCCTTGCAGGGTGCGCCGGGAACCGGCGAGGGTCACGCCTTCAACCTCGTCGCCGCGATCGCCGCGTTCGGCGTGGCGGTGTTGCTCACGCTGCGCACTGAAACCGGCGCGCGCTTCAACACCGTCATCGTCGCGGTGAAGGTGGTCGCCGTTGTCCTCGTGATCTGCGTCGGCGCGATGTACGTGAATCCCGCAAACTGGCATCCGTTCATTCCTGAGCGGGTGATCGACGCGGATGGTGCCGGCCATTTTGGCTACAAGGGTATCGCCACCGCGGCGGCGGTGGTGTTCTTCGCCGTGTTCGGCTACGACACCCTGACCACGGCGGCGGAGGAATCGAAGAATCCGCAGCGCGACCTGCCGCGCGCGATCCTGCTTTCGCTCGGCATCTCGATGGTGCTGTACATCGCCATCACCCTGGTCATCACCGGCATGGTGTCGTACACGCAACTCGGCAACGATGCGCCGGTGGCGATGGCGTTCGAGGCGCGCGGCATGAAATGGATCGGCGCGGCGATCTCGGCCACGGCGATCGCAAGCATCCTGTCGGTGATCTTCGCCTTCATGCTCGCCGCGGCGCGCATCTGGTTCGCGCTCGCACGCGATGGCCTGCTGCCCGCGTGGTTCGCGCACACGCATCCGCGCTACGGCACGCCGCACCGCACGACGCTGGCGCTGGGCGCGTTCACGGCGCTGGTCGCCGGATTCTTCCCGATCGGCGAGGTCGCCAAGCTCGTCAACATCGGCGTGCTCTCGGCGTTCATCGTCATCTGCGCTTCGGTGATCGTGCTGCGCCGGCGCAAACCAGACCTGCCGCGCTCGTTCCGCACGCCGTGGGTGCCGGCGGTACCGCTGATCGGAATCCTTTTCTCGATCTGGCTGCTGTCGGAATTGGCCGCCGTGACGTGGATGGTGTTCCTGCTCTGGGTGGCCATCGGGCTGGTCATTTATTTCGCCTACGGCATTCGCAGGAGCAAGCTCGCGGGCGGCGCCTGACGTAAACTGGCGGCATGCCCGCCTTCGCCTACCAAGCCCTCGACGCCGCTGGAAAGACCCGGCGCGGCGTCATGCAGGGCGACACCGCGCGCGGCGTGCGCACGAGCTTGCGCGATGAAGGCCTGAATCCGCTGGAAGTCACGCCGGTGACGCCGGCGCGCGAACAGCACGCATTGTTCCGGCGCGGATTGAGCGGCGCGCAACTCGCGCTGCTCACGCGCCAGCTTGCGACCTTGTTGAAGGCTGGCTTGCCGGTGGACGAGGCGCTCGCTGCGCTGGCCGAACAGAACGACGATGTGCGTGCGCGCACGCTGGTCGTGAGCCTGCGCGCAAGAGTCATGGAAGGATCGAGCCTCGCGGCGGGCCTGGCCGAGTCGCCAGAAAGTTTTCCGGAAATCTACCGCGCCTCGATCGCCGCCGGCGAGCAATCCGGCAAACTCGATCAGGTGTTGGCGCGGCTCGCCGATTATTCCGAAGCGCGCGATGCGCTCAACCAGAAAGTCTGGGCGGCGCTGGCGTATCCGTTGTTGCTCACGCTTGTCGCGATCGCGGTGATAACGGGACTGCTTGCCTACGTCGTTCCGCAGATCGTTGGTGTGTTCACCCAGATGCACCAGGCGTTGCCGCTGCCGACGCGCGTTTTACTCGCGTTGTCGGCGTTCGTGAAATCCTGGGGCTGGCTATTGCTGATCGTGGTCGTGCTCGCCGCAATCGGTGGACGCTTCGCGTTGCGCGTCGAGCGAATGCGCTATCGCTGGCACGAAATCCTGCTGCGCATACCGCTCGTGGGCGGATTGATCCGCGCGGCGAACACCGCGCGCTGCACGCGCACGCTGGCCTTGCTCACCGCGAGCGCGGTGCCGCTGCTCGATGCACTGCACATTGGCGCACAGGTGATGCCGAACCTGCCGATGCGCGCGGCGGTCAGGCGCGCGGCGTTGAAGGTGCGTGAAGGCGGAAACTTCTCGCGCGCGCTCGGCGAATCGGGCTACTTTCCGCCAGTCGCGCTGCGCCTGATCGCCAGTGGCGAACGTGCCGGCGAGCTCGAACACATGCTCGACGAGGCCGCGAACCAGCAGCAGCGCGAACTCGATCGCTGGCTGACCACGCTCACGTCCGTGCTCGGCCCGCTCGTGATCTTGCTCGTCGGTGCGATGGTGTTGTTCATTGTTCTCGCTATCCTGCTGCCTATCTTCGACATGAACCAGATGGTCAAATGATCACGTTCGATCGCGTCGGCAAACGCTATCCGAATGGCCATGATGCGCTGAGCGATCTGAGCTTCGCGCTCGGCGCCGGCGAGCTGGCCTTCGTCACCGGCCATTCCGGCGCTGGCAAAAGTACACTTTTGCGCCTCGTCGCCCTGCTCGAACGGCCTACGCGCGGGCAGGTCACGGTGCACGGCCGCAATCTCGGGTCCGTGCGCCGGCGCGGCATTGCGCGCGTACGTCGCGGTGTGGGCATGGTGTTCCAGGACCACCGCCTGCTGCTCGACCGCAGCGTGTTCGACAACGTCGCGCTGCCGCTCGTCATTGCCGGCGCGCCGCGCGAGGAAATCGCCAAACGCGTGCGTGCGGCGCTGGACAAGGTCGGCCTGCTGGATCGCGAAAAATCCGCGCCGTCGATGCTGTCGGCGGGCGAGCAGCAGCGCGTGGGCATCGCGCGCGCGATCGTCGCCAAGCCGCCGGTACTCATCGCGGACGAGCCGACCGGCAACCTCGATCCGCAACTCGCCGCCGAGATCATGGCGCTGTTCGGCGAGTTCGAGCAGGTCGGCACCACGGTGCTGATTGCCAGTCACGACCTGCCGCTGGTCAAGCGCATGGGCAAGCGCGTGCTGGTGCTCGATCACGGCAAGTTGATCGACGATTTCAAGCCTCACAACATCGGGCCATGAACCGCCGCATCGAGAAGAATCGCGTAAAGCCTGCCGCCCCAGAACCGCGTGGCGGTTTCTCGCTGCGCGCCTGGCGCGAACAGCATCTGTACAGTCTGTTTTCGAGCCTCGGCCGCCTCGCCGCGCGGCCCTGGGCAACGGCGTTGACGCTCGCCGTACTCGGTTTCGCGCTGGCCTTGCCGCTGCTGTTCTGGCTGCTGGTCGACAACGCGCGCGGCCTTGCCGGCGATGTCGGCGAAGCGAGCCAGATCAGCGCGTTTCTGAAGCCGGATACGAAGGCCGACGCCGTGCAGGCGCTTGCCGTGCGCCTGCGCGCGAGGGCGGACGTGATCTCGGTCGCGGTGAAGACGCCCGAGCAGGGTCTGGATGAGTTCCGCGAGCGCTCCGGCTTCGCCGATGCCCTGAAGGTTTTGCACTACAATCCCTTGCCGGCAGTGCTGATCATCGATCCACGCGGCGATCCGGATGCATTTGTTGCGCAATTGCGCGACGAGGCGACCGTGGATCAGGTGCAGTACGATGCGCAATGGCGGCAGCGCCTGAACGCGATCCTGGGCTTGGGCCTGCGCGGTGCGCAGGTGCTGGCCGGGTTGCTCGCGCTGGCGGCGTTGCTCGTGATCGGCAATACGGTGCGCCTGGACATCGCCGGGCGCAGCGAGGAGATCGCAGTGATGCAGTTGCTCGGCGCCGACGCCGGTTTCGTGCGCCGGCCGTTTTTGTATTCCGGCCTCTGGTACGGTACGTTTGCAGGAATGTTGAGCCTGATGCTGATCGCAATCGTGCAAGCAATTCTCGCCGTGCCTCTGGGCAGATTGGCGGTGGCGTATGAACACGCCTTTGCCGTGCACGGCCTGAGTCTTTTGCAGGCGATGATCGTCCTCGTGGCCAGCGCTGCGCTCGGCTGGCTTGGCGCTTTCTTCGCCGCGTCGCGCCATATCGCGCAGGGTTTGCCGAGATAACTGCCATGGCCGACGTCGCCCTCACCCGCCATATTTCCAGCGATACCCCGCGGGTGATGGTGGTGGATGGCTCCAAGGTCGTGCGTCGCCTGATTGAACAGATGCTCAAGGCCGATCTGCCCGGCGTCACCGTGCTTGCGTGCGAAAACGGCGCGGAAGCGAAAAAACAGCTCGAAGCAGGCGTCGTGGATCTGGTCACCACCGCTTTGCGCCTGCCCGACATGGATGGCCTGGAACTGGCCCGTTACATTCGCGAGCATTCGCCACAGGCATACATCCCGATCATCGTCGTATCCGGCGATGTGAACGAACGCCTGGTCAACCGCGAACTCGGCGAAGCCGTCACCGATTACTTCGACAAATCGCTGGGCTTCAATGCCCTGTCCGCATTCATTCGCGGCTATGTGCATCCCGAATCGCAGGTCAGCGGCGAAGTGCTGTACGTCGAAGACAGCCGCGTGGTCGCGCTGGCAACACGCCGCATGCTGGAAAAGTACGGCCTGACCGTGCTGCACGTGACCAGCGTCGAGGATGCGGTCGCGCATCTGGAAACCGGCATGGTGCAGGGGCGCGTCGGTTGCGACGTCGTGCTTTCCGACGTCAATCTGAAGGGCGAGCTCACTGGCGGCGACCTGCTCGAGCGCATCCGCACCGAATTCGGCTATTCCAAGGGCCAGTTGCCGGTGTTGATCATGACCGGTGACGACAACCCGCAGAACCAGGCCGCGCTGCTGCGCGCGGGCGCGAACGACCTCGTGCAGAAACCGATCGAGGAACGCCTGCTCATCACCAAGCTGTTGTTCCAGATGCGCGTGTCGCGACACCTGCGCGAACAGCTGCGCAACGCGGCGGCGTGAGCGCACACGCGATCAAGCTCGAGCCTTCGTGGAAGGCGCGTGTCGGCGCGTATTTCGAACGCGCGGAAATGCAGACGTTGTCCGGATTCCTGCGTGGCGAACTTCGCGCCGGCAAGGCGATTTTTCCCGCGCCGAAAAACATTTTCGCCGCGCTCGACGCCACGCCGTTCGATGCCGTGAAAGTCGTCATCCTGGGCCAGGATCCCTATCACGGACCCGGGCAGGCGCATGGTCTGTGTTTTTCCGTGCTGCCCGGCGTGCCCGCGCCGCCGTCGCTGGAAAACATCTTCAAGGAAATCGAGCGCGACCTGGCGATTCCGCGCCCGGATCACGGCTGTTTGCTGCCGTGGGCGCGGCAAGGCGTGTTGCTGCTCAATGCCGTGCTGACCGTCGAACGTGGCATGGCCGGATCGCATCAGGGCAAGGGTTGGGAAGGCTTCACCGATGCCGTCGTGGATCATCTGAACCGCGAACGCGAGAACCTCGTCTTCCTGCTCTGGGGTAGCTATGCGCAGGCCAAGGGCAAGCTCATCGACGCGCGCCGGCACCTCGTGCTCAAGGCGCCGCACCCCTCGCCCTTGTCCGCGCATCGAGGGTTCATCGGCTGCGGCCATTTTTCAAGAGCGAACACTTGGCTGCGCGAGCATGGCCTTGACGAAATCGACTGGCGTCTGCCGCCCGCAAGCGAATTGGCCCGAATGCCGGCATAAACCCGGCGACGCCATGCGATAACGGTATACTCCCGAGCCATTCGGGGGGACTGCATGAATTGCTTCGAACCTGTGCGTGGAAGCAGCACATGACTGACCTGCTGCAACGCCTGCGCGAACGCAAGCTCGTGCAATGGGCGCTCGCTTATGTGGCGTTCGCGTTCGCGCTGATCCAGGTACTCGATGTCGTCGCGCAGCGGTTCGGCTGGCCGGATCAACTCGAAAAGTTGCTGATCCTCGCGCTGGTGATCGGATTTTTCGTGACCCTGGTGCTGGCCTGGTACCACGGCGAGCGCGGCGCGCAGCGGGTCAGCGGCGTTGAGCTGCTGATCCTCGCGTTGCTGTTCGCGATCGGCGGCGGCGCGTTGTGGCGCATGTCGCAGGGTGCGCCCGAGGCCGCGACGAGCGCCTCGAACACGGTTCCTGCGACGACTGTCCGCGAGCAGCCTGCAGCCCCGGAAAAATCCATCGCCGTCTTGCCGTTCGACAGTCTTTCCGACGACAAGGCCAATGCCTATTTCGCCGAAGGCATGCAGGACGAAATCCTGACGCGGCTCGCCGGCATCGCCGATCTGAAGGTCATCTCGCGCACATCGACGAAGCGTTACGAGAGCCATCCGGAAAACCTGAAAACGGTCGCGGCGGAACTCGGTGCCGTGCACATTCTCGAAGGCAGCGTGCAAAAAGCCGGCGACGCGGTGCGCGTCAACGTGCAGTTGATTGACGCGCGCAGTGACACGCACGTTTGGGCGCAGACGTTCGATCGCAAGCTCGAGAACGTGTTCGCGGTCGAGAGCGAAGTCGCGCAGCAGATCGCCGACGTGCTCAAGGCGCGGGTATCGCCGCGGGAGGCACGCGCGCTGGCGCAGGCGCCGACCGCGAACGCGGCGGCCTACGATCGTTACTTGCGTGCTGAAGTTTTGCTGTATCGGGCCCAGGAAACCGCCAACCCGCCGGACTATGCAGCGGCTGACAGCGAGTTCCAGAAGGCGATCACACTCGATCCGAATTTCGCGCTAGCCTATGCGCGCCGCGCCTATAACCAGCTGAGCCTGCATTGGACTGCGCAACGTCTGAGCCCGGCGCGGATGTCCGAGGTCAAGTCCTGGGTCGATCACGCCTTGGCGCTGGCGCCTGAGCTGCCCGCGGCGCATGCGGCGCTGGGTTATTACAACTATTGGGGGCTGCGCCATTACGCCGAGGCCATGGCGGAGTTCGAACGCACTGTGCAACTAGTGCCCAACAATATCGACGCGCTCGCGGGCATCGGTTACGTCCATCGCCGCCTGGGGCAGTGGCCCGAGGCGCAGGCGTCGTTGCAGCGGGTTATCACGATTTCGCCGCGCGATGAACTCAATATCGCCGAATTCGGCACGACGCTAACGATCCTGCGGCGCTACCCGGAGGCTGACACACAGTTTCTGCGTGCCCGCGCCATCAGCACCGACAATGCCAACAGCACTGACTTCCTCATGCGTGTCCGCCTGTTCGGACTCGGCGACGTGGCCGGAGCACGCAAAATCTTTGATCCACAGCCGCCTTGGCGCATTTCGTATTACGTATTGTTGGCGGGTGATGTGTACCACTTGGTCAACCCACGCGTGTACCCGGATTTGTTCGAACGCAAGTTCGACGCCGCGCTCAAGCAGTGGGATTCAGCGCCAAAGGATACCGATACGGAGCGTCTGACCGGGCGGGTCGCGCGCGTGGCGATCAGGGTCATCGCGAACGACGCGCAGTCGGCAAAGTCCGAATGTGCAACACTCGAACCGTTGTTGCGCGAACAGTTGCGGCAGCAGCCGGACTCGCTGAGCCTTCTGCAGCAGATGAGCTGGGTGCAGGTTTGCCTCGGCCGCAATGCGCAGGCCATCGCAAACGCGCGCCACGCTACCGACGTGTTCCCGCTGGCCAACGACAAGTACTTCGGCATTTACCAACTCGAAGGACTGGCCGAGATCGACGCGCATGCCGGCGCGCCCGACGAGGCGATCAATCTGCTGGAACAGATGCTGGCGATGCCGGCGGGCGAGTCGGTGTCGGTCGAACGGCTCAAGCGCGATCCGCTGTGGGATCCCCTGCGTGGAGATTCGCGCTTTCAGGCGCTGCTGAAGACAACCGGAACGTCGCCATGATCCTGCGCCGCGCTGCCGAGCATCTCAAGCAACTGCACTGGACCATGATTGCCGTCGACTTGGTTATCGTCGTGCTCGGCGTGTTCATCGGCATGCAGGCCTCGAACTGGAACGCGGATCGGGAACAGGATCAAAAATCGGTGGTGTTCACCGCGCGCCTGAAGGCCGACCTGCGCGGCGAGGACTGGATCTACGAGTTTCTGACCATCTACAACCGCGAAGTGCTGGCCAATGCCAATCGCGCTGTCGAGGCGCTGGAAGGCAAGACGCCGCTGGCCGACGAGGCCCTGCTTGTCGCTGCCTACCGTGCCACCCAATACCGGCAGCCCAACCGCCGCCGTTCCACCTTCGATGAGCTGATCTCGACCGGGAACATCGGCCTGATCCGCGACGACAAGCTGCGCGAGACCGCGATGACGCTCTACAACGTTGCCACCTTCGACAACCTGGTGCGCGAGGGCCTGCAGTCGCGCTATCGCGAAGTGTTCCGCATGACCCTGCCGAACGTTGTGCAGCGCGCGGTGACCAGGAACTGCGGCGATCACGTCATCTTGCCCGGCGACTACGGGGCGATCCAGGGCAATCTCGATTATCCCTGCAGCACCGGCCTGTCCGCGCTGGATATCGCCAAATCCGCACAAGCGCTGCGCGCCAATCCCGATATCGTGCGGTTCCTGCGCCTGCGCATCGCCGACCTCGAGACCCGCCTGTTCGATCTCACCGGCAACAACCGGGAACTCATGGAGAACCTGCGCGCCATCGCGCAGGACAAGCCATGAATTTCATCACCGAACTCAACTGCCGCAAGGCCATGTGTACATGACCGATCTGCTGCAACGCCTGCGCGAACGCAAACTCGTGCAGTGGGCGCTGGCTTATATCGCCGCGGCATTCGCGTTCATTCAAGTGCTGGACGTGATCGCGCAACGCTTCGGCTGGCCGGATCAGCTCGAAAAGCTGTTGATCCTTGCGCTCGCGATCGGTTTCTTCGTCGTGTTGGTGATTGCGTGGTATCACGGTGAGAAAGGCGCGCAGCGCGTCACCAGCACGGAACTGGTCATCCTCGCATTGCTGCTGGCCATTGGCGGTGGCTTGCTGTGGCGTTTTGCGCGGGTACCGTCGTTTGTGCCGGCAGCGGCGCAGTCGGCGGCAAAGACGAATCCGCCAGCTGAGGTGATCTCCGAAAAATCCATTGCCGTGTTGCCGTTCGTGAACATGAGCGGCGATGTGAAGCAGGATTACTTCAGCGATGGCATGTCCGAGGAACTGCTCAACGCGTTGGCACAAGTGAAGGATCTGAAAGTTGCCGGTCGCACTTCTTCGTTTTATTACAAGGGCAAGAACGAAGATTTGCGCACGATCGGCAAGGCGCTGGGCGTGGCCAACATCCTCGAAGGCTCGGTGCGCCAGCAGGGCGACAAGGTGCGCATCACTGCGCAGCTGATCCGCGTCACCGATGACACGCACCTGTGGTCGCATGCCTACGACGGCGACTTGTCCGACGTGTTCGAGTTGCAGGAGAACATCGCACGCGCGATCACGGATCAGTTGAAAGTCGCTCTGGTGGGCGAACAGAAGGCGCGCCTGGTGCCGGTTTCCACCACCAATCCGGAAGCGTATTCGCTGTACCTGCAGGCGACCGCCATCTTCGATCGCCGCGACAGCCCGCGCTTCCCGGATGCAATTGCCGATCTGCAGCAAGCAATCCAGCTCGACCCGAATTACGCGCGCGCGCATTCGCGTTTGGCCGCGCTGTATGTCGTGCAGAGCTCCTACAATGATGTCGATCTGGCGCAAACGCACGCGCAGGTGCTGGAGCACGCACACGCTGCGCTCGCGCTCGACCCGACCCTGGCCGAACCGCACGCCGCAATGGGTATTTCCTATAACACGCTGGGGGGCGGCCATCTCAAGGAACGCGAAGAATTCGATCAGGCGCTGCGGCTGGATCCGGACGATGTCACCAGCAATTTCTGGTACGGCCTGACTCTGATCGAGACCGGCTACGGCAAGCGCGGCACCGCCTTGCTAGACCACGCGCTCACGGTGGATCCGATGATGCCGAACGTGTTGCGCTGGCGCGGCATCATGTACTACTACGCAGGCGACCGGGATCATGCAGAACAGTTTCTCACGCGCGCACGCACCACCGGTCTGTCGATTGCCGACCGCGAGCTGGCCTGGATCGCTTTCGACCGAGGCGATGCGGCGACAGCGATCCGGCAATGGTCCGATGGTGCGCGCAACCTGTTGCGCGAGCTGCCGCCCGGCAGCCCGGAGATCCTCGCCGCCGGCATGTTCGGCGATGTCGCCGCGAAAACGCGCGCGATAGCCGTGCTCGACGCGTACCTGGCCAAGCCACATGCGCAGGTGTCCGGGCAGATTCCAGTGGTTCTGACCTTGCTCGACCAAACCCGCCGGGCGCTGGAATTGCTGCGCACGACGCGCATCGGCGACAACACCGATATCCTTGCGCTGATGTGGAGCCGGGGCGGCAAGCCAATGCGCGCATTGCCGCAATTCCCTGCGTTCCTGAGGGAGCAGGGCTTTTTCGAGTTGTGGGACAAGTACGGCGCGCCGGACGACTGCAAGAAAAATCCAGCGGGCGAATATGTTTGCGAGTAGGAAATCACGATGAGTGAGTACGACAAGCATGTACCGGGTTCGCTCGATGCGATGGCAGCGGCGCCCGATCATCACGTCGTTCTGCTCGACACGCGGTTGGCGCCCGGCAAGACGCCGCCGATTCACGAGCACGCTTGGACGGCGGTGCTGCATGTATTGAGTTGGAGTGACTGCGTGCGCATCGATCGCGACGGCAAGGTCCTGCTCGACAGCCGTACTTCGGGCATGCATCCGGAACCCGGCGCGGTCGTGTGGGGTCAGCCCTTGCCGCCGCGTGCGGTGCGCAATGTCGGCACGCAGGAATTGCGCGTGATTGCAATCGAGCAGAAGTCCTGACCAGACCTCGGGATTTGCGAACTCGCTGCAGCGCAGGAATGACCTGCATCAAGGCGGCGTGGCAGGCCATGTGACAGGCTGCGCGCATGCACTTGCAAGCATCAATGAATTTGGCGCAAACGCTCGTGGCCGGAAACGATCGGCACACGCTTGCCGCGTGTTTTCTCGGCCCGTATGGCGAAAACGATGCGTTGTTGGAAAGACTCGTCGTGGAGTTTTTGCGCGATCACGTCTACTGGCGGCGCAATTTCCATCCGGAGGATCCACCGGCTATCCCCACCGCGGCCGCGCAGCATCCGGATTACCTCGCGTTCGAGGCGCGCATGCGCCGCGAATTGCACCAGCTTTCGGCCGCGCTGAAAAAGTCGGTGCCGTTCCACAGCCCGCGCTACATCGGCCACATGGCCTCCGACCTGCTGCTGCCAGGACTCGCGGCGCAGATGCTGACGTTGCCGTACAACCCGAACAACGTCAGCGAGGATGCCGCGCCCGTCACCGTCGATCTGGAAGTGCAGGTCGGCCTGCAACTCGCGCGCATGCTCGGGTATCCGCACGATCCCGCGCAACCGGCCTGCGCGTTCGGTCACCTGACTTCCGGCGGCACGCTGGCCAACTACCAGGCCCTGCGCCTGGCCTTGTCGCTCAAGGCGTTTCCGGTCGCCCTGCGTGCGGCGCGCGTGCCCGACCTCGAATTGCCACCGGACGACTGGAGCGCATTCAACCTGCGCGCCGACGAAGCGATCGGGTTGCTCGAAAGCTGGCAGCGCTGGCTCGCGGCGCAATCCACGACACAGCGGGCGCGCTGGAACGGCGCCGTGGAAGCTCAGCGCATCGAGCAACGCGGGCTCACGGATTTTTTCGCCACGCATCCGGACCTGCGCGTGCCGTGTGTGCTGGCGCCGGCCACCGCCCACTATTCGTGGAGCAAGGGCGTCAAGCTGCTCGGCCTTGGCCGCGACCAGTTGCTCGCAGTGCCGACGCGCGGGATGCGCCTGGACGTCGACGCCTTCGATGCCATCCTCGAAGCTTGCGCGCGCCGGCGCGAACCGGTGCTGCTGGCGGTTGCCGTGCTCGGCAGCACCGAGTACGGCACCGTGGACCCGATCGATGGCGTGCTGCTCGCGCGCGAGCGCAGCCGCGCGCGCGGGCTCGACTTCGCCGTACACGTCGACGCGGCCTGGGGCGGCTATCTGGCCACGCTGTTCCGCAATGCGGACGGCAGCCTGCGCCAGCGCGGGGAAGTCACGGCCGAGTTTGCGCGCTTCCCGACACCGGCCGTGCACGCCGCCATCGCCGCGCTCGCCGGCACGGATTCGGTCACGATCGATCCGCACAAGCTCGGCTACCTGCCGTATGGCGCCGGTGCGTTCGTCTGCCGCGACCACCGCGCGATGGCCCTGCTCGCCGAGCGCGCCGATTACGTGTTCCATGCGCAAACGCCGATCGACTTCCTCGCGCGTTACCGCAGCCTTGGCCAGTTCATCCCGGAAGGCTCCAAGTCCGGCGCCGCCGCGGCGGCGGTTTACGTGACCCACAAGGTGCTGCCGCTGCATCACGCCGAATTCGGCCGACTGCCGCGCGCGACCATCCTCTCAGCCGAGGCGTTCTATGCGCGCGCACTGGGTTTTGCGCAGGAGCAGGCTGGCCGCCTGCATGTGCTGGTTCCGTTCGCGCCGGACAGCAACCTGGTCTGCCTCGCGCTCAACCTGCAGGGCAATCGCTCACTGGTGCGCGCCAACGCATTCATGCGACGGCTGCATGACACGCTGCGCGCGGATGCGCGCCAGCCGCTGCAAACCAAGGAATTCTTCGGTTCGGTAACGACGCTGTCACGCGATTTGCTCGGCGATGACGAAGCCGTGCGCATTTTCGGTGCGCTTGGCCTGGATGCGGGGGGCGCGGGCGAGTCGCTGATGATCCTGCGCCACACGTTGATGAATCCCTATCTGCTCGATCGCGAGAACGGCATCAGCTACATCGACGGCTATTTCGAATTCCTTGCGCGCTGCACCGCGGCGCTGGCGGTGGAAATGCGCGTGGCGCAGCAGGCACCGGCGTGATGGGCGATCGGATCGTGCGTACGCATGTGATGGCGTTCTTCGTCGCCAAGGGACTCATCGATGTCGGCGTCGACGACGCGGTGATGCTGGCGCCGCCCTCATTCCAGGGCATGCGTCGCATGCTCGATGCAGTGCATCGCCGGTTGCAGACCGCGGCCGACGACGACAGCCTGTCCATTCCCGGATCCGCGCCGTGAGTTTCCACGACCTGCGCGGATTCCTCGTGCGCCTGGAACGCGAACGCCAGCTCGTGCGCGTGTCGGCGCCGGTCGATCCGCATCTGGAATCCACCGCACTGTGCCATCGCGCCTTGCGCGAAGGCGGCCCTGCATTGCTGATGGAAACCATCGCCGGTTCGGCGCATGCGCATCTGGGCAACCTGTTCGGACATCGCAACCGCATCGAGATGGCCATGGCCGACCGCCCGCTGGCGAGCTTGCGCGAACTCGGCCGTTTGCTCGCGTCGATCAAGGAGCCGCGCTGGCCGTCGAATCTGCGCCAGGCGCTGGCGCAATGGCCGGAGCTGGCGCAGCTCGCGCACGCCGCGCCGCAGCGCGTGCGTGAAGCGGGCTTCCTCGATGAAGCCGTCGAGTGCGGCGACATCGATCTGGCGCGCCTGCCAATCCAGCATTGCTGGCCGGACGACGCCGGAAAACTGATCACGCTCGGCCTCGTGGTCACGCGCGGCACGCGCCAGCCGCGCCAGAACATCGCGATCTACCGCCAGCAAGTGATTGGCAAAAACCGGGTGGTCATGCGCTGGCTGCCGCACCGCGGTGGCGCGCTCGATTATGCCGACTGGCGTGTGGCCCATCCGGACAAGCCATTCCCGGTGCTGGTGGCGATCGGCACGGACCCGGCGACCTTGCTGGCGGCAGTCGCGCCGGTGCCGGACACCTTGTCCGAATACGAATTCGCCGGATTGTTGCGCGGCGAGCGCACGCGCGTGTGGCGCAGCGAGATGACCGGCCTCGACGCGCCAGCGGGCGCAGAGATCCTGCTCGAAGGATTCATCCATCCCGACGACACCGCGCTCGAAGGCCCGTTCGGCGACCACACCGGCTACTACAACGCACAGGATCGTTTTCCGGTGTTCACCATCGAGCACATGCGCTTGCGCCGCGGCGCGATCTACCAGGGCAGCTACATGGGCCGTGCGCCGCACGACGAACCTTCCGTTCTCGCCATGGCGCTCAACGAAGTGTTCGTGCCGATCCTGCAGAAGGTGTTTCCGGAGATCGTCGATTTTCATCTGCCGCCGGAAGCGTGTTCATACCGCATTGCGGTCGTGTCGATCCGCAAGCAGTACGCCGGCCACGCGCGCCGCGTGATGATGGGCGTGTGGTCGTACCTGCGCCAGTTCACCTACACCAAGTTCGTGATCGTGGTCGACGACGACATCGATGCGCGCGACTGGTCGCAGGTGATCTGGGCGCTGGCAACGCGCGTGGATCCCGCGCGCGACGCGATGCTGGTCGAGAACACGCCGATCGATTACCTCGACTTCGCCAGTCCCGTCGCGGGGCTCGGCTCGAAACTCGGCATCGACGCGACCAACAAGTGGCGCGGCGAAACCGCGCGCGACTGGGGCCGGCCGATCCGGCCCGATGCAGGCGTGGAGAAGCGCGTCGATGCGTTGTGGGCTACGCTCGCGGCTCATCCCCAATGCACGGCGCCCGCGACCGGGCGGACGCTGCACTCCAACACTTTCGGCCGCACACAATGACGCCATCGAGCCTGCCGCAACGCCTGCGCGATTCGGTCACGACCATGTCGCCGGGCTATTTCAGCATGGTGATGGCCACCGGTATCCTGTCGCTCGCCGCGCACCTGATGAATCTGCCGGCGCTGGCCCAGGCCATGTTCGTGCTGAACTGGGGCTTCTTCGCGGTCATCTGCGTGCTCGCCTTGTTGCGCCTGTGCTGGCATTTCCGGCTCGTCATCGACGATCTTTTCGACCATTTGCGCGCGCCGGGTTTCTTCACTTTCATCGCCGCCTGTTCGATCCTGGCCAGCCAGTCGCTTCTCATTGGCGGCAACCTGTTCGTGGCCGCCGCGCTCGGTGTCCTCGGCCTTGTCGCCTGGATCGGACTGACCTACACCATCTTCACCGTGCTTACCGTCAAGCGGCCCAAGCCGAGCCTGGATCGCGGCATCAATGGCGGCTGGCTGTTGGCGGTGGTGGCGACGCAGTCGATGGCGGTACTGGCCGCACTGATCGCCGCGCAGGTGGGCCAGCCACTGCGCGTGGAACTCAATTTTTTCGCCCTGTCGATGTGGCTGTGGGGCGGCATGCTCTACATCTGGATGATGTCGCTGATCTTCTACCGCTACACGTTTTTCGAGTTTTCGCCAGCTGACCTGTCGCCGCCGTACTGGATCAACATGGGTGCGATGGCGATCTCGACGCTGGCCGGTTCGTTGCTGATCCTGAACTCCCCGCACGCGCCATTTCTCGACTCGATGCTGCCGTTCATCAAGGGCTTCACCGTGTTCTACTGGGCCACCGGCACGTGGTGGATCCCGATGTTGCTGGTGCTGGCGATCTGGCGTCACGTCTTCCGCCGCTTTCCGTTCACTTACGATCCGATGTACTGGGGCGCGGTGTTCCCGCTGGGCATGTACGCGGTGGCCACGCTGCGCATGATGCAGGCGATGGATCTGGGCTTTCTCGGATGGTTGCCGCACTTCATGTTCGGGGCGGGACTCCTGGCATGGGTGTTGTTGTTCGTCGGGCAGCTGCGCGCCTTGCGGCGGGAGTTGCTGGCGCCGCCTGCATGACTTGCATCAACGCGTGCCGCGTCTGACCCGTTAAACTCGCGGGCCATCATCCGACACTGTCAATGCCGCCGCCGATGAAGAACTTCGCCGACTTGCTTGCCGCCGCGCGCGCCGAAACCGAACCACAACGCCTGCTGCTGGTGTTTACCGCCGCCGAATTGCCGCTCGACGCGACGCCCGCCGAGCGCGCGCAGTTCGAGCGCGGCGAAGGCGGTGCACTGGCGCCGGTGGTGTGCGTGGACAAACTCGCGGACGAGATCACGGATTTTCCCGCGCTGTGCACCGAGTCCGAACGCACCGGCCAGCACTGGGACATCGTGTTCGTGGCCGCCATGTCCGGTCGTGGCGGGCATGCGCCGAACACCGACGAGGCCGTGCAGCCGTTGCGCATGATGGTCGAACAGATCAAGGGTGGGCACATCGCACGCTTTCTCGCCGTTGATCGCGCCGGCGATCTTGTGCAATTGCGGGCGCGCTGACGCGCGATGCTGCACAATCAGCGGCCATGCGCCTGATCCGTCTCACCGTGCTGCCATTGCTGATCGCGCTCAGCACGCTGTTGCACGTGCTGCCTCTGTTCGCGGTCGCGCTGGTCAAGGCCGTGCTGCCGTTCGCGCGCGTGCGCGTGGCGGCCAATCCGTTGCTGACCGGCATCGCCGCAAGCTGGATCGGCGTCAACAACGCGATGATCGACGCATTCACGCACACCCGGTTCCAGGTGCACGAGGAAGCGGACCTGCGCATCGACGGCCACTACCTCGTGCTCGCCAATCATCAAAGCTGGGTGGATATCCTGGTCTTGCAAAAGCTGTTCAATCGGCGCATTCCGCTGCTGCGCTTCTTCCTCAAGCGCCAGTTGTTCTGGGTGCCATTGCTGGGACTTGCGTGGTGGGCGCTGGATTTTCCGTTCATGGGCCGCTACACGCCCAAGCAGATCGCGCGCAATCCGGCACTCGCCGGCCGCGACGTCGAGGCCACCCGGCGCGCCTGCGAAAAATTCCGCGCCATTCCCGTGGCGATCATGAATTTCGCCGAAGGCACGCGCTTCAGCGCGGCCAAGCACGCGGCACAGAAGTCGCCCTACCAACACCTGCTCAAGCCCAAGTCCGGCGGTATCGCGTTCGTACTCAACGCGATGGGCGATGGCTTGCACGCGATCCTCGACGTAAGCATTGCCTATCCGGTCGGCGCACCGACGATGGCGGATTTGTTCACCGATCGCATCCCCGAGGTACGTGTGCACGTGCGCCAGCGTCCGATTCCGGCAGAAATGACGCAGGGCGATTACCAGAACGACCGCGAATACCGTGTCCGTTTCCAGCGCTGGCTCAATGGCCTGTGGCAGGAAAAGGATGCCGATCTGGCCATCTTGCTCGATCGCGCGGCGCGAACGGGTCCACCTGCCGAACGGACATGACCGGGGCTGTCGGCAGGCACGCCTGTTCTCCGGGCGCGCGTTCGGCTATTGGAAGCCGTTGCGGAAGATGCGATCGGACAACATCCAGATCGGTGTGCCAAGGCTGGTCTGGAAACTCGCCTGCGGACCAGCGATGGTTTGCAGCGGCGCCACGTTGCCATTTGCGCTCAGGCTGAAGACAAGAAGCTTGCCGTTGGCCGCCGTCGCGTAGTCGGAAATCGAAACGATCAGGCGCTGGCGCTCGGGGTCGATGGCGACGCCACCAATCGAACTGGTGGCCGCCAATTCCAGACCCGTAAGCGAACCGGCAATGGTGCGCAAAGGTACCACGTTGCCGTTGGCCATGTCGTCGAACACCACGATGCGTGCGGAATGGCTGTTGTCGGGATTGGTGGTGTAGGCGCCGACGAACAGTTTGCGCGAGGGTGCGTCGTAGGCGAGCGCACCGGCGTAGTTGCCCAACAGCGTGCTCGCGCCCTTTATGACGCGCTTGGGCGCCGCATTGCCGCTATCGGTGCGATTGAATACCAGGACCTTGGGTGTGTAGGGCGAAGCGCTGTCGGTATCCGTCTCGGCGACTTCGTCGGTGGCAGGCATGTAGACGATGCTGGTCGGAAAATTCTGTTGCGTCACGCTGCCGGACAAGCCGCCCCATTGCACGAAACGCTTGAAGGAGACATCGCCGCTGGCGTTGCGGTCGAATACCTTGAAACAGCAGCTGCTGACGATGAACAACTCATCATGCGCCGTATCCACGGCGACACTGCGCGCCTGGCTCACGTAGGTCGGTCCGATTGCACGCAGCGGCGCGGGATCGCCATTGGTGCTGGATGCGGAAAAAACGCTGATCGACTGGCCGCGGAAATCGGCGACATAGATGACGTTCTCGTCGCCTTCGTAAACGCCCGCCACCGGTTCGATCAGGCCACTGGTCGCGCCACCCATGACCCGCAGCGGCGCCGTATCGCCGTTGGCAGCGTCGGCAAAACTCAGGATAGGGCGGCGCACATTGATATCGCCGCTGAAGCTACCGATCAGGATATCGGCATGTGCCTGCGGCAACAGCACGCATGCGACAAGCAGGGGAATCGGGCGAAAAAGGCGTTTCATGGATGGCTCCACCATTGGGTTGCTGCCTGTTACGCAGTTTCGGGCCTGGAACCTTCATTGGCTGTGGATGAAGGCTCAATCACGCCCGTGCCCATGATCTGCCGGGACAAATCACCCAGCCTTGCACCCAGTCGCATGGCGATGTCCGGATACACGATCTGTTCCTCCTTCTCGTCGTGACCGTCGAGCAGCAGCAGAAAGCGGCGTTGCGAGGCCGGTTCCTCCAGGTGTTCGAGCGCCGCGCGCAGATGCTGGTGCTCGTTGTGCAAACCGCGCACCCATCCGGCATTGCCGCCGGCGGCAAGATACGCCGGAAACAGCACGTCTTCCTCGATCCACAGGTGTCGCGCCAAAGCGCTGCGCAGCCAGCGCATGTGTTCGATGTTTCCGCGCAAGGCGCCGGCGAGCGCCGCCTCGATCACGGCGTGATCGAGGCCCAGGTATTCGGGCAGGCCGATGGCTTGTGCGGAGCGCGAGATCAAGGCAACGCGTTCGCCATCAGCGTCATGCAGCGGGTGCCAGCACAGCGTATCGCCGCTGGCGCGCATGGCTTCACGCAGTGCCTCGCTGAAATCGAAACTGCTGCGCACCCGATTGTGCGTGCCCGGTTCCAGGTTGGCAAGCACTCGCGTGAACGCGACCGCGTCGTCAACCTGCATCACTGGCGCATCGTCCAGAAGCGCAGCGCGCAGCGGTTGTGGTGCAGCGGCGGCACTGGATTCGTCGGCATGGACTTCGAGCCGGAATTGCGTCGATGCATCGCTGTCCGCAATGCGCCAGCGCAGGCCGGGTTCGATCCAGCGCGAACTGCCGTGTTTGAGTCGCTCGGCCGTTATTCCGTCAGCGTCGAGCCATTCCACGTCCAACGCGCCGGCATCGACAAGAATGCGTACCCAGCGGTTCGCGCGCGGCGCATGCCAGCGCCGCAGGCGCGCGGGCAGGTCGGTGCTTGTGTAGGTACGCGAGCGGCCAAGCTGGCGACGCCGCGCGGATGGCTCGGCAAGGTGCGTCACCTGCGTGCCGCTTGCCTCAACCCGCGCCGACCAGCTTGCGTGCCGCCATGGCGGCTTCATGCGCGGCCTTGCTCGCCGCTTCCGCGGCCTCCCGTGCGCGCAGCACGGCGTCGCGCACGGCCATGATTTCCGGAAGGTCGGTGTCGGCCTTGAGTTGCGGGTGGCGCGTGCGGTTCATGCGCAGGATCGCAAAATGCATCCACAGCAGATTGGTCAGGGCAATCACGAACAGGAGCATGAAGCAGCTGCTCCAGATGCCGACCAGGTCGTTCATCACGCCGAACGCGATCGGCAGGAAGAAGCCGCCGAGGCCACCAATCATGCCGACCACGCCGCCGACCGCGCCGACATGCTGCGGGTAATAGCTGGGGATGTGCTTGAACACCGCGGCCATGCCAAACGCCATCACCACGCCGAGCAGGAACAGCACCGCGGCGCGCTCGAGCATGCTCGGCGCGATCGTGAACGCGATCGGTCCGCGGATGCCGTCGATCACGTAGTGCGTGGCCGGATACGAAAGCAGGAACAGCCCGACCATGCACACGGAGAACGAGATGTACATCATGCGTCGCGCGCCATAGCGGTCCGCAAGCGCGCCGCCGATCGCGCGGAACAGCGTGGCCGGCAGCCCGAAGCTGGCGGCGAGCATGCCGGCGGTGGCGAGATCGACCTTGTACACACCCATGTAGTAGCGCGGCAGCCACGAGGCCAGCGCGACGAAGCCGCCGAAGACGAGGAAGTAGTACAGCGAGAACCGCCACACCTGCAGGTTCTTCAGCGGCGCCAGGCGCTCGGCAAGCGAGGCGCTGCGGCCGCCGCTGGCGCGGCCGCGGGTCAGGGGGTCGACCTGCGCGAACAGGAAGTACAAGACCGCCGTCACCAGTGCCGCGAGCGCATAGATGTCCGCGACCTGGCGCCAATCCATGACCGTCAGCAGAAGCGGCGCGCCGAAGCTCGTCACCGCGGCGCCGACGTTGCCGATCCCGAACAGGCCGAGCGCCGTGCCCTGGCGTTCGCGCGGGTACCAGGCCGACACGTACACCACGCCCACCGCGAAGGTTCCGCCGGCGAGGCCGAGGCCCAGGCCGAGCAGCAGCAGGACCGGATACGAATGCGCGAACGGCAGCGCGAACGTGAATCCGGCCACGACCAGCATTGCCAGCGCGAACACGCGATTGCCGCCGATCATTTCGGACCAAATGCCGAGCAGCGGCCGGCTGATGGAGCCGGTCAGGATCGGCGTCGCCACGAGCAGGCCGAACTGGGTGTCGGACAGGCCGAGTTCCTTCTTCAGCTCGACGCCGATGATCGAGAAGATCACCCAGACGGCAAAGCACACGGCAAAGGCAAAGGTGCTCAACCACAAGGCACGCGCGCGTTGCGCGGGGGTCACGTCGATGGTGGTGGTCGTCATGATCGGTGGGCGCTCGTCGGAGGGGAGTCGGTGTGCGCGGGCGGTCAGTTCTCGAAATGCTCAAGGCCGCGCACGCCGTAGCGTTCGGAAAGGATGGTGAGGTATTGCCGGATCGCGTTCTGCCGCGCCTGGGTTTCCAGGTACGCGGCAATCTTCGCCTCGGCCTCGCCAAACGTCAGCGGCGTGCCGCGCACGATCTCGTCCACCTGCACCACGTGATGGCCGTAGCGTGTCTCGACGGTGAGCCCGGCCAGGCCCGGCGCGAGCATGAACAACTGGCGCTCGAATTCCGGCACCGTGTCGCCGCGTTCGATCCAGCCCAGTTCGCCGCCGTCGTCGCGCGACGGACACGCGGAGTGGCGCTGCGCGAATTCAGTGAAGCGTTCCGGATGCGCGCGCAGTTCGCCGATCAATGCCTCGCCACGCGTGCGCGCCGCGAGCCTGGCCTCCGCATCGTCCGGTGCGGCGGCCAGCAGGATATGGCGCACACGCAGGCGATCGGGCTGGCGCAGGCGTTGTGCGTTGCTCTCGAAGTAGCGCCGGCACGCTTCCGCGCTCGGCGCCGGCACCGGCATCTCGCGCTCGATCAGCACGCGGATCGCGGTTTCTTCCGCTGTTTCGCCGTCGCAGCTTTCCGCTTCCGCGTCGATGCCGAGGCGCTCGGCTTCGCGCCGCAACATTTCGCGCACGACCAGCGCGCGCGCGGCGGCATTGCGCGCGCGATGCGGATCGGCGTCGCGGTGATGCTGCATTTCCTGCGCGATCGCCGCTTCGTCGATGGCGGTGTCGCCGACGTGCAGGTAGCACGGCGGTGCGCTGCCAAGGCTGCGCGGGCCCTCGTCGGCGTGCGCGTGGTGGTGCGCGTGCGCCTCGGCCGCCACCGATTCGCCCGAATCGATGACGGTGACGGGGATTTCGCGGCCGGCGTGCATCGTCACGGCGTGCGCGGCCCGTAGTTGAGCGTCGGCTGGCGCCGGCGCACGACCTGATAGGGCCGCCACAGGTAACTGACCGGGATGCTCCAGATGTGGATCAGGCGCGTGAACGGCGTGAGCAGGAACAGCGTCATGCCGAGGAAGATATGCGCCTTGTAGACCCAATCCACGCCGGCGACGAAATCGGCGGCGCCACCACGGAAGGTGACGATGTGCTGCGCCCACTCGGCCAGCACGATCATGACGCTGCCGTCCATGTGGTGGCTGGACAGCACGATCGTATACAGGCCGAGCAGCAGCTGCGCGAGCAGCAATACCAGGATCAAGGTATCGCCGAACGTGCCGGTAGCGCGCACGCGCGGATTGAACAGGCGCCGCGCCAGCAGGATCAGCAAGCCGACGAGGCAGATCGCGCCGAATACGCCGCCGACGACCATCGCCAGGATCTGCTTCTGGTGCGCGGTGATGAAAATCTCGTACACGAAGTGCGGCGTCAGCAGCCCGACCACGTGGCCGGCGAGCACGACGAGGATGCCGACGTGGAAGAGATTGCTGCCGATGCGCATGCCGCGGCTGGACAGCAGCTGGCTCGAGCCCGTGCGCCAGGTGTACATGGCACGGTCGAAGCGCGCCCAGCTGCCGATGAGGAATACCGCCAGCGCGATGTAGGGATAGATCTGGAAACCCAGGAAATCGACGTAACTCATGGCTGCACCTGTCGGCTGGCCGCGTCGCGCTCGGGTGCGCGGCCGTTTGGCGAACAATCGTCTTTCGGCATCTCGGCGCCGAAGCGCACCGCTTCTTCTTCCCAGACGCGGTCCATGGCCTCGGCGGTGTCGTCGCGCGGCTCCTCGCGCGCGCGCCGGCGCAACACCCCGGCATCGAATTTCGCGTCCGCGTACTCGGCCAGGACCTCGAACAGCAGCGCGTAGGAACTGCCGCGTTCGGTCGCGCGCGCGGCGAGCAGGCTGACGATGTGGCCGACATGGTGCAGCCAATCGCGCGCCTCCTCGGGCGGACGCTGGCTCAGGTATTCGAGAACGAGCGGCAGGTAATCCGGCAGTTCCTTCGCTGCCAGTTCGAAGCCGTTCTTGCGATAGGCCGCAACCAGATCGACCATGGCCTGGCCGCGGTCGCGCGATTCGCCGTGGATGTGCTCGAACAGCAAAAGGCTCATCGAGCGGCCGCGGTCGAACATCGCCAGCCAGCGTTCTTGCGCTTCCAGCGGATCGGCCGCGAGCAGCTCGCGCACGAAGTCCGCCAGCGCGGCACGGCGCGGCGCGGGAAGGATCGGATCGTCGGCCGCCTCGAGCAATTCCCCGCCGTGCTGCCACAGTTCATCCTGCGGATAATCCATCAGCACGCCAACGAGTTTCAGCCAGCTCATTCGACCACCTCCTGTTTTTCCTGGCGGTTCGGATGCACGGCATAGGTGGTCGTCTTGCGCTGGCTGAACAGATCGGCGGGAGAATCGCCGCCGCAGCCGTTGCCCCAGCTGAAGCCGCAACCGCCGCGTTCGCCGAACGCGTCGTTCGCGTATTCGCGGTGGGCGGTCGGGATGACGAAGCGGTCCTCGTAGTTGGCGATGGCGAGGTAACGGTACATGTCCTCGGCCTGGGCCACGGTCAGCCCAGCCTGCTCGAGCACGGCGCGGTCCTCGACGCCATCGACATTCATGGCCCGGCGCCAGGCACGCATCGCCATCATGCGTTCGAGCGCGCGCACGACGGGGCGCTCGTCGCCGGCGGTCAGCAGGTTGGCCAGGTAGCGCACCGGGATGCGCAGCGAAGCCACGTCCGGCAACTCGCCGTTCATGCCGACGCGGCCGCGTTCGGCCGCCGACTGGATCGGCGACAGCGGCGGCACGTACCACACCATCGGCAGGGTGCGGTATTCCGGATGCAGCGGCAGCGCCAGCTTCCAGTCGATCGCGAGCTTGTAGACCGGCGATTTCTTCGCCGCGTCCAGCCAGTTGTCCGGGATGCCTTCCTTGCGCGCCGCCTCGATCACCTTCGGATCGAACGGATCGAGGAAGATGTCCAGGTGCGCCTGGTACAAGTCTTTTTCCGACGGCACCGAGGCGGCTTCCTGGATGCGGTCGGCGTCGTAGAGCATGACGCCAAGGTAGCGGATGCGGCCGACGCAGGTTTCCGAGCACACGGTGGGTTCGCCCATCTCGATGCGCGGATAGCAGAAGATGCACTTCTCGGACTTGCCGCTCTTCCAGTTGTAGTAGATCTTCTTGTACGGGCAGGCCGACACGCACATACGCCAGCCACGGCACTTGTCCTGGTCGATCAGGACGATGCCATCTTCTTCGCGCTTGTAGATCGCGCCGGACGGGCACGCCGACACGCACGCCGGATTCAGGCAGTGCTCGCACAGGCGCGGCAGGTACATCATGAAGGTCTTCTCGAACGCGCCGTAGACTTCCTTCTGCACGTTGTCGAAGTTCTTGTCTTTGCTGCGCTTGGCGAATTCCGTACCGAGAATTTCCTCCCAGTTCGGGCCCCAGTTAATTTTCTGCATGCGTTCGCCGCTGATCAGCGAACGCGGCCGCGCGGTCGGCTGGTGCTTGCCGTCCGGCGCCTCGTGCAAGTGCTGGTAGTCGAAATCGAACGGCTCGTAGTAGTCATCGATCTGCGGCAGGTCCGGATTGGCGAAGATCTTGGCGAGCAGGCGCCAGCGTCCGCCGGCGCGCGGCACCAGCTTGCCGGACTTCGCACGCACCCAGCCGCCGTTCCACTTGTCCTGGTTTTCCCATTCCTTCGGGTAGCCGACGCCGGGCTTGGTCTCGACGTTGTTGAACCAGGCATATTCCACGCCTTCGCGGCTGGTCCACACGTTCTTGCAGGTGATCGAGCAGGTGTGGCAGCCGATGCATTTGTCGAGGTTCAGCACCATCGCGATTTGCGCACGCACTTTCATCACGCCACCTCCTTCGCGCCGCCCGGCACAGGCTCGCCGTCGAGCCAATCGACTTTCTCCATCTTGCGCACGATCACGAATTCGTCGCGGTTCGTGCCGCAGGTGCCGTAGTAGTTGAAGCCGTAGGCGAGCTGGGCGTAGCCGCCGATCATGTGCGTGGGCTTGACCACCACGCGCGTGACCGAGTTGTGGATGCCGCCGCGGGTGCCGGTTATTTCGGACCCGGGCATGTTGATGATGCGTTCCTGCGCGTGGTACATCATCGCCATGCCGGGCATGACGCGCTGGCTCACCACCGCGCGCGCCGCGATCGCGCCGTTGATGTTGAACAGCTCGATCCAGTCGTTGTCCTCGATGCCGGCCGCGCGCGCGTCGGTTTCGCTGATCCACACGATCGGCCCGCCGCGCGAGAGCGTCTGCATGATGAGGTTGTCGGAATAGGTGCTGTGGATGCCCCACTTCTGGTGCGGGGTGATCCAGTTGAGCACGATCTCGGTGTGGCCGTTCGGCCTGCGGTCCTTGAGCGGCGCGATGGTCTTGGTGTCGACCGGCGGGCGATACTGCATGAAGCCTTCGCCGAAGGCGCGCATCCACTGGTGGTCCTGGTAGAACTGCTGGCGCCCGGTGAGCGTGCGCCACGGTATCAACTCGTGCACGTTCGTGTAGCCGGCGTTGTAGCTGACGTGCTCGTCTTCCAGTCCCGACCAGATCGGGCTGGAGATGATCTTGCGCGGCTGCGCCTGGATGTCGCGGAAGCGGATCGCCTCGTGTTCCTTGCCCACGGCCAGGTGCGTGTGCTCGCGGCCGGTGAATTCGCCGAGCGACGCCCACGCCTTGACCGCAACGTGCCCGTTCGTTTCGGGCGCCAGGTGCAGCACCACTTCGGCGGCGTCGATCGCGCTTTCGATGCGCGGTCGGCCCTGGCTCACGCCCTCCTCGCGCACGCGGTGGTTGAGGTCGCCGAGGAATTTAACCTCGTCCTGCGTGTTCCAGTTGATGCCCTTGCCGCCGTTGCCAAGCTTGTCGAGCAGCGGCCCCAACGCGGTGAATTTCTTGTACAGGTTCGGATAATCGCGCTCGACCACCGCGATCGACGGCATGGTCTTGCCCGGGACGGGTTCGCATTCGCCTTTCTTCCAGTCGCGCACGTCCAGTGGCATGGCGAGTTCGCTCGGAGTGTCGTGCTGGGTCGGCACCAGCACCACATCCTGCTCGACGCCGAGCACGCCCGGCGCAAGCGCGCTGACGGTGCGCGCGATGCCCTTGAAGATGTCCCAGTCGCTGCGCGATTCCCAGGCCGGGTCCACGGCCTTGGACAGCGGGTGGATGAACGGGTGCATGTCCGAGGTGTTGAGATCGTCCTTCTCGTACCAGGTCGCGGTCGGCAGCACGACGTCCGAGTACAGCGCCGTGGTGCACATGCGGAAGTCGAGCGTCACCAGCAGGTCGAGCTTGCCTTCCGGGGCCTGGTCGTGCCATTTGATTTCCTCGGGCTTGACCTCGCCCATCTCGCCCAAGTCCTTGCCCTGCAATCCATGCCGGGTGCCGAGCATGTGCCGCAGCATGTATTCGTGGCCCTTGCCGGACGAGCCGAGCAGGTTCGAGCGCCACACGAACATGTTGCGCGGGAAATTCTGTGGAGAATCCGGATCGGCGTAGGCGAAATCGAGGGTGCCGGCCTTGAGCGCGCCGACGACGTAGTCGGCCGCCGGCTTGCCGGATGCGACCGCGTCGCGCGCGACTTCGAGCGGATTGCGGTCGAGCTGAGGCGCGCACGGCAGCCAACCCATGCGCACCGCGCGCAAGTTCAGGTCCGCGAGCGTGCCGGAATATTTCTTCGCGTCGGCCAGCGGCGACAGCAGCTCGGCGACCGTGACCTTCTCGTAGCGCCACTGGTCGGTGTTGAAGTAGTAGTACGAAGTGCCGTTCATCTGCCGCGGCGGACGGCACCAGTCGAGCGCGAACGTCAGCGGGATCCAACCGGTCTGCGGGCGCAGCTTTTCCTGACCCACGTAGTGCGCCCATCCGCCGCCGGTCTGGCCCACGCAACCGCACATGACCAGCATGTTGATCAGGCCGCGGTAGTTCATGTCGTTGTGGAACCAGTGGTTCATGCCCGCGCCGACGATGATCATGCTGCGACCCTTCGTCTTGTCGGCGGTGCGCGCGAACTCGCGCGCGATCTCGATCACGTCGGCGCGCGGCACGCCGGTGATCCGCTCCTGCCACGCCGGCGTTCCCGGCATGTCGTCGTCGTAGCCCTTGGCGACGTTGCCGCCGCCGAAACCGCGATCCACACCGTACTGCGCGAGCAGCAGGTCGTAGACCGTGGCCACCATCCATTCCTTGCCGTCGGCGAGCTTGAGGTGGCGCACCGGGATGTTGCGTTCCAGCACCTCGTCGAATTTCGCCGCGGTCCAACGCTCGTGCTCGATGCCGCCGAAATACGGAAAGCTCACCGCAGCGATGCCGTCGTTGGCATCCTTCAGGCTCAGGCGCAGGCGCGTGGCGCGGCCGGCGCTGTCCTTCTCCTCGATGTTCCACTTGCCCTTCTCGCCCCAGCGGAACCCGACCGAACCGTTCGGCACCGTGATCGCGCCGCTGTTCTCATCGTAGGCGAGCGTCTTCCATTCGGGGTTGTTGGCCTCGCCCAGTCCGCTCAGGTCGCTCGCGCGCAGGTAGCGCTCGGGCACGAGGCGCCCGTCGGCGCGCTGTTCCAGCCGCACCAGCAGCGGCATGTCCGAATACTGCCGGCAGTAGTCGGTGAAGTACGCCGACGGTTTGTCGACGTGGAATTCCTTCAGGATCACGTGGCCGAACGCGAACGCGAGCGCCGCGTCCGTGCCCTGCTTGGGATGCAGCCAGTGGTCGGTGAGCTTGGCGACTTCGGAATAATCCGGCGTGATCGCCACCGTCTTGGTGCCGTTGTAGCGCGCCTCGGTGAAGAAATGCGCGTCGGGCGTGCGCGTCTGCGGCACGTTCGAGCCCCAGGCAATCAGATACCGGCTGTTGTACCAGTCGGCCGATTCGGGCACGTCGGTCTGCTCGCCCCAGACCTGCGGCGAGGACGGCGGCAGGTCGCAATACCAGTCGTAAAACGACAGGCACACGCCGCCGAGCAGCGACAGGTAACGCGCGCCGGAAGCGTAGGAAATCATCGACATCGCCGGGATCGGCGAAAAACCGATGACGCGATCCGGCCCGTATTTCTTCACGGTATACAAGTTCGCGGCGGCAATGATTTCGTTTGCCTCGTCCCAGTGCACGCGGGCGAAGCCGCCCATGCCGCGGCGGGATTTGTATTCCTTCGCCCTGGCCGGATCCTCGACGATGCTGGCCCAGGCATCGACCGGCGCCAGCGTCTTGCGCGCCTGCCGCCACATGCGCAACAGCGCGCCGCGCACCAGTGGATATTTCATCCGGTTCGCGCTGTACAGGTACCAGGAATAGCTGGCTCCGCGCGGGCAGCCGCGTGGTTCGTGGTTGGGCAGATCCGGGCGTGTGCGCGGATAGTCGGTCTGCTGGGTTTCCCAGGTTACGAGGCCGTTCTTGACGTAGATCTTCCAGCTGCACGAACCGGTGCAATTCACGCCGTGGGTGGAACGCACGATCTTGTCGTACTGCCAGCGCGCGCGATACTGGTTTTCCCAGTCGCGGCTCTCGGTCTTGGTGAAGCCGTGACCGCCGGCGAACGGTTCCGGATTGCGCCGGAAGAAAGTCAATCTATCCAGGAAATAACTCATTGCACGGCACCTCTGTAATTCCTGCGCGCACCACGACGGCCCGGCACAGGATTTACACGCCTGCTCCGGACATTGCAAGGTTATCGACACCCGCGCTCATGGTGTCGGATGCGTGCGCCGTGCGCCATGATTCAGATCAATTCCGGTACTTCGCGGCAGGCCTGCATGCGCGCGGATTTTTCCGCGCGAGTGTAAAGCGATCCCGCTTCGCGATGACCGAGCCGTATGTGCCTGACCCAGATCAATGCCGCCGGCGCATGCGCGCGCGACGATGCGCCAGGCGATTCATCATGGCGAGGTGCGCATGCAACTGGTTTGTCCTGCCGGCAACCTGCCGGCCCTGCAGGCGGCGATCGATGCCGGTGCCGACGCGGTCTACGCCGGTTTCCGCGACCAGACCAATGCGCGCGCGTTTGCCGGCCTGAACTTCAGCGACGACGAACTGCGCGCCGGCATCGCCTACGCGCATGCGCGCGGACGCAAGGTTTATCTCGCGCTCAACACCTATCCCGACAGTGCGCGTCTTGCACAATGGTTCGCTGCCGTGGACAAGGCCGCGAGCCTGGGTTGCGATGCGATCATCGCCGCGGAAATGGCCGTGCTCGACTACGCCGCGCGCACGCATCCGCGGCTGCCGCGACACCTGTCCGTGCAGGGTTCGGCGACGACCGCGCCGGCATTGCGCTACATGCACGAACGCTTCGGCATCGCGCGCGCGGTGCTGCCGCGTGTGCTCGCGATCGGGCAGGTCGAGCGGCTTTGCGAAAGCGCGCCGGTGCCGATCGAGGTGTTCGCGTTCGGCAGCCTGTGCATCATGGTCGAGGGCCGTTGCCAGTTGTCGAGCTACGTCACCGGCGCCTCGCCGAACCGCCACGGCGTGTGTTCGCCGGCAAAGTTCGTGCGCTGGCACGAATCCGCCGACGGTCATCGCAGCGTGCATCTGAACGACGTGCTGATCGACGAATACGAACCGGAGGAGGCGGCCGGCTATCCGACCGTGTGCAAGGGCCGTTTCGACGTGCGCGGCGAGATCTTCCATGCGCTCGAGGAACCGACCAGCCTGAATACGCTGGAACTGCTGCCGCGCCTTGCGCAGGCCGGCGTCGCGGCGTTGAAGATCGAAGGACGCCAGCGCGGCGTGGCTTACGTCAGTTCGGTCACGCGCACCTGGCGCGCGGCGATCGACACCTACTACGCCGCGGATGCAAGCGCGTGGTCGGTGCAGGCGGCATGGCTCAAATCCCTCGCCGCCCATGCGGAAGGTCAGCAGACCACGCTTGGTCCGTATCACCGCCACTGGCATTGACGAGGCATCGATGAAACTCAGTCTGGGTCCCGCGCAATATTTCTGGCCGCGCGATCGCGCACTTGCGTTTTACCGCGCAGCGGTGCACTGGCCGCTCGACATCATCTATCTGGGCGAGACCGTGTGCAGCAAGCGCAGGGAACTGGGCACCGGCGACTGGATCGACCTGGCCAGCGAACTGGCCGAAAGCGGCAAGCAGATCGTGCTGTCCTCGCTCGCGCTGATCGAGGCCGAATCCGAACTCGGCGTGCTCAAGCGCCTGATCGAACATGGCGATTGCTGGATCGAGGCGAATGACCTGTCCGCCGTGCAACTGTGCCGCGAGCGCCGCGTGCCGTTCGTCGGCGGACCATCGCTCAACGTCTACAACCATGCAGCGCTGGCGATGTTGTGCGACGACGGCCTGCGCCGCTGGGTGCCCGGTGTGGAACAGGGAGCCGCGCTGATCCGCGAATTGCGTGACGCCGCGCGGACTGCGGGCCTGGGCCTGCCCGAGATCGAGGTGATCGCGTACGGGCGCCTGCCACTGTCCTGGTCGGCACGCTGTTTCACCGCGCGCGCGCACGACCTGCCGAAGGATCAGTGCGGTTTCCGTTGCATCGACTATCCCGACGGCCTGCCGCTCGCCACGCGCGATGGCGCGCCGTTCCTGCGCATCAACGGCATCCAGATCCTGGGCGAAGAAGTCACCGACCTCGGTCCCGAGCTGCCCGGCCTGCGCGAACTCGGCGTCGACATCCTGCGCCTGTATCCTAATGCCGACGGTATGGCCGACGTCGTCGCGCACTTCGACCGCGCCCGGGCGTCGTCGCTGCCGCTGCCGGCGATCGGTGCGCGCAACGGCTACTGGCATGGCGAGCCGGGCATGCGCCGCGCCGGCTGATCCGCGGCGCCGCGCCGGCGCAATGTCCACCGACGGGAGGAGACAGATGTCCGCTACCACCCGGCTTCCCGCAGGCGCACGCGGCCTCGACAGCGAAGAGGCCGCGCGCCGGCTGGCCGCGCACGGCGCGAACGTACTACCCGGCTCGACGCCGCGCTCACTGTTCGCGATCGCCGCCGGCGTGCTGTTCGAGCCGATGTTCCTGATGTTGCTCGGCGCCGGCGCGCTGTACCTCGCGCTCGGCGACCGCGCCGAGGCGATGTTCCTGCTCTCGTTCGTGTTCGTCGTCATCGGCATCACGCTGGTGCAGGAACGCCGGACGCAGCGCGCGCTCGAATCGTTGCGCGACCTGTCGGCGCCGCGCGCGCTGGTGATCCGCGATGGACGCGAACTGCGCATTCCCGGACGCGAAGTCGTGGTCGGCGACTTGCTCGTGTTGCACGAGGGCGATCGCATCGCCGCCGATGCGCTGTTGAAGGACGGCCACGTCGACGTCGACGAGTCGCTGTTGACCGGCGAGTCGGTTGCGGTGACGCGGCTGGCGGGCACGCCATCGGCGCGGCTGTGCGCAAGCACCGTCGTGACCAAGGGTGTCGGCATTGCGCAAGTCGATGCGATCGGTGCCGACACCGCGGTCGGCCGCATCGGCCAGGCGCTGGCGTCGACCAGCGAAGTGCCGTCCGGCCTGCAGCTATCCTCGCGCCGGCTGATCCGCAACCTGAGCATCGGCGGTCTGGCGTTGGCGAGTGTCTATTGCCTGCTCAACTGGTTATGGGACGGACGCACGCTGCTGGAAAGCCTGCTCGCCGGCATCGCCTTGACGATGGCGATCCTGCCGGAAGAAATCCCGGTGATCCTGACCGTGTTCCTCGCGCTCGGCGCGTGGCGCATCTCGCAGCGCAGGGTGCTGACGCGGCGCGTGCCGGCGGTCGAGGCGCTCGGTGCGATCACGCTGCTGGCGGCCGACAAGACCGGCACGCTGACGCGCAACCGCATGCAGGTCGCCGAGTTGTCGATCGATGACGATGTGTTCCGCGACGAAAGCGCCACCGACCTGCCGGAACCGTTCCACGCACTGGTCGAGTTCGCGATGCTGGCGACGCCGGCCGATCCGTTCGACCCGATGGAGAAGGCGATCCAGTCGTTCGGATTGCGCTGGCTCGAGGGTACCGAGCACGTGCACGCGCAGTGGTCGCCGGAGTTCGAGTACGCGCTGTCGCCGGACATCCTCGCGATGACGCTGGCGTATCGCGGCGGCGCGCAACGCCAGTACGTGCTTGCCACCAAGGGCGCACCCGAAGCGGTGATCGACCTGTGCCACCTGCCGGCGGACGAGCGCACGAGCATCCTGGCGCGGGTCGAGCGCATGGCCGAGCACGGCCTGCGCGTGCTCGGCGTCGCGCGCGGCGACTGGCAGGGCACGCAGCCGCCGCGCAGCCAGCACGATTTCGATTTCCGCTTTCTCGGCCTGGTCGGCTTTGTCGATCCGCCGCGGCCGGAAGTGCCTGCCGCGATCGCCGAATGCCGCGCGGCCGGCATTCGCGTCGTCATGATGACCGGCGATCATCCGGCCACCGCGCGTGCGATCGCACGCCAGGTCGGCCTGAGTGAGCGTGCTGAAGTCGTCACCGGCGCGGAAATCGACGCGCTCGACGACAGGCAGTTGCGCGAGCGCCTGCGCCACGTCGACCTGTGCGCACGCCTGCAGCCGGTGCAGAAACTGCGCCTCGTGCAGGTGCTGCGCGCCGGCGCCGAAGTGGTCGCAATGACCGGCGACGGCGTCAACGATGCGCCGGCGCTGAAGGCGGCGGACGTCGGCATCGCGATGGGCGAGCGCGGCACCGATGTCGCGCGCGAAGCGGCCGCGCTCGTGCTGCTTGACGACAGCTTCGCCAGCATCGTCGCGGCGATCCGCCAGGGCCGGCGCATCTACGACAACATCGGCAGCGCGACGCGCTTTGTGTTCGCGGTGCACATGCCGATCATCGCCCTGACCCTGGTGCCGGCGCTACTGCACTGGCCGACGCTGCTGATGCCGGTGCACATCGTGCTGCTGGAACTGCTGATCGATCCGGCCTGTTCGATCGTGTTCGAGGCCGAGCCGGAATCCGCAGACATCATGAAACGGCCGCCGTGCCCGACGTCCGCAACGCCGTTTGCCGCCGTCAGCCTCGTTCACGCGGTGATCCAGGGACTTGGCGTTGCGTTGATCCTGCTGCTCGGCAATGGACTGCTGCAAGGCGCGGGTTTCGATGCGGAGCAGGGCCGCAGCGCCACGTTCATCGCCCTCGTCACGGGTGTGCTGCTGCTGATCCTCGCCAATCGCGATCGCACCCGGCCGCTGCTGGCGCGCAGCACGGCCGCGAATCCGTGGTTGCCGCGCATGACTGCGGGTGTCGCGTTGATGCTCGCCTTGGTGTTGTGGGTTCCTTTCCTGCGCGAGGTGATGCGCCTGGCCATTCCGCACGCGTCCGCCGCAGCGGCTGCGCTCGCGATGACGGGCGTGATGCTGGTGTGGCTGGAGTTCCAGCGCGTGATCGTGCGCCGTCGCGCATCCGGCGTAAACGGGTGACCGCGGCTCAGGCGGATCCGCTCAAGCCGCGCCGTGATGTGCAGTGCGTGCCGCGCGTGCCAGTCGCGCCATGCGGTTCAGCACGATGCGCAGGCCGAGCGGAACTTCCTCCCAGGGCAGGCGATCGAGCACATTGCGCAAGGTCAGGCCGAGTTCCGTGTCGCCAGTCAACATGAGACGACGCTGGAAAAACAGCGTGTCGGCATCTTCGAGGCGACTGGCAAGCAACAGCAGGTCGGTCAGGCTGCCGCGCACGGTCGCCTCGGCCGGCGCGGCGCTGGCGTGCAGGCGGCCGTCGCGCAGTTCGAGTGTCCAGCGCAGGTCCAGATCTGTCACTTCTATGCCGAGCCGTCGCCCATCCACGAACGCCAGAGTGTCGCCGCCGCGCAGTGGCGACAGCGCATGACCGAGCATCGACTCCACGGCGCGGGCCAGCCAGCGCTGCGGGATCACGCGCAGTGCCGCGCGCGCGCGGCGCGGTGGCGGTACGAATCGCAGCCAGCGCTGCGGCGGGACCGGATCGGTTTCCAGAGTGGTTGGCATGACGGCCGCGATCATGCCTGTGCCGGCGGCGGGCGCGCCATGATCCAGGTCAGTCGGCAGTCCCTGCAACCGGCAAGCGTCGCGAATCAGGATGTCCACCAGTTGCCGCGCGGTGGCGTCCGGCACGTTCAACGTGCGCGCCAGGCGTTGCGCGCGCTCATGCACGTGCGTTTCGCGGTCCGGATTGCGCGTGGTCTCGCCGGAGTTGCGCTTGATCGGCGCCATGGCGCCGACAATCCGCCGGCGCGCAGCGAGCAGTACCAGCAGCGCATCGTCGACATGATCGATCGCACGACGCGCTCCGGCGAGGGCAAGAATCCCCGGGGCCGGCAGGATATTCATTCGCCGAATTCCAGGCCACATGCAGATATTTTCATTCCCGGACTTGCCATGCGGCGACGTGATCGTGAGAGGCCGAAGGCTGCCGGTTCAGCGCCGAAAATGCCTTGATGTGTGTCAACACGCGCGTTCGCGGTCGAGCGCGCACTATAGAATGGCTGCGTCACGTTACACCGGTGTCGACCAGCATGATGTTTGTTGTTGATCTGCCGCGCTGGAAGGCGCGACGCTGCGAGGAGTTGCGGACCCGATGAAGATCCAGTTTCTAGGCGCGGCTGGCACCGTCACCGGTTCCAAGTACCTGCTCAGCGATGCGCAGCAGCGCGTACTCGTCGACTGCGGCCTGTTCCAGGGCCTGAAGAACCTGCGCCTGCGCAACTGGGCCGAACTGCCGTTCGATGCGGCGTCGATTTCCGCGGTCGTGCTGACCCACGCGCACCTGGATCACAGCGGCTACCTGCCACTGCTGGTGAAGAGCGGTTTTCGCGGGCCCGTCTACTGCACCCCCGCCAGCGCCGAGCTGTGCAAGATCCTGCTGCCCGACAGTGGGCACATCCAGGAAGAAGACGCCGAATACGCCAACCGCGGCGGTTTTTCCAAGCATCATCCGGCCCTGCCGCTGTACACGCAGGACGACGCCGCACGCAGCCTGCGCCAGTTGCGCACGGTCGACTTCGGCCAGGACTTCACGATCGGTCCGGATCTGCACGGAAGCTTCACGCCCGCCGGACACATTCTCGGCGCGGCCTGCATCACCTTGAACAGTGCGGCAGGAAAAATCGTCTTCTCCGGCGACCTGGGCCGGCCGCACGACGGCATCATGAAGCCACCGGCGCCGCTCGCCGATGCGGATTACATCGTGGTCGAATCCACCTACGGCGACCGCACGCACGCAACGGCCGATCCGCTCGACGAACTGGCGGATATCGTCACGCGCACCGTCAAACGTGGCGGCGCAGTGATCGTGCCGGCGTTCGCGGTAGGCCGCGCGCAAGCCCTGCTGTACTACATTCACAAGCTCAAGAGCCAGGGCCGGATACCGGCGCGACTGCCGGTATTCCTGAATAGCCCCATGGCCACCGACGTGACTGCGTTGTACGAGCGCTTCGCCGAGGAATTGCGCCTGCCGAAAAGCGAATACGCGGCGATGTGCCGGGCGGCCAGCTTCGTCACTTCGGTGGAAGAATCCAAACGCATCAATGCCATGCGCAATCCGATGATCCTCGTCGCCGCCAGCGGCATGGCGACGGGCGGCCGCGTGGTCCATCACCTGAAGGCGCTTGCGCCGGACCCGCGCAACACGATCCTGTTTTCCGGTTACCAGGCGGCCGGCACGCGCGGTGCGGCCATGCTCGGTGGCGCGAAGGAAATCCGCATCCACGGCCAGGACATTCCGGTGCACGCCGAAGTGGCGGTGTTGTCGACACTGTCCGCGCATGCCGACGCGAACGAAATCGTGCAATGGCTTGGTGGTTTCCGCCACGCACCGCGCACGGCGTTCGTCACGCACGGCGAACCGGTCGCCGCCGACGCCTTGCGCCAGCGCATCGAACGCGGATTGCACTGGACGGTGCAGGTTCCCGAACACCTGCAGGCGTTCGATCTTCCTATCGTGAGCGACAGGTAACGTGCCATGAACGTGAAGCGCGACAACACTCTGGAACGCTGGCTGCTCGATCTGGTGCGTCCGCTCGGCGCGATCCGTATCGCGGTCGTGCATCCGTGCGACGCAACCAGTCTCGCGGCTGCGCTGGATGCGCGACGCATCGGTGTCATCGATCCGGTGCTGGTAGCGCCGCGGCAAAAGCTCGAACGCATCGCACGCGAAAACCAGTTGGATCTTTCCGGCATCACGATCGAGGATGCGGCGCACAGCCACGCTGCGGCGGCGCGCGCAGTCGCGCTCGCGCGCGCGGGCAAGGTCGAAGCGCTGATGAAAGGCAGCCTGCACACCGACGAGCTGATGGGCGCCGTGGTCGCCGCCGATACCGGCCTGCGCACCGCGCGGCGCATCACGCATTGCTTCCTGATGCAGACGCCGGCCTATCCGCGTCCGTTCATCATCACCGATGCGGCGGTGAACATCGCGCCGACGCTGGAGGAAAAGGCCGACATCGTGCGCAATGCGATCGCGCTGGCAAAGGTCATTGGCGTGGCCACCCCGCGTGTTGCCATCCTCGCCGCGGTGGAGACGGTCAATCCGCGCATGCCCGCCACGCTCGACGCCGCCGCCCTGTGCAAGATGGCGGATCGCGGCCAGATCGAAGGCGGCGTGGTCGATGGTCCACTTGCCTTCGACAATGCGGTCTCGGCCGAGGCCGCGCGCATCAAGGGCATCAAGTCGGACGTTGCCGGCCGCGCCGACGTGCTGGTCGTGCCGGATCTGGAATCGGGCAATATGCTGGCCAAGCAACTCGAATATCTGGGCGGCGCTTCCATCGCCGGCATTGTCATGGGCGCGCGCGTTCCAATCGTGTTGACCAGTCGCGCCGATTCCAGCGAATCGCGCATCGCCGCGTGCGCGCTCGCCGCGCTGGTCGCGCACCGCAACCGGGCCAGTCCGCCGTGAGCGACGCTATTCTGGCGCTGAACTGCGGTTCGTCCAGCATCAAGTTTGCGTTGTTCGATGCCGCCACGCTGCCGCGTGCGCCGGCATGGCGCGGCGCGGCAACGGCCATCGGCAGCGCGCAAGCGAGCTTCGTGGAAACTGGCGCTGCGCCACAAACGCTGGCGGCGAACGCAGGCGATCCCTACCGCGGCGCGCTCGCGCATATCCGCGATCGCGTCCGCGCACGGCTCGGCGACGGCCGCATCAAGGCCGTCGCGCATCGCGTGGTGCACGGTGGCGCCAAGTACTTCGATCCGGTGCGTGTGGATGCGGGCGTGCTTGCCGACCTGCGCAGCTACATTCCGTTGGCGCCGCTGCACCAGCCGTTTGCGCTCGAGGCGATCGCCGAACTGCTAGCCACGCAACCCGGGTTGGCGCAGATCGCCTGCTTCGATACCGGCTTCCACCGCAGCATGCCCGCCGTGGAACGGCTGCTGCCGCTGCCGCGCGCGTTGCGCGAACACGGCTTGCAGCGCTACGGATTTCACGGGCTGTCGTATGAATATCTGGCTTGTGCACTTGGCGAGCGTTACGCGGAACGCGCGCGCGGGCGAACGCTGTGCGCGCACCTGGGCAGCGGCGCCAGCCTGTGCGCGATGCGTGACCTCGCAAGTGTCTCCACCACGATGGGTTTTTCCGCGCTCGACGGCGTGATGATGAACACGCGCTGCGGTGCGCTGGATCCGGGCGTGCTGATCCATCTCATGCAGATTCGGAAATTGTCGCTTGATGAAGTCGGGCACCTGCTCTATCACGATTCCGGCTTGCTTGGCGTATCCGGCATCTCGTCCGATTTGCGTGTTCTGCTCACGCGCGAGCACGAGGCGTCGGCGGCCGAGGCGCTGGCGCTGTACGTGCATCGCATCGTGCGCGAAACCGGCGCGCTCGTGGCGGTGCTGGGCGGCCTGGACATGCTGGTTTTCAGCGCCGGCATCGGCGAACACAACGCGCCAATCCGCGAACGGGTCTGCGCCGGCCTGCGCTTCCTCGGCGTCGAACTCGACGCCGTTGCGAATGCGGCGAACGCGCCGGTGATTTCCAGTGCGGCGAGCAAGGTGCTGGTGGCGGTCGAGCCGACCAACGAGGAATGGATCGCCGCGCGCGCCGCGGCGCGGCTGCTCTAGGCGTCGTTTCCCGAGCGCACGATCGCACCCGTCATCGGCTCGATCGTGGACAGTCGGTCGCGTACCCGGCCGGCGCCGACGATGTTTTCCGCGAGTACGCGCAGTGCATCGCGCACGCGGTCGTCGACCAGCACGCCGTTCATGGTCGCCACGCCGCCGTCGACGCTCACATGCACGAGCGCGCTCGGCCCCCAGGCCTGGCGATCGATTTCGGCGGCGATGCGATCGCGCAATGCGGCGTCGGAAACGGGCGCGTTCGCCGCTTGCGATGCTCCTGCCAGGAACGCACGCATCAGGTCGGCGCGGCTGATGATGCCGACGAGGCGGTCGCCCTTGATCACCGGCAGACGTTTGATCTGGTGCTTCTCCATCATCTGCACTGCGTCGGCCAGCGCCATGCCCGGCGTCGCGGTGTGCAAATCCGTGGTCATGATCTCACCCACGCTCAGCGCATGCGCACCGGTGTATTCGTCGGCGAGCCGGCCGGGACTGGTCAGCAATTCGATCCAGCGCGGGCGGCGTTTTTCGGTGCCGAGTTCGCCACGGCGCAGGAAGTCGCCTTCGCTGACGATGCCGGCGAGCTTGCCATGGGCATCGGTTACAGGCAGTCCGCTGACGCGGCGTTCCAGCATCAGCCGCATCGCCGCGGCCACGCTGGTTTCGGCACGCACGGCGACCGGGTCGATGGTCATCACATCGCTGACTTTCATGGCGTCCTCACACGGTGGCGGTCGTAAGGTCCAGGGTATGCAGCACCTGTGCCGCATTTTCCGGATCGCGGCGGCGAGCGAAGCCCAGGTGGGCGGCAAGATCGCGCATGGCGGGATTTTCCGCCGCATCCACCGAATACATGGTCTGGATGCCGCGTCCGCGCGCGACCTCGATCAGGTGCTGCATCAGCACGGTGGCGAGTCCGCGATTGCGCCAGTCTTCGCTCACCGTCACCGCGCATTCGCAGCGACGGCCATCGGGCTGCGCGCTGAAACGCGCGACGCCGATTTCGCGCTTGCTGGCGCCCTCGGCGATCAAGGCGACGAACGCGACATCGTGCCGGGGATCCGGATTCGTCAGTTGCGCGAGCAGGGCCGGACTCGGCGTTCCGACCTGACCGAGAAAGCGCAGCCGCCGCGACTCGGGCGAAAGCGCCTCGATGAAACGTCGCTCCAGTTCGACATCCGACGCATGGATCGGACGGATCAGCACGCGAGTGCCGTCGCGCAATTTTTCGTGCCATTGCGGTTCGGGTGAAGTGGCGTCACGCGTCGCCTGGCGATGGGACGTGGCAACGGCGGGTCTCGACGAAGACGTAGTCATGGGACTTCTCCGCAGCGGAAGTAGCCAGTTTGCAACGCCATTCATTCAGTCGCATTGACATGCGTCAGGCGCGCGAGTGGGGATTGGCAAAATATGTGCGGCGGTCGCATGATTGATCGCATGCCAGCCGCCAGGAATCTTCATCTCGGACACGCCGACGAAGCGTATCCCGACGCGTATTTCGTGCGCCGCGATGCATCGCGTTTCCTCTCGACCCTGCATGCGCAGGGGGCGTGGCAACCCGGTGAACAGCACCTGGGCCCGGCGTCCGGTCTGGTTTTGGCGGAAGTGGAACGTCGCCTGCCGAGTGACAAACTGGTGTCGCGCGCATCATTCGACGTGCTGGGCGTCATCGAATCGGGCGAGTTCACGATCGACGTGCACATGCTGCGACCCGGCCGTTCCATCGAACTGATCGAAGCCAGCATGCGGCATGGCGAGCGCACCAGCATCCGCGCGCGCATCTGGCGCCTGGCCGCCACCGACACGTCCAGCGTGCAGGGCAACGATTGGGCGCCGTTGCCGGCGCCCGATGCGCTGCCCGCATTCGCGATGTCCTCGCTTTGGAATGGCGGTTACGTCAAATCACTGGAGGTGCGGCGGGATGCCGGCACACGGCCGGGCAGGGGACGCAGCTGGATTCGCACGCGCCTGCCACTCGTGGATGGGGAACCCGATCCGCCGGTCGCCGGATTCGCGAAACTGATCGATACCGCGAACGGATTGGCCGTGCGCGAAAGCCCCGACCGCGTGTTCTATGCCAATGTCGATCTGACCGTGCACTTCATTCGCCAGCCCACGGCCGGATGGGTCGGTTTCGATACGCGCGTCAATTTCGGGCCGACGGGGCTGGGCGAAACTTTTTCCGTACTCAGCGACGCGCACGGGCCGGTCGGCACGGCCGCGCAGAGCCTTACCGTGCGCCTGGGACACGAATTGCCAAGCCGTGATCGATGATGCCGGTTAGCCTGATGCGCAGCTCGGCGCAGACATCAACGATCGCCGGGTAGGGCGAGCCAATCGGCCGCTTCCCCAATCGGAGCGCCGGGTGGAATCTCGACGCGACGTGAGTGACTGGCGATGAGCTTTTCGAGTTCGCGCGGATCGAGCAACTGGCGCGACAGGCTCGCGCCCCAGGCGCGGTCCGCCGCATCGCCGTTGCGCTTGGCGAGCGCGAGCGCGATGTCGTGCAGGCGTTGATCCAGTATCGCGGCAACGCCCGGCGTGGTTTTCGGATTGTGCGCGGTCTGCGCCATCGTCAGCAGCGTGCGCCAGGCGACGCGGCGCGCGAGCGCGTCGGTCTTGTCCGGCAGCGTCGCGGCCAGCAGGCGATCCAATACTTCATCCACGCCAAGTGCATTCGCGTCGCCGGCATGCTGGGCCTGCAGGCGCGCGAGCCGGGTCGGGGCGAGCAAGGTGTCCAGCGTCAACTCGGCGGCGCTGTCGGCCGCGACCAGCGGATCGAACGGCGTGCCGGCGGAATCGGTGAACAACTCGATGCTGTATTGACGATTGTCGCTGCCGTTGCGCGCGGCAGACAGCAGCGGCACCAGCCGTGGCGGCACGCGCAAGACATCCGGCGCAAGTGTCGCCAGCACGGCATCGAGCGCTGCGCGCTGCGCGGCAGGCGCTGCGGGTTCGGCTGCCTCGTGGCCGCTGCCGTTGACCGCGTATTGCGTGTACACACCGCCGATCACTTTTGCCGCGGCAACCATCTGATAGCGATGCAGCAGCCACACCGGCACGAAGCGCCGGCGCAGGTTCGCGACCGGTTCGCCTGCGGCGAGCGCGTTCAGACCGAACCGAGCGATCGCGACGCGGCGGATTTTCATCAGGCGATCGAGTTCTGCGGTCGGATCGACGCCGTCGTCCCACAGCGATGCCCACGGCTGCGCGGTGTCGTCCGCGCGCGCATCGGGGTCCTGCACATAGCGCAGGCCGGATGCCATGATCTTCGTGGCTTGCGCATTGGCGGCGGCGTCCGCATCCTGTCCTGGCGGTGGCTCGCCGTAAAGCCACGAGACGGTCGCCATGTCCCACGCGCCGACGCCCTTGCCATACGCATCGCCCAGGTCGAGTCTGCCGTCGACCAGTCCAATGCGCGGGGGCGGGTAATCCATCACCGATGCGCGATCCTGCGTGCTCGCCGCGAAGTTGTGCGCGAAGCCGAGCGTGTGCCCGACCTCGTGTGCGCCGAGCTGGCGAATGCGCGCGAGCGCGGCCTGCACCGGATCATCCGCGCCGCCCGTGCCGAGCTTGTCGGCGCCGACCAAGCCTTCGAATATCTGGATGTCCTGGCGCGCGCGCAAGGACCCGATCACGACCATGCCCTTGACGACTTCGCCGCTACGTGGATCGACGATCTCCTGGCCATACGACCAGCCGCGCGTGGCGCGATCAACCCAGTTGACGACGTTGTAGCGCGCGTCCATCGGGTCGATGTCCTTCGGCAACACTTTGACGTCGAACGCGTCGATGTAGCCGGCCGCATCGAAGGCCTGCTTCCACCAGCCGATGCCCTCGATCAGCGCGCTGCGGATCGGTTCGGGCGCGCGCCAGTCGACGTAGTACACGATCGGCTTGCGCACGCGCGAGCGCGGCGCGGCGGGATCGGTCTTTCCCAGGCGAAAACGATTCGCGAAATCGCGCACAACGTCCTGCCCTAGCGGCTCGCCGAAATCCACGGCCTGCGTGGAAAATCCGCCGACGCGCGGGTCGAAACGGCGCGGCTCGAAGCCGGGCGGTGGCAGCGCAACCAAGCTGTGGTGCACGGTGAAGCTGACCTGTTGCGGCGCAGGCGCGATGTTCGCGACTTCTGCGCCCGGCGTCTTCGAGGTGTAGGTCTGCACCGCATCGATTTCGAGATTGTCCGGAAACAATTTCACCGATGCCGGATCGGCGGCACTCAACTTCGCGTCGAGCGCGAAACCCTTGCCGGCGCCCTGGCCACCGCCGACGCCGAAGGTATCCGTGCTTTGATCGAGCGAATCGACGATGCCGATCGTGTCGGTGGTCAGGAAGCCGGAAATATCGACGACCATGCGGCCATCGGGCAGGGTCGTGGCGATGTCGCCCATCCACACGATCGACGTCGCAAAGTCCGGGCTCGCCGCGCCGCCGGTTTGCGCGCCGCGAAAGCGCGGGTTCTCGAACACGGTGGCGATTTTCTTGCCGTAGCGGCGAAACGCGATGAGCTGGGTCTGGCCGACGCGGCCGCGGTCGAGGAAGGTCGGCGCCGAACCCAGTCCGGTACGCAACGAAGCGGTGTAGAGCAGGCGCACACTCACGCCATCGGCGGATGGCGCTGGCAACGTTACCAGGATGCGGCCATCGCGGCGATCTACATGCACCGGCAGCAGGCCGCTCAGCGCGACGCTGCCATCGAAAACCTTGTCGGATGTGGCCGCGCGTTGATTTGCCGGCGCGGCTTGCGCGGCGGAAACGGCGACGAACAGCAGCATCGCGGACGCAAGCGCCCGGCGCAGGAAACCCCTCATGATGTCGACTCCCTATCCAGAGCGTACCGCGCCGCAACGGCGCGGGCGCTTCAGATTAGCGCATCCGGACGCCGCGCGCCTGCATAGCGGCGTTCCCAGTAACGCTCGCTCAGGCGATCCACGCGCACGCGTTCGCCGGTGGTGGGCGAGTGGATGAAACGGCCTGCGCCGAGATAGATGCCGACATGCGAGATGCGCTTGCCGCGGGTGCGGAAGAACACCAGGTCCCCGGCCTGCAAGTCGTCGCGCGCAATCTTCGTGCTGTCGGCGTCGGCGTACTGCGCCGCCGAATTTTCCGGCAACTCCACGCCCAGCACCTGTGCGAACACGTAATGCACGAAGCCCGAGCAATCGAAACCGCTGTGCGGGCTGCGGCCGCCGCGACGGTAGCGGATGTCGCGCAAGGTCATCGCGAAATCGACCAGCAGGCGGCGCGGATCGGCGTCCGCAGCCGGTGCGGGTTCCGCGTCGCGCGTCGGCGCGCGACTGGCGTCAAGCGCCTGCAATTCGTCCAGCACGGACGGCGCCAGCAGCATCTGCAAGGCCTGCGCCGAACACGCCTCCTGTGGCGACGGCAACGCCGCAACCGCGTTAACGGAAAACGCAGTCAACGCGATCAGCAATGTACAAGCCAGTCGGCGCATGCGAACGGAATCCGGAAAAGTCCGCCCCCCGGCAGACAGCGAAGCGGCGACGTTATCAGGGCATTCGTTGGATTCCCGTTAACACGTAGAATCGGCCCGTACGATCAGGAGAACCCATGAGAATTTGCGTTTATTGCGCTTCGAGTCAAATGTGCGACGCGGCGTATCACGCCGCGGCCACGCGCCTGGGCGAGTTGCTTGCCGAAGCCGGCCACTGCATCGTCTACGGCGGCGGCGCGGTCGGGCTGATGGGATCGCTTGCGAACGGCGCGTTGGCGCGCGGCGGCAAGGTGATCGGCATCATTCCGCGCTTCATGACCGACGTGGAATGGCAGCACCCCGGCATCGAAAACCTCGAAGTGGTCGAGGACATGCGCGAGCGCAAGCATCGCCTGCTCACGGGCTCGGATGCCGTGGTCGCGCTGCCCGGCGGCTGCGGCACGCTGGAGGAATTGTTCGAGGCGGTCACCCTCAAGCGCCTGGGCCTGTACTTCAATCCGATCGTGCTGCTCAACACGAAGAATTTCTACGCGCCGCTGCAAACCTTCATGCAGCAGGTGATCGGCGAGCGCTTCATGAATCCCGAGCACGCGGCGATGTGGTCGCTGGTGGATGCGCCCGAGCAGGTGTTGCCAAGAATCATGACCACTGAAAAATGGCGCGAAGACGCGCGCGATTACGCGGTGGTGCGCTGACGATCAGTCCTCGTGCGCGGCGTCGTGACCGGCATCGGGATCGTCGAGGAATCCCGCGTCGCCGGAATCGGCGTCGAACGATTCGCGCGGCTCGACCGAACGTTCGCTGCGTTCGACCTGCTTCTGCCAGCGCGTCTTGATCGGATTCGCGGTTTCGGCGGCTTCGGCGCCGGCCACCAGCGCGCGCTTGCGCTCGTCGGAAAGCTCGGCCCAATGGCAGTTCTCGATCGCGCCGGCGAGCGAATACAGCAAGTTCAGGCTGGGCCGGAAACCGGCACGCTTGACCTTCATGAACGCATCGACCGGCCCGACGCGCACGAGATCCTCCTGGGTGCGCACGCCGACCTGGCGCAGCCATGCCGCACCCTTGGGGCCAACATTGCGGATCTTGTTGTCGTCTTTGCCAGCCATCATCGCGTACCGCGCACGGAATCGACGAATATACCAGCCAGTGCTTCCATGCCGGCGCGGTCGTCGTCGTCGAAGCGTGCCAGCTTCGGGCTATCCACGTCCCACACGCCGATCAGGCGCTCGGCATCGAACAATGGAACGACGATCTCCGAACGTGACGCCGAATCGCAGGCGATGTGGCCGTCGAACGCGTTCACGTCGCGCACGACCTGGGTTTGCCGCGTCGTTGCGGCGGTGCCGCACACACCCTTGCCAAGCGCGATGCGCACGCAGGCCGGCTGGCCCTGGAACGGACCAACCACCAATTCGGTGCCGTCGTAGAAATAAAAACCGGCCCAGTTGATGTCCGGCAGCGCGTGATACACGAGCGCGGCGAAGTTCGCCGCATTGGCGATGCAATCGCGCTCGCCGTGCAGCAGGCCGCGCGCCTGCTCGGCGAGTTGTGCGTAGAGATCGGACTTGTTGCCGGCACGAATGGCGGTGGCGGTGAACATGTGCACATTCTAGCGTGTAGCGTGGGCGCGCGCCGGGCCTTATCCTGACCCGCATGACCCGCATGACCCGCAACCCGCGCCACTCCGGCGTCTTCATCGCCGGCACCGATACCGGCATCGGCAAGACTATCGTTTCCTGCGCGTTGCTGCGCGCGCTGTGCGCCGCAGGCTTGCGCGCGACCGGCATGAAACCCGTCGCCAGCGGTTGCGCGATGACGCCGGATGGCTTGCGCAACGACGACGCGCTGGCCTTGATTGCCGCCAGCGATTCGAAGCCCGAATACGCCGACTGCAATCCGTTCGCTTTCGCCGAACCGGTCTCGCCGCATATCGCGACCGCGGCAACGCCGGTGACGATGGCTCCAATCGCGGCGGCGTTTTCGCGTTTGGCGGCGCGTGCGGATTTCGTCGTCGTCGAAGGCGTCGGCGGCTGGCTGGCGCCGCTTTCGGACAGGTTGCTGGCGAATGCCATTCCGCATTCGCTGCGCCTGCCGGCGATCCTGGTGGTCGGATTGAAACTCGGCTGCCTCAATCATGCGCAACTGACCGCGCGCGCAATCCGCGACGACGGCTGCAAACTGATCGGCTGGATCGGCAATCACATCGATCCGGACATGGCTCGGCCAGAAGAAAACGTCGCAACCTTGCGCCGCTTGCTGCCAGTGCCATGCCTGGGCATCCTGCCGTTTGCCGCAACATCCGATCCGCATGCGCAGGCGTCCCGCATGAGCGCAGCGATCGAGGCGATCGTATCCGCCTGACAGGCCGAAAGTCATGGCTTGTTCGTCAAGAGCCTCTGCTAGACTTACAGGCCGCCTGAGGAGCATTTCATGCTGGCACAGCGTTATTACCTGTCCATCGACGATCTCGCCCGCGCGCGCGGACGGATCAACGAGCTTTCGTTCCAGGGCAATTCGCCCGAAGGCTTCGCCAGCTTGTTGCAATCGGCACTGCGTGAACCGACTCTGTGGCGACGCTGGCGCGCCATGCAGCCCGATCCCGACGCGGTCGATCCGGCGCTGGGCGCCAGCGATCCGCAAGCCACGGTTTCGGTCGAACAAGCCGACATGCATACGGATGTGCTGGTAACCACCAATCTGCCGCATGTGGTGCTCAAGCACCGCATGGATCTTCTCATCGGCGCGCATTGGACCTTGCGCGACGTCAAGGCAGCTTGATTGCGCGTGCGTTTTTTCCTGTTTCCCTGCGAATTTCTCCTGGAGTGTTTGCCATGTTCCGAATTCGTTTGTTGCCTCTCGCCATGACCACGGTACTCGCCGCCTGCGCGCCAGCGCCGCACAAATCCGAGCCGGCCAAAACCGTTGCGACCACGCCGGCGCGCGTCAATCCGTTCCTGAGTGCCAGCACCCTGCCGTTCCTGGCACCGCCATTCGACAAGATCACCGATGCCGACTACCAGCCGGCGATCGAGGAGGGCATTCGCCAGCAGCTTGCCGAAGCCGAAAGCATTGCGAACAATCCAGCGCCGCCGACCTTCGAGAACACCTATGTCGCGCTGGAAAAATCCGGCGAGTTGCTCACGCGCGTGCTGCCCGCATTCAATGGCGTTGCCGGCGCGAACACCGACGACACGCTGCAAAAAGTGCAGGAAGACGTGGCGCCGAAGCTGAGCGAACTTGCCGATGCGATTCACCTCAACGACAAGCTCTTCGCGCGCGTGGATGCCGTCTACAACGAACGCGCGAAGTTGAAACTGGATCCGGAAGCGCTGCGCCTGGTCGACGTCGTGCACGCGCAGTTCGTGCATGCCGGCGCCAAATTGTCCGCGGCTGACAAAGCCAAACTCAAGGCCTTGAACACCGAGGAAGCCTCGCTCGAAGCCGCGTTCAACAACAAATTGCTGGCGGCAGCCAAGGCCGGTGCGCTGGTCGTCGACGACAAGGCCAGGCTGGCCGGCATGTCGGATGCCGACATCGCCGCTGCCGCACAGGCGGCCAAGGCGCGCGGTCTGGAAGGCAAATGGGTGGTCCCGCTGCAAAACACCACGCAACAGCCGGCGCTGCAGGATCTGAGCGACCGTACCACGCGCCAGGCCCTGTTCGAAGCCTCGTGGAACCGCGCCGAACACGGCGATGCCAACGATACGCGCGCCACGATCGAACGCCTCGCGCAACTGCGTGCCGAAAAAGCCAAATTGCTCGGTTTCCCGAACTTCGCGGCGTGGAACCTGCAAGACCAGATGGCGAAGACGCCGGCCGCGGCATTCGGCTTCCTGCACAAGCTCGCGCCTGCCTCGGTCGCGCGCGCGCGCGCCGAGGCGCAAGACATCCAGACGATGATCGACAAGGATCAGAAAGCGCTCGGCAAGCCCGCATTCAAGCTTGAGCCGTGGGATTGGGAGCACTACGCCGAGCAGGTACGCAAGGCCAAGTACGATCTCGACGAAAGCCAGATCAAGCCGTATTTCGAATTGAACAACGTGCTGGAAAACGGCGTGTTCTATGCCGCGCACCAGCTCTACGGCCTGAGCTTCAAGGAACGCAAGGATATTCCGGTCTACCAGCCCGACGTGCGCGTGTTCGAAGTGTTCAACGCCGACGGCTCGCATCTGGCGCTGTTCTATTGCGACTACTTCAAGCGCGACAACAAGAACGGCGGCGCGTGGATGGACAACTTCGTCGGCCAGTCCAAGCTGCTCGGCACCTCACCGGTCATCTACAACGTTGCGAACTTCACCAAGCCGGCGCCCGGCCAGCCCGCTTTGCTGTCGTGGGACGACGTCATCACCATGTTCCACGAGTTCGGCCACGCCCTGCACGGCATGTTTGCCGACGAGGAATATCCGACGCTGTCGGGCACCAACACCGCACGCGACTTCGTCGAATTTCCCTCGCAGTTCAACGAGCACTGGGCCAGCGTGCCGGAGGTCTTCGATCACTTCGCCAAGAACTACCAGACCGGCGCAGCCATGCCGGCCGAGCTCGTCGCCAAGATGCGCAAGGCCGGCAAGTTCAACAAGGGCTACGCCATGACCGAAATGGTCGCCGCCGCCCTGCTCGACATGGAATGGCATACGCTGCCGGCCAGTGCGCCGTTGCAGGATGCGGACAAGTTTGAAATTGCCGCGCTGAAGAAGGACAAGGTCGACCTGAGTTACGTGCCGCCGCGTTATCGCTCCAGCTACTTCCTGCACATCTGGTCGAACGGTTATTCCGCCGGTTACTACGCGTACGCGTGGACGCAGATGCTCGCCGACGACGCGTTCGAGTGGTTCAAGGGTCACGGCGGCCTGACCCGCGCCAACGGCGACCGCTTCCGCGCCATGATTCTCTCGCGCGGCAACACCGTGGAATTGGCCAAGTTGTACCGCGACTGGCGCGGTCGCAACCCGAGCATCGAGCCGATGTTGATCGACCGTGGACTCAAGGCTGCTCCCGCGAAACAACACTGAACGGATCGAGTCAGGAATGAAATCAGCGGGCCGGCTCTTGCCGGCCCGTTCGTTTTGCAGACAATGACGGCATGATCGTCACAGCGCCCGACGCCTTTCTCGCCGAACTTGCAAAGTTGCCGCCAGTGCCAGTCGCACGTGCGACTGCGAGTGCGGCGTTCATGGTTGCGCCGGCCGCAGCGGAACTGGCGGCGGAATCCGCGCGCGACAACCGTTACATGCGCATGGATGGGCCGTTCGATCCACTGCGCGCGCTGGCACAACACGCCGCGCTCGCCGCCGCCTTGCGCGTGGACTGCCCGGTAATCGTTTTTCCCGGCGACACCGCGACGCCGGATGCGATGTTTCCCAACAACGTGTTTGGCACTGCGCCCGGCAAGTCCATCATCGGCCGCATGCGTCATCGCGTGCGCCAGCGCGAATCAGAACGTGCCGACATCCGCGCGTTTTTCCGCGACGTGCTCGGCCGCACCGAAATCGACCTTTCGCGGCGCGAGGATTGCGTGGCCGAGTTGACCGGCTCGCTGATCATCGACCACGCGCGCGGCATTGGTTATTGCGGACTGAGCGAGCGTTGCGACATGGCCGGCGCACGCGCAATGCATGAAGCGTTCGGTTTGCGCCTGACATTGTGTTTTGATCTGGCCGAATCCGAATACCACACGAATGTCGTGATGACGTGCCTGGCCGGACGCGCAGCGATTCTCGCCGCGGACGGCTTCCGTGATCCGGCCGTGCCGCGCGCAATCGCGCGCGCGTTCGACGATCGCGTCGTCTGGCTCACGCCAGAACAAAAACGCGCTTACGCCGGCAACGCAATCACGCTGTCGCCCAATCGAGTGTGGATTAGCGCTCGCGCTGCAACGGCATTGACCGGTGCGCAACGCAACGCGCTTGCCGAATGGGGGTTTGCCATCGGCGCGGTGCCGCTGGACGAAATCGAAAAAGCCGGCGGCAGTTTGCGCTGTTGCGTGGGCGAGATTTTTTAACGCTAACGTACAAGGCAATAAGTCATGGAATCTGAATTTGTGTAATGTATTCAGATACGTATGTCAGGCATGTCTCATTCGAAATATTTCGTTTTGTGATGCAGCTTGCATTCCAATGCCAAATGGCTATGTTACGCGACGGGGATTCCAGCCGGGGTTTGTTTTCCACCGGGCCGATGCTTGCCGGCCCCCGAGCCGTGAATCAGGCTTCAGTCTCGTCGCTATCTGGGGAAAACATATGAAACGCACGCTGAGCAAGATTACTCTTTCCGCACTTCTGGCATTCGCTGTTGCAGCAAGTGCATCCGCCAGCGTCAGCAATGATGTCGGCAAAAACTCCCTCGCAAGACCGGCCGCACCAACCGCGATTACCGGCACCCTGTTCAATTTTTCCGGAACGCTGGACGCGAACACGCCAACCCAGACCGATCGCGTTTTTCGCGATGGTAATCCCAGCACCTGTGGTAGCCCGAAAACCTACCCTGGCAATTACGGCTCGGGAACCTATCGCCATGTGGTTTCCACGCCGTTTACCAATTCCACCGGCGGTGCGATTTGTGCGACCGTGACCCTGACGACTGACGCGGCCTGTGCGGCAGATGTTTTTGCCACGGCGTATTCCGGCAGCTTCGACGTCAACAATCTCGGGACGAATTACCAGGCCGACTCGGGCTCAAGCATTGGTGGTGCTTCGCAATCGGAATCGTTCCAGGTTCTGGTGCCCGCCAACGGTACCGTCGTTTTCAATATCAACGAAGCTAACAACAGCCCGGGCACCGCAGTCTGCGGATTCTCGCTTGCCGCATCGATACCGACACCGGCCCCCGCATTGAATCTGCGCAACCTTGCGCTCTTCGGCTTGGGCTTGCTGGCGCTCGGCTTGATCGCAATCAGACGCCGCGTCGCAAAATAAACCCGCGCGATCCTCGCGACCGTCTCGCGCCGCGCCGCGAGGCGGTCAGTACGCGAATTCCGCAAACACCGGATCGACACTGCCTTTCCACGGCCCGTTGAAGAGCTCGAGTTTGCGTTCTGCCGGCGTCTGGTTCGCCTGTGCGAATTCGATCAACGGTTCGAGGAACACGGCTTCGTTTGCGCCAGTGGAATTGAGCCGATTGCGCCGCGCGAGTCCGTTGCCGGCAATTTTCAGCGCTTCCAGCGCGAGGTCGCGCACCGTGCCGTTGCGGAACGGCAGCTTGAGCGCATGTTTCGGCACGCCGTCGCGCAGGGCGTGGCGTTCGGCCATGGAAAAATCCTTGACCAAATCCCAGGCCGCATCCAGCGAGGTTTGGTCGTACAGCAATCCGACCCAGAACGCCGGCAACGCGCACAGACGGTTCCACGGGCCACCGTCGGCGCCGCGCATTTCCAGATATTTTTTCAGGCGCACTTCGGGAAAAGCCGTGGTCATGTGGTCGGCCCAATCCTTCAGCGTCGGCTTGGCGCCGGGCAGTTCGTCGAGTTTTCCGGCCAGAAATTTCTTGAACGATTTGCCGGCCAAGTCGATGTACTTGCCGTCGCGATAGGAAAAATACATCGGCACGTCGAGCAGGTAATCGACGTAGCGTTCGAAACTGAATCCATCCTCGAACACGAAATCGAGCATGCCGGTTCGGTCCGCATCGGTGTCGGTCCAGATATGCGAGCGATAACTCAGGTATCCGTTCGGCTTGCCTTCGGTGAATGGCGAGTCGGCGAACAGCGCGGTGGCGATCGGCTGCAGGGCGAGCGAGACACGGAACTTCTTCACCATGTCGGCTTCGGAGGCGAAATCCAGGTTCACCTGCACCGTGCAGGTGCGCGTCATCATGTCCAGGCCGAGCTTGCCGACCTTTGGCATGTAGTCGTGCATGATCTTGTAGCGGCCCTTGGGCATCCACGGCATCTCGTCGCGTCGCCACTTCGGCTGGAATCCCATGCCGAGGAATCCGAGCCGCAACTCGTCGGCGACGGTTTTGACTTCCTTGAGATGGGAAGTCACTTCGCAACAGGTGGCATGGATGGTGTCGAGTTGCCCGCCCGACAATTCCAGTTGGCCGGCAGGTTCGAGCGTGATCGATGCGTCGCCGCGCGCCAGAGCGATGATGTTGTCGCCTTCGCGCACCGGCGCCCAGCCAAAGCGCGTGAGGCCTTGAAGCAATGCACCGATTCCACGGTCGCCTTCAAATGTCGGCGGACGCAAATCATCGAGACGGAATCCGAACTTCTCGTGCTCGGTACCGATTTTCCATTGGTCCTGCGGTCGCGCGCCGGAAGCGATGAATTCCACGAGCTGATCGCGGTTCGCGATCGGCGTTTCCTTTACGGCGCTGGGTCCGGACATGGGCGTTCCTTGTGCAACCGCGCGTATATGGGGGCGATCAGTCCCCAAGCAAGCCCAGCAGCGCGGCGCGCGCTTCGTCGAGTCCGGTCTTGGCTTGCGCGGAGAACAGTTGCGCCGTCGCCGTCCAGCCCTGCCGCGCGCATTCGGCGCGGACGACAGCCAGCGTGCGTGCGCCCTCGCTGCGCGAAAGCTTGTCGGACTTGGTCAATAGGACATGGCACGCCAGATCGATTTCGCGGCAATAGGCGAGCATTTGCCGGTCGAAATCCTTGAGCGGATGGCGCGCGTCCATGATCAGCACCACGCCGCGCAGGGATTCGCGCTCGCGCAAATAATCGTCGATTGCGGTGCGCCATTTCTCGCGTATCGCCTCGGGGACTTTCGCATAGCCGTAGCCAGGCAGATCGATCAGGCGACGCGAGTCGTCAAGGACGAAGACATTGAGCAACTGCGTGCGCCCCGGCGTTTTCGAGGTGCGCGCAAGTCCCGCCTGATCGCAGATCGCATTCAATGCACTGGATTTTCCCGCGTTCGAGCGCCCTGCAAACGCGATCTCGGCGCCCGTGTCCGGCGGCAGGCGGCGCAAATCGGGTGCGCTGGTCGCGAACCGCGCGGCGCGGAATGGATTGCTGGGCTTGCCCATCGTGTTTGACCGTCCCTGTAGCGGCTGGGATAATTCCTGCCTTGTGCCAACGCATTCGCGCGTGGCCGGATCGGCGACCTTCGGAGTCCATTCTATGAGTTTTCGGCTTGTGATTGCGTTGTCCGCGCTGCTTGGCGCCGGATCGCTGGCGGCACTGACGCCTGCTTCCACTCCTGACGCTGCTGCGCCTGCCGCCGCGACGGCGAGCGCCCCGCTCAAGCCCGGCGACGCCACGGCCGGTCAGGCCAAGACTGCGGTCTGCGCGGCTTGCCACGGCATGGACGGCAACTCCGCCGACGCCCAATATCCCAAGCTCGCCGGACAGCAGGCCAGTTACATCGAACGCCAGCTCGCCTTGTTCAAATCCGGCAAGCGCGCCAATCCGATCATGCTTGGGTTCGCCGCGCCGCTGAGCGAACAGGACATGCGCGACATCGGCGCCTATTTCGCCAGCAAGTCTTCGCTGCCGGGAGTGGCCGACGCCAAGCTCGTGCCGGTCGGTGAAGCCTATTTCCGCTTCGGCGACGCCAAAGACGGCGTGCCGGCCTGCGCGGCATGCCACGGTCCGGATGGGCGCGGTAATCCCGGCGCGCAATATCCGCAATTGGCTGGCCAGCATGCCGACTACATCATTGCGCGCCTGAAAGCCTTCCGCGATGGCAGCGCCGGCAGCGACGCCCATGCCCAGATCATGGAAGCGATCGCCAAGCCGTTGTCCGATACCGAGATTGCGGCAATCGCCAGTTACGTTGAAGGCCTGCACGCGGTGGATTCGTCCACGGCGGCGAAGTGACGAGGATCGCAGACATGAAACGTTTTCTCGCCGCTGCCGCACTCGCCGTTTTTTCCGTTGCCGCCGTTGCGCAAGATGCCGCCACCCAATGGCAGGCCGGCAAGAATTACTTCGTGATCGATCCGCCGCTGCCCACCCAGACCGGCGACAAGATCGAAGTGACCGAAGTGTTTTCCTACGGCTGTCCGGCGTGCAATTTTGCGCATACGTATGTCGATACGTTGCGCAAGCACCTGCCGGCGAATGCGCAGATGGACTTCGTGCCTGCCTCGTTCAACAAGGCCGAGGACTGGGTGGTGTTCCAGCGCGCCTATCTTACGGCCAAGGCGCTGGGCATCGCCGAAAAGACCCACGACGCCATGTTCGACGCGGTCTGGAAGACTGGCGAGCTCGCCATCTACGACGCCAGCAACCGCATCAAGAGTCCGCTGCCGACGATCGAGGACGTGGCCAAGTTCTACGCCAAGTACGGCGTCAAGGCGGATCAGTTCGTCGCTACCGCCAATTCGTTCACGATCAACACGCGCATGAAGCAGGCCGATGCCTTCGTCAAGGCGGCGGGCGTCGACCAGACGCCGACGATCGTCGTCAACGGCAAGTATCGCCTGACCACGGTGTCCGCCGGCGGCAGCTGGGAAAAGGCCGAGCAACTGGTCCTGTTCCTGGTGAACAAGGAATCATCTGCCAAGTGACGGAACTTGCCTGACCGGCTACAGTCCCAAGACCGGTCTTCATCGGAGAACACGATGTTCAAGCATGCCCTGATTTTGTTCGCAGGACTGGTTTTTCTCGGCGGTTGCCAGGCACAAGGCAGCGCGGAAACCGCCAAGGCGCCGGCCAAGCCCGCACTCGTGGCCGGTCAGGACTATCTGCCGATCGAACCGGCCAAGCCGACGTCGGGCGACCAGGTCGTCGTCACCGAAGTTTTCTCGTACGCCTGCCCGCATTGCGCGGAGTTCCAGCCCTACGCGAACGAACTCAAGAACAAGCTGCCCAAGGGCGTCAAGTTCGATTTGCTGCCGGCGGTTTTCAACGCGATGTGGGAACCGTACGCGCGCGCGTTCTACACTGCGCAATCGATGGGCCTCGTCGACAAGACCCATCAGGCGCTGTTCGACGCGATCCACCGTGACCACCAGCCACTGCGCTCGATCCAGGATCTGGCGAACCTGTTTTACGCGAACTATGGCGCCAATCCCGGCGAATTCCTTTCCACCGCGACCTCATTCGTGATCGAAGGCGAGATGGCCGCGGGCAACCAAAAGGTGCGCGACTGGCAGGTCGACGCCACGCCCACCCTGATTGTCGATGGCAAGTATCGCGTCACCGCGAATCCCGACCGCGGCATTGGTTTCCAGCAGATGGTGCAGATCGCGCTGCAACTTGCCGACCAGGAACTGGCGGCCCGGCATACGGCCAGGTCGCACAAGTAAGCCTGCTGCGTGACCCAAGCCGCTTGCGGCCGGGCCGCGGGCGGCATAGCCTGCGTTGATGAACGCCCACGCCGCCCATATTGAGCAACCCGTGGCGCAGCATCTCAATTTGCTCAGTTGCAACATCCTTGCTGGCGGCAGCATGGCGCGCTATCGCGATTACGTGACGCAGAGCTGGAAACACGTTCTGCCGGCGCGCTCAAAGCGCGGCAATCTGGATCGCTTTGCCGGACTCCTCGCCGATTTCGACGTCGTCGGATTGCAGGAAGCTGACGCCGGTTCCTTGCGCTCGGGTTTCGTCAACCAGACCCAATACCTTGCCGAAGCGGCGCACTTTCCGTACTGGAGTCACCAGCCAAACCGCAATGTGGCGCGCTTTGCGGCGTCCGCGAACGGATTGCTTATGCGCATCGCGCCGGACGAGGTGCGCGACTATCCCTTGCCCGGTCGCATTCCCGGCCGTGGTGCCTTATGGGCGCGTTTCGGCACGGATGACGCCGCGCTGGTTGTCGTTATCGCGCATCTGTCGCTTGGCCCGGGGGCGCGACATCGCCAATTCGATTTCCTCGCCGAACTGATCGGCGACCAGAAAAGCGTGGTCCTGATGGGCGACCTTAATTGCCCCGTGCACAGCCGCGAGCTGACGCCGCTGTTCGATCGCACTGCACTGGCGGCGCCACGGCAGAGCGCACCGGCGACGTTTCCGAGCTGGCGGCCGCGGCGCGCGATCGACCATATCCTGACCTCATCCAACATCGAGATCGAACGCCTGTGGACGCTGCCGCATCCGGTGTCCGACCATCTGCCGCTCGCAGCAAGGATAAAGCTGCCGGAAGGCCCGTTGACATCCCGTAGTGTTTAATGTACCATTAGGTACATTAAATCCGGCCGCAAGGCCATCTTGAACTTCAGGGCTTGTTTAGCACTCAAAGGGTACGAGTGCTAAAATTGCGTTCATACGGGAGGTTTCAATGACCGCTGCTGCTTTGGTTGCCAACAATCTGCCGATCCCCAGTGCGATCGGCAGTCTCGACGCGTATGTAGGAGCCGTACACCAGATTCCGGTGCTGACTGTCGAGGAAGAACAAGCGCTCGCCAGAAACTACCGCGCCAACGAAGATCTGGATGCTGCCCGCAAGCTCGTCATGGCGCATCTGCGTTTCGTCGTACACGTCGCGCGCGGCTATTCCGGCTACGGCCTGCAACTGGGTGATCTGATCCAGGAAGGCAACATCGGCCTGATGAAGGCGGTGAAACGCTTCGATCCGGATGTTGGCGTGCGCCTGGTCTCGTTTGCCGTGCACTGGATTCGCGCCGAAATGCACGAGTTCATCCTGCGCAACTGGCGCATCGTCAAGATCGCCACGACCAAGGCGCAGCGCAAGCTGTTCTTCAATCTGCGCAAATCGAAAAAGCGCCTAGGCTGGATGAACGCGGCCGAAGTTGCTGCCGTCGCCAAGGACCTGGGCGTGACCACGGCCGATGTGCTCGAGATGGAATCGCGCCTGTCCGGCCGCGACATGGCGTTCGACGCGCCCGCCGATTCGGACGAGGACGAAAAGCCCGCGCCGGTGGCGTACCTTGTGGACAACAACGCCGATCCGTATCACGCGCTGGAAAACGAGAGCGAGGAAGAGTCCGACCTGGGTTCACTGCAAAAAGGTCTGGCCAAGCTCGACGCACGCTCGCGTGACATCATCACGCGGCGCTGGCTCAAGGACGGCGACAAGGCGACCTTGCAAGAACTGGCCGATGAGTACGGCGTATCGGCCGAGCGTATCCGCCAGGTCGAAGTGAATGCGATGAAGAAGATGCGTGCCGTGTTTGCGATGTGATCTTGCCCCCTCTCCCGCTTGCGGGAGAGGGTTGGGGTGAGGGGAAAACTGGAGATGCGCTCCGTATAAATTCCCCGCACCCGCCGCGCTTCGCGCGTCGGCCTCTCTCCCGCAGGCGGGAGATGCGAAAAGCACCGCACTCAATACAAATCCACCGGATCCACATCGATCGACCAGCGCACGCGCTTCGCCTCGCGCAGCTCGCGCACGCGCGTGAGCCAGTCCGGCAGAAAGACCTGCAAGGCGCGGCGATCGGTTGCGCTGACCAACAATTGGCCGCGATGAAAGCCGGCGCGGCGCGGCATCGGCGCGGGCATGGGCCCAAGCAGGTTCATGCCGTTCGGCGACGCGGCGGATTGTGCAGCGGCAGCGAGAAATTCCTCGGCCGCAGTCTGGGACTTTGCCTCGGCGCGCAGCAACGCCATGTGGGCGAACGGTGGCAGCTCGGCGGTGCGGCGTTCTTCGAGCAGTTCGGCGGCGACTTTCGCGTATCCGTCACGCAGCAAATCCCGTAACAAGGGATGCTCGGGATGATGCGTTTGCAGCCAGACCTGGCCTGGTTTCAGCGCCCGCCCGGCGCGTCCGGCGACCTGCACGATGAGCTGGCACAAGTATTCGCTCGCGCGAAAATCCGCGCTGAACAAGCCGCCATCTACGCCGATCATGCCGACAAATGTCAGGTTCGGCAGATCATGGCCCTTGGCCAGCATCTGCGTGCCGACCAGGATTCCGGCCTGGTCGGGCGCAAGCTTGCCGAGCAGGCCGGCGAGCGCGTCGCGGTGCCGCGTGGTCTCGCGGTCGATGCGCACGATCGCTACGCCGGGAAACAGTGCGGTCAGCGCCTGTTCCATGCGTTCGGTGCCGACACCTTTGGGCGCAAGTTCCGTATTGCCGCATTGCGGACAGCGCGGCGGCAGGCGCTGCTGCGCACCGCAGTGATGGCAGCGCAACAGCGCATCCGCCCGGTGCCAGGTCATCGGCTTGTCGCAGCGCGCGCAGGTCGCATGCCAGCCGCAGGATCGGCACGTCAGCGCCGGCGCGTAGCCGCGCCGATTGCGGAACAGCAGCGCCTGTTCGCCACGCGCCAGGCAGGCGCGCACGCCGGCGATGAGTTCGGGCGCGAGACCGTCCTGCAACGGCTTGCCGCGCAGGTCGATGATGCGAAACTGCGGCAAGCGTGCTCCGCCGGGCCGAGCGCTCAAATGCAGTTTGCGATAGCGCCCGCCAATCACGTTCGCGAGCGTTTCCAGCGCCGGTGTGGCCGAACCGAGCACGACCGGGACACTCAGCGCCTTGCCGCGCACGAGAGCGAGATCGCGCGCGTGGTAGCGCAGACCGTCCTTCTGCTTGTAGGACGTGTCGTGTTCTTCGTCTACGACAATCAAGCCAGCGCGCGGCAGCGGCACGAAGATCGCCGAGCGCGTGCCGAGGATGACGCACGGCTCGCCACGCGCGGCGGCGAGCCAGGCACGCGTGCGCTCGCCATCGGCGAGGGCGGAATGCAGCGCAAGCACCGGCCCGGGCAGGCGCTCGCGGAAGCGCCGCAACAACTGCGGCGTCAGGCCGATTTCCGGCACCAGGGCGAGCACCTGTTCGCCGCGCGCCAGGGTTTGCTCGGCCAGCGCGAGATAGACTTCCGTCTTGCCGCTGCCGGTGATGCCCTCGAGCAGGAACGGCGCGAATTTGCCGGATTCGGCGGCGATCGCGGCCACCGCCGCCGTCTGCTCGGCGGTCTGCGGCGGTGGCGCCAATCGCGCATGCGGCAGCGTGGCGACCTCGATGTGGATCGTTTCGACGAGGCCGCGCCGGCGCAGGTTGGCCGCGGCGGCGCGCCAGTTGGGCCATTGCGCGTCGAGCGTTGCAAACAGCGCCGGGCCGTTGCGCAGGATCTCGAGCAGGCGCGCACTGGCGCTGCCGGGTTTCGCGGTCGCATCACTGGCATTTGCAGTCAATGCCAATGCAAGGTCGCCGGCGGCGGGCAATGCGCGCGTCGAACGCAAACCGGCCGGCAGGGCGGTGTCGATCGCCTCGCCAAGCGGATGCTGGTAGTAGCGTGCGGTCCACTCCAGCGTGTCGAGCAGTTCTGCGGTGAGCAGCGGCTGCGGATCGAGAATGGCGGCAATGGCCTTCAGGCGCGCGCGCGGGATTTCGGATGTCGTGGCGACCGCAACGACCACGCCGACGCGACGGCCACGACCAAACGGGACGCTGACGCGCGTGCCGCGCGCGATTGCGTTCGGGTCGATTCCCGCGGGTGCCAGATAGTCGAAAAGCTGTGGCAACGGAACTGGAATGGCGACGCGCACCACGAAGTCACGCAACGGATTCACGCCGCTTTGCTCGCGTGGATCAGCGTAAAAATCATGGCTTGCGTGAAAATCGTAAGTTGGTAGTCAACAACCAGTGACAACATGTTGGCAGTCAAAGGATTTTTTCCTTATCCACAACGGATGTGGATAAGTCTGTGCATGGCTGGCGGGATAGCGTGTCGCCGGGCGCATCGCCATGAGCTCCGGATTGTATTGGTGAATTTTTAACCAACCTGGAATATTCCTTTTTGATCAATGCGATACAAACGAAAAAACAGTATACATTGTGTCAATTCGTCGCCCGGATTCGACAATCTTGCGCGGTATTTCCCGGCTGTGCAAAACCGGTCGTTCGCACCCAGTCCCCGGCGCGCGGTTTTCCACGTCAACGCAAGCGGCATCAGCGCGTTGAATAACGGCAAGCGAGCTTACTTTCACGGTCATCATGCATACAATCGCCTTGACGGCCCCGGCCAACTGGAACCCCGCGCGCGTGGATGCGGAAAACACCGGCGAGCGCACGCTCGATGCGTTCCTCAAAGGCGTGGAACGCCGCGCCCTGCGCATGGCGGAACTCGCCACGTCCAGCCGTGACGATGCGCTGGATCTGGTCCAGGACGCTATGTTCGGCTTCGTGCGCCATTATGCCGACAAGCCGCAGGCGGATTGGGCACCGCTGTTCTACCGCGTGCTCGACAGTCGCCTGAACGACTGGCACCGTCGCCGCAATGTGCGCAGCCGCTGGCTGGCGGTGTGGACGCGCTCCGACAGTGACGACGACGAACGCGACGAAATCGCGCAGGCGCCGGACACCAGCGACCATGGGCCGCTGCTGCGCCTGGCCGGCAGTGAGGCCGGACAAGCTCTCAATGCGGCGCTGGGAAGATTGCCGCTGCGCCAACGCCAGGCATTCCTGCTGCGCGTGTGGGAAGGTTTCGATGTCGCCACCACGGCAAGTACCATGCGCTGCAGCCAGGGCAGCGTGAAAACGCATCTGTCGCGCGCGCTTGCCGCATTGCGGCGCGAGTTGGAGGATCACGCATGAACGACAATTTGCCGCAGTGGACGCAACAGGCGCGCGGTTTGCTCGACGAGTCCGCGCAGGCGCTCGATGCGTCCACCTTGTCGCGCCTGAACCGCGCACGCCAGGGAGCGCTGGCGCAGCGAGCACCGCGCCGCCGTGCGGCGTGGATGTTGATGCCAGCGGGCGTGGCAGGCGCTTGCGCGTTGCTGCTCGCCGTCGGCATGTGGCATGGGCGCAGTCCGCAAACCGAGCCAGCTCCTTCCCAGCCGGCGGTCGCGGGCAGCGCGATGAATCCCGCCGACCTTGACCTCATCGCCAGCGGCGACAATCTGGAAATGATGCAGGACCTGGATTTTTACGCGTGGCTCGATGCGCAGGACCAGGACAACAACGGGTGATATTCGCACTGCTTTCCGCGCTGACACTCGTAGTGGTTGCGCAGGCAACTCCCGCTCCGGTGAAACCGTCCGCGGATCCGCCGGCCGCAACGCAAACACACAAACGTGACACAAAGAAGATGGACAAGACCGGAAAATCCGCAGCGCAATCTGACCTTGACGTGATCGGCTACCTGGGCGATTACGGCGATGCTGCCGACGGACTTGATCCGATCGGTCTGGCCGAGGATGTGGCAGCGATGCCGCGGCCACCGGATTCGAACAAGCAACAGGCGGGCCATCCATGAACCTGCGCAATAACGCGATTGCCGTCGTTTTCGCCGCCGTGCTGCTCGCTTGCGCGGGCGCGCGCGCGCAGGACCAAGGCGCGGCCGCGCCGGTGCCGTGGACCAGCCTGAGTCCGGCCGAACAGCAAGTGCTGGCTTCGGCGCACGACAAGTGGGACACGCTGACGGCTGCCGCGCAACAGCGTCTGCAGCGTGGTGCGCAACGCTGGGAGACGATGAGCCCCGAACAGCGCGCGACGGTGCGCCAGCGTTTCCAGAAATGGAACAGCCTGAGCGCGGAACAGCGTGCGCAGCTGCGCGAGCGCTACCAGAAATTCAAGGATCTTCCGCCCGCGCAGCAGGAGCGAATCCGCCAGGCGTTCAAACGCTTTTCCAGCCTGCCGCCGGAACAGCGCGAAAAGTTGCGCGAGAAATTCAAGCAGATGAGTCCGGCCGAACGGCGCGCGTTCATCGCCGGCGCGCAAGCGCAGAACCATGCCGGCAATGCGCGCGAATTCTTTCGGTCGATCCCGCAGGACGAGCGTCAGCCGACGCGGCAGATGCTGCAGGCGATGACGCCGGCCGAGCGCCGCGCGTTCCACCAGACCTGGCGCTCGCTGCCGGACAACGAACGCGACGCCTATCGCCAGCGCATGCTGCGGATGCCGGCGCAGCAACGCAGCGCTGAACTGTCCAAGGCGCGGCCGCCGCACCCCGCGCCCGCGCCGCACCTGCACGGGCATTGATCAGGGGTTCGCAAGCATCATGCCGTGGCCAGGCTGATCACGAACGCGGCGGCGACACCGAGCGAGACCATGATCGTATAGCAGATCCCGATCGCGCCGAACTTCAGGGTCGTGAAGAACCAGCCTTGGGCATAGACTTTTTTCTGCATGACGAACAGGTAGATCGGGATCCACCATCCCATCACGACCAGGAGCAGGCCGAGCACGGGTACGAGCGCGGGCACGGAGGCCAGCGCCCATGCATGCGCGAATCCGGCGAGCGTGATCAGGAATAATGAAAGAAAAACGAACGCGTGGCTGTGCAGCGCCACGATCAGGTGTTCCATGTACAGCCGGCGCTTGAATAGGTAGAAAATCTTCAACAGCAGCGCGAACAGCGGCATCAGCACAAACAGCACCTGCGGCAGCACGCCGAGCGCGCCGGCGATGAGCAGGGTCGGATCCTTGCGGATGCGCGGGATATTGTCCTTCGCATGTTCGATCGCGACGTTCAAGCGCGCGTTCGCGAAGGCCGGCAGCCAGCCGACGCGCAGCGGATTGGTTTTTGTGTCCCACGGCTTGTCGTTGAAGCTCAGCGTTTCGAGGTCCGGATCCGGCGGTGGCGCTTCGCCCTTCGCTTTCGCGTCGGCGACTTTTTGCAGATACGCAAGACGTGCATCGGCTTCCTTGCGCACCTTCGCGGCGCCCTTGTCCATCTCGGCTGCAACCTGCTTGTTCACGGCGGCGGGCGCCGATGTCGCACCGATGACCGCGCCGGTGGCTGCCTTGGCTGTCTGCAACTGCGCCAGTCGTTGATCGCGTCGCGCAATCACTTCCTGTGGCGTCATCGCAGAGGAAATGCTCGGCGTGTCGCCATCGTCGAAGTTGATCATGTATTTGCTCAGGTGCGATTCGCCGAGCGTGAACTGGATCGTGAAGAACGCGAGTACGCTGAGGAAAAAATACAGGCGGAACGGCGTCACATAGCGCGTGCGCCGGCCGGCGAAATATTCGCGGGTCAAAAAACCGGGCCGGAAATACAGCGGCAGCAGGCTGTGGAAGATGCGCGAATCGATGTTGAAAATCGTATCGGCGACGTCGTGCAGCATGCTCGATAGCGGGCGGATCATGCCCTTCACCGGCTGACCGCAGACGTGGCAGTGATCGCCATGCAGTTCGGCGCCGCAATTCAGGCAGCGTGGCGGCTGGGCAGGGGCGGCTTCGGCGGTGTCCATGCTGCGCACTTTAGCCGATCGAACACGCTACGACAGCGGCACAAGTCATGGGTTCGGGTAAACTGCGCGGCCCTTCGCTCAAATCCACCGATGATCACGCCGCGCCTGCACAGCGAACTGCGCGAAACCCTGCGCCTGGCGTTGCCGCTGGTGCTCGGCCAGTTGTCGGCGATCGGCATGAATGTGGTCGATACCGTGCTCGCCGGCCACTACGATGCGCAAACCCTGGCGGCGGTGGCGATCGGCGCGAACGTGTGGACGCTGGCGATCGTCGCCGCGATCGGCGTGATGATGGCGATGCCGCCGACCGTCGCGCATCTGTCCGGCGCCGACGAACGCGAACGCATTGGCGGCGTGTTGCGCCAGGCCTTGTGGTTGGCCGCCATCCTCGGCATCGGCCTGTTCTTCGGCGTGCGCCACGCCGGTCCGCTGCTGCGCGTCATGGGCATCGCGCCGGACATCGCCGCGCACGCGCAGCAGTTCCTGCACGCGATCTCCTGGGGCGCGCCGGCGCTGACCGGCTATTTTGCGCTGCGCGGATTCTCCGAAGGCCTGGCGCTGACGCGCCCAACCATGTATTTCGGCGCGTTCGGTCTCGTGTTGCTCGCGCCGATCGGGTATGTCTTCATGTATGGCGGATTCGGCCTGCCGGCGCGCGGCGCGCAGGGCTCGGGCATGGCCACGGCCACCGTGTTGTGGATCCAGTTCATCGCCTTCGCCGCCTACATCGTGCACCGCCGCCACTATGCGATTTATGCGCCGTTCGCGCGCTGGGACTGGCCGCAACCTCGGGTCATCCTGGATTTGCTGCGCCTGGGCGTGCCGATGGGCATCTCCTTGCTGATGGAAGCGGGTCTGTTCGTCACCGCGGCGCTGTTGATCGGCTCGCTCGGCGCGGATGTCGTCGCCGGCCACCAGATCGCGATCAATGTCGCTTCGGTCACGTTCATGGTGCCGCTCGGCCTGGCCATGGCGACCACGGTGCGCGTGGGTCGCGCCGCCGGCAGCGGCAATGCGGAGGGCGCGCGTTGGGCAGGCCATGTCGGCATCGGCGCTTCGCTGGCATCGCAAGTGGTTTCGTGCGCGCTGATGGCGCTGTTCCCGCATTTCATCGCCGCGCTGTATACCCAAGATACCGCAGTCGCCGCGATCGCCGCGAACTTGTTGTTGTTCGCCGCGGCGTTCCAATTGTCCGACGGCATCCAGGTCACCGCGAACGGCGCGCTGCGGGGCCTCAAGGACACAACCGGGCCGATGGCCATCACCACGCTGTCGTACTGGGGTATCGGCATGCCGGTCGGCTATCTGCTGTGCTTCCATTTCGGCCACGGCGCTTCGGGCATGTGGGTCGGCATGATCGCGGGCCTGAGCGTGGCCGCGGTGCTGCTGTTCGCGCGTTTTGCCCGCCAAGCGCGTCACCTGGCGACGCGGGCATGACCTTCAGCGCGTGATCGCGGCTGGCGTATCGGTTAGGCTTGGACAAAATCCACGGAGAATCCCATGGCTCAGTCACAACGCGGCATCATCGCGCGCTTTTTCCTCGGCGTGTGGGACGTATTCAATTTCACCCGGCGGCTGGTGTTCGGCGTCATCGCCTTGATCCTGCTGATCGGTTTCGTCGCCGCACTGCGCAGCGGCGGGCCGAAGCTGCTCGACAAGACCGCGCTCGTGCTCGATCCGAAGGGCAGCATCGTCGAGCAGTACACGAACGACGCCGCGCAGCGCGCGTTGTCGAACATCGCCGGCGACAAGGCGAAACAGGCGCAGTTGCGCGACATCCTCGCGGCAATCGATGGTGCGGCAAAGGATCCGCGCATCGCGCGCATCGTGCTCGAGCCCGATGGCATCGACAGCGCCGGATTGTCCACGCTGCGCGAAATCGGCGCGGCGTTGGATCGCTTCAAGGCGACGGGAAAGCAGGTTGTCGCCATTTCCAACGGCATGACCCAGAGCCAGTATTACCTCGCCGCGCACGCCAACACTATCCTGCTGCACCCGGATTCGCTCGAAGGCGTGCTGCTGACCGGTTTCGGCGCGTATCGCAGCTATTACAAGGATGCGCTCGACTGGCTGGGTGTGGACGTGCACGTGTTCAAGGTCGGTACGTTCAAGTCGTATCCGGAACCGTACGTGCGCAACGACGCGTCGCCGGACGCCAAGGAAGCGGACTTGTTCTGGATGAACGATCTGTGGGGCGATTACCTGAAGGACATCGCCGCGGCGCGGCACCTGGATCCGGCCAGGATCTCGGCGCAGATCGCCGCCTACGGCGACGTGATCAAGGCAGCCGGCGGCGACATGGCCAAGCTCGCGCTTGCCGACAAGCTCGTCGACAAGCTCGCAACCCCGGATGAGGCGCGGCAGATGCTGATCGCTGATGGCGCGCGCGACGGCCACAGCTACCGGCGCATCGATTTCAACGACTATGCAGCCTTGATCGAACGCGAGCATCCGCTGGATACGCGCCCGCAGGTCGCGGTCGTGGTCGCGGAAGGCGAGATCCTGCCGGGTGACCAGCCGCAAGGCACGGTTGGCGGCGTGTCCACGGCGAAGCTCTTGCGCGAGGCGCGCCTGGATGATGCCATCAAGGCGGTCGTGTTGCGCGTGAACTCGCCCGGCGGCGATGCGTTTTCTTCCGAACTGATCCGCCGCGAGGTGGAACTGACGAAGGCCGCGCATAAACCCATTATCGTTTCGATGGGCAATGTCGCGGCGTCCGGCGGTTACTGGATCTCGATGGATGGCGATGAAATCTTCGCCGAGCCGACCACGATCACCGGTTCGATCGGCATCTTCGGCATCATGATGAACATTCCGAACACGCTGGCGAAAATCGGCATCCACACCGACGGTGTCGGCACCACGCCGCTGGCGGATCCCGTGGATCCGCGCCGCGCACTGGATCCGGCCGTCGGCACGGCCCTGCAGGCGGTGATCGACAATGGCTACCAGCGCTTCATTCACAAGGTCGCCGCAGCGCGCCACAAGACGCCCGAGCAGATCGACGCGGTCGCGCAGGGGCGCGTGTGGAGCGGCACGCAGGCCAAGGAGCGTGGCCTCGTCGACAAGATCGGCGGCTTGCGCGATGCGCTCGCCGCGGCCGCGCAAGCGGCGCACCTGGGCGACAACTATCGCGTGACCTACGTGGAAAAGCCGCTCACGTTCTGGGAGCGCCTGGCGATGAACATGAGCAACGACGCGCTGGTGCGCTTCGCGCATGCGCTGCTGCCACAGATGCCGCTCGGCTTGCTCGATCAGCCGCAGATTCGCGAACAACTTCGCCTGTTGCAAAGCGCGAGCGACGGCAAGCTTGGGGTGTATGCGTACTGTTTCTGCGCGATGCAGTGAGTTCGACTCACCGCGTTCGTGGTGTTGCTAGGCTCGCGCATCCGGCGCTCGCCAAGCAACCCGGCCGCTCGCTCCGGCTCGCGGCGTTCGTACGCGCGCGCGATGCGCTTCAACGCATCGCGCAAGCGCGCGTCCTCACCCACCCGAATCTTGAATTGCCTGATCCTGCGCCTTCTTCTGCTCGTCGACGGTCTTCTGCACGTCTTTCGCCTTTTGCAGTGCCTTCACGTCACTGCTGAACACGTTCGAGTCCGGCAGCGGCTGCGCCGGTTGTGCAGCAGCGGCCTTGGGCGGTGGCGGCGCGTTGGCGCCGCAGGCGCTCAAGCCGAGACTCAAGATGGCAATGCAAACAAGTGCGGTTTTCATGGCGGTCTCCCGGTGAATTGCGTACAGTCTGCGCCGGAGCGACACGCCGCTCAAGCGCGGGCACACGGCGATGACGACAAACGCGGCACGTTGGCGGCTGGACGGTCAAACAACGCTGATTACCGGCGCGAGCCGCGGCATCGGCCTGGCCTGTGCACGCGAGTTCGCCGCGCTCGGTGCGGATGTGCTGATGGTCGCGCGCGACGAGGCCCACCTGGAATCCGCGCGCGCGGAATTGGCCGAGGAATTCCCGGGGCGTGAAATCCTCGCGTTCGCGGCGGACGTGTCCGATCACGAACAACGCCTGGAAATCTTCGATTGGCTGGCCGACCTCGATGTCGAATTGTCGCTGCTCGTGAACAATGCCGGCACGAACCTGCGCAAACCGACGCTCGAATACGACGAGACGGAAGTGCGAGCGTTGATCGATGCGAACCTGCTGTCCGCGTTCGCAATGTGTCGACTCGCGCATCCGCACCTGGCCGAACATGCGAATGCCGCGATCGTGAACGTGAGTTCGGTGTCGGGGCTCACGCACGTGCGCACCGGCGCGCCGTACGGCATGGCGAAAGCCGCGCTTGCGCAACTGACGAAGAACCTCGCCTGCGAATGGGCCGAAGACGGCATCCGCGTGAACGCGGTCGCGCCATGGTACATCCGCACGCAGCGTACGCAAGGCGCACTTGCCGATCCGGACTATCTCGACGACGTGCTGCAACGCACGCCACTCGCGCGCATCGGTGAGCCGGAGGAAGTTGCCGCCGCGATCGCCTTCCTGTGCCTGCCGGCGGCGAGCTACATCACCGGCGAAATCCTCGCTGTCGATGGCGGATTCCTGAAATACGGATTCTGACGTCCGATCTTCGTTTGCGAAAAACGCCGACCGAGTATGCTGTTGCCATGCTCAATGATTTCGGACCATCGCTGTACGTCGCGGAAGGACCCACGGTTTCGTTCGCCGGTTTTCCGTACCCGACCCGCATGGCATTGGCGCGCCTGTCCGATGGCGGCGTCTGGGTGTGGTCGCCGATCGCGCTCACGCCGCAGCTTGCCGATGCCGTGCAAGCGATCGGGCCCGTGCGCCATATCGTGTCGCCGAACAAATTGCATCACCTGTTTCTGCCGGCATGGGCTGAACATTGGCCGCACGCGCAGTTGCATGCGCCGCCCGGCCTTGCGCGCAAGAAGAAGGCATTGCACTTCGAATCCGAACTCGGCAATGAACCGCCGTCCGCGTGGCAGCAGGATATCGATCAGGTGGTTTTCGGCGGTTCGTTCGCGATGAATGAAGTCGTTTTCTTCCATCGCGCTTCACGCACCGCAATCGTCGGCGACCTGATCCAGCGCTTCCCCGCGGCGAGCGTTTCCGGCTGGAAGGGATGGGTCATGAAACTCGGCGGGCTCGTCGGCGAACATGGCGGTACGCCGCCGGACTGGCGCGCGAGTTTTCTGCGGCACGGTCCGGCGCGTGCAGCACTGCACAAGGTGCTGGCGTGGAATCCGCAGCGGCTGTTGATCGCACACGGCATGTGTGCGCAGGCCGGGGCGGCCGAAATCATTGCTGCCGCCTTGCGCTGGATATGACGCGTCAAGCTCGCGCGGAGCCGGCATCCATGGCCGAAAACGGCTAGTTTCGGCAAGACGACGGCGCTAGGATCGCCGCATGTCCTCGCCGTCCGTCCTCGATCCGAAAGCCTGCGAACAGGCGCGCCTCACCCGCGATGCGCGCTTCGACGGCCTGTTCTTCACCGCCGTGCGCACGACCGGTATTTATTGCCGGCCGGTGTGTCCGGCGCCGACTGCGCTCGCGCGCAACGTCGAATATTTTCCGAACGCGGCCGCGGCGGCAAGCGCCGGCTACCGACCCTGCCTGCGTTGCCGTCCGGAAGCGGCGCCCGGCACGCCGCTGACGCGCGCGCGCAGCGAGCTCGTCGCGGCGGCATTGCGCATGATCGAAGCGGGCGCGCTGGATGACGCATCCGTCGCGCAGCTCGCGCGTCGCATCGGCGTCGGCGAACGCCATTTGCGCCGCCTGTTCGTGGTCGAACTCGGCGCAGGTCCGCTGGAAATCGCGGCCACGCGACGCCTGCTGTTCGCAAAGAAGCTGTTGACGGAAACGCCGTTGCCGATCACGCAGATCGCGCATGCGGCGGGCTACGCAAGCTTGCGTCGATTTAACGCGGCGTTTCTGGCGGGCTATCGCCGCTCGCCTCGAGACGTACGCCGTGATGAGTCTGGCGCGTCCGCATCGAACGCGCTGACATTGCGCATTCCGTTTCGAGCGCCATACGATTTCTCCGCGCTGCTCGCGTTCTTCGCGCGTCGCGCGATTCCCGGGCTCGAACGCGTCGATGCGGGCAGCTACGCACGCCGCTTCGCGTTCGATGGCAGCGTCGGATCGCTGCGCGTGACGCGCGCGCGCGGCGACGATGCGTTGTCGCTTGCGATCGACTATCCGGACGCCTCGCGCCTGCAGGCGATCTGCACGCGCGTGCGCCGCCTGTTTGATGTCGATGCAGATATCGCCGCGATCGGTGCGCAACTTGCGCGCGATCCGCACCTGCGCGCATTCGTGCGCAGGCATCCCGGCCAGCGCCTGCCGGGTGGCTGGGACGGTTTCGAGATCGCGGTGCGCGCGGTGCTCGGCCAGCAGATCAGCGTCGCCGCGGCGCGCACGCTGGCCGGACGCCTGGTCGAGCGCTTCGGCGCGCTCGCGCAGACGCCGGATGGCGAATCGGTGCGACTGTTTCCAACCGCGCAAGCGCTTGCCGACGCGGATCTGACGAAGATCGGACTGCCGCGCACGCGTGCGGCGACATTGAACACGATTGCGCGCGCTGTGTGCGATGGCGCAGTCGATTTCCGGCCGGAGCAATCGCTGGACCGCTTCGTCGCCAGCTGGTGCGAACTGCCCGGCATTGGCGCGTGGACAGCGCATTACATCGCGATGCGCGCGCTGGGTCATCCAGACGCGTTTCCGGCCGCGGATCTTGTGCTGCGCAAGATGCTGGCTGATGACGGCGCGCTGCTGTCCGCTCGCGCGGTCGAAGCGCTCGGCGAACGCTGGCGACCGTGGCGCGCGTACGCGGTCATGCACGTGTGGCGCAATTCAAACTGAGGTTCTACGATGACGGACGTGTACTACGATTATTTCGAATCCCCGGTCGGACGCCTGCTGCTCGTGGCGGACGGACAGGGCCTGCGCCACGTGCATTTCGAGCGTGGACGCGAAGCGCTGGCGCCGGACGCGGAGTGGGATCGCGGTCCGGGCGCGCTGCACGAGACGCGCACGCAACTCAAAGCGTACTTCGCCGGCAAATTGCGCGAGTTCGACCTGCCGCTCGCCCCGCAAGGCACGGATTTCCAGCAACGCGTGTGGCTCGCGTTGCTGCGCATTCCGTATGGCGCGACGGCAAGCTACGGCGACATCGCGCGCGCGGTCGGCGAGCCGAATGCCTCGCGCGCTGTCGGTGCAGCGAACGGGCAGAACCCCATCGCCATCGTCATTCCCTGTCATCGCGTGATCGGCGCGAATGGCACGCTGACCGGCTACGGCGGCGGCTTGCCGAACAAGCGTTTCCTGCTTGATCTGGAACAGAAGCATTCGGCATTCGCGTTGGCGCCGTGATCAGCAGCCGTTGCGCTGGCTTTCCAACTCGTCGGCCTGCGGTTGCAGGATCGCGCGCTGATCCTTGAACGCGTTGCGCAGTTTGTGCGTGACGTCGTCGTATTGCTTTTGCAACCAGCTGCAGGTTTGTTCGCGCGATGCGCGCATGCAGTGGTCCTGCAACGGCGTGTAGCCGCTCGCGATCGCGTCGTGCGGTGATGTGCTGATCGGGACTTGCCGCAATTCCGGCGCAGACACGCCGATGCCGCCCGGCCCATACGCCTGCGCGAGGCTGTGCCCCGGGTAGCCGAGCACGCCAAGCGGCACGTAACGCACGGGTGGCGCACCGTTGCGGCTGAAATACGTCGAACCGTCCTCGGCCTTTTGGCAGATCCACACGGGCGGCAACGGTGCGGACGGTCTGGCGACGGGAGCCGGTGCAGGTGCAGGTGGCGGATTCGCTTCCGCAGGCGATGGCGTGGCAGCAACTGGTTGTGCCGGGGCCGGTTGCGCGTCCGGCAGCCAGACTTGCGCCTGTACCGCACCGGCCGGACAAGGCTGATCCTGGAATGCGACGTTGCCTTGCGCGTCGGTGCATTTGTATACATCCGTCGCGGATGTGGCCGTGGAAAACGGATACAACAACACAGTACAGAATGTTAGGACTCGCATCGATGCCAGCCTCAATGCAACGTCTTGTACGTCTCCGGATCGAATGCATCCACCGCGACCACTTCGTCGCGTGCGGCGTCGGCTTCCTGGATCAGGTCGTATTCGGCTTGCGTGATGACGCCGGCTTTCAGGCCCATCTCATCGAGCATGTAGCCGGGTGCGCGGTCGAGCGTACCCGCGCGCACGGCGTCGCGTAGTTTCGTTTCCACCGGAATCGCGCGCACGGCCTTGTCGAGTGCGGCTTCGAGCGTGCCGAGTCCGACTTCGGTCGGCGGCGGCACGAAGATGTCCTGCGTCAAATTGATACGCGCTTCGCGGTCTTCGAGGATGTCGCGCGCCACGCGCGCGCCGAGCTTGTCGGAGGGGAGGCGGAAACGCGGCCCGAGCGGGAAGATGACCCACGACAGCCAGTACGCGGCCGCGCGCATGGGCAGGTTTTCGAGCACGCCGAGCAACGCTTCCTGGATGCGGTACAGGCAATGCTCCGCGCTCCAGCGCACGAGGTTGTAGTTCGCCGTGGTTTTGGCTTCGTCGTGGTAGCGCTTGAGCGCCGCGGAAGCCAGGTACATGTAGGCGAGCGCGTCGGCGAGGCGTCCGGAAATCTTCTCGCGGCGCTTGAGTGTGCCGCCGAGCGTGCCCATGGCGACGTCCGAGAGCAGTTCGAACGCAGCCGAGAAACGCGACAGGTGTTGGTAGTAGTGCGCGGTGTCTTCCGTGCGCGGTGCGCTCGCGAGTCGGCTGCCGCTCCACGCCAGCAATTTCGCGCGCGTGGCGTTGCGGAACAGCAGATTGACGTGCCCGAAAATCGCCTTGTCGAACTTCTTCAGATCCTTGTCTGCGATTGCGTTGATTTCGTGCTGTACGAACGGATGGCAACGGATCGCGCCCTGGCCGTAGATGATCATCGAGCGCGTGAGAATGTTCGCGCCTTCCACGGTGATGCCGATCGGCACCGCGTCCCAGGTGCGCGCTAGCGGATTGCGCGGGCCTTTTTGGATCGCTGCGCCGGCGCGGATGTCCATTGCGTCGGTGACGACTTCGCGCATGCCTTCGGTCAGGTACGCCTTGGCGATCGCCGACAGTACCGCGGGTTTCTCGCCGGCATCGAGCGCGCCGCAGGTGAGCGTGCGCGTTGCGGTCATGTAATAGGTCTTGCCGGCGATGCGCGCGAGCGGCTCTTCGATGCCCTCGAAGCGGCCGATCGGCGTATCGAACTGTTCGCGCACGGTCGCATAGGCGCCGCTGATCCTCGTCATCATCTGCGCCGCGCCGACCGACAGCGCCGGCAGCGAGATCGAGCGTCCCGCAGCGAGACATTCCATCAGCATGCGCCAGCCGTGGCCGATCCCTTCGCGCCCGCCGATGATGCAATCCAGCGGCGCGAATACGTCCTTGCCGACGATCGGCCCGTTCATGAAAGGCACGCCCATCGGATCGTGACGCTGGCCGATTTCAATGCCTTCCAGATCGCGAGAAATCAGTGCGCAGGTAATGCCGAGATCCTCTTTATCGCCGAGCAGATGATCCGGATCCTGGATGCGGAACGCGAGGCCGATCAGGCTCGCGACCGGTGCCAGCGTGATGTAGCGTTTCTTCCAGTTCAGTCGCAGGCCGAGCACTTCCTTGCCGTCGACGATGCGCTTTTCAACGACGCCGGTGGATTGCGTCGCCGCGGCATCGGAGCCAGCTTCGGGACCAGTCAGGCCAAAGCAAGGCACGTCTTCGCCACGCGCGAGGCGCGGCAGATAGTATTTTTTCTGCTCCTCGGTGCCGTAGTGCAGCAGCAATTCGCCGGGACCGAGCGAGTTCGGCACCATCACCGTGACCGCGGCCGTCACCGAGCGCGAGGAAATCTTCGTGACCACGCGCGAATGCGCGATCGCGGAAAAGCCGAGTCCGCCGTATTCCTTCGGGATGATCATGCCGAAGAAGCGGTTCGCTTTCAGGAACGCCCAGATGTTTGTCGGCAGGTCGCGCTGCTGGTTGATCTGCCAGTCGTCGAGGCGCACACACAATTCGCGCACGGGTCCGTCAATGAACGCCTGTTCTTCGGCGGTCAGCGAAGCGGGCTTGAAGTCGAGCAGTTTTTCCCAATGCGGACGACCGGAAAACAGTTCCGCATCCCACCATACTGTGCCGGCATCGAGCGCAATGCGCTCGGTTTCACCCAGGCGCGGCAACACCGGTGCCATCAATTTCATCGCAAACCGCGAGATCAGCTGCCGGCGCAGCAGCGGCACGCCGAAGATGAGCGCAAGCACGATCAGGACGATGATGCTGCCCTCGAACAGCAGCGGCGAGGCGACGCCAACGATGCGCCAGCCGATCAGCCAGACCGCGGCGGCGCCGGTCCAGGCGTAGAAGCCGTAGCCGAGGAACAACAGCGTGCTGAGCAGGATCAGCGCGAGGATGAAAGTGACGATCATGGGCGCACCACCGTTTGAGCCGGTCGAACGCCTATCATCCGCCGCGATCGCGGAAAAGCAAGGTTATTGCGCGTTGCGCAGGTCGGCGTTGTTGAAGTTGAATTGCAGGTACAGCACGTTCGCGTTGCCGGAAGCGTCGAAGCGGACGCGGCATTCGATGGATTGCTTGTCTTCGCTGGGCAGGCCCTTGTCCATGACGATCGTGGATGTGAGCAGCACAGTGTCGGCGGATTCCGCCTTGGCATGCGCGGCCAGATCTTTCAGGTCCAGCGCGAAGCTGCGGCCGCTCATGCGCTTGCCGATTTCCGCGTTGCATGCGCTCGCCGCGGTGTCGTTGCGGCTGGGGCTGCACGCGCCCAGCGCCAGAACGCCGACGAGCAGGAAAACAATTCGTGTGCGCATCTTGCCCTCCCGAGCGCAATGCCGTCGATGACGGTGCAAGCATGGTATTCCCGGCGCGTGAACGCAAGCATTGACGCGGATCAGCCGCCGTCCAGCGACGCTCGTGCCGCCATGGAAATCGCCGGCAACCAGCGCGCATACATCGCGGCAGAGGGGTGCAGGCCATCCGCAGCGAGCATGTCGGTTGCGTTGCCACGAGTGCGGGAGATCGCCGTGATGTCCACGTAACGGGCGTGCAAGGCCGTGGAAACGTTCGCGGCCACTGCATTGAACGCGTCGATTTCGCGGGCGATTTGCGCTACGTCGCGCCCGCTTTCGACGCCGAAGCGCGTCACTCCCCAGTCGGGTATGGACACGACGACGACATGTTGCGGCTTGCCGCCAGCCAGCGCGATCGCGCGTTCGAGCAGCGCGCGGAATTCGACCCGGTAATTTTCCAGATCGCGGCCGCGGTACTGGTTGTTGACGCCAATCAGCAGTGTGACCAGATCGTATGGTGGATGAAACGTGTGTACATCCATCGTGGCGGATAATTCGTCCGTGGTCCAGCCAGTGCGCGCGACGATTTCAGGCTCCGCGATCGCGATACTTTGTGCGCGCAGCATGGCGGCGAGTTGATGCGGCCAGTTTTCGTTCGGCGCCACGCCCTCGCCGATGGTGTAGGAATCGCCGAGCGCCAGGAATCGGGGTGGCGCGTTCGTCACGCCAGCGGTCAGCGCGACACTGGCGGCAAGACTAAGCCACATTGCGTTGCTGCATGGCGGCCATGCGTGCGAGGCAACGCTCGATGCGTGCGAACACTTCGCGCAGTTGGGCCGGCGACGGCAGCAGCGTGGCGCGGAAATGGTTCGGCTCGACGATGTTGAAACCGCGGCCCGGTACGATCAGCACGTTCTCGGACTCGAGCAGTTGCAGCGCAAACGAGTGATCGTCGAACTCCGGGAATGTCCCGTCGCGCACGGATGGGAACGCATACAGCGCGCCCTGTGGCGCGACTATTTCCAGAAATTTGCTTTGTGCACAATGTTCAACAACTGCGCGACGCGCTTCGTACAGGCGCCCGCCCGGCGCGGTCAGCGCGGATATCGTGTCCGGCCCGTTCAATGCAGGCGCGATAGCCCATTGGCCGGGCACGTTCGCGCACAGGCGCAGGCTCGAAAGCAGGTCGAGCGCGTGATGAATTTCGGTCAGCGAATCGCGCGCGCCGGACAGGCCGACCCAACCCACACGCCAGCCGCAGGCGCGATGCACTTTGGAAAGACCGCCGAACGTCAGCGTGGGCACATCAAAGGCCAGCGGCGCGAGCGGTACGCAACGCGCCCCATCGTAAAGAATCTCGTCGTAGATTTCGTCGCTGAGCAATACCAGTCTATGCCGCTGCGCTATCCGCACCAGTGCGACGAGCAGTTCTTGCGGATACACGGCACCGGTCGGGTTGTTCGGATTGATCACCACGAGGGCGCGCGTGCGCGGCGTGACCAACGCTTCGATTTCATCCGGATCAGGAAGGTGCCCGCGGGCCGCAGGGCACGGGTAATAGCGCGCATTGCCGCTATTGAGCGCGACTGCGGCGCTCCACAGCGGGTAGTCGGGACTCGGCAACAGCACTTCGTCGCCGGCATCGAGCAGGGCGCGCAAGCTCATGTCGATGAGCTCGCTCACGCCATTGCCGATGAACACGTTTGCCGCGGATGCGCTGGGTGCGCCGCGTGCCAGTTCGCGCGCGGCGATCGCTTCGCGCGCGGACAGCAAGCCTTGCTGCGGGCAATAGGCTTCGCTGTCGCCAACGTGTTCGGCGACGGCGCGACGCAGGTGCTCGGGTGCGGCGAAACCGAAGCGCCCCGGGTTGCCGATGTTCAGGTGCATGATCTCGCGCCCGGCGGCTTCGAGTTCGCGCGCGCGCCGCGACAACTCGCCGCGGATGTCGTAACGGACCTGGGCCAGATGCGGATTCGCGCGGACCGGCGGATGGGGCAGTGGCACGGACATGATCGGGCACGGTAAATGTTGTGGCGCAGCATGCTAACGCAATCGCCCATGATTTCAAGGAATACGCGCGGCGCAAGGTAAAATGCCGGCATGCCATCGACCGAAGAACTAGCCCGTCTCACTGCCATCGGCTGGCGTGGCGACGGCGTGGACGTAGCGCCAGGCCAGCGCCTGGCTCGGGTCATCGCCCAGCATCGCAACGGTTATCGCGTGCACGATGGCGTCAACGAATTCGCGGCGCAACCGGCGCCGCGCTTCCTGCGCCGCGATGTCGATCCGGTGCAGCGACCCGCGGTTGGTGATTTCGTCGTGCTCACCGCTGCGACGACACCGACGATCGAAGAAATCCTGCCGCGGCGCAGCCTGCTCGAGCGCGCCGCCGCCGGCGAGCGCCATCGCCGCCAGGTCATCGCCGCAAACATCGATACCGTGTTCGTGCTGATGGGACTGGATGGTGACTTCAATCCGCGCCGCATCGAGCGCTATCTCGTGCTGATCGAAGGCAGCGGCGCGCGCGCCGTGGCCGTGTTGACGAAACTCGACAAAGTGGAAAATGCGGCATCGGCGGCGATGCGCGAAGAATTGCGCGTGGCGACACCGAATGTCGAAACGCATGCCATCAACGCCAAGGACGTCGCCAGTATCGCGCCGCTGTTGAAATACTTGCAGCGCGGCGACACCGCGGTGCTGGTGGGATCTTCCGGCGCCGGCAAGTCGACGCTGACGAACACCCTGCTCGGCGTCGAGCGCCACGCCACCGCCGCCGTGCGCGGCCACGACAGCCGCGGCCGCCACACCACCACGCATCGCGCGTTGGTACAATTGCCCAGCGGCGGCTGCCTGATCGACACACCGGGCATGCGCGAGATCAAGTTCACCGGCGACGAGGATCTGGGCGTCGCGAATTTTGCGGACATCGAAACGCTGGCGCTGGACTGCCGCTTCGGCGATTGCGGCCACGGCAACGAACCCGGTTGCGCGGTGCGCGCCGCACTGGAATCCGGAGAACTCGATCCGGCGCGTTGGCAGGCCTGGCTGAAACTTCGCGACGAACTCGCCGCCGCCGGCGACGCGCTCGAAGCGCAACTCAAGCGCAAGGGTGCCGCGCGCGTGGCGAACAAGGCGCTGGGCAAGCGCCTGGCGGAGAAATATGGGCGGCGTTGAAGATTGCTGTTGCTCAGGGATATGAATCGGAAATCAATCACGGACATGCTGACTTCGAATAGAAACCCGACCAAGCCCGCGTCTGATGGCGCGCGCCTCGAGGGACTGGCGCCTTTCGCTGCGAATCGTGTGCATGCCGCCATGCAGGCTTTGCGTGCCAAACAGGCGCCCGCCGCCGAGCGCGATCTGCGCACGGCGCTGGCGCAGGCGCCCACGCATCCGGAAGTCCAGCGCCTGCTCGCAATCGCCTTGCGCATGCAGGACAAGAATGCCGAGGCGCTGGCGTTGCTGCGGCAGGCTGCCGCGAATTGGCCCGACGATGTCATGATCCAGAACGGACTCGGTACCGCGCTGGATGCATCCGGCGACCGCGTGGCGGCAATTGCCGCATTTCGTCGCGCTTGCCAACTCGCGCCCGATGCGGCGGTGTTGTGGATCAATCTGGGCAAGACGCTCGGCGATTACGGGCAATATGACGAAGCGATTCCCGTGCTGGAACACGCACTGCAGATCGCCCCGCATGCGGCCAGCGAAATCCGTTTGTCGCATGCGTTGCGCGCGGTCGGGCGCATTGACGAGTCCGTGGGCCGTTTGCGCGCCATGCTTGCGCGCGATCCGGCTGACAGCGAGGCATGGCTGGCACTGGCGGGATTGAAAACCCGACGCCTGGAAACCGACGACATAGCCGGCATCGAGCAGGTGCTGGAAAAGCCGGATCTGAAACCCGGCGAGCGCATTTCGTTACAGTTTGCTCTGGCCAAGGCGTTCGACGATCATGGTCGCTACGCCGAAGCATTTGCCGCGTATGTCGACGCCAATGCCGCGACCCGAAAGATCCACGCCTGGGACGCCAAACTCTTCAGTGCATTTGTCGACGACGTACTACGCATGTTTGTGCGACCGGTGTCCGGCGCCACCGGCAACCAAGGCGAAGAAGTGATCTTCATCGTCAGCTTGCCACGCTCCGGATCCAGCCTGACTGAACAGATCCTCGCCTCGCATTCGCAGGTCGTAGGCGCCGGCGAACTGGATGCGACTGCGGTCGCCATCGAATCCGAGTCGGCGCGACGCCGGCAGCCGTTTCCACAATGGGTCTCGGCGGCGACTGCGGACGATTGGCAGCGCATCGGCCGGCACTATCTGGAACTTACGACGCGTTGGCGCAAACCCGGGCAACGGTTCACGGACAAACTGCCGGGCAACTGGCTGCGCGTGGGAGCGATCTTCGCGATGCTTCCGGGCGCGCGCGTGATCGATTGCCAGCGCGATCCGGTGGAATCGTGTTTTTCCTGTTTCCGTACCTTGTTCAGTCAGGGCAACCAGCCGTTCAGCTACGACCTTGCCGATATCGCGGCACATTGGCGCGATTACGACCGAGCCAGTCACCATTGGCAGGCGATCTATCCAACGACATATCGCGTGCAGCGTTACGAAGCACTGGTCGCCGACCCGGAAACGCAGACGCGCGAACTGCTGGACTTCTGCGGCCTCGACTTCGATCCGGCCTGCCTGCGCTTCTGGGAAGCGCAGCGCAGCGTACGCACCGCCAGCGCGGCGCAGGTGCGCGAGCCGATTCGCAAGGATACCGCGCGGGCGGACAAATACGGCGCGCTGCTGGATCCGTTGCGCAAGGAATTGGGACTGGCTCCGTTTGCGGCGAAATAGCCCGACCGCGCTATAGTGCACTGCATGGACGTTGCCGCAGTCCCGGATGGCATAGCCGAGCTTGATCGCCGCCTCGTCGCGGCGGTCAAGGGCATCAAGCTGCTGGCCGCATTGAGCTGGCCGGCGCGGGCGCAGGAAGCGTTCCTTGCCTCCTGGCGCGCGAAAAATCCACAATTGCCAAAAGTGGATTACGCGAAGTCGGATCTTTCGCGCACGCGCGAGGAACTGGAAAGCATCTTCCTCGGCGCGGACGCGGGCCATCCGCTCGGTGATTACCTGCGCCGCAGCGCGCAATCCTGGCGCATCGCCACCGAACTGCTCGATGCGGCAGGCACAAAGGGCGTCACCGAGCATTCGATCGGTTTGTTTGGACGTCCGCACGACCGTCTACCGGGCGGCACGGTCAGCACGCTCGATGCGGCGCGGCATTTCATCGAACTGGCCGACGAACTCGGCGGCGAGCTCGCCGCGCACGAGGCCGATTACTGCATACCCGCCGACGTGCTCGAGCAGGAATTGCAACAACGTCTCGATGCGTTCTTCGGCGCCGGCGTCGTGCGCGTGGAAACCGATCCCGACCTGATCGCCAAGGCGGCCGCGGGCGCCAAGCGCATCCGCCTGCGCTCGGCGACGTGCTTTTCCGAATACGACAAGAACCAGTTACTCGAGCACGAGGCGTTCGTGCATTCGTTGACGGCATTGAACGGTCGCGCACAGCCGAACCTGGGATCGTTCGCCACGAATTCGCCGCGCATCACCGCCACGCAGGAAGGCCTGGCGACGTTCGCGGAACTCATGTCCGGATCCATCGACATCGGGCGCATGAAGCGCATTTCCCTGCGCATCCTCGCCATCGACAAGGCGCTGAACGGCGCGAACTTCATCGACGTGTTCAAATTCTTTCTGGATTCCGGACAGACCGAGGCCGACAGCTTTGCCTCCGCCGCGCGCGTGTTCCGCGGTGCACCGCTCACGGGCGGCAGCGCGTTCACCAAGGATGCGGTATACCTGCACGGGTTGTTGTCCGTGCACACGTTTTTCCGCTGGGCGCTGAAGAACAAGAAACTGCAGTGGTGCCGCAACCTGTTCGCCGGCAAGATGGCGCTGCACGACGTGATCGCGCTGGCGCCCTGGTTCGAATCCGGTTACATCGCGCCGCCGAAGTACCTGCCGCCGTGGATGCAACGCACGAACGGCCTGGCCGGCGCGCTCGCGTTTTCGCTGTTCGCCAACAGGATCCGCCTGGATCGCGTCGAGGCGGAGGATCTGGTGCTCGGGATTTGATCGGGGAGATGAGAATGTGCACGAAAGTGTTTTGTGTGCTGGCATTGCTGGCTGGCGCAAACGCGGCATCTGCCGTGGAAACCGATGCGCAACGGGTGCAGGCGGTGTTGCCGCAGGTCACGGCGTGGCGGCGCGACATCCACCAGCATCCGGAATTGAGCAACCGTGAGGTGCGCACCTCGAAGCTCGTCGCCGATGAGCTGAAGAAGCTCGGCTATACGGTGCGCACGGGGCTGGCACATACCGGCGTGACCGGCGTGTTGGTCGGCGCCAAGCCGGGGCCGAAGCTGGCGATCCGCGCCGACATGGATGCGCTGCCCGTCACCGAACAGGTCGATCTGCCGTTCGCCTCGAAGGCGAAAGGCGAATATCTCGGCAAGACCGTCGGCGTGATGCATGCCTGCGGCCACGACGCGCATACTGCGATGCTGCTCGGACTGGCTGAAGTGTTCGCCGGCATGAAAAAGGAACTGCCCGGCAGCGTGATGCTGATCTTCCAGCCCGCCGAGGAAGGCGTGCCAATCGGCGAAACCGGCGGTGCACCGCAGATGGTCAAGGATGGCGTGTTCGCGGACTTCCATCCAGACGCGATCTTCGGCATGCACGTGATCAGCACGATGAACGTGGGCATGGTTGGCGTACGCGCGGGCGGGGCGATGGCGAGTTCCGATACCTTCCGCATCGTCGTGCACGGGCGCCAGAGCCACGGCGCGATGCCGTGGCTGTCGATTGATCCGATCGTCACCGCGGCAGAAATCGTGACCAGCGCGCAGACCATCGTCAGCCGCCAGCTCGACATCAACGCGAATCCGGCGGTGGTCACGTTCGGCATCTTCAACGGCGGCTCGCGCTTCAACATCGTGCCGGAAACCGCCGAGCTGCAAGGCACCGTGCGCACGTTCGACGAGGGCATGCGCAAGCAGGCGCTGGCGAGCTTGCAGCGCATCGCCGAGAACGTCGCCGCGGCGAACGCGGCCACAGTGGAAACGCAGATTCCGCTGTCGGCGGACAGCAGCAATCCGGTCAACTTCAACGATCCGGCGCTGACCGCGCGCGTGCGCGCCAGCCTGGAAACCGCACTCGGCAAGGATCATGTCATCGAATCCCCGCGCTGGACGGCGTCGGAGGATTTTCCCTATTTCCCGCTCGGGGCGAAGGCGCCAAGCGTGTACTTCTTCGTCGGCGCCACGCCGCAGGGGGCCGATGCCGCGACCGCACCGAGCAACCACTCGCCGAAGTTCTTCCTCGACGAAGGTGCCTTGAAAGTCGGCAGTGAGGCCATGTTGCAGGCGGCGCTGGATTTCCTGGGTTACCCGGCCAACCATTGATGGCATGAAATTCGCTTGTTTCTCTGGCTAGCAAAGGAGGATCCCCATGAAAATTGGCCTGCTCACCGGTTGCATTGCATTGGCATTGGGCACCCAAGCCGCCTGGGCCTTGCCGCCGGTGTTCCACACCCAGTCCTGTTCGGTATCGGTCGACGGCAATCGACTGGATACCGTGCTCACGCCCGGCGGCGCCGATCAGCGCAATACGTTTGCCTATGAGCCGTCGCGGAAGCTTTGGCACTTTTGGGGATTCCTGCAGGACGACCCATCGTTCGACACGCCGCCATACATCCCCACAGTCTTGTCTTCGCTGCGAGCAGTGGTACACGCGACATCGATCGACGGCGTACATTTCACAAGCGACAGCAATCTGAGTTACGCCTTTGGCAGCGCCAGTTACGGCAGCTACGGCGCAGACATCGATCCTCCATTGGATTTTTTCCGCGCCGTGTTCGATACCCAGACGGGCACATGGAAATTGTTCAACTGGACAGAGAACGATCAGAACGCGACACCCAGCTTCGGTCAGTACAACTACAACACCTCGGTCAACGACTTGAGCACCACCGCCGGCACGACTGCCGTTGTGCATCAGGGTCCGTTGAACACGCCAGTGGCGGGCAATCACGTTGGCACCTTCGGTTTGGTCGATGGCACGCTTTTTATGCGGACGGACACGGACGGCAATGCCGATCAGTTCGCCTATGCGGATGGCGCGTACCCGTGGACTGGCGCCAACCAGCCATCGACCGGCAGCGCAACCGGCAGTGCAAACCTGTATGCGGGCACCCCGTATTGCTGGTTCCTCGATGCGACCTGTGGCAATGCCGACCCGCGAATTCCCGCGTATGTGCACAATGTCGGGCGCACCCTGCGCCAGTCCGATGGCTCGCTCGGAACCTACTACACGTTCCGAAACGCGACCACTTATGCGCGCCAGGACCAGCAAATCTGGTACGTCGAATCCACCGACAATGGCGCGAACTGGTCGGCACCGGTTGGCGTATTCGCGAACCCGCCTGGCGTCACCATCGACGGGGCCGGACTCGGCGCGAACGGGTTCAGCGACGTGGACCTCGTACTCAAAGGCTCGCGCTACCAGCTATACCTCAGCGCCCAGGATGCTGGCGGCGATTACGTCATGGTGGCTGCGCAGGGGCGCCCGAGCGACGCGATCTTCTGGAACGGCTTCGAGGCCTGCGATTGAGGACTTGCCTGCTGTGCTAAGCTCGCAAACCCGCACCGGATGCGGGATTGCGAGCGTTCCGCCATGTCCTCTGCCGACGATCTGAAGCAAGCCGCCCTCGAATACCATCGCCGCAAGCCGCAGGGAAAAATCAAGGTCGCGCCGACCAAGCCGCTGGTGACGCAGCGCGACCTGTCGCTCGCATATTCGCCGGGCGTGGCCGCGGCCTGCGATGCGATCGTTGCCGATCCGGGCGAAGCATCCACGCTGACCGCGCGCGGCAACCTCGTCGCCGTCGTCACCAATGGCACCGCCGTGCTCGGCCTGGGCAACATCGGCCCGCTCGCGGCCAAACCCGTCATGGAAGGCAAGGGCGTGCTGTTCCAGAAATTCGCCGGCATCGACGTGTTCGACATCGAAATCGCCGAGCGCGACCCGGACAAGCTCGTCGACATCATCGCCGCGCTGGAACCGACCTTCGGCGGCATGAACCTGGAAGACATCAAGGCGCCGGAGTGTTTCATCGTCGAGCGCAAGTTGCGCCAGCGCGTGAAGATTCCGGTGTTCCACGACGACCAGCACGGCACTTCGATCATTGTTGGCGCCGCGGTGATCAATGCGCTTGCCGTGGTCGGCAAACAGATCGGCGAAGTGAAGGTCGCGTCCACCGGCGCCGGCGCGGCCGGCATTGCCTGCCTGGACATGCTCGTGCAGCTCGGCGTCAAACCCGAGAACATCCTTGTCGCTGATCGCATCGGCGTGATCTACACCGGGCGCAAGGAGGAAATGGACCCGGACAAGCAGCGCTACGCGCGCGACACGAAGGCGCGCACGCTCGCCGAAATCATCCGCGGCGCCGATGTTTTCCTCGGCCTTTCCGCCGCCGGCGTGCTCAGCGCCGACATGGTCAAGACCATGGCGGACAAGCCGATCATTCTGGCGCTGGCCAATCCGACGCCGGAAATCCTGCCTGAGGTCGCGCGCGCGGCGCGGCCGGACGCGATCATCGCCACCGGACGTTCGGACTACCCGAATCAGGTCAACAACGCGCTGTGCTTTCCGTACATCTTCCGCGGCGCGCTGGATGTCGGCGCGACCACGATCAATGAGGCGATGAAGGTCGCTTGCGTATATGCGATCGCCGAGTTGGCGCGGCGCGAAATTTCGGATATCGCCGCACGCGCCTACGGCGACCGGTTGATGTCGTTCGGGTCCGAATACCTGATCCCGCAACCGTTCGATCCGCGCCTGCTGGTGTCGCTGGCGCCGGCCGTCGCGCGCGCGGCGATGGAGTCGGGTGTGGCGACGCGGCCGATCGCGGACATGGGCGCCTATCGCGAGCGCCTGTCGCAATTCGTCTACCGCACCGGCATGGTGATGAAACCGGTGTTCGAGCGCGCCAAAGCCGCACCGCAGCGCGTGGTCTACGCCGAAGGCGAAGAAGACACGATCCTGCGCGCCGTGCAGACCGTGGTCGATGAAGGAATGGCCAAACCGATCCTGATCGGCCGGCCCGCGGTAATCGAAAAGCGCATCGCGCGGCTGGGCCTGCGCATTCGCGCGGGCGAACATTTCCAGTTGACCAATGTCGACGAAGATCCGCGCTACAACGACTACTGGAACCTGTATCTGAAGCTCGCCGAGCGCCGCGGCATCACGCCGGCGCTGGCCAAGTCGCTGGTGCGCTCGCGGCCGACCCTGATCGCCGCGTTGATGCTTGCGCGCGGCGAGGCGGATGCCATGATCTGCGGCATGGTCGGGCGCTACCAGCACCAGCTCGCCCACATCCTGAGCGTCCTGCCGCTGGATCCCGGCGTGTCCGCGCCGGCGGCGATGACCGCGGTGCAGAACGACCGCGGCACCTGGTTCTTCGTCGACACCCACGTGCAATACGAGCCATCCGCCGAGCAGATTGCCGAAGCGACCCTGCAGGCGGTGCTGCGCCTGAAGCTGTTCGGCATCGCGCCGCGCGTGGCGCTGCTGTCGCATTCGAACTTCGGCAGCCACGAAAACCCGAGCGCCTGCAAGATGCGCTGCGTGCTTGAACTCGTGCGCGCCAAGGCGCCGGACCTGGAGATCGATGGCGAAATGCAGGCCGATACCGCGCTCAACGAGGAAATCCGCGCGCGCATCTTCCCCGGTTCGAGCCTGCGCGGTCGCGCCAACGTGTTCGTGTTCCCGAACCAGGACGCGGCCAACATCGCCTACAACATGGTGCGCCAGTTCACCGATGGCGTCGCGATCGGCCCGATCCTGATGGGCGTGTCGAAACCGGTGCACGTGCTCACCCCGGCCTCGACCGTGCGCCGCGTGGTCAACATGACCGCGATCGCCTGCGTTGAAGCGCAGATCCGGGCGCAAGCGGCATCGAGCTGACGCAGGTCAGGCTTTTTCTGCCGTCGCGATAAAGCCCGCGATTGGAACATTGGCATCGAGCCGCAATTCGATGGACTTGAAGGTGCAAGACGCGAATCCGGACTTTTTGCATAGCGCTTCGATCGATGCGCGCGAATGCGCATAGCGCTTGCTCGGTCGCAACACCAAATCGCTTTCGCCGTCGTTGGTTGACTCGCACGAGAAAATCAACGCGCCGCTGGGACGCAGAACGCCGAAGCATGCCGGGATAACGGCGCTCAGCTCGCCGACATAGACGAACACATCGGCGGCGATGATGCAATCGAAGGATTGTGGCGCAAAGGTGTTGAGCGCGTCGAGTAGGTCGGCGCAGTGCAGTTCGCTGTAGATATTGCGCTTGCGCGCCTGTTCCAGCATTTTCTGCGACAGGTCGACGCCGACCATCCGGCCATCGACGCGTCCGACATGAACCCCGACCAGACCGGTACCGCAGCCGAGATCCAATATGTTCAACCGACGATTGTCGCCATGGCGCATCAGGACGATTTCCGCAATGTGGCGCGGCACCCCGTATTTCAGGTGGCTGAGCAAATGCGTATCGAAATGGCTCGCATAGTTGTCAAAAATCCCTTGCACCACCTCTTTGGGTTGTGATGTCGGCGATTCGCCGCGGGCTATGGTGAGGTGAAACTCGATGGTCTTGTTGCCGGGATTCCGCAGCAACATATTCTCGAACACGACGCAGGCCTCGGCGTGGCGGCGCAATGCAATCAAAGTTGTGCCAAAGTACATTTGTGCTGCGGTATCGTCAGGGTGCCGTGCCAGGTACGCGCGCCAGTGGACATAGGCTTCATCGTGACGAAGCAGGTGGGTGAGCACAGCACCAAGTTGCCGATCAATATCCGGATCATCCGGCCACAGCGAATGGGCCTTGCGCAGATGCGTCAACGCGACTTCCCCGTTTCCTGCCGCTCCGGCGGTCCGGATCGCCACATCAAGCGGTAGTCGATCATTGGGAGTGAGTTCCAGTGCGGTGTCGATGGCGGTCAAGGCTTCCGGATAGCGTTCTTCGCGCGACAGGGTAATGGCCGCTTCTATGAATGCCCGCGCCCAGCGTGGGGCCAGTGTCGTGGCACGATGCAGGGCGAGCAGTTCGTGCCGGGTGTCCTTGCGCGCGCGCGCGATCAGCGCGTCGATGAGCAAAACGCGCACATCGGTGGGATACGCTGCGTTGAATGCCTTGAGCTTTGCAATAGCCTCGTTGATCCTGCCTTCCTTGATGTCGGTTTCGAGGGCGATGAGCTGGGCCGTCGCCGGATCGGTATTGCCGGGCTGCGTCATGGGCTTGGAGTCCGAATCGAGAGGCGCGACTGTAGATGCGGCTGTCGCCAACGCGCAAGAGCGTGATGCGGGCGTGCCGGCCCTTGTACGCTCGGGTAAACTGGCAGAATCGATCGAATCATCCGCGCACTTGGCTTGCGCAAATGCGGAGAACCGTCATGAACAACCCCCTCACCGACATGCTCAACCAGGACCCCGATCCGTCCGAGACCCGCGACTGGCTCGAATCCATCGAGGCGGTGATCGATGCCGAAGGCACCGAGCGCGCGCATTTCCTGCTCGAAAAACTGGTCGATGAAACACGCCGCGCCGGCGGCCACTTGCCGTTCGCGCCGACCACCGAATACATCAACACGATTCCGCCGCAGCTCGAAGCAAAAAGCCCGGGCGATGCGAACATGGAATGGCGCATCCGCTGCATCATCCGCTGGAACGCGATGGCGATGGTGGTGCGCACGAACCGCAAGCCGGGCTCGCTGGGCGGGCACATCGCGAGCTTCGCCTCGTCGGCGACGCTGTACGACGTCGGTTTCAACCACTTCTGGCGCGCGCCAAGCGCCGATCATCCGGGCGACCTGGTTTTCCATCAGGGTCATTCCAGTCCGGGCATCTACGCGCGTTCGTTCCTCGAAGGCCGCGTTGGCGCCGACCAGATGGATCTGTTCCGCTGCGACGTGATCGGGCACGGCCGTGCGCTGACCTCGTATCCGCATCCGTGGCTGATGCCCGATTACTGGCAGGTGCCAACGGTGTCGATGGGCCTGGGGCCGATCCAGGCGATCTATCAGGCGCAGTTCTGGAAGTACCTGGAAAACCGCGGCCTGATGCCGAAATCCGACCGCAAGGTGTGGTGCTTCATCGGCGACGGCGAAATCGACGAACCCGAATCGCTGGGCGCGATCACGCTGGCCGGACGCGAGAAACTCGACAACCTGATTTTCGTCGTCAACTGCAACCTGCAGCGCCTCGACGGTCCGGTGCGCGGCAACGGCAAGATCATCCAGGAACTCGAAGGCGCTTTCCGCGGCGCCGGTTGGAACGTGATCAAGCTGGTCTGGGGCAGCTACTGGGATCCGCTGCTCGCGCGCGACAAGGACGGCGCCTTGCGCAAGGTCATGATGGATACGGTGGACGGCGAATACCAGGCTTGCAAGGCATTCGGCGGCGCCTACACGCGCGAGCATTTCTTCGGCAAGGATCCGCGCACGCTGGAGATGGTGCGCAATCTTTCCGACGACGACATCTGGCGCCTGAATCGCGGCGGCCACGATCCGCACAAGGTCTATGCGGCGTATCACGCAGCGGTCAACACGCAGGACATGCCGACCGTGATTCTGGCCAAGACCGTGAAAGGTTACGGCATGGGTTCGGCGGGCGAGTCGCAGAATCCCACGCACCAGCAGAAGAAACTCGACGACGATTCGGTGCGCCATTTCCGCGACCGTTTCCAGATTCCGATCGCCGACGACAAGCTCGCCGATGTGCCGTACTACCATCCGGGCAAGGATTCGCCGGAAGTCAAATACATGCTCGAGCGTCGCGCCGCGCTCGGCGGCTTTTTGCCGCAGCGTCGCCGCCACACCGATGCCAAATGCCATGCGCCGGACCTCGCCGCGTTCGCGCAAATCACCAAGGGCTCGGGAGATCGCGAGATTTCCAACACCATGGCCCTGGTGCGCGGCATGAACCTGCTGTTGCGCGACAAGGAAATCGGCCCGCGCGTGGTGCCGATCGTCGCCGACGAGGCGCGCACGTTCGGCATGGAAGGCATGTTCCGCCAGATCGGCATCTACGCGCCGGAAGGGCAGAAATATCGCCCGCAGGATGCCGACCAGTTGCTGTACTACCGCGAGGCGCAAGATGGCCAGGTGCTGCAGGAAGGCATATCCGAAGCCGGCGGCATGTCGGCATGGATCGCGGCCGGCACCAGCTATTCGTTCTCGAACCAGCCTATGCTGCCGTTCTTCATCTACTACTCGTTCTTCGGTTTCCGCCGTGTCGGCGATCTGATCTGGGCCGCGGGCGACCAGCGTGCGCGCGGATTCCTGATCGGCGCGACCGCGGGCGCCAGCTTCCCCGGCGAAGGCTTGCAGCATTCGGATGCCGCCTCGCAACTGATGGCCGCCACAGTGCCGAATTGCCGCGCCTACGACCCCACGTTCTCGTATGAGGTCGCCGTGCTGCTGCACCACGGCATCAAGGAAATGTACGAAGAGCAGCGCGACGTCTTCTACTACATCACCACCACGAACGAGAACATCCACCATCCGGACATGCCCGAAGGTTGCTACGACGGCATCGTCAAGGGCATGTACTTGTTCAAGGACGCCGGCAAGCCGAAGAAAAACGAACCGCGCGTGCAACTGCTCGCCGCTGGCGGCTCCGTGCTCGAAGCGGTTGCCGCTGCGCAAATGCTGGATGCCGAATTCGCGGTCAAGGCCGACGTGTTCTCGTGCCCGAGCTTCAGCGAACTGTCGCGCGAGGCCTTCGACTGCGAACGCTGGAACCGCCTGCATCCGGAAAGCCCGCCGCGCGTCTCGCACTTCGCGCAATGCCTCGACGGCCACGACGGCCCGGTGGTGGCGGTCAGCGAATACGTGCGCGCCGTCGCCGACCAGCTGCATTCCTTCATCCCCGCGGATCGCCACTTCACCGCACTCGGCGCCGACGGCTACGGCCGCAGCGACACGCGCGAACACCTGCGCGAATTCTTCGAGATCGACCGCCGCTGGATCGCGCACGCCGCCATCGCCGCGCTTGCCGCCGAAGGCAAGATGACGGCCAAGGACGTCGCCCGCGCGATCAAGACCTGGAAGCTCGATGCGGAGAAGCCGAATCCGTTGGGGGTGTGATGGCTGTTCCAGGGTACCAAGTTTGGATGTCACCGTTGCTGGCGCATTTGAGCGATGGCAAGGATCATCGCGTGGCGGACTTGTATGAACCGCTCGCCGATAGCCTGCATCTCTCGCAAGAGGATCGAAATGAAATGCTGCCAAGCGGCGCGCAGCTCGTTTACATCAACCGTATCGGCTGGGCACGGACGTATCTGAAGAAGGCGGGCCTGATCGAGCAGGCATCACGCGGCGTGGTGCGCATTACAGCTCGCGGGAAAGAAATTTTGAACTCCCGTCGCGAGCCAATCGATACGGCATTTCTTGGTCAATACCCAGAGTTTGTTGCGTTTCGCGACAGTGGGCGAAACGGAAGCCATGAAGCGACCGGAAATGCGCAGGGTAATGTTGAAGAGTCGCCAGAGGACACGCTAAATCGTATCCACACGCAACTGCGAAACGAATTAGCAAATGAGCTTCTCGAACGTATCAAGGCCGCACCACCAGGTTTCTTCGAGAGACTCATCGTCGATTTAATGATCAAGATGGGCTACGGCGGTTCGCGCGAAGACGCAGGCAGAACTGTCGGCCGTTCCGGTGACGGAGGCATCGATGGCGTTATCAACGAGGATCGTCTCGGCCTGGATGTGATCTACCTGCAGGCCAAGCGTTGGGAGAACACCGTGGGTCGCCCGGTGGTGCAGGGCTTCGTCGGCAGCCTCGCTGGCAAGCGCGCAAAGAAAGGCGTGATGATCACAACATCGAACTTCTCCAAGGATGCGCACGAGTATGTGCAGCAGATTGGCGACAAAGTCGTGTTAATCGACGGCGAAACGCTGGGTTCGCTCATGATCCAGTACGGACTGGCGGTAACGCCCGTCGCCAGTTACGACATCAAACGCGTCGATTCAGATTATTTCGACGAATGAATCACCGCGGCCGCGACCGCTTCAACGCCGGATTGAGACGATCCAGGTCGGCTTGCACCTGCTCCGGGGTTCGTTCGTAAACGATCTCACGCCCCAGCGCCTTGCCGGAGAACGCAGTCTTGTTCGGTGTCGGCGTCATGTCGCACTTGACGCTATGCACGCCGGCGCCGAGCACCACCGTGATCCGATGCGCGTGCTTTTCGAACACCACGACATCCATCAACTTGCCGGATTCGGTGATGCGAACCGTGATTTTTTCGATATCCATGCAAGTCTCGCGGCTGCGGCGGGTCGGTGGAGTCTACGCCTCGGCGGGCACCGCGAATGGCTTGCGGTCGCTGGATCGAGCGTGACGGCGAAATAATCCGCCGCTCGCGGCGGTCTCATCGTGCAGTATGCTCGAAGGAAGAAACCCATGCTGCGCCAACTTTTCGCCACAGGATTGCTCATGATCGTCACCCAGCTCGGGGCGCAGGCCGCGCCCGTGGAACGGCCCACCGCGCCGGCACATGCCGAAACCATCACGTTGGGAGGCGGTTGTTTCTGGTGCCTGGAAGCCGTGTTCGAAGAGTTGAAGGGCGTGGTCAGCGTGACTTCGGGTTACGCCGGCGGACACGTCGCGAATCCCGATTACGAACAGGTTTCCAGCGGCACGACCGGCCATGCCGAAGTGGTGCAGATCGTGTTCGATCCGCAAGTGTTGCCGCTGGATGTGCTGCTGCACGTGTACTTCACCATCCACGATCCGACCACGCTCGACCGCCAGGGCAACGATGTCGGCACGCAATATCGGTCAGTCGCGTTCTATCGTGACGCAGCGCAGAAGGCCGCGATCGACAAGGCCATCGCCGAAGCCGGTCGCGAGTATTCCGGCAAGATCGTCACGCAAGTCGAACCGTTCACCGTGTTCTACAAGGCGGAAAACTACCATCAGGAATATTTCCGCCTGCATGGCACGCAGCCGTATTGCCAGCTCGTGATTGCGCCGAAGGTGGCGAAGTTCAGGAAGAAATTTCACGACTGGCTGAAATAAATCCTTATTCGAACAACTCCGGCTGCGGCAACTCATCCGCATCGCAGAAATTGTGCAAGCCGACACCGGCAAGACGATAAAGCGTCGTCTCCGGCATGCCGACGCGCTCGATCAGCGACGCGGCGATCTCCACGAATTCGGTTTCCGACTGCGGCCGCGCGGTCGGCGTATGGCTGCGGGTGAGAATGTGGAAATCCGCGGTCTTGAGCTTGAGTACCACGGTGCGGCCGATGCGATCGGTCTTGCGGCTGTCGGCCCAGGTTTGTGCAGCTAGCCTGCGAATCGCCGGTTCCAGCCCCGACAGCGGCAAGTCGCGCTCGAACGTGTCCTCGTTCGAGATCGACTGCACCGGCTGGTCGGCTTCCACCGGCCGCTCGTCGATACCTCGCGCAAGCTCATGCAAGCGTCGGCCGTAGCGTCCGAAGCGCTGTTCGAGATCGCGCGCGTCGCGCAAACGCAGATCCGCGCAGGTGCGGATGCCGAGCGCGGCGAGCCTGGCGTCCATCACCTTGCCCACGCCCGGAATCTTGGCCACCGCCAGCGGCGCGAGGAAGGCTTCGGCCTGATGCGGGCGGATCACGAACAGCCCATTCGGCTTGCGCCAGTCCGAAGCGATCTTGGCCAAAAACTTGTTCGGCGCGACTCCTGCTGATGCGGTCAGCGATGTTTCATCGACGATCGACTTGCGGATGGACTTGGCGACGGCGGTGGCTGAATCCAATCCCGACTTCGGCGCGGTGACGTCCAGGTACGCCTCGTCCAGCGACAGCGGTTCGACCAGATCGGTATGGCGCAGGAAGATCTCGCGGATCTGTTTCGATACCACGCGATAGCGCGAAAAATCCGGCGCCACGAAGATTGCGCGCGGACACAGGCGTTCGGCTCGCACCGCCGGCATCGCCGAGCGCACGCCGAATTTGCGCGCCTCGTAGGACGCCGCGCACACTACCGAGCGCGCGCCGCGCCACGCGACCACGACAGGCTTGCCGCGCAGCTTCGGATCGTCGCGCTGCTCGACGCTGGCATAGAACGCGTCCATGTCGACGTGCACGATCTTGCGGGCGGAGACATCCATTTGCGGATTGTGCGCGTCGCGTAGTCGATTTCCTACACGCCGGCGCGGCGTGCGCCGATTGGCCGATCCCGACCGAATCGCGATGCTGTCCGCCACTCGACGGAGGGCAGGTCATGCAGCACGATCTACACATCGCGACCGGGCGCAGCATGCGCTGGTACGAATGGCTGGCGGGATTATTCCTGTTGAGTCTGGCCTTCGGCGTGCGTGCCGGCGCGGTCTACAAATGCGTGGATGCGTCCGGCGCGATCACATTCCAGGATCAAATCTGCGCAGCGGTACAGGCACAAAAGGAGGTGGAAATCGCGCCGGCGCCTGCTTTTGCGCCATCTCCGAAGTACGCCATCGATACGCGTTCATCGCGATCTGATCATAGATCCGCACGATTCGAAACGCGCGGCAGCCATCGTGACACTGCCTACGAATGCCGCGCCAGTGATGGCCGCGTGTTCTACCGACTCGGCGCTTGTCCGCGCTCACTGGCAGCGGACGGAAGCGGCGTCAGTCATGGCAATGGCCGAGGTCGCGGTGGCAGCAGTTCCGTGAGCGTGTCCGGGCAGCCGATTCCGCGCGAGGAAGCGTGCGCACAGATGCGCCGAGCCGGTTCCATCGGCCGCGGCGGGCACGAATTCGACGAACACGTGTCCACGTATGACAAAAATCTGGGTCGCGATCCCTGCGCCTGAGACGAAGATCGGGTATCTTTGGCGCCCTGCGACTGGGGTGCCGCATGTCATCGAAGTCTTCGCTGTTCATCGCCGTGATCGCCACGGTTCTGTCTGCCTGTTCCGGCGGCAACGCACCGCCGCCGGTGGATCCGGCGCTCGCCGCAAAAGCCGCAATGGAAGCCAAGGCGGCGAAACAAACCGCGCTCTACGAGCAAATGCGCAAGAGCGGAAGTTGGGATATCGCCGTGTCGCTGGGTAGCGAAGTCCTGGCGAATTGGCCGGATTCGACCGCAGCGGGCGAGGTCAGGAAGACCCTGGACGAAACACGCGACAAAGCCGCTACCATCGCCAATATGCGCCGGCTTGCCGGTCTGTGGAGTTACACCGTCACGGCCGAGGATGGCGGCACGCAATACGCTGCCGCGATCGCGAGCAAGGAGACGCCGAGGTTACCCAACGCGCGCCTGCGTCTGGTCCTACGCCAGCATCCGAAGTGGGGCCAGAGCGTGTACCTGCTGCTCGACAACGCCACGTTCGACTGCAAGGGTGCCTGCGCGACCTTGCCGGTCAGTTTCGACGGCGCCAAGCCGCAACACATGAAGGCGACGATTCCGCCGACCGGTGAGCCGGCCCTGTTCATCGACGACGACAAGGGCTTCATCGCCAGGCTCGAAAAGGCGAAAACCATTACCGTTGGCGTCAAGCTCAAGGGCAGTGGCGAATTCAATGCGGAGTTCGAAGTCGGCGGTTTCGACCCGTCAAGGCTGCCGGCGAAGCCGAAGAAGTAATTTCTTCGGCGTTGTGCAAGCCTCAAACCAGATGCAAGTCTTCCGCTCTGGTCTGTGGAAACACCTTCGCGAGCTGTGTCGAATTCAAGCCCCACAACCGCGCGAACACGCCGCCGAGCAGGCTGCGGTAATCGTTGAGCACGGGGAAGTCGCGGTTCTGCAACAGGTTTTCCTGCGTCACGCGCACCTGTTCGCCGGCGACGCGACCGCCGTTGATGCCGCCACCAAGCACCCAATAGACCGAACCATGACCGTGGTCGGTGCCCTTGTTGCCGTTCTCGCGGAAAGTGCGCCCGAATTCGGACACGACCACGACCGTGGTGTCTTTCCAGTCATCTTCCATCGCTTTCGCGTACGCGGCGAGACCACGCGACAGATTGCCGAGATTGTTCGCGAGCGCGCCCTGCGCGCCGCCTTCGCCGACGTGGGTGTCCCAACCGCCGACGTCGATGAAGCCGAGCCGGTACTTGTCGCGCATCATCTGCGCAATGCGCGGCGCCTGTTGCGTGAATCCATACGCGTTCACCGCACCGCGGCTGGCCTTCATCATCTCGTCGGCGAATTCGCCGGCGACCTGCTGGCGCAGCGCCAGGCCTTCGGCCACCGGTTGCGCCAGCGCCGTGTCCTTGTACATGTCGGCGAGGATCGCCGTTTGACGTGCATCGAACGCGGCCTTGCCCACGCGCGCGAGGGAAATGTTCGGCACGTCGCCGCCGCCCTGGAAACTCAACGGCAGGGATTGCGTGAACGCGATCGGCGCGGCGCTGCCGTTCAATGCGCCGGACAGGCGCGCAAGGAATCCGGAACGGTCGGCGTGATCGTTTTCCGGCAGGCCGTGCTCGATGTCGTCCTGCGTTTCGAAGTGGCTGCGCGACAGGTTCGGCGTGCCGGCGAACGGCACGAAGGCGAGTTGTTTTTTTGCGTACAGCGGTTCCAGCGCTTCGCGCACGGCGGGCGCGAGCGCCCAGTCGGCATCGAGGCGCAATGCGCCGGCGGCGGCCGAATCGGGCCGCGCGATGGCGATGCTCGGACGCGACTCGTAGTAGAAGTCGCTCGCGTAGGGCACCAGCAAGTTCGCGCAGTCGTAGCCGCCGCGCAGGAAAACGAGCAGAAAGCGCGGCGAGGATGCCGGCGCGGCGAACAGGCGTCCCGCCAATCCGGCGGCGGGCAGTGCGGCGAGCGTGGTAAGGAAATGGCGGCGATTCATGGTCGTTACCTCAACGGTAATTGGATTCGGGCGCGGCGAGCAGGTAGGTGTTCCATTCCGGCGGCGATTGCGCCTTGCCCAGAGCCGCCAGCGTAGGTTGCGACAGCCACGGTTTGATTGCCTGGGCGAACAATTGCCCTGAAAGCTGCGGCACCGTGGGCATGGCCACGCCATCGAACAACTGCACGTCGCCGACGCCAATCGCACGCGCCAGTTCGAAGCGCGCGCTCATTTGCCCGGACGAATCCCACGCGCTGGAAACCAGCGGGTATCCGTCCGGCGTCTGATGCCCGAATTCGCCTTCGCCCTGGCTGTTCAACCACGCGATCAGGCGGCGCGGATCCGGCGCGGCGCGGCCGTCGTAGGCCAGGCGCACGGACGAAACCACGTAGTGCATCGGGTCCTTGAACTTGCTGCCGAGCGACGCGGCGAACTGCGGCGAGTCGAACAACGTGCGCAGCACCGAACGGATGTCGCCGTGCGTGCGCTGGAACGTGTCGGCCATCGCATCGACGAGCGCGGCCGGCGGATTGTCGGAAACGAAATAGGTTGCAAGCTCGCCGGAGATGAAATGCGCGCAGGCCGGTTGCGCCACGAGCAGGTCAACGGCCTGGCGCACCTCGTCGAAACCGCTGCCGCGGATGGTGTGGCCGAGCAGCACCTTGTCGCCAAAATCATGGCGTGCCGGATTGAACTCGAAACCGTCGTGGCGAACGTAGCGTGCCTGCAGGTTCGGGTGCAGTCGCGGTTCGCGCAGATTCAGCGCCACGCCGACGCCGGTGAGGACGCGCACCATTTCCTGCACATCGTTTTGCGTGTAACCCGCATTCACGCCGAGCGTGTGCAATTCCATCAGCTCGCGCGCGTAGTTTTCGTTGTGATGCTTGGCTTCGTTGCGCGCGTTGTCCAGGTACACCAGCATCGCCGGATGGGTCAGCGTGGCCATGACGAGGTCGCGGAAATTGCCGAGCGCGTTCGGCCGGATCGCGCTTTCGACGTAATCGGCATCGAGCCAGGCTTCCGGACCCTTGCGATCGAACACGTTGAAGTGGTTCAGCCAGAACCAGACCATCTGTTCCTTCAATTGCGCCGGCGAATAGATAGCGCGCAGCATTTCGCGCTCCTGGGTCTGCACGGCCAGCGCGACGCCTTGTTTGCGCAGCGCCTTGCGCGCTTCGACCTTGGCCTGCGCATCGTCGATGGATTTGAGCTGGTCGCGCGCAGCGGCAAGCGCAGCGATGTCGTCCCCGATCGATTGGTGCGAGATCGGCATGGCGTCGATCTGCGCCAGCACCGCCGGCGGCAGGCGTTCGTCGCGCGCAGCGAGTTGCGCGTCGAGATAGCCGCTGCGTCCAAGTCGCTCGAACTCGGCAAGGCTGGTCGAGTTCACGCCGTAGGTGATGCGATCCAGCCATTGCAGGTCGGCATGGCTTGGTGGGGTGGCGGCCTGCGCGCTGCTGGCGGCCGTGATGATGGCGGCGGTGGAGGCAAACAGGATGCGGTGGCGCAGCATGGCGGGCTCCGGATGGCTTTGACCTGGAACAACGCGGCAGTGGCCGTGGCGTTTACAATTCGCCCATGCAAGCAAACGTAAAGGTGGCATCGGCCATGGAAGTGCGTATCGCCGCGCTGGCCGACAGGTGCGTCAAATGCGGATTGTGCCTGCCGCATTGCCCGACCTACCGCCTTGCGGCGACCGAGGCCGAGTCCCCGCGCGGTCGCATCGCGTTCGCGCAGGTGCTGGCCGAGGGAAAACTCGAACGTACACCTTCGATTCTTGCGCATCTGGACAACTGCCTGGCTTGCATGGCCTGCGAACGCGTGTGTCCGTCAAACGTTCAATACGGCGAACTAATCACGACGACGCGCGCGTGGTTGCGCGGCGCCAAGTCATCGGGCGCGATGGGTTGGCTGATTGCGAAACCGCGGTTGCTTGGCATGTTGCTGCGCGTGGCAAATCTGCCGGTGGTGCGCGGCATCGTCCGTAGCCGCGCGATGCAGGGGTTGGTGCGTCCGTTCGGAATGGATCGCATGCTGGCCGAGTTGCCGCGACTGCCGCAAGTGGATGCGCCGGCATCGCGTACTCCTGCGCATCCACGCAGGCGAGTGGGACTATTCCTTGGCTGCGTCGCTGCAAGTGTGGATCGCGACGTGCATGCGGCGGCGCAAGTGCTATTGCACGCGCTCAGCTACGAAGTGATGCTGCCGCGCGATCAAGGCTGTTGCGGTGCTCTGGCCTTGCACGACGGCGATGCGGTCCAGGCGAATTCACTCGGTGCTGCGTTGCGCTCGGCGTTCGATGGCACGGGCGTGGATACCGTGTTGGTGTCTGCATCCGGTTGCTTCGGCACCCTGCGAGATCATGTCTTTGCCGATTCGAAACTTCGAGTCCGCGAAGTCCATGAATTCCTTTATGCGGATTCGGGTTTCGACACACTGAAATTTCGTGCATTGCCCGAGCGCATCGCCGTGCATACGCCCTGCACGCAGCGCAATGTCGCGCGCGCGGACGGCGCGATCGCGCGCCTGCTGGCGCGGATTCCGCAACTGCAAATCGATGCACTGCCCGCACCACCCGGCTGCTGCGGCGCGGCGGGAGACTATTTCCTGCATCATTCGGAGAATGCCGACGCATTGCGCGCGCAGACGCTGGATGCCGCGCTGGCATTTCAGCCTGAAAAGCTCGTTACCAGCAATGTCGGCTGCCGGATCTTCCTCGGCAATGGTTTGCGCGAATGCGCGGCGGAAGTCTCCGTGATCCATCCGCTTGTGTTGCTCGCGCGGCAACTGGAGAATTGACGTCATGATCGACCGCCAACTTTCCCGCTTCGATCGTGTCATTGTCGAAATCGAGCGCGCCCTCGCGACGTCGCTCAATGCGCAACCGGAAGCGCAGCGTACGTCGCCCGCGGCTGGCATCACTGATGCGCCGCTCGATGAAACCCAGCGCCGTCATGCCGCGGGCCTGATGCGGGTCAACCATACCGGCGAAGTCTGCGCACAGGCCTTGTATTCCGGGCAGGCCGCGGTCGCGCGCGACGAGGCGACACGTGCGCAATTGCTGCATGCCGCCACCGAGGAAACTGATCACCTGGCCTGGTGCGGTGATCGCCTCGAAGCGCTCGCCAGTCGCCCGAGCCTGTTCAATCCGCTGTGGTATGTCGGCAGTTTCACCATCGGCGCCGTCGCCGCGCTGGTCAGCGACAAGGTGAGTCTGGGCTTCGTCGTGGAAACCGAGCGCCAGGTAGAGGCGCATCTGGGCAAGCATCTGGAGCAATTGCCGCAAGCCGACGCCGCCAGCCGCGCCGTGGTCTTGCAGATGCAGGCCGACGAGGCCCGCCACGGCCGCATGGCGCAGGATGCTGGCGGCATCGAACTGCCGCCGCCGATTCCGTCGTTGATGCGCTTCGCCAGCGCCGTGATGAAGGCGGTGGCGTACCGCTTTTAGCCCCCTCTCCCGCTTGTGGGAGAGGGTTGGAGTGAGGGGAAACATCGGAACGCCTTCGCCCGCTTCCCCTCATCCGGCGCTTCGCGCCACCTTCTCCCGCAGGCGGGAGAAGGGAAAGCGTCAGGTGAGGTTCCTGCCATGAAACAGCTCTTCAATCTCGCGCTTGAGCAGTGACTCGATGCGCATGCGATCCTTGAACGACAGATCCTCGGCGTGTGCCTCGAACAGGTAGGTTTCGAGGTCGAATTCCTTCACGTGCATCTTCGTGTGGAACATGTTTTCCTGGTACACGTTGACGTCGAACATTTCGTATTTCTGGCGGATGTGCTTGGCCAGGTATTCCTGGATCGAGTTGATGCGGTGGTCGATGTAGTGCTTCCTGCCGCGCACGTCGCGGGTGAAGCCGCGCACGCGGTAGTCCATGATCACGATGTCCGATTCGAAACTGTCGATCAGGTAGTTCAACGCCTTCAACGGCGAGATCACGCCGCAGGTTGCCACGTCGATGTCGGCGCGAAACGTGGCGATACCATTGGCCGGATGCGTCTCCGGATAGGTGTGCACGGTGATGTGGGATTTGTCCAGGTGCGCCACCATCGCCTCGGAGATCACGTCCTTGCCGAGCTTGTCCACCACGGGATGCTCGGAAATCAGGATCGTCACGCTGGCGCCCTGCGGATCGTAATCCTGCCGCGCCACGTTGAGGATGTTCGCGCCGATGATCTCGGCCACATCGGTGAGGATCTTGGTCAGGCGATCGGAGTCGTACTGCTCGTCGATGTAATCGATGTAGCGGTCGCGTTGCTCGCTGGTGACCGCGTAACAGATGTCGTAAATGTTGAAGGACAACGCCTTGGTCAGGTTGTTGAAACCTTGCAGTTGCAGGCGCGGAAGGGGTTTGACCACGGTGGGTACCTCGAAAGGCGGTCGGCGACAGGCGCGGATTATGGAGCAATCGCACCGTGGGGGAAACCGTTTTTGCCGGTTTGCACGGCGATGACGGGATTCCGATATGATGCTACGTCATCGGCGCCGCATCGCCGCGTTTTGCCCCGGGGAGTCGGGTATGGAGCTTCGCTACACGCTGCAACGCGCCGTCAATCGCGTGCAGGCGCCCAGTTCGCTGGTGCTTGACCAGGCAGCGCTGGACCGTTTCCTTGGTTATTGCCATCGACGCCGCTATCCGGGCAAGACGGCGATCATCCGCCCCGGCGATTCGGCCAATATCCTGTATTTCATCATCGACGGCTCGGTCAGCGTGCTCACCGAGGACGAAGAAGGCCGCGAACTGATCCTGGCCTACATCAACGCCGGCGAATTCATCGGCGAGATGGGCCTGTTCGTGGAAACCCCGCGACGCGAGGTGATGGTACGCACGCGCACGTCTTGCGATCTGGCCGAGATCAGCTACGAGCGCCTGTTCCAGTTGTGCGAAGGCGACTTGCGCGAAGAATGCGCCAAGATTCTGTTTGCGATTGGCACGCAGCTCACCAATCGCCTGCTGCACACTTCGCGCAAGGTCAGCCGTCTGGCTTTCATGGATGTGACCAGTCGCGTCGCCAAGACCCTGATCGACCTGACCGAAGAGCCGGATGCCATGTCTCACCCAAAGGGGACTCAGATTCGCATCTCACGCCAGGAAATCAGCCGCATCGTCGGCTGTTCGCGCGAGATGGTCGGGCGCGTGCTCAAGCAGTTGGAAAAGCAGGGGATGATTTCGGTCGCGGGCAAGACGATCGTCGTATTCGGAACTCGCTAGGAAAACAGCCGTGCCAGTTCGGCGCCAGGATCCTCGGCGCGCATGAAGGCCTCGCCGACCAGAAAGGCGTTGACTCCTACCGCGCGCATCCGCGCCACGTCCTCGCGTGTGTGGATGCCGCTTTCGGTGACGAGCAGGCGATCCGCCGGTACGCGTGAACGCAGAGCCAGTGTCGTGTCGAGCGAGGTCCTGAACGTGCGCAAATCGCGGTTGTTGATGCCGATCAGCGCTGCGGATGTGTGCAACGCGCGGTCAAGTTCCTGCGCGTCGTGTGCTTCGATCAGCACATCCATGCGCAACGCATGCGCCAATGCGGAAAATTCCGCAAGCCGTGCGTCGTCGAGCGCAGCGACGATCAGCAGGATGCAGTCGGCGCCTAGCGCGCGCGCCTCGACGATTTGATATTCGTCGATCACGAAATCCTTGCGCAACACCGGCAGCTCGCACGCCGCACGCGCCTGTTGCAGGTACGCATCCGCGCCTTGAAAGAAATCGACATCGGTGAGCACGGAAAGGCAAACCGCGCCGCCGGCTGCGTAGCCGCGGGCAATGTCGGCAGGACGAAAATCCGCGCGGATCACGCCCTGACTCGGGCTGGCCTTTTTTACCTCGGCGATCACGGCGTGTCGGCCGACGGCAATGTTTGCGCGCAATGCCGCGGCAAAGCCGCGTGGCGGCGATGCCAGTGCGGCCTGCTCGCGCAGCATGTCAAGCGAAATCCGCGCGCGTCGCTCGCGTACCTCGTCCGCCTTGCGCGCGAGGATGCGTTGCAGAATATCGTTCATGCTGTGGCCAGCTGCTTCGTCACTGCGAGGAGCCGGTCAAGCTTTGCGCGCGCTGCGCCACTGGCGACGACTTCGCGCGCACGCTCGATTCCGGCGGCGATCGAATCGACAACATCAGCCGCGTACAGCGCAGCGCCCGCATTGAGCAGGACGATGTCACGCACCGGCCCGGGTGTGTTGTCCAGCGCGGCGAGTACACGCGTCTTGGATTCCGCTGCATCGGCGACCGCGAAATCTTCACGCGTGGCGCGGCCGAAACCGAATTGCTCCGGCGTCAGTTCGTATTCGCGCACCATGCCATCGCGCAGCTCGCCAACCAGGGTCGCATCGCACAGCGAAATTTCGTCGATTCCATCGCGGCCCCAGACCACCAGCGCGTGGCCGGCGCCCAGGCGTTGCAACACGCGCACCTGGATGCCGACCAGATCCGGATGGAACACGCCCATCAGGATGTTCGGCGCGCCGGCGGGATTGGTCAGCGGTCCGAGGATGTTGAACAGCGTGCGCACGCCCATCTCCTTGCGCACCGGCGCGACTACGCGCATCGCCGGATGATGGTTCGGCGCGAACATGAAACCGATGCCGGTTTCCTCCACACACACCGCAACCTGTTCGGCGGCCAAATCGATGCGCACGCCCAGCGCTTCGAGTACGTCGGCGCTGCCGGATTTGCTCGACACACTGCGGTTGCCATGCTTGGCCACGCGCGCGCCGGCGGCCGCGACGACGAACATCGCCGCGGTGGAAATGTTGAATGAATTCGCGCCGTCGCCACCGGTGCCGACGATGTCCACGAAATGCTTGTAAGGTGGAACGTGCACACGCACCGCCATCTCGCGCATCACGCTGGCCGCTGCCGCGATCTCGCCGACGGTTTCCTTCTTCACGCGCAGGCCGGACAGGATCGCCGCGACCATGGGCGCCGACACTTCGCCGCGCATGATCTGGCGCATCAGATCGATCATTTCCTCGGAGAAGATCTCGCGATGTTCGATAAGGCGCTGGAGCGCCTGCTGCGGCGTGATTGACATGTCAAGCCGCCTTCGGCAGCGGCGCGCGCAGGAAATTGCGCAGCAGGTCGTGGCCGTGCTCGGTAAGGATCGATTCCGGATGGAACTGCACGCCCTCGATTGCCAGCGTTTTGTGGCGCAGGCCCATGATCTCATCGATGCTGCCGTCGGCGTTTTGCGTCCACGCCGTGACTTCCAGACACGCCGGCAAGCTCGATTTCTCCACCACCAGCGAGTGGTAACGCGTGGCCGTGAATGGGTTATTCAATCCGGCGAACACACCTTTTCCGTTGTGATGGATCGGTGACGTTTTGCCGTGCATGATCTGCGGTGCGCGGATCACGCGCCCGCCAAACGCCTGGCCGATGCTCTGGTGGCCAAGGCACACGCCGAGGATCGGAATCTGTCCGCCGAGTTCAGCAATCACATCCAATGTAACTCCGGCCTCGTCTGGCGTGCCGGGACCAGGTGAAATCACGATGCGACTCGGCGCCAGTTTGCGGATGCCATCTACCGTCAGCGCATCGTTGCGCGCGACGCGCACGTCCTCGCCCAACTCGCCCAGGTACTGCACAAGGTTGAAGGTGAAAGAGTCGTAATTGTCGATCATCAGGAGCATGGCACTCTCGAGGTGGCGTCCAGGGTTGATTTTAACTGCAGGAATCTCACAACCCCCCCACCGCTTCCTGCACCGCGCGAAACAGCGCGCGGCACTTGTTCATGGTTTCCTTCCATTCCAGTTCCGGTACGGAGTCGGCGACCACGCCGCCGGCGGCCTGCACGTGCAGTTCGCCGTTCTTCACGATCGCGGTGCGGATGGCGATGGCAAGGTCCGCCTCGTCGTTCCAGCCCCAGTAGCCGACTGCGCCGCCATAGACGCCGCGCTTGACCGTCTCCAGTTCCGCGATGACCTGCATCGCGCGCACCTTCGGCGCGCCGGTCAATGTGCCGGCGGGAAAGGTCGCACGGAACACGTCCATGAAGTTCAAGCCCGGCTTCAGTTTTCCGATCACTTCCGAGACGATATGCATGACGTGCGAGTAGCGCTCCACGATCATGTTCGCGGTCAGTTCCACGCTGCCGGTCTGGGCGACACGACCGACGTCATTGCGGCCGAGGTCGATCAGCATCACGTGCTCGGCGCGTTCTTTCGGATCGGCGAGTAACTCCGCTTCCATCGCTGCGTCTTCCTGCGGCGTGTGCCCGCGTCGGCGCGTGCCGGCGATCGGACGCAGCACGACCTGGCCGCCTTGCGCGCGCACGAGGATTTCCGGCGATGAGCCGATGATTTGTTCCTGGCCCAGGTCGATGAAATACATGTACGGCGAGGGATTGAGCGCGCGCAGCGCACGGTAGACGTCCAGCGGTCGCGCGCGAAACGGAACCGACAGGCGCTGGCTGATCTGCACCTGGAAAACATCGCCGGCGAAAACGTGCTCCTTCGCTTTTTCCACCGCAGCAAGGTAATCGTTTTTCGGAAAACTCGACACGAAATGCGATTCGTCAATGGCTTTGGTATCGACCGCGTCCGGGTACGCCGCGCTGGTCGAGCGCAGGCGATGCACCAGCGAATCCAGCCGTCGTTGCGCGCGCGTGTAGGCGCGTGGCTCGCCCGGATCGGCGTTGACGATCAGATAAAGCTTGCCTTTCAAGTTGTCGAAAACCGCAAGTTCCTCGGCCAGCATCAGGCAGATGTCGGGCATGCCGAGCTGATCGGGTTTCGCGTCGGCGCGGATTTTCGGCTCGAGGTAACTGGCGCACTCGTAGCCGAAATAGCCGACCAGGCCGCCGGCGAATTTGGGCAGGCCTTCGATTGACGGCACGCGGTATTGCGCCTTGATCACCGCGATTTCGGCGAGCGGGTCGGCGACCTCGCGCTCATCCACGATTTCGCCTTCTTCGGTTGCGACCAGGCGCTTTCCGAAAACACGGATCACGCGCCGCGCCGGCAAGCCGATGATCGAGTAACGTCCCCAGCGCGCGCCGCCTTCGACCGATTCGAACAGATATGCGAACGGGCCGTCGGCGAGCTTGAGATACACCGACAGCGGCGTGTCGAGGTCGCTCAATACCTCGCGCACCACCGGAATGCGGTTGTGTCCTTGCGCGGCGAAGGCGGCGAATTGGTCTTGCGAGATCATGCGAGGGTTCCGGTCGGGCAGGGCACGATAGCAAGTCGCGCGATGCGGCGACAGACCCGATGGTCAGGCACCCGCCAGCGGCCTTCTCGGCATACCGCGCAGTTCGAGCACGAATTCCACGCCATTGCCGTCTTCGAGGTTGTGTGCGCTGGCGCTACCGCGATGCGCCTGTGCGATCAGGCGTACGACGAACAGACCGAAGCCCAAGTGCGGAGTTTCATCACGCGCGCCGGCTTCGCGCACGCTGACCAGCGAATCGAACAGTCGATCCTGCATCGCCGGCGGCAGCGGTGGGCCGCTGTTGGCAACGATCAAACGTGCGCCGTCGGGCGTGGTGTTCAGCGCGATGCGGATCCAGCCGGTTTCCGGCGTGAAGCCGCGCGCGTTGTCGACGAGCTTGTCCAGCGCCTGCGCGATCAGTTCCGGTGCGCCATGCATCGGCACGGGGTCGAATGGCTCGTCGGCGTCGAGCCGGCGCGGCGCCAGCAGCGGGCGATAGCTGTCCACGCAGCCACGCACCACCGCGGCGAGGTCGAAATCCTCGGGTTCGGCGGCGGCGATCGCGCGCTCCATGCGGCTTGCCTGGCTCATCGCGCGCACGATGGCTCCCAGGCGTTCCGCGCCATCGCGGGCGCGGACGACGTAGGTGCGCGCGTCGACGGGAATGGCCTGATGATCGAGATTGTCCAGCGAGGATTTGACGATCGCGAGCGGTGTATGCAATTCGTGCGAGAGTTTGCTCGCCAGGGTGCGCAGGTAATCCGTGTACGCGGCCGATTCCTCGAGCAGACGCGAGAAGCTGCGCGCGAGATCACCGAGTTCGTCACGTGCGTTCGTCAATGGCAGCGGTACGTCGCTGCGTCCGCCCGCGCGCACGGCCTGTTCTGCGGCGTTGCGCAGGCGGCGGATGCGTAAACTCAATACGCTCGCGAACGCGAACAGGATGCCGCCCGCGATGACCAGGGCGAGCAGGCTGGCGCCGCCCAGGCTGAGCAGGGCGCGATTGGTGAGCAGCGGCAAGGTTGCGCTGGTGCGTTCGAGCAACAATGCGCCATGCACCTCGCCATTGGACTCCAACGGCACCGCTGCGGCGAGTACGACATCGCCACTGCCACTGCCGCGATGCCAAGCCGTGGCGACGATGCCCGACAATGCCTGCCAGACTTCGGTGGCATCGAGCCGCGGCAGGGATGGCGCGAAATTCGCGGCCTGGCTGGCTTGCGGTGCGATCAGGCTGCGATACACGAAGCCCTCCAGCCAGCGCCGGCGCGCACCCTTGGCGCTGGCGGTGTCGGCGAGTTTGCCGGCCGCGCCGAGCACCCAGCCTTCGTCGCTGATCAGGCGCATGCGCATGCCATCCGGCACGATGCGGGTCAGCTGCACGGAGAGCGCCTTTGAATCGTGCAGCAGCGGCAGGACATCGGTCGAATCCGGCGTTGGCGCGGCCGAATCGAACACGCTCACGCCGAGACGATCCGGCATTTGCGCGCGCGGCAGACGCAGTTCGACGTGATAGCCGGAACCATCTTCCTGCCACGCTCCCTCGACGATGGTCGGCAAGGCGTTGTCGCTGGCATCGCCGAGAGTGAGCGCATCAAAATGCCCCGGTGCGGCGCTGGCGATCAGGTAGCGCCGGACCAGATCGCCGCGTTGCAGCGTCAGGGTGAGATGATCGGCCAGCATCGCGCGCGGATCGTTCGCGTCGACGCGGTCGCGCGTGGCGTCGTGCACGCTGGCGTACAAATACATCCACGCGTCGTCGTCACAGAGCAGCAGGGTCGCTTTCGCGGGATCGTTCGCCGGCCCGATTTTTTCCGTGAACGGTGCGAGCAAACTCCAATCGTCGCCGTAGCCATCCACCACCATGCGTCCGGGGGCACGGTGAACGTACAACGCAGATCCGGCAGGTGGCAGTGGCACGCCGAGTACGTCCAGACTTTGTGCCAGCGCATTCGCGGTGGCGATAAGCGTCTGTTCCTGGCCCTGGCGCAGCAATTGTTCCATCTGGCGCACAAACAGCCAGCCCGCCAGCGGCAAGGCCAGCGTCGAAAGCGCGATCAACAGGAGTTTGAATCGCAGCGACATGTCCTTTGCTCGTCATCCCCGCGAAAGCGGGAATCCAGTGCCTTTCAAAGTCGCTGGATTCCGGATCGCGCCCGCTCCGCGGGCTTGTCCGGAATGACGAGCAGAAAAGCTCACGGTTTCCACCGGTATCCTGCACCGTGAACCGTCTCGATCGCATCGAACGCCGGATCGATCGCGATGAACTTCTTGCGGATGCGCTTGATGTGCGAGGTGATGGTGGCATCATCCACGACCACTTGGGCCTCGCGCATGAGCTGGTCGCGATTTTTCACGTGGCCGGGGAAACGCACCATCGTGTGCACCATCCAGAACTCGGTCACGGTCAGCGGCACCTCGGCGCCGTTCCAGGTGATGCGCATGCGCTCGGCTTCGAGCTTGAGCGGCCCGTGCTCGACCACGGTTTCCTTCGACACCGGTTTGGCCAAAGCATCCATGCGCCGGAACAATGCGCTGATGCGCGCGGCGAGGTGGTGCAGGCTGACGTCCTTGGTCAGGTAATCGTCGGCACCCAGGCGCAGGCCGGAGATGATGTCGAAATCCGAATCGCGCGCGGTCAGGAAGATGATCGGCAGCGCAGCGGATTTGCCGCGCAGCTCGCGACACAGATCGAAGCCGCCTTCAGGTTCGTCGCCGAGTCCGACGTCGATGATGACAAGTTCGGGCAGGCGCAGCGCGAATGCGCGGCTGGCGTCGGGGCGCGATCCATAACCTTGCACCTGATAGCCGATGCGCGTCAGCGCCTCGACGTAATTGGCGCGGATGGCGGGTTCGTCCTCGACGATGGCGATGTGGCGGGCCATGCGGTCTTCCTCGGGTGGTGGCTGTTCGCAGCTTACGAGGCGCGGCCGTGCGCGGCAATCGGCGCGGCGTACATGTCAGTGATTCGCCACAATTTGTCGCCATTGCGCCTTGCCTGTGTCGGCCCTGGCGCCGGTCGCGCGTTCAATCTGGCCACGCTCGCCCAAGGAGACCGCCATGAAAACCGAACGCCCCGACACAAACGTGCAGGCCAACGCCGAACTTGCCCGCAGTTTCGAACCGCTGCGCATCGTGTTCGCCGTCAGCGCCCTGCTGTTGGGATTGATTGCCACGCTGCGTTTTTGACTGGACACGATCTGACCGGAGACGACCATGGACCTGTATCTGCCTGCCGATTACCTGAGTCTGCGCGAAGAACTTGAAGACTGGCGCGATTGCGACCTGGAATCCGTCCTCGTAGTCGCGCCGGCGCAGGAATTCGCCGATCCGACCTGGCAAACACTGTAGTTTTTCGACGCGCCGGGAGGTCGGTTCCTCCCCAACCTCCGACAGCCTCCCGGCGCGTTTTTACCCGATCGCCTTGCGCATCGCCGCGATCGTGGCGGCGTAATCCTTCTGCCCGAAGATCGCGGAACCCGACACGAAGGTATCCGCACCGGCCTTGGCAATGTCGCCAATGTTGTCGGCTTTGACGCCGCCGTCGATTTCAAGGCGTATCGGCCGACCGCTGCGGTCGATGAGCTCGCGTACGCGGCGCAGTTTGTCCAGCGCAGTCGGGATGAAGCTCTGTCCGCCGAAACCGGGATTGACCGACATGATCAGGATCAAATCGATCTTGTCGAGGACGAAATTCAGGTACGACAGTGGCGTGGCCGGATTGAACACAAGTCCCGCCTTGCAGCCGCTTTCATGGATCAGGCCGAGGGTACGGTCGATGTGTTCACTGGCTTCGGGATGGAAGCTGATCAGGCTCGCGCCCGCCTTGGCGAAATCCGGCACGATGCGATCAACGGGCTTGACCATCAGGTGCACGTCGATCGGCGCGGTGACGCCGTGCTTGCGCAGCGCCTCGCACACCAGCGGTCCGATGGTCAGGTTCGGCACGTAGTGGTTGTCCATCACGTCGAAGTGGATCCAGTCCGCGCCGGCGCCCAGCACGTTGTCGACTTCCTCGCCGAGTTTGGCGAAGTTCGCGGAAAGGATGGATGGGGCGATGACGGCGGACTGCTTCATTACATTATCTTATCCCACGTTCGGCACGGATTTTTTCGTAGGCCGCATTGATTTCGATGGCGCGCTCCTCGGCGCGGCGCTTGAGTGCCTCGGGCACGTCGCCGAGCTTGTCCGGATGGTGCTGGCTCATCAGGCGCCGATAGGCGGTCTTGATCTCGCGTTCGCTGGCCGCGCGGGTAATCCCAAGCACGGCGTAGGGATCCTTGCCCTGCGGCGTGGCGCCAGGGGGCTGCTGCGATTGCCGGTAGCCGCCGGCGTGGCCGAATCCGTAGCCGCGCATGGCCGCGAGCGCGGCCAGTTCCTGCTCATGCACGCCGAGCGTGGCACACAGCTTGCGTACGATGGCCAACTTCTCCGGCGCGAGTTGGCCTTCCGCGAACACGATTTCAAGCAGCAGGTCGAGCAGGATATAGGCACGATCGCGGCGGCCGCGGCACCAGTCGCGCAGGTCGGCGATGGCGCGATCGATATTGAAGGATTCCTCTTTGCCATCCTTGAAGCGCGCGATCGCCTCGCTGCGTTGCGCGGCCGACAGTCCCAGGCGCGCAATCAGGTTCTCGGTGGCGGTGATCTCGGGCTCGGACACGCGCCCGTCGGATTTGGCAATGGCGCCGGCCAATCCAAACAGCGGCCCGATGAAATCGCGCGGCGGCGCGGCGGCCTGCGATCCGATCGCGCCGACATCCCATAGGTGCCCGAACAGCACGCCAAGCACTACGGCAACCGGATTGCGGAACACAATCCAGCCGATCAGGGCTCCGATCAGCTTGCCGGTGAACTTCATGGTTTCGACGCCAGCGGTGTGCGGGCGTCAAATTCGCTGAAAACGGGAAGTCGCATGCGCTTGGCCGCGGGAAAATCGCGCGCATTCTAGCAGCGCCGCGCCAATGCCAGCCGTTACAATGCGCATCGACCACGGAGCCTGCCAGTGCCCACCACGCTGCTGCAATCGAATCTGCCGGGAATGAACCTGATCCATCGCGGCAAGGTGCGCGATGTTTACGCGCTGTCGCAAGAAGAGTTGCTGATCGTCGCCACGGATCGCCTGAGCGCGTTCGACGTGGTGCTGCCCGATCCGATTCCGGGCAAGGGCGAGATGCTGTGCCAGATTTCCAATTTCTGGTTCGCCCTGACAGCGCATTTGGTGCCCAATCACCTGACCGGGAAACCTGTCGCCGGCGTGTTGCCCGCGGGTACCGATGCGGCCTTGTACGAAACACGCAGCATCGTGACCAAGCGCCTGAAGCCGGTTCCGGTCGAAGCGATTGCACGTGGGTATCTGATCGGTTCTGGCTGGAAGGACTACCAGGCGAACGGTTCGCTGTGCGGGATCAAATTGCCCGCCGGCTTGCGTCAGGCTGAAAGACTGCCGCAGCCGATCTTCACACCATCGACCAAGGCGCCGAAAGGGTCGCACGACGAAAACGTGTCGTTCGATGTGGTGGTCAAGACCATTGGCGCGGACCTCGCCGAACAAGTGCGAGCGGCGACGCTGAAAATCTACGCGTTCGCCGCAGCTTACGCCGCGCAGCGCGGCATCCTCATCGCCGACACCAAGTTCGAATTCGGCACCGACGAGTCCGGCAAGCTCTACGTCATGGACGAAATGCTCACGCCGGATTCATCGCGTTTCTGGCCGGCGGACGAATACCGCGTGGGCATCAGTCCGCCGAGCTACGACAAGCAGTTCGTGCGCGATTATCTGGAAACGCTCGACTGGAACAAGACCGTGCCGGGACCGAAGCTGCCGGCGCGCGTGATTGAAGGCACTGCGGCAAAATATGCCGAGGCGTTGAAGAAACTCGCCGGCATTTCACTCGATTGAAAGCGTTCGCGCGAGTCAGGGTTTTCGGGCACCCCAAAAAACAAGGCGCCCGCAGGCGCCTTGTCCACCTGGTTGCGCAGACCTCAGCCGGCCATGGCGGCAAAGGTGCCGAACAAGGCGGCGCCGAACACGAACACCAGGATGACGCCGAGGATGATCTCGATGATGATCTGGATCAGGGTGACCAGACAGGCTCTGCCCATACCCATCTGTCCACCATCGGGCTTCTTCAACAGCGCATTGGTGATGGCTGCGTAGAGCAGGAAGATCACGACCAGCGATACCAGCGAGCTCAGTCCGCCGGTGCCGAGCACCATGTGCAGGATATAGCTGACCACGCCGGCGGCGATGAACTGAACGATGGTAGTGATCGCCGCTTTCAGGAATTTCGGCATGAAGCCGCCGCCGAGTTTGGTCGAGATCATCAAGATTCCGGCGCCAATGGCGATGGCGACGGCGAGGGCGATGACGGTATAAAGAATTGCGGTAACCATGGATTCTCCCCAAAAAGTGAAGGTCGGTGGTACGGATGGCGCATCCTGCGTGATCTGCTTCCGCGGCATCCATACCGGGTTGCTCCCTGACAAAACGAAAAAAGGCGGCAAAAACGAACGGCCCGGCCCGCCCTGACTCCATTATGTGGTCGATTTCTCCCGCGGTCGCAACAACCACCGGCACAGCGCCGGCAGGAACACCAGCGCCGCGATCATGTTGACCACGAACATGAACGTGAGCAGCACGCCCATGTCGGCCTGGAATTTCAGGTCCGAGAAGATCCACAAGCCGACGCCGACGGCGAGCGTAAGCGCGGTATAGAACACCGCGATGCCGGTGGTCTTGAGCGCGCTGAAGTACGATTCGGTGAGCGTCATGCCGGCACGCATCGCCTCGCGCATGCGCGCGAAGATGTAGATCGCGTAGTCCACGCCGATGCCGACGCCGAGCGCGAGCACAGTCAGCGTGTTGACCTTCTTGCCGATGCTCATCTCCACCATCAGTGAGTGGCCGAGTTCCGTCACCAGAACGAGCGGTAGCACGATGCAAAGCGCCGCGAACGGATTGCGGAAGCTGAGCAGGCACATCACGAATACCGCGGCGTAGAGCAGGTACATCATGGTGTGGTCGACTGCGCGCACCTCGTCGTTGATCGCAGCCATCACGCCGACGTTGCCAGTGGCAAGACGCAGGTTGACCTTGTCGCTGACAAAGGTCTTGCCTTGCGCCTGCGCATCGTTGAACTGTGTCGAAAGCTGCTTGCGCAGGTTGACGCCCGGACCGGCGAAGGCATCGTTTGCAGCGCGGAATTCCTTCACCGAGTCGATCACGCGATCGATCGTCGTGGCGCGGTGGTCGGTGAGGAACATCATCACTGGCATCGCGCTGCAATCCTCGTTGAGCAGGCCGGTGTCGGTCTCGAAGCCCTGGGTGTCCTGGCGCAACGCGTCGTTGTCGCGCGGCAGTTCGCGCCAGCGGATGTTGCCTTCGTTCCAGCCGGCGTTGACGATCTTCGCCGCCATCGGCAGGGTGATGACCTGGGCCACGCCCGGCACGTTGCGCATGTGCCAGGCGAAACGGTCGATGGTTTCCATTACCGGATAGCTCGTCGTGCAGGCATTTGGCGCCGCTTCGGCGATGACGTTGAGGATATCCACGCCGAGCGCGAACTTGTCGCTGATCAAGGCGGAGTCGCGGTTGTAGCGCGAGTCGGGACGCAATTCCGCCACGCCCTTTTGCGCGTCGCCGATCATCACGTGACTGCCGTAGCGCTGTGCCGCATACCACATGCACAGTCCGATCAGGATGACGATGGCAGCGGGCACGGGTTTGCTCAGCTTGGCGAGGATCGCCCACAATTTGTCGAACTGGGTGAGCTGGCGCAGGCGCCAGTTGCGCTTGTCTTGCAGGTTGCGCAGCGCGCAGTACGAGAGCAGCACCGGCAACAGGATCAGGTCGGTCAGGATCGTGAGCCCGACGCCGACAGTGGCGGTGACAGCGAGTTCGAAGATGATGCGCACCGGTATGATCAGGATCGTCGCGAAGCCGATGCAGCCGGCAATCAGCGCGACCGCGCCGGGCACCAGCAACATGCGGAAGGCAAGGCGCGCCGCGATTTGCGGATCCACGCCCTTGCGCTGGCGCAGTTCCTCGACGCTGCCGTCCTCGAGGCCGCCGAAGAACAGTTCGCCGCGGAAACGGTTGATCATCTGCTCGCCGTGGCTGACCGCGATCGCGAAGATCAGGAACGGCGTAAGCATGTTCATCGGATCGATGCCGAAGCCGAGCAGGCGCAGGGCGCCCAGCATCCAGATCACCGAAATCAGCGCGCAGGTTACGGTCAGCGAGGCCAGTTTGGTCGACGCCGAATAGGCGAACAGCAGCAGCCAGGTGAACGCAATGGTGAGGAAGAAGAACCAGATCACCGACTTTGCGCCGGTGCTGATGTCGCCGACCATCTTGGCGAAACCGATGACCGCGATCGTGGTGTCGGCGTTCTCGTACTTGTGGCGGATTTCCTCGAGCTGGGCGTTGACCTTGTCGTAATCGATCTTGACGCCACGCGCGGGGTCCTCGGGCACGAGATCGACCCAGACCATGGCGCCGGAAAAATCCTTGGCGACGAGGCGGCCGACGATGCCGGCCTTCTCGATGTTGGCCTTGATCGTGGCGAACTGTTCCGGCGTCGGGTTGAAGCCGGGCAGGTCGGGCGTGAACGAATCCGGGATCACATTGCCGCCGGCGAAGCCGTCCTCGACCACTTCGACGAAGCGCACGTTCGGGGTGAAGATCGAACTGATCCGCGACGGATCGGCATGGTCGATCTTCGATGCGTCGGTGGTGACCTTTTGCAGGGTCTGGAAGAACGGCAGGTTGAACATGCTGCCGTGCTTGTCCATCACCGCGATCAGGATGCGGTTGGCGCCGCCGAATTCCTTCTCGTAATCGAGGAAGGTCTTCATGTACTCGTGGCCGAGCGGGATCTGTTTCTTGAAGCCGGCGTCGACTTTCAGTTGCGACGCGAAGTACGCCATCGCCACGGTAACCGCGGCAAAGATCAGCAGGACCAGGACACGGTTGCCGAAAATCAGGCGCTCGACGAAGCGCTGGAAAGCGTTCGGTTCGGCGTTCGGGTTGATCGGTGCTGCCACGGTTTCGCCCTCGCTTGCCTAGTTCGGTTTGTAGATGCCGGCGCCGTTTTCGCCGGCGAGCAGCAAATCGCCGGAGTCGCCAAGCGGCAAGGCTTCGGCGATGGTTCCGGCGGCCTGGTCCACGCGCATCGCGAACGCTTCGCCGGCCTTCGCGCGCGTGAGCACGATACCGTTTGCGCCGACGATCGTGGCGCCGCCGTCGGCCAGTGCGGTGCCGCCCATCAGGCTCAATTCGGTGCCGGTCGGGACTTGCGCCCAGTGGTCGCCGAGGTCGGTGGATTCGAACACATGCCCGCGCAGGCCGAACGCAAGCACGTGATCGGCCGCGTAGCCGATCACGCCGAACATCGAACCGTCGTACGGCAATTGCAGGCGTTGCCAGGTTTTGCCGTCGTCGCGCGAGCGGAACGCCGCGCCGCGTTCGCCGACGATGAACAGCGCGCCGCTGCCGGTGCGCGTGATCGCGTTGAGGTGCGGCGTCGCTTCCTGACCGATCTTCAGGTCGCTTTGGTTGAAGGTCCACTTGGCCTCGCCGGACTTGCCCTTGTCCGCAGCGGAATTCGCAGCGCTTTGCGCCGACGCTTCGTCGGCTGCGGCCGCATCGTCCGCATCATCCTTGGGCCGTGGCGCGACGGTCATCTCCTGCCAGTGTTCGCCGCCGTCGTCGGTGCGCAAGGCAAGGCTGTAGGCGCCGATCGCAAAACCGTGCTTGGCATCGGTGAACAGCACGCCGAGCAACGGTGCACCCCGGCGCGGATCGGCCGTGGCGGATTCATCGGCCTTGCGCCACGGATCCTTGCGTTGCATCTGCCAGTGGTCGCCGTTATCCGAACTGTGCACGATCACGCCATCATGGCCGACCGCCCAGACGTTTGCATCGACCGCTGCCACAGCCGTCAACGTGGAGCGCGTGGGTACCTCGACCTGCTTCCAGTTTGCGCCATCCGCAGAGACGAGGATGTCACCGCGCCCGCCGACGGCGACGTATCCGTTCGCGGTGCGCGCCAAGCCCAGCAGCAGCGATTGCGCCGCGAGCGGCATGATTTCGGCGGGACTGTCGACTGGATCGGGCCAGACGAATTTGTCGGCGGCGTGCAACGGCGAGACTGCGCATGCGCCGATCATTGCCGCGAGCGGCCAGAGGCGAAAACCGGATCGTTTCATTTCCCTGCCCCGTGAAGCATTGCTGGCGATACGTTACCGCAAAAACGCGCCGGCCGCTGAAAAGCGGCCGGCGGAAACATCAAGAAACGCTTGTGCGTCGCATCACTGGATGCCGCGCGTTCGCAACGCCTGTGGCGAGAACATGTCGGGCGTGGCCGGATACGAGAAGTTGTATTCCGGTTCCTGGTTGTCCAGGCCCTGCACCAGATAACGCCCGGCCTTGAGGTCGTAGGCAATTTCCAGCGTCGACCAGAACACCGGCACTTCGTAGTAGTTCACGCTCGGCGCCTCGGAGTAACGCCACAACTTCAGGTCGCTGTCGTAGTGGTCGATTTCCAGGATCTGCCAGCTGTCCTCGTCAAGATAGAACGTGCGCTTGGGATTGATATGGCGCTGGCCGGGCTTGAGGTCGGCTTCGACGATCCACACGCGGTGCAATTCATAGCGCAGCAGGTCCGGATTGATGAAGTGCGGCTGGATCAGATCCTTGACCAGGGTTTTGTCGCTGTGTGCCTTGTACGAGTTGTAGGGCACGTACATTTCCTTCTTGCCGATCAGCTTCCAGTTGAACTTGTCCAGCGCGCCGTTGAACATGTCGGTCATGTCGTTCGTGCGCAGGCCGTCCGAGGCCGTGCCGGGATTGTCGTAGGCCACGTTCGGCGCGCGCCGCACGCGACGCTGGCCGGGGTTGTAGATCCACGCCTGGCGCGGCTCCTTCTTCGAATCGAGCGTTTCATGCACGAGCAGCACCTGGCCGGCGAGACGCGGCGGCGAGACCACGTCCTCGAGGAAGTACAGCAGGATGTTGTGGATGTCCTTGAGCGTGTTGCCGGGCTTGTAATACAGGCCCAGACCGAACTCGTGGAAGCGGATCAGGGTGTACGCGCCAGACGATGTCGGAATCGCCTGGTCGTTCCAGCGTTCGAAGGTCACGCCCTTGAACTTGAGCTTGTGGTTCCAGATCGCTTCCATGCCGGCCTTGACCGGATCCTTGTCCAGAATCGGGAACGGCAGGCCTTCGGCGACGTCGGCCACGCCTTCGCCGTCATCGACCAGCTCGCCGGTCGCGGCGTTCTTCATCGTCATCTCGTAGGTGCGCTGCGGGTAGCTGGCGCTGCGGCGCGTGGGATACACGACCATGCGCCAATCCGGCCACTTCTGGAACATTGCGATCTGGCCGGCGGACAGCTTGTCGGCGTAGTCCTTGTAGTTTTTGGACGTGATCGTGAACAACGGCTTGTCGTTCGGGAACGGATCCGGATGATGCATGCCGACCTTGTAGCCGGCCGGTGGCGTGGTGATGCCGCCGGTCCATTCCGGAATCACGCCGTCCTTGCTGCCGGCGCGTTCGGCGCCGACCGGCGTGAGCGGCGTGCCGGTCAGGCCGAGCTTGGCCACCTCGTCCGGCGGCGCCTTGGCTTGCGCACCGACGGCAAAGACCGCGCAGGCCACCAGGGCCGCGAGCTTGCAATGTTGGAATCGAATCATGGTCATGCCTCCCGTCGATGCATCAGAACGAATATTTGGCGGTGAATTGGACAAAGTCGCGGTCGCGGATCAGGTTGATGTCACCGGCGCCGAAATAGTTGGTGTACGCCAGGTCGAACGCCCATTGATTCTGGTAATTGGCTTCGGCGCCAACCGTCACCGACTTGCGGCCGCGGATGAAGTTGCCGCCCGGTCCCGGGGTGATGCCGCCGACGTCGTGGCCGAACGCGATGCGCGGCGAAAGGGTGAAGGGCGTGCCGAACACGTTGTTGTAATCGCCGCGCGCGGCGACGCGATAGCCCCACGAGAACTTCGTCGGGAACCCGTTCGTTTGCGTGATCGGATTGCGCAGGGACCCGGACGTGACATCCGCGCCGCCGCCGGTATCGGTACCGTCGCCGTTGAAGCGCAAGTCGCTCGGCATGTTCCACACCTCGTCGAAGCCGACTTCGCCGACCAGCGCAATCTGGTCGGCCTTGAACAGGTTGTCCGGCCCGAACACCTTCGTCGCGGTCAACTGCAACTGCGACATGCGGTAGCGGTCCCAGCCCTGGATTTCCTGGCCTGGCGCAAAATTGCCGAGCTGGCTGTAGAAACGCAGGCCCGGCGCCGGAATCACCGCGTTCAGCGGCGACAGGCCGGCGAACAGCAGTTCGACGCTGTGGAACTGCAACGGAATGTTCGGGCGATAGCTCAATTCGCCCTGCAGGGCGATGCCGCTGTCCACGAGCTGGGTGTTGAAGCTCATCGCGAACAGGTGGATGTCCTTCGGATATTCCACGAAATAGCTGCCAGCGACCGGCAGCACGCCGGACGGCGGTGCGGTGACGGCGATGCCGCTGACCAGCGGCAGCTTGCTGTGGTAGTTGATCGCATAGAATCCGAATTCGGTGTTGTTCAGCCAGTCCGCGTAATAGCGCAAGGCACCGCCGAACTGGCCGGATTCGCTCGGATAGCGATCGCGGCCGCGCGGGAACGACGCCGCGCAACCGGCCTGCACCAGCGCCGGCGGCAAGCCGGTGTCGCTGTCCTGATAGTTGCGGCCGTAGCACACGTCGTAGTAACGATCCGGATTGATGACCGGTTGCGGCACGGTGCCGAAGTTGAGCATGACGTAGCGCCCGCCGATCGTGGCGTAGTCATTGGTCGAGAAGAAGCTGCCGACCGGATCCGGGTCGGTCTGCTGGTACTCGAACTGGTAATACGCCTCGGCGGACAGGGCATCGGTGAAGCTGAAAGATCCCCACAACATGTTGATCGGCACGAACGCCTGCTTGAGCTCGGCGCCGGCCACATGCAGCTTGGAGACGTCGACCGGGTTGATCGCGCTGGAAACGCCGCCCTGGATGAACGTACTTTCGCCCCAGCTCACGACCTGTCGACCGAGGCGTGCGGCACCGGCATGGCCGTCCACGTTGAAGTTGTGCCAGACGAAAAAGTCGAGGAACTTGGCGTCCTTGCCGATTTTTTTCTCGGCGGCGTCGGGCAGGTTGGAGCGGCCGTCGTTTTCGGAGTCGTAGAACGCATAGCCGCGGATGAATGCGCCCCAGTCCTCGCCGTACTTGAGGTTCAATTCGATGTTTGCGCTGACCGCGTTGGAAATCGGCGACCATTTGCCGTAGGCAAGGTCGCCATCATCGCCATTGACCGACCAGCGTCCGATCGCGGCGCGCTGCGCACTGCCGCCGAGCGGCTGGGCGCCGATCGTGGGATTGAAGTAGGCCTTGCCGATCAGCGAGCTGGACGCATCCTGGGTGCGGTAGGCCACGCCGTACGACAAGGTCGTGTTGAGCGTACCGTGCCAGGCGTCCGGATCGCCGAATTCGAAGGCGTGCGCGGGCGAGAAGGCGAATCCGGCCAGGGCCACGGCGATGGCGGCACTCAGTCCGCGCGGCAGCAAGCGGGAACTCACGGCGGTATTGTGATTGTTGGTCATGATGGTTTCCCCGATTACTGGGTGACGATGACGGAAGGATTCGTGACAAGCACGGCCTGACCGCCGGAGGCGATCATGCTGGCCATCTCACCCTGCATTTCCGCGGTGACCGCGGGCGAGGATGTCGGATCGAGCAGCGATCCGTGCGTGCCCTGGGTGAAGCGCACCACGCCGCGGATACTCGCCGCCTGCGTCGTGGACTTGATGGTCGACAGGCCGAGCGCCGCGAGCAGCGGTTCGGTGCCCGAGGTCGGCGCAGAGGCGACCGAATTCGGGATCACCTGATCGGACGGATGGCTGGCGTCGCCGACGACTTCCTGGGCGAGGATGCTCTTGCCGATTGTCGCGAAGGCAAAATTGATCGAGTCGCCCGAATCCACGACGGTCTGCGCGGCGCCGAGGAACGCGGCGTAATCCGGCGTGCCGGGCTGGATACCAGCTTGCGCCAGACCTGCGTTGATGACGGGCCCGAACGTGGGTGAGGCGGCGAGCAAGCCGGCGACACCGCCACCGGGCACGTTGAGTACGCCGACGTTGACATGCGGATCCATGGCAATGAATGCGGTGCCGATGATCGAGCCGAGCGACTGGCCGACGAATTCGATGCGCGAGCCGTCGAATGCCGTGGTCTTGCCGTCCAGGCTGATGCCCGGAATCGCGCGCGTGAGCGACATCAGGTCGGCACTGGCTTCGCGCAAGTTGTCGCGCGAGCTCAGCAGGGCCTGCAGGTTGATGAAATACGAACCCGAAGAATCGATCTTGCCGTCCGGGCCAGGCGCGCCGGTGGCGTTGTTCGCAAGGTCAAGGTCAAACGTGCGCTCGCGTGCGCCGAGCGCCGCGAATGGCGTGTTGCCGATGTAGAACGGATTGGTCTTGTCGGTGATGCCATGCAGCGGTGCGTCGATGGCGATGACCGCAAAGCCCTGACCCGCCAGCGTCGCGGCGATCGCGAACATGTCGGTGCGGTTGCGCGTGATGCCGTGCTGGAAGATCACGATCGGCCAGCCGGCGGCCGGCCGGGTCTTGCCGGAATTGGCGTTGGGCACCGTCATCAGGACCGGGATGACCTGGGTCGAGGTCGCAACCGGGAACGGATTGGCGAATGTGACCAGGGTCGAGGTTGGATCGAGGCCTGCCGCATTGAAAGGCGGCACGTAGGCGCCGGGGGCTGCATGCCAGAAGCCGTGCAGCGGTGCGGTCGGGTCGGCGGCGGAAGGTGCACTGAGGTAATACGGAATCGGCAGCACGCCGACGTAGATGTCGGCAACTGGCGGCAGACCGAGGCCGAGAGCGCCAAGGTTCATGCCGGTCGGGGCCATCGTCGCCTGCGGCGCCGGCGTCTGCTCGACGCGGCTATCCACGGCCTGCATGACCGGCGTGATGCTTTGGGTGGTGGCGACCCAGGACAGCACGATGCGCTGATCGGTCGAGGTGCCGTCGAACTTGTCGACGGCAAATTCCTGCGAATTCACCAGTTGGCGCAGCGGCTCGAGCGCGCAGGCCTGGGATGCCGGCAGCAGCGGATCGGTCGAGGCGCCATTCACGCACAAGGGGCTGGTGCGCTTGGCCAGGAAATAGGTGGTGTCCGGAGTGACATCGTTGCCGGTGCCGTCGGTGATGCTCGGCGCCGGCGCCGGATTGAGCTTGCCGCCATTGCCGAGCAGGACGACCATGTACGAGGTCAATTGCTGCAACGGTTTGGTCGGGACGATCGCCAGGGTACGGCCGCTGGTATCCGACGGCGACATGAGCGCGACAAAATCCTGCGGCGCCTTCAATTCACGGGTAATGCCGGTGACGCCGCCACCCGGGCCGGTCAGGGTAACCTGGAATACGCGCACCGTGCCGCCGGGGCCGGGGATGATGGTCGATGGCTTCGGGGCGGCGCTGAACGACGTGCTCCATGGCGCGTTGGTGCTGAAACCGTCGAGCGCGTTCATCGCCACCTTCGGATCGCCGAGGTTCGCTGGATTCGCAACCGGGATGTTCAAGGTCAGATCCTTGGTGCCTGACAGCAGCAGGTTGGTCGGGAACGGCACCACCGAATTGCTTGGATCAAAGCGAGCGGTGATCACCGAGGTGACCGGCGATCCGCCGCTGTTGGACGCACCGGAATCGGATCCGTGCGACGCATTGCTGCCGCCGCCACAGGCGGACAATAGCAACGACGAGGAAAGGGCGAGGAGCAAACTCAGTCGGGTCTGCATGACAGATTCCTGATAGTGACGGGAGCGCAACGACAGCTCCATCATAGGCGGTTCAAACGATCGTTGGCAACGCCAACTTAACGGTTTCCTTATGGCTTTCGCTGCTGCAATGCAACAGATTTCGGCGCCGGTCGCGGCGGCTGTATAAATGTATATTCATGCCGGAAGGGGCAGCACGGCGTCCGCCTGGAATGAACGCGGCGCATAGCCGAAATCGTGGTTCGCCCGTGTATTGTCGGCTACCAGCGCAATGCGCAGGCGTGCCAGTGCGCCGGGCGCGATGCGCCCGGATCGCGCCAGCAGTTGCAAAGCGAATGACGGGATCGGAATCGGCAACACGAACCCGGGCGCGGCGCCACCCAAGCGCCGGATCATCGCGTCGAAACGCAGGCGCTCGCCACCGCCAAGTTCGTAGGTTTTGCCGAACGTCGCGGGGTTGGCGATGACCTCAGCGCAGGCAGAGGCGAGATCCGCGGCATGCACGGGCTGGCGCAAGCCCGACGCCCCGAGCGGGATTGGCAGGATGCGCCAGCGCCGGACAAAACGTGCAAGCGGCGTCAAGGTCGTGTCGATGCCCGCGCCATAGACCAGGGTTGGCCGGAAAATTGTCCATGCGATGTCGCGCGTCGCCGCGATGTTGCGCAAGCGCGTCTCGGCATCGCTTAGGCGCGCTGCCAGCGCGCGTTCGACCGGGTCGGGCGAGTCTTGCTTGGACTGCGCACTCATCGAACTGATCGCGACGATGCGGCGCAACCCGTGCGTCGGGGTGCGTTCCAGCCAACGCGCGAAAGCATCCAGCGGGCCCAGGCTGAGGACGATTTCCGCATCCGGCCAATTCACCGCGGTATCGTTCAGATCGGCGGCAATCCAGTCCGCATGCGCCGTCCGGCTCACCGGCAACACGCGGTGATCTGGCGCGAGCAGGGGCAGGGCGAAGCGGCCAATTGCACCGCCGGCGCCGAAAATCAGGATTCTGGACATCGCCAAACTGTCCGTCGAGGCCTCATTTCGAGTCAAGCGCAGTATTGCACGCCGTCCGGGCGTCCCGTATACTTCGCAGTCTTTCGTTCCACCGCCACATCGGCACAGGATTCCCCATGAAAACGATCAGCGCCAAAGCTGAGACGGTGAAGCGCGACTGGTATCTGGTCGACGCCAGCAACAAGACGCTCGGCCGCCTGGCCAGCGAACTGGCGCGCCGCCTGCGCGGCAAGCACAAGACCGTGTTCACCCCGCACGTGGACACCGGTGATTTCCTCGTCGTGATCAACGCCGAGAAGATCGCCGCGACCGGCAACAAGATGGAAGACAAGATCTACCATCACGTCACCGGCTACATCGGCAACATCAAGTCGATCGCGCTCAAGGATCTGCTGGTCAAGCATCCGGAACGCGTCATCGAGATCGCCGTGCAGGGCATGCTGCCGAAGAATCCGCTCGGCCGCGCCATGTACCGCAAGCTCAAGGTCTACAAGGGCCCGAACCATCCGCATTCGGCTCAGCAGCCGCAAGTTCTGGATATCTGATCATGGCAACCACGCAAAACTACGGCACCGGCCGTCGCAAATCCTCCGCCGCGCGCGTGTTCCTGCGCCCGGGCAAGGGCAGCATCGTCGTCAACGGCAAGGCGCTGGATCAATTCTTCGGCCGCGAAACCGCGCGCATGATCGTGCGCCAGCCGCTTGAGCTGACCAAGATGGGCGACAAGTTCGACATCATGGTCACGGTCGAAGGCGGCGGTATTTCCGGTCAGGCCGGTGCGATCCGCCTCGGCGTGGCGCGCGCCCTGGTCGAATACGACGAATCGCTCAAGTCGCCGCTGCGCAAGGCCGGGTTCATGACCCGCGACGCGCGCGAAGTCGAGCGCAAGAAAGTCGGTCTGCACAAGGCTCGCCGCGCGACCCAGTTCTCGAAGCGCTAATTCGAACTTCGGTTCGGATCTCCAACCTGTCAGAGAGGGTTTTGGGAGATCGTCTAATGGTAGGACAACGGACTCTGACTCCGTTTATCTAGGTTCGAATCCTAGTCTCCCAGCCAAAACGGCTTCCAGAGTAGTTTCAGGAAGTCCAGTAAGACGAAGAAACCCGCATAACAGCGGGTTTTTTTGTGCCCGTAATGTCCCAGGGTCACCTCTTGAATCCCGCCATTCTATCGGGGTAAAGTGCGGGGTAAGAGCGAAATCGAACGCACTTTTACCCCGAAATTTTGTTCGAAGTTTGCTCTGGCGGCCTGTAAGCCGCGTAATTACTGGCTTTTAGCTTAGGAAATTACCCCGATGGTAGGCAAACTCACCGATTTGGCCATCCGTAAGGCCCAACCTCGCGACAAGAAGTACAAGCTTTCGGGTGGGCATGGCCTCACTTTGATTGTGATGCCGGACGGTGCCAAATACTGGCGCGTAAGGTACAGCTGGGCTGGCAAGGAAAAGGAGCTCTCCCTGGGACGGCCTTATCCCGAATTGACGTTGAAGGATGCCGAAGCCGAGGTCATGCGTCTGCGTCAGCTGATCGCGAGTGGAGCCGACCCGGCCGAACAGAGATTTCAAGCCAAGCTCGACCGACGGCAGAAAGCAGCCCAAATATTCGGAGAGGCAGCGGAGGCGTGGTTTGAGTTTCGCAGCAGGGCGTGGGCGACTCGGACCGCGGAGCAAGTGCGCGAATATCTGGACAAGGATTTGCTGCCGGCGCTAGGCCAACGTGCCTTGTCGGCCGTCACGACCAGGGAGCTTGCAACCTTGTCCCGCTCCATCGAAGAGCGTGGTGCGCCCGACGTTGCGAAGAAGGCTCGTCAATGGCTTGCTTCGATTTTCTCATACGCTCGCGCGAACGGATGGACGTCGGACGACCCTACGCGCGATCTGCGTGCAGTTGTGCTTCCTGCAACGAGCAGAGGAAATTACCCGCATCTTACGGTTGATGAGCTCCCCGAATTTCTCCACAAGCTCGATACGATCAAGGCGTCGACATTGGTCAAAGGAGCGGCGGCGCTCGCTTTGTGGACCGCCAATCGTCCGGGTGTCACCCGCACGCTGCGCTGGGCGGAACTCGATCTGGACAATGCGCTGTGGATCATCGAGAAGGGTCGCGAAGGCATGAAGCGTGGATACTCGCATCTCACGCCGCTTCCGAATCAGGCGGTCGCCATGCTTCGCGAAATACACAAGCTGACGGGGACGTTCGAGTACGTATTCATTGGACGTAACGATCCCGGCAAGCCCCTTAGCGACGGTGCGGTCAACGCTCTGCTCAAACGCTTGGGTTATCGAGGCCGACAGACGACGCACGGATTTCGGCACCTTGTCAGCACCGCACTGAACGAACAAGGATACGCAGCCGATTGGGTAGAGCGGCAACTTGCACATGGCGACCCCGATAAGATTCGCGGGACGTACAACAAAGCGATTTATCTGGAGCCGAGGCGACAGATGATGCAGGCTTGGGCTGATCATCTGGACGCGCTGCGCAACGGCGCGAAGATATTGCCGTTTAAGCGTTGCGCTTAGTCGTATATTCATCGCTTGACGCCTACCGACTTACATCGCACTGTATCGACATGAGCACGCTTCGCCTCCGCGTCGAACTGAACAAGGGCCGGGTCGGCATGCCCTTGACCAAGCTGGCGCGCGTGTGCAGCGAAACGACGCTTTTTCTCGACATGCTGTCCGAAGATATTGGCCTGCCGGTTTCCCATGCGGGATGGCTTGCGCAGGAATTCGAAAACGCTTCGGTCGATTTCGACCTCCGTCATCCCGAGCAAATGACTGAAGGACTGGCCGAGCTTGGCCGACATGCCTTGCGCATGGTGTTCGCCTATGCGCATGACGACGCCGAGCTTGCGCTGCGCATCCGTTCCGAAACGCGGCGTCAGTATCGGCGCATCGGTAGCGCCTTGGACACTGACGAAGTGGCGCGCTTCGGCGTCTACCGCGATAACGAAGAGAGTCCGGAACACTGGTTCGAGCTTGAGCATACGAGCGATGTCGAAGTCGCAGGCGCGCTTATCGACCGCAATGCCTATGGTGAAGTGCAAGGCGTAGTCAACGCGTTCTTCAAGGAACACTCGCCTTATCTTCGCATCCGCGAGCTAGCGACTGGCGAACTGGTGAAATGCTTTTTCCGCCCGGAGATGTATCAGTCTGCGGTGGAACTGCTCGAAAACCGCGATGCAGTCGTATTCGTCGAGGGCTGGCTGAAAGAGGATGCGGCTACCGGCCACACGCGCGAGATTCGCGTGGAAGACTTTCGTCCGGCTCCCGACTTCGATCTTGCTTTGTATCGTGAGATGCTCGGCTCGATGCCAGACTACACTGGACGCCTGAGCAGCGAAGAATGCGTGAGGGAAGCGCGTGGCGACCGATAAGCCGAAAGTTTACGTGGATGCTCCACCGATCATCGACTTGGTCAAGTTCAAGGTCGGCGTCAACATAAATCCCGAGCGTGAGCGCGACGCATGGCATTTGCAGCGCATGCTGGAAGCGGCACGCGACGGAAAAGTTGAAGTATTCACCTCGGCGCTGAGCATCGCCGAGTGCGTGCACGTGGAAGATCAGAACAAGCTTGAAAAGGCCAAGCCGTTCTTCATGGGGCTGCTGGCATCCGGGCGCGGCGGATTTCTATTGATCCAACCGACACTTGCGATTCTGGAAAAGGCCCGCAATCTACGCTGGATCAACGGGCTATCGCTGAAAGGCGCCGATGCCGCGCATGCCGCAAGCGCACTTCAATTCCACTGTGGCGAATTCTGGAGCCGGGACAACGGCTTCGCGCAAAGCGCTCCCGTGCTGAAAACTCTGGGAATTCATGTGCGCACTCCCAGCGAGACCGCTTTGTTGCCGGATGAGTATCGGCAGGAAAGTCTCGGCATCAGCTAATTTCGTGAGAGCGGCTCCGAGATATATGTGGCACCTGCAGGTTGATCAATGAATTAAGGTGCATTCGGCTTGAGCCCGAGATATGCATAAGCGGCGGCGACCGCCAATCCGAACCATGATTGTCCAACACTCGTTAGCGGTGGCAGCGTAGTTGGATGGAACATGCCAACCATGAGGGCGGTTACACCCGCGATTAACCAGACCAGGAGGTAAATGCCGGTCACCCAGCGAAGGATGTTTTTGGACTTTTCCGAGGCGTTCTGAGTCAATACTCTCGCCGCCGGAACCTCGCCTGGTTTTGTAATCGCAAGCTCGGCTACCACAAGCGCCGATACCAAACCGCCGATTGATGAAAGATATTGGCCCATTACATCGTTGAAACTCCCCGGTAGATGACTTGTGCATCCTGTTGTGAGCGCACAATTCACTGTCTGGCAGCCCACGGCGATGAGATATGCGTAGACGAGCAGCAGCACAATCGCAATAACCCCGCCGACTTTGGAGTTCATGATGTTCTCCTGTTCGAGTCGTGATTGACCCGCCGGCAAAGAAGCAGCAGGTCGACAATGCTACCCGCCATGCACGTGTCCATCCCAACGCATTTTGACGACACATCGCAGGGCATTCCTACATAGTACACGCTGCGCTTTGCAGCGACGATAATTCATCGTGCGCCCGGCCTTGCCGGGCCGCGCTCTCGGGCTGCGCCGCGAGCCGGTGCCCGTCTCGCCCCTTCGGCTTCGATCGCTCGCCCAGGAGCCGGAGCATCGCGGCCCATAGTCGCGGCGACGCAAGGGGTGTTGCCGGAATCGTCGTAACCCTTTGACGTCATCCTTCGGCTCGAACGGAGCATGGCGCACGTCTGTCTCGTCTGGTGTGCAGCGGATTTTTTGCCGTCCTCGTGCGGGATGCGATACGCAATTTTCCGCAATTCGCCGTTGCGACTCGCGTTCGTGATGGTTTGCATGGACGTCGTTGGAGTTCGGTGGAGGCCATCTTCTCCGTTGAGTTGAGCGGGTGCTTTATGCGGGAGACCCTAGGCGGGGCGGCGTGCGGTGCAAGGGCCACACGGCCCCGTGTCGTCGCTGCGCTCCAGCCCGCGCCAGGCCGTGTTGCGTTGCGCGCTCCCTTGCGCCGCACGCCTTCATCCCCGCCGAAACCGATCCCCGCGCACCCGCGCAATCAACCCAACGGAGAAAACATCATGGCCAAGAAAACCACCAAACCCGCTTCCGACGCCACGCGCTTTACGGCCTACACGGTTCGCGATTTCGAGCGCAACGGCGAGACGGAGCACGACTGGATGCGCATCGGGGTTGCCTTCCCGCACGAGGATGGCAAGGGCTTCAATCTCACGCTGCACGCCACTCCGGTCGACGGCAAGGTTGTCCTGCGCTTGTTCGAGCCCAAGGAAGACGCCGCGCAGGAATAATCCTGCGGTTTCCGGCAACCGGCGCCCTCGCGGCGCCGGTTTTTTTGTGGCCGCGATCATGGCGAGACACCTCACCAATGACGCGTTCGCACACGTTGGCTTGTCTATAGCGTAATAGTCTAACACTGCCAGTTTCGCCTACACTTCATGCATGCTTCATTCCCGGCCATCGATCGTGTCACGCCTGCGGACCCGCCGCGGATTGTGGCTTGTCGGCTTCGCGACGCTGTTGTTCAAGCTTGTCGCCGGCACCGTGTGCATGGCCGATGGCCTTACTTCTCCCCAGACACCGCTCACTCCTGTTGCTGTCGCGGCCGCAATGGTCGATACGGATTCCGCCGGGTGCGTGCTCGGCGAAGCCGGGGGCTGTCATTGCGCGTGCGCGCACGCAGCGCCCGTGCGACCGACCACGCATGCGACAGAGCGCATCGCGCACGTTGCCGGGCACGAGTGGCCGCTGATCGCATCGTGCTATTTACCGCCGCACGCCGGCTCGTTGCTTCGCCCTCCCATCGCTTGAAACCGATCGCTGCGTGACGGCTCGCTGACGCGGGTCGTCGCTTCGTTTTCGTTTTCAGGAGATTCCCATGTTGTTGCTGCGTGCAGCGCTTGCGTGCGCTGCCATTGTGTTTTCCATCGCGGCGTCTGCCGCGCCACCGGCTCCCCGAACGGCGGATCCGCCTTCGCAATCCATCTCGACCGTTTCACCCGCGCTGCGGGCAGCACTGCGCGCTGTTTGGGAATCGAGCCTCGACGTGCAAGCCGCGCGTGCCGAGCTCGAAGCGGCGCGCGCACGCGCCCGAGCGGCCGATCAGCCGCTCTACAACCCGACCTTATCGGTTGAAGTGGAAAATGCCGACGTGGATCGGCGCACGGCCGGCATCGGGCTGGAGCTGGATTTGTCCGGCAAACGTCGCGCCCGCGCCAACGAAGGCCAAGCGCAACTGCGTGCAAGTGAAGCCGCGTTCGAAATCGCGCGGCGCGATATCGCCGGTCGCTGGCTCAAGGCGTGGTCGGCGGTCGCGCTCGCTGCGCGTCAAGCCGAGTTTGGCCGGCGCCGGGTGACGCTGATGCAGCGGTTCGATGATCTTGCCGCGCAGCGCCTGCGCGTCGGCGATATTTCCAGTCCCGAGCGTGATCTCGCCGGACTCGCGCTTGGCGAGGCGCAAGTCCAGCAGGCAGCGCTGATCGGCAGCGAAGCGGAGCAGCGCGCAAGGATTCTGGCGATCGCGGGCGATGCGATAACCTCGCTACCGCCGCTGCCGGACGCATTGCCTCCGAATGGCAAAGAGTTCACCGCCCGCCCGCCCGTCGATCTGCCTGAACTGCGCGAAGCGCGCGCGAAGGTCGAGCGCGGCGACGCGGCGATCGATGTGGCGCGACGCAATCGCATTCCGAACCCGACCATCAGTCTGACCGGTGGTAGCGTGCGCAGCGGGCCGTTCAACGAACGCATCAGCGATCGCGTGATCGGCGTGAGCGTTTCGATTCCGTTGCCGCTGCTCAATACAGGTCGCGCCGAAGTCGACGCGGCACGCGCTGATGCCGATGCCGCCGCTGCGGCGATGAAATCGCGCGAGCTGTCGCTGCGCGCCAGTCAACGCGAAGCCCGTGCGCGCTATGACGCCTTGCGTGAAGCGGTGGTGTCGTTTCGCGGCGGTCGCGCGGCGGCGCACGAAGACCGTACCGGATTGCTGGAGAAGCTCTGGCGTGCCGGCGAAATCAGCACGTCGGACTATCTGGTTCAACTCAAGCAAAGCCTCGATACCGCGCTCTCCGGCTTGGACCTGGAAAGCCGCACCTGGCAGGCCTGGTTCGACTACCTCACCGCTGCCGGCCGGCTCACCGATTGGATCGAAGGCACCGCACAGGACGCTACCCGATGAACATATTGAAATTGTCGCTGTATATCGTGCTGGTGGTATGCGCCAGCGCCCCGCGTGCTGAAGAGCCCACCGGCAATCCGCTGGCACTCGATGCAAAAACCGTTCAAGAGCTCGGCATCGTCATCGATAACGCCACGACACGTGTGTTGAACGAAGAACTCAAAGCGCCCGGCGAGGTGAAGGCGGATGCGTATTCGACGGTGCTGGTGTCGCCGCGCGTCGAAGCGCAGGTCATCGCGCGCAAGGCCAGGCTTGGCGACTGGGTGAAGGCCGGACAGCCGCTCGTCGTCCTGTCGAGCGTGCTGGTCGCCGAAACCCAAGGCGCGCTGATCGTCGCCGAGCAGGACTGGCAGCGCGTGGCCTCCTTGGGACCGCAGGCGGTCTCGGCGCGGCGCTACAACGAAGCGAAGGTCGCACGCGATCAGGCACGTGCGAAGTTGCGCGCCTATGGCTTGTCGGATGCGCAGGTCGGTGCGCTGTTGCGTGCGGGCTCCGCACAGGCGGACGGCAGCTACGCTCTGTTGTCGCCGATCGACGGGCGCATCGCGAGCGACGAGTTCCTGATCGGCGAACGCGTCGAACCGGGGAAGAACCTGTTCACGCTGGTCAAGGACGACAAGGTCTGGGTCGAGGCGCAGCTGGCGCCGGCCGATGCCGCGCATACCAAGGCTGACATGACCGCGCGCGTGATCGAACACGATACGACGCTGACCGGCCACGTGGTATTGAGTTCGTCGCAGACCAACGAGCGCACGCGCACCGTGCCTGTGCGCATCGAGGTGGAGAATCCGAACAACCTGCTGCGGCCCGGCGAACTCGTCGAGGCGTACATCGCGATCAGTGACGGCGCGCCAGTGCTCGCCGTCCCCGCCGAGTCGATCGTTCTATTGCAAAACCAGCCCACGATGTTCGTGCCGAAGGGATCCAACACGTTCGCGCCGGCTCCAATCGTCACGGGCGATACGCGTGACGGCTGGACCGTCGTCAAGCAAGGCCTCAAGGCGGGTGATGCCTATGTGCGCAAAGGCACGTTCGCGCTCAAGGCGCGGTTGTTGCGTTCACAGCTGGGAGAGGAGTGATGCTTGAACGTCTGGTCGAACTCTCTCTTCGCTACAAGGTGCTGGTGCTGATCGCGTTCATGGTTGTCGCTGTCCTCGGCTGGAAGGCCGTGCGGGAACTGCCGATCGATGCCTTTCCCGATGTCACGCCGGTGCAGGTCAACGTGTATACCGAGGCCTCCGGCCTCGCTGCCGAAGACGTTGAGCAGCTCCTGACCACGCCGGTCGAATCGGCGCTGGCAGGCTTGCCCAAGGTCGAGGAAATCCGCTCGGTCAGTCTGTTCGGGCTGTCGTATGTCGCCGTCTACTTCGATGACGACATGGACATCTATTTCGCGCGCCAGCTCGTCAACGAACGTCTGCAGCAGGTCGCGAACCGGTTGCCCGAAGGCTATGGCAAGCCGGAGATGGGGCCGAACACCTCCGGTTTGGGTCAGGTGTTCTGGTACACCGTCGAGCGCGCGGACGACAAGCTCAAGGGCGCGCCGACCGACATGGACCTGCGCACGCTGCAGGACTGGACAATCCGCCTGATCCTGCGCACCGCGCCGGGCATCGACGATGTCACCTCGTGGGGCGGCCAGGAAAAACAGTTCCAGGTGCGCATCGACCCGTTAAAGCTCATCGCCCACAAACTCGGCTTCAAGGACGTCATCGAAGCGCTGCAGGCGAACAACGCGCAGGTCGGCGGCAACTTCATCGACGTCGGCCGCGAGCAGTACCTGATTCGCGGGCTCGGGCTCGTGCAGAACGCGAACGATATCGGCAACATCGTGCTCAAAAGCGAGGACGGCACGCCCGTGTACGTGCGCAATGTCGCCACGGTTGCCGAAAGCGGCGCACCGCGCACGGGCGCGGTCACGCGCGACGGCAAGGAAGTCGTGCTCGGCATGGCACTCGCGCGCATCGGCGAGAATGCGAAGAACGTCGTCGACGCGGTCAAGGCGAAACTCGATACGGTCGGCAAGGCCTTGCCGAAGGATGCCGTGATCAAACCGGTCTACGAGCGCACGGAGCTGGTGAACAAGGCGGTCGAAACCGCGGTGCGCGCGCTGATCGAGGGCTCGATCCTCGTGGCGATCGTGCTGTTCCTGTTCCTCGGCGAGCTGCGCAGCGCGCTCGTCGTCGTCGTCGCGCTGCCGCTGGCGATGCTGATCGCGTTCATCTGCATGGGCCAGGCCGGACTTTCCGCGAACCTGATGTCGCTCGCTGGCCTGGCGATCGGCATCGGCATGATGGTCGACGGCGCGGTCGTCATGGTCGAGAACGCGTTTCGCATCATGGCCGAACGCAAGGCGCACAGCGGTTCGGTGGATCGCACCTCGGCGGTACTGGCGGCCGCGCGTGAAGTGGCGAACCCGGTGGCGTTCGCGATCATGATCATCATTGTCGTGTTCCTGCCGCTGTTCAGCCTGCAGGGCCTCGAAGGCAAGATGTTCAAGCCGATGGCGTTCAACATCAGCTTCGCGATGGCCGGATCGCTGCTGCTGGCGCTAACGCTGATACCGGTGCTCGCCGCCATCGTACTCAAGCCCAAAGAAGAGAAAGACACGCGCCTGGTCGCGTTCCTCAAACGCCGCTATGCGCAAGTGCTCGCGTGGTCGCTCGCGCGCCGGCGCCGCGTGCTGATCATTGCGGGCGCAGCGCTTGTCGGCAGCCTTGCGCTGTTTCCGTTCCTCGGCAAGGAGTTCATGCCGAACCTGAAGGAAGGCTCGATCATGTGGCGCATCACGTCGATCCCGTCGGCATCGCTGGATGAGTCGATCGACATCTCCAAGCGCGTGTCCGCACTGATCAAGGAAAGGTTTCCTGAAGTCGACACGACGCTGGCGATGATTGGGCGCGCCGAAAAGGGCGAGACCGCCGACGTCAACTACATGGAGATCTACACGCCGCTCAAACCCAAGGCGCAATGGCGCAAAGGGCAAACGCTGAAAGGCATTGAGGAGGCCATGCAGAAGGATCTGGCCGACGCGTTGCCGACGGCGGTTGTGAGCTATACCCAGCCGATCCAGATGCGCATCGAGGAGCTGATTTCCGGCGTACGCGCGACGTTGGCGCTGAAGATTTACGGCGACGATCTGGGCGAGCTGGATCGCTTAAGCGGTCGCATCAAGAATGTCCTGGCCGGGGTGCCTGGCGTGGCGGATCTCGCGCTGGAGGCGAACATCGGCAAGCCGCAGGTGCGCATCAAGGTCGATCGCGATGCAGTCGCGCGCTACGGCCTCAATGCGGACGATGTGCTGACTGTGGTTAAAAATGGCATCGGCGGCGAGCCTGTCACGTCCTTGCTGGACGGCGTCAAGCGCTTCGACATCGCCGTGCGTCTGGATGACGCGGACAAGGGCTCGTTCGCTGCGATCGGACGCATACCGATCCGCACGCCGAGCGGCGCGATCGTGCGCCTGGCGCAGGTCGCACAGATCAGCGACGCCGAAGGCTATTCCTTCATCCGGCGCGAACAGCTGCAGCGCTACGCCGTGATCCAGATGGACGTGCGCGGCCGCGATATCGACGGGTTCGTCAGGGATGCGAATGCGGCGCTCGCGCAGAAGATCAAGCTGCCGACCGGCTACTACACCGAGTGGGGCGGCGCGTTCGAGAATCAGCAGCGTGCACTGAAACGCCTCTCGTTGATTGTGCCGGCGACGATCTTCTTCATCTTCGTACTGCTGTACACCGCATTCAATTCGGTCAAGTACGCGGCGCTGATCCTGGCCAACGTCCCGTTTGCGACGATCGGCGGCATAGTCGGCCTCGCAATCACAGGGCAATATCTCTCGGTACCGTCTGCCATCGGCTTCATCGCCGTATTCGGCGTGGCGATGTTGAACGGCATCGTGCTGGTGAGCTTTTTGAATGAACAGCGTGGCAAAGGTCTATCAGTGCGCGATGCGGTGCTCAGCGGCACGGCGCTGCGCATGCGCCCGGTGCTGATGACGGCGAGCGTGGCGATTCTCGGCCTCGTGCCGATGCTGCTGTCGAGCGGCGTCGGCGCTGAAACGCAGCGGCCGCTCGCAACCGTCGTCGTGGGTGGCCTGATTACTTCCACCTTGCTTACGCTGGTGCTGTTGCCGGTGCTTTACGATTGGATCGAACAGCGCGCGGCAAAACAACTATCCGATGAGGGGGCGCCATGAAAGAGGTCAAGGCTTACGTGCATCGCGGCCGCATTGCGGACATCGTGCAGGAGCTGGAGGCGGCAGGCTTCCGGCACCTGTCCGTCGTTGACGTCAAAGGTTTTCTGCGCGCGCTGAGCGATCTGGAACAGAACTATTCGATCGAACTCGGTGAACGCATTATCAATCAGGCGAAGCTCGAAGTGTTCTGTGAAGACGACCAAGTGGAGCGCGCGGTGCAAATCATCCGGCAATTCGGGCGCACCGGCCAGAACCTCGCCGGCTGGGTGTACGAAAGCACGGTGGACCACGTCTGGCCCATCGATCGCTCCTCGGGAACGTGAATCACGCGCGGGCGCCGCGTGTGTGATGTCATAACACCGGCGCGACCGCGTATCCTCGGAGACTCCAGCGGAGAAAACACATGAGTGCGCATTCGCACGATCATGCTCACGAGGACCACGGCCATGACGATCACGGCCACGGCCACGGAGTCTCGCGTGATGCGGACAAACGCTATCTCGTGCTCGCGCTGTTGCTGCTGGCGGCCTTCATGGTGGTGGAAGTCGTCGTCGGAATTCTCGCCAAGTCGCTGGCCCTGATCTCCGATGCCGGCCACATGCTTACCGATGTCGGTTCCATCGGGCTGGCGCTCGTCGCCATGCATCTGGCGGCGCGGCCGGCCAGCGGCAGCTTCACGTATGGACTCAAGCGCGTGGAAATCCTGAGTGCGCAGGCAAACGGGCTGACGCTGGTGTTGCTGGCGGTATGGTTCGTGATTGAGGCCATTCTGCGCCTGATCCATCCGCCGGCCGTCGAAGGGTTTTTGGTCATGGTCATCGCGGTCATAGGCATTGCAGTCAACCTCGTTGCGGTCTGGGTGATGAGCAAGGCGAATCGGCAAAGCCTCAACGTCGAAGGCAGCTTCCAGCACATTTTGACGGATCTGTACGCCTTCATCGCCACGGCGATCGCCGGCGCCATCATCTGGCGGACAGGCTGGAATCGCGTCGATTCGATCGCCGCACTCATCGTCGCCGGCCTGATGCTCAAGGCCGGCATTGAACTCGTGCGCGAGTCCGGCCGCATTTTTCTCGAAGCGGCACCGCGTGGACTCGATTCAGTCGCCGTCTCCGATGCGATCCGCGGCATACCCTCGGTGACACGCCTGGATGAATTTCATTTGTGGGAAGTCACTTCCGGGATGCCGGCACTTTCAGCGCACGTGTACGTGGATCACACCGTCGACTGCCACGATGTTCGCCGGACTGTGGAGAGCATGCTGCACGAACGATTTTCGATAACCCACACGACCCTGCAGACGGACCACGCCGCCGCCGGTCAAGCAGCGGCGCCATGCGCGTTTGAATCTCACGGGCATTGATCACGGTGATTCCCGTCTACCGGCGGCAAGCCCCGACATGACCGAAGTCTCGCGTCACGATTATTGCGGAGAACGACATGAGTTGTGACTGCGCACAGGCAACGGCGAAGACGGAAGCAGAACGCAAGACACTGCGAATTGCACTGTCGCTGAACACGACAATGTTCGTGGTCGGCATCACCGCCGGTTGGCTCGCGCAATCGACCGGCCTGATGGCTGATGCGCTCGACATGCTGACCGATGCGGTCGCTTATGCACTAGCTCTCATGGCGATCTCGCGCGGGCCGGATTTCAAGAGGAATGCGGCGCGCTGGACTGGCGGTGTTCTGGTCCTGCTCGGCACAGGCATCGTTGCCGAAGTGGTGCGACGATGGTTCCACGGCAGCGAACCGGTTGGCCTGGTGATGATGGCGTACTCCGCAGTGTCGTTCGGCGTGAACCTGTTCGTACTCACGCAACTCGCGAAATACCGTCAGGGCCAAGTTCATATCAACGCAACCTACATATGCACGCGCGCCGACGTGATTGCCAATATCGGCGTGTTTGTGTCCGGCACTATCGTTACGCTCACCGGATTGCGCGTCGTGGATCTGGTCGCCGGATTCGCGATTGGCCTGTACGTCGTCAAGGAGGCCATCGAAATCCTACGTGAGGCGGCCGAGGAGTAGTGGTTTTGGTCGTGCTGCGCCTGTTCGAACCGAAGGAAGACGCAGCTCAGGAATAACCCTGCGGTTTCCGGCAACCGGCGCCCTCGCGGCGCCGGTTTTTTTATGGCAGCGAATTCAAGATCAAATGCAGTGAGGCGGTCTTGCTGTTTCCTTCACCGTATCACGGCGTTCTCGTCGTCAAGGGCTGCGCGCGCCATGCGCGCTTGCATTGTCTTCGACCCCTGACGACATGCGCTGCGCCGTGCTGACGCCGGTTCCGGGCAATTCCGCCTGAGCAACCGGAGGACATCATGAAATCGCACGTTTCGCTGGAACAGAACGTCTGCGTGATTTGTGGCACCACATTCGATACCGGATCCATTCTTCTCGACAAACGCCTGCGCGCGAGCATGGAGCGCCACACGACGACAGGTTGGGGCTTGTGCCCCGAACACCAGAAATTGTCCGATGACGGGTTTGTTGCTTTGGTCGAGTGCGATCCGCAGCGCAGCGGCTCGACGTCAAATGCTGCTCGCATGAGGCCCGAACACGCGTATCGAACGGGCCGGCTGGCCCATCTCAAACGCGATGTGTGCACCAAGGTGTTCAACGTTGCGATTGCGGCCGACCAGTCGTGTGTATTCGTCGAACCCGGGGTCATCGAGCGGCTCCAGAAGATGGTTCAGCCAGCGTCGGCTTGATGGCTCGGCCTTGTGCGCTGCATCCGTTCATCGCGGATGCGGCGCACTTTTTTTGCAAGTTATGGCGTGCTGGTGCACACCGAAAAGCGCAGATCAAGATCGCCGCTTCGTTCGGCTTTTCCGGTCAAGGGCCGCTCGGCCCCCGTGTCGTCGCTTCGCTCCAGCCCGCGCCAGGGCCTCGCTGCTCACTTCGTTCGCCTTCCTTGACCGCGCCTCGCTGCGCGGCTGTGGGCGGCCATGGCCGCGATGGGACATCGCGGCCGCATTCGGCCGAGATACCACGAAGGGCATAAGCCCACAACAACGGAGGAAAGGTAATGAACGAAGTAATCGAAAGCGGCCCGTTCGCGGGCTTCGAGGTGGTTCACCGCTACACGCGCGCGCAGGCCATCGACGATGGCGTGCTGGTGGACGTGACGACGCAGGCCAAGGGGTGCGGGTTTCGCATTCCGGTCGCCATGACCTCGGCGCTGTTCAACGACTGCTGGAAATGGGCGGAAGCCGTGGCGCAGGGCGATGAGGAACCGAGCGGCGAGCGTTTTGTGAATTGGGTGCTGCGTTTCGCATGCGAAACGATCCGGGCGTCCAAGCAGACCGGCACGGATCGGCTGCCGCTGACGTTGAGCTATTTCGCGGGCTACCCCGTACAGGCGTTCGTCCACATCGGCCCCGGCGATACGAGAGAGCCAGTCGCAACGCTCATGTACCCCGGCGAAGAATGAACCCACATATATATAAGGAGAAATCCCATGAACATCAATATCGTTGGCACCATCCAGTCCATCCCCGTAGCTTCCCTCATCCTGTCGTCGCGCAATGCCCGCAAGACCGGAGGCCAGTCCGTCGAGGACTTGGCCGCTTCCATAGGCGCACAGGGACTGATCCAGAACCTCACCGTAACGCCGGCAGAGGGCAAGGATAAGTTCGAGGTGGTGGCCGGTGGCCGTAGGTGGCGCGCATTGCGCCACCTCATCAAGACCAAAGCCTTGCCGAAGGATCACGAAGTTCCGTGCAAGATCGTCTGCGCCGAAGAAGCGGCGCAAATCAGTCTGGCTGAGAACATCATCCGGCAGGCCATGCACCCCGCCGACCAGTTCGAGGCGTTCAAGGCGCTGGTAGACGATGGCATGCCCATCGAGGACGTGGCGGCCCGGTTTGGCGTGACCCCGCTGGTGGTGCAGCAACGGCTAAAACTGGCAAACGTCTCGCCGGTGTTGGTCGCCGAGTTCCGCGAGGGCGAAATCACCCTTGAGCAGATGATGGCGCTGGCGGTGACCGACGACCATGCGGCGCAGGAACGGGTGTGGGAAGCCGCCCCCAATGCTTGGCAGCGCACACCGAGCGAGTTGCGCGGGGCGTTGCTCGAATCCGACATCGACGCCAATCACGACCGGCGTGCGAAATACATCGGCATCGAAGCCTACGAGAAGGCGGGCGGCGTGGTGCGGCGCGATCTGTTCTCGGAAGCCGTGTATTTTGCCGATGCGGAATTGCTCAACCGGCTAGTGGACGAAAAGCTCCAGCGTGCGGCGGAGCGCGTGCGCCGGGAAGGATGGGGTTGGGTCGAATGCCGCACGCAATACGACTATGCCGAACTGCACCAATACGGACGGCTTGCGCCGACGCGGCGGGAGGCGACCAAGAAGGAGCAAGCCTTGCTCGACAAGCTGGACGAGCAGGAAGCCAAGTTGCAACAGGACGGCGAAGCGGAAGGCGCAACGGACGAACGGCTTGAAGAAATCGGCGAAGCGCTCGATGCGCTTGCCGAGAAGCGCGAGGCCATCGAAGAAGCCCGACTCGTGGACGACCCACAGGCGCGCGCGAATGCCGGCGCGTTTGTGGTGCTCGACCATGACGGCAAGGTGCGGATCGAGCGCGGGCTTGTGCAGCGAAGCCAGAAAGCGCCAGGGCATGAGCCGCAGGAAGCGGCGGGCGAGGTGAAGAAAAAACCCAAGCCGGAATTTTCCGATGCGCTGACGCGCCGCTTGACCGCCGAACGCACGCTGGCGTTGCGGGCCGTGCTGGCGGCGCAGCCCGAACATGCGCTGACCGCTCTCGTTCATGCGCTGGTGCTGAAGGAGTTCTACAACGACAGGCACCCCGTGATCTGCATCACCGTCCGGGACGAATGCCATTTGCAGCGTTCGGGCATCGACGTGGACAAGACCAAGGCCGCGCAGGCGTTGCATGTCCTGCGCGCTGAATTGCAGGAAGCCTTGCCTGCGGATGATGCCGACCTGTGGAACTGGATCACCGCGCAGGATCAGGCGACGCAGTTGCGTTATCTCGCCTACTGCATCGTGCCGAGCGTGAATGCCATGCAGGATCGCGCGACGGTGTCGCACACGACGTCGGCGCAGCCTGTTGAAGCCGTGCAGGCGCTCGCGGCCTTGCTCGGACTGGACATGGCCGACTGGTGGGAGGCGACGGCAGAAAACTTTTTTGGCTCGGTGTCGAAGGCCAAGCTCGCCGAAGCCGTGCGGGAAGTCAAAGGCGACTCGACCGCTGCGGCATTGGACGGCATGAAGAAAGCCGGTGCCGTTACGGCGGCTGCTGCGGCGCTCGAAGGCACGCGCTGGTTGCCGACCCTGTTGCGTTGATGTTCCTCCGTTTGAGGGGCCGCAAGGCCCCTCTTTTTTTGGAATGGCAACTGAATAGTGTGCGCGCATCGCTCGGCACCGATGGGGCAACCGTGTTAAAAGTTGCGCCCCTTTCCGATGGAGTGTGCAGGATGGATAAGCGAAGTATTGCGTTGATCGCGGCGGCGGGTGGACTTGTTGTCGGAGTCGTCGGCTCCAGTGTGTTGCATCACGCGCAGGCGGCGGCTCCCGCGAACATGGTGTGCATGACGGACGATCCGGTGCAGGACGCGAAGGTGGATGCGATCGTCAAACAGCTGCACGCGCACGATAACGACAAGTACATACCGCAGAAGGTGTACCCGATCGGCGAGTTGCCAAAGCCGCCACCGCCCGCTCCAAAGAAAGATTCCGCGCAGTAAGTGAGCAGGGCCAGCAATCGTGTCGTGTGTGGCATCGCACACGACGGCGTTACCGGCAGGACGAGGCCGTCCTGCACCAAGGGGAGAATTGCATATCTCCCCTTGAACCCCATCGCATCAAATTATGCGCGACGCTTGGTTGGTCGAAGGTGCTGACACAATTTTTGTGCGACATCCATAACGACCAATCGATCCGCCTCATGCAGATCGCTTAGCGACAACGAAAGGGCAAGTGCTTGGTCGTCTGCACGAACAGAGCTTGCCGTCAAAAGTTCCGCCAAGGGGACTCGCAGAATTTGGGCGAGTGCATCAAGGGTTTTGAGCGATGCTGCGGCTGTTCCGCGTTCATATCGAGAAATTGTTTCCGTGGCGACGCCGATTTTTTCGGCGAGGTCGGCCTGCGTCCAGCTTCGCTTGTTACGCAATACAGCGAGATTCTGTCCAAGCTGTTTCGCGAACGCTGACCACTTGCTATCCCGAGATGCCATAGCTGCTGTCCTGAAGGGCAACGGCCATCGTTGTGCAGCGGCATAGCGACGCACAGGATATAATTTGTTGATAGACAACATTTCATGTTGTATTGTGCGTTCGCTCGAATACTCGAGCACGTCACCCAGAAGCTAGCGAAACTCGTGTCTCACGGTTACAGCATTACTTTTGCCTGTATCCAACAGGATGCAGTGACATCGCCCGCACTCCGCGCTGGCAGCCATGCCGCTGCGAAAGCACTCTCGGCATTCGACGCGGTGATGATGCAGCGCTTGCAGCCGCTCGCCGCACGTCCGCGCAGTGAACTCGCCGGCGCCGATTATCTGGATGCGAGCGTGCTGGACTACGCCTTGGCCAAGGCGCTGGAGGCCGCGTTTCCGGAAAGCGGTGGTGAGCCGCCGGCACCGCTGGCGCGCGAATCTTTTATATTGTGCATTACTGATGTGAATTCCAGCTCAGTTGTCGGGGTTTCTCCAGTAAATGCCGAGCGTGTTGGATGATGGTGTACCTGTAAATATTTACAGGTACGCTGATTCGAGGGAGTGGGTAATCTGAACCATCGTTGAGGGGAAACCAATGTCGTTGCGAATCGGAGTGGACTCCGCGCGTCTTGCCGCGCGGGGAGGAGTCGGGAGCGCGTTTTGTCTGCTGTCTTTCATCGCCGGACTGTCGGTTCCGGCACCCGCCCACGCCAGCGTGCAGTTGCAAGGCTTCGGGGTCACGCCATCCGGCCCGGGAATCAAGCCTGCCGCCACCGGTGCCGGCACACCCGCGCCGGTTCCGGCGACGTGGAGCGAACCGTTGCCATCGGCCGACGTGTATTCCGATTCGGTCGGCGCGACACCAGCAACCTATCGGACAGATGAGAGCGGTGCAGCGACGTATTCCGTGCCAATCTACGTGCCGCCGGGCACGGCGGGCCTCGTACCTGCGTTGTCGCTGGTGTACAACAACCGCGGCGCGAACGGCCCGATGGGACCGGGTTGGAGCCTGGGCGGCCTGTCGGCGATTTCGCGTTGTAAGAAGGCCACCGAGTACGGCGATGGCGCCGGGCCGTTTCCTTCGGTCAATTTCGATGGCGTCGCCGCCGATCAAGCGTATTGCCTCGATGGCGCACGCCTGCTCGACCTGAACAATGGCGCGGGTAATTGTCCGGCCGGCCAGTCCGGCGACACCGCCCACGCGTTCGGCCTGGAACTGGATCCCGCCACGCGCGTGTGCGGCTATGCCAAGACCGGCATCACCGGCTACGCCTATTGGCTGGCGCAGCCCAAGGACGGCAGTTACCGCGTGTACGGCACGGGCGGCAATTCGGCGCTGGTCCACAACGATGGGCAAGGCAACCCTGACGCCACCCAGTATTTCTCGTGGGCACTGAATCGTATTGCCGATACGACCGGCAATACGGTCGAGTTCAGCTACACGCAGAACGCCGCCACCGGCGAGATGGATGTTGCCGAAGTCGACTACACCGGCAAGATGGCAATAAGCGGCGTACTCGCGGCCAGCCCGACGTTCACGCGCACGCCCTACGCGAAGGTCGTGTTTTCGTACGCGACGCTGCCGGCTGCCAGCCAGCGCATCGACTACGTGTCGGGCATGAAGCTCGCGCTCACGCAGCAGCTGACGACCATCACGGTCAGCGGCCCATCCAACATCAACGGTGACATTGGCACGTCGCAGGTCGCGCGCACGTATCACCTGCGCTACGGCACGCCGACCGGCAGCGGTCTTTCGGCGCTGACCTCTTTGCAGGAGTGCGTGCCAAACGGCGCGGGCGAGGTGTGCTATCCACGCACGCAATTCACGTGGGACAACGCCAGCGTCCATGCGCCCGGTTTTCCCGGCACGCCGTCCACGCAAAGCTATAGCGGTCTGCAATACGCGATCGACTACAAGGTCGGCGATGTGGATGGCGATGGCAGACAAGATTTAGTGTGGGTCAAGGATCAAAGCTGCGACAGCACGGGTTCCGGTGCCACGCGTTTCCAGATTTATGTGTCGCGCGCCACCGGCACCGGCTTTGCCACGGCGGTCGCGACCGGCGTGTACCTGTCGCGTCCGCCGCAGACCGGCCAAGTCGCGCTGCCGACGTGCGGCGCCGACTGGCGTTCTTATCACTTCGATTCGCTGTGGTACCTGTACGATTTTTCCGGCGACGGCCGCGATGACCTGCTCGCCGCCAACGGCACGGCGTGGAACGGCACGGCGTGGACGGACATGACGTGGAAGATTTATCCGGCCATCGCCTCAGGTACGGATTACACCTTCGATCACGCCAATCCGGTTGCAACCGGAATTCCGTCATGGCCGAGCGACGACGGCCTGTTCCTCGACGAAAACGCCGATGGCCTGCCGGATCTGATGGATTCGACGGCGCAGGGCATCATCACCTCGCACCTGTTGCAAAAGCAGCCATCTGGCGCCGCGCTCACGTTCAATTTTTCCGCGACCGCGACGCCCGTCGTGTTCACCACGCCGGTGTTTGGCGGCAGCACCTCGACACAGGAACTGGGCTTTTCCACCGGCGCGGGCCGCGACGTGCTCAATGCCGATCTCAATGGAGACGGCGCCGCCGACATGGTGTTGAAGGTGACGCAGGATACCTGCGGGACGGGCGGCATGGCTCCCAGCGCCCTGACCGCGCAACCCACGTTCAGTCCGTCCTCGATCCCGGCTTCGCCAACCTGCCATACGCGCTGGTACACCTTCCGCAACGACGGCATTCAGGCCGATGGCCTGCACATGACCTACGAGACCTTTATCGGCGACACGCTGACGGTGCCGGACGACGGCAGTTTCATCAATCTGGTCGATCTCAACGGCGACGGCCAGACGGATCTCGTCTACACCAAACTGGTCAGCGGCAACTACACGTATTACTACCGCCTCAACGCCGGCAAGTCCGGCGACGCGGCCGCGACCGAGCGCTTCCTGCCGGAACAATCCACCGGCCTGACGCTTTCCACGAACTACGCCGAGCGCGTGCAGTTTCTCGATGTCAACGGCGATCACAAAATCGACCTGCTGTACTGGGATGGCGTCAGCGACCCCAGCGGCACCTATCCGCTCAAGGCGATGCTGTGGGGCACGACGGGTTTCGGCAGCGCAGTCGATGTCGGAAATTTCACGCTCAACGCGATGAACCCGCTGTCGACGCAATCGTTCCTGATGGACGTCAACGGCGATGGTGGCCCGGATATGGTGACTTACGCCGGCGGCAGCCTGTCCGTGTTCGGCTACGGCCCGGCCTTCGGTGGCAACGATTTCGTCACGTCGGTCGTCAATGGCTTGGGTGCCTCGACCGGCATCACGTATTACCCACTGGCGTATACGTCCGGTTATGCGCGCGCCTACGACGGCCCGGGAAAGAGTTGGGGCCGCGGCTCGCCGGTGTTCGACGTGTTCTCGGCGATCTGGGTGGTACACAGAGCATCGAGCAGTGCGCCGCTGGCGGGAGATTCCACTGCATTTCCGTCGTCGAGTGCCGTCGTTTATCGCTACTCGGGCGCGAAGATTCAGGCGGGAGGACGCGGCTTCCTCGGCTTCGCCACCGTACAAGCCGAGAACCAGCAGCCGACGCAGGATACGTCCAAGTACCTCGTCACGACCACCGAGTACCGGCAGGATTTTCCGTACATCGGCCGGCCCGATCACACGGTGGCAGAACTCGAATCGACGCTGCAACCCGATCCGTGCGTGAGCTCGCCAGGTGATTCGTGCTTCGTGCACAACCCGCCGCCCTGCGGCAGCCACGGCGTCATCTGCAACATTGCGCAGAGCGCTTCGATCGGAGTCGGTGGTCAGGTGTTGAGCGACGCGCAAGACGACTACACGAGTACGCCGGCGTTTGCACCCGGCACTGTGCAGCCGCTGATGCCGTACCTGTCCAGTTCCGTCGAACAGAAGTTTGACGTCGCGACGCCTGGGGCATCGAGCCACGAGATCACAAGTTCCTTCGGCGAAGACATCTACGGCAACGTCACAAGTTCCTCGGTGATCAGCAGCGAGTCCGGTGTTACCGACGAGTCCAAGACGACAACGAACATCTACGGCTGCACGGTGTCGCCGCCGACGAAGAACTGTTCGACGCTCAGTACCGAATGGCAGCGACTCGGTCGCTTGTCGCTCAGCACGGTCACGAGCAGCCGGCCCGGACAGACCAATAACCTGCGCCGCGCCAGTTTCGAGTACGACCCGACGACTCTACTGCGCATCGCCGACATTCAAGGGCCTTACGACTCGACCGACGAACCGATCGTCAACGTCCTCAAGACGATGAGTCTGCGAACGGACCTCATTCGCGATGCTGATGGCAACGTGATTGAGCAGGTGCAGTGCAGCACCTATCACTTCGCCAATCGCGCGGCCTGCACGGATTTGACCAATTTTCAGCAACGCCAGTGGCAATCCGATCCGACCAAGATTCAGCGCTACGCCAAGTGGAGCTATGAATCGTTGGGACGCTTCGAGCTGTACAAGCTTGCACCATTCTATTCAGCGAGTGCGGCGAATAACACGGACGAGAACATCGCCGAGTACGTCGGCATCGCCTTGTCCGGCAGTTCGCCGATGCGGGCGTTTACGCCGCAGGCGATTCTTCCCGTCGTCGTCAACCGCGACGTGTTCGGCAATCCGGCGAACAAGGTATCCGCCGCCGGCGATCAGTGGTCGATGGTGTATGGCACATTGGGCCGTGCGTATTTTGCCGAAGACGTAACCACTGGCGGCTTCTCGCGCACGACGTACACGTGGTGCAAGGATGCAAACAGCACCGACATTCCCGCCGCGGCGCCTCGCGCCAACTGCCCGGTCGGTGGCGTCTATCGCGTAACGACCGACAGCACCGCCAGCAGCACGTATGCGGGCCAGAGCATCGCGCCGACGACGTGGGCGTACTTCGACGTGCTCGGACGCGAGATATTGCGCACCAAGCGCATCTACCAGCAAAGTGCTACCAGTAAGTTTCACTGGTCGAGCGTGGCCACGACCTACGACAGCACGGGCCGTAACGCGACGGTGTCCACGCCGTATCTTTCCATCGACCCGACGACGACGCAGACCGGCGTGGCATCCAGCCGCGCGGGCACATTGCAGACCGGCGCCAGCGCGCCAGGCACCGCGACCGCGACCTACGATGCAGTGGATCGGGCCACTGATCAAAGCCATCCGGAAGAGGCGGCGAACACGCCCAGCGATTCGACGTGGAATTATTCGACGTTGACCACGACCGCAACCAATCCGCGCGGCTACAAAACGCAGCAGGTCAAGAACGCGCGCGACGAAGTCATGCAGATCGCCGCGCCGTTCGGCCAGAGCAATGCGCTGACCGTCTCCTATGGCCGCGATGCGGTGGGCAATCTGACCAGCATTTCGCGCACGCCGGCGGACGGTAGTTCGGCCGGCCATCTCATTCAGACCTCGATGATCTACGATCGTCTGGGCCGCAAGACCGGCATGACCGATCCGGACAAGGGCGGCTGGACATACAGCTACAACGCACTTGGCGAACCCGTCCAACAAATCGACGCGAAGGGCCAGACGCAGAACCAGTACCGCGATGCGCTGGGCCGGCTGTATCTGCGCACGGAGAACCGGAGTAACGGCAGTGGCGGCTTCACCTCGGAGCCGTCTGGCGCGTGGGAGTTCGACACGGCGTTGCGCAGCGACGGATCGACGATTCTGGGCGTAATCCACAGCGAGTCCAACGGCATTGGCGGCTTCACGCGCACCACGGAATACAACGACTATGGCCGCGTGGATCACTCGGTCACGCAGATGGACGGATACTCGTATACCGAGCGTCAGACTTGGGATCAGTTCGGTCGTCCGTTCCAGCACTTCGACCCGAGCACCACGGTATCCAACGCGGGCGAACTGACGATCTACTCGACCGACGGCTATCCGATCCAGACCCAGGAAGCCGCCGACAGCGTAAACGGCGTTTACTACGACACGGTGATCGCCCTGTCCGAACGCGGTCAGGTGACGGACGAGATTTTCCACAACAACGCGGCATTGGAGAGTACACGCACGTTCGATCACGCCACCGGGCGCGCCTTGACCATCGACGCGGGCAGCGGCGCGCTGCAGAACTGGAGCTACGACTACGATAAACACAGCAATGTGCTGTATCGGCTGAACCACGCGACCGGCTACAACCTGCGCGAGGACTTCACCTACGACAATCTGGATCGGCTGCAAACCGTGAAGCTGACGGTCAACGGCGCGGTGCAGGGCACGGTGACGAGCGCCTACGATCAACTGGGCAATCCCACCAGCCGGGGCAGCCAAAGCTGGACGTATGCCACGCTGGAAACCGGCTGCACCCAATATGCCGGGCCGCACGCGGCGAGCAAACTCGGCAGCTCCACGTACTGCTACGACGCGAACGGCAATCAGACCACGGCCAACTACGGCGGCGGACAAACCCGCACGATCACGTACACCGGCTACGACTTGCCGGCGCAGATTGCGACGAACGGCTACCCGAGCAATGCCACGGAAAGTTTTGCCTATGCGCCGGATCGCGGCATGTTCAAGCGCGTGGAAGGCATCACCGGCGGCACGAACGACAATATCTTCTGCAACGGCTTTGACACCACTACGAACACCTGTCCGAACACCGCGAGCAGTGCCGCGACGACGTACTACGTGGGCAACGTCGAGGCGCGCATCAGCGGCAGCAGCACGACGACCAAGCGCTATATCGGCGGCTACCTCGTCGTCACCACGACGAACACGAATCCGACGCCGGTCTACGCCTACCTGTTCCGCGATGCGCTCGGCTCCATCGACGTGATTGCCAACGAACTGGCGCAAATACAGCAGCGGCAGAGCTTCGACGTGTGGGGCAATCGCAGAGACGCGAGCGCCAGCGGCGGCTGGGGCTTGCTGCCCACGGCCACGGCGGCGAGCTTCGATACCAGTCGAACCTTCCAGGGCTACACCGGACACCAGCAACTCGATCCGGTAGGCCTAGTTCACATGAAGGGCCGCCTCTACGATCCCCAACTGGGCCGGTTTATCCAAGCCGACCCGATGACGGAACGCGATCCCACGCAGGGGCTGAATCGCTACAGCTATGTCCTCAACAACCCGATGAGCCTCACAGACCCGAGCGGGGATCTCAGTTTTCGGCAAATACTTGGCATCGCGATCGCTGTTGTGGCAGCTTACTTCGGACAATACGAACTTTCGCGCGATGCGCTGGCGTGGAGCTTTGGTGTATCGGTGGCCGGCGGCTTCCTGTCCGCCTACGTGGCGACGGGAAGTCTGAAAGCGGGACTGTGGGGCGCGTTTGCGGCTGGAGTATTCTGGGGCATCGGCACGGCATTTTCGGACGTGGCCGGAGGACCCATGCAAGACGGCTCGGCCATGACGATGCGCTACAGCACGGGCAGCTTCGCGGCGAAGATCGCCGCGCATGCGGCTGGCGGCGGCGTCATCAGCAGCCTTGAAGGCGGTAATTTTGGATCGGGATTTTTGGCTGCCGGCGCGACAGAAGTATTGTCGCCAGCAATCGAGAAAATGGACAATGTGCCAGGGCAAATCATGGCTGCGGCTATGGTTGGTGGCACCGTCTCGAAGATAAGCGGGGGTCGATTTGCCACAGGTGCCGAAACTGCACTATTTCAAGAATTGTTCAATCACGTTGTTCACAGCGCGATGCAGGAGGCATTAGCCAAGAACTATAGCGAGGACAAGCCTTACTACCATAGATACGGCGGCGAGGGCGAAGGCGACTGGGCAGTTTGCGTGCGCAGCGACGCGTGGTGCACTCAGCCCAACGGCTATGCAGCGTTGATCAATGGCTTTGCCTACCCTGGGCAGGATCACCCTGTCGAAGACGGTAGCAGTGAGGAAGTCTGGTTCGCTGGAGTAAGCGCTGGTCACATTTATACTTTTACCGAACCGGATACGTACTCAATTTTCAATTTGACTGCTCCCGACCATATTTTCTACAGCGGCTACGTCTGGCGAAGCGTGGTATGGGAGGGTGACACCCTATACTTGCGGACATATGGCGAAGGTAATGATTCAGGTTTCTTGAGTTGGTTCGGCAACATGGAGCTTTGGAAACCTGGGTTTAATCAATACAACTACCAGTTCCGTTATCAGATGATCCAGAACTGGCTGAAGGAGCAACCATGATGCGCATCGTGATTGCAGTCTTGTTGAGCCTTGCTATGAGCAGTTGCAGCAGCAAATCGTTTAACCCGGTAGCTCGATTCGATATTCGAGCATCAGATGTCGATCAAGCGAAGGTGATCGAGACCATGAAGAAATTTGCTGGCCGGGAAGGTTTCAAAATCTTTGCGAGAGACGATATGCCTAAGCAAGGCCGCTTCGTATCTCAGCTCGATCTTCGGCGTGCCGACGGTGTTGCCGTAAGTACAAGCAATTTCATGAAGGCTGACACGCTTCAAACTTTCTTCTACGCAGAAAAGCCCGGTGCGGACTGGCAACCCGTGAAGGTCGCATTGCAGCGCGAAATTGCCGCCGCCCTGGGTGGTCGCGGGAAGATCGTGGAGGTTCCAGTTAAATCAGCGCCTGCCCGAAGCAGTCCATCTACTGTCCTTGCTACGTTTCGTTTCCGCATTACGGATGGTCAGCAGTCTTCCTTATCCGCGGCGCTCAAAGCATTCGCGAATGCGAACGGGTTCAAAATGCGAAATTTTCCAAACAAGACCGGAAATGGCTTCACGGCAGAAATGTCGCGACAGGGCTTGCAAGTGATCATCGCCGATCCACTTGAACCGGAGATATTTGACATTTGGGTTGACGAAAACGGCAACGAGGCAGTGTCGGCGACGACAATTGAAGCGCTCTCGCGTTCCCTGAAGAGCGCGCTTGCGCAAGTTCCCGGTTACGCGGAATTGCCCGACAGGAATCCATGACTACATTTAGCCCCGTTGAGCGAATCTGGCAAGCTGAAGGCCCGATGCTCGACCGCTCATGGCGCTCGATGCGGATAGGGATGGAAAGTACACACTGACCTACCATTTGGCGGACGTTGTTCTGGTGAGCTGAGTCCAAAAATGTATTCCAGCGCAGTTGGCCTCAGAATTGGCCTAAAAGCGGAACGAGCATGTGCGCACATGAAGACGTTACCAAGAGTATTTCTTAGTATTCTGTTCTCAACCTTGGTCGCGGCGTGCGCGAGCATCGAAGCGACCGGGCATTTATTCGACGGACAGGTCGAGCGACGCGAAGGCTATGGAACGCTCGTACTATATAGGCCGCCACTATTTGTCGGGAGTGCTTGGTTTCCAACGGTCCGAATAAACGGGACGCCCGTGGCCAAGTTGGTGAGCGGCGGTTACACGTCCATCGCACTGCCACCAGGCCGGTACCACATTTCAGGGAACGGTCAATTCGATGATCTGTACGAAGCAGATTTTGCGATAAAGACGGACAGTACGACGTTTGCCGAATTCCAGTTCGATTTGCAAGGCAATGGAGGGGTGACGCCCATCGCTGGTGCTTTTGTGCCATCCGTGGGCGTGCAGATCAAAAGCATTCGATGGGTCGTGACTGAAGGGCCTGACGTGGCGCCTCCGGGGTTGGCCGACTGTCGATATTTCGACCCAATTGTTCGGGCCTTGTAGTTCGCGCTGAAAAATCGCGACATCCGAGGAAAAGAGGGGAGAAGGCCGTGCGCGTGACTTCGAGACTCTGTGACGTTGTTGCGCTGGCCGCGCTATTGGCAGGCTGCAGTCCATGCCACGATCTAAAGGACGGCCCCGGTCTGCTCGGCGGAGGTTTTAAGGACCAGGAGATTTCACCTGGCCTTTTTGGGATTCTCGTGAAATCCGACGCGGCACTATGGACGAACCGCGACGCTGTACGCGCGACTTGGTCACGACGCGCACACGAATTGTGCGGCGGCGATTACGTCGAGCTCGCGTCACAGGAACTTGACGAGACGCTCAAACCGATCAACAGCGAAGTGTTGCGCGACCACGTATCGAGCCGAATCGCTTTCGCTCTGTGTAAGTCATCGAAATTGTCACAACAGGAAGCGTTGGATGTCATCGAACGGCTTGGCATGCTCCCCCCACCGCCGCGCGCGGCACCGATGTAACGTAGTTACGTGCCCGGAGTTACGGCCTCTGCGACGCAAAAAAGCCAGGTAACGAGCGTTCCACGCACGATTGAAATATTCGACACGTGAAATATTCGACACGTCCCGGCTCCTTCGCCATGCTGCTGGAATCTGCTCATTTATCCGTCTGAATGCTTTCACGTGCGGCCTTCTTGCTTGTCATTCTTCTCGAACAGACTTCGCCAAGGCAAAGAGCTTGGCGACAGATGCCGTGAACGCGGGTGATGTCATGGCGAATCAGCTCCTGGGGAGGATCTACCAGGAGGGTCTTGGGGTATCACCTGACGTGGATACGGCCTTTGTGTCTTTTCCCAAAGCCGCTGATGCTGGCGATCCCGTCGCTCAGTACGATGTAGCACGGGCCTATTATTTCGGCGAAGGTGTCTCCAAGAACATCGAACTAGCGTATCGCTTTGCGAGGAGCGCATATTGCGGGAAAGTAAAGCCATCCGCGCTGATTGTTTCGCGAGAATATTTTGACAACTCGGATTCTGCTGAGAGCGTTACCACCGGCATCCGGGTATTGGACGACTTGGCCGCAGACGGTGATGGAGACGCTTGCCTGGTCATTTCAGATATCTACCTGTCCTCGAAGTACAACCGGAAGGATCCAAGCAAGGCGATCATCTACCTAAGGTGTGCGGCGAAAGCTGGATTGGTTCGGGGTAAGTACTTGTATGGAGCAACATTGCTTCGGTATGGGAAAAGCCATGAAGATTTCAACGCCGCTGAGCAATATCTTACGGAAGCGGCGAATAGCGGCAGCGTGGATGCGGCGTTCGACCTGGGAGTTGCATACCAACGTGGTATAGAACTCCAGGGCGATGTCGAAAAAGCACGCCATTGGCTAGAGGTTGCTGTTGAGCGTGGTAATGTTGACGCGGCACAAATGTTGAAAACTATGAGCCCACACGCTGACCAATGAAATCAGCGCACAGTCCGGAATTCTGATTCGCGCCGGGTCGATGAAACTGCTTGACGAAGTACACAGATGGGTCGCCTTACGGGCCGCGCTCTCGGGCTGCGCCGCGAGTCGGTTCCCGTCTCGCCCAAGAGCCGGAGCAGTGCGTCCCACAATCGCGGCGACGTGAGGGCGTCGTCAAAATCGCCGCACTTCCCCTAAGTCATCCTTGAACTCGAATATCCACGGTGCAGCCCGCCTCGCCGGGCGCGCAGCGTAATTTCTTGCCATCCTCATTCGGAATGCGCTGCGAATTTTGCGCTATTGGCCGTTGCAACTCGCGGTAGCGCCTGCCTTGTGGCACGACGTTAGAGCTTGGTGGACGCCATCTTCTCCGCCGGGTTGAGCGGGTGCTTTAGGCGGGTGATCCTGGGCGGGGCGGCATCCGCTGCAAAAGCCACACGGCCCCGTGTAGTCGCTTCGCTCCGGCCCGCGCCAGGCCGTGTTGCGCTGCGCGCTCCCTTGCACCGCACGCCGTGAACCACGCCGAAGCTGATCCCCGCGCACCCGCGCAATCAACCCAACGGAGAAAACATCATGGCCAAGAAACCCACCAAACCCGCTTCCGATGCCACGCGCTTGACGGCCTACACAGTCCGCGAGTTCGAGCACAACAACGAAACCAAGCGCGACTGGATGCGCATCGGCGTTGCCTTCCCGCACGAGGATGGCAAGGGATTCAATCTGACGCTGCACGCGGTTCCGGTCGACGGCAGTGTCGTGCTGCGCTTGTACGAGCCCAAGGAAGACGCACCGCAGGAATGATCCTGCGGGTTCAATGACGACCGGCGCCCTCGCGGCGCCGGTTTTTTTGTGGCCGCGATTCAAACGGCGCACTGGCGCGCGCCGACCGGCCAAGCTAAGCACTCCGTTGCCGGCGTGTTGCTCTCCGAGCGGCAATGCTTCCGGGCCCAGGCAGTTTCCGCGTTTTTCGAGTGCCGCGGAATCGGCAAATACCGCGCCGTCGTGTAGGAAATTCCTGACAGCGTCCAATTCACGGCAGCTTTCGCCAGACGCAATTCACTCGGGTTCGGCGAGGCGATGCGGCGATTCGCGTCTGGCCGGTTCGCCTCATCGCGTGGCGATTTTCACGACGGCCTCGGCGGTGTTTTCTGCCGCCAGCGTGGCGCTTGCGGCCTTTGCGCGGCAAGGGTCAAGACGAGCGCTACGCGCCCTTGCCGCGCGACCGTGCGCGCTTTCCGTGGCGGCCCACACCGCCCACGGAGGCCATCATGCAATACCAACTCGACACTGCCGGCAATTACCTATTCGCAGGTCCGGTCGACGAATTCACGATCCTGCACGTCGCCGAACGCATTCGTGAAGCGCGCTTTCATCGCGAAACCGTCATGCGCGATCCGCGCACCACCCGCGAGTTCCTCGTCGCCAAGCTCGCGCATCTGCCGCACGAGGTGTTCGCCGTCATCTTCCTCGACAACCGGCACGCCGTGCTCGGCTTTGAGATCCTGTTTACGGGCACGCTCGATGGCGCATCGGTGCATCCGCGTGAAGTCGTGCGGCGCGTGCTGCATCACAACGCCGCCGCCGTGGTCCTCGCGCACAACCACCCGTCGGGCTATCCCGAACCGAGCATGGCTGACCGGAACATCACCGGTCAGCTCAAGACAGTGCTTGGAAACATCGACACCCGCGTGCTCGATCACATCATCGTCGGCGGCTGCCAGACGGTATCCTTCGCCGAAAGGGGACTGATCTAGGCCGCGCTGCATGGCGTCTAGCCGGCGGCGCGCTGCGCACGCGCCGCCATCGCCCGAATCCGCGCGCACCATACGTCGGCGGCCTCGCTGACGAGCGCGTGCAGCCCGCCGCCTTCGGTGCATGCGGTGTTGAGCACGGTGAGGCTGTGCAGCGGCATCGCAGGATCGCTGACGGTGGTTCGCACTTCGACACGGGTGACTTTGTGATGCGTGGCTTGACGCCGGCCGCCGACGGGAACGCCGATGCCGCCGACCATAACGATGACGCCTCTGCCGGGCGCCACTGTTTTCGTGGTCCGGTTCTCGAAGACGTCCACGGCGACGACATCGGCGGCGCGGACGCAATGGGAAGTGATGGCGCCGTTCACGCGCCAGAAGAAACAGAGCGTTCCACTGCCTTCGTCGATGGTAACCGCATCGCGAGCGCCGCTGCCGATACGGTGGTAGTCACAACGAAAATCCGGTAGACCCGCAATGGCCTTGCGCATTTGCGCGTGGCGCTTGTGGTCCGCGATCAAGCTGTAGACGAACGCGGCGACGGCGAGGCCGAGCGCGATCAGGATTAGGTCGATAAGGCCCACAAGTTCCTCCCGGTGCATGACGGCAGCGCAAACCCAATCGTAATCGATGCAGGCCATCCGTCGGCTGAACCGGGTGTGATGGCAGTCACGCACCTTGGGCGAAGGTCTTTCCTCTGCGGCGATTTCGCGTTAGATAGTCTAATTTGTCTAGTGCGTGTAATCTTCGGGCATGACCGACTCCGGAACCGGCGCGCTCAGCCGCCACGATGCGCGCTTCATCCGCGATGCCCTGTCCATTCAGGACGCCGATCCGCGCGATACGCACAATCTCGGCTATACGGCGCGCATTCTCACCATCGCCACGCTCCCGCACCGCGCCCAGCCGGGGGACCATTTCGAGCGCACGAATGGGAATTACCGGCTGGTCGTGCAGGCGATGCCGGGCGCCGGCCTGCCGTTCGGCAGCTATCCACGTCTGTTGCTGGCGTGGCTTGCCACGGAAATCGTGCGCACGCGGCAGCGGGAGCTTGCCATCGGCGCCTCGATGGCGGACTTCCTGCGCCAGCTTGGCCTCGGGCGTAGCGGCGGGCGTGCGGCTCACGCGCGCAGTGCCGGCACGATCCATCGGCTTAAATGCCAAATCATGAGCCTGTTCGGCTCGCGGCTCATCCTGCACAAGCAGTCCTCGCGCGAGCAGATCGAACTGCTGCAGATCGGCGAGAGGTTTGACTTCTGGACCGATCCCGCGAAACCCGGTGTGCTGCCCGGAACCTTGCGCGTCAGCGAACCCTTGTACGAGCATATCCTGCGCGCGCCCGTGCCCGTGGACCTGCGCGCCTTGCGCGCGCTGAAACGCTCGCCGCTGGCATTGGACGTGTATACCTGGCTTACGCACCGCAACTTCGTCCAGCAGAACGGCGGACGCAAGCAAGCCATGGTTCCCTGGGGCGCCTTGCAGCGGCAGTTCGGTTCAGATTACCCACTCGACAGCCGCGGACGCGCCGACTTCAAGAAGGCGTTTCACAGTGCCTATCGGCGCGTGCAACTGGTTTATCCGAAAGCCAGTGTCCGCGACAACGGCGATTGCCTGACCCTGATCACGACCGCGCCGCACATTCGTACCCATCGGTTGATCGGTACGCGCTGACACCTGCCGCATTTGCATCGCGCCGGACACTCGGCGCGGGTACGTCGTGCCTGTGGATATGTGGATAAGTAGGGGTTTTCGACCGACTTATCCACGCCGCTTCGCTCCCAGGATTGCGCTGCTTGACTCCCAAGATTGCGCCGCTTCGCTCCCAAGAAAGTAGAAATATGCGCCGCTTCACTCCCAAAACTGCGCCGCTTGACTCCCAAGAAAGGCAATTACCTCGTTGATGCGCAAAGCAAAAAAGAGCGCCTGTATTACCTGTATTTCTTTCCTGTAGCTCCGGTATCTCCGGTAGTTGGCAACAAGGGTCTGTGGATAAAACGGCTAGAGCGGGGGGGCTTGCAAAATAGATCGCATAGTTGGTCTAATTGGTTTCACGTGAAACACGCGGAGCGCAAACGATGAAATGCTGGCTCGTGGGATTGGTGGCTTTCGTGAACACGGCAGGAGCCGTGCCGCTGTATCTGGAACTGGACGGCGCGTACTACACCGTCGCGCCCGGCAGTACGGTCGAATACGAAGGCAGCGCCTGGGTTGCGCCACAAACCTCCATGATCGGCTGCAATCGCCGCAACAACCAGGTGCAGCAGTTCTCCGACTTCGATCTGTTCTACGGCCCCAATCTCGACGTCGTGTACTTGTCGGCAAGCACGTATTCGTGCGTCGGCGATGCGGTGGATGAGGCGTGCGTGCTCGCCATGACGAGCACAACCGGCGACATCGTCTGCGGCGGCGCGGTTGCCGCACCCGATCCGATATTCGCGAACGGCTTCGAGAGCCGATAGGCCCCCGCCGAAGGATTACCCATGACCCGTATCATCGCCTGCGCCAACCTCAAAGGCGGCGAGGGCAAGACGACCATCGCGCGGCACTTGGCCTATCACGCGGCATCGCGCGGATTGAAGACATTGGCGGTCGATCTCGATCCGCAGGGCAATCTGACCGATTCCCTCATGCCCGAGGGCGAAGGGACGTACACGCAATCTTCCGGTTTGTTCGAGTCCGGTTTTTCGCATGCGAAATTGCACCTGGCCGAATCCGACCGGAACCTCTCGCTGCTACCGGCCGACGCGCGACTGGATACGCTGGCCGAAATACCCGGCAGCCGCAGCGCGTTCGTGCAACGCGTGCGCGCGAACCTGCGCGCCATCGCGGATTTCGATGTGATTGTGGTCGATACGCCGACCAATGCGCCGATCTGCTACTTGGCGGGGTTGGCCGCGGCCGATGGTGCCGTCTCGCCGGTGCAGATGGATGTGTATGGCATATCCGGCGCGGTGCGCCTGACCCAGGCGATCCAGCGCGTGCGCGCGCACTACAACCCGCGCCTGATCCACATCGGTTTTGTGGTGAATCGCTTCAACAGTCGCGCGGCCTCGCATGCGCAACTGCTAGAGCAGTTCCGGGCCAAGCGCTTGCGCCTGCTCTCCACCGTGTTGCGCGAGCGCGTGGCCGTGCAGGATGCGCTGGGCCGGCGCATGCCGGTGTGGCGCGGCCCGCGCGGGCGGGTGAACACCCGCGCCGCGCGCGAGATGCGCGCGCTGTGCGCGGAAGTCTTGGCCGGAGTCGGGCTGTGAGTGCGCGCGCGACTGCGACAGCGCAGACCAAGGACTTGCGGATGAGCGAGCTGGATCGACTGTCCGACATCGACCGACAGGAGCTGGTACTGGAATTGCCGCTCGATGCGATCCAGCCCGATCCGAATCAGCCGCGTCGGACGTTCGATGAGACGAGCCTGCTGGAGCTGGCCGACAGTTTGCGCCGGCTGGGCCAGATTCATCCGGTCGAGGTGCGCGAGGTCGAGGGAAGTTATGTATTGATCGACGGCGAGCGCCGCTGGCGCGCGGCCAAGCTGGCCGAGCTTTCCGCGCTGCGCGCGCTGATTCGTTTCGCGCCGGATACGCCGGACGAAGTCCGCGACCGGCAGTTTGCGGCGAACTTCCACCGTGATGCGATGGCGCTCATCGACCAGGCACGCTATCTGCAAGCACGCATCGAAAGTCTTGGATCGGCGGCAGCGGTGAGTCAGGCCATTGGCCTGAGCACCCCGCGCATCCTGAATATCGTCAAGACCTTGCGCGCCGAAGGCGCCGCCGCGGAACTGCGCGATGCCGGCATCACGAAAGACGCCGACACCATTGGCGCCGTGGTCGAGGTGCAAAAGCGCGATCCTGCCGCCGCCCAAGCCCTGGTCGCGGCTGCGCGCGAATCGGGCAAGCTCACGCGCCGCCAGGCACAAGATGCCGCGCGCGCGGTCAAGGGCAAGTCGTCGCGTGCGTCCGCGCAATCGCAGGCGCGGGAGGACACGCCATCCGGCCGCCGCACGGCGTCCGCCGAACCGCATCTGGTGGTGCGGCTTGCCTGCGAGGGTACGCCGACCGAGCGCGCGCACTGGAACAAGCTCTCGCGCGAGCACGGTCGCGCGTGCCTGTCGCTTGTCGCGACGACCGCGCGCCCCGGAAGTGTGCTGGTCGAGTTCGGCGCGCACAGCGAACCGTTCCGTGCTGACGGTTTGCGCATTCTCGATACCGTGTTTGAGACCGCGCCATGAAGAGCGACGCCGAAGATACCCCGCAAGAGGCCGATGCGCTGCGACTGACCGAAGTGCACCTGATGTACCGCAGCAACCGGCGCTACCGGTTGCTGTTCGGTACGCCGTTCGACGTCGTTGCGATGGACCAGCCGCACCCGCCCAGCGCACGTATTGCGTTCTTCAAACCGGGCGAACGCTTCGGTCTGGCGCTGTGGGAAGCCAACGACTTCGGCACCATCCGCTGGCGCGTATTGGTGTGCCGCGCCTTGCATGCCGGACAGACGGGTACTCGCGTGCCGCAGGTGCGCCCCGGCGCGCATGTGTTGCTCGATATTGCAGGCGCCACGCGCGCCAAGGCAACGCTGCAATGGCTGTCCTCTTACGTTTCCTCCGGCGCCGTCATCGCGCTATCGGATACGGTGTTCATCGAGGCCGAATTCCGTATCGCGAACACGCCGCTGTCGCGCTTGAAAGCCTACACGCGGGAGCCGTTATGACGGCCCATCAATACATTCGCCTGCTGCGCTTGCTGGCGCTGGCCGGTGCGCTCGTCGTGCTTGCTTACGGTGCCGGCGCGTTGATTCGTCTGTCCGACCATGCGCTGTATGTGAACGACTCGCCGAGCATGCCGCGCGGGCTGTACTGGATACACCTGGGAGTGCTGCCATCCGAGCGCGGCGAGGTCGTCGTCTTTCGTCCGACACTGGCCTTCGCACACCTTATCTATGAGCGCGGTTGGCTGCCTCACGATATGCCGCTGATCAAATCCGTGGGCGGCGTGGCCGGCGACATTTATTGCACCATCGACGGACATTTTGTTGTCGATGGCGAGGACGCAGGCCCGATCTTCGACCGCGATGCGCAAGGCGCAGTGGTGCCGCAGATGGCGGGCTGTCATCGCGTTGCGCGCGGGACCTTCTTGCCGGTGTCCTCGTACATCGCGCGCAGCTTCGATGGCCGTTACATGGGCGCCGTGCCGGCAGCCAATGTCATCGGCACCGGCGTCCCACTGCTGACCTTCTGATATGCCGCTCGCGAACTTCTATGCGGCCTGCGGGCCGTGGGTGCATCCGGACACGATTGCCGCCGTCGCCGCGGTCGAAAGCGGCTCCCGTCCGTGGACGATCGGTACCTCGCACGGCGCGTTTTACGCGACGAGCGAAGGAGAGGCGGCAGCATATCTCGCGCAGGCCCTGCGTACCGAATCGAGCGTCGACATCGGCCTGATGCAGATCAACTCGCAGTGGATCGCGCGCCTGCAAATTGCGCCCGAAGCGCTGCTCGATCCGTGCATCAATGTGCGCGTGGGCGCGGCAATTCTTGCGGCCGATTTTGTCGCTGCTGCGCGTCCCGGCCGGGCACCGTTGCAGACCCTGATCGCGGCCTTGGCCGTGTACCACAGCGGATCGGAAAGCGCCGGCATTGCATACGCGCGGCAGATGCTCGAAGCGGCCATGGCATCGGCCAATCCCACGAGCAATCCGATGAAAAAATCGGGGGCAAGATAAAAGTGTGTGTACATGAGCCCTCGCAAACCCAATGGCAGCAAGGCTTTTTGATGTACATGCCATGCGCGGCATGTACATCGGACGCCGCAAACCGCGCCGCTATGCGAGTTTGCGATGTACATCCCCCGAGACATGGCGTCAGGACGCCATGAGCACGAAGCCGCCCGACGAGCCGACTGACCGGGTGCATCCACGATTCTCGCGCACGCGCGAATCGCGCCAGCCACGTTTGCTTGCCCGTGTCCGGCTCGGGCCAAAGTCGGCGCTCGCCGCCTCCATCCGCTTGGCAGGGCGGGGTACAGCGAGCCGTGCAGGCCGCGGTGCCGGCGTGCGCTTTGCCGGCCGGCATGCGCAGCGCGTCGTCATCAAGGCGCGCATCGTGCCGATGCGTGGCAAGTCGCCGGCCGATGCCGTGCGCCGGCATCTGGCGTACCTGTCACGCGATGGCGCGGACCGGCAGGGCGGACCGGGCAGGGTATTTGGCACCGACGGGGAACTGGATCGCGAGCAGATCGACGCCTTCGCAGAGCGCGGTTTGGAATGCCGCCACCAGTTCCGCTTCATCGTCTCGCCCGAACGCGGTGGCGAACTCGACCTGGAACGCTTCACGCGCGACCTCATGCGCCGCATGCAGCACGATGTCGGCTCGCGCCTGGACTACGTTGCCTGTGCGCATCACGACACCGACCAGCCGCACGTGCACATCCTCGTGAACGGACGCGACGTGCGTGGCGGCGACCTCGTGGTTAGCCGCGACTACATCGGCAACGGCTTGCGCCAGCGTGCGATGGAGCTCGCCACCAACGAACTCGGCTTTCGGACGGACCTCGACGTATTTCAAAGCTTGGCCCGCGACATTCGGACCGACCGCTACACGGCGCTGGACCGGCGCTTGCAGATGCTGCACGAGCGCGATGGGTTTATCGACTTGCGCACCGTGCCGACGGCGCCACGTGCTGTCGTGCAACGCCGGCTGTATCTGGGCCGTCTGTCGCACTTGGAAAAGATAGGTCTCGCACAACAGGACCGGCGCGGGGTGTGGCGCCTGCATCCGCAGGCGATCGAGCGGTTGCGCGGTCATACCCAGCACCGCGCTGTCCAGCAGCAGGCCGAACGGCATCTTGAACCCGGCGATCGCGGTGCGCCGCTCACGGTCATCGACAAGGCAAAACTCGCGCTACCTGTAACGGGCCGCGTGCTCGGCCGTGGCCTCGCCAACGAGCTGACCGGCACCGACTACATCATCGTGTCGGGCATCGACGGCAAGACCTATTACGCGGCGCTGTCCACGCACTCCGAACGTCACTTGGAGGCTCCCGTGCGGCGCGGCGACATCGTGAGTCTGCACCGCGAAGTGTCGCGGCCGACCGGTCAGGCGGATCGCAACATCGTCGCGCTCGCCGCTCGATACGATGGCGTTTACGACTCGCAGCGCCACACAAATGAAATCCGCGATCGGCGCTTGCCCTATGACGCGACCCCGGAACGCTTTGTCGCCGCGCATGTGGCGCGTCTGGAGGCGCTCGCAAGCCGCGGCCTCGTCGCGCGCGAATTCGAAGGCCGTTACCGGGTTCCGCCGGACCTGATCGCGCGGTTGGATACGGATCCTGCGCCGGCTCGCGACGATGCGTTCGTGAAAGTGCAGCGCATCACCGACGAGTCCTTGAGACGCCAGTCGAGCGCGCGGGCTTACACCTGGCTGGACGAGCAACTGGTCGCCGGCACGGCGCAATCGCTGCGGCAGGCCGGCGCGCGCAACAGCTTCCAGAACGAGCTTCTCGAAGCCCTCGACAAGCGCGTGCGCCAGCTTGTGCCGCTTGGGCTCGCTACCTTTGAGGGCGAGGGCGTGAGGCTCGATCCGCAGTTGCGCGACACGCTCGGCGAACTCGAACGCCGAACGCTCGTTGCGCGGCTCAGCAAGCAGTACGGCACCTTCGTGGAACTGGAGCAGACTGGTGACTTCGCGGGCCGCGTTGCCGCCATCGAATCGCTGCACGGAAAGCCGCATGCCGCTGTCGCGAGCGCCGCTCACTTTACCCTCGTACCTGCCGAACGCGGCCTGCAAAAGCTCATCGGCCAGGACGTCGCGCTGAACCTGTCGCGCAACCGCGACCTGGACCATGCGCCACAGGTGCGGTTTCGGGCGCTCGATGCGCCGGATTTGTCTTTCGGACTTTCACGATGACCACGAAATCCCGTCCGCGCACACCCGGCGGTTTGGTTCTCGCGCCGCTTGCCATCGTATCCATCGCCATTGTGATCGGTTGCTGGCTGGCTACCGAATACGTCGCCGAAGGCTTCGCCGACCAGCCGCAGCTTGGGGCGCCGCTGCTGTGGATCGGCGGACATGCGATCTATCCGCCGTTCGATTATTTCGTCTGGCTCAATCGCTGGAATGCGTATGCGCCACATCGCTTCGACATCGCGCTGTTCTGGCTGTACGGCGCCGTACTCGGCGGGATTCTCGCCGCCATCGTGTTCAACGTCTGGCGCGCGCGCGGCAGTCGCATTGCCACTACCTACGGTTCGGCGCGATGGGCCGACCAGGACGACATTGCACGCAGCGGGCTGATCGGCCGTGGTGGTGTCGTCCTTGGCCGCACGGCTGCCGACGAGTATGTGACTCACGATGGCCCCGAGCATGTCGAGGTCACCGCTCCCAGCCGTTCCGGCAAGGGCGTGGGCATTGTCGTTCCGACCTTGTTGACCTGGCCGGGCTCCGTGATCGTCAACGACATCAAGGGCGAGAACTGGACGCTCACGGCCGGCCATCGCCGGCGCTTCGGTTACGTGCTCGCCTTCAATCCGTCGAGCCGGCAGACCTGCCGCTTCAATCCGCTGATGGAGATCCGCGCAGGGGATTTTGAAGTGCGCGATGCGCAAAACATCTGCGACATGATCGTGGACCCGGAAGGCAAGGGCAAACCCGATCACTGGAGCCGCGAAGCCGATGCCTGGCTGCTCGCCGTTATCCTGCACGTACTCTATGCGGAACCGGACAAGACGCTCGGCGGCATTGCGCGATTCCTGAACGACCCAGATCGAACGATCCAGGATTGCCTGCTCGCCATGCTCTCGACACCGCATCGCGATGGCAGGCCGCATCCAGTCGTCGCCATCGGTGCGCGCGCCATGTTGAACAAGAGCGCGAACGAGCGCAGCGGCGTGCATTCCACCGCGCGCTCATTCTTCAGCCTGTACCTTGATCCCGTCGTCGCATCCGCCGTTAGCGAGAGCGACTTTCGCATCGCGGACCTGATGCAAGCCGAGCACCCCGTAAGCTTGTATCTGATCTCGCCGCCCAGCGACAAGGCGCGGCTGCGGCCATTGTTTCGGTTGCTGCTGAACCAGTTCTGCCGGCGCCTGACCGAAGAACTGCATCCGCCGGCCAACCGGCATCGCCTGCTGCTGTTGCTGGACGAGTTTCCCTCACTCGGCAGGCTCGACTTCTTCGAAGACGCGCTGGGGTTCGTCGCCGGCTACGGCTTGAAGTGCCTCATGATCAATCAGAGCACGAACCAGATCGTCAAATACTACGGTCAAAACAACACCGTCATGGACGGCGCGCATGTGCACGTCTACTTCGCGCCGAACACGGAGGAGACGGCGCGAAAAATATCCGACCTGCTCGGCACGAAGACGCAAGTACACACGCAGGAGAATTTCGCCGGGCACCGGCTTGCGCCCTGGCTCGGGCACGTCATGGTCTCGCGCCAGCAGACGGCACGTGCCTTGCTGACGCCGGGGGAGGTGCGCGAGCTGCCGCCCTCGGACGAGATCGTGATCGTCGCGGGCTTGCCACCGATCCGCGCGAAGAAGCTGCGCTTCCATGCCGATAGGCGTTTCAAGAATGCGGTGCCGCCGACGGATGCGCAAGGCCGGCTGACCGATCCGGCGCATCCGCGCAATCCGCCGACCAATTTGGCGGCGCGACCGTATCCCTATGGCCCGCCCGTGCCGAAAGTGATGTGGAGCGTTTCGCATGCGAAATCGGTCGTGCCCGCTCCGGATGAAGCGCTGGACGAGCTCGATCGGGAACACGGTGCCGATAGCGATCTGCCGGAGCCGGATTTGGCAAACACACAAACGCAGGAGCCGGAATCCGGCACTGACGATACCGATGCCGCTCGACGCGCGTATGGCCTCGAACAAGACAAGCGCAGATCGCACACCGATCCGGACCCGGGGTGGAATCTATGAGCGGCAACTTGCCGGCCGAGCATGTGCACATGCGCCTGACGGCATCGCTCAAACGTGCCGCGGCACGCGAGGCGGCGGAGCGGCATATCACGTTTCGCGGTGTCGTCGAAGCGGCGTTGCGGGATCGCTACGATCCGGAGCGGGCTTACACCGACCGGCAGCTCGTGATCCGGGAACTCAAAACACTGCGCCGAGAAATCGCCAATGTGTCCACAGGCAATACCGTGCTGTTCGAGGCGTTGGTGTTGCTGGTGAAAAACCTATTTTCCTCGCTCACCCCGCCGACCGCGGAGGGGCGGCTGGCGGGCGTTGCGTTCTATGCGCGGTTCATCGAGGCCGTCACGGGTGCCATCGAACGCAATGAAACGGTGATGGCGCAGGTGCTGGCGCTGTCCGTCGTCAATTACGACAACCCATCAGAAGGATCGAACGAACCATGACCGACACGACGCAAGATCGCCTGATCGAGATGATGACCACCGCGATGGGTGTCGCCGTGGGCGACCTGCTGCACGATCCGGCGGTCGAGGAACTGCGCGCCAATCCGGACGGCAAGCTATGGTTTGTGCGCGAGGGCGCGCGGCATAACACCGGAAAAACTTTGAGCGACGTTGCGCGCCGCCAACTTATCCATATCGTCGCCCACGCCGTGGGTGTCACGGTCGATGAGGACAACCCGAGTTTTCCTGCGGAACTGCCCGAATCCGGTTATCGCTTCCACGCCATCGTGCCGCCGCAAAGCCCGGACGGCCCAACCTTTGTTATCCGCAAGAAACCAATCAAGGTGTACTCGCTCGACGATTATGTGGCGGCCGGGATCATGACGGCCGAGCAAGCGGCGTTCATTCGACAGGCGATCGCGGATCGCCAGAACATCCTTGTCGGCGGCGGCACCGGATCGGGCAAGACCACGCTGACCAATGCGATCCTGAAAGAAATCGGCCTCATCGCCGGACGCGTGTTGACCGTGGAGGATACGCTGGAGCTACAAGTCGAAGCCGATGAGGTGGTGCGCCAGCGCACGGTGCGCAACGGCGATGCCGTGCGCCGCACGATGCAGGATGTGGTGCGCGACATGCTGCGCTTATCCCCGGATCGCATCATCGTCGGCGAAGTGCGCGGACCCGAAGCGATGGATCTAATCCAGGGTTGGAACACGGGGCATCCGGGCGGCGTCGCCACAATCCATTGCAACTCCGCACCCGATGCTCTGGAGCGGCTGGAGGACTTGTTGATCCAGGGTGGTTACACACCCGTGCCGCGGCAGATTGCCAAGGCGATCAATATCATCGTGTTCATCGGGCCGGTCACTGTCGATACGCCACATGGGGTTCATGTGCTGCGTCGTGTGCGCGACATCGTGCGTGTGACCGGCATTAATACCTCGCAGGCCGGCGCTGAGTACGCTTTCGAGCGGCCGTTTTCTGGAGTATCGAAATCATAAGATGGCAACAGCCACAACGCAGTCGTTCATGGGGATCCTCTGCCCGCGTAGAAGGCTAGGTCTCCACCAAACCCATGTCATTTTACTTTGCAACATCGTCGATTTCAGGGTGTAATCGGACTTGACGCCGAGCAATCACGCAGCGAATTCGCGGACTTTTTTGGAGTATGAAAGCAACGCCTCGACGCGCAGGTCTACTGGGCGTAGAGTAACCTGGCATGAAACGCATCGCACTCCAGTTGCTGCTTTCCCTCGCCCTGATTCTTCAGGGCGTGAGTGCGTTCGGCCTGACGCCTGCGCAGCACGCGTGTTGCTGTCACGGCGGCCACGTTACGCATGCGCACTGCCAGCATGGTCACGGCACGCCATGCAAATCGAATTGCGCGCAGCACTGCATCGGATGCGCAACAGCGGCCTTTGTCGCCATGCCGACGTTAGTCACGATTGCACCGGCCGTATCCGTGGCCGCGCCATCCCTCGCGCGCGCATCGGCGCAAACGCGCGACGATCTGCCGCCAACCCGACCTCCGATCATTTGACTCCCTTCGCGTTGTAACACCGCGCGGTCGCGCGGTGCGCGTGTTTGCGGGAGATCATCATGTCATCGAATGTATTTTCAGGGTTCGCGTGTGGAATCGATAACCCCGCGCGCAGGCGATTTGTACAAGGTGTGACGCTTGGTGGAGTCGCCATGCTCGGCGGTTTCGTCAAGCCGGCGTGGGCGCTGACGGAAAGCGCATCGTCGAGCGTGCTGTCCGGAACCGACTTCGCGCTGGAGATCGGCGAGACGCCGGTCAACTTCACCGGCGCTGCGCGCACGGCGACCACGGTCAACGGCTTGCTGCCCGGGCCGACGTTACGCTGGCGTGAAGGCACCACAGTCACGCTGCGTGTGACCAACCGTCTGCGCGTGCCGACCTCGATCCACTGGCACGGCATCATCCTGCCGGCGAACATGGACGGCGTGCCGGGCTTGAGTTTTCCCGGCATCGCGCCGGGTGAAACCTTCACCTACCGTTTTCCGGTGAGGCAGAGCGGCACCTACTGGTACCACAGCCATTCCGGATTTCAGGAACAAACCGGCCTGTACGGCGCGCTGGTGATCGATCCGGCGACACCCGATCCGATCCGCGCCGAACGCGAGTATGTGGTCATGCTCAACGATTGGACGGACGAGGACCCGTCCGCGGTCTTCGCGCACCTGAAAAAGTTGAGCGATTACTACAACCGCGGCGAGCCGACCGCCCGCGATTTTCTAGCCGACGTTTCACGCGTGGGACTCAAGCAGGCGTTGGCGTCGCGCAAGATGTGGAACGAAATGCGCATGAGCCCGCGCGATCTGGTCGATGTTACCGGTGCGACCTACACGTACCTGATGAATGGACATGCGCCGGCAGGAAATTGGACAGGCTTATTCAAACCCGGCGAGCGCGTGCGCCTGCGTTTCATCAATAGTTCGTCCAACAGTTTTTTCGACGTACGCATTCCAGGATTGAAACTGCGCGTCGTCGCCGCCGACGGGCAGAACGTGGAGCCGGTTGAGGTGGACGAATTCCGCATTGCCGTAGCGGAAACCTACGATGTGATCGTTGCGCCGCAAGAAGATCGCGCTTACGCGATCTTCGCGCAGTCGATGAGCCGCGACGGTTACGCGCGCGGCACACTGGCAACGCGCACGGGGACACAAGTGCAAGTGCCCGCACTCGATCCGCTGCCGACCTTGTCGATGCTCGACATGATGGGCGCGATGGCGCAAGGCGGTGCGCATTCCATGCACGGTATGGATCATGGCTCGATGTCTGGCATGGATCACGGCTCGATGTCCGGCATGGACATGGCCGGCATGGCGATGGCTGTGATGCCGAAGGTGCGCCACGCGCGCAGTGAATACGACAACCCGAACGTCGACATGCATGTGGACACGCCACGTATCAATCTGGACGACCCCGGCATCGGACTGCGTGACAACGGCCGCCGCGTGCTGACTTACGCCGATCTGCACACGCTCGGTGGCTCGTTGTATCCGCAAACTCCGGTGACGCGCGAAATCGAACTGCACCTGACCGGCAATATGCACCGCTTTGTCTGGGGATTCGACGGCCTGAAGTTCTCGCAAGCCAAGCCGCTGCATTTCCGCCATGGCGAACATGTGCGGCTGGTCCTGGTCAACGACACCATGATGACGCATCCGATCCATCTGCACGGCATGTGGAGCGAACTTGAATCGCCGGATCAGGAATTTCAGGTGCGCAAGCACACCATCAGCGTGCAGCCGGCGCAGCGCGTGACCTACCGCGTGATGGCCGATGCGCTCGGGCGCTGGGCCTACCATTGCCATCTGCTGTACCACATGGAAGCGGGCATGTTCCGCGAGGTGGTGGTGTCATGAGGACAACGACATTTTTGCTTGCGGGATTGTGCGCAGCGTTCGTCGCAGCGCCAGCATTCGCACAGGATTCGATGCGGGGCATGGATATGTCGCAGATGCACGATCAGGCAAAGAAACCCGCCAAACCGGCCACGAAGAAGAAGTCACACACGGCGCAGAAGACGCAAACGCAAGAGCCGAAACCGGACGCGCATTCGATGCCGGACATGGATATGTCTTCGATGCCGGGCATGGCGATGCCGCCGCCGCAACAGCAGGCACCGACCGGACCGCACACGCAACACACGGGCGCAATGCCCGGCATGGACATGTCACCCAAGCAACGCGAGCGGATGCAACCGCCGCCGAACCTGACCGGTGCGATACAACGCCTCGACGTTGGTTCACAGATTGGCGTCCGGCCCGTGGAACGCGGTTTGAATCTCGAAAGCATGCAAATGGACATGCAGGGCATGCAGATGCAGGGCGGCAAGGCACCCGCCGATGCGCGCAGTCCGGATTATTCCGATGGCGCCGGTCACGGGGACATGACCGGCATGGACATGCGCGACGACGCGCCGCTCGGCATGTTGTTGTTCGATCGTCTGGAGTATTTCGACGGCCGCGATGTCAACGGTGCGGCACTGGAGGCGCAGGCCTGGTATGGCAACGACGCCAACAAGCTGTGGCTGAAAGCCGAAGGCGAGCGCAGCGACGGACGCCTGCAGGAATTGCGCAGCGAAGCACTTTGGGCTCACCCGATCGGCATCTACTGGAATACGCAGCTCGGCATTCGGCACGACTTCGGCGTTGGTCCGGATCGAACCTGGGCCGCGTTCGGTGTGCAGGGCCTCGCGCCATACTGGTTCGATGTTGATGCCGCGCTGTATGTGGGCGAGTCGGGACGCACGGCGTTGCGCTTCGAGTCCGAATACGAATTGTTGCTGACCCAGCGTCTGATCCTGCAGCCGCGCGTCGAGATCAATTTCTATGGCCGCGACGATCCGCGGCGCGACATCGGCTCGGGCTTGTCCGATGCCGAACTCGGACTGCGTCTGCGTTACGAATTCACCCGCCAGTTCGCGCCCTACGTCGGCGTGGAAGCCGCGCGCAAGTTCGGCAAGACCGCGGATTTCGCCCGCAGTGCCGGCGAATCCGCATTCGATCCGCGCTTGGTCGCTGGGTTTCGCATCTGGTTCTGACACGAGGAGAGCAACATGAAAAAGCGTACCGAATACCTTGCCGTCGTCGTCGTCGTTCTCATCGCTATCTGTGCGGGTTTGGGCATCTTCGCCTGGTCCGGTCTGTACAACATCGGCGCGGACGATCCGCACTGGAGTGTGACGTTTCGCATCATGCAGAGCGTGCGCGACCGCTCCATCCACGTGCGCTCGGAGAACATCAAGGTGCCGAATCTCGACGATCCGCAACTAATCCTCAAAGGCGCGGGTCAGTATGCGGCAATGTGCACCGGTTGCCATCTTGCGCCGGGCATGGCGACTTCCGAAATCCGCCCCGGTCTGTATCCGCAACCGCCCGTGCTTTGGCAGACGCGGGTCGATCCGCAGGACGCCTTCTGGGTGATCAAGCACGGCATCAAGATGAGTGCGATGCCGGCCTGGGGCGGGAGCCACGACGATGACACGATCTGGAGCATGGTCGCGTTCCTGCAAAAGCTTCCCGGCATGACACCCGAACAATACAAGGCGATCGTCGCCAAAGCACCGCCAGACGAGGACATGAAGATGGACATGGATCATGCGCATGCACACGAGTAGGCGACTCCTGCGTGCGAGCGGGTGCGCGCTGCTCGCGCTGTGCTGCGACGCGGCGTTCGCACAATCGTTGCACGAAGCCGATGCGATGCCGCCCCTGAGTCTTGCGGCTGCAGTCCAGCTTGCTGCCGCGCAAGCGCCGCAGGTGCAGGCGCAAATCTTGCGCGCGCAGGCGGCTCACGACGATGCGATCAGAGCCGGTCGTCTGCCCGATCCTAAACTCGTTGTCGGCATCGACAATCTCACTGCGACCGGGCCACTGGCCTTCGATGCCGCGGCCGATGACATGACCATGCGCACGCTCGGCGTGATGCAGGAGATTCCTGCACGCGCCAAACGCCGAGCCGAGAGCGCGGTTGCCAGCGCGGACGTGCGTGTGGCCGATGCCGACGCGGCCGGCATGCGTCTGACGGCTGAGCGTGCTGCGGCGCAGGCCTGGGTGGCGCTGTGGTCCGCGCAGCGCGAACACGATTTGCTCGCGGACCTGCGCACCCAATCCGGACTCGCGGCAGCGGCCGCCAAGGCGCGATTGTCCGGCGGCACCGGCAGCGCCACGGATGCGCTGGCCGCACGCGCAGATGCGGTCGAACTCGACAACCGCATCGACGGCGCCGAAGCCGACATAGCGATGGCACGCGCTGCGCTCGCGCGCTGGGTCGGCGATCGCGCCGAGGGCGATCTCGCGCAAGCGCCGGATTTCGCGGCGTTGCCGGTGCCGCCCGCGCAGTTGCAGGGCGACGTCGACCGGCAAGGGCCTTTGCTCGGCTGGAGCGCGCGCGAAGATCGCGCGCAGGCGCGGATCGACCTGGCCCGGGCCGGCAAGCGTCCGGACTGGAGCGTGAGCTTGAATTACGGCGAGCGCATCGGTCGCCCCGACATGATCAGCGTCATGGTTGGTTTCAGTCTGCCGTTGTTCCCTGGCAATCGTCAGGATCGCGACATCAGCGCGCGTTACGCGGAACGCGATGCCGTGCTGGCCGAGCACGAGGACGCACGCCGCGCCCAGCGCGAGGGGGTGGCCGCCGCTCTTGCCGCATGGCAGGGAGAGGACAAGCAGGTGCGGCGTTATCGCAACGAGTTGTTGCCACTGGCGCAAGACCGTTCGCGCACTGCGCTGGCGGCGTATCGCGGCGGCGCCTCGCTGCAACCCTGGCTGGACGCGCGCCGCGACGAGATCGACGCGCGCATCGCTTATGCGCAGGCGCTGGATGCCTGGGGCAAGGCCTGGGCTGCGCTGGCTTATCTGATTCCCGATTCCGGTTCCGCGCAGGAGATGCCGTAATGAAACGTTTATCGTTGGTCCTGGGCACGGCGTGCGCGCTGATTGCCGCCGGTTTCATCGGTTACCTCATTGCGATGCGGTCAATGCCGATGGCAACCGGCGCCGCCGCTGCGCCAGCGCAGCCGTCCGGAGAGAAAATTCTGTACTGGTACGACCCGATGCGGCCCGATGAACATTTCGACAAACCCGGCAAGTCGCCCTTCATGGACATGCTGTTGCTGCCCAAGTACGCGGAAGAAGGCGGTGGTGCGAATCGAAACGTCGTGCGCATCGATCCGGCAGTCGAGCAGAACCTCGGCATGCGCAACGCAGTGGTCAAGGTCGGGGCGCCACCCGACACGTTGAACGTGCCGGGCACGGTCGCATGGAATCAGCAACTGGCGGTCACGGTCAGCGCGCGCACCAATATCACGCTCGAAAAGCTCTACGTGCGCGCGCCGTTCACCCCGGTGAAATCCGGTCAGCCACTGGCGGAAATCCTCGCACCGCAATGGAGCGCCGCGGCAGCGGAGTACTTTGCGCTCGGCAATGCGCAGTCCGCCGATGCGCGTGCCTTGCGCAATGCGGCACGCGAGCGGCTGCATGCGTTGGGCATGGACGACGCGACCATCCGTGGGCTACGTGCCGGCAGCCGCACGATCGCCTTGCGCGCACCGATCGATGGCGTGGTCAGCGAGTTGAACGCGCGCGAAGGCCAGCAAGTCGGCGAGGGCATGCCGATCATGAGCATCAACGGCCTCGACAAGGTCTGGGTCGAGGCCGCGATTCCGCAAGCGCAAAGCGGCGGCGTGCGCGCGGGCACGCCGATCGCCGCGACGGTCAGCGCACTGCCGGGCGAAACCTTCCACGGCGAAGTGGAAGCCCTGTTGCCCGACGTGGATGCGGCGACCCGCACCCAGCGCGCGCGCATCGTACTGGAGAACACGAAACACGAGCTCGCGCCCGGCATGTTCGCCGACCTGCGCATCGCGGGCGCGCCGGGTGCTGCGCATCCGCTCGTTCCCGATGAAGCCATCATCGCCGATAGCAACGATACGCGCGTGATCGAAGCTCTGGGCGATGGGCGCTACAGGCCGGTACGCGTGCGCACCGGTCGCTCGTCCGGCGGCATGACCGAAGTCCTCGCCGGCCTGCATGGCGGCGAGCGCATCGTGACATCGGGGCAATTCCTGATCGATTCGGAAGCGAGCCTGTCGGGCATCTTGCAACGAATGGGCGCCGGCCACCAAGGCACGGACAAGGACGAAACCTCGCCCGCACCACCTCTCCCGCAGGAGAAGGGGAGCAATGCGATGCCCGGCATGAACATGCCGACGCCTGCATCGACATCGAACGTTGGCGGAGATCGGCCATGATCACGCGATTGATCCGCTGGTCGATCGCCAATCGCGGCATGGTATTGCTGGCAGCACTGACGCTGGCCATTGCCGGCATGCTCTCGCTGCTGCGCATCCCGCTCGATGCGCTGCCGGACTTGTCCGATACCCAGGTGATCGTGCGCACCGCATGGCCGGGGCAGTCGCCGCAACTGGTGGAAGATCAGGTGACCTATCCGCTGGCCACCACGATGCTGTCGGTGCCGGGGGCGACCGCGGTGCGCGGCTATTCGTTCTTCGGCGATTCCTTCGTCTACATCTTGTTCGCCGACGGCACCGATCCGTACTGGGCGCGTTCGCGTGTGCTCGAATACCTGAGCCAGGCGCGCGACAAATTGCCGTCGAATGTCAGTCCGGCGCTCGGCCCCGATGCGACCGGCGCCGGCTGGGTCTACGAATACGCACTCATCGATCGCAGCGGCAAGCACGACCTTGGCCAGTTGACCGCGCTGCAGGACTGGTTCCTGCGCTATCGCCTGAAGACCGTGCCGAACGTGGCAGAAGTCGCGACGGTCGGCGGCATGGTGCAGGCATGGCAGGTGGTGCTCGATCCGCAGGCGCTGGCGGCGCGCGGGTTGACCGTGGCGCAGGTCGAAGACGCGATCAAGCAAGCCAACGGCGCCAGCGGCGGTTCGGTGATCGAACAGGGCGAAGCCGAGCTGATGATCTCCAGCGAGGGCTATCTACAATCGCACGAGGATTTTGCGCGCGTGCCGGTCGCGACCAGCAAGGACGGCACACCGGTGCTGCTGCGCGATATCGCGACGATTCAGCGCGGCCCGACCTTCCGCCGCGGCATCGCGGAGCTGGACGGACAAGGCGAGATAGTCGGCGGCCTCGTGATCATGCGCTATGGCAAGAACGCGCTGGCGACGATCGAGGCGGTCAAGGCGCGACAGGCCGAATTGCAGAAGAGCCTGCCGGCTGGCGTGCAGATCGTGCCGACCTACGACCGCTCGCAACTAATCCATGCCGCAGTCCAGACCCTAGGCCAACGACTGATCGAGGAGTTTATTATCGTTGCGCTGGTGTGCGCGCTGTTTCTGTGGCATCTGCGTTCCTCGCTGGTCGCGGTGGTCACGTTGCCATTGGGCGTGCTGGCCGCGTTCATCGTGATGGACCTGCAGGGCGTCTCTGCCAACCTGATGTCGTTGGGCGGCATCGCCATCGCGATCGGCGCGATGGTGGATGCCGCGGTGGTGATGATCGAGAACACCCACAAGCACCTGGAAGTTTGGCGCGAGGCGCACCCGGATCGGGACGAACCGGATGCGCGCGAGCGCTGGAAGCTGGTCGGCGATGCTGTGGGCGAAGTTGGTCCGGCGCTGTTTGTCAGCCTGCTGGTGATCACGCTCTCCTTCGTGCCCGTGTTCGCGCTACAGGCACAGGAAGGTCGGCTGTTTAAGCCGCTCGCCTTCACCAAGACCTATTCGATGGCCGCCGCCGCCGGGTTGTCGATCACGCTGATCCCGGTGCTGATGGGCTATCTGGTGCGCGGACGGATCCGTCCCGAACATGCCAATCCAGTCAACCGGTTGCTGATCGCGGCCTATCGGCCGCTGATCGCCTGGGTATTGCGCGTGCCGCGCATGATGCTGGTCGTTGCCGCGATCGTGCTGGTCTCCGCATTGCTGCCGCTGTCGCGGCTCGGCAGCGAGTTCATGCCACCGCTGGACGAAGGCACATTGTTGTACATGCCGACCGCGCTGCCGGGCTTGTCCGCCGGCAAGGCCGCGCAATTGCTGCAACTCACCGACCGCATGCTGAAGACGGTGCCGGAAGTCGCCCACATCTTCGGCGTGGCTGGGCGCGCCGAAACCGCCACCGACAACGCACCGCTGGAAATGTTCGACACCACGATCACGTTCAAGCCGAAGAGTGAGTGGCGTCCGGGCATGACCATGGAGAAGCTGAAAGCGGAACTCGACCACGCGGTGCAGGTGCCGGGTCTGACCAACCTGTTCGTGTTTCCGATCCGCAGCCGCACCGAAATGCTGCTCACGGGGGTCAAGACGCCGATCGGGATCAAGGTGATGGGGCCGGACCTCGCTGAATTGCAACGCATCGCGCAGCAGATCGAAGGCGTCGCCAAGACCGTTCCCGGCGTCGCTTCCGCGATCGCCGAACGCAGTGCCGGCGGCCGCTATGTGCAGGTGCGCGTCCGGCGCGATGCCGCCGCGCGTTACGGCCTGAGCCAGCAGGATGTGCAAGCGTTGATCGACACCGTGGTGGGCGGTGATCCGATCGGCCAGACGGTGCAGGGGCTGGAACGGTTTCCGATCGTGTTGCGTTATCCGCGCAGCGAGCGCGACTCGTTGGCGGCGTTGCAGGCTTTGCCGATCCTCGCGCCCGGCGGCGCGCAGGTGACCCTGGGTCAGGTCGCGGATGTGGCCGTCACCAATGGCCCTCCGATGATCGCCAGCGAGGACGGGGTGCCGGCCACTTACGTTTATGTCGATACAGGCAGTAGTGATCTTGGAGGCGTGGTGATGGCACTCAAGCAGGCGGTCGCGCAACAGGTGAAACTGCCTTCCGGCTACACGCTGGCTTGGGCCGGACAGTTCGAATATCTGCAACACGCGAAGGATCGTCTGGAACTGGTGGTGCCCGCGACGATCGCGATCGTGTTTCTGCTGATCTACCTCGTCTTCCGCGACGCCGCGCAGGCCGGGATCATCCTGCTGACCGTACCGTTGGGGCTTGTCGGCGGTCTCTGGTTGACGTGGTTGCTCGGCTACGCGGTGTCGGTCGCGGTGGTGATCGGCTTTATCGCGTTGGCGGGTCTCACCGCGGAATTCGGCGTGGTGATGGTGCTGTACCTGCGTCACGCTTGGCAGCGCCGGATCGAGGCCGGCGAATTGTCGCATGCGGCATTGGACGATGCGATTCACGAGGGTGCCGTGCTGCGTGTGCGTCCGATCGCGATGACGGTAGCCGTGGTCGTCGCGGGCCTGCTGCCCATCATGGTTGGCGGTGGTGCGGGTTCGGAACTGGTGCGGCGCATCGCGGCGCCGATGATCGGCGGCATGATTACCGCGCCGTTGCTGTCGATGCTGGTGATTCCGGCGGCGTTCCGGTTGCTCGAACGCCACCGGATGCGCCTCCGCGCAAAGACTTGACTCTGGATCATGCTCCAAGGTTTAGGATGGCGTTCATGGATACGATAAACGCTTCCCACATGACTATCGGCGCCGCCGCGCGCCGCGCCGGCGTCGGCATCGACACCATCCGCTACTGCGAGCGCGAGGGCCTGCTGCCGCTACCACGGCGGCGGCTGTCCGGCTATCGCGACTACGACGCCGGTGTGATCGAGCGCCTGCATTTTATCCGCCGCGCCAAGGGGCTCGGCTTCACGCTCGGCGAAATCCGCGAGCTTTTGACACTGTCGTCAGATCGCGAACGCGGCGTGCGCGGCGTCAAGCAGCGCGCCGAGAAACGACTGACCGAGGTCGAAGGTCGCATCGACGAACTCAAGCGCGTGCGGCGCGGGCTGAAATTTTTGATCGACGCCTGTCCGGGACATGGTGCATTGGAACATTGTCCGATCCTGCGTACGCTCGGCAACGAGGAGAGCAACTTATGACTATGCACAACCATCACGACGCGCCTGCGCATGCAGGACAAGATTCCCACGCCGCGTATGGCGAGCATGGCGCGCACGCTTGCTGCGCGCATTCGTCCACGCCGGCCACGGGTGCCGCACCGGATCCGTCTGGCACGATCTACACCTGTCCGATGCATCCGCAGATCCGCCAGGTCGGCCCAGGGCACTGCCCGATCTGCGGCATGGCGCTGGAGCCCGTGTTGCCGACCACGGACGAGGACGACAGCGACCTGCGCGCATTGTCGCGGCGTTTCTTCATCTGTCTCGCACTGACACTGCCGGTGTTCGCTGTCGCGATGGGCCCGCATCTATTCGGCTGGCATCTGTCGTCGCGGTGGGATCGCATCACGGCGTGGTCGGAGGCGTTGCTCGCAACGGTCGTCGTGTTGTGGGGTGGCGCCGCGTTCTTTGCACGCGGCTGGCGTTCGCTCAAACCCTGGTCGCCGAACATGTACACGCTGATCGCGCTCGGTACCGGCGTCGCGTGGTTGTACAGCGCGATCGCGTTTGCCGTGCCCGGTGTTTTCCCGGCTGCATTCCGCGACGCGCACGGCGATGTTGCTGTGTACTTCGAGGCGGCGGCGGTGATCGTCACCCTGGTACTGCTCGGCGATTTCCTCGAACTGCGCGCGCGCCGCCGCACTGGCGCGGCGTTGAAAGCGCTGCTCGGCCTCGCGCCGAAAACTGCGCGTCGCATTGAACCCGACGGCAACGAGCACGACGTGCCGCTGGCCGAGGCGCACGTCGGCGACGTGTTGCGAGTGCGCCCCGGCGAGAAGGTGCCGACCGATGGCGTGGTGCTGGAAGGCACAAGCTATATCGACGAATCCATGCTCACCGGCGAGCCGATGCCTGTGGAGAAGAGCATCGGCGACAAGTTGGCCGGGGGCACCATCAATCAAGAGGGTGCGCTGACGATGCGCGCGGAAAGGGTCGGCGGCGAAACCTTGCTGGCGCAAATCGTCGCGCTGGTCGCGCAGGCGCAGCGCTCGAAGGCGCCGTTACAGCGTGTTGCGGATCGCGTCGCCGCATGGTTCGTGCCGGCAGTGGTTGCGGTCGCTGCGCTGGCGTTTGTCGCGTGGGCGGCGTTCGGCCCCGATCCGACGTTTGCGCATGCGCTGATCGCGGCGGTGTCGGTGCTGATCATCGCCTGTCCGTGTGCGCTCGGTCTTGCGACGCCGATTTCGATCATGGTGGCGACCGCGCGTGGCGCGCAGGCTGGCGTGCTGTTTCGCGACGCGACGGCGATCGAAGCATTGCGCGACATCGACACGCTGGTTGTCGACAAGACCGGCACGCTGACCGAAGGCCGTCCCGCATTGAAAACCGTGCACGCGCTCGGCGGCTTTGATGAAACCCGCGCGCTCGCGCTGGCCGCCGCGCTGGAGAAGCCGAGCGAGCATCCATTGGCACGCGCCATCGTTGCCGGCGCACAGGTGCGCGGCATAGCGATTCCCGCGGTCGGCGATTTCCAGTCGTTGACCGGTCGTGGCGTACGCGGACGTGTCGATGGCCACGACGTTGCGCTCGGCAACGCGAAGCTGATGGACGAGGTTGGCGCTGGCGTCGATTCCGCTGCACGCGAACATGCGGATGCGTTGCGCGGCGACGGCGCCACCGCGATGTTCGTCGCAGTGGATGGAGTCCTCGCTGCGCTGATCGCGGTGGCCGATCGCATCAAGCCGAGCACGCCCGGGGCGATTCGCGGTTTGCACGCGGCCGGATTGCACATCGTCATGCTGACGGGCGACAACGCCACCACAGCGCAAGCGGTGGCGCGCGAGCTCGGCATCGACGAAGTGCGCGCCGATGTTTCGCCGGCGGACAAGGCCGCCGCCGTAGTGCAACTCAAGCGCGAGGGCCGGCGTGTGGCGATGGCGGGCGATGGCGTCAACGATGCGCCCGCGCTCGCCGCCGCCGACGTCGGTATCGCGATGGGCAGCGGCACGGATGTGGCGATGGAAAGCGCACAGGTGACATTAGTGAAGGGCGAACTGACTGCGATCCTGCGCGCGCGTGCGCTGTCGCAGGCGACGGTGCGCAACATTCGTGAGAACCTGTTCTTCGCCTTCGTCTACAACGCGATCGGCGTTCCAATCGCGGCGGGTGTGTTGTATCCGGCGTTCGGTATTGTGTTGTCGCCAATGATCGCGGCGTTGGCGATGAGCCTGTCGTCGGTGTCGGTGGTGACGAATGCGCTGCGGTTGCGCAAGGCCGGGGTGTGATCGCCGCGGAGCGGATGTTGGTTTCCGCAAACGTGGGTGCATGCGTTTGTTAACGTTGAAATGTAGTGCCGCAACTCAGGCGTGCCGGTGCTGGTGATGGACGTCTGGGTAATGCGGATGGCTGTGCGTGATCGGTTCGTGGGTGTGTGGATGCGTATGCGGCTCGCGTCCGTCCCAGTCGAAGTCGTGCACATGCTGATGATGCAAATCGTGTACGTGGCGATGGGTATGGGTGATCGCCTCGTGGGTGTGCAGGTGCTCGTGGCGCTCGATCAAATGCAGCCACACGCCGCCTCCCATCAGCACCGCTGCCAGCCAGAACAGCGGCGAGGCGTGCTCGCCGAAAGCAAGGGTCGCGATCGCTGCGCCCACGAATGGAGCCGTCGAAAAATACGCGCCGGTGCGCGCGGAACCCAATCCGCGCAAGGCGAGTACGAACAGCACGAGGCTGACGCCGTAGCCGAATAACCCGAGCATCATCGCCTCGCCAACCACGAAAGCCGCAGGTAGATGCGCTCCGAGCGACAACGCGATCGCGGTATTCGTAGTACCGGCCACGACCCCTTTGAGTCCGGCCAGAAACAGCGCGTCCGAAGCCGAGACCTTGCGGGTGAAATTGTTGTCCAGCGCCCAGCACAGGCAGGCGCCGGTTATCAGCACCGCGCCCCAGCCCAGACCCGCACCTTTAGATGAGCTGGGCCACGCGAGGAGTACGGCACCCGCTACAATCAGCGCCATACCCAGCATGACACGGCGATCCGCGTTTTCGCGGAAGACCACCCATGCCAGCAGCGCGGTCAGCACCGCTTCCAGATTCAGCAAAAGCGAAGCTGCTGCCGCCGACGTCGTCGTGAGTCCAAGCATTAGCGCCAGCGGACCGAGCACCCCGCCGAAGCTGATCGCGAGCAGCAGCCAGAGCCACTCGCGCCCGGACATGGACGGGGTGTGCCAGCCGCGATCGCGTATCAGTCTGATCAACCCGAGTCCGATGCCACTCCCGAGGTAAAGCAATCCCGCAAGCAGGACCGGGTGCAAATCGTGCAAGAGTTGTTTTGCAAGAGGGGTGCTGGCGCCGAACAGCAGCGCCGCGACAAGCGCTGCCGCTACAGCCGGTGAGAAAGCCACGCGAGTCATGCGCCAAGCCTACCCGCTTTCCGGCGTCAGCGAGAAATCTCCGTGTGTCACTTGAGCAATGCTCCCAAGTTCTCCATTGTTTCCTCTATGTCGGACAGCCGTTGGGTTAGCCAATAGCAATCCGGATGATCGAGCGGTAGTTCATCGCGCCTTTTCGTCAGTATCGCGTATTTCATCTTCAGCCGGTCGACCTCGCGTTGAGTCCGTTCGGACCATGCGTTGTGCTCTCGGGCGGCACGCGCTACGAAGGCGGACGCAACGAGATTTCCACCAATTGCAGCAATGCTCACATCGATGGGTCTGCTCATTCCAGGCAGTGCGTAAGCGTAAAGCACTGTCGCGATGAACATGAACACGAGTCCGAGAATGAGAAGCGCCGTCGGATATTTGTGCAGCCAGCGTCGGGCACAAAATTCGTACGCGAACACAACGACAAATAAGCAAACAAGTGTTGTGGCCAAGTAGATAAGATGGGTTAAAGCTGGGGCAGTCGCTGGTTGTTCCATGACAATCTCCGTTGCGGGAATTTTGGTGGGTGTCGCGAATATTTTTACGCACTTTGTTCGCCCCGAGTTTTTTGCGTCAAGTCCACTGAAGTCCCGTATCTACTCGTATCGTTCTGATCGACGATCGCATTAGACAAAATAGATAGTCTATGTGTAGATTCCCGCCGCCGCTGCTTCGCGGTGCGCCGTCGAGGAATCCATGCACAACCGCCGTCGTCTTGCCGCTGTCGTCGTCCTGACTGTCCTGCTGTTGCCAGTCCTTGCGCATGCTTCCGGTTCCGGCATGCCCTGGGAGTCCTGGCTGCAGAAAGTGCTCGATTCGATTTCCGGTCCCGTCGCCAAGATCGTCGGCGCAATCGCGATCATTCTGGCGGGCCTGGGTATGGCATCGGGCGAGGGCGGGCGGGGCGCGCGCAAGTGGATCGAGCTGGCCTTCGGATTGTCGATCGCGTTCACCGCGGTGAGCTTTTTCCTGAGCTTCTTCGGCTTTGCCGGCGGCGTGGCGTTTTAAGACCATGCAGAGTGCCGATCACGTACCGGGATTCGAGATTCCGGTTCACCGCAGCCTGACCGAACGCATCCTCGTTGCCGGTGTGCCGCGCGAGGCGGCGCTGCTCAATGCGACCTTCACCGCTGCGTTCGTGTTCGGCTTGCAGTGTTGGTATGCACTCCCAATCGGTTTCGGCCTGCATTGGCTGGCGATTCGTCTGACCCGGCGCGACGACCGTTTCTTCGACGTGCTGCGGCGCAATTTGCGCTTTGGCGTGTTCTACCGCGCCTGATATTTCGCATGCGAAATCCCCCATGACTCTGATCTCGTATCTGTTGCCCGTCTTTTCCGGCCTGACCGGTTCGATGGCCTTCGGCCTCGCCGGCTGGCTGGGCGTGGAAACCATTCGCCTGAACCGCTCGCGCCGGGGGCAGGCGCCGGCGACGCTCGCCGACCTCGTGAAGTGGGCTGCGATTGTTTCGCCCGGCGTGGTGCTGAACAAGAACGGCAGTTTTCAGACCACATTCGCCTATCGCGGCCCGGACCTCGACAGTTCCACCGAGTCGGAACTCGTCGCCACCTGCGCGCGGCTGAACAATATCGTGCGGCGGCTCGGCGCTGGCTGGGCACTGTACGTGGATGCTGTGCGCCGCGAGACGACCGCGTACCCGCACTCGCATTTTCCCGATCCAATCAGTGCATTCATCGACGAGGAGCGCCGTGCGGCGTTCGAGAGCGGAGAGCACTTCGAGAGTGCGTACTACTGCACGTTAATCTGGCTGCCGCCGCCGCTGATCGAAGCGGCAACGGAGGCGCTGTTTTTCGACGACGATACGGAGCCGGATGGACACTCGCGTCGCGAGGCCGGCGTCAGGCGCGCCGATCGTGCCGCGGCCGAATTCCTCGCCGCGTTCATCGGCGAGCGCAACCGCCTGATCGCGCAGTTCGCCGGCATCTTTCCGAGTGTCGTGCCGCTGGACGATGCACAGACGCTTTCCTATTTGCACTCGACGATCTCGACCAAAGTCCACCCGGTCGCGGTTCCCGACGTGCCCGATTGTCTGGATGCGCTGCTGATCGACGAACCGCTAACAGGTGGCGGCAAGCCCAAGCTCGGGAAGAATTACATCGGCGTCCTGTCGATCAAGTCGTTTCCGAACGAAAGCTACCCCGGCATCCTCGACGCACTCAATCGCCTGGGCTTCGTCTATCGCTGGGTCACGCGCTTTGTGTGCCTGGATAAACCCGAGGCGGAACGCCAGATCGACGCGTTCAAGCGCAAATGGTTCGCCAAGCGCAAGAACCTCTCCACTCTGATCAAGGAAGTCCTCGCCAACCAGCAAAGCGCCTTGGAAGACTCCGACGCCATCAATCGGGCCCAGGATGCCGATGCGGCGCGGCAGGAACTGTCCGCCGATGCGGTGCGCTATGGCTATTTCACGCAAGTCCTCGTCGTGTTCGATCCCGACTATGAAGTGCTGGAGAAAAAGCTCCTGCTGCTCGAACGCGAAATCAATGGCCGTGGCTTTGTAGTGGCCAACGAACTCACGAACCTCAATGCACTGGATGCCTGGTTTGGCAGCGTTCCCGGCAACTGCAACCACAATGTCCGCCGTCCGCTGGTCAATACGCTCAACCTCACCCACATGATGCCGGTGTCGGCGGTGTGGGCGGGACCGCGCACCTGTCCGAACGATCTGATGCCGGTTCATTCGCCGCCACTGCTGACTGCGGTCACCGGCGGCACGACCCCGTTCCGGTTCACGAACTTCGTCGGCGACGTCGGCCATACCCTGGTGCTCGGCCCCACCGGCTCCGGCAAGAGTGTCCTGCTCAATCTCATGGAAGTGCAATTCCTGCGCTATCCGAACGCACAGGTCTATATCTTCGACAAGGGCGGCAGCTCGCGCATTACCACCCACGGCATCGGCGGCACGTTCTACGACCTGGGTGCTGAACATGGCCTCGCCTTCCAGCCTCTCGCTGACATTCATTTGGGAACAGAGCGCACTTGGGCGAGCGAGTGGCTGCTCGACATGCTCGCCGCCGAGAACGTCGCGGTCACGACGGCAACCAAGAAAGCGTTATGGGAAGGACTGTGTACGCTGGCCGAAAGCCCACGACCGCAGCGCACGCTCACGGGCTTGTCGATCCTGGTGCAGGACAACGAGATCAAGCGCGCCCTGCACCCGTACACCATCCAGGGCGCGCATGGCGCACTGCTCGATTCCAAATCGGATTCCTTGAGTCTCGGACATTGGATCGCGTTCGAGATGGAAGAACTGATGAGCACCAAGGGCGTGGTCATGCCCGTGCTCGCCTACTTGTTCCATCGGCTGGAACAGCGCTTCGCCGCCAGCGCACCAACCTTGCTGGTGCTGGACGAGGCGTGGCTGTTTCTCGATCACCCCGCGTTCGCCGCGAAGATCCGCGAATGGTTGAAGGTGCTGCGCAAGAAGAACGTATCCGTGGTGTTCGCCACGCAATCGCTCGCGGACGTGGATGCTTCGCCGATCGTCGCGACGATCAAGGAAGCTTGCCTGACCAAGATTTATCTGCCGAACGCGAATGCGCTGAATGACGACATCGCGGCGATCTACGCCAAGTTCGGCCTGAACGACCGTCAGCTTCGCATTCTGCAACACGCACGGCCGCGCCGCGACTATTACCTGACCTCCCCGGATGGCAATCGCCTGTTCGACTTGGGGTTAGGGCCGCTCGCGCTCGCCTACTGCGGTGCGACCAGCGCCGAGTTGCAGGCAATTGCGAAGACGATCCAGCGCGAGCATCCGCACGACTTCAACGCACGCTATCTGGCCGCACGCGCGAATGAATCGGCGCCCGACCGGCGCCTGATCGTCGAATGGGCGATCGCGGCGCTGCGCGAACGCCAGATTGCCGAACCCTCACACGTCCACTAGGAGAGTCCCATGCTTGCACGCCACCGCGTGACTGCGGCCATCGTTGCCGCGCTGATTCTTGTTAGCCCAATCCACGAGGCGCACGCGCAGTTTGCCGTGATCGACGTGGCGAACCTCATGCAGAACTACCTGAACGGCGCCCAGGAAATCCTGACCGCGGCGCGCACGTTGCAATCGAACATCAATGAAGCGCAGATGATCGCCAATCAGCTGCAGAACCTCAAAAACCTGCCGCAGCAGATCATCGACTCCTATGTATCGCGCTTCCAGCACATCCTGTCCGACATCCAGAACCTGACCCAGCTCGTCGGCAATTACGACACGCTCTCGCAAACCTTTGCCGCGCGCTACCCGAACCTGCGCAACGGCACCGTCGAACCCTCGCAAATCTTCGCGTTGCAGGCGCAGTGGGGCGACCAGCAGCGCCAGAACCTGCTGCAAGCCATGCAGCAAGGCGCCGGGGTACTGAAGGATTTGCAGGCCGCGGTCGGCGATACCCAGTTCATGGCTTCGAGCAGTCAAGGCGCGGCTGGCGCATTACAGGCGATTCAGGCCGGCAACCAGCTCACGCTGCGCGTCAACGACGACCTGCAGCGCCTCAACGCGCAGGTCGCGACCTTCAACGGCGTGGTGCTGGAAAAGATGGCCCGAGAACAGGCCGAAGACGATGCGGCCGAAGCCATGCGCAAGCAGTTGCACGCTCACGACGCCGATCCTTATCAGCCTGCGCCCGCGCGCGATCCGCGCTACTGAGCCATCCGTCTACAACACGCTTCGAGTCTATCCATGACCCCCGATACCGGCATTCTCACGCATCTGTTGAGCGCTTTTCTCACCGTGTTCGACGGCGGTTGGGGTGCACTGCGCCCATCCGCCATGTCCTTGTTCGGCATCCTCGTCGGCATCGAGCTGACCCTGTCCGGCCTGTGGTGGGCCATGAGCGGGGAGGATGCGGTCAAGGGCCTGATCCAGAAGATCTTGCTGATCGGCATTTTCTTCTTCTTCATCCAGCAGTGGCAGATGCTGGCGACGACGACAATGCAGTCCTTTGCTCGTGCGGGCGCCACGGCTGGCAATGCCTCCGCCGCGCCGGGCAGCATCGACCTGTCCGATCCATCGGCGATCGTGGAAATGGGCTTTGCGGCCATTCAACCATTGAGCAACAAGGTCGATGCGCTGACCTCCGGTTCCTGGTCCACGCTGAAGAACCTGGGGCTGCTCATGCAGATCGGCCTAGCCATGATCGGGATTCTGTTCTCGTTCTTTCTGCTCGGCATCCAGTGTTTTCTCGTCTACATCGAGTTCTACATCGTCGCGATCCTGTCGCTCATCCTGTTGCCGTTCGGCGTATTCCGGCACACCGCCTTCATGGCCGAGAAGGCGTTCGGCGCGGTGATCGCGCACGGCATCAAGCTCATGGTGTTGGCGTTCATCATCGCGATCGCGCAACCGGTGTTGCAGCAGATCACGGTGCCGGTGGATTTTTCCATGCGCGATGCGTGGTGCACCTTGCTTGCCGCGATGACGATTTGTTTTCTGTCGTGGCATGCGCCGGGCATAGCGGCGGGCCTGCTCGCCGGGTCGCCGACGCTTAGTGCCGGACATGCGGCCAGTACCGCATTTAACACGGGCAGGGCCGTCGCGTTCGGTAGTGCCGGCGTTGCCTCGCTTGGTCGTTCGGCGGCGAGCGGGGCCGGCGCAACCGTGCAAGCCGCCTCGGCGCTCAAAACCGGAGCCGGTGTCGGCGCAGCAAATGCTGCGCAGGCCGGCGCCGGACCGATAGGCCAGGCGATGGGCGCCGCTGGCGGTGCCGCGAAGGCGGTGAACCCATTCGCCAATGTGGCCGCACGCATGCGCAAGCGCGTTGCCGAAGGTGAAGTTCAAGGCTTTGCCGCGCATGACATCGGGACGCAGGACGCTGAGTCCGCGCCATCAAACTCCCGTTCCCCCGCAGCGGACGGCGGCGCCGTCCCCTCCCGGCCATCCCCCACGCCGTCCGCTGCGTCTTCTTCCGCTTCGCCATCGGCCAGCGCAGATAACGCGCCGCGCGCCAGTGGAACGAAATTGGCGGCCGCCGCAGCGGTGACAACACATCGTCCTGTCAGCAATACGCCGATGGATGGCAAACCCGGTACACCGCCTGCAGCGGCGCAGGCGCTTGATGCCGCGCGGATCGCGCCGGGCCAGCGCCGGCTCGACGATGCGCGGGATGCCGGTTCAAACGAGAGCATTCATCTAGCTACCACGCGCGACGCTGCGACCGATCCGGTCATGCGAGCGGCCAAGGCCGCTCGACCGGATGAAACGCCGCCATCCGGCGAACCGCAATTGAAGGTGGCCGAGCCGCCTTCGCCAAAATCGGAGGATTGAAGGATGTCGCTTGCCGATGAACTGTTGCACGAGACCATGGGCCGCAAGCCTGATGTCGCGCCGGTCACGCCTTACAGCGCCGCGCAGCGCCAATGGGACGATCGCTTGGGTACTGCGGCGACGCATGCGGCGCACTGGCGGCTGGGATTCTTCGCATTGTTGTTTGCCGTGTTGTCCCTTGCCGGCGGCATCGTCTATGCGATGACGCGCTCGCTCGTGGAACCGGTCGTGATCACGGTCGACAAGTCGAGTGGAGAAACGCGCGTACTCGGCAAAGCCTCGGCACAAGCCTATGTGCCGCAGCAGGCCGAGGTCGCGTATTTCCTCGGGCACCTGGTGCGCCTGGTGCGCACGGTTCCGCTCGATGCGGTGCTCGTGCGTAAACAGTGGGACGAGGCTTATCGTTTCCTGCGCCAATCGGCGGCGATCAAGCTTAATGCCTGGGCGCGCGCGCCGGACAGTCCCTTGACCCGCGTCGGCCAGGAAACCGTCACGCTGCAACTGCAAAGCGTGTTGCCGATCGCCGCCGATACCTACGAGTTGCGCTGGTCGCAATCGACCTATGGACGCGACGGCGCTCCGAAGGAGTCGGCGACCTGGACCGCGACCTTCACCGTCGAGTTTCAGACGCCGGCGACGGAAGAGGCCATCGCCGTCAATCCGCTTGGCATCTACGTAACCGATTTTGCCTGGCACCGGGATCTCGCACCCGCGTCCCACTGATCCGACTTCCGTTTCATTCCCGCACTTATATAAGGAGTGTTATGCGCATTGTTTTCTCTGTTCTGCTGTCATTGAGTCTCGTCGCTGCAGCCCACGCGGCAGATAACGGGCCAATCGTGCCCTCGATCCGCGAGGTGCTGCCGACCTTGCCGACCGTGACGGTCAATCCCGCACCGCCGATTTCCCTTGCGGCACCCGCGCCACAGGCAAAAGATGCGCCGCCGCCGTGGTCGGTATCTTGGCTGCCGGCGGATCTGGCGCCTGTTTCGCATGCGAAATCCCCCCGCGAGATCGCCGCCGACCGGGCATACGAGGAGTGGCAGGATGTTTTCGATACGAAGCAGCGCGCGCGCGTAGCCGAGTATGTCGGCCGGGCGACCGTGCATCCGACGAATGCGCGCAGCGCGGGCAGCGCGACCGTCTACGGTTATCGCGACGGAGCAATCTATCTCGTTTACGCAGGACTCGACCGGCTGACCGACATCGAACTGGAACCCGGCGAAACCCTCACCGCCGATCCGGTCGCCGGCGATACCGAAGGCTGGATCAAGGCGCAGTTCACCAGCGGCAGCGGAGCGAGCACGCGCACGCATATCGTGATCAAGCCGCGCGACGAGGGTATCGAGACGAACCTGATCGTGCCCACGACCAAACGCGTGTACGAACTCGATCTGCGCGCGAAACCGGACTGGTACATGCCCGCCGTGCGCTGGTTCTATCCGGATGAGGAGCTGGCGGTTGCTGCCCGGCAGCGCGCCGATGCACAGGCGACTGCGCAAAACACCCAAGCACTCGCCGTATCGCCGGAACATTTGAACTTCCGCTACAAGATTCGCGGGCGTGATGTGCCGTGGAAGCCGTCCCAGGTTTTCGACGACGGCACGAAGGTGTATCTGGAAATGCCCTCTGGCATGACGACTAGTGATGCACCAGCCCTGTTTGTGATGGAGGACGGCAAGCCACTGCTGGTCAATTACCGGATCAAGCAGCGCCTCTACATCGTCGACCGATTGTTTGCCGACGCCCAGCTTCGAGTCGGCGACCGGCAGGTCGAGATCGAACGCTGCACGGCGCACACCTGGTTCTGTCATTGAGGAGCCGTCATGAGTACGAACGAGCACGGCTACGTGCCGCCCGAGAGCGCGCCACCCATCGACCTGCGCGCGCCCGATCCACGCGTCAAGCGCCTGAATCGCGCGGCGATCATGGTCGTCGTGGCCGGCTTTGCGATCTTGATCGCGTTTGCGCTGGCGGCTGCCTTGCGCCCGCCTGTGGCGAAACCGACGCAGGAGAAAGCCAACACCTCATCGGTGTTGCCCTCGGACGCCTTGAACGATTTGCCGGACGACTATGCTGCAGCGGCGCGCGAGCGCCGCGACGTCCCGAAACTCGGCGCGCCGATTGCGGGCGAGTTCGGGGTGGCGCAGCTCGACGTGCGCAACGAAGCGGCGGCACGCACGGGCGAAGCACAAGATCCAATCGCCAAGGCGCTGGTCGATATGGAGCTGGCGCGCATGAAGCGCCGCGCGGCGGCGCGCGATGCCAAGCCGCAGTTCGGCGACACCAGCATGGCGGCAACGGTCACAGCGTTAGGACGCACACCGACCAGTGTGCCCGTGATGCCGGGCGATTCCACAAAACCTTCCGCGCGCGATGCGGACAACCGGCAGGACGACAAAAAAGCGTTCGCGACGAAGCGCCGTGTGGCCGATCCGTATCTCGACCAGGCCGTGTTGATACCGGCCGACACGGTGTATGTCGGCGCTGGCACAATAATTCCGGCGGTGCTGCTGACCGGTATCGACAGCGATCTTCCCGGCATGATCACGGCGCAAGTGGCCGAAACGGTTTACGACACCGTAAGCGGCGCACACGTGTTGATACCGCAAGGCTCGACTCTGATCGGCGAATACGATAGCCGTGTTACCTACGGCCAGGCGCGTGTGCTGTTCGTGTGGACACGCATCCGTTTTCCGAATGGCAGCAGCGTCAGTCTCGAAGGCATGCCCGGCACGGACCTGTCCGGTTACGCCGGTGCGCAGGATCGCGTGGACAACCACTGGTGGAAGCTCGCTCAGGGCGTCGTGCTCGGCTCCCTGCTCGGCGCTGCCGCACAGCAGTCCTACGGCGGCGGTATCAGCGCAAGCAACCCGTCGCTCGGACAACTTGCTGCGGCCGGCGCCGCGCAGAACATCAATAGTGCGGGGCAAGTCATCGTGCAGAAAGATTTGCAGGTGCAGCCCACCCTCGTCATCCGGCCCGGCCAGCGCGTGGCCGTATTCGTGACCCGTGATATCGAATTGCCGTCGTACCGAGGCTGAACCCATGTCCCGATCCCACACATTGCCGGCGATCCCGGTCAAACATGCCATTGCGCGCAAGGTCCTGAATCTGTCCGCACCGCTGGAGGCGAGGCTGCGCGCGTATATCGCCTACTACAGCGAGCAGCAGGGCTTGCAGCCGAAGCAGGTTCCATCCGAATCCGACACGATCATCGCGCTCATCGAAAATTTCCTGGCCCGCGATGTGGGATTCAACCGCTATCTGCGCAACAAGACGACAGCAACCAAGTCGGCGACGAAGAAGGAAGCCGGCGGCGTATCTGCATGAGGGCGATTTGCGTACGCATCAAGACGTCAGCCGGGCAGGGCGTAATGCAACCCGCGCTGAATGCCGACCCTAGCAGATTGGCTAGGTACACAAGCGGCCAGTGCTCCGGAGAGAATTGGCGCATCGCAACGAACCGTCGATGGACTCGCATGCCCACCTATCGCCGCGCCACCCGTATTGCAGCACTCGAAACTCTGATCGCTCATTTTCCCAACCCGTCCCTGACGGCGCGGGGCATGGAGCACCGCTATGGTTGCGCGATCGTGCGCGAACTGCCGCGACAGTTGCGCCGGGTGCGCGAGGAACTCGCGCTGGAGCTGCGCCGACTCAAATCGACCAACAAGACCAAGCGTGCAATATGAGCATCACTTGCCTATTGCCGTCCATCGGGATACAAAGCGGACTCGGGACGGCGCGGGAGAACCGCGCGCCACCCGGTTCATTCGATTTCCGGGAGACAGGGCCGTGGAACACCCCGCAACACGCAGCCGCAAGAAATTGCAGAAGGTGTACGCGCTCATGGGCCAGAAGACCCGCGCGCGCATCAAGCTCATCGCGGGATTCAAGGGCATGCAGTTTTTCGACCTACTCGACACGATCTGCACCGATTACATTCGCGGCTGGGAAAAGGCCAATAAGATCGATCTCGACAAGCTGCGAGACGTCGAAACCAAGCGCACCGCCAAGCGCCGCTGAGTTCCGCTTATACCGGGCTGATCAGTCCGAGGCGCATCGCCTTGGCGATCGCGAGCGTACGGCCGCGTGCGTCGAGTTTGGTTGCGGCGTTAGCCAAGTGGAAGTTGACCGTGGCGACGCTGATCGAGAGCAATTGACCGATCTCCCAGCTCGACTTGCCCTTGGCCGCCCAGCTCAGGCAGTCGCGTTCGCGCCCGGTAAGCTTTGGAACCTCGGTTGTGGCGTTGCGTTCCGGAAGCAGGATCGACGGCGCCACGCTGTGCAGGTACGCCGCAAAAAGCTGCGTGTACGGTTCCACCCGGCGCTGCTCGATGGTCGACATCGGCTGATCGCGCGAGAAGGACACGATCGCATAATCGAATGCGCCGGTGCGATCGAAGATCGGCGCGGTCACGCCCGAACGGGCGCCGACATCCCACCGCTGGCCCATGACAGACCTTTCCATCCGGTCCATGCGCTTATCGAACGGCTGCGGGCGGTGCAGATCCCACGCCAGGGCGCGGCGTACGCGGCCGACGGCATTGATCAGCGGATCGTAGCCGCGATGCCAGCGTTGCTGCTTGTAGCTATCAACCACGCCGGGCGGGTAGTTCGTCAGTGCGGTGTCTGGGCCGGCCAAGCCATAGATCCAAATCGAAAATCCGTATAGATCGCAGAAGCGCTCGGCAGCGGCGCGTAGATCATCGACGCTGCCACAGGCTATGACCGCATTGAGCAAATCCAAGTCGAATCCCAACATCGCTACGATCCCTCGAAATACCGCTATGGCACAACCAACAACCTGTTCGCCCCTGGATACCGTACTTGGCCAGTCCCTCGCAGCGATAGCGCGGGCCGACTGCGAAAACAAATGCTCAGTCGATCACCTGACCGCCGTGCTGGCACGGATTGCGCGGTATTACCGATCGTGTACCGGCGTTCTCGCGCAATGTGTCGTCGAACAGGGTGCGCCACAGGTCGAAATCGAAGGTCGCCCGATTCCGTGCGCGCGCTTGCTCGTTCAGTGTGCGCGTCGCGACTTCATTACCTCGCGTCCCTTAACCCTCATCTACGTGCCGACCTGGATCGATCGGATCACACTTCGAATCGATTATGGCGACGCGATTCGCGAAGCCGCTGACTTCATCCAATGGGCGCCCGCGCGCAACGCCTGGTGCGTTTCCGGCACCAGCGACGAGTTGCACGGCGACAGTCACGCGCACTTCCTGCGCCGCGCCTTGTACGAGGCGGGGCTGTTCCGTGCGCAGACGATGACGCTGGAACCTCTGCGCGGGTGAAGTCGGGCATCGAAAATTTGTCCTCGCATAGACCAACTAGACCACAACGTACCGCGGCACCCGAATTATGGCCGCGGACTACAGGAGCCAACTGAGAATGAATTCGCAAAACGAGATACAGACGCTGCCGCAGGTGTGGATGCTGCGTCTGCCCGAGGTGATGAAAAGAACGGCGCTCAGCCGCAGCCAGATCTACCGGCTGATCGACTTTGGAGAATTTCCGAAGCAGGTCCCGCTATGTGAGCGAGCTGTCGGCTGGATAGAGGAAGAAATTGATCTATGGCTGAAGAGCCGCATCGAGCACTCCCGCAATCCGCAGCCCGCGTCGAAATGCTGACGAGTGTCTTGTGCTGTTCAACGCGATTTGTTGCGCTTTGCAGACTCTGCCCTGCCCTGATTGCGGTCGCTGGGGTAAAAAGTGGGGTATTCGCGGATGGCGAGGTATCTAACCATATCCAAAACAGGACGTTGTAGCCTGCGTTCGAATCCTAGTCTCCCAGCCAGAAAAACAAACGGCCCCTTTTTGGGGCCGTTTGTTTTTCGTTGCCGCACTTTCCGCCCGGCTTGCAAACACGTCCGTCTGTCAGTTTCGCGGTGGGCGTGATTTTGGATTGTGCGCTTAATCACGCACGCCGCGCCGCAGTATGGCTACCCTGAACACGTCGCATTTTGCGTGGAGCGGATCATGTTCAAATTCACAGCGCTGCGGCAGGCGGTGAAGGAAATCGATGCGCCCGGGATTCCGCCATCATGGAATTTGCCGGTGCAATACGACGCCACGCTTGTGCCGGGCCTGGTTGCCGAACACGATGAACTGGATGCGCGCTTTGCCGCGATGTCCGGCAGCTTGGCGCGCGACCCGGCGATCGCCGAGTTCGCCGTGCGTGATTGCGCCGAACGCCTGCACCGCCTGCGCCACACCGAGGCCTTGCAGTTGTATCCGGTCATTGCGCATGCGCTGTCCGGCGATCCGATCCAGCGCCGCCTGTTCTGGCAATCACGTCTGGTCATGTTGGGGCTGGCGCGGCGCGCGCTGCGCCGTTTCGAGGATCTCGAGCGCGCCGTGCAAACCGGAAACGGCATTGCCGCTGCTGCCGGTTACGTCGTCGCGGGCATGGCCGAATACCGTCGCCGCAATGAAACCACGATGTATCCGATGTACGAAAGGATCGGGCGGCGCGGCGTCGCCCGCAAGCCGCACGTCGCTTGAGCGGCGGACGCGGCTCGCTCAATCAAAACCGTTCGCGAAGATCGTGTCGACGCTCATCTCCACGACGTATCCGCTGGTGCCGCCGTCGACATCCAGGCGCCAGCCGGAATAGTAGGTTTCGTTCGCATCGCTTTGCGTGGTCCAGTCGAGTGCGCTTAGGGTGGCGTTCGCCGGCGCGAGTACGCGGATCAGCATAGGGCCGGCCCGCGCGGTCTTGCCACTGATGACAGGTTGCACCGGCGTATTGACCTGAAACGTCGCCGTGGTTCCGCTGCCGAGCGCGAATGCATCGCTGACCGTCAGCTTGTGTCCGCCGAAATCGATCGTGCGCTGCCACGAAGTCAGCGCAGCGCTGCCGTTGTAAGCGGGCGTGAGATTCGCCACCGCATGCACCGCGCCGCCCGCGCCCGGCGTCACGGTCATCGTCGATGTCGTGCCTTCGCGCTGCGGCACGATAACCCCGGACTTTTCGAAGCGCACGACATTGTTGGTGTCGGTGCCCTGCTGGATGCCGCTGTGCGTCCAGATGTTCTCGGTTACCGCGAGCCAGTCGTCCTCGAACAGCGTGAATGCGCCCTGATCCTGGTGCGCATGACTTTGCACATACGGCCCGGCGCTGAAGTTCAGCCACATCGCCTTGGTGTCCCAACCGGTGCGCGAAAACAGCTGCCCCGTTCCCGATGCGTAATAAGTCAACGACGCGGGCGGTGCACCGGCATCACCTGCCGGCAGCAGGTTGTGCCGATAGTTGAAGCTGCTTTGCATGTCCTGGTCGGAAATCGAATGCAGCCACCACGATGCGTTTTCGCGCGCCGTCGCATTGTTCGTCAGATAGCGGGCTTCGAGCATCAGGTGCCGGTGGTAGTCGTAGATCACCGGCTCGGACACGCGCGCCTGATCACCGATCGCGGCGACGCGGTCGAGCGTTGGCACGGTGGCATGAATCCACCATTGGATGCTGTCGGTCAGGTGTGCATTGGCATTGGCGAGGTCGCCACCCATCGCGTCGTGCCACACGCGATACAACGTGAACAGCTCGCGGTGCGACAAACCGTAGGCGGTGCCTTCCTGGCTGCCGCCGCCGGGGATACTAGCCGTGTAGGCCATTTGTTCCGGCCAACGCGTGTTGGTCAGGTAATTAAGGCACGTCACGCCGGTCACGCAGGGCGAACTGTTCGAGGCCAGGCCCCAGTACATCGACGCACGCAGGAAGCTGTAGTGATAGTTGTTGGCCGGATCGTCCACGCCCCAGCCGCTCCACGGAAACGCATTGCCGCCCCATTGCGCCTGACCGGCATGCCATACGTTCCAGACCGCTTGTTCGGCATAGGCCGCCCAGCGTGTGCGTTGGCTGCCCGATACATGATCCGCGCACCAGTCGTAAGTCAGCGCGAGATCCTCGATCATCGGACCGACTTCCAGATACGAATCGCCGGAAATATCCGGACGGCCACCACCGGCGATGGCGGTTTCAGCAGCGGATACCTGCGCCTCGACCGTGTTCACCGCCAGCGTGGCGTATTGCGGCTGTCCGGTGAGCTTGTACATGTACGCCGCATCGGCGGCGGAAAAACCGTAGTCCGGATTGCCAGCGACGGCCTTGTCCACGAAACTCTTGAAGCGGGTGAACTCGGCCGAGTTCTGATTGACGTAGGACAAGTCGATATCGATCGCGGCCCGGGCCGGGAGACTCGCCAACAGCCAAATCAGCAGCCAGAGTTTTCCTGTCATGGCCTTCTCGCGTCCCGGAAATGTTCACAGCCTAGACGAGTCAACGCCAGTTGGCCGTGAATTGCGACACGCTTGGTGCTAGAAGGCGTCGATATCACCCAGCGCGTGAATCAGCCGTCGCGCGCGCTTGTCCGGTTTTGTCGGCGGCTTGATGTAGCCGGTTGCGTTCAAGCGTCGTTGCTCGGCTGCTTGCGCGCGCGCTGCGCGGCTTGTTTCCGTCTCGCGATAACAGGACTGGGCGACGACCGCAGAACCGCGTTGCGCCAACAGCACCAGTACATCGACCTCGAATTGTTCCTCGCCACGCGCGATGCGCAGGCGATCGCCGACATGCAGTAATTTCGATGCTTTGCCCGCGCCATCGTGGATGCGGATCTTGCCACTCTCGATCGCCTGCTTGGCCAGCACGCGCGTCTTGAAAAACCGCGCGGCCCACAGCCACACGTCAAGGCGCACGCTGCCGGTTTGTTGTGCGATGGGGTTAATCAGAAATTTTTCACCCGCACTTGCTGTAGCCGCAATTCAGGCAAGTCGCGCAGCCGTCCATGATGATGACGGCGCTGGTGTTGCACTTGTGGCACTGGGTGGCGCCGGGCGGGAAGGTGCCGGCAGATTCCAATGTGGATGCAGTGTGCGTGTTCTCGTCGGCGACGGATGCAGCGCCGATCATGGCGCCGCCCATCTCGCCGGCGGTGCTTATTTCAGACTTTTTTTTTGTGCGGCCTTCGTAGGCAGCGCGCTTCTCGGCGATCAGCTTGCGCTGTTCGGGGCCGAGTTCCGGATCGTGCAGCAGGCCGATCATCTTCAGGTGCTGCTCGACGATCGCGCCGAGCTCGGCCACGATCGAAGGCATGTACACACCGCCGGCCTTGAAGTAGCCGCCGCGCGGATCGAACACGGCTTTCAATTCTTCGACAATGAAGGTGACGTCGCCGCCCTTGCGGAACACCGCGCTCATGATGCGGGTCAGCGCCACGATCCACTGGAAATGGTCCATGTTCTTCGAGTTGATGAAGATCTCGAAGGGCCGGCGCAGTTCGTATTCGGTGCCCTGGTTGAGCACGATGTCGTTGATCGTCACGTACATCGCGTGTTCGACCAGTGGCGAGCGAATCTTGTAGGTCGCGCCGATCAGCACTTCCGGACGCTCGACCTTCTCGTGCATCTGGATGACTTCGGCGCCGGGCGAGCGTGCCACCTCGATGGCGTCGACGGGATCGGGACCGACGGTCGCAGCCTTGGCGTCATCGGGTTTGGCGACGCTGTAGCCCTTGATCTTGCGTGAAATCTTGATGGTCATGGCAGATGCTTGGGTAGGGAAAACGGGCGGAACCGTGGTTGCGGCTCCGCCGCGGGGGATCATTTTTTCTTGGCTTTCTTTTTCGCACCGGCGGTTTTTTCCGCCTTGGACTTGCGCTTCATGTCCATCGAATGCGCGCGCTTGTAGGTCTGGATGTCCTTGAAGTGGCCCTTGGCATCGCGCACCGCGTACAGCTTCTTGCCCTTGCTGCTGTACAGCGTCGTGCGCTGGCCTTTTTTCTTCGCGGCCTTTTTTGCGGTTTTCTTCTTCGCGGCTTTCTTCGCGCTCTTTTTCGCCGCTTTGCGGGCATTGGCCACGGCCTTTTTCACGGCTTTCTTCGCCGCGCCCGCGCGCTTGGCGGCCGTCTTCTTCACCGTGGCGGCGCGTTTGGCGACGGCCTTGCTCACTTCCTCCGCCTTTGCGGCAACTGCGGTCCTGACCTCGGCGACTTTCTCGGCCATGGCCTGACCCATTTCCTGTGCCTTCTCGACGACCGCATCCACCGGACCGGACGGGTTGTCGCCCCAGCTGTGTTCGCTTTGCATGGTTTCTCCGACTCGTTTGCGTTAGTGCCGATTCCGGTTCTGTGCGCCATGAATCGTCAGGCGCGCCAGAACACCCCGTGAGCCTTCGCCAAGTTCAATGCGATACCCTAGAACTTGCCGTAGTAGCCTTCCTTCAAGGCATCGAAAAGATTGGCGGCGGTATGTGTTTCGCCGTCGTATTCGATCTCGTCGTTGCCCTTGGCTTCCACTACGGTACCGTCATCCAGCTCGAAACGGTAGAGGGTGTTTTCCAGATCCGCTTCCTTGACCAGCACGCCCTGGAAGGCGGCCGGGTTGAAGCGGAACGTGGTGCAGCCCTTCAGCCCTTGCTTGTGCGCGTAGCGGTAGATGTCCTTGAAGTCCGCGTACGGATAGTCGGTGGGTACGTTCGCGGTCTTGGAAATCGATGAATCCACCCACTTTTGCGCGGCAGCCTGGATATCGACATGCTCCTTCGGCGAGATGTCGTCGGCAGCAACGAAATAATCCGGCAGTTTCTGCTCGGCAATTTCCGAAAACGGCATGGCGTCGGCATTGATCAGCTCGCGGTAGGCGAGCAGTTCGTAGCTGTAGACCTCGACTTTTTCCTTGGATTTCTTGCCCTCGCGGATCACGTTGCGGCTGTAGTGATGGGCGAACGACGGCTCGATGCCGTTGCTGGCGTTGTTCGCCAGCGACAGCGAAATCGTGCCGGTCGGCGCGATCGACGAATGGTGCGTGAAGCGCGCGCCGGTTTGCGCCAGGTCCTCGACAAGTTCCGGCGCGACTTCCGCCACGCGCTGCATGTAGCGCGAATACTTCGCGTGCAGCAGGCGGCCGGGGATCTTGTCGCCGGCCGTGTAGCCGTCGGCGGCCATTTCCGGACGTTGCCGCAACATCTGCGCGCTGACCGTGAATTCCTCGGTCATGATGGGAGCAGGGCCCTTTTCCTGGGCCAGCGACAGCGCGACTTCCCAGCCGGCCACGGCCATGTCGCGCGCGACGGCTTCGGTGAATTCGCAGGACTCGGCGCTGCCGTACTTCATCTTCAGCATGGCGAGCGTGGAGCCCAGGCCGAGGAAGCCCATGCCGTGGCGGCGCTTGCGCGTGATCTCGTCGCGCTGCTGCGCCAGCGGCAGGCCGTTGATCTCGACCACGTTGTCGAGCATGCGCGTGAACACGCGCACGACTTCCTTGTATTCGTCCCAGTCGAAGCGCGCCTTCGGTCCGAACGGATCGCGCACGAACGTGGTCAGGTTCACCGAGCCGAGCAGGCACGAGCCGTACGGCGGCAGTGGCTGCTCGCCGCAGGGATTGGTCGCGCGGATGTTCTCGCACCACCAGTTGTTGTTCATCTCGTTGACGCGGTCGATGAGGATGAATCCGGGCTCGGCGTAGTCGTACGTCGAGCTCATGATCATGTCCCACAGGTGCTTGGCATGAACGTGGCCATAAACCTTGCAGGCGACCATGCCGTCTTCGCGCGTCACGTAGTTCTTGTGCGTGGGCCAATCGCGCCAGACCACGCTATTGCCGTCGTCCAGGTCGTTTTCGTCGCGTTCCTTGATGTTGATCGGGAACACCAGCGGCCAGTCGGCATCGTTCTCGACCGCTTCCATGAAGCCGTCGGTGATGAGCAGGGAAAGGTTGAATTGGCGCAGGCGCCCGTTTTCGCGCTTGGCGCGGATGAAATCCTTCACGTCCGGATGCGACACGTCGAACGTGCCCATCTGCGCGCCGCGGCGCCCGCCCGCCGAGGACACGGTGAAGCACATCTTGTCGTAGATATCCATGAACGACATCGGGCCGGACGTGTAGGCGCCGGCGCCGGCGACGAACGCGCCGCGCGGGCGCAAGGTCGAGAATTCGTAGCCGATGCCGCAGCCGGCCTTCAGCGTCAGGCCGGCCTCGTGGACTTTCTCGAGGATGCCATCCATCGAGTCCTCGATCGTGCCCGACACCGTGCAGTTGATCGTGGACGTGGCCGGCTTGTGCTCGAGCGCGCCGGCATTGGAGGTGATGCGTCCGGCCGGGATCGCGCCACGGCGCAGCGCCCACAGAAAGCGTTCATACCAGTATTTCTGCTTTTCCGTGGTGACTTCGGCCTCGGCCAGCGCCTTGGCGACACGCTGGTAGGTGTGATCGATGTCGGCATCAACGGGCTCGCCCTGCTTGGTCTTGAGCCGGTATTTCTTGTCCCAGATGTCCCGGGATGCCGGTTGCATGGGGATGGGCGCGGCCGCGTCACGGTTCAGGGCCTCGATACGCACGGTGCTCATTTTTTTGTTGTTCTCCCTAAGTGTTGCAATGTGCCGCTGCTTTTTCATTTCTTTTTTGACCGCTGCGCATCCGCTGCGTTACCGCGAAAAACGTCCCGTCGGCGCTATGCCGGGTGGAAGCCCGGGGCAAGCGCTGTGCGTTGATTCCTCGTCGTTATTCGACTCTCCGGCCCGCTGCTGGCGGGTCACCGTGCCGATTGCCAAACCCCATGATTTGGGCCTACCCGCCGCATTCGAACACAAGATATTGTGTTCGAGACGAGGAAGTTACGCCATCGAATTGGCCTTGTCAAAAGATTTTTTTTATTCCGGTTTTTCAAGCGATTGCGCAGGAATTTTCGAGCTACACGCGAAGATTTGCGCGCGCTGCCGAGCGAACAGCAGGCACGCTCGGCGGTGGATCATGGTGAATGCGAAACCGTTTTGCCCAAAAATGGTCTGTTGCGGCGCCGATTCATATCAGTTCGAGGACTTCGTCATGTCGATTCGACCACGGATTTCCCTGTTTGGAGCTGTTTTCGCCGTGCTTGCGGCCATTGCCTTGTGGACGGGCCTGCGCCCGGAAACGAGCGCGGCCGGCACCTTGCCGGTCGCGGTCGACGGCCAGCCGTTGCCATCGCTGGCACCGATGCTGGCCAAGGTCATGCCCGCGGTGGTCAATATCAACTCAAAGACCCGGGTGCGGGTACGCAACCCGCTGATGGAGGATCCGTTCTTCCGCCAGTTTTTCGGCATGCCGGACATGCCGCGTGAGCGCATCGAGCAATCGCTGGGCTCGGGCGTCATCATCGACGCGGCGAAAGGCTACGTGCTTACCAACAACCACGTCATCGCCGGTGCCGATGACATCGCCGTGACCTTGCACGACGGACGCACGCTCAAGGCTCAGGTCGTGGGCACCGATCCGGATACCGATATTGCGGTGATCCGCATCCCGGCGGACAACCTCAGCGCGCTCGCACTCGCCGATTCCAGCCAATTGCGCGTCGGCGATTTTGTCGTCGCACTGGGTGATCCGTTCGGCCTCGGCCAGACCGTTACCTCCGGCATCGTCTCTGCGCTCAACCGAAGCGGCTTGCGTGGCCTGGGCTACCAGAACTTCATCCAGACCGACGCATCGATCAATCCGGGCAATTCCGGCGGCGCCCTGGTCAACCTGCGTGGCGAACTCGTCGGCATCAATTCGGCGATCTACTCGCCATCCGGCGGCAATGTCGGTATCGGTTTTGCGATTCCCGCCAACCTCGCCAGCCAGGTCATGCGCCAGCTCATCGCAACGGGCACCGTTGCGCACGGTTCGCTCGGGCTTTCCGCGCAGGACATAACTCCCGACATCGCAGCTGCTCTGGGAATGGACGTGGGTGCCGGCGCATTGGTCACGCGCGTGCGCACGGGATCGCCCGCGGCGGCGGCCGGAGTCGCGCCGGGCGATGTGGTGACCGCGGTCAATGCCAAACCGGTGCGCAATGCCGGCGACCTCATGAATGCGCAAGGCATCCTGCCGGTGGGTTCGAATGTGACGCTGGAACTGCTGCGCGATGGCAAGGCCCTGCGCGTCGTCACCCGGCTTGATGCGGACAAGACCGCCAGCGCCGAAGGCGCCAGCATCGATGCCCGCCTGCATGGGGCGCAGTTGTCCGAAGTCGACCCCAATGTCCGTCGCGACGGCTTGGCCGGCGTGCGCGTGGATCGCATCGCCGCGAACAGCCGCGCGCAGAAAAACGGACTTCGCCCGGGCGACCTGATCGTGGGCGTCAACCAGGCCGATGTCGGCGGCCTGAATGACTTGCATGGGCTGTTGCGGCGACTTCCAGGCCAGGCGCTGCTTTCGATCGTGCGTGGTCGCGACGCCTTGTTCGTGCCGCTGCGCTGAAGCGCCAGGGACTATAATCGAAGTCAGGTTCGTCCGTGTTCGCAGAGGTATTCGATCGTGTCGATTCGCTCCATCGCCCGCAGTCTCGGGCTGCTTTGTCTGGTCATCGCTGGCGGCGCGCTTGCCGCCGCTCCCGCCAAGTCGCAGGCGTCTTCCGCGAAGGCCGCCAAGGCGCCGGTCGGGCCGAGCATCATCCTGCGCGGCGATCATTCGACGACCCGCATTTACGAAGCCCTGGCCAAGGCATTCGAAAAAGCTGGCGATGGCCGTGTCGAAGTCCAGCCTTTCAGCACGATTTCCGGTCTGGATGCCGTGCACGCCGGAACCGCCGATGTTGCTGCCAGTGCACGCGCGGCGATGCCGGGCCGCGCCGAGGAGCAGGGCACGAATTTCTATCCGGTGGCCTGGGATGCGCTGGTGCCAATCGTGGAAGCGGCCAATCCGGTCAGCAACATTACGCTCAGACAGTTGCATGACGTGTACCTGGGACGCATCACGAACTGGAAGGATCTCGGCGGCAACGATGCTCCTATCAATCTCGACGGCGTCGCCGCGCCGCTGGACGGCGTGGAATATTCCACGCGCCTGTTGCTGTTCCACTATGGCGACCAGAACGTGTCCGTTTCGCGTATGTACGTGAACACCGAAAAGCTCGAAGAAGACATCGAACTGAACGCAAACGGGTTGGGCATGAGCACGCTTTCGGGTGTCGCGCACAATCCCAAGGTGAAAATGCTCAGCGTGGAAGGCGTGCGCGCATCGACGGCCAGTGTTGCGGATGGTTCCTATCCGCTGTATTCGGCAATCTACCTCGCCGCGCGCAGCGACGGCGTGCACAATGCCGAAGTGGAAAAATTCGTCGCGTTCGCGGACAGCGACGCCGGCAAGGCGGTCCTGCGCGAGCAGGGGCTGGTGCCGAACGCAGACGCTCCCGACCTGTCGACGAGCAAGCAGGACGCGCGCATCGCGTTCGTCGAGGAGCGCCTGAAACCGCCCACGCTGACCGTGCAAGGCCGACCGGTGTCGGCGCCGAATGCGACCCTGGACATGTTGACCCGCGAGGCGCCGAAGTCGCCGGAGACGCAACAAGCCAGGGTCGAGGCTGCACGCCTGAAAGCCGCCAAGCAGCCCAAGGCCGATCCGCCCGCGGATGGCGGCGGCTGAGATGGAAATTGCCGCGATCACGCTGGATCTCGACGACACGCTGTGGCCGATCGAACCGGTGATCGCGCGCGCCGAGGAGCGCCTGGACGCGTGGTTGCAGATCCATTGCCCGCGTGCGGCGGCGGCATACCCGATCCTGAGCATGCGCGCGTTGCGCGAGCGCATCGCGGCGGACCATCCGCATCTGGCCCATGATTTCACCGAGCAGCGCCGCCTGACCCTGGAGCGGGCGCTGATCCCGCACGGCTACACGATGGCGCATGTCGAAGACGCCTACGCCGAATACTTCACCGCGCGCAACGAGGTGGAATGCTATGCGGATGCGTTGCCGGCGCTGGAACGCCTGGCCGCGCGCTATCCGCTGGTATCGCTGAGCAATGGCAATGCGGACCTGCGCCGGATCGGGATCGACCGGTTTTTCCGCTTCAGCATCAGCGCACGCGATTGCGGCGTGGGCAAGCCCGACCCGGCCATCTTCCGCGCTGCCTGCGAGGGACTTAACCTGCCTGCAGGAGCGGTCTTGCACGTCGGCGACGATGCACAACTCGACGTCGCCGGCGCGAATGCCGCTGGCCTGAAGAGCGCGTGGCTCAATCGCAATGACGCGCTCTGGATCGGCGCTGCGCCGCCTCACATCCACGTCAAGAACTTGCACGAACTCGCCGAAAGGTTGCTGCAACCTGCCGCGAGCCCTGCGTTGGCATAGTCCCTGCTTTATCGGATGTAACGTCGCAAATCATTGGCATAACGCCTTGAATCGACGACATCTTGAGGAATCGACAATGCATGGATTGGTAACCACCGGCCGAAACGCAATCGACTTGATTGCCACGGATGCGGCAAATCTCGACACGATTGTCCGTCGCCTTGGTGGCAACGCGAAACAATGGATCGACGCAAGCGGGTTTCGCGCCAGGCCCGGCACCAGCTGCGCGCTGCCTGACACAAAAGGACAGTTGCGCGCAGTAATGGCAGGAATCGGGAGGCCGGACGATGTCTACGCCTTGTCCAGCCTGCCGTTTGGATTGCCAACAGGGACGTATCGGCTAAGCGACGCCGGTATTACGCTGGATCCGATCCGTGTTGCCCTCGGCTGGGGATTGGGCGCTTATCGGTTTGCCAAATATCGCAAATCCGCGCGTGATGCCGCCAATTTGACCGTAGATGCCAACACGTTGCGCGCTGTTGGGCCGTATTTGGAAGGGATTGCGCAGGTGCGCGACCTCGTCAATACACCCACCCAAGACATGGGGCCCGCCGAATTGACGGCGCAAGTCGCGACGCTGGCGCGCCGGCATCGCGCGAAATTCCGTGAATGGGCAGGCGCCGCGTTGCTCAAGGCGAATTTTCCAACCATCCACGCGGTCGGCCGCGCCAGCCATCGTGAACCGCGATTGGCGGAACTGAACTGGGGCAATGCTCGCGATCCGCACCTGGTGCTGGTTGGCAAGGGCGTGTGTTTCGATACCGGCGGCCTGGACCTCAAGGCCGCCGATGGCATGCGCTGGATGAAAAAGGACATGGGCGGCGCGGCGCATGCGATCGCGCTGGCTGGCCTGATCATGCAGGCGAAACTCCCGGTGCGGTTGACCCTGCTGATTCCCGCCGTGGAAAATTCCGTGTCGGGCGAGGCCTATCGCCCCGGCGAAGTCATCTGCACGCGCGCCGGAATCACGGTCGAGGTCGACAACACCGACGCCGAAGGACGCCTGATTCTGTGCGACGCACTCGCTTATGCGGCCGAGAAAAAGCCCGACCTGATCCTGGATTTCGCCACGCTGACCGGCGCCGCGCGCGTGGCGCTCGGCCCGGAGCTGCCGGCCGTGTTCACCAATCGCGACGAGTTGGCGCAGGCCGTGCTCGCTGCCGGTGAGCGCGAAGCCGATCCGCTGTGGCGCATGCCGCTGTGGCAGCCATACCTGCGCATGCTCGAGTCACACATCGCCGACATCGCCAATGCGGGACCATCCAAACATGCCGGCGCGATTACCGCGGCACTGTATCTGCAGCGCTTCGTGCCCGCGTCCCAGGCGTGGATGCATGTGGATGTGTACGCATGGAACGACGCCGACCGGCCCGGTCGCCCGAAAGGCGGCGAGGCGCAGGGTTTGCGGGCGATGTTCGCGATGGTGAAAGGGCGCTACGCGAAGTAGCGCTCAATCCACGGCCGGCTTGTCTGTCGCTGCATGCGGCAGCGCACGCGCGGCGAGCTTGGTATCCGCACTTAGCAGATTGACTTCGTCGGCGAGAATGTTCGCCACCTCGTGCAGGACCACGTCCTTCTCGGCCTTGCGCGCCTTCTCGTCGGCCAGATCGGTCTTGATGCTGCGTTCGTCGGCTTGCAGGCCGTCGTCCTGGTTTGGATTGGGGACGGCCGGCTGCGGCTTGACCGCAGCCTTGTCGGTCTGCACGGCGGCAGGACTGACCTGGTCGACATGCGCGCGCTTGCTGTTGTCGCCGGTTTGCGCGGTGGCGTCGGAAGGTTTCACCGCCGCATCGTTTTTGGCAAGATCAGGATGCCGTTCCTTGAAGGTTTTCTCGCGCGCGTCGCGTTCGGCGCGGCGCAGCTTTTCGTTCAACGAGATGGAAGTCTCCGCACGCAGCTTGCGTGCGTCGGTCACGTCCGCCTCGTAGGCCTGCCACGGCTTCTCCCTGGCCACGCGCGCATCGTGCATGGACTTGAGCATCGGCAGGATCGATTTCAAATCCGACGTCGGCGTGTAGTCGGCCGGCGCGATCGACGCCCACGCCAGCGCATTCTTGTTCGTCGATTCGCCGTTCTGGGCGAAATCGCCGGTCACCGGAAACGCGATGTCGGGCGTCACGCCCTTGAGCTGGGTGGATGCGCCATCGACGCGGAAGAATTGCTGGATCGTCATCTTCAGTTCGCCGAACGCCGGCTTTTCGTTCGGCGACATCTGGTCGAGGTCGACCAGATTCTGCACCGTGCCCTTGCCGTAGGTCTGCTCGCCGATGATCAGGCCGCGACCGTAATCCTGGATCGCGCCGGCGAAGATTTCCGACGCCGAGGCCGAATTGCGATTGACCAGCACCGCGAACGGGCCACTCCAGTCCATGGCCTGGTGCGTGTTGCGGCCGACTTCGACACGGCCGTCAGCGTTGCGCACCTGCACGACCGGACCCTTGCCGACGAACAGGCCGGTCAGGTCGATCGCCTCCGACAGCGAGCCGCCGCCGTTGTTGCGCAGATCCATCAGCACGGCATCGACATGCTGCGCCTTGAGCCCGTCGAGCAGCTTGGCGACATCGCGCGTGGCGCTCTTGTAGTTCTTGTCGCCGCGGCGGCGCGCGTCGAAATCCTCGTAGAAGGTCGGCAGCGTGATCACGCCGATCTTGCGCGTGGCGTCGCCGTCCTTGATGTCGATGACCGAACTCTTGGCCGCCTGTTCCTCGATGCTGACCTTCTTGCGCACCAGCGATACGAGCTCGTGCTTGCCGTCGGGACCGGCATCGACGGGCAGCACTTCCAGGCGCACCGTGGTGTCCTTCGGGCCGCGGATCAGGTCCACGACATCGTCCAGGCGCCAACCGACCACGTCCGTGATCGAGCCGTTCGCGCCCTGGCCAACGCCGACGATGCGGTCGCCGGCCTTGACCTTGCCCGACAGCGCGGCTGGGCCGCCCGGCACGATCTCGCGGATTGCGGTGTAGTCGTCGTCGCGCTGCAGCACCGCGCCGATGCCTTCCAGCGACAGCTTCATCGCAATGTCGAAATTTTCGCTGGCGCGCGGGCCCAGATAATTCGTGTGCGGATCAATCGACAGCGCGTATGCGTTCATGAAGGTCTGGAACACGTCTTCCGAATCGATCTGGCGGATGCGATCCAGGTAGTTGGCGTAACGCTTGTCCAGGGTCTGGCGGATCTTCGCGTCGTCCTGGCCGGCCAGTTTCAGGCGCAGCCAGTCGTTTTTCACGCGTTTGCGCCACAGGTCGTCGAGTTCGGCCGTGGTCTTGGGCCACGGCGCCTTGTCGCGCTGGTAAGCGTAGGTTTCATCCTTGTCGAAATCGAAGCCCTTCTTGAGCAGATCGCGCGCGTATTGCGTACGCTCGGCCACGCGTTGCTCGTACAAGTTGAAGATCGCGAACGGCACCGACAGGTTTTCGTCGTAGATGTCATCGCCGAGCTTGTCGCGATCCGGCGCGAAGCGATCGATGTCGGATTGCAGGAAAAACAGACGGTCGCCGTCGAGCGAATCGAAGTAGCGGTCGAAAATCTTCTGCGACATCGACGCGTCGAGCGGCTCGGCCTTGTAATGGAAGCGGGTGAGGAAGCGGGTGGCGAGCAGCGCAGCCTGTGCCTGGTCGGTGGTCGGCTTGAGCACGACGTCGCGGGTCGCGTCTGCCGCCGGTTTGGCGGCAACGCTCGCGGCGCATGCCAGCAACGCGATGCCGGCGAGTTGGCGAAGGGCGGAGATTTTCAACATGGTGTCGAGTTCCAGGATGATCGGACGGCATGCGGGAATCCGGAGTTTCCCGCATCGGGTTGGACGGAGTCTGCGCTTATGCCGTCACGCTAGCGCGAGCGGCGGATTGTGCGCCAGCGCCGAAAGTCAGTGTTGGGGTGGCCGGCAGTGCTTGCAAGCCGAATTGGCGCGCCAACTCGGCCACCAGCACGGATTCCACGTCGGCCAGCCGCGACGGGCCGCCCAAGTCTAGCACTTGCGTGACTTGCAGGCCCTGAAAACCGCAGGGGTTGATGCGATGGAAAGGTTCCAGATCCATCGCAATATTGAACGCCAGGCCATGAAACGTGCAGCCACGGCGCACGCGGATGCCGAGCGCGGCGATCTTCGCGCCGTTCACGTAGACGCCCGGCGCGCCGTCGCGTCGCGCAGCAGTGATATTCCATTCGGCCAAGGTGTCGATCACGGCCTGTTCGATGCGCTGCACGTAGTCGCGCACGCCGATGCCGGCGCGGCGCAGGTCGATGAGCGGATAGGCCACGATCTGGCCGGGCCCGTGATACGTCACCTGACCGCCGCGATCGACCGGAACGACGGGAATATCACCCGGATTGAGTACATGTTCCCATTTGCCGGCCTGGCCGAGCGTGAACACCGGCGTGTGTTCGACGACCCACAGTTCATCCGTCGTCTGCGGCGTGCGCGCATCGGTAAATGCCTGCATCGCGCGCCATACCGGTTCGTAGGGCGACAGTCCTGACAGGCGGTGGACGAGCAGGTCGGTCACGGTGTTACAGCGTCCAGCGGATGTCCGGATGCGCGCGCAGCGCGGCGTGGATCTCGTCGTACTTCGCGCGCGTCGGGCACAGGAAGCTCGCCGTCACCGATACGAAGTTGCCCTCGCGCGAGGGTCGTACGCGCACGGCTTCTGCCAATACTTCGAGGCCGGCGTCGCGGATGATGCGCTGTACTTCATCCTCGAGCTGGGCGCGCGCATTGCCCATCGCGGTGATCTCGAACACGCCGGGAAACTGGAATCCCTGCTGCGGATTCTGCGGCGCGATATCGTCGAGCGATTTCATGGCGCGATCCTCACTGCGTATTCGGGGTGGATGCTATTTCCACTTTCTGGTCGCCCTTGAACCACAGCCAGATGCCGTCGGACATGCGGCCGAAGAATCCGGCTTCGGGCGCATCGGCGAGCGCGACCAGCGGGCGCTCGAGCAGCGGTTTTCCATCGAGCACTACATCAAGCGTGCCGACTTGCTGGCCCTTCTTGTACGGCGCGATCAGGCGCCCGGGCAGTTTCAGGCTGGCTTTCAGATCCTTGTAGCGACCACGCGGCATGGTCACCAGCACGTCGTCGGCGACGCCGAGCGGCAGCGTCTTGTCCACACCTTTCCACAACTCCGGCGTGGCCAGCGGTTTGTTCGCCGCGTACAACTCGTGGGTTTCGAAAAAGCGAAAACCGTAGTTGAGCAGTGCCTGATTGTCGTCCGCGCGCTGCTTGTCGCTGGGCGCGCCCATGACCACGGCGATCAGGCGCTGGTCGTCGCGCTTGGCCGAGGTGGCGAGACAGAAACCGGCTTCCTTGGTGTGGCCGGTCTTGAGTCCGTCCACACTGCCGTCGCGCCACAGCAGGGCGTTGCGGTTGTGCTGGGTGATGCCGTTCCACTCGAATTCCTTGATCGCATAGATCGCGTATTCGTTCGGATAGTCGTGGATCACATGGCGCGACAGCACCGCGATGTCGTGCGCTGTCGAATAATGGTTCGGATCCGGAAGTCCCGTTGCGTTGACGAAATGCGTGCCGGTCATGCCGAGCTTGGCCGCGTATTCGTTCATCAGGTTGGCGAACGTGGCCTCGGAACCGGCGACGTGTTCGGCCAGCGCGATCGCGGCGTCGTTGCCCGACTGGATGATCATGCCGTAGAGCAGGTCCTTCAGCGGCACCTGCGAGTTCACCTTCAGGAACGTGGTCGAACCGTCCGTGCCGGCGCCGCCCGCGCGCCAGGCATGTTCGCTGACCAGCACCGGATCATCGAGCTTGATCTTGCCGGCGGCCAGTTCCGCCGAGATGATGTAACCGGTCATCATCTTCGTGATCGAGGCCGGCTCCACGCGCGTGTCGGCGTTGTTTTCGGCAAGAATCTGGCCGGTCGCGTAGTCCATCAACACCCAGGCCTTGGCGTCGAAGGTCGGCGCTGGAGGTACCGGGACATTCAGCGCACCCGGCGCCGGTCGCGCGCCGGGATTCGGGTTTGGCACGGGCAGGTTCGCGTTCGCCTGCGCCGGGCTCGAATTATTGGCCGGCGCTTCGGCTGGCGTTGCCGCCGCCGCTGCGGCAGGTGCAGCAGTGGCCGCGGCCGCCGCCTTCTTGTGCTTGTGCGGAGCGGCAGATGCGGGCGCTGCGGTCGTGGCAAGAATCAGGAATGCGGCAATGCAAAGCGGGTACAGGAATTTCATCATCCAATCCGTCAGGGTTTTTGGTATCGGATCCATCCCCGGTGGATCGTCGCGTCAATTATCTATTGAAACCTTCACTTCACCCAAGCCCAGTGCGCGCAACTTCGGCGTCAGCGCGTCGGCTTCGGCGGCGTCCTTGAGTGGCCCGAGGCGCACACGGCGCAAGGGTTTGCCGCCCGTCTGCACGCTTACCACTTGCACGTTGCCCAGCCGCGCGCCGCGTACCTTGCCCGCCGCGCGCTCGGCGTTGGCGGGATCCGCGAACGCGCCGACTTGCAGGTATAGCAGGGGTTTGGGCGTTTTCGCTGGCGCGCTTGAGACCGCAGCGCTGCGCGTGGGTTCCGTGTCGCGACCCGGATGATCGGGATCAATGCCGCGCACCTCGACCATTGCGGTGCCCTTCGGATACACGCCGAGCTTGATCGCGGCGACGAAGGACAGATCGATGATCCGATTCGAAACAAACGGACCGCGGTCGTTGACGCGTACGATCGCGCTGCGGCCGTTTTCCAGGTTGGTCACGCGCACGTAGCAGGGAATCGGCAGCACCTTGCTCGCGGCGCTGTAGGCATACATGTCGTATTTCTCGAAATTCGACGTGGTGTAGCCGTGAAATTTGTTGCCGTACCACGAGGCCAGACCGCGCTCGTCGTAACCCTTGCAGCTCGGCAGCACGCGATAGGTTTCGCCAAGCACCTTGTACGGCGACTTGTTGCCGTAGACCGAGCGCGGCTCATCGCGCGGCACGGGTTCGGCAATCTTGCTGATGTCCGGAACCTGCGCAGGCGTGGAATCATTCGCCTGCGCGTAACGTCCGCCGGATTCGCGCGGCGCGGTCGTCTGCGCGGGTGAAGCCGACGGGCGCATCGCTTGCCGATGGAAACAACCACCGAGCGCAAGCAACGCGAAGACGACGACGGCGCGGACGCGCCAATCGATCATGGCGTGCGCGCCGCAGCAGCGATCGCCTCGCTCAATTGGTACACCGCCATCGAATACAGTGGGCTCTTGTTATAGCGCGAGATCACCCAGAAATTGCGGAACGTGATCCACACTTCCGGACCGGCTTCGCCGTCGAGCCGGACCAGCGTCGCCGGCGTCGCCGGATCGAGCTTCGCATCCGTGGTATAGCCCCATTCGGCGAGCTGCTGCAGCGGATAGACGGGATCCAGGCCTTTCGGATCGATCGTGCGCGCATTCGCGGCGACGGTCGCGCGCAGCGCTACCGGTGCGCCGGTCTGCCAACCGAACGCTTCGAAGTAGTTGGCGATGCTGGCGCAGATGTCCGGCAGTGAATTCCACAAATCGATCTTGCCGTCGCCGTCGCCATCGCGTGCGTACTTGGCCACGCTCGAGGGCATGAATTGCGGCCAGCCCATCGCGCCGGCATACGAACCCATCAGCTCCTCGGGCGCGTACGGAAACGCGGCCGAATGCAGCAACAGCAATTGCGCGAGTTCGGAACGAAAATACGTTTGCCGCGGCGGGTAGTAGAACGCGAGCGTGACCAGGGCGTCGAGCACGCGATAGCGCATCAGTGTGCGGCCGTAGTTGCTCTCCACACCGATGATGGCCGTGATCATCTGCGGCGGCAGTCCGTATTGCTTGCCGGTGCGCTCGAGCAGGGCGCGATTGGCTTCCAGGAATGCCGCGCCGTCGTCGATGCGCCGCTGGGTGACGAAGATCGGCCGGTAGTCCTTCCACGGCTTGGCTTCGGCCGGGCGCGTCATTGTGTCGATCACGCTTTGCCGGTACTGCGCGCGATGCAGGGTTTCAAGCACCGCCGTGGCGTCGAGGCCATGCTCGCTCGCCATCATCTGCGCGAACTGTTTTTCCGCCGCGCCGGGATCGGGGGCGAGCTGCGCCGATGTTGCCGTCGCCAGCGTCGCGCAAAACAGGAATAGCAGGAAGAACGTGAATCCGCGCCGCATGCTGCTGCCGCAAAAAAACATTGCGTGAAAGCTTAGCATGCGCTGCTTCGTCCAATCACGATCATCCAGACATGAACTTGCGGTGCGCGTGGATCGACATCAACACGCCGAATCCGGCCAACAGCGAAACTGCGGACGTGCCGCCGTAACTGATCAGCGGCAATGGCACGCCAACCACGGGCAACAGGCCGGTGATCATGCCGCCGTTCACCATCACGTAGACGAAGAACGCCATGCTGATGGATCCGGCGAGTAACCTCGAATAGGTTTCGCGCGCGTTTGCGGCGATGACCAGTCCGCGACCGACGATGAACAGGTATAGCGCGAGCAGCGCGATCACGCCGATCAACCCCCATTCCTCGGAGAACACCGCGAACACGAAGTCGGTGGTGTGCTCGGGCAAAAATTCCAGGCGTGATTGCGTGCCCTGGTGCCAGCCCTTGCCGGTGATGCCGCCGGAGCCGACTGCAATCTCCGACTGGATGATGTGCCAGCCGTTGCCAAGCGGATCTGCTTCCGGATTGAGGAACATGCGCAAGCGGTCGCGCTGGTATTCGTGCATGAAATGCCACAGCAGCGGGGCCGCGCCCGCGGCCGCGCCGAGCACGATGAAGATGCGCCACCACGCCAGTCCGGCGAGGAATACGGCGAACACGCCGCTGGCGACGACCAGCAAGGCGGTGCCCAGGTCCGGCTGGCGGGCGATCAACAGCGCCGGCGCGCCGATCAGCATCGCGACCGCGCCAAGGGTGAGCCAGCGCGGCGGCAGTTCACGCGCGTGCAAGTACCAGGCGATCATCATCGGCAAGGTCAGCTTGACCAGTTCCGATGGCTGGAAACGCACCACGCCGAGATTCAACCAGCGATCCGCGCCGCGCCCCTGTCCGTGCAGCGCCACCGCGACCAGCAGGGCGAGGCTGCCCAGGTACAGCCACGGTGTCCAGTTGCGCAACACATTTGGCGGCACGCGCGCGAGCAGCAACAGCAGCACGCCGCCCAGGGCGAAGCGCAGGGACTGGTTCAGCACCAGGCGCCGGTCCAGGTCGCTGGCGCTGTACAGCGTGATCAGGCCGATCAGTGCGAGTGCGATCAAGGCGCCGAGCAGCGGCAGGTCCAGGCGCGGTTCGCGCAGGCTGTGGCGCAGCCACGCGCGCAGGCGGTGCAGCGGGTGCACATTCATGGTGCGCCTCCATCGTCGTCCTTGAGCCATTCGTCGAGGATGCGGCGCGCGATCGGCGCCGCGTCGTAGGCGCCGGAGCGGCCTTCCTTGAGCGCGACGACCACGGCGACGCGCGGCGCATCGGCCGGCGTGAATGCTTCGAACAGCACCTCGTGGCGGCTGACCGCGGACGTCGCGATGTTGGTCCATTCCTCGCCGGTGCGCGAAAAACGTTCGGCGGTCCCGGTCTTGCCGGCGATGACGTAAGGAAATCCGTCGCCGAGGCCGTGCGCGGTGCCAGACGGATCGTTGACCACGTCGATCATGCCCTGGCGCACCGCGTCCCAGTCGGCCGGATTGCGGATGAAGTTCGGCGCCGGTTTGGGTTGCGGTACGGTCACGCGAGGCGCGTTCAGTCCATCCTGCAGCGCGTGCAGCAGATGCGGCACGCGGCGCACGCCGCCATCGGCGAGTGTGGACAGCGCGTTGGCGAGCTGGACCGGCGTGATCACCCAGTAGCCCTGGCCGATGCCGGCAATTACGGTTTCGCCGGGATAAAACGGCTGGTTGAAGCGGCCGCGTTTCCACGCTTTCGACGGCAAGACGCCAGATGCTTCGCCGGGCAGGTCGATGCCGGTGGGTTTGCCGAAACCGAAATTGGCCATCCACGCGCTGAAGCGGTCGATGCCCATGTCCAGCGCGAGCGAATAGAAATACGTGTTGACCGAACGCGCGATCGCCTGGCGCAGGTTGACCAGGCCCTGGCCGCCGCGCACGTCGTCGCGGTAGCCGCGTGACTGGCCGGGGATGAAGAACTCGCCGGTCGACAGCACCGTGTCCTGCGGTTTGCGCAGACCGAGTTCGAGGCCGCCGAGGCCAAGATACGGTTTGACCGTCGAGCCCGGCGTGAAACCGCCGGCGATGGCGCGATTGAGCAGGGGCTTGTCCGGGTTGTTCAACAGCGCGGCGTAATCCGCGTGCGCGATGCCGTTGACGAACAGGTTCGGATCAAAGCTCGGAGCGCTCGCGAGCGCCAGCACTTCGCCGTTGCGCGGATCGATCGCGACCACCGCGCCGGGCCGTCCGGCGAGCGCGTCCTGCGCGGCGCGCTGCAGGCGCGCGTCGATGCTCAGGTACAGGTTTTTTCCGGGCGTCGGCGCGACCCGGCTGATCGGCTTGCCGATCACGCGCTTGTCGACGTTGACCTCGACCTGCTCGTAACCCGGGCGGCCGTGCAATTCGTCTTCGTAACTGCGCTCAATGCCGGTCTTGCCGATCTGCGTGGTACCGGCGTACTGGTCGGCGTCGAGCGTGGTCGCGTCGGCCGCGTCGATGCGGCCGACGTAGCCGATCACGTGCGCGAAATCCGCGCCGCGCGGGTAGGCGCGGGTCAGGTACGGCACCACGTCAACGCCGGGAAAACGCCAGCGCTGGGTGGAAAACCGCGCGATTTCGTCTTCCGACAACTTCAGACGCAGCGGAATGCTGTCGAACGCGCGCTTGCTCTTGCGCAGCGCGGCGAAGCGCTCGATGTCGTCGTCCGACAACGCAATCACATGGCCGAGCGCGGCGAGCATCGTGGTCATGTCCTGAACCTGCTCAGGCACCACTTCGAGGCGGAACGCGGCCACGTTCTCGGCCAGCAGCACGCCGTTGCGGTCGTAGATCAGGCCGCGCGTGGGCGGGATGCTGCGCACCGAGATGCGGTTGCTGTTCGATCGCGCAGCGAACTCGGCATGACGTGTGACCTGCAGGAACCAGAAGCGCGCGGCCAGGCCCGACAGGCACAGCGCGATCAGCAGGAAACCCGCAAGCGAGCGCTTGCCGAAGCGCGCGGCCTCGACCTGCGCATCCTTTAACTTGCGCGGTTTCGCCTTGCGCTTTTTCATGCGTCGCGGACGCGCAGGCGCGCGCGCGCATCGTCGAGCAGCAGGAACACCCACGGCCATGCGAGCATGCCGATGAACGGCGCGAGCCAGTAACTCGCCGCCGGCACCAGCTGCCCGTCCGCTGCGCGGATCGCAAGCAGGACGACGCGGTCGTTGAGCAGCAGCGCGAGTACCGCCAGTGCCTGTTGCCACATCGGGAAGAAGCGCAAGCGCGCGCGGAAACGCAACAGGATGAAGCAGAACACGCACAAACGCAGCGCCTGTTCGCCGAGCAGGTCGCCGCTGAACACGTCGCCGACGAGGCCGAGCACAAAAGCACGGCCCAGGTTGACATAGTCAGGCGCCTCGAGCGTCCAGTACATCAACACCAATGCCAGCCACCACGGTTTGAGCGGCAGCATGGCCTGCGGCAATGGCATCAGTTGCAACAGGTAGCAGGCCGCGATGCTGCCCCAGAACAGCCAATCGTTGGCGCGCATCCGGTTCATGGTTGCGCCGCCGTTGCGGGCGGTCCCTCGGCCGGCGCCGGCCGAGGCGGGCCGACCGGATCGGGCAGGTTGTGCAGGATCAGTACTTCGCCACTGCGATCCAATGCTGCGCTTGGCGTGACCGTCGCCACCGCGAACATGCCGCTGGCGTCATTGCGAATGTTGCGCACCGTGCCGACCGGGAAGCCCGCCGGGAAATGCCCGCCCAAGCCAGAGGTCACGAGCATGTCGCCGGGCTTGATGTCGGCGCTGATCGGAACATTGGGCAATTCCAGCGAATCCAGCGCGCCGTTGCCGCGCGCGATCGCGCGCAGGCCTGTGCGCTCGCTCTTGACCGGCAGCGCGTGCGCCGGGTCGGTGATCAGCATCACGGTGGCCGTGTTCGGCAGCACTTCGACGATCTGGCCCATCACGCCGTGCGCGTCGAGTACGGCCTCGCCGACGGCCACGCCCTGACGAGCGCCGGCGTCGATCGTGACACGATGGCGGAACGGGTCGGTGTCCACGTCGATGATCCGCGCCAGTTGCACGCCGAGGTCGAGACTGCGTTGGGCTTCGAGCAATTGCTGCAGGCGCTCGTTCTGGTCGCGCACGGATTGCAGACGATTCAGGCGCGCTTGCGCGAGCAGCAATTCGCGCTCGAGCTCGGCGTTGCGCTGGTTCAGGCGCGTGCGATCGGACATCGCATCGCCGGCGCTGCGCGCCAGCCGCGAAGGCAGGGCCGCGAGCCGGTACATCGGCTCCACGGCCGCGCTGGCGAAATAGCGCACCTGCACGAGCCAGCCGTTGCGATGGTCGATGACCATCAACGCGATGGCCAGGGCCAGATAGGCGATCAGGCGCAGCGTGTTCGCCGTGTCGGGGCTGAATAGCGGTGCGGCTTCGTTGCGGGTTAGCGCCATGATGAGCGCAGTTTACGAAACTTCCGGCCTCATTCGGGCGCGAAGAAATCGCTCCCGTGCTGATCGATCAGTTCCAATGCGCGCCCGCCGCCGCGCGCAACGCAGGTCAGCGGATCGTCGGCGACATGCACATGCAGGCCGGTTTCCTCGGAAATGAGCTTGTCCAGATCGCGCAACAGCGCGCCGCCGCCGGTCAGCACGATACCGCGTTCGGCCACGTCCGAACACAGTTCCGGCGGGGTCTGTTCCAGCGCCGACTTGACCGCGCCGACGATGCCCTGCAGCGGTTCGTGCAGGGCCTCAAGGATTTCGTTGGAGTTGATCGCGAACATGCGCGGCACGCCTTCGGCGAGGTTGCGCCCGGAGATTTCGATCTCGCGGATTTCGGTCTGGGCAAACGCACAGCCGATCTCCATCTTGATGCGCTCGGCGGTGGCTTCGCCGATCAGGGTGCCGTGGTTGCGGCGCACGTAGTTGATGATCGCTTCGTCGAAGCGGTCGCCACCGATGCGTACCGAAGCGGAGTAGACGATGCCGTTGAGCGAGATCACCGCCACTTCGGACGTGCCGCCGCCGATGTCCAGCACCATCGAGCCGCGTGCCTCGTGTACCGGAATGCCGGCGCCGATCGCCGCGGCCATTGGCTCCTCGATCAGGAACACGTCGCGCGCGCCGGCCGATTCGGCCGATTCCTTGATCGCGCGGCGTTCGACCTGGGTCGAGCCGCAGGGCACGCACACGAGCACGCGCGGGCTGGGCCGGAACACGCGCGTCTTGTGCACCTTCTTGATGAACTGTTTTAGCATCTCCTCGGTCATCGAGAAGTCAGCGATCACGCCATCCTTGAGCGGTCGCACGGTGACGATGTTGCCCGGAGTGCGTCCAAGCATGCGCTTGGCGTCGCCGCCGACTGCCGCGACTGCGCGCGGGCCGCCGGGACCACGATCCTGGCGGATGGCGACGACGGAAGGCTCGTTCAGGACGATGCCCTGGCCGCGCACGTAAATCAGGGTGTTGGCCGTGCCGAGGTCGATCGACAGGTCGTTGGAAAAGAATCTGCCTAAGCCGAACATGAATCGCTCTGTGATGGATTTTTCGCGGAATCGCGAAAGCGCGACAGTGTAGTTTCGCCGCGCCGCACAAGCAAGGAAAAATGGCGTTAAAATGCGGCTTGCGGCACATTTTTCGTGCCTCGTCGCGACCATCGCGCCGTGCTATCGTCGCCCGCCCCTGACCCGGATTGCCCATGTCGATCGACACCGCCACCGTTGCCCGCATCGCCCGTCTTGCGCGTCTGCCGCTGGACGCGAACGCCGCGCCACAGATCGCGGACGAATTGGCGCGCGTGCTCGATCTGGCCGGAGAGTTGGCAAATGCGTCACTCGACGGCGTGGAACCGCTAGCGCATCCGCAGGCGCAAACACTGGCCTGGCGCGCCGATGCGGTCACCGAATCCAATCGCGCCGATGCCTTGCTGGCGTTGGCGCCGGATGCGCGTTCCGGTTTGTACGCTGTGCCGAAAGTGATCGGTTAGGGGCGCTGATGGCATCGAGCATCGCGCAACTGGCGCAGGATTTACGCGCGCGCAAAACCTCGGCGGTCGAACTCGCGCAAGCGGCGCTCGCGCGTGCCCGTGCGCGGGCCGACTTGAATGCGTTCATCACGCTCGACGAAGCGGGCGCGCTTGCTACAGCGCAGCGCGCCGAAGGGCGTTTCGCGAACGGTTCGCTGGCCGGCATTCCGTTCGCGCACAAGGACATCTTCTGCACGCATGGCGTGCGCACCACGTGTGCGTCGCGCATGCTGGAAAATTTCGTGCCGCCCTACGACGCCGGCGTGGTCGAACACTTGCGCGACGTGTATGCGGTGTCGATCGGCAAGACCAATATGGACGAATTCGCGATGGGCTCGTCCAGCGAGAACTCGCATTTCGGCGCGGTGAAAAATCCCTGGGACGTAACGCGCGTGCCGGGCGGCTCATCCGGCGGTTCGGCCGCTGCGGTTGCCGCCGGCATCGTGCCGTTTGCGACCGGCACGGACTCCGGCGGTTCGGTGCGTCAGCCGGCCGCGTTTTGCGGCATCACCGGACTCAAGCCCACCTATGGCCGCGTCTCACGCTTTGGCATGATCGCCTACGCATCGAGCCTGGATTGCGCCGGCGTACTCGCGCGCAGCGCGCAAGACTGCATGTACGTGTTATCCGCGATGGCGGGGCACGATCCGCGCGACGCGACCAGCGTGGCGCGGGCACTCGACAATTACAATGCGGAATTATCCACAACGCTGCAAGGTATAAAAATAGGCATCGCGCGAGAATACTTCGGCGCCGGTGTCGAGCCTGGCGTCGCTGCGGCGGTGCGCGCGGCGCTTGCGCAGTACGAAAAACTCGGAGCCACGCTGGTCGATGTTTCATTGCCGAACGCGCACCTGGCGATTCCGGCGTACTACGTCATCGCGCCGGCGGAAGCCTCGAGCAATCTCGCGCGTTATGACGGCGTGCGCTATGGTCACCGCTGCGCCGATCCACAGTCGCTGGAGGATTTGTACACGCGCAGCCGTGGCGAAGGCTTCGGCGCCGAGGTCAAACGTCGCATTCTGGTCGGCACCTATGCGCTGTCGGCGGGCTACTACGACGCCTACTACCTGCGCGCGCAGCGCGCGCGGCGCGTCATCGCCAATGATTTTGACGAGGCGTTCAAGCAGGTCGACCTGATCGCCGGGCCGACCACGCCGACCGTCGCCTTCAAGCTTGGCGAAAAGACCGCCGATCCGCTGGCGATGTATGCGGCCGACGTGAACACGGTCGCGGTGAATCTCGCCGGCCTGCCGGCGATTTCGATACCAGCCGGCTTTAGTGAAAATCTGCCTGTTGGCCTGCAATTGATCGCACCAGCATTCGCCGAATCGCGTCTGCTGGCGGCTGCGCATCAGTTCCAGTCGGCGACGGATTGGCACACGCGGGAGCCGCGCGCATGAGCTGGCAGCCCGTCATCGGCCTGGAAATCCACGCCCAGCTTTCGACCGCGTCGAAACTGTTTTCCGGCGCAGCCACTGCTTATGGCGCCCAGCCGAACACGCAGGCGGCGCTGCTCGACGTGGCCATGCCCGGCACGCTGCCGGTGCCGAATCGCGCCGTGCTCGACAAGGCGATCGCGTTCGGTCTGGCGATCAACGCGACTATCGCGCGCCACAGTGTTTTTGCGCGCAAGAATTATTTTTATCCGGACTTGCCGAAGGGTTATCAGATCAGCCAGTACGAGTTGCCGATTGTCGCCGACGGAAAACTTGCCGTACGTCTGGATGATGGGCGCACGCTGGATGTGGAAATCCAGCGCGCGCATCTGGAAGAAGACGCCGGCAAGTCGCTGCACGATGCCTTCCATGCCGCGACCGGATTGGACTTCAACCGCGCCGGCGTGCCCCTGCTCGAAATCGTTTCCGCGCCGGTGCTGCACAGCGCGCAGGATGCGGTCGCCTACCTGCGCACCGTGCACACCCTTGTGCGCTGGCTCGGCGTCTGCGACGGCAACATGGCCGAAGGCTCGTTCCGCTGCGACGCGAATGTGTCGGTGCGCCGTGCGGGCAGTGACAAACTCGGCACCCGCACCGAGATCAAGAACGTCAACTCGTTCCGCTTCGTCGAGAAGGCGATCGAGTATGAGATCGAGCGCCAGGTCCGCGCGCTGGAAAACGGCGAAAGCATCGTGCAGGAAACGCGCCTGTACGACGCCGCCGCGCATCGCACCTTCACCATGCGCAGCAAGGAAGACGCCGACGATTATCGGTATTTTCCCGATCCGGACCTGCCACCGCTGGTCCTCACGGACGCCGACATCGACGCCGTGCGCGCGGCGCTGCCGGAACTGCCGGATGCGCGCCGGCGCCGCTACGTCGAAGCGCTTGGGTTGCCCGAATCCGACGCTGCGCAATTGTGTGTCGACCGTGCGACGGCGGATTATTTCGAAGCGATGCTGACCGCGCACGACGGCGACGCCAAGACCTGCGCGAATTGGGTCTTGGGCGAACTCGCGGCCGCGCTCAACGCGGCCAATCTGCCGATCGAGCAGTCGCGCGTGGATGCACCCGCGCTGGCGCGCCTGCTCGCACGCGTGCGAGCAGGCGCGATTTCGGGCAAGATCGCCAAGGACGTATTTGCCGCGATGTGGGCGGGCGAGGGCGATGCGGACGACATCATTACCGCGCGCGGCCTGCGTCAGATTTCCGATACCGGAGCGCTCGGCGCCGCGCTGGACGCGGTGCTGGCGGAGCATCCGGCTCAGGTCGCGGAATTCCGCGACGGCAACGAAAAGCTTCTGCAATTTTTTGTCGGTCAGGCCATGAAACGCCTGCGCGGACAGGGCAATCCGCAGCAACTCAACGCGCTGCTGCGCGAAAAACTGAAAATATAAACTTGTGGAAAAAGCAAAATGTCAGCATTGATCTGCGGTTCGCTCGCCTACGACACGATCATGGTTTTCCCGGACCAGTTCCGCAACCACATCCTGCCGGACAAGGTGCATATCCTCAACGTGTCGTTCCTGGTGCCGCGCATGCGCCGCGAGTTCGGTGGCTGCGCCGGCAACATCGCGTACAACCTGAAGTTGCTCGGCGACGATCCCATCCCGTTCGGCGCGGTCGGCCAGGATTTCGGTCCGTATCGCGAGCATCTCGAACGCTGCGGCATCCGCCTCGACCAGGTGCTGGTCTATGACGAGTTGTTCACGCCGCAGTGCTTCATCACCACCGACATGGACAACAACCAGATTACCGCCTTTCATCCCGGCGCGATGCTCAATTCGCACGAGCATCACGTCAAGGATGTCGAAGGCGTGACGTTCGGCATCGTCGCGCCGGACAGCCGCGACGGCATGCTGCAGCACTCACGCGAGTTCGCGCAGATGGGCGTGCCGTTCATTTTCGATCCGGGCCAGGCGATGCCGCTGTTCAACGGCGAGGAATTCCGCACGTTCATCGAACAGGCCGACTACGCGATCGTCAACGACTACGAGTCGCAACTGCTGCAAACGCGTACCGGCTGGAGCGCCGACGACATCGCCAAACGCGTCAAGGCGTATATCGTCACGCAAGGCCCACGCGGTTCGACCGTTCATGAAGGTGGCAAGATCCACGCGATTCCGGCCGCGCAGGAGCGCCGCATCGTCGATCCCACCGGGTGCGGCGACGCCTATCGCGCCGGCCTCATCTTCGGCCTCACTCGCGGCATGGACTGGCCGACCACCGGCCGCATCGCCTCGCTGATGGGCACGCTCAAGATCGAGCATCCCGGCACGCAGAACCAGCGCTTCACCTACGCCGAGTTCGCCGACCAGTTCCGCCAGCAGTTCGGCTACGCGCTGGATTGAAACAGGCTGGATTGAGGCGTCGTTGTTTCAGGCGCCAAGCTGGAACGGCGTGAAGTTCGTGCCGCGGTCGTAAAAGTCTTCGTTCTCGGCGCGCTTGAGCGCGGCGACGACGCGGTAGGTGAGCGGTGTGGCGAGGATTTCCCACACCACTTTCATCAGATAGTTCGAGCCCATCACGGTGAGCACCAGCTTTGTCTCCCACACGCCGAGGAAGGCAAGCGGATAGAACACCAGCGAATCCACACCTTCGCCGCAAATGGTTGAGCCGACGATGCGCGTCCACAGCGCCTGACCACCAGTCCACAATTTCATTTTTGCCAAAGTATACGAATTGACGAATTCGCCGCAGAAGAACGCGGTGATCGAGGCCAGCACGATGCGCGGGGTCTGGCCGAAAATGGTTTCGTAGGCAGGCTGGTCGTGCCAGCCGGCGGCGGGCGGCAGCTTGACCACGACGGTGGCCATGATCGAGGCGAACACCAATGCGCCAAGCCCCGACCAGATCACGCGCCGCGCGCGGGCGTAGCCGTACACCTCGGTCAGGATATCGCCGAAGATGTACGAGATGGGAAAGAACAGCACCCCGGCGCCGAAGGTCAGTTCGCCGATCAGGGGCAGATGCACCTGTGCGATCTTTGCCGGGCCGATCAGGTTCGAGCACAGCAGCACGCACACGAAGGCGCCGAGGATGAAATCGTAGTATTTGTAGGTACGTGGCGCGTTTGCAGTCATGCCGATCCCTTGAAATTGGACACGCAGTTTACGTGCGCCGCGCGTCAATGCGCGACCAGCAGCGGCAGGTCGCTGTTCTGGAACAGGTAGCGTGTCGATCCACCGAGGACCAGTTGCGCGATGCGCGAATGGCCCCAGGCGCCCATCACGATCATGTCCGCCTGCATGGCGCGCGCTTCGGCGAGGATGGCTGCGCCGAAATCGTTTTTCGGCGCGAAGGCGTGGATTTCCGCGCGCACGTTGTGGCGTCCCAGCCACGAGGTCAAATCCAGTTGCGGCAAATGGCGCGTGCCGAGTTCGTCGGTCTGCGGCGCACCGTCGAGCACGACCACGTGCGCCGCGCGCTCCAACAACGGCATGGCGCCGCGAATTGCCAGCATCGCTTCGCGACTGTGGTTCCAGGCGACGAGGATGCGCTCGCCAAGACTTTCGAGTCTCGCCGCTTCCGGCACCACCAGCACGGGAATGCCCGCGCCAAACACGGTGCGCGACACCGTGCCCCAGCCAGTCGGCGCGTCGGGATTGAGCGTCGGCCGTTCGGCGACGACGAAATCGCACCAGCGCGCGCAATGGCACATCGCCTCGACCGCGTCACCCTGGGCGACGAGCCATTCGCCGCAGGCGGCGTGCGCTGAGAGCAGGTCGCGCCACCAGCTGTCACGCGCTTGCGCGTCCGCATACAGGCGATCGGCCTCGTGCACCTGGAACACCACCGTTTCCGGCGTGCTGAATGCGACCGTATCCAGCGGCGCCACGTGCAAGCCGTACAGATACGCATCCAGTCGTCGCGCCAGTGCGAAGGCTGCGCGCGCGGCGAGCGGTTCGCCGCGGGTTTCGCGCAAATGGACCAGCAGATCGAATGCGGACACGGGCGATCCTCCGGCGATGGGGCTGCGCTAAAGCTTAGCGCGCCGCGCACGAAAGTTCCGTGATTCCGACCGCGAGTTGTTGTAGGTTCAGGCCGCTTGGGCGAGACTGACCGTGGTTCCACCACAAGGAGAATCGACATGCGCAACATTCCTGTATTCGCCGCATCCGTCCTGCTCGCCGCGTCCACACTGTATTCCACCCGCGCCAGTGCAGCCGGCCAGATCGATTGCGAAATGAAGTTCAACCTCACCGGTTGGGCGGCGATCTACAAGCACGCCGAGGGCCATGGCACGATCACGTGCAACAACGGGCGCAGTTTCAAGGTGAACATCGTCGCCGTCGGTGGCGGACTCACCGCCGGCAAATACAAGGTCGAAGGCGGCACCGGCAAATTCTCCGACGTGTACGACACGGGCGAGCTGTTCGGCAGCTACGCACAAGGCGAAGCGAATGCCGGCGTGGTCAAGTCCGGCATCGCGCAGGTGCTGACCAAGGGCAATGTTTCGCTGGCCTTGGCCGGTACGGGAGAAGGCGTCAACCTTGGCGTTTCCTTCGGCAAGTTCACCATCTCGCGCGCGCACTGATTCGAGCGTGCATTGACGAAGAACGCGGCGCTCGCAAGGGCGCCGCGTTTTTGTTGCGCCGCGACATTAAAGCCGATAGGGTTGGAAGATGGGCGTCCAATCGGCGACTGCGCGCTACACCCCCGGCGAGGAACTCGCCAACAGTCTCACCCACGCTGTAGGCCTGCTGCTCGCCATTGCCGGCCTGTGTGGCTTGATGTTCGCTGCCGGCGGCGTGCGCGAAACGGCTACCTGCCTGGTCTACGGCGTCACGCTGATTCTCGTCTATGCCACTTCCACGCTCTACCACGGAGCGCGCCAGCCGCAAGCCAAACAGCTGCTGCGGACACTGGATCACGTCGCGATTTTCCTGCTGATCGCCGGCACCTACACGCCGTTCATGCTGATCGCGCTGCGCGGCGCCTGGGGTTGGAGCCTGTTCGCGGTCGTGTGGTCGCTGGCCGCGATCGGCGCGGTGTTCGAGTTGAGTCCATTGCGGCGCATGCGCGGTGTCATGATCGCGCTATACATCGGCATGGGCTGGGTAGGACTCATCGCCATCAAGCCGCTGGTCGCCGCGTTGCCGGCCCCCGGGGTATGGCTGTTGTTTGGCGGTGGGGTGAGCTACACCCTGGGCGTCGCTTTTTATGTCTGGCGCGGTTTGCGCTACCACCACGCGATCTGGCACCTGTTCGTTCTCGTCGGCAGCGTTCTGCAGTATCTGGCGGTGCTGCTATATCTGCTTCCCGGGCACGCTTGAAGCGCATCAGCCGAGCACAAACGCCAGCGCGAAAACACCGACCATCGTGAAGCAAAGTGCGAGTTTCGCGAGCGTGCCAAACAGCAGGCCGATCCAGGTGCCGAAGCCCACGCGTGTTGCCTGGTCCAGTTCGCGACCACTGGACAACTCGCCCGCGAGCGCGCCCAGGAACGGCCCTAGCAACAAGCCGGGCAGACCAAAGAAAATGCCGACGATCGTGCCCAGGCTCGCTCCCCACAGCGCGCGCGGGCTTGCGCCGACGCGCTTGGCGCCGAGCAGGCCGGCAAGAAAATCCACCAGCAGCGCCAGTGCGGCGAGGATGCCGAGCAGGATCAGGGTGAACGTGCCGATATGCTTGAAATGATCCGCCCACGCGGCAAGAAACATCCCGCCGAACACCAGCGGCACGCCGGGCAGGACCGGCACCACGGTACCTGCCATGCCGACCAGGATCAGGATGCCGGCGAGGATGAAATACGCGATTTGCAGGATCGACTGCGTCAACGCACACCCGCGCCGAGCTGGCGCGCTTGCGTATCTATTGCGAAGGCGTCCTTGTATTCGGGTTTGAGCAGGTCGTAGAAAACCTTGGCCGGGACTTCCACCTGCTGCGGCCCGTCCGCATACGACGCCACTTGATACGGCGGAAAAATGACCGTCACCCCGATCGCACGGGTATCCAGTCCGTCGATGAGGAACACGGCGAAATTCGCGGGCGTGGGCGCCGTGCCTTCTTCCACCCACTTTTTCGTTGACTGGGCATCTGCCGCCAATTGCGCCGGCGTCATTGCACCCGGATCGTCGTGCATCTTCGCCGCGTAGCGGCCTTCGAGTTGGCGCCGACACTCGTCTGACAACGCCTTGAAAGCTGGCGCAGGATCACTGAATAAATCACTCAGCGTTACCAGCTTGTTGCCGCTCAAATCCAGGTTGAAGCTGGCGACGATCGGCATGCCGTGCGCGCCGCCAGTGAACGACGAGCCGGTCGCGGTGACACTGACGAAATCGGCGGTGCGGCGCGCAATGCTGAAGGTCATGTCCAGCGTATAGTCGATATCCTTCCCGCGGTCGTCGGCAGCGCTGGCCTGCAGGAGTTCGCGCTTGCTGGCGTCGGCGTAGTCGTGGATGGCGGTATCCAGCGCCTGCCATTGTGGTCGCAATGCCGGAAAATTGATCGTCCAGGCAAAGCCCGCGCCCTTGCCGGACGAGACGATCCCGCCGGTTTCGGCGGTGACGGCCGCCCCCACCTGGTCAGCCGGCTGGCGCCCGCACCCGGACAAGAGCAGACATGCCGCGGCCAGCGGAATCAGTGCGCGAACGGGATGTAATGGCATGGCAAATGCAGGAAAAATCGGCAATTTCGCCAGTGTAAGGCAAGCCCGAAATCGACGCCATGTTGCCTTACGCCGTGTAAAACCTAGTATAAATTTCTTATTGTCCGGACGCATTGACAGGTGTAAGGTCGGGCAGGTTGTGTGGCAAGTGGGTTGGCGAAGGACATCCGCCTGATGGTGTGTTCTCGACAGTGCGCTTGACCGCAAGGGTTGCCGTGCGGGCTGCGGCGCAGGTATGAGAACCGCTAGAAGGGGATGGACCATGGCCATTTTTGCCAATTTCCGCCGCACCGCCATTGCGTGTGCATCGTTGGTAATGCTGACCGCCGCTGCGCAGGCTGCGGCTACCGATCGCTGGGTTGCCCCGACCGGCAACAACACCAGCAACAGCTGCACGGTGCAGGCAAGCCCCTGCCAGACCATCGTCTATGCGATCGGTCAATCCGGTTCGGGCGACACGATCCATATCGCAGCCGGCACCTACGATCTGCTCAGCGGTTCGCCTTTGACGATCACGACGCCGAACCTGACCTTGGTCGGCGCGGATCCGAACAACAAGCCGGTCATCCAGCGCACCGCAGGCGCCACCAACCAGGCACTGCTGGTCATCAACGGTGCGAAGAACGTGACCGTGCAGAACCTGCATTTCGCGATGGATCAGTCCTTCGTGGCCGAAGGCATCATCGCCAACGGCTTCGTCGACGGCTTGTCGATTACCGGCAATACGTTCGCCGATTTGCAGAGCGTTCCCGGGACGAATTCCTCGTATTCCAAGCGCAACGCGATCAGCATCAACAACGACAGTGGCAATTCGCAGGGGATCGCCGCCGCCACCGGTTCCAGCGTGTCGATCACGAACAACACGATCCAGGGCGTTGTCAGCTCCACGACGTTTCTGCGCGCCGGGATCCAGATGGACAACGGCGTGGGCACGATCAGCGGCAACACGATTACCGCTGGAGTGCACGACATCATCGTGCGTTTTTCCACGGTGACGACGAATTCGTCCGCGACCACTACTACGATTTCAGGCAACACCACCCATGGCCGCGGTCTCGAATTCGACATGCCCAATGCGGGCGTCGGTGCCATCACGATCGGCAGCAACCAGATCAATGCACCGGCAGGCACTAGCGGCAGCGCCAACTACGCCGCCGACTGGTCGCTCATGCGCCTGATGGGCAACCCGCAGAATCTGCCGGTCACGGTGAGCGGCAACACGTTTGCCGGATACCAGGGCAGCTATCGCGGCGTGCTGGCGGAAAATTTCCCGAACACGACGTTCACGAACAACACGTTTACGCCGGCGAACGGCGCGACGGACTTCGTCTCGCTCGTCGTCAGCAACAAGGCGCTCAATACCGACAATCCGCCCGATGCGCCGCTGCAAATGTCCATCACTGCCAATGGCAACACCTTCAACGGCAGCGGTATGGCGGGAGCAGGGCGCGCGGTCGAATTCCTCAACGACAACGCGAACGGCGCCACGTTCGGCAGTCTGCTGTTCGGCACGACAGCAAGTCCGAACGTCTTTGACAGCAATCTGCGCTGGTATTTCCATCTTGACGATTACACATGCTCGACGAACACGAGTGCGGTCGGCGCCACTGCCGGCGGTCCGGCGCCGATGTGCACATTCCTCGATTACACCGACGTCAATCCGCCGGGTGGCTTGCCCAACACGTCGGTAAAACCGTTCACGGCCAACGTAAATGCCGCAAACAACACGTTCGGCGGCATTTCGCCGACGGCGATGACTACGGCGCAACAAAATCAATTGCAGGCGCAGACTTACGACAAACAGGCCAATCCGGTTCTGGGCCAGGTCGACTACGGCCTGGCCGAGACCCAGTCCGTCGTTTACGTCAATGCGGCGTACAGCGGACACAGCTTCGGCGACAGCCTCGCGTTCCCGTTCGGTACTCAGAATGGCGCCTGCGCGGCAACCACGGTGTATTTCGGGTTGAATGCCTTCGCCACGATCGCCGATGGCCTGACCCATGTGACCAATGCGGGCACGGTGTGCGTGGCCAAGGGCAATTACGCCGAAGCGGTGACGTTGGCGAACAATGTGCAGTTGATCGGCGACGGCGACACCAGCGGCGGTACGGCCATCGCCGGCGGGATCACGATTGCGGCGAGCGGTACTTCCGGTGCGCCGTTGCTGATGCAGAACCTGTCGGTGAAAAATTCAGCCGGTGTGGGCATCACGCTCAATGGCAGCCAGAGCTACATCACGCTGGACAGTGTCAATTCCAGCGGCAACATCGGCGACGGCTTCCACGCGTTCGGGACGGGCACGACGACCAACCTCACAGTCACGAACAGTCATTTCGACAACAACGGCCGCTTCCCGCCGATTTTCAACGGCGACCTCGTCGCCGGTTTCAATTTCGGCGAAAACGCCAGCGGCAACACTGTCAGCATCAGTGGATCGACGTTCGACGGCAACAACGGTGGCGGCTTGGTGGTCAACAACATCGGCTCGGCCAGCAGCCTGACGACGATACAAAACTGGACGATCACGGGCAGCGATTTCAGCGACAACATTCCGCTGGATCCGACTGCGACCACAGATCCGAACAATTTCTACACCGGCGGTGGAGGTATCTGGCTCAAGACTGGCGCAGCAGGCAGCGTCATCGACGGCTTCAGCGTCAGCGGCTCCACGTTCGGCGGCAACAGCAGCGAAAACAGCCTGAACAAGGTCGGCATCACCGCGCGCGCGCGTCCAGGCACGACGATGAAGAACGTGTCGATCTGCAACAACACCTTCAGCGCGACGGCAGCGCCCGGAACCGGCACGCAGTTGACCGGCATCAATGTGTTCGACGATACCGGCAACACCGGCTATCAGCCGATCACGATCTGCGGCACTTCCACGTTCAACAACCTGGTCGAGGGCATCAGTGGACTGGAGCAGTTCACCCTGCGCGGTACCAAGCCGCTCATCAACCTGACCGGCACGCTGACGCTCAATTCCAGCGACGGTTTCAAAAACGTGCGCTTCAGCCCGGCGCCAAACCCTGTCTATGTGAACAAGGCGCTGGCCGGCACGCCGAACGGAACCATCGTTTCGTTCACCCATCCGCAACTCAATGGCGGCAGCGCGGTCAGCGCCACCTTCGGCGTGAATACCTTCGCGACCATCAACGACGCGCTCGCCAACGTGCAAAGCGGCGGCACGGTTTACGTCGACGCCGGCGTATACCCCGAAACCAGCGGCGCAGGCCAGAACCTCGTTGTCGGGATTCCGGTGACGATACTCGGCCAGCAGGCCACGGTGGACGCGCGCACACGCGATATCGGCGGTGGCAGCGACGCCAGCGAGACGATCATTGTGCCAGCAGTGGCTGACATCACGCTTGGTGACAGCGCTGTCGTCCAGATCAACAGCGACGGGGTAACGCTCGATGGGCTTGTGATCGATGGCGACAACAAGTTAATCAATTCGAACAACCCGCTTAATGGCGCCGATCCGGATGAGACCGTAGGCGTGTATGCGTCGGCAAACAACACCATCATCCAGAACAGCGTGTTTCGCAACTTCACGTATGCCGGTATCGACGGCTATGGTACCGGCGTGTCCGGCTATGGACCGGCGGGCGGCAACCTGATCATTCGCAACCGCTTTACCAATATCAACCCGACGAGTTGGGGCATCGGCATTGTCCTGCAGGACAACTTCTACGCGCAGGTGACCAGCAACCTGATGGATCTGGTGCGCGTTGGCGTGCAGACCAACAACAATTTCCAGGCCGCGCCGGGCGGTTTCGCCCCGAGCATCAGCGGCAACGAAATCCACGCCACCCGCACGGGCGTTTTCCACAACCTGTTTTACGGTTCGGCAAGCACCTACACGATTTCCAACAACCAATTGATTGCGTCGGCGTACGCGCCGCAGGCCGGGCAATGGCAAGGCCTGTGGGTTGAGACGATGCAAAACGCGCAAACCGTCACGATCCTGGGCAACACGATCGACGGCAGCGCCTTGTCCGGCGCGCGCAACACCGTCGGATACCTGTTGAACTACATCCCCAGCAGCGCGGCATCGACGACTGCGATCGATGGCGGCAGCGTAAGCAATGTCGCGGTTGGCGTCTTGTCCACGGACGCGACTGCCTATACCGGCGCGGTGAACGATTTCCTCGTACGCAATGTTGCCTTCAGCAACGTGTCGTTCGGCGCGTACTACGTCGAAGATACCAATGAGCAAAGCGGTTCCGCCAAACTGACCGTCGGAACCGGCAACACCTACGCCAACGTGGCGCACAAGCTGGTGCTGTCTGGTACGTCGCCGGCGGTGGCAGGCACTGTGCTGGACGACGTATTCGTGCGTTCGGCACGCAACTATTACTTCAACGCCACGGGCGGCGGCCCAAGCTGCACATCCACGTCATGCACGGTTGCCAATGCTTCGATCAACGCCGGCATCGCCGATGTGGCGGTCGGCGGCACCGTGGACGTCGAAGCGGGCACGTTCGACGAAAACGTGGTCGCCAACAAGAGCGTGATCCTGCACGGTCCGTTCGCGGGCACCACGGGTTACGACGGCTCGCGCGATGGCACCGGCGAGGCCATGATTTCGCCGGCGACTGGCGTCGCCCTGACGCTGGCGGCCAGCAACGCGGTCGTCGACGGATTCAGCATCAGCATCGCGTCGGGAGTCGCCGTGCAGCCCGGCGGCGCGACGCGCGACAACATGCAGTTCATCAACAACCGCGTCGTGAATATCCCGAATGGCGTCGGCATCCGCTTCGAACCGGGCGAAGGTACTCCGGCATCGGGACTGACGATTTCCGGCAATCTGTTTGCCGACATCGGCGGCACCGGCACGAACGGGACGGCGATCGAGTTGTACAAGGGCACGCGCAACGCGACGGTCAGCGACAACCATTTCGACAGCATCCAGCAGATCGCATTGCAGGCCAATGGCGGCAACGGCACTGTGCAAGGGTTGAGCGCGACGGGGAATGTCGTGCGCGATCCGGATGCCGTGGGTGCGAGCAATGCATTCGTGATCACCAAGGTCAGCAATGCCGTGATGCAGGGCAACGACCTGCAAGGTGTCAAGACCGGGTTGTTCATATCCGATGCCGAATCGAGCCTGGCCTTCACCTGCAACAGCATCAGCGGCGCCAATCGCGGCATATCCACCCTCGATTTCTTCGGCAATACGCCGAACTCGGGCGTGCGCATCTTCGACAACGCGATCCTGGGCAGCGCCGCGGCCGATGTGAACAACGGCATGACGCAGGCCCTTGTGGTCGGCTCGAACTACTACGGCGGCGGCAATGCGGTGGTCACGGGCAGCAATGCATTCGTCGCCGACGGCTTGTCCGGCAACCCGATCGGCAACGCGGCCTGCGGCGACAACACGCCGACGCAGATCGTGGTGCGTTCGGGCAGCGGCCAGTTCGCGCTGATCACCAACTCGTTCGCCAGTCCGCTCGTCGGGCGCGTCGAGGATGCACTCGGCGGCGCGGTGATGGGCGAGTCGATGGCGTTCACGCCGCCGGGCAGCGGCGCATCGGCAAACCTCGCCACAGCAAGCGGACTGAGCGATTTCAACGGCATCTTCAGTACGACCGCAATTGCCAACAGCGTGGCCGGCGCCTATGCGGTCACTCTGGCGGATACGAACTTTGGCGGCATCGCGCCGGCCAGCTTCATGCTCACCAACCAGTCGGCGACGGCGTCGATCGTGTTGGATTCGGCGAGCTTGAGCGCCACCTACGACGGCAATCCGCACGCGGTCACCGCGACGACGACTCCGACCGGCCTGGTTTACACAGTGACTTACAACGGCAGTGCGACGGCACCGACCAATGCCGGTACTTATAACGTGGTCGCGACGATCAACGATCCGAGCTACTCGGGCAGTACCAGCGGCACGCTGACCATTGCTCCAAAACCGGAAACCTTGACGCTATCGAACCTGTCGCAGGTGTACGACGGCAATCCGAAGTCGGTGACGGTGACAGTGTCGCCGGATACGACGGTGCCGTACTCGGTCACCTACAACGGCAGCAGTGCGGCGCCAACTGCGGTCGGCACCTACACGGTGGTGGCCACGGTGACCGATCCGAACTACACCGGCTCGTCCACGGCGACCTTGACCATCACTGCCGCTTCGGCGCCGGATGTGGCAGTGTCGATCAGCAACGGCCGCAGCTACGTGCAGTACGGCAAGCAGCTGGTCTACACCATCGTGGTGACCAATAACGGTACGGCCGATGCGTCCAGTGTGACAATCAGCGCGCCATTGCCGCTCACGCAGACCCTGATCAACGCGACGTGGACCTGTGTGGCCTTCCCCGGTGCGACGTGTGCATCTCACGGCAGCGGTGACTTGAACGACACGGCGACAATCGCGAAGGGTGCCGTTCTCATCTACACGCTGGCCGCAACCGTCAACGACGACCAGTCCTTGACGACGGATCAGGTCGCGATGACCGCGACTGCAACCGTGAACGGCACGCCGGCGGACAGCAATCCGGCCAACAACACGGCGACCACGCCGGTCACCCAGATCGTGATCTTCCGCGATGGCTTCGAAGCCGGCGGCGACGGCGCGCAGAACGCCGCCGCCACGACGCCGCTGTCGAGCATGAGCGCGAAGTCCACGCTCTCCCTGGATCCGGCGGCGGCACCGCAAGGCCAGCTCGTTCCGCAAACCTGGCTGCGTGGGGTGGATGCAAACGGCCGTGTCGTGTTCGAGGTCGATACCTTGCACATCGGCACGCTGTCGCTGATGCGCCTGTCGGTGAGCGATGCGAACGGCAACCTGATGCCGGGCACCTGGTCGACCGCGGAGCAATTCGCATTTGGCTTCGCGGGCAGCGGCGGCAAATACCAGGCGATGCTGGCGACGAGCAAGGGCAGCTTGCAGATGCCGCTGCCGGCATGGGCGACACTGCCCGTGCAGGTGTACGTGGCGCATTGATTGTCAGGGCTCGCTACTCGGCCAGGGACGGCCGAGCAGCGCTTCCCCTTCTTCCTGACAATCAATCCAGTCGTTTGCTCGTGCGCGCGATGGCGACGCCGAGCACAATCACGATGAAGGCGCCGAGCGCGGCCAGTTCCGGCCACAGGTCGGCAAGCGTCGCCGCGCGCAGCAGGATGCCGCGGATCAGGCGCATGAAATGCGTCATCGGCAAGATCTCGGCCAGCCACTGCGCCGGCTTCGGCATGCCCGCATACGGAAACATGAAGCCGGACAGCAGGATCTGCGGCAGGAAGGTGAAGAACGCGAGTTGCATGGCCTGGAACTGGCTCTTCGCCAGCGTCGACAGGAATACGCCCAGCGCCAGCGAAGCGACGATGAACACCAGCGAGGCGACATAGACGTCGGCGAGGCTGCCGTTGATCGGCACGTGGAAGATGACGACGCCGAGCAGCAGCACGAGAGTCACCTGGATCAGTCCGATGCCGACAAAGGGCAGCACCTTGCCCACGGTCAGTTCCGTCGGCGACACGGGTGTGGCGATCAGGAATTCCAGATTGCCGCGCTCACGTTCGCGCACCAGGGCCATCGCGGTGAACAACACCATCGTCATCGTCAGGATCACGCCGATCAATCCCGGTACGGTATTCACCGGCGCGCGCCGGCCGGGGTTGTAGAAGTTCACGATTTCCACATTGGCCGGCGGAGCCGGCGCGGCTGGATTGAGCAGGGTATTAAGCGGCAACGCGGCGAGCTGGCGCACGGCTTGTTGTACGGTCTGATCCGAACCGTCGACGACGATTTGCAAGGGTGGGCGGTCGCGCTCGATCAGGCGACGCTCGAAATCTGGCGGCACCACCAGCGCCGCGCTGATGTCGCCCTTGCGCAACAGCGCATCAACATCCTGCGGTGTGCGCAGGCGGAAATCCAGATCCAATACCTGGGTCTGCGCGATCGCGGCGATCATTTGCCGCGACTGCGCGGTGCGCGCCTGATCGAGCACGGCGGCAGGCAGGTGGCGGATGTCCATGTTGATCGCATAGCCGAACAACAGCAGCTGCATGGTCGGGATGCCGACGATCATGGCGAACGTCAGCTTGTCGCGGCGCAGCTGGCGCAGTTCCTTGACGACGATGGCAAAGAGCCGGCGCAGGTTCATGCGCGGATCTCCGCGCGCGGCGCCGGCGCCTGGCGCGTGGCGGCGACGAACACGTCCTCGAGGTTGGGCCGTGTCGTTTCCACGCGCGCATCGATGTCCGCCGCGTGCAGATCTGCGGCGATGCGCGCACGCAAATCCGCAGAGTCGCTGCCAAGCACGCGCAAGGACGCGCCGATCTGCGCCATCGCTGCGATTCCCGGCAAGTTCGCCAGTGCGTTCTGCGCCGCGCGCGGATTCGCGCAATCGACGAGCAGCACCTGGCCGGGCAGGGCATTCTCGAGTTCGTGCGGTGTGCCGTCGGCGACAAGGCGGCCGCGGTCGAGGATCGCGAGCCGGTGGCAGCGCTCGGCTTCGTCCATGTAGTGCGTCGAGACGAGGATCGTGGTACCCGCATCGGTGAGCGCGAACAGCGAATCCCAGAATTCGCGCCGCGATTGCGGGTCCACCGCGCTGGTCGGCTCGTCGAGCAGGAGCAATTCCGGCTTGTGCAGCACGGCCGCAGCGAGCGCCAGGCGTTGCTTCTGCCCGCCGGACAAGGTACCGGCGAGTTGGCCGCGCTGCTCGCCGAGCCAGTAGCGTTCGAGCAATCCGGCCACGCGGGCGCGGGTTTGGGCGCGATCCAGTTCGTGCACGGCGGCGACGAATTCGAGGTTTTCGCGCACGGTCAGGTCGTCGTACAACGAGAACTTCTGCGTCATGTAACCGATGCGGCGCTTGAGCGCCTCGGCCTGTTCCGGGATCTGGTAGCCGAGCACATCGATCGTGCCTGCACTTGGCAGCAACAAGCCGCACAACATGCGGATCGCGGTCGTCTTGCCCGATCCATTCGGGCCGAGAAAGCCGTACACCTGCGCGCGGTTGACGGTCAGGTCGATGCGGTCGACGGCAACGACCTTGCCGAATGTGCGCGTCAAGCCACGCGCGACAATGGCCGCCTCGTCATTCACTTCAACAACGTCGCCTGGCACGGTACGCCGGCCGGCAGCTTGCGCGCCGCGTCGCCGTCGAGGAACAGGTCGGCGCGATAAGTCAGGCGGCTGGCGTCGTCGCCGCTCAATGCGTAGTACGGGGTGAAACTTGCTTCGCTGCGGATGCGCTTGAGCGTCGCGGTGAATGGCTGCGCAACGCCATCCACGTGCACGGAAAAACGCGCGCCTTGTTGCATGGATGCGCGTTGCGATTCCGCCACGAAGACCTGTGCATAGGGCGCATCGCCGACCAGCATGCTGACCACGCTGGCGCCCGCGGGCGGACGATCGCCAAGCCGGAATGGCAGCGCATCGACCCGGCCAGCGCGCGGCGCGTGCACGGAGAGCCGATCCAGCGTGAGCTGCAATTGCGCGGCTTGTGCCTTGGCCTGTGCGAGTGCGGCTTCGCCCTGGGCCAGATCTTCGGGTCGCGTGCCGTTGAGCAGTTCGGCGAGGTTGGCTTTCGCCGCGGCGGCATCCGCATCGGCCTGGCGCAACGCCGTATTGGCGTTGTCGAGGTCTGCCTGACTGTTCAGACCGCGCTTGCGGATGTCGGCAGCGCGGTCGCGCGCGATGCGCGCGTTCGCCGCGGTCGTCTGCGCGCGCGCCAACGCCGCACGGCTGGCATCGATGGTCTCGATGCGTGCGCCGTGGCGCAATTCGTCGAATGCCGCGCTCAGGCGCTGCACATCCGCCTGCGCGGCATCGAGCTGTGCCTGCGTACGGCGCGGATCGAGCGTGAGCAGCAGTTGCCCGGCCTGCACGTTGTCGCCTTCGTTCACGAGGATCTGCGTGATCGGTTCAGACACTTCCGCTGGCACCGCGATGCGGTCCCATTCCAGCGTGCCGAGCAGGGGCGGCGGGCCGCTGTCACGCGTGCAGCCGCATAACGCTGCCAAAACCAGGGTGGCGACAAGCAGGCTTTTTCGCATGCGCGATCTCCAGTACACGGCCAGCGCGTACAAGCCGCATGGTATCGCATGCGCGCCGTGAGCAGCCTCATTGCGGATGTCGCAGGCATAACCGCCGCCGCGGTATCCTAGCCTATTGGAGAGTAGGGATCGGAGCTGGATCATGGTGTTTGCGGCGTGATGGCAATGGCATTCTGGCCGGCATGGGCGGCTCCGATGCTGAACGGTGCGGCCTTGCTGCTTGCGCTCGGATTCCGCCGCAATCGCGCGGTCCTCGTGCTGGCCGTGCTCACGCTGGCCGCGCTGGCGCTGGCCGATTCGGGACTGTTTGCGGACGCAACGCGCGGCGCGGATGCCGCGCGCATGTTCGCACCATGGTTGTTGCTGGTCGCCGCCGTCTTGCCGGAACGCGGATTCCTGGCGCGGCGCAACGTCGCCCTGCTGGTCGCGCTGGCGCTGTCGGGGTGGCTGACCGTGGTCGCATCCGACGGCTTGTGGCCGCACCTGCGCGCGGGCTTGCCATTCGGCCTGTTGCCGTGGAATGCGGGCAGTGTGGCCGCGGGACTGACCTTCGCCGCCGCGCTGGCATGCCTGTTGCGCTGGGTGCTGGGCGGCGCGCCGATGGAAGCGGGACTGGGCATCGTGCTAGGCCTTGCCGGATTTTCGATGCTGCCGGGCGTAGGCAGCGACGGCACCAGTCGCACACTGGCGCTGGCCGGCGCATGCGCGCTGTTCGCGGTGCTCTATGCATCGTATCGAATGGCCTTCGTCGATGCGTTGTCGGGCCTGCCGAACCGGCGCGCGCTGGACGAAACGCTGGCGCGCCTGACCGGCGATTACGCGCTGGCGATGGTGGACGTGGATCATTTCAAGCAATTCAACGACACGCACGGACACGATGCCGGCGATCGCGTGTTGCAGGCTGTCGCCGCCGAGCTGCGGCGCGAACGCCGCGCCAGTTCCTTCCGTTACGGTGGCGAAGAATTCTGCCTGCTGTTCACCGGCGCGCGCAGCCGCGAGGCGGTGCGCATGTGCGACCAGACCCGGCGCAATGTCGAGGCAATGCGCGTGCGCATTCGCTCCGCACCGGCAAAACCGCGCGGCGGACAGGCAGTCAAGCGCCGCGAAGATATTGCGGTGAACGTCACGGTGAGCATCGGCGTGGCGCTGCGCGATGCGCAGATGCGCATGGCCAGCGACGTCCTCAAGGCGGCCGACCAGGCGCTGTACCAGGCCAAGTCGCGCGGGCGCAACCGCGTCGTCGCGCGCTGACGACCAACCGGTACGAATCTGCGGAGGCCGTGCTTGACTCAGGTCATGGCGTGAGCCGGGGCGCTCGCGCATGCTCGATACCACGTCACCCACCGCGCGTCGAAGCCGTTTGCGCCCCAAGCACTTGCTGGAGAGTCCGATGCAAATTCCACTTCCGAAAAATTTTGTTGCTGCCTTGTCCGGCATGGCGCTGTTGTTTGCCGCGGGTACAAGCGCGCAGGACGCGGCGCACACGGATCACGCCGCGCACGCACAATCCACGCAAGCCACGACGACTGCCTTGCCGGCCGGACAGCGTTGGGCCACCGACGCCCCGCTGCGCGACGGCATGCGCCGCATCCGCGAGGCGGTGCAGGCGCTCGGGCATGCCGAACATGGGCATCTGGATTCCGCGCAGATGGCGAACGTCGCGAAACTCATCGACGCGGCCGTGCAGGACATGATCGCGAACTGCAAGCTAAAGCCCGATGCGGATGCCGCCTTGCACGGCCTGTTGGCGAAATTCATCGCCGGCGCGCATGCCGCGCGTACGGGGCAGGGCGTGCCTGCGGCCCTGGCGGACATGCGCGGCGCGCTGGCCCGGTATCCGCACCTGTTCGACGATCCGGACTGGGACGCGTCCGCCCCCTGACGCGTCGCGTATTTTGACCGGCGCATGCTGGTTATCGGCGCCGTTTTGCGTAATGGGATGTACACACGAGGAAAATCCCATGCTGCGTCCTATGCGTTTGTTGTTCGTGCCGGTTTTGGCCATCGCGGTCAATGCTCCGCTTCACGCCGATATCCTGATTGGCAGTTGGGGCGATGGCAGTACGCCGCAGATCATGCGCGCTTTCGCCGATTCCGCGAACGGCAACGTGGCGCCGCTGCGCCAGCTTGGCGGGCCATCCACCGGATTCCTGACCCCCGTCGGTGGCGTCTACGAGCCGGTGGAAGGCGTGGTTTACGTGGCCGATTTCTACGGTCAGGCGATTCGCGTGTTTCCCGCCGCGGCCGGCGGCGACGTTGCGCCCAAGCGCGCGCTGACTTCACCCTACGTGGGCCAGGTCCGCAGCATCGCCATCGATGTGACGCACGATGAGATGTTCTTCACCAGCACCTGTTGCGTGTGGACTTTCGACCGCACCGCGAGCGGCAATGGTTTCTTCAAGCGCTATGTGCAGTGGGGCGGCTTGTCCGGCAGCGTGACCCAGCAGAACTCCCCGAACGGTCTGGTCTACCTGTCCGCGACCGACCAGTTGGCGGAAACCGATACCGACAGCGCCGCACCCTATACGCCAAAGGTGCTGGTATTCGACCGCACCGCCAGCGGCAACACGGCGCCAGCACGCGTGATCACGGGCGCAAGCACGCAACTGGGCAGCTACGCGGGCGCACTCGCTTACGATGCGCCTTCGCGCAAGCTGTTCGTCGGCGCCTATACCGACAACGGCGCTTCGAGCCACTCCGCGCGCGTGCTGGTATTCGACGACACTGCCAATGGCAACGTCGCCCCGCTGCGCGTGATTGGCGGCGCCAACACCGGGCTGGAATTGTCGGGCAGCGGTTCGATCGGCGGCATTGCGATCGATCCGCAGCGCCAGCGCCTGATCGTCTCGATCTACGACTACGGCATCGCCGCCAACAGCAAGTTGCTGGTATTCGACATGGCCGCCAATGGCAACGTGCCGCCATTGCAGGCCATCGCCGGCGCGCAGACCGGATTCGCGTCCAGCCTTGGCGCGCCGATCTGGGTATCGACCGAGCGAATTTTCGGCGACGGCTTCGAGTAGCCGCGTAGCGGATTCGTCAGCTGCATTCGAACACGGCCATGCCAGAGCGCTCGTCGGCCGGATTGAAGTCCGGGTACGAGCGAATCGCTTGGCCCTGCGCGCAATGTAGCGTACATTCGCGCTTCCGCATGGCCCGTCGGCCTGCGCCAACCCCAACATCCAAAGGAAAAGTCCATGGCAACCAAGAAGTCCGCCAAGAAGGCAGCACCCAAATCCGCATCCAAACCGGCTGCGAACAAGCCGATCAAACAGGCGCTCAGCAAGTCAGGGTTGGTCGAATACATTTCGGACGCGTGTGGCGTCATGGCCAAGGATGTCCGCGCCGTCATGGCAGCGCTCGAGGGTGCCGTGGTCGGTTCGGTCAACAAGAACGGCGCGCGTACCTTCGTCCTGCCCGGACTGCTCAAGATCACGGTCGCCAGCATTCCGGCCAAGCCCAAGCGCAAGGGCATCAATCCGTTCACCAAGCAGGAACAATGGTTCGCGGCCAAGCCAGCCTCGGTCCGCGTAAAGGTGCGTCCGCTGAAGAAGCTCAAGGACGCCGCCGCCTGATTGGGAGTTGAAAGTGACTCGGTCAGCGGAAGTTCCTACATTCCGCTGACCACAGTCTTGCTTCTGCGTTACACCGCCAGCGCATATTCGTAATACGGCCGCTCGCGCTTGTCGGGGATCGCGCACAGATCGCCGATGCGGCAGGGATGGAATCAAGTCATCGAACGTGAATCGCGAAACGCCGCGTATTCCTCGACGACCCTTTCCGGCGTCTCGACCTGCGGATAGTGGCCTACGCTTTCCAAGATACTGATATCGGGCCGCGGAACGAGTTGCCGGTATCGCTCGACCATATGCGCGCCGGATACGGGATCGGCAACGCCGTCGATGAGTTTCAGTGGCATGTCCGCGTGTTGCAATGCGCCGACCCATCGTTGCCGGTTCACGCGCCGTTCGCCGATGTACCGGATCAGCGACGTGTATACGCGAATTCCTTCGTTGTGAACGATCAGTTTCCAGAATGCGTCGATCTGTGCGGGCGTGGGTTGGGTGCCGGATCCAAAGACCCGGCTAAAACTGCGTGCGAAACGATCGCGCGTCATCACGCGGGTCACCAATCCGCCTGCAGGCGATTGCAGAAGCCGCTGCACGATCGTGGGACGATGCGTTTCCGGAAACAGGCCGCCATTGAGAAAGCAAACGCTGCGCAGCTTCGGCCTGTCGCCAAGCTCCGGCTGCCGCGCCAGCAGTTCCTGCGCAACCGTGTCGCCATAGTTGTGCGCGAGAACGTGATATTCGCAAACGCCTTGCAGGCGCAGGAATGATTCTTGGATATCCGCCTGGTCGGCGACGCGGTATTCGTAGTTCGCAGGTTTGTCCGAGAACCCGAAACCGATCATGTCCACGGCGAGCAAGCGGTAGCGCCGGGCCAACGCCGGCCAGACCGCCTCCCAGTCCCACGACGCGGTCGGGAATCCGTGGATCAACAACAGCACGGGGGCATCGGTGTTGCCGGCTCCGCGCCAGAAAATCCGGTGGCCGCGGTGGATGAAGAAATCGCCAGATGCCCGCCATTCGTCGATTGGGATCATAAGACGTTCATGTACTCATCCGTGTACCGCTTCCCACTCATACACACCTTCGCCGATGCCATAGTGTAGGACTCCGATGTGTCTACGAAATCCTGGGCGATTCATGTCGGGACCGCGCCACTGTCGAAAATTTCGGTACGCCATTGGCACAGTTGTGCGGCAAAATCCGCGGGAATGAATGGGAATCAGCGGGAAGATTCGGGAATGGTCGAGGCAGCAGAAGTGGCGGAAATCGCAGGAAATAAGGAAAGAGTCTCTCCGTGGCGGCTTTGTACTGCGCCCATGATGGATTGGACCGACACGCATTGCCGCGTGTTCCATCGCCTGCTGGCGCCGCATGCGCGTTTGTATACCGAGATGGTGCATGCGCATGCGGTACTGCGCGGCGACCGCGAGCGCTTGCTCGGGTTCGATCCGAGCGAACATCCGGTTGCGTTGCAATTGGGCGGACACGAGCCGGCGGAACTCGCGGCGGCGGCGCGCATTGGCGTGGAATTCGGCTACGACGAGATCAACCTCAATGTCGGTTGCCCGTCCGATCGCGTGCAGTCCGGCCGCTTCGGCGCCTGTCTGATGCGCGAACCAGCGCTGGTCGCCGATTGCGTCGCCACGATGCGCGCTGCCGTCCCAATTCCGGTGACGGTGAAATGCCGCATCGGTGTGGATGATCAGGACGACTACGAAGACCTGCATCGTTTCGCAGAAGTTCTGGTCACTGCGGGGCTGGAAACACTGATCGTGCATGCGCGCAAGGCCTGGCTGCACGGCTTGAGCCCGAAGGAGAACCGCGAAATCCCGCCGCTCAACTACGAGCGCGTGTATCGATTGAAGCAGGAGTTCCCGCGGCTCACCGTCGTCATCAATGGCGGTATCGTCGATGCGGATGCGGCAAAATCTCATTTGCAGCATGTGGACGGCGTGATGCTTGGTCGTGCGGCGTATCACGATCCGTATGTGCTGGCGCGCGTCGAACACGAATTTTTCGGCACACCGCTGCCGGCGCGCGATGATGTGTTGCGCGCGCTGGAGCCGTACATCGCCGTGCAATTGGGTCGCGGCGAAGCGTTGCATCACATTGTCCGTCATGTGCTGGGGCTGTACCTGGGCGAACCGGGCGCACGCGCATTCCGGCGTTACCTGAGCGAACATATGCGCGCATTGGATGCGGATTTCCGCGTAGTCGAAGCCGCGCTGGCAGCCTTGCGCGAGCATGCGCGGCCGCGGGCAGCCTAGCGATTCAGGCCCGATTACATTCCGCTCACGCTATCATGCGGCCATGGATCGTCGCGCCGCCCTTGTTGCCATTGCCGCCCTCGTGGTGGCCGTGCCGGCATGGGCGGAAAAGACGATCACTTTGCAGCAAGCCATCGACAAGGTGGAACGCGACACGCATGGCAAGGTGTTGTCCGCAGAGACCAAGCATTTCGGCAGGCACACGATCTACCGCATCAAGGTGTTGACGCGCGATGGCCAGGTGCGCGTGATCGAAGTACCGGCCGAACAATCCGGATCGTAACCAACCAAAGGAACCTCCATGCGCATTCTGCTGGTCGAAGACGAAGCGCCGTTGCGCGAGACACTGGCCGCGCGGCTGAAACGCGAAGGTTTCGCCGTGGACATGGCGGCCGACGGCGAAGAAGGCTTGTACATGGGCCGCGAAGTGCCGTTCGATGTCGCCATCATTGATTTGGGATTGCCGAAAAAATCCGGCATGGAGTTGATCAACGACCTGCGCGCCGCCGGTCAGCGTTGCCCGATCCTGATCCTCACCGCGCGCACGAGCTGGCAGGACAAGGTCACTGGCCTCAAACAAGGCGCGGACGATTACCTGGTCAAGCCCTTTCATGTCGAGGAACTGCTCGCGCGCATCAACGCGCTGGTGCGCCGTGCCAGTGGCTGGACAAAACCCGTGCTCGAATGCGGGCCGATCGTGCTCGACACCACCGCGCAGACGGTCAAGGTTTCCGGGCAGGTCGCGGATCTGACCAGTTACGAATACAAGGTGCTGGAGTTTTTGATCCTGCACGCCGGCGAACTGGTGTCGAAAGCGGATCTGACCGAGCACATCTACCAGCAGGATTTCGACCGCGATTCGAACGTGCTCGAGGTTTTCATCGGCCGCCTGCGCCGCAAGCTCGATCCGGACAACACGCTCAAGCCGATCGAAACCGTGCGCGGGCGCGGCTACCGTTTCGCGATCCCGCGCACGGACAACACGCCTGCGCCGCCGCCGGCTGCCGCCTGATCCGTCGCCAATGGCGCAGCGCCGCCCGCTGTCGATCCAGGCGCGCTCGCTGCTCGCTGCCGGCATCGCGCTGGCGGCGTTCCTCGGACTGACCGGATTCGCGCTCGACCAGGCCGTTTACGAAACCCTGCGCAGTGCGCTGCGCGATCGCCTGCAAAGTTACGTCTACGGATACCTCGCCGCTTCGGATGTCGCGCGTTCGCGGCGCTGGTTGCCGCCGGACGTATCCCCGGATCCACGTTTCGATCGTCCCGACGGCGGCCTTTACGCCGGTGTCGTCGGACCGGTGGAGAACAACGGCAAACTGGCCACGAACTGGCGTTCGCTGTCGGCGGTTGCAATGAAATTGCCGTTTGATGGCACGCTCAAACCGGGCGCAGCGGAGTTCGCCGGGCCCGTGCCGGGTGCGGATGCCAATGTATACGTGTTCAGTCTTGGCGTGACCTGGGACGTGCCCAATCGCGGCGCAGTGAACCTCACCTTGCACGTGGCCGAGGACGCGCGCCTGCTCGCGAACCAGCGCGATGTGTTCCGGCGCAGCCTGTTCGAATACCTGGGCGGTCTCGGCGCGCTGCTGCTGGTGTTGTTGCTGGCGACGCTGCGCTGGAGTTTGCGCCCGCTGCGCCGGATTGCCGACGACCTGATGCGGGTCGAGCATGGCGAGCGCGAGCACCTGTCCACGGCGTATCCGCGCGAACTGGCTGGATTGGCGGTCAACCTCAATCGCTTCATCGATGGCGAGCGCGAACACCTGGCGCGCTATCGCAACACGCTGTCGGACTTGGCGCACAGTCTCAAGACGCCACTCGCGGTGATTCGCAACGAGCTCGAATCCGGCGCAGATGGCGAATCGATGCGCTGGACCGTGCTCGAACAATCCGGGCGCATGGACCAGATCGTCGCCTACCAGCTTGCGCGCGCGGCGGCTTCGGGTCATTCCACGTTCGCCACGCCGATTGCCTTGCAGCCGCATGCGGAAGAGATCGTCGCTGGCCTGGAAAAAGTCTATGCGGCGAAAAACATCCTGTGTGAATTCGAGATCGACGCGCGTGCGCGTTTTTACGGTGAGCCTGGCGACTTGCTCGAATTGCTCGGCAACCTGCTCGAAAACGCATTCAAGTGGGCGCAGCACCAGGTCTTGCTGACTGCGCAGCCAGTGACGACCGCCACCGCGAAACGCGAGGGCTTGCTGATCGTCGTCGAAGACGATGGTCCCGGCATCGCGCCGGAGAATGTCGATCGAATGTTGCAACGTGGCGTGCGCGGCGACGAACGCGTGCAGGGTCATGGCATCGGCCTTGCCATCGTCCAGGATCTGCTCAAGGCTTACCGCGGCAAGCTCGAAGTCACGCGCTCGGAAACCCTCGGCGGCGCAAGGTTCGTGGTGCGGATCGAGGCAGCGTGATTGCACCATCGCACCGCTGCCGCTATCGTGCGCGGCATCCCGCAAGCAATTTTTTCGGAGCCCGTCATGTCGATTCGCTTTCTCGCCAGCCTCGCGCTGGTCATGCCCGTTGCGGCGTTTGCCGCGGCGCCCGCTGGCGGCAGCTGCGGCAATCAGGACAAGGTTGCGGCCGCGCAGCGGGTCAAGAACACGGCGCATTGGACGACGGCCAGCGAAGAAAACAACTTCGGCTACGATGTCTATCGTGGCGCGAGCGAAAAGGGTCCGTTCGTCAAGCTGACGAAGACGCCAATCCTGGGCAATGGCACCACGCCGGAAACCCACAATTACGAATTTGCCGACGACAGCATCGATCCGTGCAAGGATTACTGGTACTACGTCGAGTCGATTTCCACGGATGGCGCACGTGAGAAGTTCACGCCGGTGTTTCACGTTCCGGCCAAGCGGCATCCGGCGCCTGCGAAAAAGCCCTGACGCGGCATGCGCCTGTACTGGCTGGAGCTGATCCTTTTCTCGACCTATGCGGAGCTGCGCGCCGAACGCGCGCGCTCGTACCTCGGGTTTTTGTGGTGGATCATCGAACCGGCCATGAACATGGCCACGTACTACCTCGTGTTCGCGGTGGTGCTCAAGACCGGCCAGCGAGACTATGTGCCGTTCCTGCTCGTCGGGCTCACGTTCTGGCAATGGTTCAAGTCCGGTGTCAGCCATGGCGGACTGTCGATCTGGCAGCAGCTCAACCTGATCCGCCAGGTGCGGTTGCCGCTGCAGGTATTCCCGAGCGTTCAAATCCTCGCCGACACGGTGAAGTTCGCCTTCATCCTCGCCTTGCTGCTGGTGATCCTGTGGGCCTATGGCTATAAGCCGGACGTCACCTACTTTGCGCTGATCCCGGTGTTGCTGGTCGAATTGGTCTTCACCGCGGCAGTGGCGTACCTGGTCGGGGCGATGATGCCGTTCGTGCCGGACCTGCGCTTCGTCATCGAGCAGGTGCTGCAGGTGGTGATGTTCCTCTCTGGCGTCGTGTTTTCGCTGGATTCAATGCCCCCGGATTTGCGTCGCTGGTTCGAACTCAATCCGATCGTCGAATTGATCGATGCCGCGCGCGACGTATTGATGTACGCGCGCTGGCCGGATTGGTGGGCGCTCGGACGGGTCACGCTGATTTCATTCGCCTTGTTTGCGCTGGGTGCGTATCTGATCCGGCGTTACACGCCGCGCTACGTGAAGCTGCCGACATGAGCGAGCCGATCATCGAATTACAGAACGTCGGCGTCGCGTTCAGCGCACAGTTGCGCATGGGCGCGCCGCGGTTCTGGGCCCTGGAAGACGTAAGCCTGAGCTTGCCGCGTGGCGCGCGACTGGGTGTGGTCGGGCGCAATGGCGCCGGCAAGAGCACGCTGTTGCGCGTGCTTGCCGGCATCCTCGCGCCGGATCGCGGCAAGATCCGGGCCGTGCGCGTGAGCTGCCAACTGCTCTCGCTCGCGCTCGGCTTCGTGCCCTACCTGTCCGGTCGCGACAACGCGATTCTTTCCGGCTTGATGCTGGGATTGCGCCGGCGCGAGATCGAACGCCGCCTGCCGGCGATTCTCGAATTCTCCGAACTGGGCGATTTCTTCGAGCAGCCGGTGTCGAGCTATTCCACCGGCATGTTCACGCGCCTGGGATTTTCCGTGGCCATGCAGGTCGAACCGGACGTGTTGCTGATCGACGAAGTGCTTTCGGTCGGCGACACCGAATTCCAGAAGAAGTCCGGCGACGCATTGCGCGAACGCATCCACAACGGCACCACGGTCGTGTTCGTGTCGCACCTGGATGCGCTCATCAAGCAGGTCTGCGACTGTGCGGTGTGGATCGAGCACGGCCGCAGCGTGATGCAGGGCCCGGTCGACGCCGTACTTGCCGCGTATCACGCTGCCGCGCCGGTGGCCATCGCCGCGCAATGAACGTACAGGGACGCTGGCTGGATTGGGACGGTCGTGTCCTGCGCCTGCATGCGGATGCAGCATGCGAGCTGCATCTGGATGGCGCTTTCTTCGAGCCGGTCGTGGCAGGCGACTTCACCCGCGAATTCGCGTTTTCGCCGAACGGTGGCAATGCACTGGAATTTGCACTGCGACATTCCGGCGGAACCGGTCTGGCGCAGCGCTGGCGCGTGCGCTTCGGCGAGCCGGCGCAAATTGGCGTCGATGCGTGGCAGGGCGAGACGCGTGTTTTGCAGGCACTCGTGGATTTGCCGCTGCCCGCGCCGGAAATGCTGCGCGCAGCGCCGCCGGCTGCGGTCGTTGTCCCAATTTATAATTCGCCGCAATGTGTACAACGTTGCATCGCGGCGTTGCTGCGGCATACGCCGACGGCGCGGCGCAAGATCCTGATCGACGACGCAAGCACTGATCCGGCCATTGGCGAAATCCTGCGTGCGTATTCGGGCCGTCCGGATATCCTGATCCGGCGCAACGAACGCAACCTCGGCTACACCGCGAGCTGCAATCTCGGCATCGAGTTGGCTGGCAATACGGATGTGGTCTTGTTGAACAGCGATACCCAGGTCGGCCCGCGCTGGCTCGAACGCCTGCGCCTGAGCGCGTATTCGGATGCGCACATCGGCACCGTCACCGCAGTTTCCGACAATGCCGGTGCATTCAGCGTGCCCGAGCTGGAAAAGTACTGTCCGATTCCCGCACGCTGGACGCTGGAGCAAACCCAGCGCGCGTTGTTGCAACAATGCGGTGGCTGCCTGCCGGTGCTGCCGACCGGCAACGGGTTTTGCATGTACGTCAAGCGCGAGCTGTTCGCGTGCATTGGCGTGCTCGATGCGCAGGCATTCCCCGCCGGCTACGGCGAGGAAAACGATTTGTGCCAGCGCGCCGAACGCGCAGGATTCCGTCACGTCATCGCCGGCGACGTGCTGGTGCAGCACGAGCGCAGCGCCAGCTTTGGCGACGAGCGTCGCGTTGCGCTCGGCGCACAAGGCATGGCCGTGCTGCGCGAGCGTTACCCGGATTACGAGGCGAACGTCGGTGCGACGCTGTGGAGTTTCGAACGTCGTGTACTCGACTGGCGAGTGCGTCGTTTGTACGCGGGAACCGACGGCAATTACGCCGCGCATCCGCCACGGCCGCGCATCGTCATGGATGCGGCGGCTGCCGCGTTCGACGATCGCCTCGTTGAGCGGTTGAGTCCCGATGCCAGCGACACGATGGCGTTACGGGCGTGGCTGGTGCATCACGCGATCGAGGCCGTGCAGACCACGAATCCGGCCCTGGCACGAGCCGCTGTGAACATTGGCGTCCCGGCGCTCGACGCGACTGGAATGGCACGTTGGGTTGCCAATCCGCAGCCGCTTGCCTAGCATGCGGCGTTTGCTGCCGGTTTCGCCGATGTTTCGTTCCCTTGATACTTTCCGCCGCCGCGCGTGTGGCGTCATCCTTGCGCTGGCGCCGCTGAGCGCACTGGCGTGCTCCGGCCGCGTGCATATCGAAGTGAAGGATTCGGGCGTTTACGCGCTCGATTACGCCGCCATTGTCGCCGCGCAACCGAATCTGTCGGATTGCCGCGCGGTCGAGTTGGCACTGTGGCACAAGGACACCGAAGTGCCGATCCGTGTGCTCGGCGCGAAGGACGGGAAGTTCGCCACGGGTGCCAGCATACAGTGGCTGGGGCAGATGCTGCACGGACCGGAGAGCTGGTTCGACGGGTATTCCAGCGTCAACGCCTACCAGCTCGGCGCCGCGCCCGGCGCGCATGCGCGCTTGAAGGAAATTCCCGCGGCCGGTCCCGGCGCGGCGGCAGCATTGCGCCGGCGAGTGCATTTCGAACAGGAAAATCTCATGCTGCGGCTGGGCAGCAACGAGATGAAGCCGTTCGAAGAGCCAGACGTGTGGCAATGGGCCAAGCTTACGCCAATCGATCCCAAGCCCTTTGAATTCGGATTCGATTTGCCGGACTTCGATGCGCGCGGCAAGGCCGCGACGCTGCGCCTGGACCTGCGTGGCGTATCGGTGATCGGCGTCCAGCCTGATCCGAAACGGCATGTGTCCGATCACACGATCCAGGTGCGCCTGAACGGCAAGCTGTTGCAGACCCTGGATTGGGACGGGCGGCAGGAAATCCGTCGCGATCTGGGCGTGCCGGCGGGACTGCTGCGCGAGCAGGCGAACAAACTGGAGTTGCAAGTGGTACGGCGGCCGCTGTCGGGCAATCCCGACGGGTTTATCGTCGACGTCGTGATGTTGAATTGGCTGGAAGCCGATTACGCGATCCGCGGCGAGTTTGGCGGCGACGCCTCTGCGTTTTCAGCGAGCAGTGACGCTACGATTCAATTCGCGTCTACGGTGTCAGGCGCGCCGGAGCTGTTCGGCAGCGACGGCAGCGTGCGTGCCGCCACGCAGATCGGCAAGGACCGGTGGCGCGCCGCCAGCGCGCCGGCGAATGTCGAGTTGTATCCCGTGTTCGGCGGCAAGGCGCATGCGCCGACGCTGGTGCGCGCGGTCGCCAGCAAGCAAGTTCGCGAAGCGGATCCCGGCTACGCCGATTCTGGATATGATTATCTGATCGTCGCGCATCCTTCGCTGCTCGCTGGCATCCAGCCGCTGGCCGCGTATCATCGCGCCCACGGCCTGCGTGTTGACGTGGTCGACGTCGACGATATCTACGACCAGTTCAATGGCGGCATCGCGCATCCATCCGCGATCCGTGATTTCGTTGCCTGGGGCCGTTCGCATTGGACACTGAAACCGCGGTTTCTCCTGCTCGTGGGCGACGCCAGCAGCGCCATTCACCACGATGCGCGCAACGGCGCGCTCAGCGGCGCGTCGTACCTGCTTACGCCGCAGCCGCCAGCGGGCGAAGTACTCAATGGACAGGGTTTTGCGGGAATGGTGACGTCGGCCTATGCCGATCCGGCGCTGCGCGCGCGCAACCTGATCCCGACCTGGCAATTCCCCACCGCCGAAGGCCAGGGCGCAAGCGACAACGCGTATGGCGATCCGAAACCCGGCGATTTCCATCCGCGCGTGGCGGTCGGGCGCTTCCCGGTCGTCAACCCGGCCGAGCTCAAGGGCATTGTCGACAAGACGATCGCCTATCAACTCAAGCCGGCACGCGGAACCTGGCGTCGCGACATCACTTTCATCAGCACCAGCGAAGTAGCCTCGTTCAAGCAGGAGTCCGACAAGCTGGCATCGGAGTTGAATGCCAGAGGCTTCGTCTCGCGCAGCATCTACACCGATTTCAACGACACCAATCGCGAGCATTACGAACAGGCGCGCAGCGCGCTGCGCAAGGACATGGACAAGGGCAGCCTGCTGGTGCACTTTCTCGGCCACGGCGGTTCGTACATCTGGCGCGTCGGGCCGATGGGCGACCTGTTTTCGCTCGAGGACGTCAGCGCCCTGACCAATGCCGGACGCTATCCGATGGTGCTGGCGATGACGTGTTTTTCCGCGCCGTTCGACAATCCCAGCGACGATTCGATCGGCGTGCGCTTCCTGCGCGAGGCCGACAAGGGCGCGGTCGCCGTGTTTGCTGCATCATGGAAGAACTCGCCCAACCCGGCCTACTCGAAATGGCTGATCGACGAACTGCTCAAGCCCGGGAACCGCATTGGCAGCGCAATCGTCACCGCCAAGGCGCACATCGCGGATCGCGATTTCGTCGAAACCTACAACCTGCTTGGTGATCCCGCATTGATCCTGGACCGGCCGCAAGGCCCGTTGCAGATGAATGTAGACCGTTCGCGCTGGAACACGCAGGTACTGGTGCGTATACCCGCTTCCGATTTCGGTGGCGATGTCAGTGTCGACTGGATCGACAAGGACGGTGGTATCGTGGCCTCGCACCACTATCAGGCGCGTGATCGCCAGTTCGCACTGAACCTCGTGCCCGGGTCGGTTCGCGCCAACGTGTACGTGGCGGACGGGCGCAATGGATTCACCGCTGCGGGCAGCGTGAGCCTGCTGGCGCCGCCTGCGCCGCCGCCAAAGTCCAAGGCGCAATTGTCGCCGGCGCCGCCGCGCGTGCGCCGGCCATTGCCGCCCGCGCCGGATCGCATCAGTGCATCCGATTTCGACGAACCGGCTTCCGCACCCGTGTCAGCGCAATCGAAACCGTGATCACGCAATGACCGACACTCGCCGATACCGACGCGCGTATGTGGTCGGCGCTTATCTGCCGAACGGCGGTACGCGCATGGCCTACGCGCTGGGTTGCATCCTCGAACGCGACTTCGGCATTCCCGCCGTGGCGGTGCAAATCGCCGGCGAAGCACCGCGGCACGGCATTCATGCCTGCGACCTGCGCATGCCGCAGATTGGCCTGGCCCAAATGGAGGCCGAGATTGGCGACGACGACATCCTCATCGCCAATCCGAGTTTTTCCCCGCATCAATTCGGCCTGCGCCTGCCCGGATTCAAGCTGTGTTACGTGCAGGGATTCAACACGTTTGGCCTGCTCGATCAGCGTTTCCAGCATTACGTCGCCGCCAGCGATTTCGTCTGCGGATTCCTGCGCGACGTTTATGGATTGCACGCGCGCACGATCGCGCCGTACATCGAACTGGAAGCCTTGCCTCCTGCCATGGCGTGGGAAGATCGCCCGCCGCTGCGCCTGTTGCCGTATCGCAAGGGTCTGCCGGAAGTCTGGGATGCGTCGTTCGCGCGCCTGCGGGAAATCGTGGGCCGGCGGGCGCCGGAAATCGAATTCGCCGAACCGCTCGCCGGCGGCGCTTTGCCGCAGAAGGAGTTGTTCGCGCACATGGCAGAAGTACGCTACCTGCTCACCCTGTCGGCGGCCGAAGGATTCGGACTGGTGCCGCTGGAGGCGATGGCGCTGGGTACGTTGGTGGTGGGTTACGACGGTTACGGCGGCAGGCATTACATGCAGCCTGGCGAGAATTGTCTGGTCGCGCCGTATCCGCAAATCGAACGCATCGCCGACATGCTGGTCGCAGTCGTGAATGATCCCGCAGGCGGTGCCACGCTGGCTGCGAACGGGCGACACACCGCGCAGGCGTATTCATTCGCGGCATTCCGCAGTGCCTGGTGTGAGGAATTGAGCCGTAGCCTCGGCATTGAGCCGGTTGCAAACTGAGTCCTCCAATGGATGTCATCGTTACCGGCATTCCGCGCAGTGGCACGACGCTGACCTGCGCGCTGATCGACAGCCTGGGCGATTCCGTGTGCTTGAGCGAGCCGCCATGGCAAGAGGACTGGCCACGCCAGATGCCCGATGCACGCAGCTATGTGGATCGCCTGTGTGGCGATTTCGTCGAGACAAGAAAGATTCTGCTGGCGGGTGGTTCCGTCGAGGACCGTCGCCACATCGATGGAAGCGCCATCACCGACTATCACACAAACGCAACCGGGCGTGAAAGCAGGGACGTCTCCGCAGCCGTATCCTTTTCGCGCCAGGGCTTGAGTGCCGATTTTCTGCTCGGCATGAAGCACAACGCGCACTTCAGCTGCGTCCTCGACGATTTGGTCGAATGCGGTCGCTTCAGGATTGTCGCGGTGGTGCGTCATCCACTTGCCGTGATCCGGTCGTGGCGAGCCCTTGACCTGCCCATCAGCCGCGGCCGGTTGCCGGCAGGAGAGCGCTTCTGGCCGGAGCTGGCCGCCATAACCGCATCGACAAATGACGTACTGCTTCGGCAGGTGCGCATCTATGAATTGTTTTGCGCCCGTTATGCGCGGCTGGCGGATCGGATTACGCTATTACGCTACGAGAACATCGTCGCCGATCCCGGCCTCGTGGCCCGCGGATTTGCAAAACATCCGGTGCGGGCCATTTCGGTGCGTGCTGTCGCGACCACCGCTCAGGATGCGGACGCAGGCCTCATCGCGGCACGGTTGCGAGATCTTGCGCCGTGCGCCTGCACGTTTTATCCGGATATCTGATCCGGCGTTATTTCATCACGCCCGGCAGCAAAGACTGCCAGCGCGTGGCCTCGCCTTTCTTGTGCGTTGCGCCGGGCGCATGCGCGGGCTTGCGCGCGGTGACGGGCTCGGCGCTAGGCTGCCGGCGTGTGCGGCTCGACGCGGTGGAATCGGCAGTGGCCAAGGATTCACGTGTCGCTTCATCGTCACTGGCATCGTCCGGTTCGGCCATCGATGCACCGCTGCCGGAAGCCGAGGCCGCCGCCGTGTTGGCCGCGAGCAGGTTGCCTTCGCCACCGATGGACATCGGGTCGGCAAAGGCGACAAGCGGTGCAATGCCCAGGATCAGGGCGGCGATGACGGCGGATTTGATCATGGGTGGATCCCCGGATCAGCGGAATGTCACGCAGGCGAGGGCGCATCCTCGCACGTTCCCCGGGGGGCGCGCCAGTGACTGCTGCGGACGCGGCTGCAGCAAGGGTTGGGGTGCCGTTAAACTGCACGCATGAGCATTGATCCTGCCGCCCTGTTATGCGCCTTGCGCGCCGATCGCGCCGTATCCGGCAGTGATCTGGCGGCGCGCCTGGGAGTGACGCGTGCGGCGGTGTGGAAGCAGATTCGCGGCCTGCGCGCGAGCGGCGCGCCGGTGCAGGCGGTGGCGGGGAGGGGTTACAAGCTGGCCTGGCCGTTCGAGGCGCTGGATGCGCGTGCGATCCGCGCGAAGCTCGATCCTGCATTGCGCAAGAGGCTGCGCAACATGGCCGTGCATTGGCGCATCGATTCGACGAATACGCAATTGCTGCGCAACGCCGCCGCCGGCGCGCCCGTGTTGTCGATCTGCCTCGCCGAGATGCAGAGCGCCGGTCGCGGCCGGCGCGGCCGCGCCTGGATTTCGCCGCTCGGGGCAAATGTATACTTTTCCTTGCTGCAGCGCTGCGCCGGCGGCATGGGTACCTTGTCCGGATTGAGCCTGGTTGCCGGCGTTGCGCTGGCGCAGGCGTTGGAGGATTGCGGCGCCACCGGCATCGGCCTGAAGTGGCCGAACGACGTGATCGTGGATGGCCGCAAGCTGGCCGGCATCCTGGTCGAGGCGGGCGGCGAATTCCTCGGGCCCTGTTTTGCCGTGATCGGCATCGGCATCAACCTGCGCCTACCGGATGGTGTCGATACCGGCCAGCCCGCAACGGACCTGGCGCGCATCTGCGCCGAATTGCCGTCGCGCAATTTCGTTGTTGCGCGCGTGGCGGCACGCCTTGTCGAAGCGCTCGATTGCTTCGAAACCGACGGCTTCGGCGCGTTCGCGCAAGCTTATGCGGCACGCGATGCGCTTGTTGGCCGGCCGGTTCGCGTGCACGCGGCGCAAGGCGTGCGCGACGGCATCGCCGACGGCGTCGACGCGCGTGGCGCGCTGCGCGTTCGCCATGGCGCGACGCTCGCGACATACGACAGCGCCGATGTATCGGTGCGCGCGGCATGAAACTGCTCATCGACGCCGGCAATACGCGCCTGAAATGGGCGTGGTGGGATGGCGTCGCGTTTGATCGCGTATCCGCAGCACCAAATGCCGGTCTGAATTTTGCCGCATTGTGGAAAAATGGACAATCCGCCGATGCGGTCTGGGTCGCCTCGGTGGCATCCGCCGCGTCGAATGCGGCGCTTGCGGCCGCCGCGCGCGAACGCTTTGGCGTCGAACCCGTGTTCGTCGCGACGCGCGCGCAGGCTTGTGGCGTGCGCGTCGCTTACGCGCAGCCGACCGATCTTGGCGTCGACCGCTTTCTCGGCATGATTGCCGCGCACGCATCGGTGCAAGGCCCCGTGGTGGTCGCGAGCTGCGGCACGGCGCTGACCCTGGACGCGCTTGCCGCCGATGGCACGCACCTGGGCGGCCTCATCGCCGCTGGTCCGCGGCTGGCGCAGGACGCCTTGCGCATAGGCACCGCACGCCTGACCGATGTGCCTGTGGGCCGCATCGTGGAAATCGCGGACAACACCGTCGATGCGATCGAATCCGGGGCATGGCTTTCCGCAGCGGCCCTGGTCGAACGCTTTCGCGAACGGGTCGCGCCGCGATTGGGTGGCGACACGGCGCTGATCCTGACTGGCGGCGGTGCGTCGGAACTATCGCCATTGCTCGCTTCACCGCATCGCATCGATGCCGAACTCGTGCTGCGCGGCCTGGCAATGCTGGCAGACGCGCGGGATTGAGCGCACGCAGACCTTGCCTCGGCTAGAATCCCGCGCTGCGAGGCAGCGAGGGCGCTGCCGCTGGAATCCCGATGCTGGTTCGTTTGCTGTTCTTGCTCTTGCTCGCGCTTAACATCGGCGTCGCGGCGTGGCTGTTCTTCGCGCCGCAGCCGCAGGCGCGCGCGTTCGCGCCGACGGATCCCGGCGTGGCCGAATTGACGTTGCTGTCCGAGCGTGACCGTGGCAGCGATGCCAGTGCTGCGGAACTGGCCAGTGCGCCGGAGGCCGCCGCCGACCTGCGCAACGACACCTGCGTGAGCATCGGTCCGTTCCCGACCCAGGCCGACATGCGCGGCGCGCTCAATTCGCTCACGCCGCTGGTGCCGCGCATCCAGTACCGCGACGCGCACACCACCGAGACACGCGGCTTCTGGGTGTTCCTGCCGGCGCAGCCGAGCCGGGAAAAGGCGCTGGCGCTGGCGCGTGCGCTGTCGTCCAAGGGCGTGCGCGACTATTACGTCGTCACCGCGGGCGACCAGCAGAACACGATTTCGCTCGGCCTGTTCCACGAACAGGCGAACGCGCAAAAGCGCCTGAACGAAATCGCGGCGCTAGGCTTCGCGCCGCAACTGATCGCGCGGACCGAAGACCTGCCGGTGTACTGGGTGGATTTCGCCCAGAACGGTGCGCACCCGGTGGATTGGCGCAGCCATGTCAATTCCCAGCTCGATCTGCGCCAGCAATCGGTGACGTGCTTCTGACCGACGCGCGAAATCGTGCGAAAATGCCGCCCGGGCCGGCATAGCTCAGTTGGTAGAGCAACTGATTTGTAATCAGTAGGTCGCGGGTTCGATTCCTGCTGCCGGCACCATCTCTTGGCCGCCCCAAGCTTTTCCCAAGCTTTCCTGCGCTTTTCCTAAAGACCCCGCGCGCGCGACTGCGCGAGGATCGCCGTGCCGGAATCGCCGGCGCCATCGACGGGGAATCGCCATGGGCTTGCCGGGTCTTGCCCGCACCGTTGCGCGGGTCTGCGCGGGCCTGTTCACACTCGCGCTGGTCGCCACACCGGCCGCGGCGCAAAGCGTCAACGATGGCTATGCGCCGAGCTTCTTCACCGACAACTCGAACCGTGTCGAAGCCGTCGCCGTGCAAGCAGATGGCAAAACGCTGTTTGGTTCGTTGTATAGCATCTGTCGTTTCCTTCCCCGTGGCTATTTGGACATCACCTTCGGAAGTTTCGGCTGCACATCCGTCTATTACCGCGTCAGATCGATTCTTGTGCTCGCGAACGGCAAGATTTTAGTCGGCGGCAATTTCAGTATCTTGAACGGAGGGCCGGGCAATGGCTTGGTGCGACTGGATGCCGAAGGCAACGTTGATTTGGACTTTCACTTTGCCGGGGCAAACGCCAGTGTCCAATCGCTGGCCGTGCAATTGGACGACAAGATTCTGATCGGCGGCGCCTTCACGCGAATTGGCGGACAGACGCGCAACCATATCGCACGGTTAAACGCCGACGGCAGTCTCGATACAGGTTTCGATCCAAACGCGAACGACGCGGTCAATGCGTTAGTTGCACTGGCGGATGGCAAGATCTTGATCGGCGGCATGTTCAACGAAGTTGGGGGCCAGTTTCGCCAAGCCATCGCACGGCTGAATTCGGACGGCGGTGTCGATGCCGGCTTTGGCAACCCTGCCGTGAACGGCTACGTCAACGTGCTGGCCGTGCAGGAGGATGGCAAAATGGTTGCTGGCGGCCATTTCACGCAGATCGGCGGACAACCTCGTAACAGCCTTGCGCGTGTAAAAGCAGACGGTAGCATCGACGCGAACTTCATTGATCCAGGATTGGACAACACCGTCAGTGCGCTCGAGATACAGGCAGATGGCAAAGTGATCATCGGCGGCGCCTTCACTCATGCCGGCCCGCAGCCGCGCAACGGCGCCGCGCGCCTCAATGCAGATGGCACCCTCGACGCTGGCTATACCGGTCCCGACGCTTCACGCACTTATACCGACCTTGAAGGCGCGATCCTCGCGTTGGCTTTGCAGCCGGACGGAAAGGCCGTTATTGGCGGAAATTTCATCAAGATTGGATCGACTGTCCGCACCTTGGCAGCGCGCCTGAACACCGACGGCAGTCTCGACAAGAGCCTGGACGATCTCGCCCCGGACGGTTCCGTCGACGCGCTGGCCACCCAAGCCGATGGCAAACTGCTGGTTGGCGGCTATTTCACGCAGATCGGAGGGCAACCGCGCCACAGTGCGGCCCGCCTGAACGCGGACGGCAGCATCGATGCAAGTTTTATCGATCCCGGCCTGGACAACTCCGTCAGCGCACTGGCGGCGCAGGCGGACGGCAAGGTGCTGGTGGCAGGGTCCTTTACCCATGCCGGCACGCAGCCGCGCAACGGCGTTGCGCGGCTGAATGCGAACGGCAGCCTCGATGCGAGCTTTGCCGACACGGCAGCCAACTACCAGACACTGGCGCTGGCCGTGCAGACGGACGGAAAAATTCTCGCTGCCGGCGATTTCAGCCAGATCGGCGGACAGACACGCAACGGCCTGGCGCGCCTGAATTCGGATGGCAGCCTCGATGTCGGCTACGCCGACGCCGGGGCGAATGGCCGGGTCGGCGCACTGGCGCTGCAGGCGGATGGCAAGTTGCTGGTCGGCGGTACCTTTACCCAGATTGCGGGGCAGACGCGCAATTACCTGGCGCGATTGAACGCCGACGGCAGCCTCGATACAGGCTTCGCCGATGCCGGCGTGAATGGCGCTGTCATCGCGCTGGTCATTCAACCCGACGGCAAGATTCTCGTTGGCGGCGCTTTCACCCAGATCGGCGGGCTGACGCGCAATTACCTCGCGCGCCTGAACGCCGATGGCAGCCTCGACGCCAGCTTCGCCAATGCAAACGCTGATTTCTGGGTGCTGACGCTAAGTGTGCAAACGAACGGCAAGATCCTGGTCGGCGGCGCTTTCAGCCAGATCGGCGGACAGATACGCAAGTGTTTGGCGCGCCTGAACGCGGATGGCAGCCTCGATTCCGGCTTCACCGACATCGTGGCGGCCGGTGGCGCGATCTACGCGTTGGCCGTCCACGGCGATGGCAAGCTCACGGTTGGTGGCAACTTCAACAAGATCCAGGGTTCTGCGCGCAACGCGCTCGCGCGACTATCGATACCTGATTCCGCCCTGCAATCGCTCGATGTGCAAGTCGATACGGCGACCTGGTATCGCTCAGGCGCCGGTCCGGAATTCGCGCTGCCGCCCATGCTGTACGCCTCCGCCGACTGCATTGCCTACACTGCAATCGGTCCGATGGCGCGCGTTACCGGTGGCTGGCAGAGCAGCAGCGTCACGCTGCCATTCGGCTGGTCGTGCCTGCGTGCGCAAGGGCGAACCAGTAGCGGCCAAGGCAATGGCTCGCAGGGTCTGATCGAAAGCGTGCGACGCGTCTGGCGCGACGACAGCATTTTCCGCAACGGCTTCGAATAGTCGTTCACACGCGACGCCGTTACCTAGAAAACGGCGTCGCGGCGGGTTTCCCAAGCCTGCCCAAAGTTTTCCCAAGCACTTCCTATTCTCGCCCTAAAGAACTTGCAGCGGCCATGCGCGACGCTGGGGATGCGGCCGGGCCAGTGAGAACGGGGGCGCGATCTGGCCGGCAGCACGACCACACACGACACGAGGAAACGCTCATGAACCATGCATTGCGGTATGTCATATCCATCATCGCCCTGCTCGCGGCCGGCATCGGCAATGCCGATGCGCAGAACTTCGGCCCCTGGGGCGACCCTCAGTCGGTCAGCGCGATCAACACCGCCGCCGCCGAGGGTTGTCCGATCGAAGGCCCGGATGGCCTGTCGCTGTATTTTGCGTCCAATCGCACGGACCCGGCCGCACAGGGCAAGCAGGATATCTGGCGTGCGCTGCGCGCTTCGGTGCAGTCGAGTTGGGGCGCGGCCGAGAACCTCGGTGCGCCGGTGAACACGCCCGAGTTCGATTACTGCCCCACGCCGCTGACCAACCACGGCTTGCTGTTCGTCAGTTCGCAACAGACGGCTGACGACTGCTATCCCGGCGACACGCCGCCACCGCCGCCGACCGGCGGGCCGTCGGCCGGCGACATCTTCGCGAGCACGGAAGACGCCTCGCACAACTGGTCGACGCCGGTGAACCTGGGCTGCTATCCGAACGGGCCGAACACCCCGGGCGCGGAATTCAGCCCTTCGATGGTGACGACATCCGCCGGAAAATTCCTGTTCTTCTCCAGCGACGGTTATCCGGATAGCCAGGGACAGGACATCTACATGAGTCAGGTCCTCGGCGACGGGACCGTGCAGGCGGGTGTGCGCGTGGCGGAGCTGTCCACCGCGTCCGACGACCGCATGCCGAACGTGCGCAAGGATGGCCTGGAAATCGTGTTCAGTTCGAACCGCGGCGGCAACATGGACATCTACGTTGCCACGCGCGCCAGCGTCGATGCGCCGTGGTCCGCGCCGCAGCCCATCGCCAACCCGAACATCAACACGGCCGGATCGGAAACCCGTTCCTCGCTGTCGGCGGATGGCACGCGGTTGTATTTCGGCCGCAAGGTCGATGCGGCGGATCCGGGAGACGTGTTCGTGGCGACGCGTGCGCTGATCGCGGCTCCCGCGGCACTCACGCCCGCGCCGGCCTTGTCCATGCCGTTGCTCGCCTTGCTTGTCGTGCTGGTACTGGCGTGCGCCGGGTTCGTCGGCCTGCGCCTGGGTGGATTCGACGACCAGCAAGACTAGGCCGACGCGCTTTCGTGGACGCGGGCTTCACGATCGCGTCCACGCCGCGATCGAATCGGCTTGTTCCGAGGGAGACACGACCATGAATTCTCTTCGATTTCGAATCGTCGCCTGCGTACTTGCCGCCGCCTTCGGCAGCAATCCGAACGATGCCGACGCCATCCCGGCCGTCGGTTCCTTTCCGGCACCGTACTGCGGTTGGGGCGCCCAGGGCGTTTCGCCGATTTCCCGCGTGCAGTTTGCCGGTATCGCCAATGACAGCGATCCCGCTTACAACCACAGTCCGGAATTGGAAGATTTCACGCCGGTCCTGGGTGCGACGAACGCCGGCACAAGCGAATCGATCCGGGTCGCGGCGCGGACGTGGTACGACGAAATGGCGAACCCGAGCACCCTGATCGCCGTGTATTTCGACTGGAACCAGGATGGCGATTTCGACGATGCGGGCGAAGTCCATGTTTCGCCGACGATCTACGGGTCCGGCCTGAGTCGCACGATCGAGTGGCAAGGATCCATCGACATTCCACGGTCGGCCTTGAACGGCGCAACGCGCATGCGCGTGGTTGCGTCGGGGAGCTACAACTTCAACACTCCCGCCATTTTCGCCTGTGGCAACCTCGGCAGCGGCGGCCAGGCCGAGGATTACACCGTGATCGTCGATAACGAATCCATCTTTACCGATGACTTCGAATAAGACTGGCGAGGCGGGTAACGCGCGGGCGCATGCAATGCGGGAGCCTGCGCAGCGATTCCCGCTCAACCTTGCAAAGCCAACCTGGCACGAATCTGGTCCAGGCTCAGCGCCTCGCTTTGCGACGGTGGCGGCAGGCCGGCCTGCGTGCAGTACGCGGCGAAGCGCGGATCGTCGCGAAAGCGCAGCAACAACGGATCGAACAGTGCGAAATGCACGCCGCTGCCACCGCGTTCCCAGTCGCGTTGCAGCCATTCGAACGCCTTGTCCGCGTCGCCGCGCAATGCGTAGGCGCGGGCGATGGCATAGGCATCGCCCGTGACCTGGCCATCGGCTTCCAGGAGGCGGCGCAACGCCGCGTCGGCGCGCGCAGGGTCGTTACCGACCTGATGGGCCAGCGTGAGCATGCGGTCCTGCCAACGGCCTGGCGTCATCGCTTCGGCTTCCTGGCGCGCCGCGATCGCGTCGCCGCGAAGGATGGCCAGGTAAGCGCGCCCGCTGGCGTAGGCATCGCGCTGGTCCGGATCGACCGCAGCCGCATCGCGCAGGCTGGCGTGCGCTTCCGCCAGGCGGCCCTGGCACGCCAGCAATTCGGCCAGATATACGCGTGCGAATCCGGCCAGCGGATCGCCGTCGATGTATTTGCGCCGCTCGGCGATGGCCTCGCGGACACGGCCCAGGGTGGACAACAGGCGGCTGATCGCGCCGTGCGTCGGATCGGTCTCCGACACCAGCGCCAGGGCGACGCGGAATTCGGCGAGCGCGCCGTTCCAGTCGTGGTCGGCCGTGCTGAGCAGGTTCGCGCGAATGGCGTGCGCCTGGCCGAAGTTCGGCTGCAGCCGAAGCGCGGTTTCGATGTCCTCGCGCGCCTGCGCGTACGCCGCGCGCGCAGCGTCGCCGCTGAGCTGGTTACGCGCACGCAGCGTGCGCATGAATCCCAGCCATGACCAGGCCTGCGCATAAGCCGGATCGATGCGCGCGGCTTGTGCGAAATAGTCGATCGCCTTGTCCGCGTCGCGCCAGCGTCCGCTGTTCATGTAGTACGTGCCGTGCAGATAAGCCTCGTAGGCGGCAAGGTTGCTGCTGGTCGGCAGCCCGGTGTCGACCGCACCGGGCATGGCGTGCATGAGCTTGACCTGCAGCGCGCCGGCCACCGCCAGCGCGACCTCGTCCTGCAGCGCGAACAGGTCCGTGTAGGGCTTGTCGAAGCGCCGCGTCCACACCGTGCTGCCGTCGGCGCTTCGGATCAGTTCGATGCCGATGCGCACGTCGTCGCCGTCGCGTTGCACGCTGCCCTCGATCAGGTGGGCGACGCCGAGCTTGGCGCCGATGGCCCTGGGGTCTTCCTTGCTGTCGCGAAAGCGGAACGACGGACCACGGCCGATCACCTTCAGTCCTTCGTACTGCGACAGCATGTTGATGAGGTTTTCGGAAATCCCGTCGGCGAAGAATTGCTGGCTCGCATCGCCGTTGGCATTGACCAAGGGCAGCACCGCGATGCCTTGCTGGGTCGCCGCCGGCGGCGCGCTGGCGGCGGAGGATGCGCGCTGCCGCAGCATCCAGCCGGCGACGCCGAGCACGGCAATCAGGGACAGCGCGAGCATCGCGTGCGCGAACCGGCGCGGCGACGCCGGCGTACTCGGCGGCTCGGCGGTTTCGACGATTTCCGGCACGGGCGCTGGTTCGGACGCGGCGTGAGACGTCGCGTCGCCGGGTTCTTCCGACGCACGCCGTGCGCTGAAACGAACCGGCGCATCGAAGCGGTAGCCGATGCCGTACAGCGTGTGCAGGTACTGCTTGCGATCCGCCGTTTCGCCCAGCGCCCGACGCAGCAAGGTGACGATGCGGTTGAGCACGCCGGGGGTGACGTGCCGATGCCCCCACACCGCGTCGAGGATCTCGTCGCGCGTCAATGCCCGCCCGGGTTGCCGCGCGAGCAGGGCGAGCACCGCGAACGCCTTGGGCTCGAGCGGACTTAGCCGGCCATCGACAAACAGGCGCCGTCCGGTCAGATCGATCTCGACCTTGTCGAACAAGATCCAGCGTGCCGCGTCGTCGCCTGCTTCGGACGTCAAAAGTCTTCTCCTGCGCGCCGACCCGACCTGCAACGGGAGTCCTGCCGATAATCGGGCGGCGAGTGTGCATTTAATGTTATCCGTTCGAACCGAATTCGACCAATCGGGCCGGATTGGCGCGCGAGCTCCTGGGCTTTCGATTGCGACCGCGCGCACAAATCGATTGTGCGCATCGTCATCATTCGAGAACCGCGAATTTGATAGCGTTCCCCGACCATACGCGCGGAGAGCGTCGCGATGCGATTGAAGGTTGCTGCCATCCGGTTCTGCGCCGTGCGATCGATTGCCACGATCTGCGCGCTGTGCTTCGCGACCGCCGCGGTCGGGCAAGCGCAGCTCAGCCATTTTCCCGATCCGATTTTCCACGACGGCTACAACGGCCTGGATAGTCCGGGCACGGCCAACGTCAGCGCGGCGGATGCCGCGCGCTTCCTGACCCAGGCCACGTTCGGGCCGACCGATGCAGACATTGCGCACCTGCGCAGCGTCGGCTACCAGGGTTGGTTGACCGAGCAATTCGCCGCGACGCCGACGTACGAGATAACCGACCGACCCGGCAAGACGAATTCGGCGTACCTGAACTGGGTCGCGAATGTCCTGCACGAAGACGTTGGCCAGAACAATCGCCAGGAAGCATGGTTCCAGGGTGCGTTGGGCGGTCCGGATCCTCAGTTTCCGAGCAACAGCGCCTACACCCACACCGATCAGTTGCGCCAGCGGGTTGCGTTCGCACTGAGCGAAATCTTCGTCATCTCCCAGGAAAATCCCACGCTCGACGGCTATGCGCGCGGCATGGCCTGGTATTACGACCAGCTGATCAAGGATGCGTTCGGCAATTATCGCCAACTGCTCCAGGACGTCACCTTGAGCCCGGCCATGGGCGAATACCTGAACATGGTCGGAAACCGCCGCGCCGACCTGACCCAGAACGTGCACCCGGACGAAAACTACGGCCGCGAAATCAACCAGCTGTTCAGTGTCGGCCTGGTGATGCTCAATCCCGACGGCACACCGCAACTCGACAGTGGCGGCAAGCCGATTCCGACTTACGGTCAGGCCACGATCACGAACTTCGCGCATGTTTTCACCGGCTGGAACTGGGCCGATTGCGACAAGAATTACGATTATCCGAACAATGCGCCGCCGGTGTTCAACGGCACTTACAGCGATCATTTCACAGATTGCTTTTCGCCGTACGAGGAACCCGACGCCTTCCTCAAGCCGATGATCGCTTTCGATGTCGTCAATTATCCGGATACCGGCGATCCCAGTTACCACGACAACGGCACCGATCCGGTCAACGACGCGCACAACAAGCAGTTGCTGGCTTACGACGCGACAGCAACCACCCTTGCGGCCGTGAATGGCGGCGTCCTTCCCGATGGCGCCAGTGCGTTCAGCGATGGCACCGCGGCGGGCGATCTCGCGTTCGCGCTCGACAACATCTTCAATCATCCGAACGTCGGCCCGTTCATCGCCAGGCAGTTGATCATGCGCCTGGTGACGAGCAATCCGACGCCGGCGTATGTGGCGCGGGTGGCCGGCATCTTCAACAATGACGGCACCGGCACGCGCGGCAACCTCAAGGCCGTGGTGCAGGCGATCCTGCTTGATCCGGAAGCGCGCTACGGGCAGTTTCACAATCCGGAATCCTTCGGCAAGTTGCGCGAGCCGCTGCTGACGCTGACGCACTTCTGGCGGGCGATGGGCGCGCAGCACCGCTGCGGCAACAATATCGTCGCAACGGGCAATTCTTCTGCCAGCATGTATGCCAACCAGCCGTATCGCTACGCTGGTTACGGCACGACGTTCGTCACCGGGCAAAGCACTTCCTATGGCGTCGGCGTCGATCAGGCGTCGCTGGATGCGCCTACGGTGTTCAATTTCTTCAAGCCCAGCTTCAGCCCGCCCGGCGAAGTCTCGGCGCGTGGCCTGGTCGCGCCGGAATTCCAGATAGCCACCGACAGCATCGTTGCCGGATCCAACAACACGTTTGCGAACTATGCGCTGTACGGCAACTACGACATCAATGCCACGTGCGACGCGAACGACGACTTCGGCGATGTCGTGGTCAACTATGCGCAGGACAAGGCGCTGGCTGGCAGTGCCAATGGCGGCGCGTCGGATCCGTCCAATCGGCTGGTGGACGCCTACAACATCCGTTTCATGTCCGGGCAGATGTCGCCGTACATGCGCGATCAACTGGTGAGTTATCTCAACACCATCGACAGTAGCTGGGCCAATGGCAGTCAGGACTGGCGACTGCAACGCGTCTATCGCGCGCTGTACCTGATCCTCACCTCGCCCGAATACATGGTTCAGAAGTAGGAAATCGCCATGGCATACGACCGCCGCAAATTCATCAAGGACACGATCTGCGCCGCGCTTGGCGGCGCCAGCGTGTATTCCGCGTTTGGCCAGATGCAACTGCTGCAGGCCGCGGTGCGCGGCAACTACCGATTCGCGGCCGGCGACTACAAGGCGCTGGTGTGCGTATTCCTGTACGGCGGCAACGACAGCTTCAACATGGTGGTGCCGTACACACAGGCGGCATTCAACGGCTTTTACGGCAGCGGCGGCGTACGCCCGCAACTGGCATTGAATCGCGCGCAGATGACCGGCGTCACGGTTCTCAATGCACCGAGCAGTGGCGCGGGCAGTCCGGGTGACGGCAATCAGTACGCGCTCAATCCGGTCATGGGGCCGCAAAAGATTTCCGCGAGTGGCACCGGCCTGGGCAATCTCAGCGCCGACCTTGCCAGCGTGTTCAATGCCGGGCATGCAGCCGTGGTTGCCAACACCGGCACTCTCGTGAGACCCACAACGCAGGCGCAGTACCAGAGCGATAGTTACGACTTGCCGCCGCAGTTGTTCTCGCATTCGGACCAGTCCAATTACTGGCAGTCGTCGCCGCCGAGCAACTTGCCGGTGACGGGTTGGGGCGGCCGTCTGGCCGACATGGTCGCCGGTGTCAACGCGCCCGGCATCCCGATTCTCCTTGCCGTGAATGGTGGCGACATCTACACGCGCGGACAGGACGTGAACGCCTACGACATGGGTTCGGACAGTGCGACCACGGTGAATTTCCTGGGCTACAACAATGCCGGCAACGGTTCCGGGCTGTGCGATCCGGCCGGCGCCTATGATCCGGGCGCGGTGGCAGCTTTCTGCAATTTGCAGGCGGCGAACGCGCAGGCAAACGTGCTCGAACGCGCCTTCGCCAATTCGATGAATCATTCGATCGCCACCGCCGGCATCATCAATGGGGCGCTTAGCGGCGCACCGGCATTCAACGCGCATGACCAGTTTCCGGATGCGCTGTCGACCGGCGGCGATCTGGATACGCAGTTGCAGACCGTGGCGAAACTGATCTGGGCTGCCAACAACAACATTCCGGGATATACCGGCTTGTCGCGCCAGGTGTTTTTTGTCAGTACCGGCGGATATGACTCGCACAGCGACGAGCTCGCTTCGCACGGCGACACGCTGCCGCTGCTGTCGCGCTCACTGGCCGGCTTCTACAACGCGCTTGCCAGCGTCGGACTCGCCGACAAGGCCACTGCCTTTACCTGCTCGGATTTCGGCCGCACCATGACCAGCAACGACGGCGGCACCGATCACGGCTGGGGTTCGCACCATTTCGTCGTCGGCGGCGCGGTGAATGGCGGCAAGTTCTACGGCAACGGCTGCGGTTTTTCCGGCGCTTCAGCCAAGTTCGGCCTGGTCATGCCGAGCCTGGCCAATCCGAATGTGGATGATTCGATCACCGGCTATTCGCAGAACCTGAACGATTCCGGCGACGGCTACGGCCGCATGATCCCCACGACATCGGTGGAACAGTACGCGGCAACGCTGGCGCGCTGGTTCGGCGTCAACGATAGCGATATTGCCACGGTGTTTCCGAGCCTGGGCAACTTCACGACGAAATATCTCGGTTTCGTCTGAGGCGCAGGCCGGCAAGCAATACCAGCACGCCAGCGAGCAGCAGGGCAAACATGCCGCGAAGACCGGGCGCCGCGATCGGCGGCTGCGGCGCCGCCACGATGATGGTGCCGTACATGCCGTTGCCCGGACTGCCGTGGATTTCGCAGAAATAGCCGATCGTGCCGGGCTGGGTGAAAGTAACGCTGGCGATCCAGTTGTTGCGACTGGCGGTGCCGCTGCCGCCGTGGCCATCGCCGTCGCAGCCCTGGGCGCAGCGGAACACGCCATTGTCGGCAACCGCATTGTGGTAGCCGCCCTTGTTGATGAAGGTGACTTTGTCGCCGGGCTGGATCGTCACCGTTTGCGGCGAAAATACCAGGCCCGCGCTGCCGCCCACGTTGACGATGACGGTCGCCGCGCGCGCGCAGGGCGCGAGCGCGAGCAGTGCCAATGACCCAATCAGGATTCCCCGCATATGTGCATTGTCCGCACCGCAGTCACGCATGTGCGTGATCGCCGTCAAAAAATCAACGCTTCGTGAATGCGTTGAGCAGCCCGCCCAGCATTCCGGAAAGATTGCCGCCGCCGGCGCCCAGCACCGAATTGAGCAGGCCGCCGGCCGAGCCGCCCTGCTGCTGCACCTGCTGCACTTCCTGCGCGAGCATTCCGCCCAGACCGCCGGCGCCGACGCCCTGGCCTTGCGCGTGGTTGGCCAGTGCGCCCATCACGATCGGCGCCAGAATCGCCATCAGCTGTCCGGCATTTTGCGAGTTCATGCCCGTGGCCTGGCCCAGGCTCTGGTTCACGGCGCCCTGATTGCCGCCAAAGACATGGCCGAGGATGGCACCGCCGATGCCGGAACCCGAGCCGCCGCCGAGCACGCCGTTCAGAATCCCGGACAAATCGCCGCCGTGCGCGCCGAGCGCGTCGTTCAGCGCGTTCGCGCCGGCTGGCGTGCTCGCGTTCCGGGCCATGCCGCCGACGATCGCCGGCACCGCATGCTCGATCGCGGATTGAGCCTGCGCGGGGTCCACGCCGAGTTGCGCGGCGATCGCGCCGATCTGGCCGGGGCCGAGGTTGGAAAGCACGCTGTCTACGAGTCCGCTCATGATTGATCTCCGGGGTGTGGCGAAAGCTGGCAAGAGCCGAAGTCTAGCGCAGCAGGATGCAGCAGGTATGTGTACCCGCTATCCTATGCGTTCCCCAGCTTTTCGATTTCTGCATGCGACATTTTCCATCCGTTTCCCTGATCGGCGCGCCGACCGATATTGGCGCCAGCGACCGCGGCGCCAGCATGGGCCCGGAAGCATTGCGCGTGGCCGGCATCGCCGAGGCGCTCGTCGCGCGCGGTCTTGATGTGGCTGATCGCGGCAATGTGTTCGGTCCGCTCAACCCGTGGTTGCCGCCCAGCGCCGGTTATCGGCACCTGTCGCAGGTCGTGGAATGGAACCGCGAAGTGCTGCGCGCGGTTTCCGCGGAACTCGAGCACAAACGGCTGCCGATCCTGCTCGGCGGCGATCATTGCCTGGCGATCGGTTCGATCAGCGCGGTCGCCAATCATTGCCGCGCGCATGGCAAGAACCTGCGCGTGCTGTGGCTGGACGCGCATGCCGATTTCAACACCTCGAAGATCACGCCGTCCGGCAATATCCATGGCATGCCCGTCGCCTGCCTGTGCGGCCTGGGCCCGCGCGAGCTGACCGAGCTGGGCGGTGCGGCTCCCGCGATCGAGGCGAACTGGATTCGCCAGATCGGCATCCGTTCGGTCGATGCCGACGAAAAGCGCCTCGTCCACGACCAGGGCCTGAGCGTGTTCGACATGCGCCATATCGACGAAGTCGGCATGCGCCGCACCATGGAAGCCGCGCTCGCCGGCATGGATGCGAACACGCACTTGCACGTCAGTTTCGACGTGGATTTTCTCGACCCCGACATCGCACCGGGCGTCGGTACCACGGTGCCCGGCGGGCCGAATTACCGCGAGGCGCAGCTCGTCATGGAGATGATCGCCGACACCGGCCGCCTGGGCTCGCTCGATATCGTCGAACTCAATCCCGCGCTGGACGAACGCAACAAGACCGCCAAACTTGCCGTCGACCTGGTCGAAAGCCTGTTCGGCAAGTCGACGTTGATGCGCGAGTGATCAGGGCTCAAAGCCATTTTTGAAGATCGTATCGTCTATCGCCAGACAGCTTGGTGTGTTCGCCGTGATGTAGGGTTGCAGGACAAAACTGACCTGCGTGGGATGGAATTGCAGGACGTTTTGTCCACAGCCGTTGAGGTTGCAGTAGCTCATGATCGTGCCTTTCGGCGAGCCTGGACCACTGGCAGGACAGCTGGTGGTACCCGTGTAGCAGCCTCTACCGGATTCGCCCGCATAGCATTGGTCAATGGTATTGCTCGCGGCGGGCGAGTTTCCGTTACTCGCATTCGTGCAATGGGTATGATCGGCACCGAAATTGTGGCCGATCTCGTGTCCGACGATGCGGGCATTGAACGTCCCGTTTGGATCGATGTTGATGCTGGTACAGACCTTGTTCACGCTGTAACTGCCGACGGTGTCGGTCCCTGATGTGAAACCTTTCTGGCAGTACTGGTTGATCCAGGCAATGCCGGAGGCACTGCAACTGCTGGGGGAGCTGGGGATCGCGCCGGACAACAGGATCGCAAATGAACGCGACACGGGAGCCTCATTGGCTCGCCAGTAGCTGGCGAACAGATCGAGGTCGGACTGACTTGCTGATGAGCTTCCCATTGAGGTATAGGGGTCGCCGACAGAACTCGTACGCAGTATCGTCGTGCCGATCTGCAATTGCACGTTCAGGTCGGTCTGGTACATCGTGTTCATGGTATTGAACATGCTTGCGATCCAGTTGGTCGCGTTGGCTGTGTTGTTCGAGAACAGGCTCGCCATGAACTTGCTGTCGGTGTCTATCGCAATGGTGGCCAGGCGAAGGGCCTGCGTCGATTGCAGTGCGTTTCCGCTGATGGCGGCTCGCAATTGTGTGGTGAGATCGACCGTGGTCGCTGGCGCTGGGGAGACGAGGTTGAGCTGCTGATTTCCACAGCTAGACTGGAATGCATCCGGAGACGGTAGCGTCGATTCGAGAGGGCGAGCTGATATCACGACTCCGCCACCGCTTTCGGACATAGCCTCCAATGTGAAGGCGCCCTGCGGGCCGGAGCCACTACCTTGGACGAAGGTCCCGTCGAACTTGAGTGATATCGCTAGATTGTTCGAAGTGCTGTGGTCGGTGCGACCTTGGAGAAAAACCAGATCGCTCCTCGGCAGTTCTCGCTTGCCCGAGGCGTCCACGACATAGACGTGGGCATCCGGTGCGTAGACTTCCACGCGTTCGAAGCGAATCGTCGTGTCTTGGCCAGAACCCACCGGGAATCCGGTGACGATCAACGAGTGCCCGGATGGCAGCGCGGCGAGCCGCGCCAAGGTGTCGCGGCTGAATATGCCGCTGGCAGTCGCCGACGCGCAGAACCACAATGCGAAGAGCGCAGTCCAAAAACCGATTCGGGGCCTCATGGCGGCTCCTGTCGCAACACAAGAGCCGCCAGTCTATTCCCGTTGCGCGATAACGGCATGTGAAGGGTTTGGCAGTCCGGCGTCAGCCGGCCGGATCCGGCACGAAACCGCCTGGAAACGGCTGTGGTTCGCGTGCGATCGGCCGTGGCACCGGGATCACGCCGCGCGCCACGAGATTGCGTTGGCTGTCGTACCAGATCGAATCGACTTCGTCGGGATTCACGCTGGCGCGCACGAATTGCGTGTAGCGCACGTCGGAATGCTCGCGTGCGCCGTGGCCGGTGCCGAGTGATTCCTGCGGCGCGGGAAGCGGACGCATGGCCTGCGCTGTCGCTGGCGCCGATTCGGCCTTGGCGCGCGCCGAGTCTGCCGAGGGTGCCGCAGGCATTCCGGCCGCCGGCGCGGGCGGATAACGGTCAGCGAGTGGCGCTTCGGCGATGCGGCCTTCGCGCCAGAACAGCGGCCTCTCGCGGAACACGGCCACGCCGATCACGCCGACGTTGTCCGGGCGTCCGCTGCGTGCGGCGTAACTGTTGGATAGGTTCGTGAAATTGAATTGCGCGACTTCCGACATGCTCTTGCGCCAGCCGGCGACATCCGTACTCTCGTAGGCGTTGAGGACGTAACCGGATTGGTCCGGACTCGCGGTTTCGCCGCTGATCGCATTGACGCCGTCGACCGACAGCACGGCGAGCACGCGCGCGCCGCTGCGGTTGCTCAGATGCACGCCGTAGCGGTGGCCGGGCGTGCCGGCGACGTAGAATTTTCCATCGTGGGCGTACGTTTGCAGGACGGCGCCGGTATCGCGGTCGATCACGCTCACGTCGACCAGCGAACCGGCCCGCGCGGCGGCGGAAACGGACAGGGCGGCAACAACAGCAAGCGACAGCAGGTTTTTCATCGGATTCTCCATCGTGGCGGGGGAACGATGGGGTGTGCAACGCGGCCAGGTGCGGGCCGGGGTTAATCCTGCCGATGGGCGATCGCGTAAACTGCGCGCTGGTGCTATGGAACCTCGCTGCATGGGCAAGCAACTACGAATTCTCACCGGCATCACCACCACCGGCACGCCGCACTTGGGCAACTACGTCGGCGCGATCCGTCCGGCGATCGCGGCGAGCCGCAACGCGGGCGCCGAGTCGTTCTATTTCCTCGCCGACTACCACGCGCTGGTCAAATGCGACGATCCGGCACGGGTGCAGCGCTCCACGCTGGAGATCGCCGCAAGCTGGCTGGCCTGCGGGCTCGATCCGGAAAAAGTATATTTTTACCGCCAGTCGGACATTCCCGAGATCCCCGAGCTGGCCTGGCTGCTGACCTGCGTCACCGCGAAAGGCCTGCTCAATCGCGCGCACGCCTACAAGGCCGCGACGGACGTGAACCGGGAGAAGGGCGACGATGCCGATGCGGGCATCAACGCGGGGCTGTACATGTATCCGGTGCTGATGGCGGCGGATATCCTGATCTTCAACGCGAACAAGGTGCCGGTCGGCCGCGACCAGGTGCAGCACATCGAGATGGCGCGCGACATCGGCCAGCGCTTCAACCACATCTACGGCGGTGAATTCTTCGCGTTGCCCGAAGCCGCGATCGAGGAAAACGTCGCGACCTTGCCCGGCACCGACGGGCGCAAGATGAGCAAGAGCTACGACAACACGATCCCGTTGTGGCTGCCGGAAAAGGATTTGCGCAAGGCGATCCTGGGCATCATCACCAATTCGCAGGCGGCGGGCGAGGCGAAGAACCCGGATGATTCGAATATCTTTGCGATCTACCAGGCATTTGCCAGCGTGGACGAAACCGCCGCGATGCGTCGTGCTTATGCCGAAGGCATCGGCTGGGGCGACGCCAAACAGAAAGTGTTCGAGCGCGTGAACACGGAACTGGCGCCCATGCGCGAAAAATACGACGCGTTGGTGGCCGATCCGGCGCAGATCGAAGACCGGCTTCGCGCGGGCGCTGCGCGTGCGCGCGCGTTGGCGACGCCGTTGCTCGCGAAATTGCGCCGTGCGGTCGGGCTGCGCGATTTGCGCGATACGGCGTCCACCGCGACGAAATCAAAAACGCTGGTCGAAAAGCCGGCGCTGCAACCCGTCGTGTTCCGCGACGGCGATGCGTTCGCATTCAAGGTACTGGACGCGAAAAAATCCGTGCTTGCAGAAAAAGGCGGATTCGCCGATCCGAAAAGCGCGATGGCCGCCGCGCGCGAGGCGATGGCCTCGCTTGGCGGCGGCTAATTCAGCGCGGCAGCGCGAGATCGTCCAGTAACGCCTTCAGGAATCGCGCGGCCTCGCCGCCGGTGCAGGCGCGATGGTCGAAGGTGAGCGAGATCGGCATGCGCCGATGCACCTCGATGCCGCCCATCACGGCGACGACGTCGTGCGACAACTTGCCCGCGCCGATGATGGCCACGCACGGCGGCACCACGACTGGCGAGGCGTAGCGGCCGGCAAACATGCCGAAGTTGGACAGGCTGATCGTGTAGCCGCTCAATTCAGATGCCGGAATGCTGCGATCCTCGACCGTCGTGCGCAGGCGCTTGATCGCGGCGCGGATGCCGGCGGCATCCATCACATCGGCGTTGCGCAGCGCGGGCACGAACAGGCCGTCGTCGGTATCCACCGCGATGCCGATGTCCACATGCGGATGCAGGGTGCGGGTGAGGCTCTTGCCGTCGAACCACGCGTTCAAGGCGGGCACGGCTTTGCACGCAGCGACGATCGCCCGGATCAGACGTGCGGTGATGTCCTGCTTGCCGATCCATTCGTGCAGGTCGGCGTCGTCCACGATCGTGGTCGGCACGACTTGTGCGTGCGCGTCGGCCATCACGCGCGCCATGTTGCGGCGCACGCCCTTGAGCTGGTCGGGTTGTCCGTAAACCGGCTGCGCCGACGGCGGCGCGGTACGCATGGGTTGGCCGGAGGCGGATAGCGGCGTGCGCGCGACGACTGGGGCTGGCGCGGGTTGCGGATGCGTCGCTGTGGGTGCAGCGCCGATCTTCGCCGTTCCCGCTGCGGCTGCATTCTTCACATCCTGCATGGTGACCGCGCCGTCGGCGCCGGTCGGCGCCACGCGCGCGAGATCGACCCCGAGTTTTTTCGCCATCGCGCGCACCGCCGGCACGGCCTTGACGCCGCCGACGCTGGCCGCTTGTTCGACGATGACCTGGTTGCCCGAAACCATTGCGCCAACCACGGTGCCTTCGTCTTCACGGTCGGCAGTCTTGGCAGCGGCAGGTGCAGGTGTTGGCGCAGGCTTGGCCGGCGCCGGCGCATGATGTCCGCCCGCCGCATTCTCCGCGCGCTGTTTCGCGTTCGGGTCGAGCTCGAAGTCTGCCAATGCAGCGCCGGTGTCGATGACGTCGCCGGCCTTGCCGTGCAGCTTGGTCACCCTGCCGGTGTAGGGCGAGGGCACTTCGACCACGGCCTTGGCGGTTTCCATGGAAACCAGCGGCGCATCGAGCTTGATTTGATCGCCTTCCTTGACCAGCCATTCGACGATGGTGGCGTCGGGCAGGCCTTCGCCGAGGTCGGGTAGATGAAATGTCTTGTTGTTCGACATGATGGCCTCAATGCAGATGCAGCAGGATCAGCGCGATCAGCGCGGGAAATGCCTGCACGAAGAAAACCTTGCGATTGCTCAATGACCACCCACCGTAAACGCCGGCCACGAAAACGCAAGCGAGAAAGAAAATCTTGACGTGGAAATCGTTTGCCAGCAGACCCCAGACGAGTCCGGCGACGAGAAAACCGTTGTAAAGCCCTTGATTCATCGCCAGCTTCTTCGACGCCTCGGCAAATTCCGGCGAGAGTCGAAAAACCTTGCGGCCCAGCGGCTTGGTCCACAGGAACATTTCCAGGGTCAGGAACCACGCGTGAAGCAGCGCGACGATGGCGATCAGGATGTTTGCGATCAGTGACATGTTCATCCCGCCGCCAGCGTTTTCTTCGCTGCGGCGACGATGCGCGCAGTGCTCGGCAACTGCTTGTTCTCGAGCCGGTACAGCGGCGTGTGCACGTCCCAGCCGGTGACGCGCACGACCGGTGCGAGCAGGTCGTAGATGCATCCTTCCGCGATGCGCGCGGCGATCTCGGCGCCGAAACCGGCGGTTCTGGGCGCTTCGTGCACGATCACGCAGCGGCCGGTCTTGTGCACCGATTCGGCGATCGTGTCGAAATCGAGCGGCGTGAGCGTGGCGAGGTCAATCACTTCGGCGCTGATGCCGTCTTTCGCGAGCGCATCGGCCGCTTCCAGCGTTTCCTTGACCTGTGCACCCCACGTCACCAGCGTGATGTCGGTGCCGTCGCGCAGCACGAAGCACACGTCGAGCGGCAGCGCCTCGCCGTCGTCCGGTACTTCTTCCTTGTACTGGCGGTAGATGCGCTTGGGTTCGAAAAAGATCACCGGGTCCGGGTCGCGGATCGCGGCGAGCAACAAGCCATAGGCGCGAGCCGGCGACGACGGCAGCACGACGCGCAGACCCGGTACGTTGGTGAACAGGTGCTCGTTCGCTTCCGAATGATGTTCGGGCGCGTGGATGCCGCCGCCCCAGGGCGCGCGGAACACGGCCGGGCAGGTGATGCGTCCGCGTGTGCGGTTGCGCATGCGTGCGGCGTGGCAGACGATCTGCTCCATCATCGGATAGATGAAGCCCTCGAACTGTGCCTCGGCAATCGGTTTCATGCCTTGCGCCGCCAGGCCGACGGTGAGGCCGGCAATGGTGGTTTCGTCCAGCGGCGTGTCGAACACGCGCCATTCGCCGAACTTTTCCGACAGGCCTTGCGTGGCGCGGAACACGCCGCCGTTGACGCCGACATCCTCGCCAAGCACGACCACCGACGGGTCGCGCTTCATCTCATACGCGAGCGCTTGCGTCACACCCTCGATCAAGGTGATCTGCGCCATGTCAGTGACCTCCCTGTTCCAGTGCCTGCGCCTCGGCCCGCTGCGCCGCCAGATCCGCCGGCAATTCGGCGAAGGTGTAATCGAACATCGCAGTGACCGGCTGCGCGCGGGTTTCCAGGTAGGTATTCACCTCGTTGTCCATCCAATCGCCGCATTCGGCCTGCCAAGCGTCTTCCTTTTTCTGGTCCCACGCTTTCTGCGCTTCGAGCCAGGCGCGCAGGCGCTTGACCGGATCCTTCTTCCACGCGTCCTCGACTTCCTCCTTGCCGCGGTAACGGCGCGCATCGTCGGCGGTGGTGTGATCGCCCAGGCGATAGGTCACGCATTCGACTACGCTGCCGCCATCGCCGCGGCGCGCGCGCTCGATCGCGTCGCTCATCGCCTTGCGCACGGCGATGATGTCGTTGCCGTCGACCTGGATGCAGTTGAGTCCTGCAGCGATACCCTTTTGCGCAAGTGTCTTCGCGCCGGACTGGATCTTGCGCGGCACCGAAATCGCCCACTGGTTGTTGACGATGGCGGCGACCATCGGCAGGTCGCGCGCGCCGGCAACGTTTATCGCTCCGTAGAAATCGGACTTCGACGAGCCGCCGTCGCCGATCGTGCACACCGCGACGCGCTTGTCGCCGCGAATCTTGAACGCGAGTGCGGTGCCGGCCGCGTGCAGGCATTGCGTGCCGATCGGCACCGACCAGGCGAAGTCGTGCTTCGCCGGTTCGTTCACGTAGTCGTTGCCGCGCTCGTCGCCACCCCAGTACATGTAGACGTCGCGCGGGCGTACGCCGCGGTACAACTGCGCGCCGTATTCGCGGTAGCTCGGTGCGAGCACATCCTCTGGCTTCATCGCGCTGCCGATGCCGACGTGCGTCGCTTCGTGGCCGAGGCAGGATGCATAGGTACCAAGCTTGCCAGTGCGCTGCAGCGCGATCGACTTGGTGTCGAACACGCGCGTGGAAGCCATGAGCTTGTACAACTCGACCATCTGTTTGGTGTCGCGGGCGAACTCGGGCAAATCCTCGCGCACGAGCTTGCCGTCGGCATCCATGTATTGCAGGTATTCGATTTCGAATTTGGCGGCGGTGGGCACGGCACAATTCCTCGATGAAGCGCATAAGTAAAGCGTGCCGTGGCGGCATTGGCAAGGTTTCGCGCAATAAATTTGCGCAAAAATACGGGCGCCCACCGGCGGATTCAAACCCGCGTTTGATGCAAGTCAATGGCGATGCCTCGCCGCGACGCGTACCATTGACCGTTCCCGCCGCCGAGCAGTTCCGAGCCCGATGACCACGCCCAACGAACGCGAAATCGAAGCCGGCATCCAGACCGATCTGCGCGACCGGATCTCCTACGGCGGCTATCTGCAGCTCGATACGCTGCTCGCGGCGCAGAAGCCGCTGTCCAAGCCGCCGCATCACGACGAGATGCTGTTCATCATCCAGCACCAGACCTCGGAGTTGTGGCTGAAGCTGCTCGTGCACGAACTGCGTGCCGCACTCGAGCACCTGCGCGGCGATGACGTGAATCCGTGCCTGAAGATCCTTGCGCGCGTCAAGCAGATCCAGCGCCTGCTATTCGAACAATGGGCGGTGCTGGAAACGCTCACCCCGACCGAATACGCGCAATTCCGCGATGTGCTCGGGCCGGCATCCGGATTCCAGTCGCTGCAATACCGCCTCGTGGAGTTCCTGCTCGGCAACAAGAACGCGAAAATGATCGTGGTGTTCGCGCACGCGCCGCAGGATCAGGCGCAGTTGCGCCAGGCGCTGGACGCGCCGAGCCTGTACGACGAATTCCTGATGTATCTGGCGCGGCAAGGTCATGCAATCCCCGCCGTGACCATCAAGCGCGATTGGTCGCAGCCGCACCAGCGCAACGCAGACCTGATTCCGCCGCTCAAGCGCATCTACGAGCAGCCGGACCGGTTCTGGGCGGAATACCACCTGTGCGAACAGCTCGTCGATGTGGAAGAAAGTTTCCAGCTCTGGCGTTTCCGCCACATGAAGACGGTCGAGCGCATCATCGGCTACAAGCGCGGCACCGGTGGATCCTCCGGCGTGGCGTTCCTGAAAAAGGCACTGGACTTGACGTTTTTCCCCGAACTCATCGACGTGCGTACCGCGATCGGCGCCTGACGCGGCGCCACCCGGCGTGGGTCAAGCGCACAACAACAATCGATACGCGGGATTGGCGGACTCGTCGATGCACGGATATCCCAGCGTGGCGAGGAAGCGATGCAACGCGATTTCGCCGTCGCGGCGTACCTGGATGCCGACCAGGATGCGGCCGTAGTCGGCGCCTTGATTGCGGTAGTGGAACAAGCTGATGTTCCAGTCCGGGTGCATGCAGCCGAGGAAACGCGTGAGCGCGCCGGGACGTTCGGGAAACTCGAAGCGGTACAGGCGCTCGTCGTGCGCCAACGACGAGCGTCCGCCGATCATGTGGCGCAGGTGCTGCTTGGCCAGTTCGTCGTCGGTGAGATCGAGCACGGCGAAACCTTGGGCGTGGAAGGCTTCGATCAGCGCATGCCGCTCGCCGCCGCCGCCGATGCGCACGCCGACGAACAGATGCGCGCGTTGGGTATCGCCGATGCGGTAGTTGAACTCGGTGATCGCGTGGCGCCCGAGTGCGGCGCAGAAGCGGCGGAAGCTGCCGCGCTCTTCCGGAATCGTCACCGCGAACACCGCTTCGCGCTGCTCGCCGACCTCGGCGCGCTCGGCGACGAAACGCAAACGGTCGAAATTCATGTTGGCGCCAGAAACGATCGCTACCAGTGCGCCGCCGATATCCGCATGCGCAGAGGCGTATTGTTTCAGTCCCGCCAGAGCCAACGCGCCCGCAGGTTCGGGCACGCTGCGGGTTTCGCCGTAGATGTCGCGGATCGCCGCGCAGATCGCATCGGTATCCACGCGCACGATGCCATCCAGATGGCGTCGGCAAAGCTCGAACGTGCGTGCGCCGATCTTTTTCACTGCAGTGCCATCGGCGAACAGACCGACGTCCGCAAGCTCGATATGCATGTTGGCTTGCAGCGAGCGCGCCATCGCATCCGAATCCGCCGCCTGCACGCCGATCACCGCGACTTCGGGGCGCAATTGCTTGATCACGCCGGCAACGCCCGCAGCGAGTCCGCCGCCGCCGATCGGCACGAACACCGCCGCAAGGTCGCGCGGTCGCTGGCGCAGGATTTCGAGTCCGACCGTGGCTTGTCCTGCAATCACGTCCGCATCGTCGAACGGATGCACTAGCGTGCTGCGGTGCTCGACGTGCAAACGCTGTGCGGCGGCTTGCGCATCGCTATAGGAATCGCCCGCCAGCACGACATCGACGAATTTGTCGCCGAGCCGGCGCACCGCGTCGACTTTCACTTCTGGCGCGGTTACCGGCATCACGATGGCGGCGCGGATTTCAAGTTTTTTCGCCGCCAATGCGACACCCTGCGCATGATTGCCGGCGGATGCCGCGATGACGCCACGCGCGCGTTCGTTCGCATCCAGTTGCGCCATGCGGTTATAGGCGCCGCGCAGCTTGAACGAAAACACCGCTTGTTGATCCTCACGCTTGAGCAGCACCTCGATGCCCAGCCGTGTCGACAGCAAGGGCGCCGCATCGAGCGCGGATTCGATGGCGACGTCGTATACGCGTGTCGCGCGCGCGCGATGCAACAAGTCGACATCGTCGGCGCTCGCCTGCGCGTGCAAGGATTCGGCGCAGGCGTTCATGGCCCGCTCGCCAGGGCGAGCGGCGCGTTTTCGTTGGCCACCAGCGACAGCGTGCGTACCTCGATCACGTCGATGAGTTTGTGCGTCTGGCGCACGATCTGCCCGACCAGGGCGTGGTTGCCGTTCAGCACCAGGGTGAGCTGCGCGATCGCCGGGTCATGCGTGGTGGCGACGGTGAGCGTGTCGATGTTGCAGTGACGCGCAGCGAACAAACCGGCCACGCGCACCAACGCGCCGGGTTCGTTTAGCAGCAGGATGGACAGGGTGTGGCGCATGGCATTGCTCTCGCGTGTGTGATCAAAACATCGATGGAACCGTGGCTGCGTCGGTGCCTTGCGGCGCTTCGCGTGCCGCGATGAAATCGCCGGTGATCATCTGCGCGTAACTCGCGCCCGGTCCAACCATCGGATGCACGCTGGCGTCGGGGTCGATCATCACTTCCAGAAATGCCGGGCCGTCGACGGCTAGAAACTCGGCGATGGTTGCATCCAGTTTTGCCTTGTCGCCGAGCCGACGTGCCCATGCGAAGCCATCCGCCTGCGCGGCGAGCACGAAATCCTTCTTGTGCAGGCTCTTGTCGGTAGCAGCGAAGCGCCGCCCGAAATACAGGCGTTGCCACTGCCGCACCATGCCGTCGCCGGCGTTGTTGAGCACCAGGACTTTCAGCGGCAGGCCATAGGTGGTAACGGTTTCCAGCTCGCCCAGATTCATGCGGATGCTGCCGTCGCCGTCGATATCGATGACCTGCACACCCGGGCACGCGAACTGCGCACCGATTGCCGCGGGCAGGCCGAAACCCATCGTGCCCATCGAGCCGGAAGTGAGCCAGTGCCGTGGCGCGCGAAAATCGAAATACTGCGCGGCCCACATCTGATGCTGGCCCACGCCGGTGGCGACGATGGCGCGACCTTCGGTCACGCGATTGATCGACTCCAGCACCGCCTGCGGCTGGAGCAAGGGACTTTCGCGGTCGTAATTCATCACGTGCGTGCGTTTCAATTGCGCGACGTGCGTGTGCCATTCGTCGAGCCGCGCATGCGCGCCATGCGCGCGACCGTATGCGGTCAGCCGTTCGAGCGCGGCAACCAGTGGCCCGGTGTGACGCCAATCGACCGCCTTGACCTTGCCAACTTCGGCCGGATCGATGTCGATGTGCGCGATGAATCGCGCGCGCGGGGCGAAACGATCCGGCACCCCGGCCACGCGATCGTCGAAGCGCGCGCCAAGCGCGATGAGGCAATCGCAATCCTCCACCGCATAGTTGGCGTATGCCGTGCCATGCATGCCGAGCATGTGCAACGCCAGCGGGTGCGTGGTGTCGATGGCGCCAAGTCCCATCAAGGTGGTGACGACGGGTATGCCAAAGGTGTCGACAAATCCGCGCAGTGCTGGTGCCGCCTGCGCTGAAATCACGCCGCCGCCGGCGTAGATCAAGGGCCGTTTCGACGCCGCCAGGGCGGCGAAAAACGTGGCGCAATCCGCATCGTCCAGGCGCGCGTTCTCGACCGCGCGCAGGCGCGCGCGATAGCCCGGTATCGGCAGCGTGCACGCGCCGTCGAATTCGAGTTTGGCGTTCTGCACATCCTTGGGAATGTCGATCACCACCGGTCCGGGCCGACCGCTGCGTGCGATCTCGAACGCGCAGCGCACTGTGGCTTCCAGTTGCGCCGGCTCGGTGACCAGAAACACATGCTTGGCGCAGGCGCCCATGATGTTGCTCACCGGCGCTTCCTGGAACGCATCGCTGCCCAATGCGTGCGTGGGCACCTGCCCGCAGATCACCACCAGCGGAATGGAATCGGCCATTGCATCGCGCACCGGCGTCACCGTGTTCGTCGCGCCGGGCCCGGAGGTGACGATGACCACGCCGACCTTGCCGCAGGCGCGCGCGTAACCCGAGGCCATGAATCCCGCGCCCTGTTCGTTCGCCGGCACGATCAAAGGCATGCACTCGCGTCCATCGACGCGCGGATGCGCGGCGTTGTGGCGAAACACGGCGTCGTACACGGGCAGGATCGCGCCGCCGGAATAGCCGAACAACACGTCCGCGCCTTCGTCGGCAAGCACGCGCACGACTACCTCGGCGCCGCTCATGGCGTGGCCGCAAAGCGGATGTGGCGCGGTGGCGGTTGCGCTCTTGATCATGGCATTCATCGTCGGTTGCTCAGTTCCGGATCAACGCTTCCTCGGGCGCAACCGCGTGTGCCGGAATGGAGTGGGTCGAGGTGAATTGCCGGGCTAGCGCAGTCCTGTGCATCGGATTCGCTATTTTGGGCGCATCCGGTTGCAACCACGGCATGCGTGCGCGCAAGGCGGCGCCAACGCGTTCGATAGGATGCTCCAGATCCGCTTGCTTGTGGCGCTGGTAGTTGGGCAGGCCGGCGGCATATTCGGCCGTCCAGTTCTTGGCGAAGGTGCCGTTCTGGATTTCGCTCAACACGTCTTTCATGCGCGCCTTCACGCCCGCATCGACCACGCGCGCCCCGCTGACGAAGTCGCCGTATTGCGCGGTTTCGGACACGAATTGCAGCATCCGGGTCAAGCCGCCTTCGTAGAACAGATCGACGATGAGTTTGAGTTCGTGCATCACCTCGTAGTAGGCGATCTCCGGCTGATAACCGGCTTCGGTCAGCGTCTCGAAACCTTTCGTCACCAGTTCGCTGACGCCGCCGCACAGCACGGCTTGTTCGCCGAACAGATCGGTTTCGGTTTCTTCCTTGAAGTCGGTCGCGATCAACATTGCGCGTGCGCCGCCGATGCCGTCGGCATAGGCCTTGGCGCGCTCTTGCGCATGACCGCTGGCGTCTTGCGCCACCGCATACAGGCAGGGTACGCCGCGGCCGCGTTCGTATTCGCTGCGCACCAGCGCGCCGGGGCCCTTTGGCGCCACCATCACCACGTCGATGTCGACGCGTGGCTTGATCTGGCCGAAGTGGATGTTGAAGCCGTGCGCAAACAGCAAGGCCGCGCCGGGTTTCAGATTCGGCTCGATGGCATCCTTGTACAGTTCTGGCTGCACCATGTCGGGCGTGAGCACGGCGACGAGGTCTGCGCTTTTCACCGCCGCGGCCGGTTCGGCGACCTTGAAGCCTTCGCTGCTGGCGCGTTTCCAGGTCGGGCCGTCGCGACGCAGACCGACGACGACATCAAGGCCGCTGTCGCGCAGGTTGAGCGCATGCGCACGGCCCTGGCTGCCGTAGCCGAGCACGGCGATGCGGGATTTGGACAGAAGATTGGATGGGGACATCATGCTGCAACTCCTTCGGTGGTTTCGATGCGCCTGGGCGGGTGATCGGTGCTATCGAGTTGTGTGGTCGCGCCATCGGACGCCGAGCCGACCAGGCGCGCGAATTTGGCCAGCACGCCGCGCGTGACGGAAGGTTTGCGTGGCGTCCATGTGCGACGCGCAAGATCGGCGCTGGTGCGCAGTTCGCGCCGTGCCGCGTCGATGACGATTTCGTCGCCGTCGCGCAGCAGAGCAATCGGTCCGCCGCGCGCAGCTTCAGGCGCGACGTGGCCGACCATGAAACCGTGGGTCGCGCCGGAGAAACGTCCATCGGTGATGAGCGCGACATCGTTGCCGAGGCCGCGTCCGATCAGCGCCGCAGTCACGCCGAGCATCTCGCGCATGCCCGGTCCGCCGGCCGGGCCTTCATTGCGGATGACGATGACATCGCCGGCGCGGATGCGGTCGCGCTGCACCGCGGCGAAGGCGTCTTCCTCGCTTTCGAATACGCGCGCGGCACCCTGGAAATGTCCGCCCGCATGCGGAATCTTCAACACGCAGCCGTCAGGCGCCAGATTGCCGTAGAGGATCGAATAGCCGCCGCGCGGTTTCAGCGGCGCACTCACCGGATGCACCACTGTTTGGTTTTTAACGCGCGGCGCGGCCGCGGCTTCGGCAAACAGCGAGCGGCCGGTGACCGTGGGCGTATCGTCCAGCATGTCCGCCGCGATCAATTCCTGCGCCACGCGTGCGGCACCGCCGGCATCGAACAATTCGACTGCGGTGTAGCGACCGCCCGGCAACAAGTCGGCGATGACCGGCGTGTGCCTGGATGCCGGCTCGAAATCTTCCAGCGACCAGGCTACATCGGCTTCGCGTGCGATCGCGAGCAGATGCAACAGCGCATTGGTCGAGCCGGCGGTCGCGGCGACCATGCGCGCGGCATTGTGCAACGCGGTACGCGTGAGCAAGGCGCGCGGCGTGCGTTTTTCGCGCAGGCAGGCCATGACAAGTTCGCCGCAGCGATGCGCGGCTGCAAGCTTGTGCGGATGCGTGGCCGGGATATCGTTCAAACCCATTGGTGACAGACCCAGCGCGGTCAGCACCATTGCCATCGTGTTTGCGGTGAACTGTCCACCGCAGGCGCCGGCGCCGGGACAGGCATCGCATTCCACGCGCCGCAGTTCGGCGTCGTCGATCGTGCCGGCGCCGTGCGCGCCGACCGCTTCGAACACCTGCTGTACCGTTATCGGGCGTCGATCGTGCAGGCCGTGCGCGATCGTGCCGCCGTAGAGCGCGACGCTGGGAATATCCAGCCGCGCCATCGCCATGGCCGCGGCCGGGATGGTCTTGTCGCATCCGCACAGCAGCACCATCGCATCCAGACAATGGCCTTCGACCGCAGCCTCGATCGAGTCGGTGATGACTTCGCGACTGACCAGTGAATAGCGCATGCCCGGCGAGCCCATTGCGATGCCGTCGGTGACCGCGATGGTGTTGAATTCCACCGGCGTGCCGCCCGCTGCGCGAATGCCCGCGGCGGCCTGCTGCGCAAGGTCGCGCAGATTCAGATTGCACGGGCTGACATCCGACCAGGTATGCACGACTGCGACCAGCGGCTTTTTCAATGCCGCGTCGTCGAGTCCGGTGGCGCGCAGCATCGCACGTGCGGGTGCGCGTTCGGCGCCGGTTTTTATCAAGTCGCTGCGCATGAAGATTTCCTGTTGGATTGGATTAGGCGTGCAGCGACGCGCGCGCGTGATGCACGTTTCGCGACGGATGCAAACGCGCCGCGCAGTGCTGTGCTGGCGTCGATTTCGGGCTCGTGGTGGGGGTGGTTTTGCATTGCTGGCTCCGCCGGCGAGGCGGACTTTGGGCAACAAAAAACCCCGCGCCGTTTCCGGTGCGGGGTTCTTTGGGAAGTCTTCAGCTTGTGTTTCTGGTTACCTGGACACGCGCCCTCAGCCCGCACCTCCGATGCTAATAATAATTACGGATACGAGGGCAAGAACGGCGTAGTCGCGCGCGCAAACACCGTCGGCGACCGTCGCAAGACAGTGCAGGTTGGTGGCTTGGCGCTGGTTGTTGCAGTGCGACATGGCCCGACTGTAGATGACAATTTGTCTGCTTGTCAAGCATGGTGCGACGCAAGCCGCATACTGGCTCTTGGCGTACGCTGGGGCGAATAGACATCCCGGTCGAAATTTTTTTTCAGGGTTCACAACGCTGACAGTTTATCGAGCATCCTGTCCAACAACTGGCGTTCGTCGAGACTCAGCTTGCCCAGCAATTCGCGCTCGCGTTGGCGCGCCAGCGGCGCCACCTGATCGTGTATTTTCCAACCTGCCGCAGTCAGGGCGAGCACGGAACGACGCTTGTCGCCACGATGTACGCTGCGACGCACGCGCCTGGCAGCGACCAGTCCGGCGAGTGCCCGACTCACCGCGACCTTGTCCATTTCAGTGTGTGCAGCGACTTCGCCAGCGGACAAGCCGTCATCGTGGAAGCGCGCCAGCACCGCCATCACGCGCCATTCCGTGGTGCTCAGGTTGAAGCGGTCCTGGTAGTCGCGCGCGATCGAGGCGCTGACCCGATTGGAAAGAATCGAGAGCCGGTAGGGCAGGAATCGTTCGAGCTTCAAAGGCGCGTGATTGGCCATATTGCGCTGGCGTTTGCCATTGGTTTCATTTGAAACTATCATAGCGCAGAACCGAATGGCAAAGAACCGAACAGGAGCACGCTCATGAGCGCATCATCACCCGCCGTCGCGTCGCCGATGACGCCGGACAACCCGATGGGCATCGACGGCTTCGAATTCGTCGAATTCGCGTCCCCAAAACCCGAAGCGCTGCACGCCTTGTTCAAGCAGATGGGCTTCGTGCAGGTGGCGCGGCACAAGACGCGGCCGATCTACAACTACCGGCAGAACGACTGCACGTTCCTGATCAACGAGGATCCGGATTCGTTCGCCGCGGATTTCGCCGCCAAGCACGGCCCGAGTGCCTGTGGTTTCGCGATCCGCGTCAACAAGCTGGCCGAATGGGCGCGCGTGCAGGCGCTCAAGAACGGCGCCCAGCCGATCACGAACAAGGAAACCACCAAGGCCGTCGCCGCACCGGTGATCGAAGGCATCGGCGGCTGCATGCTCTACATCGTGGATCGCTACGACGACAAGGGCACCATCCACGATCCGGATTGGGAATGGCTGCCCGGCGCGGAAAAGATGCCGAAAGGTTACGGTCTGACCTTCATCGACCACCTGACCCATAACCTGTATCACGGCAACATGGCCAAGTGGGCCGATTACTACGAGCGTTTGTTCAATTTCCGCGAGATCCGCTATTTCGACATCAAGGGCGCCAAGACTGGCCTCGTGTCCAAGGCGATGACCGCGCCGGACGGCATGGTGCGCATTCCGCTCAACGAATCATCCGATCCGAAGTCGCAGATCAACGAATACCTGGACGAATACAAGGGCGAGGGCATCCAGCACATCGCCTGCTTCACCGACAACATCTACGACACCATCGAAACCATGCGCAAGCAGGGCGTGCAGTTCCTCGATACGCCAAATGCCTATTACGACGTGATCGACGAGCGCGTTCCGAACCATGGCGAAGACGTCGAGCGCATGCGCGCAAACAAGATCCTGATCGATGCCGATGCGGAAACGAAAAAGAAATTGCTGCTGCAGATCTTCACCCAGAACGCGGTCGGTCCGATCTTCTTCGAGATCATCCAGCGCAAGGGCAATACCGGATTCGGCGAGGGCAATTTCCAGGCACTGTTCGAATCGATCGAACGCGAACAGATGCGGCGTGGTGTGTTGTGAGCGAACTGAAATACCAAACCGGATTCGGCAACGAATTCGCCACCGAAGCGATTCACGGCACGTTACCGGTTGGCCGCAATTCGCCGCAGCGGGTTGCGCACGGTCTGTACGCGGAGCAGTTGTCCGGCACCGCATTCACCGCACCGCGCCATGCGAACCGGCGCAGCTGGCTGTACCGGATCCGCCCTGCGGCCGTGCACGGTGCGTTCACGCCGTTCGAACAATCTGCCTTCCACAACGATTTCGGCGATGGTGCGGTTACACCCGAGCAGGTACGCTGGAGTCCGCAGCCGTTGCCAAGCGTGCCCACGGACTTCATCGACGGACTGTTCACCATGGCCGGCAACGGCAGCCCGGCGGGGCAGTCGGGAATCGGCATCCACGTGTATGCCGCAAACCGTTCCATGCAAGGCCGCTTTTTCTACGATGCCGATGGCGAATTGCTGATCGTGCCGCAGCAGGGCCGCCTGCGCATTGCGACCGAGCTGGGAATTATCGAGATCGAGCCGCAGGAAATAGCGGTGATACCGCGCGGCATCAGGTTTCGCGTCGAGTTGCCGGATGGCGCTGCACGAGGTTACATCTGCGAAAATTTCGGAGCGTTGCTGCGTCTGCCGGACCTGGGGCCGATTGGCAGCAATGGTTTGGCCAATTCGCGCGATTTCCTCACGCCCGTCGCGGCGTATGAGGATGCGGAAGCTGATTTCGAGTTGATCGCCAAATTCCAGGGCCACCTGTGGCGCGCGCCGATCGGGCACAGTCCACTCGATGTGGTCGCCTGGCACGGCAATTACGCGCCGTACAAATACGACCTGCGCCACTTCAACACCATCGGTTCGATCTCGTACGATCATCCGGATCCGTCGATCTTCCTCGTACTGCATTCACCAAGCGACACACCCGGCACCAGCAATATGGATTTCGTGATCTTCCCGCCCCGCTGGTTGGTGGCCGAAGACACGTTCCGCCCACCATGGTTCCATCGCAATGTCGCCAGCGAATTCATGGGCCTGATCCACGGTTCCTACGACGCCAAGGCGGAAGGATTCGTACCCGGAGGCGCGTCGCTGCACAACAGTTTCACCGCACATGGCCCGGATGCGGCCACGTTCGAAAAGGCCAGCGCCGCCGCCACGAACAAGCCGGACCATATCGTCGACACAATGGCCTTCATGTTCGAGACACGTGCCGTGATCCGGCCGACGCGGCAGGCGTTGGAATCGCGGCAGTTGCAGCGCGATTACGCGCAGTGCTGGCAGGGGTTGAAGAAGAATTTCCGCGCACCGAAACCATAGGAAGGCATCGAGAATGAAGCTCGCTTCGTTGAAGGATGGTGGCCGCGACGGCACGCTCGTCGTCGTCGACCGTGACCTCAAACGCGCTGTACGCGTGACCGACATCGCATGCACGTTGCAGGCGGCGCTGGAGGATTGGGACAACGCTGCGCCGCGCCTGAATCGCGTCTACGAGCTGCTCCACGACGCGGGCAAAACACAGACGATCAATGGCGAGAGTGTGTTCATTCTCGATCCTGCCGCGCTGGCCGCACCGTTGCCGCGCGCCTACGAGTTCGTCGATGGCAGCGCGTATCTGCCGCACGTCGAGCGCGTGCGCCGCGCGCGCGGCGCGGAAGTGCCGGCGAGTTTCTACACCGATCCGCTGATGTATCAGGCGACCAGCGCGGGCTTTCTCGGCCCGCGCGATCCGGTGCTGGTCAGCAGCGAAGATTACGGCATCGACATGGAAGCCGAAGTCGTCGTCGTCACCGATGACGTGCCGATGGCGGTGACGCCGGCTCAGGCTGGCGCCCACATCCAACTCGTTGGTCTGGTCAACGATGTGTCCCTGCGCAACCTGATTCCGGCCGAACTGGGCAAAGGCTTCGGCTTCCTGCAATCCAAGCCGCGTTCGGCGTTGTCGCCGGTGTTCGTCACTCCCGATGAACTGGGCGAGGCATGGCAAGACAACAAGCTGCACCTGCCCATGCGCACCTGGATCAACGGCAAGTGGTTCGGCGAGGCTGATTGTGGCGTGGACATGCAATTCAGCTTTGCGCAACTTGTCGCGCATGCGGCAAAAACGCGGCCATTGTCCGCCGGTGCCATCGTCGGCTCAGGAACCATCGCCAACCAGGATACGTCCAAAGGGGCTTCGTGCCTGGCCGAGCAACGCACCGTGGAAACCCTGCGTGACGGCAAGCCGTCCACCCCGTTCCTGAAGTTCGGCGACAGCCTGAAAATCGAGGTTACCGATGGCGCTGGCCGCAGCATTTTCGGCGCTATCGAACAGACCATCGAACAGGCAAAAAACTCCGGTTGACGGGCATGTTTTGATTTTTGCCCGTGAGTGCAGCTAGGCTGCGCATACCGAGCCGTTGCACGGGGGTGTGATCGTGGCTGCCGAACGTCTGAAATTGTACGGATACTGGCGATCCAGCGCGGCCTACCGCGTGCGCATCGCGTTGAACCTCAAGGGCCTGCCGTACGAGATCTTGCCGGTGCACCTGATCGAGAATGGCGGCGCGCAACACACTGACGCCTACCGCAAGATCAATCCGCAAGAAATGATTCCCGTGCTGATCGACGGCGAGCGCGTGATTCGCCAGTCCATGGCCATCATCGAATATCTCGAAGAGGCATACGAGGGCGGGACCAAGTTGCTGCCGACCGCGGTGCGCGACCGCGCGCGCGTGCGTTGCCTCGCGCAGATCGTCGCCTGCGACATCCATCCGCTCGGCAACCTGCGCGTGCTGCAATACCTCGAACGCGAGTTCAACACCCCACAGGTCGAACGCGAGCGCTGGGCGCAGCACTGGATCCGTGAGGGCTTCGTAGCATTCGAACGCCTGCTGGCCGAAAACCCGTCCACGGGGCAATTCTGCGAAGGCGACGAACCGACGCTGGCCGATATCTGCCTGGTGCCGCAGGTCTACAACGCGCGGCGCTGGTCGGTGGATATGACACCGTTTCCGACCATCGTGCGTATCGACGCCGAATGCGCGAAGCTGCCCGCGTTCGCGAACGCACGCCCCGAAAACCAGCCGGACGCCCCTAAGGCCTGAGTCGCGCGAGCTGTCGAGCGCGCAGCTTTCCAGGATTCCCTTAGAACGCGGCGGCGTCGTAGGCCTCAGGCATCGCTGCATCCCCGCCTTCGGACAGACGAATCTTGAGCGCGAGGCCATCGCGCGAATCGGCTTTGGACAGCGCCTCTTCCAGATCGATCTTGCCGTCTTTGTACATCGTCATCAGCGCCTGATCGAAAGTCTGCATGCCTTCCTGCAGGCTGCGGTCCATCGCTTCCTTGATCTCGTGCACCTGGCCGCGACGGATCATGTCGCGAATCAGCGGCGTATTCAGCAACACTTCGGCCGCGGGCAGGCGGCGGCCATCCTTGCCGATCACGAGGCGCTGCGAAATCACCGCGCGCAGGTTCAAGGCAAGGTTCATCAAAATGTTGCGGTGCGCGGATTCGGGGAAAAAGTTGAGGATGCGCTCCAGGGTCTGGTCGGCGTTGTTCGAGTGCAGCGTGGCCAGGCACAGGTGCCCGGTTTCGGAAAACGCGATCGCCGCTTCCATCGTTTCCACGTCGCGGATTTCGCCGATCATGATGACATCCGGCGCTTCGCGCATCGCGTTCTTCAGCGCCTCGTGGTAGCTGTGCGTGTCGAGGCCGACTTCGCGCTGGTTGACCACGGATTTCTTGTGCCGGTGCAGGTATTCGATCGGGTCTTCGATGGTGAGGATATGACCTGACACATTGGTGTTGCGGTGGTCGATCATCGATGCCAGCGTGGTCGATTTGCCGGAACCCGTGGCGCCGACCAGCAGCACGAGCCCGCGCGGCTCCATGACCAGTTCCTTGAACAGCACCGGCAGGCGCAGCTGCTCGATCGAGGGAATCTCGCTCTTGATCGCGCGAATCACCATGCCGACTTCGCCGCGTTGCTTGAATACGTTGATGCGGAAACGGCCGGCGTCCTTCACCGCGATAGCGAGATTCAGTTCCAGGTCACGCTCGAACTGCGGCACCTGGCCCTCGTCCATCAGCGAATACGCGATCTTCTTCACCATGCCGCCGGGCAAACCGGTGTTGCCGAGCGGGTAGAGCTTGCCTTCGACCTTGATATTGACCGGCGCGCCGGTGGTCAGGAACATGTCCGACGCACCTTTTTCGGTCATTAGTTTCAGAAAATAGCCGATATCCATGATTGCCTCGCATCGCTGCATGCGCCACACCGCGGCGCGCCTGCCGACGACGGGTGAGAGACCACGGCGAGCGGCTTGCACCACCTCCGATCTCGGACTAGGCTCACCCGCGCCTGCCCCCTGTGAAGATTATGGCCCTTATGACACCAATTTGGCGAAAAATCCATCGCGTGGCTCACATTGGCGCGATCCTGGTTGCCGCGCTTGCCGTGGCGGGCTGCGGGCCGACGCGGCCGCCCCAAATGGGGCTTGAGGATGCGGCGCAAGCGTTGGCAACGGCACGTGACGCGGGAGCGCCGACGTATGCGCCGCTGGAATTGCGCAGCGCCGAGGATCACCTGAGCCAGGCCCGCGCATTCGCCGAGAAACGCCGCTACGACGATGCCGCGCGTTTGGCCCAGGAATCCCGGGCCGACAGCGAGCTGGCCCAGGTCAAGGCCCGCCTCGGCAAGCTGCGCGAGCAGGTCGATGCGGCCACACGTGAAAACGCGCGCCTGCAACAAGACGCGGGAATGGGCAGTTCCGGCGGAGACGGCCAATGACTTCCCGTACTGCATTCGGCTTCATCCTTGCGGTGGCCGCTCTGGCGGCATTCGCCGCAAAGCCCGACCTCGACTACGAACGCCTGCGCGCGAGCCTGGATTCGCTGGCCTCCGATGCAGCACTCGGCAAGCTTGCTCCCGGCGAACGCACGCTCGCCGAGCAGGCCGTGCAGGCTCTGGTTACCGACAAGTCCGGCGGCAAGGATGGACGCGCATTCCGCGTGTACATGGCCGAGCGCCGGGTCGATATCGCCTACGCCGCGGCACAGGCCGCCAATCAGCAGAACAAGCTCGATGGCTTGAGTCGCGAACACGATCGCATCCTGCTGCAGGCGGCGCAGCGCGAGGCCGAGCAGGCGCGGGCGGATGCCGAGAAACAGCGCTTGCAGAGCATGATCCGCGCCGAAGAAGTGCAGCGCTTGACCGAACAAGGCGAACAAAGCGCACAAGCCGCACAGGCCGCGCAAGCCCAGGCCGATCAGGCGCAGAAGCTGATTGCGGCGCAGTCGCGCGCCACCGAACTGGCGCGCAAGGAAGCACAACTCGCCGAAGCGACGAATGCAGACCTGCGGCGGCGTCTGAACAGCCTGACCGCGACGCGCGGCGCCGAAGGCATGCAAATGACGCTCGACGACATCGCGTTCGCGCCCGGCCAAGCCAACCTGCGCCCGGCGGCGAAAGCCAGCCTAGGCAAACTGGTTGCGTTCGTGAACCACGATCCGGGCAAGCACATCCGCATCGAAGGGCATACCGACAGCAGCGGCAATGCGCAAGCCAACCAGGCACTGTCGCAGCGTCGCGCCGACGCGGTGCGCGACGCACTGGTCGCCGCCGGTGTAACCGCCAGTCGCATCACGGCGGTAGGCATGGGCGATGGCCAACCGGTGGCTGATAATGGCAGCGAAGAAGGCCGCGCACGCAATCGCCGCGTGGACGTGATCCTGCAGGATAAATAGCCGACCGGCGGAAAAAATTTCCGCCGATTCAACGGTTTGTGGCGCCAAAAAATTGGGGTTGATTCACTCTCCACAAGAGAGTAGGGTCGAAACTGCCGCCGTGGTCAATTCCGGTCGCGCGCGGCAATCGCAAATCATGATTGCAGCCACCGAGCCAATACTTCGCGCACGGCTCACCGCATCCGGTGAGTCGTGCAGTGGTGAGCGCAATCCCGTCGTTATCGTTTTTTCCGCAAACCGCGTTCGCCCTTTGGGTGGCTGCGGCGCGCGCGTTTTCCTGAAACCACAGGAGGTCGGCTGATGTTCGAGAACCAGCAGAAAGACGTCGAAAATCTGATCAAGTCCGATTCGGAATTCCGCAGTTTGTACCAACGTCACCAGGAACTGGACGGCAAGGTGCGCGATGCCGAGTTGGGCGTGTTGCCGATGGACGACACCACCTTGCATAACATGAAAAAGGAAAAGCTCTGGGCCAAGGACAAGCTCATCCACATGTGGGAGCGACATCGGTCCGCCCATTGAGGAATCTTGACGGCGGCGCCCGCGCTTTCGATGATTGCGCAGGGTGCCGCCAGGCGCGATGCATACGCTATCATTTGCCGGTACGCGCCGCGCGCGCGGTTTGGTCGGGTCTTCCGGCCCGGATACCGGAATCCCATGACCATCAACAACAGCGTGCTTGAACTCATCGGCAACACGCCGATCGTCAAGGCGCAGCGCCTCGACACGGGTGTCTGCGAACTGTTCCTGAAACTGGAAAGCGCCAATCCCGGCGGCTCGATCAAGGATCGCATCGGCCTGTCCATGATCGAATCGGCCGAGCGTGCCGGCAAGATCAAGCCCGGCGACACCCTCGTGGAAGGCACTGCCGGCAATACCGGCATCGGCCTTGCCCTGGTCGCGCAGCAGAAGGGCTATCGCCTCATTCTCGTTGTGCCGGACAAGATGAGTCGCGAGAAGATATTCAATCTCAAGGCGATGGGCGCCGAAGTCGTGCTTACGCGCTCGGACGTGGCCAAGGGCCATCCGCAGTATTACCAGGACCTGGCCGCGCAGATCGCCCGCGACACGCCCGGGGCGTACTTCATCAACCAGTTCGGCAATCCTGACAATCCGCGTGCGCACGAGGAAGGCACCGGCCCGGAAATCCTCGCGCAAATGGGCGGCAAGCTCGACGCCATCGTGTTCGGCTGCGGCTCTTCCGGCACCATGACCGGGCTGTCGCGGCATTTCGCCAAGGCCGCGCCGGACGTGGAACTGATCCTGGCCGACCCCGTCGGCTCGATCCTTGCGCAGTACATCAACGAAGGCACGCTGTCGACCAAGTCCGCGAGCTGGATGGTCGAGGGCATTGGCGAAGATTTCCTGCCGTCGATCTCGGATTTTTCGCGCGTCAAGAAAGCCTATGCGATCAGCGACAAGGAAAGTTTCCTCGCCGGCCGCGAATTGCTGGCGAAGGAAGGTATTCTTGGCGGTTCATCGACAGGAACATTGCTTGCCGCTGCGCTGAAATATTGTCGCGAGCAGACGACGCCCAAGCGCGTACTGGTGCTGGTCTGTGACACCGGCAACAAGTATCTGTCGAAGATGTACAACGACTACTGGATGCTCGACAACGGTTTCCTCGAACGCGCATCCTTCGGCGATCTGCGCGATCTGATCCTGCGCCCGTATTCGCAGCGTGATACCGTCGTTGTGGGGCCGGCCGAACCGCTCACCACCGCCTATCAGCGCATGAAGTTGTACGACGTCTCGCAATTGCCGGTGATGGATGGCGACAAGATCGTCGGCATTGTCGATGAATCCGACGTGCTGCTGCACGTCTACGGCGACGAGGCGAAATTCCGCGACCCGGTTTCCACCGCGATGGCCAGCCGCCTGCAGATGCTCGACGTGAAATCGCCGATCGAATCGCTGTTGAAAATCTTCGAAGCCGGCCGCGTCGCGATCGTGATGGACGGCGAGAAATTCCTCGGTCTTATCACGCGGATTGATTTGCTCAACTATCTTCGCAGGCGAGTTCAGTAAATGGCAAAGAATCAAACGAAAAACGGTCTCGGCACCCGCGCGATCCACGCCGGGCAAAGCCCCGATCCGTCCACCGGCGCGATCATGACGCCGATCTATGCGACCTCGACCTACGTGCAATCCAGCCCCGGCGTGCACCAGGGTTACGAATATTCGCGCACCCAGAATCCCACGCGCATGGCCTACGAGCGTTGCGTGGCGGATCTGGAAGGAGGCAAGGCCGGATTCGCGTTTGCATCGGGTCTGGCCGCTGCAGCAACGACGCTCGATCTGCTCGATTCTGGCAGTCATGTCATCGCGATGGACGATTTGTACGGCGGCACGTATCGCCTGTTCGAACGCGTGCGCCGGCGCAGCGCGGGACTGGATTTCACCTTCGTCGACTTGAACGACACTACGGCGTTGAAAGCCGCGCTCAAGCCGAACACGCGCATGATCTGGGCGGAAACGCCGACCAATCCGATGCTCAAGCTCGTCGACCTGGCCAAGGTCGGCGCGTTCGCGCGCAAGCACGGTCTGATCCTGGTCGTGGACAATACGTTTTCATCGCCGATGTTGCAGCGTCCGCTCGAACACGGCGCGCATCTGGTTCTGCATTCGGCGACGAAATATCTCAACGGCCATTCCGACATGGTCGGTGGCATCGTGGTTGCCGGCGACAATGCCGAACTCGTCGCGCAGATGGGATTCCTGCAAAACTCGGTCGGCGCCGTGGCCGGGCCGTTCGATGCCTTCCTCGCCATGCGTGGACTGAAGACATTGCATCTGCGCATGCGCGCGCATTGCGCGAACGCGCAAGAATTGGCGCAGTGGCTGAATAAGCATCCGCAGGTCGAGCGCGTGATTTATCCGGGCCTCAAATCGCATCCACAACACGCGTTGGCCAGGCGCCAGATGCACGGCGGCGGCGGCATCATCACGATCGTCGTCAAGGGCGGTTTGCGCAAGGCGCGCAGTGTTTTGGAGCGCTGCCACCTGTTCGCACTGGCCGAATCCCTCGGCGGCGTGGAAAGCCTGATCGAGCATCCCGCGATAATGACCCACGCCTCGGTGCCGCCGGCCAATCGCAAGCGCCTGGGCATCAGCGATGGACTGATCCGGCTGTCGGTGGGTGTGGAAGACGTGGCGGATTTGCGCGCGGAGTTGGATGCTGCGTTACGCCCGGCGTGACGCCAATGAGTACCGGGACTTCTTCGACGCGTGTGCGCATGAACCAGCCCGATCCGCAGAACATTGCCCGCAGTAAAGGGCCGGATACGTACAACGCACTGCCTGTTCTGGTTCTCGGCATGCATCGTTCCGGCACGTCGGTACTGGCGCGGACATTGAACCTGCTTGGAATCGCGATTGGCGACGATGAGGCATTGCTGCCAGCGCATGCCACGGACAATCCTACCGGCTACTGGGAACGATCCGATATCGTCGCCTGCCATGACGAATTTTTGGCCGCTGGCGGATATTCGTGGTATCGGGTCGCCGGATTCAGTGCTCCCGATCTGGGCCTGGCCGCGCGGCAAGCCCTCGAAAAGCGTCTGCGCCTGTCAATCGCGCAACTCGATCGCGGCAGACGCCCGTGGCTCGTCAAGGATCCGCGCTTGTGCCTGCTGCTCTCGCAATGGTTTCCACTTTTTGATCGCGTTGCCTGCGTGGTTGCGGTGCGCGATCCGCGCGATGTCGCGGCGTCGATCCTGCGTGAACGCCTGCGTGGCGCTTACACGTCGAATTTCCTGCTGACGTTGTGGGAGAAGTATCTGCGTACCGCCCTGTCCGATTTGTCGGGCAAGCGCGTCTTGTTCGTTTCCTACGAACGGCTGTTGGCAGATCCGCTGCGTGAGAGTGCGCGAATCAGGCATGCGCTGACCGAACTTGGCGTTGCGGGTTTGCATGATCCGGTTACCAAGGAGCTTGGCGATTTCGTGAATCCGGCACTGCGCCGGAGTGTAGGCCCGGCACATTCGGGAATGTCGGATTCGCAGCAACGGTTGTTTGCGTGGCTGGAAACGCAGGCGAAAGCGCCATCCGCAATCCTCGTGAAAGACGTGCCGGACGGCAAGCCGCCCGACGCCGTCCTGCAAGAATACGAACAGACATTCGATTACTTCGCCGAAGTCGGCAGGAATCGGGCGATTACCGATCTTGCAACGCAGGCAGGGGCGGTCAAGGGTGGATTGTCACCTTTGCTGGAAGAGTTCAGTGCACGTCAGGAACATGCTTTCCAGTCCACATTCGGTGAAATCGGCGTGGTGGTGCAGCAGCGCGTCAGGAGCGTGGAGATCGCGCTTGTCGAAGCAAGCGCGCGCGAGTCGAAAATGCGGGATCAGCTGGTCGAACGTGACGCGCAAGTCAAGCGGAATGAAGAAGCGAATTTCAAATTGCAAGGCGAACTCGATGCTGCTGCGATCAGATGCAATGATCTTGCGGAAACGATCGTGCAGATGGAGTCTGCATTGTCTGAGATGACGGCCGAATTGGAATCCATGCGTGCGTCACGCGACCGGGCACTGGATGCTGCGGTCAACATCCGCCGTGCGCTGGATGAACGATTGAACACAGGTGACGGAGAGAGCTGACCTTGGCCCTGCATTCGATAAGGAACATACCGGCCTACTATCGCGAACACGGATTGCGATCGCTGTTTCGGCACGCCTACCGTGTCGTCTCGGGCGCAACGCAGCAGAAAGTGGAAACTCTGGTGCGAGCCGCCGCCGAAGTACGTGCCTTGCCGAGTGCGACGGCGCTGGTCGAAGCGCGTTTCGACCACCTGCGCGCGCTTGCGGTCGTGCGTGTTCCCAATGGGGAGCGCCGGGTCAACATGGTGACGGACTCGATCAATGCCGGAAGCTTGTTCGGTGGAGTCGGCACTGCGCTGATCCTGTCCGCGCTGCGTGCCAATGCAACGGGTGCGCGCTTGCGGATCGTGACACGAACCGAGGCGCCGGATCCGCGTGGTATTCATCGCGTGTTGTCCGCCAATGCGATCGTTCCGGCATTGAATCCTGAGTTGGTGTTTGTTCCCGTATCCGGCTCCGACGTGTTTCTCGACGTGCACGAGGGCGACGAGTTCATCACGACATCCTGGTGGACAACGTATTCCACGCTGCGCAGCATCGCGCCAACGCGGGTGACGTATCTTCTTCAAGAAGACGAGCGGATGTTTTACCCGCACGGCGACGACTGGGTCCGTTGCCACGAAATGCTGGGCCGGTCCGACATCCGTTTTCTGGTCAATACACGTTTGCTGCACGATCACCTGATCGCTGATGGATTGGACAACATCGCGCAGTGCGCCACGTGGTTCGAGCCTGCGTTTCCCGACGCGGTGTACCACGCGGCGCACAGACAGCCTGCGGCAAAGCGCCGGCTTTGTTTCTATGCAAGGCCGAACAATTTGCGCAATCTGTTCTATCGCGGAATCGAATTGCTGAACGAAGCATTGCAGCAAGGGATTCTTGACCCGGAACATTGGGAAATTGTGTTCGTCGGAAAGGATATTCCTCGACTCGCGCTTGCTTGCGGTTGCGAGCCGCGCTTGCTGGGCACCATGGGTTGGGACGACTACGCAGCCTTCTTGCGGACAGTGGATTTGGGTTTCTACCTGATGAGCACGCCGCACCCGAGTTATCCACCATTGGATCTGACGGCGTCCGGTGGCGTCGTATTGACCAACCGATTCGGCCTCAAGCAGGATCTTTCGGCGTATTCGGAAAATATCGTGCTCGCCGATCTGGATGTTCCCTCGCTTCTTGAAGGATTGCGCCGAGCCGTCGCACTGGCACAGGACGATGTTCGTCGCGAGCGCAATTACGCGGCTAGCGGGCTCGCGAGATCGTGGTCGAAGGCATTTGAACAGTGTCGATTCGCCGGGGATTCGACTGATGTTCTTCGTTGATACCCCGCCCGTCGGAGATTATTCCGATCCCTGGGCGGACGATTTCTGGACACGCTATGCCGCATTCCGACGCGGTTCGCACCGCGTTGCGTATTTCTACGAAAAGGCCGACAACAGTACGTTCCGCTACCGCGCGTACAACATGGTGCAAACGCTGAACGACGCAGCCGGCGAAATTTCTGCCGGTTACTTCTTCCCGGCTGACGGCAACAAGATCGACATGGTGTTGAATCAAGCCGACACCATCGTGCTGTGCCGAATGCGCTACGAAGCCGTCGTCGCTCGCATCGTGGCGATAGCCAAGTCGCGCGGGATAACGGTTCTCTACGACGTGGACGATCTGGTCTTCGACACGGATTTTACGCACATGATTCTGGGTACGCTTGCCCAGGATTTCGCCCATCCGGGTGTCTGGGATCACTGGTTCGCCTATATTTCGCGCATCGGCACCGCCCTGCGCATGTGCGATGCAGCGATCACGACGAATCCGTATCTGGCGCAACGCATATCCGATTTTAGCGGCAAGCCGGCATTCATCGTCCCGAACTTCATGAATCACCAGCAGCTGGAATTTTCGCAACGGCTGTACGAAGAAAAGTTCAACCGTGGTTTCCAGCGCAATGATCTGCTGCATGTCGGGTATTTCAGCGGCACGCCGACGCACAAACGCGATTTCGACCTGGCGGTGCCGGCATTGGCGGATTTGCTCGCTCGGCAGTCACAGGTGCGTGTGCTGATCGTTGGCTACATGTCGATTCCTGGCGAACTCGAACGCTTCGGCAACCGCGTCGAAGTGTATCCATTCCATGATTTCGTCAATCTGCAACGGATAATATCGCTGGTCGAACTCAATATCGTGCCGCTGGTGGACAACGTGTTCACCAACTGCAAGTCCGAACTGAAATATTTCGAGGCGGCAGCGGTCGGCACGTTGACGATCGCCAGCCCCACCTCGACCTATGCGGCGGCGATCCAGCATGGCGTCAACGGCTGGCTGTCGTCCAGCATCGAATGGGGTGCTGCTCTGGACGAAGCGATCGCCAGCATCGAACGCGGTGACGGCATGTGGCAAACCGCGCACGATCAGGCCGTGGGCACTTATTCGGGGCGGGTCTTCAAGAATGCGATCGTGGACGCCACGACATGGCGGGGCGGCGCCCGCGCTGCACCCAAATCACAATCCGAAGTTGGTATGCCGCCTCCGAATCGGGTCGCTGACGCGCATCCAATTCCTGATCGTGCCATGCGGAAGGAGAAGAATGCTTCAAAAATGTCCGCTGACGACCCGCCGAGGCTCTCGATAGACCAGCTTTCGTATTTCGCCGGCCATGTCGTCATCCGCGGTCAGGTCGATTGCGCACAGGCATTGCGCTCGATCGTGTTCGAAGTCAAGGGGCGCATCGTCTGCACACAGCCAATAGATGCGAAGGACACCGAGAATGGCGTGACTCACTTCGGCTTCACGATAGAAACGGGGATGGATGCATTCGAGTTTTCCGATCCGACCCTCGTCGTGGAGTTCGCGGATGGCACTCACGTGCGCTTTGAGGCACCGGGAACCGCCGAGATTCTTGCCGATCGCGGCCACCGCCTGTTCCCGGAATTCGCCGAACGCATCCGTGCGATACCGCAGGGCAGGATGCTCGAGATTGGATCCCGTGCCCGTTCGGGCGTGATACGGCGCGGGTTGGCGCCACCAGCCTGGGGTTATGTCGGCATGGACATCGTGCCCGGCCCGAACGTCGACGTGGTTGGGGATGCGCACGAGTTGTCCCGCCTGCTGCCACCAAGCTCCTTTGATGCAGCGATGTCGCTATCAGTCTTCGAACACCTGATGATGCCGTGGAAGGTCGTGATCGAGTTGAATCGGGTACTCAAGACTGGCGCCCTCGTGTTCATCCAGACCCACCAGACTTTTCCGTTGCATGACGAGCCCTGGGACTTCTGGCGTATCTCGTCCGATGCCTGGCCGGCGCTGTTCAATGCAAGGACCGGTTTTCGCATCATCGACAGCGGCATGGCCGAGCCACTGATGTTTGTCGCGAAACGCTGGCACCCCGGGGTTAACTTGCATGAGTCGCGCGGTTGCGCCGTGTCGTCTGTGATCGCCGAAAAAACCGGTGAAACAGGACTGGCCTGGGACGTCGATCTGCGTGACGTGCTCGGCGGCCAGTATCCGGGTTGATGCGCGATACTGCTAAATGGGATTCAGTGAGCATGCCGTGCAACTGACAGCGGTGGTCGTCAATTACAACACGGCAAGGCATACGCAAGATTGCGTGCAGAGCCTGCTTGCGGCCTCATCAGTGGCGCATATCATCGTCGTCGACAACGGCTCGATTTCGGATGAGAAGAACGCGCTTTCTGCCTACCTGGCCACCGCTACCGAGGTGGAATTCATTCCCTTGGCGACAAATTGCGGATTCGCGCAGGGCTGCAACATAGGCATCCGTGCAGCGCTTGAACGGGATGCTTGCGATGCAGTGCTGCTCTTGAACAGCGACGCGCAGTTGATGCCCGGCGGTGCGTCGTCGCTGCTCGAACTGTTCGCCAATGCCGAACCAGCAGGGCTGGCCGGCGGCAGGGTCACGAAACCATCCGGCGCCATCGATTCCCTCGGCATCGCGTTCTATGCATCGTGTCTGGCATCCAATCGCATGACGGTGCGCGACCGCTATTTTGGTCCGACCGGCGGTTGTGCGGTCTACCTGCGCGAATTGCTCGAAGCCCTGCAAGCCGAACACGGACACATGTTCGATCCCGATTTTTTTTGCTACGCAGAAGATACGGATGTCGCCGCACGCGCGTTGCTGCTGGGCTACCGGCCAGCGTATTACGACGGCGTCGTCGCACAGCACGAAGGACAAGTGAGCAGCGGCGGTGGATTCAACGATTTCGTGCTGTATCACGGCATCCGCAACTCGATCTGGATGCTGGTCAAGTGCGTACCGTGGCCGGTTCTGCTCCTGTGCAGTCCACCGATCGTGTTGATGCACATTGCGATTGCGCTACGACACGGTCTTGGCGGCAAGTGCCGAGTTGTCTGGCGACTCTATCGCGATGCCATGCGCGGACTACCGGCGATGTTTGGGAAACGGCGCACGATCCAGTCGCGGCGGAAAATTGGAGCGTGGAAATTTCTGCACTACATAACGCCACGCTTCTATGACGCCGACTATCTCCTCGCGGCAATTCGCGGTGTTTTTCGCAACGATAGCCGGGGTAACCGTGGCTGACCGGTTTGCACTGACCGCCGCCAAACGCTGGCACATGCCGGCGGATGTCGAGTCATTCATTTTTTGCGCTTGCGAACATTTGCGTCACCAGTATGTCTACAATGCGCTGAAACACCTGTCGAGATGCCATGTTCTTTAGACGACGAAATTTTCCTGCCACGGTCCATACATCTGCTCTGCAGCATGTCAGCACCGTGCAATGGCCAGGTGAGCAGGCATTCCCGCCTTTCATCGAGAAGGCCAGACAATTGTCGGCGCCTCGGATCCTCGAGCTTGGTACTCGTCGGGCAGTACCTGGCTTGTCAACACGCAAGGACGCGTTGTTCCCGAACGCGCGGGAGTATGTAGGAACCGATATCGAAATCGGCCAAGACGTCGACGTTGTCGCCGACGTTCACCGGCTCAGCAAGTTCTTCGGCGAAGGATCATTCGATATCATTTTTACGGAAGCTGGTTTCGAGCATTTCAAGTATCCGCATCTTGCGGCACACGAGATCATGAAGACGCTTCGCGTCGGTGGGCTGGTATTCGTGCAAACGCACCAGACTTTTCCGATCCACGCCGTCCCGTTCGACTATTTCAGATTCTCGACGGACGCTCTTCGATCCCTTTTTGGAACCCGGATGGGGATGAAGATTCATGCGGCAGGCTATGGTTCGCCAGCAGCAATTTATTCCCGTGTAACTCCGGCAGGACATCTGGCACCGGCGTTCCTGCATGTGAACCTCTTCGCTGAAAAAATTCACGAGACGCCGCAGCAATTCATTTACGAATACGATTGTCTGCTTGATGCAACCCAGGGATGACGCGGCACCTGTAGCATCGATTTCGCCCTGCCGCGAGACATACCCTGACGTCTGGAAACAACCGGTTTCTTGGGGAAATCAGTTGATCGCCAGTTCCGTTCGGTTCTTGAACTGCTCCAACGCCTGCGGATTGGCCAGCGCATCGGTGTTCTTCACCGGCCGGCCGTGGATGGTGTCGCGCACGGCGATTTCGGTGATCTTGCCGGAAATGGTGCGCGGGATATCGGTCACTTGCAGGATCTTCGCCGGCACGTGGCGCGGCGTGGTGTTGTCGCGGATCCGCTTGCGGATGCGGTCGCGCAGGGCGTCGTCGAGAGTCAGCCCTTCGCGCAGGCGCACGAACAGGACGACGCGCACGTCGTGGTCCCAGTCCTGGCCGACGGCGATGGATTCGAGCACTTCGGGCAGTTGCTCGACCTGGCGATAGATTTCCGCCGTGCCGATGCGCACGCCGCCAGGATTGAGAACAGCGTCGCTGCGGCCGTAGATGATGATGCCGTCGTGCTCGGTCAGCAGGGCATGGTCGCCGTGGCACCAGACGTTTTTGACTTTGGAAAAATACGCGTTTTTATACTTTGCGCCGTCGGGATCGTTCCAGAAACCGACCGGCATGCACGGAAACGGCGCGGTGCAGGCCAATTCACCTTTCTCGCCGCGCACCGGCTTGCCGGCGTCGTCGAGGATTTCCACCTTCAGTCCCAGTCCGCGGCATTGCAGTTCGCCGCGATAGACCGGTAGCAGCGGGCAACCAAGCGCGAAACAGGAGACGATGTCGGTGCCGCCGGAGATGGAGGAGAGCATCACGCGTTCCTTCACATCGCGGTAGACGTAGTCGAAGCTCTCGTCGGCCAGCGGCGAGCCCGTCGACAAGATGGTCTTGAGCGCCAGCAGCTTGTGCGATTCGCGTGGCTTGATGCCGGCCTTTTCGACGGCAGCAATCCATTTCGCGCTGGTGCCGAACACGCTGATGCCGACCTCATCGGCGAGATCCCACAGCGCCTTGCCGTCGGGATGGAACGGCGAACCGTCGTAGAGCACGACCGTTGCGCCGACCGCCAGGCTCGACACTAGCCAGTTCCACATCATCCAGCCGCAGGTGGTGTAGTAAAAAATCTTGTCCTCGCGCTTGAGGTCGGTGTGCAGCACCAGTTCCTTCAGGTGCTGGATCAGGGTGCCGCCGGCGCCGTGCACGATGCACTTGGGCACGCCCGTGGTGCCCGAGGAATACATGATGTAGAGCGGGTGGTCGAACGGCGTCGGTGTGAATTCCAGCGTGCGTTTTTCGGCGCCGAGAAAATCCGGCCACGTTACGGCATTGGCGATGCCGCCGGGTTTCAGCGCATCACCGCTGTAGGGAATCACGACGACTTTTTCGACGCCGGGAATCTTCGCCAGCACGCCGCGGATTTTTTCCAGGCAATCGAATTTCTTGCCGCCGTAGCCGTAGGCGTCGGCGGTGAACAATACCTTTGGCGCGATCTGGCCGAAGCGGTCGACCACGCCGTCGATGCCGAAATCCGGGGAGCACGACGACCAGGTGGCGCCGAGCGACGCCGTCGCCAGCATCGCGATCACGGTTTCGGGGATGTTCGGCAGGAATCCGGCGACGCGGTCGCCCATGCCCACGCCTGCCGTGCACAGTGCGTGCGCGAGCTTGGCGACTTCCTCGTGCAGTTCGGCGTAGGTGTATTCGCGCTTGTGGCCCCATTCGTTGCGCGCGATCAGGGCGACGCGGTCGTCCTTGAAGCGCAGCAGGTTCTGCGCGAAGTTAAGGCGCACGTTTGGAAACCACTTCGCGCCCGGCATCTTGTCGCCATCCACGAGCACGGGGTCGAGGTCGCCGGTGGCGCGAATGCCGCAGAACTCCCAGACGAATTTCCAGAACTTCGCCGGTTGGCGGATCGAGAAATCGTAGAGCGGCGCGTAACGGCGGATGTCCTCGTTGCCGGTCTGCTCGCGCACGAAGCGGATGAAGCGGTTCATGTTCGCGCGTTCGATGCGCTCGGCGCCGGGTTCCCAGATCGGTTTGTTCATGTTCGTTCCCTCGTCGCGGCGCGTGTTTCCATGCGGATCAATTTAACGCCTGTTCCAGCTCCGGGATCAACTTGAACAGGTCGCCGACCAGACCGATGTCGGCGACTTCGAAGATCGGCGCTTCGCCATCCTTGTTGATCGCGACGATGGTGCCGGCGTCCTTGATGCCGGTCAGGTGCTGGATCGCGCCGGAGATGCCGATTGCCATGTACAGTTCCGGCGCGATGATCTTGCCGGTCTGGCCGACCTGCAGGTCGCTTGGCACGTAGCCGGCGTCGACCGCGGCGCGCGAGGCGCCGACCGCCGCGCCGAGCTTGTCGGCGAGTTGGAAAATGATGGCGAAGTTTTCCTTCGAGCCGACGCCACGGCCGCCGGAGACGACGCGCCGCGCGCTTTGCAGGTCGGGACGGTCGCTCTTGGCCTGCGCGAGTTCCACGAACCGCGTGTGCGTCGGCAGTTCGACACTCACGTTCATCGCTTCGATCGGTGCTGCATTCGCGCCGTTGCCAGCTGCAGGATACGACGCCGTGCGCACGGTGGCGACGAGGATTTGATCCGCCGGCGCATGCACGGTGACGATGGCGTTGCCGGCGTAGATCGGACGCTGGAAGGTATGCGCATCGTTCGCCTTCATCACGTCTGACACCTGCGCCACGCCGAGCAGGGCGGCAACGCGCGGGGCGAGGTCCTTGCCGAACGTCGTCGATGGTGCGAACACATGCGAGTAGCCGTTCTTCGCCACGGCGGCGATCTGCGGCGCGCACACGGCGGCGAGTGCGTGCGCGTTCGCCGGATTGGCGACCGTGAGCACTTTCGACACGCTTTCTATCTTCGCGGCTTCCGCGGCGATTGAATCCGGCGCTTCAGACAACACGAGTACGTCGATGGCATCGGGTTTGATCTCGCGCGCGCAGGTCACGCAACGCGCGGTCGATGAATTGAGTTTGCCGTTGAGGTGTTCGGCGATGATGAGAATCCTGGCCATCACAGCAGTCCTTTCGTCTTCAACGCCGCGACCAGTTCCGCTGCGTCCTTCACCATCACGCCGCGGCTGCGTTTCGCCGGCGGCGCATAGTTTGTCGTTTTCAGATGATCACCGGATTCGACAGCCAGCGCTGCGAATTCGATCGTCTCCAGCGGCTTGGACTTGGCCTTCATGATGTCCGGCAGCTTGATGAAGCGCGGCTCGTTCAGGCGCAGGTCGGTAGTGATCACGGCGGGCAGGTCGACTTCGATGGTTTCGAGTCCCGCGTCCACTTCGCGCGTGACGCGCACGGCGTTGCCGGTAACGTCAACCTTGGATGCAAACGTCGCCTGCGGCCGATTCCATAGCGCCGCGAGCATCTGGCCGGTCTGGTTGCAGTCGTCGTCAATGGCCTGCTTGCCCAGGATCACGATCTGCGGTTGTTCCTTCTCGATCAGCTTAAGCAGGGTGCGTGCGGCGGTCAGCGGCTGGATCGCGTCGGACGTGACGACATGGATCGCGCGGTTCGCGCCCATCGCCAAGCCATTGCGCAGATGCGCCTGGCAATCGGCCGGGCCGATGGTGGCAACGATCACCTCGGTCGCGATGCCTTTTTCGCGCAGTCGCAGCGCCTCTTCCAGCGCGATGTCGTCGAACGGATTGGCCGACAGCTTCACGCCGTCGCTGACGACGCCGGAGCCGTCCGGCTTGACCTGGATGCGCACGTTGTAATCGACCACGCGCTTGTATCCGACCAGAATCTTCATGGTTGCGCATTCCTTGATGCTGCGGCCCGCGAGTCGGGCGAAGGGAATGGCAATTCTACCGCGCGCGGGCGGTTTCTGGCAGGCCGACTCGGCTACAAAAAAAGCGGACCGTTGTCGTGGCCCGCTCGCTCGGGGCGGAAATGATCGATCAGTCGTTGGCCGGTTGGGCCGCGTGGCGCCCCGCGTGGCGATCGGCTGCTTCGTCGCCTTCGATGAAGCCATCACCATTGGCGTCGATCTTGGCGAAGTGTGACTTTGCCGCCACCAGAAATTGATCCAGGGTCACGCTGTCGCTGCCGGGACTGGCGCCCATGTGGCGCAGCATGCGTTGCGCCGAGCGTTGCTCGCGGCGTTGCATCTGCGGCGAGGCGGCGATGTCGGCGGCGTCGATGCTGCCCTTGTTTTTCGAATCGATGGCATGAAACCGGCTTGTGGCGGCGGCCAGGTATTCATCCTGCGAGATCTTGCCATCGCCATTGGTATCCATTTTCTTCAGCATGTGCTGGAAATGCGCCGTGCCGGTGGGCGCCATTGCCGGTGCCGCGTCTTGTGCGGTGGCGTACAGCGCGACGCTGCTCAGCGGCAATGCTGCCAGGATTGCAAAAATCAGGTTGCGCGACATGATTGCGTGCTCGTGAGGCATGGCCAATCGCCATGGTCACCTTAACGCACGCCGGGGCTTCGTGTTGACGGAGCAGCGGTAAAAGTTGGTAACCGCGTGTAAAGGCCGTTCAGGCGACGCGACCAGCCAGTGCTCGCGCGAAACGTTCGGCGCTGCCGGGCGCATGGGCAAAGAACAGCGAAGGCTCGGTCAGTTCCAGCTCGAGCAGGCGCGGGCTGTCGTCGGCGGCGTGGATCAAATCGATGCGCGCATAGGGCAATGCTCCGAACGGCATTGCTGCCAGTGCGCGCTCGGCCAGCGCCAGCTCCGCCGCGCTCGGCTGGCGCGGCATGATGTGTTCGGCGGCGAACAGCGCGCGCGTCGGGCCCTCGCCACGCTTGAGCAGCGGGCCCTTGCGGATCGCGTGCGAGAATTTCCCGTCAAAAAAGACCAGCGCGGTTTCGCCGTGCTCGTCGACGCGATCCAGGTAAGGTTGCAACAACACGGCGCGCCCGGCATCGAGCAGGCGATGCACATGCGCGATCGCGGCTTCGCGGTCGCCGCGATGGTAGCGCTGCGCATCGCGCGAACCCGCGCCGATCGCGGGCTTGACCACGAATTCGTCCACCGCATGCGCAGCAAGAAAACCGGCGAGGGCAGCCGCCGCATCCTCTCCCGGCTCCGCGAACACGCTCGGCACGATCGACACGCCGGATTTTTCCAGATCGCGCAGGTAATGCTTGTCGGTATTCCAGCGGATCACGGGCAACGGATTGAGCAGTGTCGTCTGCGTCGACGCACGTTCGGCCCAGGCCAGGAACTCGGGCAGGCGGTGCATGTAGTCCCACGGCGAGCGCAACAACGCCAGATCGAAACGCGACCAGTCGGCACGCGTGTCGTCCCAATCGACGAGTGCGACATCCGCGCCGGCCTCGCGCAGCGCGGATTCCAGCGGCGCGAGGTCTTCATCCAGCGCGCGCGCGGCGCTGGCGGTGACGAGGGCGATGCAGGCCATGGCTACAGATTCTGGTAATTCGGTCCGGACCCGCCTTCGGGCGTGGTCCAGTTGATGTTCTCGTACGGGTCCTTGATGTCGCAGGTCTTGCAGTGCACACAGTTGGCGGCATTGATCTGCAGGCGCAATCCATTTTCGTCCTTGACCATTTCGTAGACGCCAGCGGGGCAGAAGCGCGTGCACGGATTGCCATATTCGGTCACGCAGCGACCGACGCAGATGTCCGTGTCCGGGACTTTCAGATGAATCGGCTGATCCTCGTCGTGCTGGGTCGAGGCGAAGTACACGCCGGCGAGGCGGTCGCGCGGCGGCAGCGTGCGTTCGATCCAGTGGCGATCCGGTTCCTCGAAGGTGCCGAGTTTGAGCAGCGATGAATAATCGGCATGGTTGCGCAGTGTCCACGGCGAGAAGCCGGCGGTCACGGTTTCCCAGCCAGCGTTGAGCATGCCGACGACGAAGCCCTTGCGGAATCCGGGGCGGATATTGCGCACGCGGCGCAATTCCTTCATCACGACGGATGCGCGCAGTTTCGCGTCCCAGCCCTCAGGTTTATTCGTTGCGACGATGTGTTCGGCGGCGAGCATGCCCGAACGCATGGCCTGATGCGTGCCCTTGATCTTGGGCACGTTCACGAGACCCGCGCAATCGCCGATCAGGATCGCGCCGGGCATCTCGCACTTCGGCAGCGATTGATAACCGCCTTCGACGATGGCGCGCGCACCGGCGGAAAGGATCGTCCCGCCTTCGAGCAGCGGCTTGATGCGTGCATGATTCTTCAGCTGCTGGAACGCTTCCCAGGGTTTGAAGTTCGGATCGTCGTAGTCGAGGCCCGCAACGAAACCGATCGCGACGCGATCCTTGTCCAGGTGATACAGGAAACTGCCGCCGTAGGTGCAGTCATCCAGCGGCCAGCCGACGCTGTGCACGATCTTGCCCGGTTCCGCGCGCCCGGCCGGCAGTTGCCACAATTCCTTGATGCCGATGCCGAAGGTTTGCGGATCGCTGTTTGCGTCGAGCCTGAATTTCGCGATCAACTGCTTGGTCAGTGAGCCGCGGCAGCCTTCGGCCAGCACCGTGACCGGCGCCTTGATGTCGATGCCCTGCGTGTAACCGGACTTGTGCGATCCGTCTTTCGCCACGCCCATGTCGCCGATGCGTACGCCGCCGACTGATCCGTCCGCATTGAAGAACGGCTCCGCCGCGGCGAAGCCGGGATAGATTTCCACGCCGAGCGCTTCGGCCTGCGGTGCCAGCCACGCGCACAGCGCGCCGAGCGAGACGATGAAATTGCCGCGATTGTGCATCTGCGGCGGCGTGGGCAATCGGGTCGCGCGGGTGGCGTCGCGCAACCACCAGAATTCGTCGTGCGCCGCCGGCACGCAAATCGGCGGCGGATTCTTGCCCCACTCGGGCAGCAGTTCGTTCAGGGGTTCGGGCTCGATCACGGCGCCGGACAGGATCTGCGCGCCGACCGTGGAGGCCTTCTCGATCACGCACACGCGAAGGTCCGGCTTGATCTGCTTGGCGCGGATTGCGAACGCAAGCCCCGCAGGTCCGGCGCCGACCACGACCACGTCGTATTCCATCGCTTCGCGTTCGCTCATGCCCGGATTCCTTGCGTCGATGCGGTGATTGTCCGGTTTTGCGCGCGCGTCGGCAAACCGGTCAGATCCGTTGTGGTCAAACCCGCATCGCCGGATCCATGCGCTCGTACTTGGTGAAATAGCTGAAAGCGTGGCCGGGGTGCAAGGTCACCGCCACCAGTACGAGCCGGCCCTTGATGTCGAAATAGCGGCGCACGCTGCGGAATCCCGGCGTGTCGGCGCGCACTTTCAACTCGTGCGCCTGTTCTTCGGTGATTGGCACAGCGGACAAGGATTGCTCCACCCGGCCGATGCGCTCCTGGAATTTTTCCTCGATCAGGTGGCGCATGGCGTCTTCCATGCGCTCATAGCCCTGTGGCAGGCCCTGCCAGCTCGCGCGCCGGTAAACCTCGCCGAGGCAGTACGGCAACTGGGTACGGCGGTGGAAGCGGATGCCGTGCAGGTGCAGGCATTCGGTGCCGACACTGACATTGAGCCATCCAGCCAGCACCGCGTCGGCGGGCACGCGGTCGGTGTGCAGGAACTGGAAACCGGTCGCGTTGGTGTACTGCAAAAGGTCGTCGATAGAACGCACGTGCTGTTCGTAGGTGATGCGCGTTTCCGCGCTGCGCACCAGGGTGCCGGCACCACGCCGGCGCAGGATCAGGCCCTGGTCGGTGAGCAACTGCAGGGCGGCGCGTGCGGTAAAGCGGCTGATCTTGAAGCGCTTGCACAACGACATTTCGGTCGGGAAATTCTTTCCAACCGGATGATCGCCGCGGCGGATTTCCTCGCGCAGCGTTTCCGATACCTGCAGGTAGCGCGGCAGGCGCGACGAACGCAGCCCGCGTGGCGTGTCGGGCTTGGTAGCGGCGTCGGCGTGTGCTTGCGGCATAATCGGCGACCGATAGGGGAGCAGTCGATGACGCAGACGATAACAGAACGGCAATGGCGCGGTGCGACGCTTTGCCAGATTTTGCATTGGCTCGCGGCAGGAACGACCGACGCGGCGCAGTCGACGCGGACGTACCTGGACGCCATCGCGCAATCCAGTGCGCGCGTGAACGCGTTCGTTGCCGTTGCTGCGAACAGCGCGTCCACGCAGGCGCGCGAATCGGATGCGCGCCGCGCCCAGGGCAACGCGATCGGGCGCCTCGACGGCGTTGCGGTAGCGATCAAGGACAACATCGACGTGGCCGGCTTGCCGACCCATGCAGGGCTGCCCGGCGCGCGTGCACCTGCCGTGCGCGATGCGGCCGTGATCGAGCGCCTGCGTGGCGCCGGCGCCGTCATCCTCGGCAAGACCGGCATGGACGAAGGCCCGGGCGCGGAAGGCAAGAATCCCCATTTCGGGGATGTGCACAATCCGTGGCGTCCCGGATTTTCGCCGGGCGGTTCGTCGGCGGGCAGCGCGGCTGCGGTGGCGGCCGGATTGTGTGCGGCGGCGATCGGCACGGATACGCTCGGCTCGATCCGCATTCCGGCGAGCTATTGCGGGGTTTACGGATTCAAACCGACATCCGGCGAGATCTCGCTGCGCGGAATCAAGCCGGCGGCGCGGCGGCTGGATTGCGTCGGCCTGCTTGCGCGCGGAGTGGACGATCTGGGCGTGCTCTACCATGTGCTGGCGGGCTATGACGCGGCCGATCCGCGCTCGCGTCGCCGCCGCCTCGATCCGGATCTGCCGGACTGGGAGCCGGGCAGACTGCGCGTTGGCGTGCTTGCCGATGTGCGTGCCTGGGGAACCGCCGATGACGTTGCGGTCGTGTTCGTGCATGCGCTCGATGCGTTGAAGCACGCCTTGCCGGACCGGCGCATCGTCGATTTCGCGGATTTCCCGATGCCCGCCGCGCGCCGCGCAGGATTGCTCCTGATCGAAGCGGAAATGCTCGGCGCGTTTCCCACCGATGTACTTGCCGGCGTTTCGCCGCGGCTTGCGCGCATGCTCGACTACGCGCGTGGCAAGTCCGCGGCTGATTACGCCACCGCCGATCGTGTCGTCGATGCCGCCGTGCTCAAGGCGCGTCGCCTGTTTTCCCAGATCGACGTGCTGGTCACGCCGACAACGCCGCAAACGGCGTTCGCCCACGGCGAGCCGGCGCCCGCCGACCAGGCCGATTTCACCGCGTTCGCGAATCTTTCCGGCTGTCCGGCGCTGAGCTTGCCGATGGGCCTCACAGCGAACGGCTTGCCGGCCGGCTTGCAGCTCATAGGTGCTCCGGGTTCGGACCTGCGCCTGCTGGAATTGGCCGCGGTTTGCGCGGCCGCACTGGACACGACGCCTGACTATCCCGTGGGCGATCCGTGAACGTCACGACAAAACCCGCCGATAACGCGACGCGCATGCGCTTCGTGGTCGAACTGGCGCGGCGCCTGCACCAGTACGGCGCAGCCGCACCGCGCCTGGAATCGGCGATCGACAGCGTGAGCGCGCGCCTCGGCCTGCATTGCGACAGCCTGTCTACGCCGACCGCATTGATCCTGTCGTTCGCCGCGCGCGGGCATGCCGAGGACGACCTGAGCGAACACACCCAGGTCATCCGCCTGTCGCCCGGTGACGTGAACCTGCGCCGCATGTGCGAGGTGGACGAGATTGCCGACCGCGTCATCGCCGGCACCCTGGACATCGCCGAAGGTTCGCGCCTGCTGCGCGCCATCCATCGCCGGCGCAACGTGCGCAATCGCGTTGTCACGGCGGGCAGTTACGGCATCGCGGCGGCGGCGGTCGCGGCGATCCTGCATGCTGCCTGGACCGACCTCGCCGTCGCCGGTGTGATCGGTGTGCTGATTGGCGTGATTGCGCTGGCCAGCGAAGGCAGGCCGCGCCTGGGCGCGAGTTTCGAGGCGATCTCGGCATTGCTCGCGACCCTTATCGCCAGCGCTGTCGCCGCGTTCATCGTGCCGCTGAACGTCAAGACGGTGGTGCTTGCGGCGTTGATCGTGCTGCTGCCGGGATTGAGTCTGACCACGGCGGTACGCGAGCTGTCGACCCAGCATCTGGCCTCGGGCGTGGCGCGCCTGGCCGGCGCGATGATGAGCCTGCTCAAGCTCGCCTTCGGCACGCTGGCGGCGACGGAAATCGGCAAGGCACTACATTGGCTGCCGATTGCCGGGCCGGCACCGCCGGTGCCGGGTTGGGCCGAATGGGTGGCGCTCGGATTCGGCTGTTTTTCCTTTGCCGTCCTGTTCCAGGCCGCGCGCCGCGATTACCCGTTGGTGATGGCGTCGGCGGCGCTCGGGTACGTAGTCGCCTATTACGGCAGCTCGGCGTTCACGCCGGATTTCGGCGTGTTCCTCGCTGGATTTGCCATCGGCACGGCGAGCAATCTGTACGCGCGACTGGCGGGGCGCCCGGGCGCGCTGGTGCGCGAACCGGGCATCATCCTGCTGGTGCCCGGCAGCGTGGGTTTCCGCACCTTGTCGCTGATGTTCGAACGCGATGTGACCCTGGGGCTGGACGTCGGCTTCACCCTGGTCGCAATCCTGGTCGCGCTCGTCGCCGGATTATTGTTCGGGGATTTGCTCGTGGCACCCCGACGCAGCTTGTGACGCCAATAAAAATGCCGGCAAAAAGCCGGCATTTCTTTCGCAGCGTTTTGCATCGTCAAATCAACAAGTCTTTTTCGCGTTTGCCGGCTTTCAATGCGGCATTGAACCAGCGTGGCCGTTTGCCGCGGCCCGACCAGGTCTGCGCCGGATCGGCCGGATTGCGGTATTTCGGCGCAGCCTTGCCGCGCTTGCCCTTGCGGCCGCGGCCACCGAACAGATGCTCGATCGTGTAACCCTTCGACTTGGCGTAGGCACGCACGTCGGCGCGGATCTTTTCGATTTCCTCGGCGACCAGTTCGCGGCTGCGCGACGCAGCACGTTCGATCAATTCGGCAAGCTGCTTCTTGTTCAAATTCTTCAGTTCAATGGCCATTGGCAATTCCTGTAATGCGAATAATGAATCGTCGCGCCGGATTAAAACGCGCGCCAATAGCATGCCATTGCGTGGCGAATAATCAAAGCGCCGGCTAATCCAGGTGGTTCCCGAGCGTGACCAGATGCGCATTCCGCGGGCTTTACGCTTGCAAGCGGCAGGCATTGGACTTAAGTTAGCGCGCGTGGCGAACGCCGCCCGTACCGGGCCGGCGCAAGGGGATGGTTACGTGGGACTGCTCGACGAACTCGAACAACAGGCGCAGCAGCGCAAGGCCAGCGCCGACGACGAGCAGAAGCGCAAGTCGCAGCGCGAGGAAATCTTCCGCACCCAGCTCGAGCCGGGCATGAATGCGCTGCACGATTTCCTCGGCAAGCTCGTCGCGAATCTCAAACTCCTGCAACCGAAGAAGCAACTGCGGTTCGCGCTGGTCGGCTATGGCGATATCGTCGGTTACATCGAGCATGAGTACGACCTTAAGTCCAGCCAGCAGCCAGGCTCACGCGAGATTGTCTTGGGCTTCCCGTGTCTGGTGGCGAGCGAGGAATGCCCCACCGTCGAGGTGGTCGGCGCAAGCAAGGTCAAGACCGTGGCGGGCGCGTTCCAGCGCTACCATCTGGGCGGGCTGCTGGAGCCGAAGAAGGATGGCAACGGCGAGGTGGTTTCGGCCAAATTCAACGCCAAGGGCCGCATCCCGATGACGGCCACGTTTTCCGCGGATGCCGACAGCGCAGTCGTGCGCATGAATTTCGTCAATTTCGATTCGCTCGGCACGGCGACCAAGAATGTCCCCGCGGCGCAACTCAACGAAGGCACGTTCGACGCGATCGGCCGTTATCTGATGCGTGAGGACAGCAACCTGTTCCAGGAAGCGCTGCCGGATTCGTTCCGCGCGCAACTGCGCACCAAGGTGCAGCAGGACCAGATCAAGCGGCGCTGGGAATCGAAGATCAGCGAACAGCAAAAAGCCGATCTGGCGCGGATGAAACAGGAACAGAGTCTGACCGGCCGCTTCGCCAAGCCGGCTGCGGTGAAAGACGAAAAGCCTTCCGGCGGTTCGTGGCTCGACCGGATCAAGGGGCTGGTGAAAAAATAATCCGGCCGGCCTGCCGCGCCGATCATTCCCGGCGCGGCGACTCGGCTCGTGCGACCAGTCCTGCCAACAGCAGCAACAACCCGAGCAGCAGCGCGCCCGTCGAGGTCAAGCCCGGCGTAGGCACTACGACGGCTGGCGCCTGCACGGTGAGCGTGAACGGCTGCGTCGCATCCGGGGCTGTGCCATTGCTGGCCGTGATTGTCAGGTTGTACGTGCCAGAGACCGTCGCGGTACCGGACAAGGTAGCCGTGCCGTTGCCGTTGTCGGTGAAAGTTACTCCTGAAGGCAAGGTGCCGGACACGGTCAGCGCCGGTGTCGGGAAGCCGGTTGTCGTTACCGTGAAACTGCCTGCAACACCATTCTGGAAAGTCGCGCTGTTGGCGCTGGTGATGGCGGGAGCCTCGTTGACAGTCAGGATGAAGTTCTGCGTAGCATCCGGCGCCACGCCGTTGCTTGCCGTGATCGTGAGGGCATAGGTTCCGCCAGTTCCCGCCGCAGGCGTGCCGGCAAGCGTCGCCGTGCCATCGCCGTTGTCGGCAAAGGTGACGCCTGCCGGCAATGTGCCGGATTCGGACAGGGCAGCGTTCGGCGCTGCAGTCGAGGTTACGGTGAACGATCCCGCGGCTCCCGCCGTGAATGTGGTGCTGGCTGCACTGGTGATGGCCGGCGCCTGGTCGACCGTCAGGGTGAAATTCTGCGTTGCGTCGGGTGCCACGCCGTTGCTGGCCGTGATCGTGAGGGCATAGGTTCCAGCCGTTCCCGCCGCGGGCGTGCCGGCAAGCGTCGCCGTGCCATCGCCGTTGTCGGTGAAGCTGACGCCGGAAGGCAGGGCACCGGATTCCGACAAGGCCGCAACCGGGGCTCCGGTTGAGGTTACGGTGAACGATCCTGCTGCCCCTATCGTAAGCGTAGTACTGGCTGCACTGGTGATATTTGGTGCCGCGGTGCCGACCAGATTGCCTGCCGTGAATCCCCGGTATGGAGAACAGTTGAAACATTCGCCTTGAAACCCGGAAGCCAGATTGATCGCAACCGTGCCACCGGCATCGCTCAACGTGGATACCCCGGGTAGGCGCAATGCCCGAGTAGACGAATTAATTAGTAACAGGAAACCGATCGTAGTGGGATTGCCGGTGTCGTAGACACCGTTGGCAGTTGAAGGATCGTAAGTGATCGGCGGAAACAGCCCGGTATTGCCGCCGGCGACCGACACCGACCAGCTGGACAAGGAATTGGTATCGGCATCGTATACAAGGGTGCCTGTGGCCGTGCCACCATCGCTGAAGGTGACGCCGCTCAGTGTCCAGGTCACCGGGAAGGCGTAAGCGCCCGAAGAACACACGAGACTCAAGCAGAGACCCAGAATGACTACGGCAAAATGGAAAGCGCTGCGCATGACAGTCCCCTCACACGGTGTCGTCGCGCACACTACCAGAATCGCCAGTGCGGAATCCACTGGCCGGCTGACTTCAGCCGAAAAGAGCGAACAGTTCCTCGCGCGACAGATTTCGGCTTTCCGTATCGCGCCGCGCGCGGTATTCGAACGTGCCGGCGGCGAGCCCGCGTTCGGACACCACCACCCGATGCGGAATGCCGATCAGTTCGATGTCGGCGAACATCGCGCCCGGACGCAGGCCGCGGTCGTCGAGGCAGGTTTCGATGCCACGCGTGGTCAATTCGGCGTACAGCGCGCCAGCCGCCTCATTGACCTTGGCGTCGTTTTTCGGATTGATCATGCACACCGCCACGCGCCACGGCGCCATCGGTTCGGGCCAGACGATACCCGCATCGTCATGGTTCTGTTCGATCGCCGCGGCGACGATGCGCGACACGCCGATGCCGTAGCAGCCCATTTGCATCGGGCGGTTCTTGCCGTCGGCATCAAGCACGGTTGCGTTCATCGCCTCGGAGTATTTCGTGCCGAGCGCGAACACGTGGCCCACTTCGATACCTCGCGCGGTGCGCAGAACTCCTTTTCCATCAGGTGATGGATCCCCTTCGACGGCCTTGCGGATGTCGGCAACCACGTCGGGCTCCGGCAGGTCGCGGCCCCAGTTGACGCCGGCAATATGGAAATCGACCTTGTTCGCGCCAACGACAAAATCCGCCATCGCAGCGACGTCGCGGTCGGCGACGATATGCACTTTCTTGCGGTCGCATCCAACCGGGCCCAGATAACCTGGCTTGGCGCCGAGCGCATCGAGAATTTCCTGTTCGTTGGCAAGGCGATACTCGGCCAGCCCTGCGATCTTTTGCAGCTTGACCTCGTTGACCTCGTGGTCGCCGCGCACCAGCGCGAGCACGAAGCCGTCGCTTCCCATCACGCAGACGGATTTCACCGTGCGCTTGATGTCGATGCGCAGCAACGCGGCGACATCGGCGCAGGTGGACTTGCCGGGCGTCGGCACTTCGCGCATCGCTTCACCCGCCGCTGCACGCGGGCCGGGCGCGAGCGCCGACGCAAGTTCGACATTGGCCGCGTAATCAGACGCATCCGAAAACACCAGCGCGTCCTCGCCCGAGTCGGCAAGCACCTGGAACTCGTTGCTGCGGCTGCCGCCGATCGCGCCGGTGTCGGCGGCGACAGCACGGAATGCAAGGCCCAGGCGCGTGAAGATGCGCGCGTAGGTTGCGTACATGTTGTCGTATTCGCGACTGAGGCCTTCCTCATCGAGATGGAAGGAATACGCATCCTTCATCAGGAATTCGCGCGCGCGCATCACGCCGAAGCGCGGGCGGATCTCGTCGCGGAACTTGGTGTTGATCTGGTAGAAATTGACCGGCAACTGCTTGTAGCTTTTCAGCTCGCCACGGGCGAAGTCGGTAATGACTTCCTCGGCGGTCGGCGCGTAGCAGTACTCGGCTTCCTTGCGATCGCGGATCTTCAGCAATTGCGGTCCGAACTTTTGCCAGCGTCCGGTTTCGTCCCACAATTCGCGCGGTTGCACCGTCGGCATGATCACTTCCAGCGCGCCGGCGCGATCCATTTCTTCGCGCACCACGGACTCGACCTTCTTGAGCACCTTCAGGCCGAGCGGCGACCAGGTGTACAGACCGGCGCCGAGCTTGCGCAACATGCCCGCACGCAGCATCAGCCGGTGACTGGCGATTTCCGCGTCGGCGGGGACTTCCTTGACGGTGGCAAGATGGAATTTTGAAAGGCGCATGGCAAGGCAATGATCGCGAACGGGAATCCGCGATTGTAGCAGCCGACAGTACGGTTACTTGTTCGGCGCGACGCCTTTTGGCAACACGTTCGCCTTCGCATCGAAGCGCAGGGTCTTGTAGGGGCGATCCGTCGGCGGCGTGTCTGTCACGTGCAGACGACCTTGCGCGTCGCGCCATTCGTACAGCGGCGGATTGGCCAATGGTGATGCCGGCAACTGGCGCTGCACGAAGCCGGGCAGGGTGTGCGGCGCGAAATACCACCACGCCGCGGCGGCCAGCGCGAGCAGAACGATCAACGCAAGCAACGCGCGGCCTTGCGCGCGTGGCGGATTACGGCTTGCAGTACAACTCGATGTTCGCATTGGCAGCGGCGATCTGCGCAGCACGCGCCTTGTCGTCGAGCGGGATCGGCTTGCCATCCGCGCCGGTCACGCTGACCGGCATCTTGCTCTGCAGCAGGTCGAGGTTGTTGCGCGCCGTGGCGCAGGCCTTGGCGTTCGCATCCTTGGGGTCGGCTGGCGCTGCGGCGGGCGCGCCGCCATTTTCGCCTTCCGGGTTGCTGCCGGGTTCACTATTGGGCGTGCTGTCGACGCTGCGCGGGCGGTCGCTGCCGCTCACCCGCATCAATTGCACGTCCTTGGCATCCTTGGGCGGGGGCGCGTCGGAAAAATGCACGACGCCGCCGGCATCCGTCCACTTGTACACCTGCTGGTCGGTCGCGTACGCGCCAACCATGAAGCAGGACAGGACCAGCAACACCAGTTTGCGGTTCATCGATGTTCTCCGTGCCGTGACCGGCGGTTCCGAATGTTGCCCCTGTAGCGGCAGGCACTATGCCACAAGGGTGTCTGCCGGAAAAGCGTGTTCCGGCGCAGCCTTGCGGTAAACTGCGGCCAACACGCTTGAACTTGGGGTCCGGATGGACGTGCCTTCCAACCAGCCGAAACCGCATCGCGGCATCTACCTGTTGCCGAACCTGCTCACAACGGGGGCGATGTTCGCCGGTTTTTACGCGATCATCGCTGCCATCGGCGGGCAGTATGCGGATGCGGTGGTCGCGGTCTTTGTCGCGGCGGTGTTCGACGGCCTCGATGGCCGCGTCGCCCGCCTGACCAACACGCAGAGCGAATTCGGCGTGCAATACGACTCGCTCTCGGACCTGGTCAGCTTTGGCGTTGCGCCGGCGCTGGTCCTGTATGTGTGGTCGCTGGAGTCGCTCAAGGAACACGGCGCCGCCTGGGGCAAGTTCGGCTGGGCGGCGGCGTTCATCTTTGCCGCCTGCGGCGCCTTGCGCCTGGCGCGCTTCAATACCCAGGTTGGCGTCGCCGACAAGCGCTTCTTCCAGGGCCTGGCCATTCCCGCCGGCGCGGGCCTGGTAATGTCCTATGTGTGGATGGTGCTGGATTTTGGCTTCACCGGCGCACAGGTGCAGTTCATCACGCCGTTCGTGGCGATCGTCGCCGGCCTGTTGATGGTCAGCCGCTTCCGTTACTACAGTTTCAAGTCGTGGCCGCGTTCGGACAAGGTACCGTTCGTCTGGTTGATCCTGATCGTGCTGGTTTTCGTCGGGTTGGCGGTGAATCCGCCGCGCGTGTTGTTCGGCATCGCCGCCCTGTACGCGCTGTCCGGGCCGGTCGTCACGTTGTGGGGCCGCGCGCGCGCGCGCAATCGGCATGAACCACGCGCGGCGGAGCCGCCGACGCCGTGAACGCAGTCCCGCTCGCTGCGGCGGGTGGCGGGGAGCGGCACGCGCTGCGCTTTCTTGCGGAACTGAGCCAGGCACTCGCGCAATCGCTGGATCTTCGTGAAACCCTGGAAATGGCGGTCACGCGCATTGCCGATTTCATGCAGGCCGAAGCCGCGAGTCTGTTTTTGCTTGATCACGCCGGCCTCATCGAATGCCGCATCTGCGTCGGCCCGGTCGACATCACCGGACTCAAGCTCGCCATGGGCCAGGGCGTGGTCGGCCGCTGCGTCGCCGACAACGCTACACAGATTGTGCGCGACGCCAGCCGCGACGCGCGCGTCAACATGCGCGTGGATGCGGAAACCGGTTTCGTCACGCGCTCGATCCTGTGCACGCCGCTTTCCAACGCACGCGGACCGATCGGCGCGCTGGAAGTCATCAATCGCCGCGACGGCAGCCTGTTCGACGAAGATGATGCGGAAATCCTGCGCCTCGTCGCCGCACCAGCGGTGCTCGCGATCGGCAATGCACAACTCGCGCACGGCCTGGTCGAACAACAGCGCATCAAGCGCGAACTTGAACTTGCGCGGCGCATGCAGAAATCCATGTTGCCCAAACGCCGGCGCGGCGATTTCCCGATCCGCGGCGTGAACCTGCCGGCGCACGAGATCTCCGGCGACTTCTACGATTTCTTCGATCTGCCCGATGGCCGCCTCGCTTTCGTGATCGGCGATGTTTCCGGCAAGGGCCTGGATGCGGCCTTCCTGATGGTGCGCGTGGCGAGCATGTTGCGTTGGGTCGGCGCGCATGCGCCGGCGCCAGCGGTGTGGTTGGCGCAGGTGAATGCGGAACTGTGCCGAACCGTGCAGGATGGCCGTTTCGTCTGCGCTGCGGTCGGACAATACGATCGCGCCAGCGGCAAGGTGCGGCTTGCCAGCGCGGGATTTCCGCCGGCCTTGCTGCACGATGGCGGCGAATTCGAGGAACTTCCCGCCGACGGGCCGCCGCTGGGAGTCCTCGCCGAAGCAGAATATGGCGAACGCGAATTCGCACTCGGCCAACATGCCCTGTACCTGTTTTCCGACGGCGCCACCGACGTGCGCACCGGCGCGACCGATCGCCTTGGCGAAGCCGGCCTGCGTGGACTGATCGCGCGGCATGCGGCGCTGGCGCCGGAGCCGCGTCTGCGCGCGGTCATCGGCGATTTGAAACGCCTTCATCTGGTCGACGACACCACGCTGCTGCTTCTGCAGGAGCCCTGCGGCACGCAGGCGCACACCTTGCTGGCCCTGGAATTTCCCGCGCAGGCGGCGCAGATGCGCACGGTGCGCGCGGCGCTTCGCCATGCGCTGGATGCGCAGGGCGTTGCGCCGGAATTGCGCGACCGGCTCGTCCTCGCCGTGGACGAGGCCTGCACGAACGTCATCCGCCATGCCTACGGTGGCGAATGCACGCGCCGCATCGCGCTGCATGTCGCCCGCGAGCGCGATATGCTCGCGTTCGAGTTGCGCGATCAGGCGCCGGCGGTCGATCCGGCCTGCCTGAAACCGCGCGACCTGTCCGAATGCAGGCCGGGCGGACTCGGCCTGCCGTTCATCGCCGCGACGATGGACGACTGGACGCTGGAGCCGGCCGTGGACGGGCAGGGCAACATCCTGCGCATGCACAAGCGTATCGACAATGGGGAACACGAATGAGCGACTCCGAGAACGCCTGCATCAGTGAAGATCTTGGCGGCTACGTGCTGGTGCGCGTGTGCGGCGAAGTCGATCTGTCGTGGTCGCAACAGGTGCGCGACGCGATTCTCGCCGCGCTCGGCAACAGCGGCGTCGGCGTCGAACTGGCGCGGGTGACGTATATCGATTCATCGGGAATCGCCGCGCTGGTCGAAGGCTTCCAGCGCGCACGCAGTTCCGGCCGGCGCTACGGCCTGATCGCGGCCAGCAGGCAGGTACTGGCGGTCTTGCAACTGGCACGCCTGGACAAGGTGTTTCCGATGTTTGCGGATGTTGAAGCGGCGAGGGCGACGTGAATAAGTTCCCGTCATCCCGGCATGGATTGCCGGGATCCAGACTGCATGGATGCCATCCTTGGCAACTGGATTCCGGCAATCCCTGCCGGAATGACGAACCTTTGTGACCTCGCTCACCCGCCCGCTCGAATCCCTTGGCCGCGCCACGATCGGTTCGCTCGCCGGCATGGGTTACGCCGCGGTGCTGCTCGGCGAGAGCCTGTATTTTTCCGTTGCCGGCTGGCGCATCGGCCAGCCGCTGCGGCCGCGTGCCGTCGCCGAACAGATGCGCCAGATCGGCGTGGATGCGCTGCCCATTGTCGTCCTGCTGGCGCTGACCATCGGCATCATGCTTGGCATCCAGTTCATCGCGGCCCTGTCCGCATTCGGCGCGCAATCGCAGGTCGTGGTCGCGGTGGCCAAATCCGTGACGCGCGAGTTCGGTGCGCTGATAACCGCGATTCTCGTTGCGGGACGCTCGGGTTCGGCATTGGCCGCGCGCATCGGTTCGATGAGCGTGTCGCAGGAAGTCGATGCGTTGGCGACGATGGGCATCGAGCCGGTGCGTTACCTCGCCGCGCCGGCCTTGCTTGCGATGCTGGTCATGTTGCCGGCGCTGACGATCTTCGCCGATGCGGTCGCGATCGGCGGCGCGGCGTTGTATTCCTCGCCCGCGCTCAACATCACGCCGTCGGCCTACGTGATGCAGACGCTATCCCTGCTCGAGCCGGGTGACGTCTGGCAGGGCATCGCCAAGTCCGCGGTGTTCGCCGTGCTCATCACCCTGATCGGCGTGAGCACGGGATTTTCCGTGGCCGGCGGCGCCGAGGGCGTGGGCCGCGCGACCACGCGCGCGGTGGTGCTGTCGATCTGCTGGATCATCGTGGTCGACATGATCTTTTCGTATTTCCTGAATCGATGAACGTGACCGCGCCGTTGATCGAAGTGGAAAAGCTCGAAGCCTGGTACGGGCGGCGGCGCATTCTCAATGGCGTGGATTTTGCGGTGAACCCGGGCGAAATCCGAGTGATCATGGGCGGCTCGGGTTCCGGCAAGAGTACGCTGCTGCGGCACCTGCTCGGCTTGCACAAGCCGCGCAGTGGAACCGTGCGGCTGCTCGGCGTCGACATCGCCCGCGCCAGCGAACGCCAGATGCTCGACGTGCGCCGCCAGATCGGCGTGTCGTTCCAGGGCGGCGCGCTGCTGACTTCGCTGTCGGTCGGCGACAACGTGGCGCTGCCGCTGCGCGAACACACGAACCTGGACGAGGCCACGATCCGCATCATGTCGCGCCTGAAGCTCGAAGTCGTCAACCTCGGCGGCTTCCAAGACCTTATGCCCGCGCAACTGTCTGGCGGCATGATCAAGCGCACGGCGCTGGCGCGCGCGATCGCGATGGATCCCAAGCTGCTGTTCTTCGACGAACCCTCGGCGGGCCTGGACCCGGTCGTTTCGGCCGAACTCGACGAACTCATCCTGCGCCTGCGCGACGCGTTGCGCATGACGATTGTGGTTGTCACCCACGAGCTGGAAAGCGCGTTCAAGATCGCCGATACCATTACCGTGCTGGATCAGGGAGATATCCTGATGACCGGAACCGTGGATGCCGTGCGTCACAGCGACAACGAGCGCATCCAGGATCTGCTCAACCGACGCCCGCGCGAAATCCAGGTGGATGCGGATGCGTATCTGAAACGTCTGACGGAAGAAGCCGCATGAGCATTTCAAAATGAAAAGAGACGGCATCAATTACGCGCTCGTCGGCGCAGCGGTGCTGGCCGCCGGAGTGCTGTTGCTGGCGGCGCTGGCGATGATCACCGGCCGCGGCGGCGCGACGACGGCCTACTTCACGCATTACCGCAACGTCACCGGATTGCGCTACGGCGCGCCGGTGTTCTATCAGGGTTATCGTATTGGCCAGGTCGGCGCGATCGCGCCCGAGCGCGATTCGCAAGGAACGCGCTACAAGGTCGAACTCGACCTGCGCCGCGACTGGCCGATCCCGAAGGACTCGGTCGCGCACCTGACCGCCACCGGCCTGCTTGCCGATGTCGCCGTCGGCATCAGCGAAGGCAAGGATCGCGCGATTGCCGCGCCCGGCGCGGAACTCGCCAGCGCGGAAAACGCCGACATCTTCAGTGCGATGAACGAACTCGCTGGCCAGATCAGCGGGCTGACCCGGAACCAGATCACGCCACTGGTGCAGACCCTGACCAAACGCGTGGATTCGATCACCGGCGCGATCGACAAGGGCGCGCCGGACATCGTTGCCCAGTCGCAACGCTTGCTGACCCGGCTCAACCGCGTGTCCGATTCGATCGACGACATGCTCAAGCCGGACAACCGTGCGGCGATTGCGGGAATCCTCGCGAACACGCAACAGGTCACGCTGCAGTTGCGCGAAACACAGCAGAAACTCGATGATGCGATCGGCCAGATGAGCGCCATCGCGCGCGAGAACCGGCCCGGCATCCGCGATTCGGTGACCGATCTTCGCGCCGTGCTCGAGGCGCTGTCTGGGCGCATGGATTCGATCAGCCAGCACATGGAAGCGGCCAGCCGCAATTTCGACGAATTCAGCCGCGAAGTACGCAAGAATCCCAATCGCTTGCTGATCTCGCCGAAGCCGGACAAGGTGGAGGAGGAACAATGAGGAAGCTGCTGCTCGCACTCGCATGCGTCGCGCTCGCCGCCTGTTCGGTGCCGCCGGTGCCGGACGTGACCTATTTCCGCCTGCCGCCTCCCGCCGCGTTGCCGCATTCGGACACGCCGCTGTCGTCGCTGCCGATCGAAGTGGAGACCTTCCGCGGCGAAGGCATCTATTCCGAACAGGCATTGATCTACGCGACCACGCCGCAGGCCGATGCGCTGCGCGCGTATCACTATCAATTGTGGAGCGATCCGCCCTCGCGCGCTTTGCAGAATCGCCTGACCGAAATGCTGCGCGCGTCGGGCATCTCGCCGCTCGTCACCGACCGCCTGCCCGCGAGCACGCCCGCGCTGCGCGTGCACGGACGCATCGTGCGCTTCGAGCGTGTTCCAAGCGACGGCGGTTTCATCGTCGCGGTCGCGTTGGAAATCCGCGTCGACCAGGACCAGGGCGAACCGCTGATCGAGCGCACCTACAGTGCGCAAGTGCCCGCCGATGGCATGAGCATCGCCGCAACCGTGGTGGCATTCGGCGCTGCCATCGACAAGGACTTCGCGGCGTTCCACGCCGATCTCGCCGGGCTCGGGAGCGGGCATGGCGACTGAAGCGCAGCGCGCGATGATGCTATCGGCGATGGGCATAGTCGTCTATCGCCTGCGCGCAGCGTCGCCTGTCGCCGAGCCGCTGCGCCTGTCGCTGGATCGGCAATCACGCGTGTGCATCGAGGGCGGCGATGACGAATCCGCGCAGCGACTGCATGCCTTGTTGCCGTCGGCGCTCGGTATCGCATGCGAGCGAGTGCTGCGCGCCGGAGGGGTCGACGATACTGCAATCGCCGTGGATCAATTCGCATTGCGCGGCGACCCGGCGGCCAAGCGCGCGTTGTGGCAATCGCTCAAGCCGCTGGCGCGGCGCCTGCGCGGGCCGGCTTGAATCATGGTCGCCATCCTCAAGGAACCGTATCCCGCATTGCGCACGATGACGGCGGACGATCTGGAACAGGTCGCGGCCATCGAACTGGCGGCCTACGAATACCCGTGGACGCACGGGATCTTTCGCGACTGCCTGCGCGCCGGCTACGACTGCATCGTACTCGCGCATGGCATTGAAGTGGTCGGTTATGGCGTGCTCAGCGCCGCCGCCAGAGAAGCGCACGTGCTCAATGTATGCGTCGCGCCGGCGCAGCAAGGACAGGGTCACGCCACGCGCCTGATGAAACGCCTGATCGACCTCGCGCGCTGGCATCGTGCCGAGCGCATCTTCCTGGAAGTGCGGCCATCCAATGCGCACGCGATCCGGATCTACGACCGGCTCGGCTTCAATGAAATCGGCAAGCGCCCGAACTACTATCCGGCCAAGCGCGGCCGCGAGGATGCGGTGGTGATGGCGATGGAGTTGTTGCCGCCGGAGTGATGCTCAGTCCTGAGCGTATCCCGCTTCACGCTGATGTCGCACAGCGAGAATCAGAACGGCGTCATGCGCTACCTCGTAGCTGTACAGAGCCAAATAGCCGGACTTTCCGCGCGAGATGACCAACTCGCGAACATCGTCTTCGACAGGCCTGCCCACGAGCGGATGGTTCGCAAGGATATCGATCGCCTCGATGATCAGCTCCGCGGTCGCATGTGCGGAATCCGGATCGCTTGTGCGCAGGAAATCGGCGAGCCGATCGAGGTCGGCCAGCGCGTGTCGCGAATAGATCAGTAGCGCCAAGTCTTCAATCTCGGCTTGCGCGCAGGCGTGCCTGCTGCACGTGCGAGAAAATAGGCGTGAACGTCTGTAGCCGCGTAGCCTTGCCCGGACTTTCGCGCTTCACGGTGCGCGACGCGCGCCTGTGCGACGAATTCGGCGCGTTTCTCCGCGGCTTCGGCGGCGGTACGGATCGCGTCGACCATGAAGGCGTGCGGCGTAAGGCCCTGTCGCCGCGCGGCGGCTTGCGCCTGCGACCTGACATCGGCGGGTAGTTTCAGTGAGGTGGTGGCAGTTGCCATGGCATGCGTCTTTCCCTTCCGGGTGCCACTAAGGTACCACCCGGACAGTATTCACACCAGTGTCGAAGCAATTTGTGAAGTGGCCAAACACGGCCGCGACGACGCGGTGGTGATGGCGATGGAGTTGCTACCGCCGGAATTAAAGAATCCGTCATTCCGGCATGGACTGCCGGAATCCAGACTGCACGGACGCCATGTCGCGATAAAGCTGAAGTCTGCCATCCATGGCTTCTGGTTCCCGGCACTCCCTGCCGGGATGACGACTTTCAAACCTCGTTGTTCAGACGCTGCGCCTGCTCGCGCAGCCCAGTGAGCGCGCTCGCGCGTTCGGCCACGCGTTGCTTCTCCTGTTCGATGACCGCCGCCGGTGTGTTCGGGCCGAAATTGGCGAGCTTGGCTTTCGATTTTTCGATCTCGACTTCGAGACGCTGGATTTCCTTCGCCAGCCGCGCTTTTTCTGCGTCGAGGTCGATGAGTCCCGCGAGCGGGATCAGCACCTTCATTTCACCGACGATGGCGGCGGCGGATGCCGGTTCGGTTTCGCCGGTGGCAAGCCAACGCTGCGATTCCGCGCGGACAAGGAAAGCGATCTGCGATTCGAATTTCTGCGCACGTGCATGATCGGATGCATTGCCGCCAGCGAACAGCAGTGGAATATTTTTCCCGGGCGGTATGTTCATCTGGCTGCGGATGCCGCGCACTTGCGAGACGACGGCCTTGAGCCATTCGGTTTCTGCTTCCGCCGCCGTGTCGATGGCGAATTCAGCAGCGAGCGGATAAGCCTGTGTGCTGATCGAGTCTTGTGCGATGCCGAGCTTGGGCGCTACTTCGTGCCAGATTTCCTCGGTGATGAACGGGATGATCGGGTGCAGCGCGCGCAGCACGGCTTCGAGCACCACGAGCAGGGTGTGGCGGGTCGAGTCGGCGGCGGCCTTGTCGGCGCCGTTGAGCGCCGGTTTGGCCAGTTCCACGAACCAGTCGCAGTAGTCGTTCCAGACGAATTCGTACAACGCCTGGGCGACCAGATCGAAGCGGTACAGCGGCATCTGCGCTTCGACTTCGGCAAGGGTCTTCGCGAGACGCGTCAGAATCCACTTTTCAGCATCTGTCTTCGGCGAAAGAGCGGAGACGGGCGCGGTGAAGTTTTCGCAATTCATCAACACGAAGCGCGCCGCATTCCACAGCTTGTTGCAGAACGCCTTGTAGCCTTCGGCGCGTTTGAGGTCGAAATTGATCGTGCGGCCATAGGTTGCCAGTGCTGCGAACGTGAAGCGCAACGCGTCGGCGCCGACCGGCGCGATGCCGTTTGCGTATTCCTTGCGGATGCGTTTTTCGACCTTCTCGCGCACCTGCGGGATCAGCAGTGAAGCCGTGGATTTCTTCACCAGCGCTTCGAGTTCGATGCCGTCGATCAGGTCCAGCGGGTCGATCGTGTTGCCCTTCGATTTCGACATCTTCTGGCCTTCGGCGTCGCGCACGATGGCGTTGATGTAGACCTCGCGGAACGGCACCTTGCCGGTGAAATACTGCGTCGCCATGACCATGCGCGCGACCCAGAAGAAAATGATGTCGAAGCCGGTGACGAGCACGGCGCTGGGCAGATAGCCCTGGTCGTCTTTCCAGTTCGCGACGATCTTGCCGTCTTCGCTTACCGGCGCATCGCCCGGCCAGCCCATGGTCGAGAACGGCCACAGCGCGGAGGAAAACCAGGTGTCGAGCACGTCTTCGTCCTGGCGCAGGGCACCGACCGGCGCCGTCTTCGCGTGCGCGCGCGCGTCGGCTTCGTCCTCGCCGACGAAGATGTTGCCGGCCTCGTCAAACCACGCCGGTATGCGATGCCCCCACCACAGCTGTCGGCTCACGCACCAGTCCTGGATGTTGTCGAGCCATTGCGTGTACGTCGTGCTCCAATTCTCCGGCACGAATTTGACCTCGCCAGAACGCACCGCGTTCAAGGACGGTTCGGTGATGGCCTTGCGGCCGCGTTCGGAGGTCAGATCGAGGAACCACTGATCCGTCAGCATCGGCTCGATCACCGCGTCGCTGCGCTGGCTGATCGGCACCTGCAGTTTGTGCTTTTTCGTTTCGATCAGCAGCCCTTGCGCTTCAAGGTCAGCGAGCACGGCCTTGCGTGCGGCATAGCGATCCATGCCGCGATATTTTTCCGGTGCGTTGTCGTTCACCTTGGCGTCGAGCGTGAGGATCGTGATCGGCGCGAGCTTGTGACGCGCACCGATCTGCCAGTCGTTGAAATCATGCGCCGGCGTGATCTTCACCGCGCCGGTGCCGAATTCGCGCTCGACGTAATCGTCGGCGATCACCGGAATCTCGCGTTCGCTCAGCGGCAGTTTCAACGTCTTGCCGATCAGATGGGCGAAGCGCTCGTCTTGCGGATGCACGGCCACGGCGACGTCGCCGAGCATGGTTTCCGGGCGCGTCGTCGCAACGACGAGGCCTTCACCGCCATCGCTCGCGGGATAGCGGATCGACCACAGCGAGCCGTCCTTTTCCTGATTGTCTACCTCAAGATCGGACACCGCCGTCATCAGCACCGGATCCCAGTGCACCAGGCGCTTGCCGCGATAAAGCAATCCGTCGCGATACCACTGCACGAACACCTTGCGCACGGCAGCCGACAGGCCCTCGTCCATGGTGAAGCGTTCGCGCGACCAGTCCATCGACGCGCCCAGGCGGCGCATCTGGTTCGTGATCGTGGAGCCAGATTCGTGTTTCCATTCCCACACGCGTTCGACGAACTTCGCGCGGCCGAGGTCGTGGCGCGTCTGGCCCTGCGCGGCGAGCTGGTTCTCGACGATCTTTTGCGTCGCGATGCCGGCGTGGTCGGTGCCGCCCTGCCACAACGTCCGCATCCCGCGCATGCGGTTGTAGCGGATCAGCGCGTCCATGATGGTCTGCTGGAACGCGTGGCCCATGTGCAGGGTGCCGGTTACGTTCGGCGGCGGCAGCAGGATGCAGTAAGGCGTACCGCTGCCGTGCGGCGCGAACGTGCCGGACGCTTCCCAGTGGGCATACCACTTCGATTCGATGGGGCGGGGGTCGAAACTTTTTTCCATGACGGATGGCTCGGCGCCGCGCGGGGCAGGGCATGCTGAAGACGGGAGTCCGCGATTGTAACGGTGCGCGGCGGTTCGCCCAAGCAGCATGCCATTACCTTTGCGACAGATGGCGGGTTACCATCGCCCGCATCCACCGCACCCACGGACGAGTCCCGCAACGGCGCATGAAAACCGCATTCGGCCAGTACCAGCTCGTGTCCGAACTCGGCCGCGGCGGCATGGGCGTGGTGTTCAAGGCCCGCGACGCGGCGCTGGATCGCTTCGTCGCGATCAAGGTGCTGTCCGATGCGCTGGCCCACGATCCACGCGTCGTCGAGCGCTTCCAGCGCGAGGCGCGCGCGGTCGCCGCACTGGACGACGCCCATGTCGTGCACATCTACGCCATCGGTAGCGAAGGCGGGCCGCCATATTTCGCGATGGAATTCGTCGACGGGGTTTCGCTGGACGCGCTGCTCAAGCGCGAGAAGCATCTCGCCCCCGACCAGGCCGCGCGCCTCGTCGTGCAGGCCGCCCGCGGCCTCGCCTGCGCGCACGCGAAGGGACTCGTCCATCGCGACGTGAAGCCCGGCAATATCCTGATTTCCACCGCTGGCGTCGTGAAGGTCTCGGATTTCGGCATCGCCCAATCCACGCAGGATGGCGCATCGCGGCTGACCACGACAGGAGCGTTTCTCGGCACGCCGGGGTATCTCGCGCCCGAGCGCTACGACGACGGCGTCATCGCGGATGCACGCACCGATATTTTTGCGCTCGGCATCGTCCTGTTCGAGTGTCTTGCGGGACACCTGCCGTACAAGAGCACGTCGCCGCTCGCGCTGATGCGCGAGGTGGCGCAGACGCCGTTGCCCGACATCCGCGCGATCAATCCGGATGTGGACGTGGAACTTGCGCGCATCCTGGGCAAGATGACGGCCAAGGATCCGGCGCAACGCTATGCCGGCTGCCGCGAACTGATCGACGACCTGATGCGGCATTTCGCAATCGGCGCGGACGAGGCGTTGACCGTGCACGTGCGGCATACGCCGGAATTGCCGCTACTCGATGTGCCGACTGGCACTTCCACGCAACGCCTCGTCACGCCGTTCCTGCAGCGCCTGAAGAATCGCAAGATCGTGCAGTGGTCGCTGGCCTATCTGGCGGCCGCGTTCGCACTGCTGCAGGGACTGGACATCGTCGGCCAGCAGTTCGGCTGGGACGAGGGCGTGCGTCGTGGCATCACCGTGGCTCTGGCAATCGGATTTTTCGTCACTCTGGTGCTTGCCTGGTATCACGGCGAACGCGGTGTGCAGCGCGTGACCGGCACGGAACTGCTGATTCTGGCCTTGCTGCTTGCGGTCGGCGGCGGTGTGCTGTGGCGCATTGCGCCGACGCCGCAGCACGAAGACGGCGATGCGGCGGCGTTGCCTGCGATCCCGATTCCCGACAAGTCCATTGCCGTGTTGCCGTTCGAGAACCTGTCCGACGACAAGGGCAACGCCTACTTTGTCGCGGGCATGCAGGACCTGATCCTGACCAAGCTCGCGGGCATCGGTGATCTCAAGGTCATTTCGCGCGCGTCGACGGAAAAATACGGCGCGCGCCCGACCGACCTGAAAGTGATCGGGCAACAACTGGGCGTGGCATCGATCCTGGAGGGCAGCGTGCAGCGCGCGGGCGACCAGGTGCTGATCAACGTGCAACTGATCGATACGCGCAGCGATACGCATGTGTGGGCGCAGGACTACCCGCGCGCGCTCGACAACCTGTTTGGCGTGGAAGGCGAAGTCGCGCAGAAAGTGGCCGACGCACTCAAGGCGCGACTGTCGCCGGCAGAAACGGCGAACCTTGCCGTGGTGCCGACCGAAAACCAGGCGGCGCTGGATGCGTTCCTGCATGCCGAATATCAGGCCAATCGCGGCAAGACCGACAACGACACCGCGAGCCTGAAAGCCGCGTTGCCGCTGTATCGCGAGGCGGTCGCGCAGGATCCGCGCTTCGCGCTGGCATTCGCGCGACTGTCGTATGTAGAAAGCGAACTGGCCTGGCTCAATGGCGGTGGCGGGTTGGACGTCAAGCAGTTGACGACGCAGGCGCGCACCGATGCCGAGCAGGCGCTGAAGCTGGCGCCTGACCTCGCCGAAGCGCATCTGGCGATCGGCTACAGCGACTACTACGGGCGTGGCGATTACACCGCCGCGCGCAAGGCCTTTGACGCCGCGCTGGCGTTGCGGCCCAACGACGCCGACGCACTCGCCGCACGCGGCTACGTCGAACGTCGCGAAGGCCAGTTTGATGCGGCGATCACGTCGCTGCAGGGCGCGCTGGCGCACGACCCGCGCAACAGCGCGCTGGCCAACGATCTGGGCGAGACTTGCATGATGGCCGGGCGTTACGCCGACGCCACGACGTGGCTGCAGCGCGCGCTGGCGCTGGATCCGACAAACCTGAGCGCGACCATCGATGCGTCCAACGTCATCCTGCTGCGCAACGGCGACGCGCAAGGCGCGCTGGCTGCGGCGCAGGGCGATGAACCGGTGATGCAGCTCTGGCGCGTGGACATGCTGACCTATCAACGCAAGTACGCCGAGGCGATCGCGCTGCTGCAAGGCGTCGCCGACACACCGGACAATTTTTCGTTCGTGCGCGGATCCAAATCGTTGCAACTGGCCAACCTGTACCGGCTCGCGGGCGAGTCGGCCAAGGCGCGGCCCTTGTTCGAGCAGGCGCGCACGCAGGCGCAAGCAGAATTGTCGCTGCAGCAGGGCGGCGACCTGGCTTCGGTCTGGAGCAACCTCGCGGCAGCCGAGCTGGGACTGGGCAACACGCGGCAGGCGCTGGATGCGATCGCGCGCTCGCAAACGATCGTCGCCGCAACCGGCGACAAGGTAGCCGGCGCTGCGGTGATGCAAAACAACGCGGTGCATTACGCGCAGGCTGGGCGCGCCGATCTGGCCGTGCCCTTGCTGGAGGCGGCGCTCGCCAGTCCGGGAATCGGCTTTTACTACTCGCCCGCCATGTTGCGGATCGACCCGGCCTGGGATCCGATTCGCGACGCTGCGGAATTCAAGGCCCTGGTGGAGAAATACGCCGTGGGCGGCTGAATCGGCGCAGTGCAGTTGTGCTAGATTCCGCGCCACACAGGGGCGCACAAGGGGAAACCATGAACCGGCTTATCACGATTTTGATCGCGCTGTTCGCGCTTGCCTGCGCAAATGTCGCGTATGCGCAGACGACGCTTGAAACCTTCGAGGGTTCGGCGAATACGACGGGCAACACGTCGTTTGTATCGAGCGGGACGACATTCGACATCGTGTCGCACAACAGTTCGACCTTCTCCATCGACTCGGTCTATCCAGGCACGGGTTGGAGCGGTACGACGACCGACGATAAGTACATTGACAATGACACCCATGCGAGCTCGTCAACGCTTCCTGACTTCAGCATCAAAACGCGCGATGGCTCGCGCTTCACGGTGGGAAGTTTCTGGCTGTTCCTGACCGATCATAATCAAGGAAATCTCGGTAGCAACGGCAGCGTGACCGTGACTGGCAAGCTTTCCGGCGCGACCGTGTTCACGGCCGCAGCCAGCAGCGGCTTTAATACCGGCATCTCGACTGCAAACGGGTTTTCAAAGATTGACCTCACCACTTTTGGTGGCAACAACAACGCCAGCAAGACGATCGACGAACTGCAGATCGTCACCGCCGGCAAATTCGAATATGTTGCTCTCGATGCGCTGACCTGGACCAAACTCGTCAGCTACACGGTCGGTACGTCGGTGTCGCCGAACTCGGCTTACGGCACGCTCAGCTGCGTACTCACGTCGGTTTCGCCCGGCGGCTCGACCACCTGCACGGCGACGCCGAACGCGGGCTACGAGTTGGACCACATCTCCGGCTGCGGCGGCACCACCAGTTTCTCGACCACGTTCACGACCGGCGCGATCAATGCCAGCTGCACGGTGACTGCCACGTTCGTCGTCGCGCTCGGCGCGTCCACGTCCAAGACGGACGTGTCCTGCAACGGCGGCGTCAACGGCACCGCGACCGTTCTCGCCTCGAATGGCATATCGCCGTACACCTATTCCTGGTCGCCTGCTGGTGGAACGGCCGCGACCGCGTCCGGCCTCGCCGCGGGCACGTACACGGTGACGGTGACCGACAATCGAAATGTCCAGGTACAGAAGTCGGCGACCATCAACCAGCCGACGGCATTGGTGCTGGGTCCGGCAAGCATTCCCGATGGCCTGGTCAACTGGCCGTATGCGCAAGGATTTATCGCGAGCGGTGGCACGCCGGGCTACACCTACACGGTGACCTCCGGCGCAGTGCCGGGATTATCCATTACCGGCAGCACCTTGAGCGGAACCCCGAGCATCGCCAACAATTACAACGTCGGCGTGACGGTGACGGACGCGAACGTTTGTCAGAATGCGAAGACCTACCCGATGCAGGTGCGCGCGACGATGGGCCTGCTGAGCGTCAGCGATGGCACCGGTTTCGCCGCCTACGGCCAGCCGGTCGATTACACGGTCAGCTTGAGCAACACGACGGCATTCACCGTAAGCGGTATCGCGGTCACGGCGACGCTGCCGGCGGCGCTCGGCACGCCGTCGTGGCAATGCCTGAGCAACGGCAGCAATGGCGTGGTGTGCAACGGCGCGACGAACAGCGGTGCGCTTGCCGATACGGGTGTGACGATACCGGCCGGGCAGACCGCCAAGTGGAACATCCATGCGACGGTCGCTGCTGCACCCGTCGCCGGCAGCGCCGATGTCAATGTCAGCGCGAGCTACGCGACGCCGGCCACGGACAGCAACGTGCTGGTCATTTTCCGCGACGGGTTCGGCGGCAGCGGGGGCAACTGAGGAACGCGGCCCACTTTGCTACCATGGCGCGACTCGCTGCCCACGGGGATTGGCAATGGATGGAATCCTGCAACGCTTGCGCGAACGCAAGCTCGTGCAATGGGCGCTGGCCTACGTGGCATTTGCGTTCGCGCTGCTGCAGGGCATCGATATCGTCGCGCAGCGATTCGGCTGGCCGGAATCCGTCGAACGCATCCTGATCCTCGCGCTGTGCGTTGGTTTCTTCGTCGCGCTGGTGCTGGCCTGGTACCACGGCGAGCGCGGCGCACAGCGCGTGTCGAGTACCGAACTGGTGATCCTCGCGCTG
>QWHH01000019.1 GCA_021404785.1 Lysobacterales bacterium PRO7
GCGCTTGGTGCGGTATGCCCAGCCGCCGACGATGAGCAGGCCGCTGAACAACAGCAGCATGTAAAGCAGGCGTGCACGCGCCTTTTGCGCATCGACGGTTTGTTGCAGGGCCAGCAACTGGTTTTTTTCATTTGCCGCTTCGAGCTGGCGCTGCTTGTCGAGCACGCGCTGATGCACCATCTGGTAGGCGAGTGCTCGTGCAGAGACGTCGTTCAGGTAGCCCTTGTCGGCGGCGACGTATTTTTTCAACCAGTCCACTGCCGCCGTGTAGTCGCCCTGGCGCTTGGCGACTTGATATAGCACATCGTTGGCGGCGGCCACGGACTTGGCGAATGGTTGCTTGTTGGCGAAGGAAATGGCGCTACGGGCGTAATCGCCGGCCTGGACGAGATCGCCCGTGGCGAGGTAGGCGCGTGCCATGGCTGCGCGGAAGCTCGCGCTCAATTCCGCCGAATGCGACGCCACGACTTCAGCATCGTAGGTATGCAAAACCTTGATGGCCTCCGCGGCACGGTTTTCATCGAGCAACGCGTAGGCCAGATCCAGGACGATGGTGTCCTTGTCGTTGATCGCGCCGATACGGCGGCAGGCTTCGATGGCGGTCTGAATGCGTGGATCGTCGACATGCAGTTTGCCGGCCCTGTACAGGATTTCGATTCGATCGCTGCCGATACGGCACTGCGCCGATTCGCTCTGGTCGAAAGCGGCAGCTTGCTCCAGGTAATTCAGGGCCAGGTCGTATTGGCCGGCGCCGCCATACAGATAATCCGCGGTAAGCAGTGCGTAAAAGTGCGTCTGGTGGTCGGTGATCTGGGGCAGGGAAGCGAGCAAATCGCTGATCGTGGAGTAGGCGTCCTCGAACTGCGAGGCGTTGACCTGATCGAAAATCATGCTGATGCGCGCGCGTGCGCGCAACGTTGGGTCTTGCGCATGCGCAAGCAGGTTGTTGAATGCAGCCAGGGCCTGCGGATATTCTCCCCGATAGCCGAACTGCCAGGCGTGGAGATAGGCAAGCCAGCCGCGCTGCAGTTCGGTGAACTGGCCGGATTGCGTATCCAGTTGACGGATCAGGCCCTGGAACTCGTCGTTGTTGTCGAGTTTTATCTTGTCCGCGCGTTGCAAAAGCTGATCGACGCTTTCCGGGGCCGCAGCAGCCAACGTGCCGAGCAGCGACAACGCGGCCACGAGAAAGCATCCGGCCAACCGGACATGGCGCGATACGGTTGAAGAACCATTCATGGACGTGTCAATAGGCAACAGGGAATGGCTGCGCAAGGATCATACGCTGGTGCTCGCGGCAGTTGCCCCCGTGTGCTCGGCAACGCGATTGCGCCCGGCGCGCTTGGCGTCGTACAGCGCATTGTCGGCATGGGCGAGCAAGGTCGCGAGGTTGTGGCCGCAGGCTTCGGTGCCGGCCACGCCGAAGCTTGCCGTGACCAGGATGTCGGCGCGGTCGCTGCTGCTCGCAGAGGCGATTGCCTTGCGCATTTCCTCCGCCCGCTGCGTGGCGATGGCGAGCGGGCAATCCGGCAACAGGATGGCGAACTCCTCGCCGCCGAGTCGCCCGAACAGGTCGATCGTGCGCAGGCGCACCTGGCATGCGGCAACCGCGCTTTGCAGGGCGGCATCGCCGGCGGCGTGGCCGTGCATGTCGTTGACCGACTTGAAGTGATCCAGATCCATCGCCAGCAGGCTG
>QWHH01000006.1 GCA_021404785.1 Lysobacterales bacterium PRO7
CGCCGCCGCTTCCGGTCAAGCTGCCGCCGCCGGCGCGCAGGACACCGCCGCGACCGCCGCGCAGGGCGCCGCCGACGTCAAGGCCGCCGCCACCGGCGAGCACCCCGCCGAAGAGCCGAAGAAGGAAGACAACGGCGGTCATTGATCGCTGCTGCAAATCCGAATACGAATCGGCCGCGCAAGCGGCCGATTTCGTTTCCGGGATCGGAAAACACCGCCCGCATCCGATATGCTTCGGCGATTCCGATCGGATTCACGCCATGCCCATCATCGAATCGCAGCTCGATACCCGCTCGCCCGAGTTTGCCGCCAATGCCGCAACCCTGCGCGCCGCCGTCGACGATCTGAAAAAACAATTGGCAAGCACCGCTCTCGGCGGCGGCGAAAGAGCCCGCGAAAAGCACACCGCGCGCGGCAAGCTGCTTCCGCGCGAACGCATCCGTGCCCTGCTCGATCCCGGTTCACCGTTCCTTGAACTCTCGGCGCTGGCCGCGCATGGAATGTATGACGATGCAGCCCCGGCCGCGGGAATCATCGCCGGCATCGGTCGCGTGCACGGCACGGAAGTCGTCGTCGTCGCCAACGACGCCACTGTGAAAGGCGGTACCTATTTTCCGATCACGGTGAAAAAGCACCTGCGCGCGCAGGAAGTGGCGCTCGAGAACCGCCTGCCCTGTATTTACCTCGTGGATTCCGGCGGCGCCTTCCTGCCACTGCAGGACGAAGTCTTTCCGGACAAGGAGCATTTCGGCCGCATTTTCTACAACCAGGCGCGCCTGTCCGCGCTCGGCATCCCGCAGATCGCGGTGGTGATGGGTTCATGCACCGCCGGCGGGGCCTATGTGCCGGCGATGTGCGACGAGGCAATCATCGTCAAGGGACAAGGCACGATCTTCCTCGGCGGCCCGCCACTGGTGAAGGCCGCTACCGGTGAGGTCGTCGATGCCGAAACGCTCGGCGGCGCGGACGTGCATACGTCCATCTCCGGCGTCGCCGATCATCTGGCCGAGAACGATGCGCATGCGCTGATCATCGCGCGCGACATCGTCTCCAGCTTGAACCGAAAGAAAGTGATGCCGCTGGCTTTGCGCGAACCAGCCGAGCCGAAGTATTCCGCCGACGAACTCTACGGCGTGATTCCGCAGGACACGCGCCGCCCGTTCGATATCCGCGAGGTGATTGCGCGCATCGTCGACTCTTCGCAATTCCACGAGTTCAAGGCGCGTTACGGCAAGACCCTGGTCACGGGATTTGCACATATCCATGGGTATCCGGTCGGCATTGTCGCCAACAACGGAATTCTTTTTTCGGAAAGTGCGCTAAAGGGTGCGCATTTCATCGAGTTGTGCAACCAGCGCAACGTGCCGCTGGTATTCCTGCAGAACATCACCGGCTTCATGGTCGGCAAGAAATACGAACAGGCCGGCATCGCGAAAGATGGCGCCAAGATGGTCACGGCCGTGGCCTGTTCGCACGTTCCGAAATTCACCGTGGTGATCGGCGGCAGCTTCGGCGCCGGCAATTACGCGATGTGCGGCCGAGCCTATGGCGCAAGATTTCTGTGGATGTGGCCGAACGCACGCATCAGCGTGATGGGCGGCGAGCAGGCGGCATCTGTGCTGGCCACGGTGAAACGCGACGGCATCGAGGCCGCCGGCAAACAGTGGTCGAAGGATGAAGAGGATGCGTTCAAGGCGCCGATTCGCGAACAATACGAAAGGCAGGGTCATCCCTACTACGCAAGCGCCCGGCTGTGGGACGACGGCATCATCGATCCCGCCGACACGCGCCGCGTACTCGGACTTGCGATCTCGGCGTCTTTGAATGCGCCGATCGAGACCGGTCGCTACGGTGTATTCCGCATGTGACTCGATCAGGCCGTCGCCTGCGGCGCCACAGTCTGCGCCGCACGGGAGGAGGCCACATGCCCTCGCGTCATCCAGCGCATGCCGGACACAAGAACAATGACGGTAACCAGCCAGAACGCAATCTGCATGCCCGCCGGACGCGCGTCGTAGCCGACCAGGATGTGCATGGCCTTGCCGACAACCGATCCGTTGTCGAGCAAGGCCGAGGTGTTCCACACCTGGTTGTCCCAGGCCGGCAGCCAATTGGCCTGGATCAGGAAACGCGCGGCGGTCGAGGCCAGGCCCGCCGCCAGCAGGATCAGCATCCAGTTCGTCGCGCTGAAGAAATAACGCAGCGGGATTCGCAGCAGACCGAAATAGAGCGCGAAGCCGACTGCGACGCCGCCGGCGATACCGACCGGGATGCCGAGAAACAGGTCGGCCTTGCCGGCACCACCCGCCGCCATGCCGTACAGGAAGAGCACGATTTCGGAACCTTCGCGCAGCACCGCCAGCGCGACCACCGCAAGCAGCATCGCCAGCGAACTGGATCCGGCCTTGACCGACTGGCCGACGGCCTGCATCTGCTGCGTCAGCTCGCGGCCATGGCTCGACATCCAGATTACATGCCAGCCGATCATGAGCACGGCCGCCAGCAACACGCAGGCATTGAACAGTTCCTGGCCGGATCCACCGACTGCATCGGCGATCGCACCGGCGAACAGGGCCACGATGACCGCACCGACGACACCCAGCCCGATGCCGCCGCCGATGAAGCGCGCGCGCCCGACGACGCCGCGCGTCGCTGCCGCCACGATCGTCACGATCAGAGCGGCTTCGAGCACCTCACGAAATACCAGCAGGGCAATACCGAGCATGTCATCACTCCGCGATCAGGACACCCTTGCCGGTGTCCTGGTGGAAATCGTCGAAGAACTTGTAACTGCCCTTGTCGAGCGGACCGATGTACACATTGATCGTGCTGTTGGGCAACACGATCTTCTCGCGATTCATGTCGGTGCTTTCGAATTCCGACGGCGTGTTGTCGGTGTTCTTGACCAGCAGCTTGAATTTGGTATTCGCCGGCACCTTCAACTGCACCGGTTCGAAGCTCTGGTTGCGGATCGTCAACTGGAATTCGGGCATGTCCGCGGCCAGTGCGGACACGCAAACCATCAGCAGGCTGAACACGATGAGAAGGCGCAACATGATGCGGTTCCTCGAAAAGTACGCGTCAAATGATAATGGTTCGCATTTGTCTTTTCAAGTCAGCCGGCAACCAGGGTTGGCTCCGCATAACTTTTGGCAAGATCCTCCGCATCCGGCACGAAGCGGCCGGAGGCGTCGAGTTCGGCGAACAAGCCGCCGCGGGCAACCAGTTCAGCGTAACGTCCTTGCTCGACCAGTTCACCGTCGCGGAGCACGAGGATCAGATCCGCGTTGCGCACGGTGGAAAGCCGGTGCGCAATCACAAACGTGGTGCGATCGCGTGTCAGCGCGCCAAGCGCACGCTGGATGCGTGCCTCGGTGGCGTTGTCGAGCGCGCTGGTGGCTTCGTCCAGAATCAGGATGGGCGCATCCTTGAGCATCGCTCGCGCGATCGACAAGCGTTGGCGCTCGCCGCCGGACAGCGACTTGCCGCGCTCGGCGACCAGGGTCGAATAGCCTTCGGGTTTGACGATGATGAAATTGTGCGCCTCGGCTGCCTGTGCGGCAGCTTCAAGTTCAGCCGGCGAGGCATCCGGTTTGCCGATCAGCAGGTTGTCGGCGATGGATCGATAAAACAAACCCGGATCCTGAAACACCACGGCGATATGCCGGCGCAGCGAGTTCAGACTGACGTCGCGAATGTCGATGCCGTCGATCGTGATGCGGCCTTCGCTCGGATCGTAAGCGCGATACAGCAAACTTAGTGCGGTGGTCTTGCCGGCGCCGGTCGGCCCGACCAGGGCGATGGTGCTGCCAGCCTTCGCGGTGAAGGTCAGATGCTTGAGCGCCGGATGCGTCACTGCATAGCCAAACGACACGTTGTCGAACACAACATCGCCCTTTACAACTGGCAGATCCGGCGCGCCGGGTTTTTCTTGCAAAACTTCCTTCGTATCGAGCACAGCGAAGAAATCGCTGAGCGAGTGCGTCTGGAAAAACAGGCCCGAGATGAAACTCGCGAACTGTTCGAGCCGGCCGATCAGCATCATCGCGAAACCGACGAAACTGACGATGCCGCCGACGCTGACCTCGCCCTTGCCGTTGAGCGCTGTGCCGAGCGCGAAGATCGCCACCACCGTGAGCGTGCTCGATGCGCGATTGGCCACGGTCAACCACGCCCAGCCGCGCAGCACCGGATATTGAGCGTTCAGCACCTTTTTCATCATGTCGCGGATAGCGCCGACCTCGGCGGACAGGCGCGTGAAACTCTGCACCACCAGCACGTTGCCGAACACGTCGCCGGCGCGCTCGGTGATCGCGTGATGCAGTTCCTCGACTTCGCCTTGTGCCTTCAGGGTGCGCCGCATCGCGATGGAGTTGAACACCGCAAAACTGACCATCAGTGCAATCATCAGCAGCGCCAGCTTCCAGTTCATCTTCAGCGCCAGCGGGACCATCACGACGATCGCGAGCAAGGTCGCCAGATGCTCGCGAAAAAACCCGAGCCACAGGCTGAACAGGTTGCTGGTGCCGCCGTGCATGATGCGCAGCAGGCGGCCGGTGTGATGCTGGCCGTGGAATGCCAACGGCAGCGCAACCGCATGCTCGAAGAACATGGCGATGGCGGCGAGCCTGCGCCGGTGCGCGAGACGATCGGAATACAACGACACCCACACGCTCGCCACCACGCCGCCGAAGCCGGCGCCCGCCCACCAGCCGATGTAGCGCCAGGCATCGTGCTTGGCGGCCAGCGCGTCGACGACGCGACCGAACAGCCATGGCTCGAGGAAAAACACCCCGGCGAGACCCAGATTCGCAATCGCCAACGCAATCGCCAGCCACTTTTCCGGGGCTAGCAGCGCGATGACGCGAATGTACAAACGCAATAATGGCATGCGCGAAGTGTACCCAAACCGCTATCATCCACACATCGTCGCCGCAGGATTCCGGCATGCCAGCCTCGCTCGACATCACCATCGTCAACCGCGTCGCCCGCGTGGCGCTGGACCGCCCGCAGGTGCACAACGCGTTCGACGATGCGCTGGTGGCCGAACTGACCGAAGCGCTGGGCAAGCTCGACCGCGATTCCGGCGTACGCTTCATCGTGCTCACCGGCAACGGCAGCACGTTTTCCGCGGGTGCTGACCTGAACTGGATGCGCGGCATGGCGCACGCGTCCGAGGCCGAGAACCGCAACGACTCCGAACGCCTCGCCGCGCTGATGCGCACGCTCAATACGCTGGCCAAGCCGACGCTGGCACGCGTCAACGGCTCGGCTTACGGCGGCGGCGTCGGGCTGGTCGCGTGCTGCGACATCGCGATTGCCGCGGACAGCGCGAAATTCGGATTGACCGAGGTCAAGCTCGGTCTCGTTCCCGCCGTGATCTCGCCCTATGTCGTCGCCGCGATCGGCACGCGCCAGGCGCGGCGCTTGTTCGTCACCGCCGAAATCTTCGATGCGGATTACGCGCGGCATATCGGTCTGGTACATGACGTCGTCGAGCCGGCCAAACTCGACGAATCCGTCGATCGCGTTCTGCATTGGCTGGCCAAGGGCGGCCCACTCGCGCAACGTGAAGCCAAGCATCTGGCGCTGGAACTCGGCGGTGCGCTGGAGCGCAACAGCGGCCAGACCGACATGAAAAACGCCGCGCTGCTCGCACGCCTGCGCGTCTCGCCCGAGGGTCAGGAAGGCCTGACCGCGTTTCTGGACAAACGCCCGCCGAACTGGGCCAAGGATTGACCGTGTTCGAGAAAATCCTCATCGCCAATCGCGGCGAGATCGCCTGCCGTGTCATTCGGACGTGTAGACGTCTGGGTATCCAGACTGTCGCAGTGTATTCGGAAGCCGACGCGAACGCCCAGCACGTGCGCCAGGCCGATTGTGCGTATCCGATCGGCGGGCCGCGCCCGCAGGACAGTTACCTGCGTGGCGATGCCATCATCGACGTCGCGAAAAAATCCGGTGCGCAGGCGATCCATCCCGGTTACGGATTCCTGTCCGAGAACGCCGACTTCGCCGAGGCGTGCGCAAAAGCCGGCATCGCCTTTATCGGTCCATCGGCCGAATCGATGCGCAAGATGGGATCCAAAGCCGGCGCCAAGGATCTGATGGCCGCGCACGGCGTGCCGGTAGTGCCGGGCTACACTGGCGCAGATCAGGACCCTGCGCTGCTAGCGCGCGAGGCACAGCGCATCGGTTTTCCGCTGTTGATCAAGGCCGCGTACGGCGGCGGCGGCAAAGGCATGCGCATCGTGCGCAAGCTCGAAGAATTCGCCGCCAATCTGGAATCGTGCCAGCGCGAGGCGAAGAACGCCTTTGGTCGCGATCGCGTCCTGCTTGAACGCTATATCGAAACGCCACGCCACATCGAGTTTCAGATCTTCGGCGACACGCACGGCAACATCGTGCATTTGAACGAGCGCGAGTGTTCGGCGCAGCGCCGCTATCAAAAAGTGCTGGAAGAAACGCCATCACCGTTTCTCACTCCGGAACTGCGCACGAAGATGGGTGAAGCAGCCATCGCCGCCGGGCGCGCGCTCGGCTATGCGAATGCGGGCACGGTGGAATTCATTGTTGCGCCGAGCGGCGACTTTTACTTCATGGAAATCAACACGCGCCTGCAGGTCGAGCATCCGGTAACGGAAATGACCTTGCATCTCGACCTTGTCGAACTGCAACTGCGCGTCGCCGCTGGCGAAGCGCTGCCCGCCTCGCTAATCCGCAACAAGGCCGTGCCGCAGGATGGCCACGCGATTGAGCTGCGCCTGTACGCCGAAGACCCGCAGGCTGGATTTCTGCCGGGTTCCGGCAAATTGCAGCGCCTGCAATTGCCCAATCCTGATGCGCATGTGCGCATCGATTCAGGCGTGATCGAAGGCGACACGGTGTCGATTTTCTACGACCCGATGATCGCCAAGCTGATCGTCTGGGATCGCACGCGCGCCGACGCGCTCACACGCATGGGCGAGGCGCTGGCGCGATGCGACGTGATCGGGCCGAAATCCAACATCGAGTTCCTTGAACGCCTGGTGCGCCATCCGGCGGTAGTCGAAGGCCGCATCGACACCGGCTATCTGGATCGCAATCTGGACGAATTCATCGGCGCGGAAACGCACGCCGAACCGATTGCCCCGTTCGCCGCCGCAACCGCGTGGCTGCTGCACGAGGAAGCGCGCACGCGCAACGCGGCGACCGCTTCGTCCGATCCGCACTCGCCGTGGGCGCGCGCCGATGCGTTTCGGCTTGGCCATTCGGGCAAGCGCATCGTTAAACTCGATCAGCACGAAATCTCTGCGTTCGGCGCAGCGGGCAATTACGAACTTGCGTCTGGCGAAACAAAATGCGCCGTCGCCGGCGCGCGCATCGATCACGGTATCTTGAGCGCACGCTTCGATGGCGTGTCGCACCGCTTCGCGCTCGGCATCCATGGCGACCGCATTGTCGTTCATGACGGCACGCGCCGGCGCACGTTCGTGAGTGAACCCGTTTTCGCTTTCGTCCCCAGCGAAAAAATGCATGCCGATAGCGTGCGCGCGCCCATGCCCGGCCGCATCGTCGTCGTCAAGATCAAAAGCGGCGACAAGGTCGAGCAAGGCCAGGAATTGCTGGTCATGGAAGCAATGAAAATGGAGCTGAGCCTGAAAGCCCCGCACGCGGCGACGATCGAATTCGTCGGCGCAAAGTCCGGCGAATTCGTCGAGGCCGACGTGGTGCTGGCGCGATTCGCGGAGACGAAACAATGAAGCGACTGTTTTGCATCCTCGCCCTGTTGACGCTTTGCGGTTGCGTTGAAACACGCTTTGAGTCACCGCTGGGCGGCAAGCTCGAGTCCTGCGACGCACGCTGGAAAGGCTTGTGGACCAGCCCGGACCCCACCGATCGCGACGCTGCGATTTACGTCGATGCCACTTGCAAACTGTTCATCGTGGACAAACCCGCACCGGACAAACCCGTCCGCCAAGTGGAATTGCCAGTGCGCTTCGCTCAGGTCGACGGTAAGGATTACCTCAGCATCGAGGCTGACGCATTCAACGCGCTGACCGGCCTCAAACCGCCGTATGGCATCGATCCGCCGCCCGCGCAGTCGTATTTCTTCGCGCGCTATCGCATTGACGGCAATCGCTTGGAAATCGAGCAGGTGAACAGCGAGCGTACCGCCCAACTCATCATCACTGACAAACTCGACGGCACGGTCAGCAAGACCCATGGCGAGTTGCATGTGTTCGTGCGCGGCGATGCGGCGCGCATGCTTGAGATCGTGCGCAGCGAACCCATTTTCGATGGCAGTACGCCAACCGACTTCGTGCGCAGCAAGCAGACCCTGAAAGCCTTCGAGAGCGAACTGCAACGCGCTTCCGCCAGGAAATCCCGATGAGCCCCCTGCCCGCCCATGTCCGCGTCGTCGAAGTCGGCGCTCGCGACGGCCTGCAGAACGAAAAAACCATCGTGGCGGCGGCGGTCAAGATCGAATTGATCGATCGGCTAACCGAGACGGGCTTGCAATCCATCGAAGCTACCAGCTTCGTCAGTCCGAAATGGGTGCCGCAGCTTGCCGATGCAACGGAAGTCTTTGCCGCGATCCACAAGAAGCCGGGTGTGCGCTATCCGGTGCTGGTGCCGAACCTGCAAGGCTACGAACGCGCACGCGCTGTCGGTGCGACGGAAATTGCCGTCTTCACCGCCGCGAGCGAGGCGTTCAACCGCAAGAACATCAATGCGTCGATCGACGAATCGATCGAGCGCTTCGAACCGGTGATGGAACGCGCAAAAACCGACGGCGTCTCCGTGCGTGGTTACGTTTCCACGGTGCTCGGCTGTCCTTACCAGGGCGAAGTCCCCGTTGCTGATGTGGTGCGCGTCGCCAAACGCCTGCATGGCCTGGGCTGCTACGAGATTTCTCTCGGCGACACCATCGGCATCGGCACGCCGGCCAAGGCGCGCGCGATGCTTTCCGCAGTTGCGGACGATGTACCGATGTCGGCGCTTGCCGTGCATTTCCACGATACGCGCGGACAGGCGCTGGCGAACATCCTCGCCTGCCTGGAACTCGGCGTCCGCGTTGTCGACTCCGCGGTGTCCGGCGTCGGTGGCTGCCCCTACGCGCATGGCGCCACCGGCAATGTCGCCAGCGAAGATGTCGTCTACATGCTGCACGGCATGGGCATCGTCACCGGCATCGATTTGCCGAAACTGATCGATACGGGTCGCTGGTTGAGCACGCAGCTCGCGCGCGGCAATGGCAGCAAGGTTGGCAACGCGGCATAAGGACGACCCATGCCAGCAAAACTCGCCCCCGACCAATCCCGCGGTTACCTCGTGCCGCTCGGCGCAAGCGTACGCGGTGCGGGCCAGACCGGAATCTTCAAGCGCCTGTTCGCGATTCTCGGCCAGCGCCCGCGCGTGGCGATCATCGCCGCTGCCGCGGATGAAGTGCTGGCCGATGATCTCGATGCGCGGCTCATCGCCGATGGCGCGGGCCACGTGCAGCGCATCGTGCTGGCCCAGCGCGTGGACAGTGAGGCGCAAGCGGCGCTCGCGGCGGTCGAGCACGCCGATCTCGTCGTGTTGTGCGCCGAACTGCCGTTGCGGCTTTCGACTCTGCTCGGCGGCACCGCGCTGGCGCGCCTGTTGCGCCGGCGCAATGCCGACGGCATGGCCGTCGGCGGCATCGGCGGCGGCGCATCGGTTTTGCCGGAGCACATGCTCGGTGGCAGCGCCCAGGGATCGTCTCCACGCATGGGCAACGTCACGCTGGCACCGGGACTCGGCTTGTCGAATCGCCTGCTGATCGATCAGGGCGGCGCCGGCGCGGACCGCCTCGGACGATTGCTTGGCGCACTCGCACTCAATCCGTTCGTGCTCGGCATCGGCATCGACGCGGATACCGCCGCGTTCATAGGTCCCGACAATGTGCTCGAAGTTGCCGGCGTGGGCAGCGTCACCATCGTCGATCCCACCGATGTCGGCCATTCCAACGCCGCTGATGCCGGTCCGAGCGATCCGATCAGCATCACGAACTTGCGTGTGCACGTGCTCGTGCACGGCTCGCGTTACGACCTCGACTTCCGCCGGCCATTGTGAGCTTCGCGATCCGTCCCATCGAGCCGCGCGACGATGCCGCCATCGCCGTAATCATCCGCGCCGTGATGCCGGAATTCGGTGCAGATGGGCCGGGCTTTGCGATCCATGATGCGGAAGTCGATGGCATGTATGCGGCTTACGCAAGGCCCGGTTGCGCGTATTTCGTCGTGGAATCGGATGGAATGGTCCGCGGCGGTGGCGGAGTCGCCCCACTCGACGGCGAGACGGGCGTGTGCGAACTGCGCAAGATGTATTTTCTGCCCGATCTGCGCGGACGCGGCGCAGGCGGCGCCGTGATGCGCCATTGCCTCGATGCGGCGCGCAAGCTCGGCTACCGGCGCTGCTATCTGGAAACCCTCACCGGCATGGATGCCGCGCAGCGGCTGTATGAGCGCCACGGATTCGCGCGCATTCCGGCAGCGCTCGGCAATACCGGACATTTCAGCTGCAACCGATTTTATTTGCTCGACCTGTAGCCGCCGGGAATCTACAATGCGCACCCCGAATTTTGGTGTGCCCATGCAACTGGATCAAATCAAGGCCGTCGTAACCGGCGGCGTTTCCGGACTCGGCCTGGCCGTAGCCAGGCACCTGATCGCGCATGGCGCCAGCGTCGCGCTGTTCGACATCAACGACGAAAAAGGCGCGGCAGCGGTCGCGGAACTCGGCACGAAGTCGAGCTACCAGCGCGTGGACGTCACCAGCGAAGACGGCGTCGCGGAAGCACTCAAACAGGCCGCCGAGCGCATGGGCGGATTGAACGTGGCGATGAATTGCGCCGGCATCCTCGGCGCCGGACGCGTGCTCGGCAAGGAAGGTCCGATGCCGCTGAAGACGTTCCAGACCACGGTGATGGTGAATCTCATCGGCAGCTTCAACGTCGCCAAATCCGCCGCGGCGATCATGCAGAACAACGCGCCCGGCGAAGACGGCGAACGTGGCGTAATCGTCAATACCGCGTCGATCGCCGCCTACGAAGGCCAGATCGGACAGGCAGCGTATTCGGCCAGCAAAGGCGGCGTAATCGGCATGACCTTGCCGATGGCGCGCGAATTCGCGCGCATCGGCGTGCGCGTGATGACCGTGGCTCCGGGCGTGTTCCACACGCCGATGGTCGATGGCATGCCGCAAAATGTATACGATTCCCTTTGTGCGCAAGTCCCCTACCCGTCGCGCCTGGGCACGGCCGAGGAATTCGCCGACACGGTCGCGTTCATCCTGCAAAACCGCTACATGAACGGCAGCGTCATCCGCGTCGACGGCGCGATCAGGCTGGCACCGAAATGAAAGCTTCCGAAATCAAGAAAGGCAACGTCGTCGAGCACAACGGCAAGGTTTGGCAGGTGCGCGACATCGAACGCAGTTCACCGCAGGGTCGCGGCGGCAATGTCACGTTTCGTTTCATCATGTACAGCGTGCCCGGAGCGCAAAAACTCGACCTGTCATTGCGGTCTGAAGATGAACTGCGCGAAACCGAACTTGAACGGCGCGAGGCCAATTTCTCGTACAAGGATGGCGACGCATTCATTTTCATGGACGCCGAAAATTACACCCAATACACGCTCGGCGCAGATGCAGTCGGCGATGTCGCCGGATTCATTGCGGACGGGCTGGAAGGCTGCTATGTGCAACTGATTGAGGGCACCCCGGTTGCGCTGCAATTGCCGCCGTCAGTGACACTGGAAGTGATCGATACCGCGCCGGAATTGAAGGGCGCCAGCGCGACCAAGCGACCCAAGCCCGCCACGCTCAACACTGGCATCGAAATCCAGGTGCCCGAGTACATCACCACTGGCGAGAAGATTCTGGTCAGTACGCTGACCGGGGAGTTTGCGGGTCGAGCGTAATGCGCTTACGCGATGCGTTGAATCGCATCGCGTGCATTACGCGAGGGTGAGGCGGGACGCCGAACGGGCTGCGTACCATGGCTGAATGATTGCTTGCGCATGGACCCTTGCCCAGTTAAATCCCCTCGCGTATGGTAGCGACGTTTTGTGCCGGATCACCGGCAAATCGTTGCCATCGATAGTCCGGGGAGGACCTCCATGATCTTCTGGCGCATCAAGCCGCTCGACAAGATTCTCGAAACCGCCGAAAAGAAATCGCTCAAGCGCCAGCTTGGTCCGATCCAGTTGACATTGCTCGGCATCGGCGCGGTGATTGGCACCGGCATCTTCGTGCTCACCGCGGAAGCCGCGCAGAAGGCCGGTCCCGGCATGATCCTCGCGTTCGTCATTGCCGCCATCGTGTGCGGTCTGGCCGCGCTCGCCTATGCGGAACTGGCGGCGATGATTCCCGTATCGGGTTCCGCCTATACCTACAGCTACGGCGTGTTCGGTGAATTCATTGCCTGGATCGTTGGCTGGGCACTGGTGCTCGAATACGCGATCGGCGCGACGGCGGTCACCGTCGGTTGGTCCAAATACATGAATGGCTTGCTCAACAACGATTTGTTCGGTCTGGTCCCCAAGGGCTCGTTGTCCCTGCCCACCTGGTTGCAGACCGGTTATTTTTCCGGCGGCGGATTCAACCTGCTCGCCTTCCTGATCGGCATTGCCGTCACCTGGCTGCTGGTGATCGGCACGTCCAAGAGCGCACGCGTCAACGCGGTGCTGGTGGCAATAAAGATCGTCGCCCTGGCCGCGTTCATACTGCTTGCGATACCCGCCGTGAAGAATGCCAACCTGCATCCGTTCCTGCCCGGCGGTTGGGGCAACCCGGTCGGCAGCAATGGCATCGGTGTACTCGGCGCGGCGGCATCGATCTTCTTCGCCTACGTGGGCTTCGATGCCGTGTCCACCGCAGCGGAAGAAACCAAGAATCCGAACCGCAATATCCCGATCGGCCTGATTGGCGCGCTGCTGATCTGCACTGTGTTCTACCTGCTGGTCGGCTACGGGGCTGCCGGTTCCATCGGCGCACAGCCGATGCTCGGCGCCAATGGTATGCCGCTGGATCCTGGCACTCCCGAAATGACGGCCGCCTGCCTGAATTCGCAGGCATTGGTGTGCAGCGGCGAACCGCTGGCACATGTGATGCGCGTGCTCGGGCACCCGGTCGTCGGCAACCTGATTGGCCTGGCCGCGGTCATCGCGCTGCCGTCGGTCATCCTGATGATGATGTTCGGTCAGACACGCATCTTCTTCACCATGTCGCGCGACGGCCTGCTGCCGGAAGCGTTCTCTGCCGTACATCCGCGCTTCTTCACCCCGCATGTGATCACCTATATCACCGGCATCGTGGTGTCGTTCTGCGGCGCGCTGTTCCCGGTGGGCAAACTCGCCGATACCTCCAACGCTGGAACCTTGCTGGCGTTTGCCATGGTCGCCATCGGCGTGATGATCTTGCGCCGCCGCCAACCCGATCGCCCGCGTCCGTTCCGCACCCCGCTGGCGTGGATCGTGTGTCCGCTGGCTGTCATCGGATGCGCCGTGTTGTTCGTCAACCTCAGTATCGTCGCCAAGAGCGTGTTCGTCGTGTGGGCACTGATCGGACTGGTGATCTATCGACTGTACGGCTATCGCCGCAGCCAGCTCGCAAACGGGAAAGCAAGCTGACATGCTCGGGCAACTGCTGGCGAAGAAAACCGATTTCACTCCGGTCGACGCGGGCAACGAGCCGAGCCTGCGGCGCACGCTAGGTCCGTGGGGACTAACCGCGCTCGGCATCGGCGCGGTGATCGGCGGCGGGATCTTCGTGATCACCGGTCAGGCGGCCGCCGAACATGCCGGCCCGGCCGTGCTGCTGTCGTTCATCATCGCCGCGGTGTGCTGCAGCTTCACCGCGCTGTGCTACGCGGAATTCGCCACGCTGATCCCGATGTCGGGCAGTTCGTATTCGTATGCCTACGCGACGCTCGGCGAATTCGCAGCGTGGTTCATCGGCTGGAACATGGTGCTCGAGTACGGCGTTTCGGCATCGGCCGTAGCGGTGAGCTGGACCGGTTACTTCACCAGTTTCCTCGACCACTTCGGTATGCACCTGCCCGCGCAACTGACCAACGCGCCACTGGCCTTCCAGGACAACCACCTGATCGCAACCGGCGCATTCATCAACCTGCCCGCAGTGGTCATGATCCTGTTGCTGACCTGGCTGTGCTACGTCGGCATCCGCGAATCCAGCGGCGCGAACACGGCAATGGTCGCGCTGAAGGTCGCGCTGATCGTCATCGTCATCATCGCCGGTTCCCAATACGTGGATACCGCGAACTGGCATCCGTTCATTCCCGAAGCCCAGGGGCCGGAAAAATACGGCTGGGGCGGGATCATGCGCGCAGCCACGCTGGTGTTTTTCGCCTACATCGGTTTCGAGGCAACCTCGACCGCGGCACAGGAAGCGAAGAACCCGCAGCGCGACCTGCCCATCGGCACCCTAGCCTCGCTTGCGATCTGCACCATCCTCTACATCGGCATGGCTGCGGTCTTGACCGGGCTGATTCCGTACACGGAACTCGGCACCAGCGAACCGGTGGTCACCGCAGTCAAGGCGCATCCGCAACTGGACTGGCTGCGCTGGCTGGTCGAGATCGGCGCGATGGTCGGGCTCGCCTCGGTCGTACTGGTCATGATCATCGCGCAGCCGCGCATCTTCATGATCATGGGCCGCGACGGCATGTTGCCGCCGGTGTTCGCGAAGATCCATCCGCGCTACCGCACGCCGCACATCAACACCCTGATCACGGGCGCAGGCATCGCCCTGCTCGCCGCGATCTTTCCGCTCGATATCCTCGGCGACCTGGTGTCGATGGGCACGCTGATCGCGTTCGTGGCGGTGTGCCTGGGCGTGCTGATCCTGCGCCGCACGCGGCCGGAACTGCCGCGCACGTTCCGCGTGCCCGCGGCCACGCTGACCTGCACGCTGGGCGTGCTCAGCTGCCTCGTGCTGCTGTATTGGGAAAACTGGTACAACTGGTCGCTGATGGGGCTGTGGACACTGCTCGGCCTCGTGATCTATTTCGGTTACGGCTATCGCCACAGCAAGCTGCGCGCGCAAGCCTGACATCCGCGCGATGCGGCGCGTTGGCGCCGCATCGGTTTTTCTCCAGCCAATGCGAACGCCATGACCAATGCAATTTTGCTGGGCAAGAGCCAATTGCCCAACAACGCCACCCCTGAGATCTACCTGCAGGCCAAATACGGCAATCGCCACGGCATGATCGCCGGCGCCACCGGCACCGGAAAATCCGTGTCGCTGATGGTGATGGCGGAAGGTTTCTCGCGCCTGGGCGTGCCGGTGTTCCTCGCCGACGTGAAGGGCGATCTGGCTGGACTGTCGCAAGCGGCAGTCGTGACCGACAAGCTGAAACCTCGTCTGGAAAAACTCGGCATCACCAATTTCACACCGGCCGCGAATCCGGTCGTGTTCTGGGACATTTACGGCAAGCTCGGCCACCCCGTGCGCGCGACCGTTTCCGAGATGGGGCCGAACCTGTTCGCGCGCCTGCTCGAACTCAACGACGTGCAATCTGGCGTGCTCGAAGTCGTGTTCAAGGCCGCCGACGACCACGGCTGGCTGCTGCTGGATCTGAAGGATCTGCGCGCCCTGCTCGCGTTTGCGGCCGAGAAGGCGAACGCGAAAGACTTGTCCGCGAAATATGGATTGATCAGCCCGACCTCGATCGCGGCAATCCAGCGTGGCCTGTTGCAACTGGAAAACGCAGGTGGCGACCAGTTCTTCGGCGAACCGGCATTGGACCTTGCCGATTTCATGCGACAGGACATGTCCGGCCGCGGCATCGTCAACATCCTTGCCGCCGACCAGCTTATCCTCAAGCCGCTGCTGTATTCGACATTCCTGCTCTGGCTGTTGTCGGAATTGTTCGAGCGGCTTCCCGAGGTCGGCGACCTCGATGTGCCCAAGCTGGTGTTCTTCTTCGATGAGGCGCACCTGCTGTTCGACGACTGCCCGCCTGCGCTGCAAAAACGCGTCGAGCAGGTCGTGCGCCTGATCCGCTCCAAGGGCGTCGGCGTCTATTTCTGTTCGCAAAATCCGGACGACGTGCCCGATGTCATTCTCGGCCAGATGGGCAATCGCGTGCAGCATGCGTTGCGCGCGTTCACGCCGCGCGACCAGAAAGCCGTCAATGCCGCCGCGCAGACGCTCGCGCCGAATCCGGCGCTCGGCGACATCACCACGGTCATCACCCAGCTCGGCGTCGGCGAGGCGCTGGTGTCGACCTTGCAGGATCGCGGCGTGCCGCTGCCGGTCGAGCGCGCCATGATCGTGCCGCCGACCTGCCGCATCGGCACGATCAGCGACGACGAACGCAACGTGATCCGTTCGCGCTCGCCGGTCGGCGCCAAATACGACAACGCAGTCGACCGCGAATCGGCCTATGAACTCCTGACCCAGCGCACGGCCGACACGGCAAGCGCGCCCGCAGGCGCTCCCGCGACAACAGCGCAGGCGCCGGCCGGATCCGGCTGGGGACAGGCAATCCGCGACGCCGTGTTCGGCACCAGCCGCCGCCAGGGCATGATCGAAACCATGGCGAAATCGGCCGTGCGCAGCGGCGGCAGCCGCATCGGCACCGTGCTGATGCGCGGCGTGCTCGGTTCGCTGATGCGCAAGTAGCGTGTGGTCGACTTTAGCCGTCGCCAACGCGCGGCAACGGATCGGCCGCCCGTTCGCGTGCTTCGGCGGGTAGCGCCTTGCTTGCCTTGGCGCCGAGTTCGCGCAGCATTTCGACCTGGCGCAACAGGTTTCCCGGTCCGGCGTTGAGCTTGCCGCCGGCAGCATCCAGCGCCTTGCCGGCCGCGGCGATCTTGGCGCGCACCTCATCCAGATCATCGACGAACCCGGCGAACTTGTCGTAGAGCTTGCCGGCGCGATCGGCAATTTCCTGCGCGTTCCGGTTGCGATCGGCGTTGCGCCACAAGCTCTCGACCGTGCGCAGGGTGGCGAGCAGGGTCGACGTAGTCACGATCACGACTTGCCTTTCCAGCGCGAACGCATGCAACGCGTCGTCATTGTGCACGGCCTCGATGTAGGCCGCCTCGACCGGCACGAACATCAGCACAAATTCCAGCGAATTCACACCGGGCAGATCGGCGTAACGCTTGTCGGCCAGTTCGCGCACATGCTTGCGCAGCGAGGTCAGGTGCGCGGACAGCTGCAGGTTGCGCTCGGCCCCGTCCGCCGCACGGCAATAACGCTCGTAGGCGGTGAGCGATACCTTGGCATCGACGATGATGTTTCGGCCTTCGGGCAGGTGCACGATCACGTCCGGACGCGGGCGTCCGCCGGCCTCGTCGGCCAGCGTCACCTGTGTCTCGTAGCCACGCCCCTTTTGCAGACCGGAGGCTTCGAGCACGCGTTCCAGGATCATTTCGCCCCACGCACCCTGCGCTTGCGCGTCGCCCTTGAGCGCGCGCGTAAGGTTGACCGCGTCCTCGCTGATGCGCTGGTTCAGGTTCTTCAAGGTGGCGATTTCGGATTGCAGCGCACTGCGGTCCTTGTTTTCCTTGTCGTAAACCTCATCCACGCGCTTGCGGAATTCGCCGATTTGCTCACGCAGCGGATTGAGCAATACACCGAGATTGGCCTGGTTCTGTTCGGCCAGCTTCCGGCTCTGCTGGTCGAGCAACTGGCGCGACAGCAGATCGAATTTCTCGGTGAGCGCGCGCTCGCGCTCGGCTGCCGCCAGCGTTTGTTCCTGCAGGCGTGTTGATTTCTCGGTGAGTAATTGCTCGGCACGCTGACGCGCTTCGGTCAGGCGTTGCGCTTCGCTGCGTGCCTGATCAAGTTCACGTTCAAGCAACGGCACGCGTTCCAGGCGTCCAGCCTGACCGGCCTTGTCGCGCGAAAGCGCCAACACGCTTTCGCGTTGCGCATCGAGTTCCTGTTTCGTCGCCTCGTTGTCGCGGCGCGCGCGGCGCAATGGCAACCACATCGCCGCAATGCCGAGAATGATCCCGGCCAGTGCGATGACGCACCACAGCAACAAATCATTGGTCTGGATCGGCATGCCTACCCCCGCAACTTCTGCTTCGCGTCATTGTGACAGGCTCGCGTCTCAGATGGCGAGACGATCCATCGCCGTGCGAGCGCCGCATCCGGTAAGATGACGCCATGACTGCGCCTCTACGTCAACCCGATCCTGCCCGTCTTGCCGCCTGCGCGAACGCCGTTGCGGCCGCGGGACGCAAGCTTGGAGCGCAGGGATTGACGCCGGCCACCAGCAGCAATTTTTCGATGCGGTTGGATGCTTCGCACATCGCTGTCACCGTGTCGGGTCGCGACAAGGGCGTGCTCACGGCCGACGATGTCATGGTCGTGGACATGTACGGCAACCCGGTTGGCACCTCGGCGCGACCATCCGCGGAAACCGCGCTGCACACGCAGATTTACGCCCGCTTTGCCGATGCGAACGCCGTGTTGCACACGCATTCGCGCACGCAGACCGTGGCGTCGCGCCTGTATGCGAAAGCGGGCGTGGTGCGTCTTGATGGCTACGAATTGCAAAAGGCCATCGCCGGCCACACCTCGCACGAGCAGGCTATCGACTTGCCGGTATTTCCGAACACCCAGCACATGCCGGAACTGGTCGAAAAAGTTGATGCCTGGATCAAGTCCGATCGACCGCTTTACGGCTACTTGATTGAAGGCCATGGTCTGTACACCTGGGGTCGCGACATGGCCGAGGCCGAGCGCCATGTCGAGGCGTTCGAGTTCCTGCTTGGATGCGAGATGGATTTGCGGAGGTTGCGATGAGTCGACTGAGAGTATTCCACGACACCGACGGTGACGAACCGGTGATGGTCACGTCGCAGCATGCGGAAATCGCGCAAGAACTGCGTGCTGCCGGCGTGCGCTTCGAACAATGGGAAGCGTCCAAGCCGGTCACGCCCGGCGCGTCCCAGGACGAAGTCATCGCGGCCTATCGCAACGATATCGACCGGCTGATGCGCGAGGAAGGCTACAAGACCGTCGACGTGATCAGTCTGAATCCGGACAACCCGGATCGCGCCGCGTTCCGCGCCAAATTCCTCAACGAGCACACCCATGCCGAGGACGAGGTGCGTTTCTTCGTCGCCGGCCGCGGCCTGTTCACGCTGCACATCGGCGAGCGCGTTTACGAGGTGCTGTGCGAACGCGGCGACCTGATCGGCGTGCCGGACGGCACACGACACTGGTTCGACATGAGCGAAGAGCCCTATTTCGTCGCGATCCGCCTGTTCAACAATCCCGCCGGCTGGGTTGCCGAATTCACCGGCGACGACATCGCGCAACGCTTCCCGCGCCTCGAGGCCGCATCGAACCGCGCTGAGATCGTATCGTGACCTTGCCGTGATCCGCGCGATCCTCACCGATATCGAAGGCACCACGAGCTCGATTTCCTTCGTCAAGGACGTGCTGTTTCCGTTCGCACGCGAGCGCCTGCCCGCCTTTGTCGAAACCCACGCCGACAACCCGGAAGTGCGGCACTGGCTGCACGAGGCGGCGAAGGAAGCCGGCATCATCTACGCCGAGCGCGAAGAAATCATCGAACTGCTGCAACACTGGATCGACGAAGACCGCAAGGCCACGCCGCTCAAGGCTTTGCAAGGCATGATCTGGGACGAAGGCTATCGCGACGGCAGCTTCAAGGCGCATGTGTATCCGGAAGTCGCAGCGAAACTGCGCGTGTGGAAGGCACAAGGAGTCGACCTGTACGTGTATTCTTCAGGTTCGGTCGCTGCGCAGAAACTGTTTTTCGGATTCAGCGAAGCCGGTGACCTGACGCCGTTGTTCTCCGGCTATTTCGACACGGAAACCGGGCCCAAACGCGAAGCGGAATCCTATCGCCGCATTGCCGCCGCGATCGGAAAACCGGCGAACGAAATACTGTTCCTGTCCGACATCGCCCAGGAACTCGATGCCGCGCGTGCTGCGGGCATGCGTACGACGCAACTGGCGCGTCCGCCGGTTTCGTGCCCGACGCATGGCACGCACCCCTGCGTGCACGATTTCGATGCGATTGCGTTGGCCTGACGCATGCGTCGCGTTCTTGCCGCCATTTTCCTCCTGACTTTCGCCGCGGGTGCACTGACCGCTGCGCTGTTGATGGGGCATCATGAGCCTCGTATTCAAGCGCACGCGGTCATCGCAACGCCGACGCAGATCGCGCTGGCACCAGACTCCGCGGACGACGCAGATGATGCTGGCGGCGACAACTGGCCGGACGACGCTGACACGCCGGAACAGGTCGTCTATGCGCAACCGCAGATGTTGCGCGATGCGGTGTCGCGTCTCGCGCCGCGCGCTACCGGCAAGCCGAACCTGTATTTCATCGGTTTCGCCGGCGACTCCGAGGAAGACGTGTTCCTCAACGAGGCCGAATACGCGCGCACCCTGTTCGCCAAGCGCTTCGCCGCAGCCGGCCATGAATTGCTGCTGGTCAACAACCCGAGCACCCTGTCGCGCTATCCGCTTGCGTCGTTGACGAACCTGGAAACTGCCGTCGATGACATTGCCGGGAAGATGGATCGCGACAACGACATCCTGTTCCTGCTGCTCACCAGCCACGGTACCGAAGATCACCTGCTGTACGTCAACATGGATCCGCTGCCGCTGGACCAGATCGCACCGGAAGATGTCGCCGACATCTTCGCCAAGGCAAAAATCCGCTATAAGGTCATCGTGATCTCGGCCTGCTATTCGGGCGGATTTATCGATGCTTTGAAGGATGACAGCACGCTGATCATCACTGCCGCGAGCGCCGATCGTTCATCATTTGGCTGCGGAACGGATTCGGACATCACCGATTTCGGGCGTGCGTTCCTCGTTGACGGGCTCAACCACAACGACACGTTCACAGGCGCCTTCGCCGAAGCGAGCAAGCTGGTCGCGCAATGGGAAACACGTGACCACGTGGACCATTCGCAACCACAGCTGGTCACGACGCCGCGCATCGAAGCACAACTCAAACTCTGGCGCGCCGGCGCCACGCTCGGCCCGCCGGTGCCGTTCATCGCGATCAAACCGACCAGCGACGCGCTTACCGTTTCGCGTTGAACCACGCCGCCCGCGCGGCGATCGCCGAATCCGGAAAATCACAGAACAACGCGTCCACGCCGAGATCGAACGCAGCCGTCAGCTCCGCTTCCGAAGACCGGAATGGTGTGCAATTTCCGTCGTTGCGGAACGTCCAGGCGTGCACCTCCAAGCCCAAGTCGTGCGCGGCCGCGACCCAGCGTGTATCGCCTCCGACCGAGTCCCACAGCATGTCCTTGCGCGGCGCCACGCCGCGAACCCAGCGCGCGAGTTCGCGCAAGCGCGGATCGCCACGCTGCCAGTCATCCTCCGGTTCCAGCAGGGCGATGCACGGATTGCCGCATCGCTCGCGCGCGCGCTGCAGGAATGCGTGATCGAAGCACTCGATCCATACCGGTGAGCGCTCCCCGGCAAGATCGTGCGACTCCAGTTCGCGCGCGAGCGCGGCGAGCACGCCGGCGTCGGGCTGCTTGATTTCGGCCTCGATCACGACTGGCGTTTCACGGTCCCGGTTGCCCTGGGCAACAAGATCGAGCAGCGCGGCGAAGCTCGCGATGCCGAATTGGCCGTCGAATCGACCGTCGCGTCCGGAATCCGGCTGCACCGCGCGCAACGCGCCGATCTCGTGCGCCTCGAAATCGCCGATCCACCAGTCGCGTTCGCCGCCGATTTCGCGCGCGCGGGCCGCGAATTGCGCACGCGCGGCGACATCCGTGCTGCGCGACAGGCCAAAGTCGTGACGCGCGAACAGCTTGCCGTCGCGGCTGGCCACGAGATCGGGTTCGAGCATGTCCGCGCCTTGCGCCAGAGCCAGGGCGAAGGCTTCGAGCGTATGTTCCGGCCGGTACCCGCTGGCACCTCGGTGGGCGATGATGCGCGACGGCTTGCCGTCGAGCGTCTTCCAGGATCCGTGGTTCACGGCATTCTCGGCAATCAATTTACCAGCAGCGCCTTGGCCAGTCCGCCCTGGAACTTGCCGATGCCTCGCGCCAGGTGCAGCAATCCGAACAACAGCGCGATGCCGAGTATGAACATAAGTGGATCGGCGAGCCACCACGGTGTCACCAGCGTATCGTTGAAATGGACGTGATCGGCCCAGTCGATCTCGACAATGCCGAGCATCCAGCCCAGATGTGCCAGCGGCGCCATGATGAAGGACAGCGACATCGCGATCCCGGTCACGGCAAACGTGAAATAGACGATGCCGAGCGGCAGCATCAGCACGAAATACAGCAGCGTCGACCAGGTACGCGGATCCTTGAACATGCCGCCGATGCGCTTGAACATCGAGCCTTCGCGCGGCGGATACAACGGCCGGCGCGGCATGCGCTCGCCGAGCATCACTTCGACGATGCGGCCTTCGACCAGAGACAGCACGCGCGTCGTGCCGAAGAACAGTATCGCGACCACGATGCCGAAGATGAGGATCGACAGGCCGAGTGACAACGACAATCCGGTCACGGTCCAGGTGAAGTAGAAGATTCCGGTGGCCAGCGACAGCAGCATGTAGAACAGCGCCGAATACGCGCGTGGGTCAGCGCCGACGGCGAAGAAACGACCCAGCGCCGACGTGCGCGGCTGCTGTGGCGGCGGACGCAACGCCTGGCGCACGACGTTTTCCTTGTCGACGTAGATTTCCGCGACTTCTGCCGGCGCGCCGTAGCTGGCGACGATCTTCGCCAGGACTTCGGCCTCGGGTTTGCCGCGGTGTTCACGCAATTCGCCGCGCAGGTGCTCCTCGGCATCGTAGAGCGCGTCCTGGACCAGCGCAGGGTCCGCGCCGGCGAGCGCGGCGCGCAGTTGCTCAAGATATTCGGTAACGGTACGAGGTGATTTCGGAGTCGTCATGCTCAATCCTCCAGAACGGAGTTCGCAAAATCGCGGGTATCGATCCAGGCCAGGCTCCATTCGCGCAACACGCGCCGGCCGAGCGGCGTGATGCGGTAATAGCGCCGCGGCGGCCCGGTCACCGAGGGCTCGACTTCGCCCTCCAGCAAACCCGACGCAGCCAGGTTGCGCAATACGGGATAGAGCGCGCTTTGCTTGCCACTGAGCACCCCGGCGCCGGTTTCGTCCAGGCGCTTGACGATCTGGTAGCCGTACATGGGCTGCCGCGCGCGCGAAAGCACGCCGAGCAGGACCAGCGAAACGATGCCGGCGCTCAGCTCCTTCTGGAACTTCCAAAGATGGCTTTCGGTTTCGTCCACGTTGCATCGACCTCGCCCTGACGCCAACTCCACTATAGTGTTGACTTGACAATAGTGAATGGGCCGAAAGTCACACCGGTGCTCCGCCGGCAATGAACCGAATCCTGGACTAGGCGGTTGTCGCGACGCCGTGGCGCGAGCGCAAACGATCCACGACGTCGGTCAAGGAGTTGCTGCGTGCTCGCAACAGCACGATCAGGTGGAATAGCAGGTCGGCCGACTCATCGAGCAATTCCGCGTCATCGCCGGTCGTGGCAGCAAGAGCGGTTTCCACGCCCTCCTCGCCGACTTTCTGCGCGATCCGGCGCACGCCGGATACGAACAGCTTTGTCGTGTAGCTTCCGGGTGGGCGTTCCCGCTCGCGCTGCGCGACCAATGCGTCGAGTTCGGCGAGAAACGCGAGCGGCGACGCGACCTCGCCGAAACAGCTTGGCGTGCCCAGATGGCAGGTCGGGCCTTGCGGTTCGGCCAGCACGAGAATGCTGTCGGCATCACAGTCGACATGGAGCGACTTGAACGCGAGGAAATTGCCCGAACCCTCGCCCTTGGTCCACAAGCGCTGCTTGCTGCGGCTGTAAAACGTGACCTTTCCGCCTTGCCGCGTCGCGTCCAGTGCCTCGCGATTCATGTAGCCGAGCATCAGCACCGCACCGCTGCGCGAATCCTGCACGATCGCCGGCAGCAACCCTGCGCCCTTGTCCCAATCGAGATGGTCCACATCGAACCTCATCATTGCCGCACCACCACGCCGTTGCCGGCCAGCCAGTGCTTGAGATCGCCAATCGCGATGGCGCCGCTGTGGAATATGCTCGCAGCCAGTGCGCCGTCGACGTCCGCTTGAGCGAACGCATCGAGGAAATGGCGCGATTCGCCGGCGCCGCCGGAAGCGATCAGGGGTACCTGGCAGACTTCGCGCGCGCGTGCCAGTTGCTCGATGTCGAAGCCCATGCGAGTGCCATCCGCCGCCATGCAATTGAGCACGATCTCGCCGGCGCCGCGGTGCTGGACTTCCTCGATCCATTCCAACGTGTGCCGCGACAAAGCGCGCGTCTTGTCGGGGTCGCCACCGTATTGACGCACCCGCCACCGACCGTCTGCGTCGCGCAGTGAATCGATGCCGACCACCACGCACTGCACGCCGAAGGCATCCGCAAGTTCGTCGATGAGGTCGGGGCGCTCCAGCGCCGGCGAATTGATCGAGATCTTGTCCGCGCCTGCATGCAGCACGGCACGCGCGTCGGCCACGTTGCGGATGCCGCCGGCGACGCAGAATGGAATGTCGAGTACGCTCGCCACGCGATCCACCCAGGCACGGTCCACGCACCGACCCTCGGGACTGGCGGCAATGTCGTAGAACACGAGTTCGTCCGCGCCCGCATCGCGATAGTACCGTGCCAGCTCGACAATCTCGCCGACGACGACGTGATCGCGGAAGCGCACACCCTTGACGACTTTGCCGTCGCGCACATCCAGGCATGCAATGATGCGCCGGGTCAGCATGCCAGCGCAGCCTGCAACGTTAGGCGGCCTTCGAGCAGGCTGCGGCCGAGCACGACCGCGTCCGCCCCGACCTGGCGCAAAGCGTGCAAGTCGGCCACGTCGCGTACGCCGCCGGAGGCGATCAGCCGCAACGACGGTGCCGCAGCGGCGAGCAGTGCGTACAAATCCGCATTTGGCCCGTCCAACATGCCGTCGCGATCGATGTCCGTGCACAAGACGTGCTGTACGCCGGCCTGCGCATAGCGCACGGCGAGCCCGACCAGGCTGCCCTCCTCCTCGCGCGTCCAGCCGGCACTGGGCAGTTTCCACCGGCCATCGGCGAAGCGCGTATCCAGAGCCACGCACACGTGTTGCGCACCGAATTCGGCGATCCAGTCGATCACGGTGCCGGGTTCGCGCACGGCGACGCTGCCGACAACCACGCGCTCGACACCAGCATCGAGCAGGCGCAAGACGTCCGTACGCGTGCGCACACCGCCGCCGGCCTGCACCCGCAGACGGCCGGCACTTGCGATCGCCTCGATCGTGCGCAGGTTGCCGAACGCGCCACCACGCGCACCATCGAGGTCGACCAGATGCAGCCAGCACGCGCCCGCATCGGCGTATTGCACCGCCAAATCGATCGCCGCGACGGCGTAGTGCGTCGTGCGCGCGTAGTCGCCCTGGCGCAGGCGCACGACACGCCCTTCACGCAGATCGATGGCCGGCACGATCTGCATGTCACAACGCCAGAAAATTGGCCAGCAGGCGAGCGCCCACATCGGCCGAACGCTCAGGATGGAACTGTACACCGTTGAAATTTTCGCGCCGCACGGCGGCGGAAAACGCACCACCGTAATCGCAACTGGCCAGCGTGCAGGCACCGACCGGCGCGGCGTAACTGTGTACGAAATACGCGTAGGCCCCGGCGGGGATACCGGAGAATAACGAACTCGATCGCTCCATGCGCAAGGCGTTCCAGCCCATGTGCGGCACGCGCACAGCAGTGTCATCGAATCGACACAAACGGCCGGGCAGCACGTCAAGGCACTTTGTATCGCCCTCTTCGGAATACTCGAACAGCAACTGCATTCCCAGGCACACGCCAAGCACCGGCTGCGTCAACCCGCGCACCACGCCAATCAATCCGGACTCGCGCAGGCGCCGCATGCCGGGCGCCGCCGCGCCGACACCGGGCAGGATCACGTGCGTCGCCGCGCGGATTTCCTCGGCGTCGCTCGCCAGCGATGCGTCCGCGCCAAGACGCCGCAACGCATGCCGCATCGAACCGATATTCGCGCCGCCGGCGTCGACGAGAACGACCCGTGCCATCACAAGATTCCCTTCGTGCTCGGCAGATCGCAGCCTTCGCGCCGGATCGACATGCGCAAGGCGCGCGCAATCACCTTGTAGCAGGCCTCGACCATGTGGTGCGCATTCTCGCCGCGCACGCTCAGGTGCAGGTTCGCGCCCAGCGAATTGCACAGCGAGCTGAAGAAATGCGGCACCAGTTCGGTGGGCAACCCGCCGACGCGATCGCGCGGAAAGCGGCCATCGAAAACAAAACCGCTGCGACCGGACAAATCCAGTGCGGCGCTGGCGAGCGCCTCATCCATCGGCAGAGTGAATCCATAGCGGCCGATGCCGCGCTTGTCGCCAAGCGCTTTGCGCAGCGCCTCGCCCAGCGCAAGCGCACAGTCCTCCACGGTGTGATGTTCGTCGACCGCAAGGTCGCCACCGCAGGTCAACTGGAGCGCGAAGCCGCCATGCTTGCCGAGTTGTTCGAGCATGTGATCGAAAAAACCCAGGCCGGTTTGCACCACCGGCTCGCGCGCGCAGTCCAGATCCACCGTTACCGCGACACGCGTCTCCCTGGTATTACGCTCGAGCGCCGCTCGACGCGGCGCATCGCATAACTCGCGCGCGATGGCCGGCCAATCCCATTCGCCCGTATCGAGGCGAAAACAGCGGATGCCCAGGTTCGCCGCGAATTGCGTATCCGTCGCGCGGTCGCCGACCATCGCCGATGCCGCGCGGCTCCAGCCGTCGTCGGCAAGATAATGTCGCACCAGCCCCGTGCCCGGCTTGCGCGTATCGCGGCCTTCGTGCGCGAAACTCGCATCGATCAGCACTTCGCGAAATTCGATACCTTGCGAACGCAGGATTCCCAGCAGCAGTTCCTGCGGACCATCGAACGCCGCCTGCGCGAACGAATCGGTTCCCAGGCCATCCTGATTGCTGACCATGACGAGTTCGTAACCGACCGCGCGACAGCGCTGCAAGGCCGCGATCACGCCGTCGACGAGCGCCAACTTTTCGAAGGAATCGATCTGCTGGTCCGGCGGTTCCACTATCAATGTGCCGTCGCGATCGAGGAAAAGGATTTTTTGCCTGCTCATGCCGCGGCTTTCCGCGCATCCAGCGCGCCGAGCAGCGCCGCGTTTTCTTCTGGCGTGCCGATCGTGATGCGCAGGCAATCGGCGAGTTGCGGATACCGGCTGACGTCGCGGACCACGATGCCGCTAGCGGCAAGCCTGCGCCACGCCTTGCGTGCATCGACAAAGCGCACGCACAGGAAATTTGCTGCCGAATCGAATACCGCGAGCACTTCGGCAAGGCCTGCCAGCGCACGCGCCATCCGCTCACGTTCGCGGCATATCGCGGTAACGCGTTGGTCGGTTGCCGCCAGCGCCGACACCGACAAGGCGGACAAGGCGGCATCCACGCTGGGCATCGGCAGCGGATACGGCGCCTGGATGCGACGCACCAGCGCAACCAGGGGCGCGGCCGCAATCAGCACGCCGACGCGCGCACCCGCCAAGGCGTGCGCCTTGGACAAGGTACGCAGCACGGCCACGTTGTCGTGGCGATCGAGCAATGTCATTGCGCTGGCTGCACCATCTGCGAATTCGATGTAAGCCTCGTCGACGACCAACACGGCGCGATCGCGCAGCGCCTGGGCAAGATGCGCCAGCATCGGCAGCGGTACGAGGCCGCCCGTCGGATTGTTCGGCGAGCAGACGAAAACGAGCTTGGTATCGGGCGTTACCGCTGCCAGCAGCGCCTTCGCGTCCAGGACGAAGCCCGGCGTCAGCGGCACCTCAGTGACGTCGGCGCCCTGGACGCGCGCGGCGACCGCGTACATGCCGAACGTGGGCGACGCAATCGTGATCGCGTCGTATCCCGGGCGGCAGAACGCGCGCACCAGCAGGTCGATCGCCTCGTCGCTACCACGTCCGATAAGGATGTTGCCCGGCGCGACCGCGTAAAACCCGGCCAGCGCCGCGCGCAGTGGTGCCGGTTGCGGATCGGGATAGCGATTCAGGGCCGGCGCCGTGCACGATGCCGGCCACGGCGACTCGTTCGCGTTGAGCATGGTCGCCGCAACGCCGGACTCCATGCGCGCGGACGAGTACGGTTGCAACGCGAGAATTTCCGGCCGCGCGCGTTCAAGCAGTTTCACGTGCGCTCTCCTCGATCGCGGCCAGGCGCAGCGTCACTGCGCGCTCGTGTGCGGCCAGACCCTCGGCGCGCGCCAGGATCGCCGCGTCGGGGCCGATCGCGCGCAAGCCGGCAGGCGACAACTCCTGCACGCTGATCTGCTTGACGAAACTCGCCACCGACACGCCGCTCAATACGCGCGCGAAACCGTAGGTCGGCAGCACATGGTTCGTGCCGCTGCAATAGTCGCCGACCGCTTCGGGCGACCAGGCACCAAGAAAGACCGAGCCCGCGCTTTCGACACGTTCCAGCCAGGTGCGCGCATCGCGCAGGTTCAAGATCAGATGTTCGGGCGCATAGGCATTGCTGATCGCCAGTGCCTCGGCGAGCGAGCCGGCCTGGATGAAACGGCTGTTAGCCAGGGACCGCAACGCGATCGACGCGCGCGGCAACGCGCCGATCTGGCGCAACAAGGCAGTGCGCACGTCGACCAGCACGCTGCGTTCGCAGGCGATCAACAGCGCCTGCGAATCCGGCCCGTGCTCGGCCTGGGACAGCAAATCGGCCGCGACGAATCCGGGATCGGCGCTGGCATCGGCAATGACGAGCACCTCGGAAGGCCCCGCCGGCATGTCGATGGCAATCGCATCCGTCGACGTCGACACCTGGCGCTTGGCTTCGGTGACATAGGCGTTGCCCGGACCGAACAGTTTGGCGCAGGCCGGAACCGATTGCGTACCGAACGCCATCGCGGCGATCGCCTGTGCACCGCCTAACTTGAACACGCGGCGGATTCCGCAAAGCGAAGCGGCATACAGCACCGCCGCTTCCACCGCGCCGTCCGCGTTCGGCGGCGTGCACATCACGGTCCTCGTGCAACCGGCGATCTGCGCCGGCACGCCGAGCATCAGTGCAGTGGATGGCAAGGGCGCGCTGCCCGCAGGCACGTACAATCCGACCGGATCGATCGATCGCAGGACGCGTTCGCAATGCACGCCGGGCGCGGTATCGACTCCGATTTCGCGTGGCCGGGTCGCCTGGTGGAATTGCTCGATGCGCGCATGCGCAGCCCGGATCGCGCGCTTGACCTGGGTATCGAGCGTACTTTCGGCGTGTGCGAATTCCGCGTCCGCGACCCCGAAGTAGGCCAGATCGCAGCCATCGAAGCGGCGCGTCAACGCACGCAGCGCCGCATCGCCATCGGCGTGCACCTGCGCGAGCAGGCGCGCGACGGTCTGCGCCAGTTGTGGCGCCTGTGCAAGCGCCGGTCGATGCAACGCGGCCGCACGTTCGCCGGGGCCCAGACCGGACCAGTCCAGAATCTCGATCTCGGGCGTTTTCACGGTGTCGATCAGGGCATTCATGCGAGCAGCTTTTCCACCGGCAATACCAGCAACTGGCTCGCGCCGGCACGGCGCAAGTCCTCCAGATGCTGCCAGGTGACCGGCCCGTCGCAGACGGCCTGCAAGGCAACGCGGCCGTTGCCGCCCTCCACCGGGGTCACCGTTGGCAATTGCGGATTCGGCAACAGCGCATTGATCCGATCCACACCGAAGCGGTCGATGTGCAGCATGACCAGCTTGGATTCGCGCACGCGCACCACACCGTCAATGCGACCCAGGAGCAAATGCAGGAGTTCGCCGCGCGCATCCGCGGGTGGGCTTTGCGCACCGGCGACTACGGCCTCGCTATCGAGCACCTTGAATGTCTCGCGCAACTGATTGGCCGCGAGCGTCGCCCCGCTCGATACCAGGTCGCAGATGGCATCGGCAGTGCCCAGGCGGGGTGCAATCTCCACCGAACCGGACAATTCGACGATCGGCGCCGCCACGCCCTGTTCGGCCAGCCACGCACCGAGTAGCGCCGGATACGAGGTCGCGATGCGCAGGCCGTTCAGCTCTTGCACGGTCGCGCACGACAGCTCCTGCGGCACTGCAATGGACAAGCGGCAGTGCGCGCTGTCCAGCGCGCGCAATTCGACGATGCCGCCGTCCTGCCGCGCGGCGGAATATTCGGCCAACACATTGCGTCCGACGATGCCGATGTCGCACACGCCCTGTTCGATCAGGCACGGAATATCGTCGTCGCGCACGAGCAGCAGATCGACCGCCAGGCTTTCGCCGAAACAGAACAGCTTGTCGCGGCTGCGCCGGAAACCGAGTCCGCAACGCGCCAGCAGGTCCTGCGAGAACTCGGCCAACCTGCCGGATTTTTGCACCGCGATGCGCAGGCGCTCGCGATCGGTCGCAGCGCTCATCGGCACTGCCTCGTCGATGCCTCGCACGCGCGTCCGCGCAAGGCGTCGTGTGCGATCGCGGCGCGGTAACCACCGCTGCCCTGCTTGAGGAAGCGCGCGACCCGACCGATGGTGGTCACGCTGACCGCGGTGTGCTCGTGGATCTCGCGGTAAGGCACGCCCTTAAGCAGATACGGCACGACCTGCCAGCGGTCGGTCAACGCCTCGAGTTCGGCCGGCGTACACAGGTCGCGCAGGAAGGCGAGTACCTGACCCGTCGTGCGCAGGGACAGCAGCGCGCGGCACAGGTCTGACTCCGCGGAGGAGGCGGATTTTTCGGGGTCGAGCTGGCGGCGTTTCATATACTTAATGTAATAATGCGTTGATACATTAAATAGCAGAATACTCGAGCACTGCCGCCTTGGCAAGCGCCTGGCGCGAGCGCAGTCTGTGGTCGATAGGGATTGTTCTGGGTTGCTCAGCCGGCGAGCGTGCCGGCGGCGACCAGTTCGCAGATGGCGCGCACGTCGGCGTCCATGGCCCTATCGCGCGACACGAAGGCGATGCGTTCGCGGATTTTCGCGAATGCGGCGCGCACGGGCGCACCGGCATGGAAATCCTCACCGTGCGCGAGCGCATCCATCAACGCGCGCACTTCGCGTTCGAACTGCGCATGCTCGACATGTTCCTTCCGCGGCGCGCCGGAAATCTTGCGCGCCAGCGCCTGCCAGTCGCCGCGTGCGGCGAGCGTGCGTGCGGCATTGAGCATCCCCTGCCGGTATTCCAGCGCTTGCGCGGCCGTGTACAACTCCAGCGCGAGCACCTCGCCGAGGTCGGCGAGCATATCGAGCACATGGCGCGCTTCGTTCGCACCCATTGAGACGTGATCCTCGGCGTTCGCGCTGGTCGGAATCGAATACACACTGGCCGGATGCGCACGCGTGGCGAGGTCGTTGACCAGCGCCGCCGCGGTGTATTGCACGATCATGAATCCCGAATCGGTCGCATCCTCGTTGCCGATCAGGAAGGCTGGCAGGCCGTCGTTGTTGGCCGGATCGACGAGCTTGTTCAAGCGTCGCTCTGAGATCGACGCCAACACCGGGATCGCGGCCTTGATGTAGCTCATCGCCAGCGCCAACGGCATGCCGTGGAAGTGTCCGGCCGAGATCACCTGATCCTCGATGACCTTCGCAACTTTGGCATCCGGAAAGATCAGCGGATTGTCGGTGACGGCGTTGAGCTCGATGTCGATCACGCGCTGCGCCTGCGCCAGCGCATCGCGCACCGCGCCATGCACCTGCGGGATGCAACGCAGGCAGTAAGCGTCCTGCGGCTGGTGCTTCTTGCCACCCTTGAACGGCAGGAAGCGCGCGTAGAACGCTTCCTTGCCATGCCGCTGCGACGGCGGCACCCAGTCCCAACCGATATCGAAGCGATACTCGCGATCGGCCGGATCGCTCCATGAATCGGTGAGCCAGGTGCGGAACTTCGGCACCAGGTGATACGGAATGTCGGCAAGGGTCGAGTCGTCGAGCAGACGTCGCAAATTGGCCGCCGTTTCCACTTGTCCCGGGTGTGGGCGCAGCGCGTGCACTTCGGGTTTGAATGCAGAGGTGCGGCCGGCAAACGCATCGAGTGTCATCGCCGCGGCAAGATCGGCGGTCGCGAGCAATTTTTCCAGTCGATCCAGCGCCAGCACGCCCATCGCCAACATCTGCGTCGTGCCGTTGTTCAGCGCGAGGCCTTCCTTGAACGACAGCTTTACCGGCGCCAATCCGGCACGCTTGATCGCTTCGGCGCCGGACATGCGTTCGCCCTGATAGAACGCTTCGCCTTCGCCCAACAGTACGATCGCCAGATGCGACAACGGCGCCAAGTCCCCACTCGCGCCAACCGAACCTTTTTCGGGAATCACCGGAACTACGCCGCGATTGAGCAATTCGGCGAGCGCCTGCAAGGTGCTTGCGCGGATTCCGGAGTGTCCACGCATCAGCGTGTTGACGCGAATCGCCAGCATTGCGCGCACGACTTCCGTCGACATCGGTTTGCCCACGCACACCGCATGCGTGACCACGAGGTTGTGCTGCAATTCCTCCATCAACGTGCGGTCATTGCCCTGCCCTTCGCCACGCACGCGATGCGCGCCAAGCAGCTTGTCGGCGTTGCTGCCGAAGCCTGTGGTCACGCCGTAGATCGGCTCGCCGCGCTTGACCTGTTCGGCAAGGAAATCCGCCGTGCGCTGCACTTGCGCAAGCTGGGCTGGATCGAGCCCTACGATCGCCTCGCCGCGCGCGATCTGCGCAACCTGCGGGCGCGTCAGACGCGAGCCATCGAGAAGAACGACGTGTCGGGTTTCGCCACTCATGCCGGCATCACCTGCGCCTGCTCCAGTTCCACGCGCAGGGTTTTCACGAGATCCGCGCCGTGCACTTCGAATTGATCCTGTTTGCGCATGTCTTTCACCGCAATGGTGCCCTTGGCGATTTCGTCGGGACCAAGCACAACGACGAAACGGATACCGGCGCGATCGGCGTACTTGAACTGCTTTCCGAGCTTGCCGGATTCCATCACGACTTCGGTAGCGATGCCGGCATGACGCAACTGCGTGGCCAGGCTAAGGCAGGCCGGCAACAGCGCCTCGTCCATCTGCGCCACCAGAACCTGCACGGTATTGCCAGCGGCCCCGAGCAGCTTCGCCTCGCGCAATTGCCAGAACAGGCGCGTCGCGCCGATGGAAATGCCAACACCAGGCAATTTCGACTTGGTGTAATTCGACGCAAGATTGTCGTAACGCCCGCCGGAACAGATGGAACCGATCTGCGGATGTTCGTTGAGCGTGGTTTCGTAGACCGTGCCGGTGTAGTAATCAAGGCCGCGCGCGATCGACAGGTTGATCGCGTAGTGCGTTTCCGGAACACCGAAAGCGCGGATCAGCTCCAGCGTCTGTTTTAATTCCGCTACGCCTTCGACGTAGGCGGCATTGTCCGCACCCAGCGCATCGAGCTTGGCCAACGCATCGGCATGACCGTGCGAACGGATCTGCACGAAATCGAGGATTTTCTTCGCCGCACCGGCGGACAAGCCAAAGCCTTCGCCCGTCAACGTGTCGCGCACGTAATCCGCGCCGCGCTTGTCGAGCTTGTCGACTTCGCGCAGTGCATGCGCCTGGCGTTCGGGATCGCCAATTCCGACGGACTCGAAAAATCCGCGCATCAGCTTGCGGTTGTTGAGCCAGATCGTGAACGGGCCAATGGCCAGATCGCGGAACACTGCGTAGATTACTGCCGGAATCTCGGCGTCGTAGCGGATCGACAGCGTGTCCTTGCCGATGACGTCGATGTCGCACTGATAGAACTCGCGGAAGCGCCCGCGCTGGGCGCGTTCGCCGCGGTAGACGCGCTGGATCTGGTAGCGCCGGAACGGAAAATTCAGGTCGTGCTCGTGCTCGGCCACGTAGCGCGCCAGCGGCACGGTCAAATCGAATCGCAATGCCAGTTCAGGCAAGCCTTCGGTGGATTTTTCCAGCGCGCCGGTCGATTGCACGAAATAGACCTGGCGCTCGGTTTCGCCGCCCTGCTTGGTCAGCAACACGTCCGAAAACTCCATGACCGGTGTCTCGATGGGCAGGAAGCCGAAGCGCTCGAAATTGCGCCGCACGATGTCGAGCATGCGCTGGAAAGCAATCTGGTCCGGCGGCAGAAGTTCCAGCGTGCCGGGCATGGTGCGGGCTTGGGTCAAGGCCATGGAATCCTCGCAAACCTGTCTGCAAAAGCAAAAAAACCGGCGCGCGGCCGGTTTCTTGTTCGATCATTGGTCGGGGTGAGAGGATTCGAACCTCCGACTTCTACCTCCCGAAAGTAGCGCTCTACCAGGCTGAGCTACACCCCGACACGGAAAGCAAAACGAGCCGCGCATTCTAGCGGCGCAGCTGCACTGGCGCAAGACGAAAACGCCCGGCGGGTGCCGGGCGTTTTGTTCACTGCCAAGAGGTTTTCGCTTACTTGCTGCATTCCTTGCCATGCGAAGCGTGATTGCCGGCCGCCTTGGCCGCCGCTTCGCTCATGTACGAGCCTTCTTTGGTCTTGCCGTACCACTCGTCGCCCTGGCAGTGGTAGACCTTGGAGCCGGCATTGACCCACACCAGACCTGGTCCGCCACCGGGTTTCTGCGCGATCTGCGAAGCCGGTGTCGGCGGCGTGCGCTTGGACGCAGCGGCCTTTGGCGACGGAGAGGGTGCGGCCACCGGAGATGCCGCCGGCGCGGGCGCAGCCGCCGGAGCGGTCGCTGGAGCGGCAGCTTCCGCGGCTTCGGCTTTCTTCGGCGTCTTCGATTTCTTCGCCGCCTTCGCCGGCGCAGCCGATGCGTCTTTCGCAGCGGCCGTTGACGATCCTGCCGCGGTCGAATCGCCGTTGATCCATTCCTTCACGCCCTTATGGCCGCGACAGGCGCCCTTGTGCGTGGTGCCGGTGTAATACGTGCCGTCCTTGCAAGCCGCCGTGGCGCCAGCCGGTGCCTGGGCGTACGCGCCCGCGGTCAGCAGCATGCCAAGACCGAGTGCGGCCGAAACAAGCAATGTCTTCATCGCAGTCTCCATTTGATGGGGGGAATCCTCTGGCGCAAACGAATGTGCGCGCCGGAGAGAATCCGCGCAAGATCATCAACTGTCAATCGTTTGCGGCAGATCCCGGAATGCCGTTCAGCCGTTTTCGCACTCTTGTTCAGCTTCGTGCGATGACTTGCCAGCCATGCCGGTCGAAGACCCACAATCCCGGCATTCGACGCGCCAGTTTCACGAAACCCAGGCACCAATCCGCACAACCGGATTCGAATGTCACCGACACCCGGTTGCCGGCATGTTCGATATGCGCCACGCCAGCCGGATTTTCCTGCATTGCATCGAAAACCGGCAACTCGGCAGCGCCGGATTTCCAAGGCATCAGCAAACGGCGCGAACGCCCGCCACCATCCATGACGATGAACAGGCTCAACCCGCGTCGCGCCTGTCGCACATCGAATTCCACGCGCACGCGACCGGCACTATCGGCCTGTGCGCACAGCGGGTTGTGCATGTCCTGGGCAGCGGCAACAGTCGCCTGAAAGGCCTCGTGCGCGCCAGCATGGCGCAGGAAACGCTTGCTGCTGAGCCGCATCTGGGTGGCGTGGGCAAGAATCGCGGTGCGTTTGACTTCCTGCATCTTCGGCGTCAATTCGCACCGCACTGCGGCATCGGCGCCGCCGCCATGCACGGCGAACTCCAGCAAACGAGGAATCTTCACATCGCCAGCGTTCAGTGCCAAGCACACGAGCAAATTGGCCGCACTGTGATCCGGGTGCAGATCGGTCATGGACGGCAGCACGATCCAGCTCGGCGCGAAAGCGGCGATCGATGCGCGCATGCGGGACAACGCCATGGGATCGGCTCGCATCAACAAGTTCGTCAGGCCAAGATCCGGCAGGCCGAAAAATTCGGCGGCGTGCTTGTCCAGACCGAGCACGAGCATGGCATTGCGCGCTTCCTCGCGCCGGCGCGCGCCCCAGCGCGCGCGCGCAACTGCGTCAATCCGCCAGCGTTTCTCGATCCAGCGCTGCGGCCAGACATTCGCATCGCCATCGGTGAGTACGACCACCCGCACGGCCGCACCGGCAACCAGCGCAGACTGGATCAGCCCGCCCGTGGCGATGGACTCGTCGTCCGGATGCGGCGCGACGACCAAGACCCGGTCCTCCGGTTGCAACTTCAGGTTTTCGCGCACGGACCGGTTACGGTGTGATTGGCGACAGGCATGTGGCAACGATAAGTCGCCACGCGCATCCCGCGCAACCCGCGTGTCTCGTTAAGCGTGGTTTAACCCCCACGCGGGAATTGTCGGGTAAGGTGCGCGCCATCGCCAACACCGCGCATTCCCGCCGGCAAGCGACAAAAACCGAGATCAGCCACCATGCATTCCCAAACCCTGTCGGCAGCGCAGGCGGCAGCCGACTATCACGAGCAACCCGGCGATACGTTCTATCGGGTTGCCATCCTGGTCGGCTTCGTCGTCGTCATCGCGGCGACCTGGCATTTGCGCGCGTTCCATGGCCTGATCCACTCCGCGCACCAGTACGGCTGGCTGGGCTATGTCGCACGGCCGAGCCTGCTCTGGGCCGGCATGGGACTGCTGATGCTGCTGTATCGCACCCTGCTATGGTTTCGCTACCGCACCCCGCCGGTTGCCACGATGGAGGATGCGCCGTCGCTGACCGTGATCATTCCCGCCTTCAACGAAGGCGAAATGGTTGCGCGCACGATCGAATCCGTTGCCACCGCCCGCTACCCGCACGACCGACTGGAAATATTCGTCATCGACGACGGCAGCCGCGACGACACCTGGACGCACATCGAGCGTACCGCCATGCGCTTTCCCGGCCTCGTCACGACTTTGCGTTTTCCGCAGAATAGCGGCAAGCGCGCCGCGCTCGAAGCCGGTTTCCGCCGCGGCAAGGGCGAGGTGATGGTCACGATCGACTCGGACAGCGTGATCGACGCCGATACCCTGCTCGCCATGGCCGGTCCGTTCCGCGACCCGAAGGTCGGCGCGGTCGCCGGAAAGGTCAGCGTGTACAACCGCGCCGCCGGCATCATCCCGCGCATGCTCAATGTGCGCTTCGTACTGTCGTTCGACTTCCTGCGCGCGGCGCAAAGTACCTACGGCACCGTGTACTGCTGCCCGGGCGCGCTTGCCGCCTATCGCACGCAAGCCGTGCGCCATGTGCTGGAACGCTGGGTCAGCCAGCACTTCCTCGGCGCGCGTTGCACGTTCGGCGAAGACCGCGCGATGACCAACGACATCCTCGACGCCGGCTACGACAGCGTCTACCAGCGCGCAGGCGTCGTCCATACCATCGTGCCGGTGCAATACAAGAAACTGTGCAAAATGTTCCTGCGCTGGGATCGCAGCTACGTGCGCGAGGAAATGCGCTTCCTCGGCCGCATCGTCTGGAAGCGGCCGCGCCGCGCGCGCGCGATCGCGCTGGCCGATTCGCTGGTCACGACGACGCGCCATCCGGTCGGAATTGCCGCAATGTGCCTGCTCGTGGCGACGATGTTCGACCATCCGGACATGCTGCTGCGCTTCGCCTGCGCCATGCTGATCGTCGCCGCGTTCAACATGCTCTACTACCTGCGCGCGGAACGTTCCTGGGACTTCATCTACGGCATCGGCTATTCGTTCTTCTCGGTGTTCGCATTGTCGTGGATTTTTCCGTATGCGGTGTGCACGGCACGCAAGCAGGGTTGGCTCACGCGCTGAGTAAGTCCAGGCGCTTGCGCAGCTCATCCAGGCGCAAATCCGCATGCGCGCCGGGCGAGACACGCGCCGCAAGGCTTTGTTCCGCAGCGCGTCCTCGCCCCGCCGACGCCGCCGCTTCCGCCGCCACCCGATACGCGTCGCGGAACGGCACGCCTGCCACGGCCTGCTCGATCGCCACATCCGTCGCGTACATCTGCGGTTCAATCGCCGCGCGCATCGCATCCGCATTCCAGGTCATGCGCGCGAGCAAATCGGGAACGAGTTCCAGCGCCATCAAACCGTGGCGTACGCCGTGAAAAATCGAGCCCTTCGAAAACTGCAGGTCGCGCTGGTAACCCGACGGCAATGACAGCAATTGTTCGATTTCAGTGCGCGCAGCGGCGACGCTTGCGAAGCTCGCCCGCAGCAACTCCACGACATCCGGATTGCGCTTGTTCGGCATGATCGACGAACCGGTGGTGAATTCGTCCGGCAGCGTCACGAAGCCGAACTCGGCGGTGGTGAACAGTGACAAATCCCAGGCGAGCCGACGCAAATCGAGCAGCGCGCTGGCAAAGGCATCAAGCACCGCGATTTCGAATTTCCCGCGCGACAACTGCGCGGCAACCGGATTGACCTGCATCCGAGCGAAGCCGAGCGCACGCGTGGTGTACTCGCGATCCAGTTTCAGGTTCACGCCGTAACCTGCAGCGGTTCCGAGCGGATTGACGTCGATCCAGGCGAGCGTGTCGCGCGCACGCCGCGCGTCATCGATGAAACTCTCGGCAAACCCGGCAAACCACATCGCCGTGGATGACACCACCGCGCGCTGCAGGTGCGTGTAGCCCGGCAGCGGCAGCGCTTCGATTTCCGCACGATCCAGGCACACACGCGCAATGTCGCGGCAATGCGTTTGCAACCGCGCCAGATTTTCCTTCAGCCACAACCGCGTCGCTACAAGGACCTGGTCGTTACGGCTGCGACCGGTGTGCACGCGGCGTCCGGCATCGCCAAGGCGTTCGGTCAGGCGCGTCTCGATCGCGGAGTGGCTGTCCTCATATCGTTCATCCAGCACGAATTGGCCACTGCGAAAATCCTCGGCAAGTGAGTCCAGCTCGCGCGCAATGGCATCGCGTTCGTTTGGGGTCACAACGCCAATGTTCGCCAATCCATCGACATGCGCGCGGCTCGCCGCGATATCGTGCAGGAAGAACTCGCGATCGAGAATCACGTCATCGCCTGCGAGGAAGCGCATGATCTTCGCGTCGATGCGGGTAGCGGATTTTTGCCAGAGCGGTTCAGTCATGGGGAATCCCGGTCAATTCGTCGTGGCCAAGCGCACGGTTGAGGTTCTGCATGGCCTGGGTCGCGGCGCCCTTGAGCAGATTGTCCAGCGTCGCCACGATTACCACGCGCTTGCCGTCGGCGGCCAGCGTGAATCCACCGATCTGCGCGTCATGCCGGTGTGCGATGCGGCTGACCCATGGAGCCTCGTCGATTACCGTCACCAGCTTCTCGGCAGCGTACGCGGCATGGAATCGCGCAAGGATTTCTTCGCGTTTCATGGCGTGACTCAAATACAGATTCACGGTGACGGTCAGGCCGCGGAAATGCGGCGCGACATGCGGCATGAAATCCACCGGCACGCCGAGCCGGAAGCTCGCCTCCTTCTCGTGGGTGTGCCCGGTGAGCGCATACGGAATCAGGTTGTCGCGCAGTTTTTGCGGATCGTTCTTGTCCGATGGCGTGGTGCCGGCGCCGGAATAACCGGACACGCCGAAGCACGCCGGTGGCGCGGCGAGCAGATCCTTCAGCGGCGCGATTGCCAGCTGCATTGCCGTCGCATAGCAGCCGGGATTGCTGATGCGCTTCTGCCCCGCATAACCCTTGCGGGTGAGTTCCGGCAGACCGTAATACCAGGCGGCGTCGAAACGAAAGTCGGCGGAAAGATCGAGCACCAAAGTCTGCGGCGCGGCGACATCAATGGCTTGCACGTAAGGCACCGCCTTGCCGTTGGGCAGGGCCAGGATCACCACGTCGGCACGTTTGGCCACCACCGCGGCGGGATCGCGGTTCTCGTAGCGCAGATCGCCGGTATGGGAGTCGTTGTGCTCACTCACGCGCTGGCCGTCGAGTTCGCGCGAAGAGACGAACACCAGTTCCAGGTCCGGATGCCGCGCGATCAACTTGATCAGTTCGGCGCCCGTGTACCCACGTGCGCCGACAATGCCGATTCGCTGCTTGCTCATGCGTCCACCAGCGTCGGCTCGCGTTGCGCACAATGCGTTGCGCAGCGTTCGATGGCGGAAAAGTCGTCGCCAAGTCCATACCAGAACGCGCGCCAGCGATCCTGCCGGATGCAGCCGTCGGCCTGTTCGTGGTAGAAGGCGTTGATGCTGTTGCGATGACGCGAGCGCCAGAACAGGCGCGGGTTTTCCGCGCGCATCACCAGCCACACTGCGCGCCCCAGACCCTCGCCCTGTGCGTCGTCGAGCACGGCGAACTTGTCCAGATACGGCATGCCGTCTTCCAGCGTGAGGATCATCGCGGCGCGGTAGTTTTCGCTCACGTAAATGCGAAACGGCCGCGTGCGCTCGAAATACTCCGGTACCAGCTTGCGGCCGAAACTCGACTCGATCAACGCGCGCAAACGCGTGCAATCCACGGCGTTCCAGTCGTCGAAACGCTGCACTTTTTCACCACGCCGCACCAGCGTGCCCGAGCCCTTGTGGGTGAACAGTTCCTTGGCCAGTTCCGACGGCCGCGTGATTGATACCGACGAGGTCAGCGGCAGATCGTCCAACAGGTCGGCGACCTGTTCGATCTTCAGGCGCATGCCACCTTCGATCCACGGCTGCGCCATCAGATGCGCGTATTCGGTGCTGAGGTTGATCGAGTCGATGATCCGCCCCGTGCCATCGAGCAGTCCGCCGCTGCCGGTAAGGAACACGATCTTGTATGGTTGCAACACGCGCACCAGTTCGTTCGCGGCCACGTCGGCGTTGATGTTGAGGATCTGGCCCTCGTCGGTTTCGCCGAGGCTCGCGATCACCGGGATCGAGTTCGCGCGCAGGCTGGCTTCGATCGGCGCGAGATCGATGCGTTCCACCTTGCCGACCATGCCATAGGCGTCGCGATCGAGATAACCGGCCATGAACACGCCCGAGGGTATTGCCGTGGCGCGGGTGTCCATCGCCTGCAACGCCTCCACCAACTTCAGGTTCTGCTGCACGAAAACGCGGCGCACGATGCCGAGCGCTTTCGGCGAGGTCACGCGCAAGCCATTCGCCGTTCGCTTCTCGATGCCGGCGGCGGAAAGTTCCGCATCGAGTTGCGGGCCGGCACCGTGCAGCACGATCGGCGTGAGTCCCACGCGCTGCAGGAAGGTCAGCGAGGAAGCAAGGTCCGCCAACTCGTCGCGCAACACCGCTCCGCCGACCTTGACCACGGCAAAGCGCTTGGCATCGAGCTGCGAGAAGCGCTTCAGATAGGCCTGGATTTCTTTCGCGCTGCCCATGCTCGACAGCAGGCGGACGATCGTTGCGCGTACGTCACTCATCGGCAGGTATCGTTCAATCGGAACACGGCGGAAGCGCCCCCCGATCGTCCATGGGGACGGCGGTGGTCGGAGCGGGATGGCGAGCGTGCAAAAAGCGATTCATGCGGTTTTCTCCAGCAGGCGACGATAGGTTCGGGCGGCGCTGTCGAGCTGTTCCAACGCCACCCATTCATCCGCCGTGTGCGCCTGGGCGATGTCGCCGGGACCGTAGACGAAGGCGGTGTAACCGGCGGCAGAGAACAGCGCGGCTTCGGTCCAGAAATCGACCGCGTTGCCGATCGGAATATCGAGCGCATCGGCGACGTCGCGCGCGGCAAGGCGGCGCGCCTCGGCGTGCGCAGTGTCGCCTGCGGGCAATGCCGGGCCGCGAAACGTTTCGGCAAATTCCGCCGGTCGGACTTCGGCGAAACTACACAACCTCACGAGCAGATCATCGACGTCCATCGACGGCAATGAACGCATGCCGAAGCGCAGTTCGGCGGTTGGCGCGATGACGTTTGGCTTGATCCCGCCTTCGATGCGGCCGATATTGAAGCGCAATCCGGCCAAGCCGTCGAAGTGTTCGTGGGCGAGCGATTCGACAAGACCAAGCGCGCGGCCACCCCAGCGCACGGCCTGATGCAACGCGTTGTCACCCGCCGCCTGTGCGCCTGATGCATGCCCGGCGCGTCCGGCAAAGCGTATCAACACTGAACTGATGCCGCGATGTGCGAGCACGGCTTCGCATTTTGTCGGCTCGCCAACGATGACGGCGTCGAACTTCGGTGTGCCTTGCAGGAACGCCCTGATGCAGCGCGGATCGGCGCCTTCCTCATCGGTCGTGAACAGAAAGGCGGCATCGCCCGCACTCGCCTGCGCGGCCGCGAGCAAGGCCGCCACGGCGCCCTTGATGTCGCATGCGCCGAGGCCGTTCGCGCGCGTGTCGTCGACACGCAGTTCGAACGGGCTCGCACTCCAGTGCGGCGAATCCGGGACGGTATCCAGATGCACATTGAACAGCAATTTCGGCTTGCCGCGAATGGCCAACAGGCTCACCGCGCCAGTACCATGATCGGTCAGCGAGCAATCGAAACCCGGCAGGTTCGCGCGCAGGTAATCGAAAATGCCGCCCGTGTCGATCGCGCGCGGCGGATTGCGCGTGTCGAATCCGACCAACGCACGCAGATGCTTCAGAGTGGCATCAAGCAAGGCAGTCATCCGCGATTGACCTGCGCCCACAGCGTCGAACTCATGCCGTAGAGCTTGATGAAGCCTTCGGCTTCGGCCACACCCCAATCGGCCGATTGCGCATAGGTCGCGCCCTTGGCATTGAGGATGTGCGGCGATTCGATGGCCACCGCATTCACGACTCCGCCACTGGTTTCCAACACGACGTCGCCATCGACCATGCACTGGCTCGACGCGAGGAATGCTTCAAGGTCGGTTTTGAGCGGGTCGTGGAAGAAGCCCTCATAAACGAGCTCCACCCATTTGCGCGCGACTTCGGGCTTGAAGCGGTTCTGCTGCCTGGTCAGCACGGCTTCTTCCAGCGCGCGATGTGCGGTGAGCAACGCGATGAGGCCCGGCGCCTCGTACACGATGCGGCCCTTGAGGCCGATGGTGGTGTCGCCGGTGTAGCTGCCGCGTCCGACGCCGTACTGCGCGAACAACCCGTTGAGTTTCGCCAGCAACGTGTGGCCGGCGATCTTCTTGCCGTCGAGTGCGACCGCCTCACCGTTGGTGAACGTCAATCTCATGCGCAACGGCGCGGTCGGCCATTCGCTGCGCGGCTTGCACCAGCCGCGCGCGCCTTCACCGGGCGCCTCCCAACGATCGATCTCGCCGCCGGACATCGTCACGCCGAGCAGGTTCTCGTTGATCGTGTATTCCTTTTGTTTGGAACGCACCGCGAAACCGCGCTCTTCCAGATACTTCTGCTCGTAGACGCGTGTTTGCGTGTGTTCCTTCTGGATTTCGCGGATCGGCGCAACGATTTCAAAATCGCCCTGCGCCTTCACCGCAAGGTCGAATCGAACCTGGTCGTTGCCCATGCCGGTGCAGCCATGCGCGATCGCGCGCGTGCCAAGCTCTGCGGCACGCCTCAGAACCGCGTCGACAATCAGGTATCGATCCGACACCAGCAGTGGATACTGGCCCTGATAGCCCTCGCCCGCCCACACGAAGGGTTTGACGAAATCGTTCCACAGCGCCGGACCGCCGTCGATGGTTCGATGCGAGGCGGCGCCGAGTTCCTGCGCTCGCTGTTCGATGTAGGCGCACTCGCGCCCATCCACGCCGCCGGTGTCGGCGAACACGGTGTGCACGGCCCAACTGCGCTCCTTCAGATATGGCACGCAGAAACTCGTGTCGAGGCCGCCCGAAAACGCGAGGACGATGTCTTTCATTGTTTGCTCCCGGATTGTGCGACCAGCGCAGCCATCACCGCCTTCTGCACATGCAGGCGGTTCTCGGCTTCGTCGATGGCGATGCAGGCCGGCGAATCCATCACCGCATCCGTCGCCTTGACGTTGCGCCGCAGCGGCAGGCAATGGCTGAACACACCACTCTCGGTCAGCTCTATCTTGGCTGCGTCGACGATGAAGTGCTTGTGTGCATCGCGGATGGGTTTCTCATCCGCCCAGCGGCCGAAATACGGCAGCGCGCCCCAGCTCTTGGCGTAGACGATATTTGCGCCGCGGTAGGCACTTTCCGGATCATGGCTTAGCGCGAACGAGCCGCCGTTTTCGGCAACGTTTCTCGCCGCGAAATCCATGTAGCGCGGATCGAGTACGTATTCCGGCGTTGGGCACAGCAAAGTCACGTCCATGCCGAAACGGGTCGCGATCTGCAACGCGGAGTTTGCGACCGCGGTGTTCAACGGCTTGGGGTGATAGGTCCAGGTCAGCACGTATTTCTTGCCGCGCAAATCCGGCGTGCCGAAATGTTGTTGCAGCGCGAGGATGTGCGCGAGCTCCTGCATCGGATGCGTGATCGTTTCCATGTTGATGACTGGCACCGTCGCGTATTTCGCGAACGCATGGATCACGCGATCCTCGCGGTCGATGGCCCAATCCTGGAATTTCGGGAATGCACGCACGCCGATCAGGTCGACGTAGCGCGACAGCACGCGCGCGACCTCGGCGACATGCTCCTCGGCTTCGCCATCCATGACCGTGCCGACATCGAACTCGATCGGCCATGCGTCCTTGCCCGGTTGCAGCACGATCGCGTGGCCGCCAAGCTGGAATGCACCGAGCTCGAAGCTGGTGCGCGTGCGCATCGACGGATTGAAGAACAGCAGCGCGATCGACTTGCCGGCAAGTTCGCGTCCGAGCTTGTTGCGCTTGAACGCGGCCGCACTCGCGAGCAAGGCGTCGAGTTCGGCGCGGGACCAGTCCTGGGTGGAAAGAAAATGTCTTGGAATCATGGTGCGATGCTCTTGGTGAAAAGTCGGCCATGGATGGCCGCTTGTTCTTTGCGCGAATGGAGGCGCGCTGAAATAACGAAACAAAAAACCCGGCGCAGTGGCCGGGTTTTGTCGGAACGAACGAAACAAACGCGCGCGACAGCTACCCGGCCGGAATGATGGGTTCCGGTCGGCGCGCGCGCGAGGTCATGCCGGCGGCCATGCGGGCGCTGGTCAGGACGAGGGCGTTGGCGGAAAGATTGGGCATGACGTGCACGGTAGCACGAACTTCTTTTGCGATGCAACAGAAAAATCGAAAGGACGTCTGGATGGCTATTCCGACGGAGTCACGCTCACCCGCACGCGCAGGCGGTCACCCGGATCGTACGCAAGCCGCGAGGTATAGACATCGCCGCGATACCGATACTCGACTTCGTAGGCGACCGGCTTGCGCTGGACAGAGCCGGATGGCGGGCAGTGCCGTACCGTCGAGTACTGGACATGCGCGTCGCCTGCTTCCCCGGCCGCAGCGATGTTGTTGCCAGCGACACCGCCGGCAACGGCGCCGGCAACCGTCGCCGCCGCGCGCCCCGATCCCTTGCCGACCTGGTTGCCGAGAATGCCGCCGACCAAAGCGCCAATCGTCGTGAAAATCCCGCGTCGGTTGTGCGCGGTTTCGTCCGCCGGCGCGGACACGGGCACCTGTTCTTCGTAGCACGGCTGCGATGCGGAAGCGGATTCGTCGTTGCCATAGATCGGATCCACACGCAGCACATCGGCCCAACCGAAATGCGAATTTTCTTCCGCCGACAGGGCCGGTGGCGGCGGCACGGCAGAAAATTCCTGCGCTGCGGGCGATTCCGAATCCTGCGCGCAGGCCGCTGTCGCCAACAACAGCGCGGCAACGAATGGAAGGAATCGAACGAGTTTCATGTCACGTCAGCATTGCATTGGCAATCGGGGAAGGAATGGGCATCCTGCCACGGGAATTTTTTGGCTGGCGACGCAGTGCCGTGCGTTGCCGGATGCGCTGAATTTAAGCACCCGCAGGCTGAATGAGACTTAAGGCAAACCCCGTGGCGGCACGGTTTGCGGCCTGCGGTTTCCTGAATGAAGTCGGAGCCTGCGTTACAATTGCCGCATCGCAATAAATGGCCAGCCGATGCAATTGCGCCTGCACAATACCCGCACTCGTCGGGTTGAGGACTTCGCCCCGCTCGATCCCGCCCGCGTGACCATGTATCTGTGCGGTCCGACTGTCTACAACTACGTCCATATCGGCAATGCCCGTGGACCCGTCGTGTTCGGCCTGCTCGCGCGCCTGCTGCGCCACGTCTACGGCGCAGCGCACATCGTCTACGCGCGCAACATCACCGACGTGGACGACAAGATCAACGCCGCCGCTGCCGAATCGGGCGTGCCAATCGAGGTCATCACGCAACGCTATGCGGCTGCCTATGATGCGGACATGGCCAGGCTCGGCGTCGACCCGCCCGACCTCGCCCCCCATGCCACGGCGCACATCGAGCCGATCATCGCGATGTGCCAGACCCTGATCGCGCGCGGCCACGCCTACGCCGCCGAGGGACATGTCCTGTTCGACGTGGCTTCGTTCCCGGACTACGGCCGGCTCTCGGGACGATCCACCGACGAGATGATCGCCGGCGCACGCATCGAGGTCGCACCGTACAAGAAGAATCCCGCGGATTTCGTCTTGTGGAAACCGTCCACGTCAGACCTGCCTGGCTGGGACAGCCCGTGGGGCCGCGGACGTCCGGGCTGGCACATCGAATGCTCGGCCATGGCGGCGGCGCACCTTGGCGAGACCATCGACATCCACGCCGGCGGCAACGACCTGATGTTTCCGCACCATGAAAACGAAGTCGCGCAGTCGACCTGCGCGCACGACGGGAAAATCTTCGCACGCTTCTGGCTGCACAACGGCATGCTCACCTTCGACGGCCGCAAGATGTCGAAGTCACTTGGCAACACGCTGCAACTGCATGAACTGCTGCAGCAGCACCCGCCGGAATTGCTGCGCTACATGCTGATGAAGGCGCACTACCGCCAACCGCTGGACTGGTCGGATGCCACGCTCGCGCAGGCGCGCGCGACGCTCGACGGCTGGTACACGGTGCTGCGCGATCTGGCCGACGTGCCGGCCGATCCCGGCGCCGTGCCGGACGCGTTGCTCGCCGCGCTCGCCGACGACCTCAACACACCCGAGGCGTTTGCCGTGGTCGCGGGCCTGGCCGACGCTGCGCGCAAATCCACAAACCCGCAAAGCAAGCACGACGCAAAGGTCGCCTTGCTCGGCGCGGGCAAATTCCTGGGCTTGTTGCAGAACGACCCGGAGCAATGGTTCAAGGGCGCGGATGATTCGATCGACGCCGCATGGGTGGAACGCCTGCTCGCCGAGCGCGCGGAAGCGCGCCAACGCCGAGACTTCGCCACTTCGGACCGCATCCGCGACGAACTCGCCGCGAAAAACATCGTGATCGAAGACAGTCCGCACGGCGCACGCTGGAAGGTGGCGAAAGCCAATGAATACGCAGCCTGATATCGCCAGTGGCGAATCGGCACAAGCCGCGCAGGACGCCATCGCCGAGGAATTCGCCTTTTTCGGCGACTGGACCGAGCGCTACCAGTACCTGATCGACCTCGGTCGCAAACTGCCGCCTTTCCCCGACGCGTTGAAGCGCGACGAGTACAAGGTCAGCGGCTGCCAGTCGCAGGTCTGGCTGGTTCCCGGCGGCGACGCGCAATGCATGACGTTCGCGGCGATCAGCGATTCGGCCATCGTCTCGGGACTGATCGCGCTACTGTTGCGAGTTTATTCCGGCCGTTCGGCGCAGGAGATCTACGATACGCCGCCGAGTTTCATCGAATCGATCGGCCTCGCCCAGCATCTTTCGCCGACGCGCAGCAATGGACTGGCAGCGATGCTGGCGAAGATCAAGGAATACACGCGAGCGGCGATCTGACGCCGGCGGTGAGAACGTCTGCAATATTTTTTGCTCGTCATTCCGGGGCCGCCGCAGGCGGAACCCGGAATCCAACGACTTTTTCCGAATCGGAATTTGCGCGAACGAGCAACAAAGTCACTGGATTCCGGATCGCGCCCGCTGCGCGGGCTTGTCCGGAATGACAAGCAACGAAATCAGTCGCCCATCTGCTTTTGACGATGCTCCCAGCGCTCCTGCGCATCGAGACTCAACGTGGCGATCGGGCGCGCTTCGAGGCGTTCCAGGCCGATTTCCTCGTCGGTTTCCTCGCAGAAGCCGTAACGGCCTTCCTCGATGCGCTTGAGCGCCTTGTCGATCTTGGCGATCAGTTTGCGGTAGCGGTCGCGGGTACGCAGTTCGAGCGAATTCTCGGTTTCGCGGGTGGCGCGCTCGGCTTCGTCGCCAACGTCGCGCACTTCGTCGCGCAGGTTGTCGATGGTCTGCTTGGATTCCTCAACCAGGTCCTCGCGCCATTTCTGCAACTTGGCGCGGAAATACGCGAGCTGCTTCGGCCCCATGTATTCCTCGCGCATGCCCGGCCGGTAATTGGCTGGCAGGTCGATCACGGTGGTGCTGGGCAGTGCATAACGTCCGTCTTCGCGGGCAACAGAATCCTTGTCGGCAACAACCGGCGTTTTACCCTTTTTCGGAGCGGCGGCAGGCTTGTGCGGCGCAACTTTCTTCGCTGACTTGGCGGGCGGCGCCGGGCGCACGGCCTTCTTGGCTGCCGGCTTGTGCACCGGCTTCTTCGCAGCACTTTTCTTTGCCGGCTTCGCGGCGGATTTCGCACGTGCAGCGACCTTGGCCGCGGGTTTGTGCGCAACAGGTTTCTTGGCCTTTTGCTTGGCAGCCGGCTTCTTCGCAACCGGTCTGGATTTGGATTTCGCCATCTTGTTCACCAACATTGTCCCTCAGCGGGCGCGTGTTATAGCCTAACAACCCCCTCACTTCAACCTTTGGAAACGACGAAAGACCTGCTGCGCTCGACAACTTGCGCGCCGGCGGTGCTCGGAATCCTCATTTACAGCCGAGTAAACTCCGGTTCCTGCGCTCCGGCGACACGCAATTTGTCTTCGCTCGCGACGGCTTTTCGAGGTTTCCTGTCCGTGACCCGCTTCGTCCTGTTCCTGCTCGCCGCCTACAAACGCCTGCTCAGCCCGCTGCTCGGCGCGCGCTGCCGCTTTCACCCGAGTTGCTCGGATTACGCGCGCGTCGCGGTGGCGCGCTTCGGCGCGTTGCGCGGCGGAATGCTTGCGCTGTGGCGCATTGCGCGTTGCCAGCCACTGTGTCGTGGAGGGTTCGATCCGGTGCCGGAAACGTTTACCATGCGCCGCTGCCCGACGGGAAACCATACACATGAGTGATTGGCTGATCACGAACGCCGTCATCGTCAACGAAGGCCGGCGCCTCGAAGCTGATTTGCGCGTGCGCGGCGGCCGCATCGAGGCGATTGCCCCGAATCTCGCGGCCACAGCCGGTGAACGCGTGTTCGACGCGCGCGGCCGCCTGTTGATTCCCGGCATGATCGACGACCATGTGCATTTCCGCGAGCCCGGCTACACGGCCAAGGCCGATATCGCCTCGGAATCGCGCGCGGCGGCGGCGGGCGGCGTGACCAGTTTCATCGAGATGCCGAACACGAATCCACCGACGCTGACGCATGCCCTGCTCGAAGAAAAATACGCGTTGGCAGCGCGCAGCTCCGCCATCAATCACGCGTTTTATTTCGGCGCCAGCAACGACAATCTGGATGCGATTCGCGCATTGGATCCTCGCACTGTGCCGGGCGTGAAGGTGTTCCTGTGCGAGTCGACCGGAAATCTTTGCGTCAGCGATCCGGCGACGCTCGACGGCGTGTTTCGCGATTCGCCGGTGCTCGTCGCCGTGCATTGCGAGGACGACCGCATCGTGCACGCCAATATCGACCGCGCGAAGGAGAAATACGGCGACGACATCCCTATGCGCATGCATGCGAACATCCGCTCGCGTCAGGCCTGTTTCGAATCGACGAAATGGGCGGTGGAAACGGCGCGGCGCCACGGCACGCGTCTGCACGTGTTGCACGTCTCCACTGCCGATGAGCTGGCGCTGTTCGAAGCAGGCCCCATTGCCGACAAACGCATCACCGCCGAGACCTGCGTGCATTTCCTGCGCTATACCGACGCCGACTATGCGACGCTCGGCGGCAAGATCAAATGCAATCCGGCGATCAAGGCCGCTTCCGACCGCGACGCGTTGATGCGCGCACTCGTGGACACGCGACTGGACATCCTCGCCACCGACCACGCGCCACATCTGCTCGCGGAAAAAGCTTCGCCCTACACGCGCTGCCCATCCGGCATTCCGCTGATCCAGTTCGCCCTGCAATCGGCGCTGGAACACGTGTTCGATGACAAACTCACACTCGAACGTCTCGTGGAAACGACCGCGCATGCGCCGGCCACTTTGTTTGCAATCAAGGACCGCGGCTTTCTGCGCGAAGGGTATTTTGCCGATCTCGCCCTGATCGACCTCGCAGCGCCGCAGACGGTGAAATCCAGCGACGTGATTTCCAAATGTGGCTGGTCGCCGTTCGAGGGCGATACGTTCCGCGCATCCGTCGCCGCAACCTGGGTCAACGGAAATCTGGTCTGGGGTGCCGGCAAGCACGATGGCGCATCCCGCGGACAGCGGCTGGAGTTCAACCGGTGATCGCATTTTTTTCGTCATTCCGGGGCCGCCCAAGGCGGAGCCCGGAATCCAGTTCTTTCTCTCCACCGTCGATAAAAGCCAAGAACTGGATTCCTGCTTTCGCTGGAATGACGAGCGTATTGGTCGCAGCGGCATCATTTGCGGCCGAGCCAGTCCGACTGTCCGAGCATCTGCAGCAAGGCCAACTCGTCATCGGCCACGCGCCGCCTGGTTCACGGGTCGAATTCGACGGACGAAAACTGCGCATCGGCAACGATGGCACGTTCGTGTTCGGACTGTCGCGCGACGCCGCGCCACGCGAAGAATTGCAGATCAGTGATGCGAGTGGCAAAGCGCGCACGTTCGCCTTCGACGTCGAGCAACGCACCTACCCGACCGAACGCGTCAACGGCCTGCCGCAGCAGACCGTCACGCCGAAACCCGAGATACTCGCGCGCATTGAACGCGAACAGGCGGCCGTGCAGGCTGCGCGCACGCGCGACGACGCACGCGAGGATTTTCTGGACGGTTTTTCATTGCCGGTCGAAGGCGCGCGCATCAGCGGCGTCTACGGCAGCCAGCGCATCGACAATGGCGTGCCGAAAGCGCCGCACATGGGGCTGGACATGGCCGTGCCGACCGGCACACCGGTGCACGCGCCGGCCGATGGCGTGGTCAGCTTTGCCGCGAAGGATCTGTTCCTGACCGGCGGCACGGTGCTGATCGACCACGGTTACGGACTCGACTCCTCGTTCCTGCACATGAGCCGCATCGACGTGAAAGTCGGCGAGCGCATCCGCCGCGGTCAGGTCATCGGCCTTGCCGGCATGACCGGCCGCGCGACCGGTCCGCACGTGCACTGGGGATTCAACTGGTTCGAGGTTCGCCTGGATCCCGCGCTCTTGCCGAAACCTCAGTAACCACCTGGCACGTTCTTCGTCGCGACCGCCACCGCGTCGTGCGCGTGCAGGCTTTCGTGATGCGCGGCGCGGATATGGAAATCGGCGATGCGCTCATCAGCATCCAACGCCCGACGGATGCGCCGCGCGGCGTCCTCGCAAAACATCGGATTCTCGCCATTCAGGCGCGCGAAAGCCTGCTCGTCCTCGCGCTTGACAGCGGTCTGCACCGGCGTAGCGAGCGCCGTTTCGATCGCGTCGAGGAGTTCGACGACCGGCAGGTCGAACCCGGGCGCCAGGCGCACGCGCACTCGCGCCGTGCTGCGCTGGCTGTGCGGCGTGGCGCAAATTCCCTGCTGCGTTCCCAGCCAGCATTCAACGGCAACATGATCCAACGCCTTGCCGCGGGCGAAATCCGCGACAAATCGATTCTGCACAACCTGACGCGCCAGCGCAGCGGAAGCCGGACACGTGCTCGAATACTGCACATCGGCCTGCAATTCCAGCGTGAAATGGCCCTGCGCGAGCGTCGCAGTGACCTCGACCGGATACGCCTTCCAGCCGCTGTTGTCGCTCACCAGCGCAGACCGGCGCAGCAAGTGCTCGAAGGCGATACGCACCATCGCACGATCGGACAGACCCGAGTGCGAATCCAGGAATTCATGCAACAAGCGCCGCAGTGCAGCGGGCGTCAACGCTTCAGCGCCAAGCGCACGATCCAGATGCAGGTACAGCCGTGACATGTGGATGCCACGCAGCTGCGCATTCGCCAGGTTCACGAACGCGGACACGCGCGCCGCGGATTGCACGGTAGCGCCATCCGCACCGAGCAGGCGTACCGGCAGCGCGATATTTTCCATGCCGACCCAGTCCAGCGCGCCGGCGGCGTCCGTTTGCGCGGCACTGGCGACGTCAGGCAGAGAACGAATCGGATGCGTTGGCATGACTACCTGCAAAAAATTGAAGCGCGGATTTTAGCGCAATCCGGCGCTTGCCTTGTTCGCGGCGCGCGCCTCGCCCCACGTCGTGCGCAAGGTCCGCAGGCGCCCCGCATGCGGGTGTGCGGCCAGCCAGCGCAAGGGATCCGTGACGCGTAGCGCCGATGCAATGCGCTGGCGGTCGATCGCCGAGCGCACGCGCAGCGGCAGCGATCGCAGCGCGCTGACGCCGAGCGCACCGTTGCCTTCCAGCACCAACTCGTCGAGAAAATCCTTGACCAGCATGTTGCGTTGCGGCGACTCATAGACGAGTTGCGCGCGCGTGAGCTCGTGGCGCGCGAGCAGTCCCAGCGGCAGCGGCAGGTGCGCTTCGCCATCGGCGAGGTGAGGCAACGCGCGCAGCAGATGCGACAATGTCCACAATGCAGCATCGGCTTCGATGTTGCCTGCGCCGCCGCACAGCAGCGCGTTTTCCGCGCGCGCAACGGCGCCGAAGAACGGATCGAGCTGTTCGATCAGCGCGGACAAGGTGCCGGCGCCCGGCGCATCGAGCTGTGCCAGCGCGCCGTCGGCCAGCGCCGGCCACAACGCCGGATCGGATTCGCGCGCCCCGGCGCAGTCGAACAAGGCTTGCGTGACGGGATGGCCCGGATTTCCGAACGCGGCGTCGGCCAGTTCCTGCCGCCACCATTCCAGTTTCGTCGTCGCGACCTGGGTTTCGTGGATATGGAACGCGGCGGACGACAATTCATGGATCAGGCAACCGAACGCGCTGGCGAGCCTGCGCTGCGTTGATGGCAGGAAGACGGCAACAATCGCGTTCTCGGGACTGGCGGCCAGCCACTTTCGCTCGAAACTGTCGAAGGATCCGGTGGTGTCTGGCATGGTTCAGTCCAATCCCAAAGCCGCAAGCAGGCCGGCAGGCGATTCGATCACGCAATCTGCGCCCCATGCGTGCGGATTCTCTCCATCGAGGTAGCCCCAGCCCGCTGCGATGGTACGCATGCCGGCAGCCCGACCGGCTTCAATGTCGCGCAAATCGTCACCGACGTAAATGCCGGCCGCGGCGGCGACGCCGGCGATCTCGCAGGCGCGCAGGATCGGCGCGGGATCTGGCTTCTTCAACGGCAGGCAATCGCCGGTCACCAGCGCGACGCAACGCGTATCCAGGCGCAGCGCCGCGAGCAACGAACGCGCCAGCGCGCCGGGTTTGTTGGTCACGATGCCCCAGGGAATGCCGCGATCTTCCAGGCCTGCGAGCACATCGCCCATCCCTGGAAACAAGGTCGCATGCACGGCAATCGCGCGCGCGTACAAGTCGAGGAAGCGCGGCAGCAGCGCTTCGACACGCGCTTCGTCGGCAGCCGGAAAACCGCGTCGGATCATGGCGCGCCCGCCTTTGGAGACGACCATGCCTATCGATTCTGCGCCGTCTGCGGATTCGCCCTGTTCCACGCGCAATCGACGCATCGCCTCGACCATGTCCGGCGCGGAATCGACCAGGGTGCCGTCCAAATCGAAGAAAACGGCTTCGGGTTGCGCCGAATGCTTCACGCCCGCTTCCTCGCGCATGCAAGATAGTTTACTTGTGTACTTTTTGCGATTGCCACGCGACGCGTGAACGGGTTGTAATCGATGCCGCTCAGATCTTCGAGTTCCAATCCGCTTCCGCGCATAACGGCGGCAAGCTCGGACGGACGAATGAACTGCGCATAGTGATGCGTGCCGCGCGGAAGCAGGTTCGCGACGTATTCCGCGCCGACAATGGCCGCGCCGAAAGCCAATGGAGTGCGGTTGAGTGTGGAAAGGAACAAACGGCCGCCGGGTTTGAGCAGCGCGGCGCATGCGGCGACGACGCTGCCGGGATCGGGCACATGTTCGAGCATTTCCATGCAGGCGACCGCGTCAAATGCTGCCGGCATTTCCGTGGCCAACGCCTCGACCGCGATCTCGCGATAATCGACTTTGAGTTGCGACTCGTGCAAGTGCAGGCGCGCGACTTCCAGTACACGTGGCGCGAGGTCGATGCCGGTCACCTGCGCGCCGGCGCGTGCCAGCGCTTCGGACAGAATGCCGCCGCCGCAACCGACATCCAGCACCCGTGCGCTCTTCAGCGCGACACGTTCGGCAATGTAGTTCAATCGCGCGGGGTTCAGATCATGCAGCGGACGCGATTCGCCATCCTTGTCCCACCAGCGTGCCGCCACGCGATCGAACTTGGCAGTCTCGGCGCTGCTGACGTTGGCGGCGCTCATTTCAGTTCGCCGCGATGCGCGCGCGCCACGCCTGCGCCTTCGCGCGCGAGGCTTCCGTGTCGATTGCACACAATGCGCCATTTTCCACTTTGCGAACTCCGGCAATCCACACATCGCTGACCTGATGGCGGCCGGTGGCGTAGGCGAGTTGCGAAACCGGGTTGTAAACGGGTTGGGTTTCCAGCGCATCCATGCGCACGGCGACCAGATCCGCCTGCTTGCCGGGCACGATTGAGCCGATGCGATCACCCAGGCCCAGCGCGCGCGCGCCATTGAGCGTGGCCGCCTGCAAGGCGAACGCGGCGTCGAAGGCGCTTGCGTCGTTCGCCACGCCTTTTGCGAGCAATGCCGCGGTGCGCATCTCGCCGAACATGTCCAGGTCGTTGTTGGATGCACAGCCGTCGGTGCCGATCGCGAGATTCACGCCCGCGCCACGCAGCCTTTCGGCCGGACAAAATCCGCTGGCGAGTTTCAGGTTCGATTCCGGGCAATGCACGACCGATACACCGGCCTTTGCGCAGGCGGCGATTTCGGCCTCCGTCAGTTGCGTCATGTGCACGGCGATCAGGCGTTCGTCGATCAGGCCCAGCGCCTGCATGCGCGCGAACGGGCGCATGCCGTGCTGCTTGCGCGAGTCCTCGACCTCCTGCGCAGTTTCGTGCAAGTGCAGGTGCACCGGAATGTCGAGTTGGTCCGACAGCATGCGGATGTGCGCGAAGCTCTCGTCGGCGACCGTGTACGGCGCATGCGGCGCGAGCGATGTGGAAACCAGTTTCTCGCCCTTGAATTCATCGTGCACGGCAAGGTTCTTGTCGAAATATTCGTCGCGACTGTTCGCCCACGCGCTCGGAAACTCGATGAATGGCAGGCCGACCACGGCGCGAAAACCGTGGCGCAAGTAGGTCGCCGCCTGTACGTCCGGAAAAAAGTAATTCTCGTTGCAGCAAGTGGTGCCGCCACGAAGCATCTCGGCAATGGCCAGTTCCACGCCGTCACGCACGTACTCCGGCCCCATGACCCGCGCTTCCGCTGGCCAGATATGCTGCTGCAACCAGATCATCAGTGGCAGGTCGTCGGCCAGGCCACGCATCAGGGTCATTGCATTGTGCGTGTGCGCGTTGACCAGGCCCGGAATCAGCGCGTGTTCAGGCAGCTCCACGTGCTTTGCATTTGTATACTTTTGACGCGACGCCGCGATCGGCAGCACGTCGACGATCGTGTCACCAGCCAGCGCGACGGCATGCTGTTCCAGCACTGCGCCGGGCGGCTCGACCGGGATAACCCAGCGCGCTTCGAGAACCTGGTCGACGGCGCGCATTCGGCTTACTTCACGCGTCCGACGTACTCGCCCGTGCGCGTGTCAACCTTGATTTTCTCGCCCTGCGGCACGAACAGCGGTACGCGCACCACGGCGCCGGTTTCCAGCGTTGCCGGCTTGCCGCCAGTGCCAGCGGTGTCGCCTTTCACGCCCGGATCGGTTTCGGTGATGAGCAGTTCCACGAAATTCGGCGGCGCGACCGTGAGCGGCGAACCGTTCCACAGCGTGACGATGCACTCCTCGTTGCCCTTCAGCCACTTTTCCGCGTCGCCCATGGCGGTCTTGTCCGCGGCGAGTTGTTCGTGCGTTTCTTGATGCATGAAGTGCCAGAACTCGCCGTCGCTGTACAGGTATTCCATGTCCTGGTCGATGACGTCGGCCGCTTCCAGCGAATCGGTGGACTTCATCGTCAATTCGGTGGTGCGACCGTTCTTGAGATTGCGGTACTTGACGCGGGTAAAGGCCTGGCCCTTGCCGGGCTTGACGTACTCGGTATCGACGATCGTGCACGGATAGCCGTCCACGATGATCTTCATGCCGTTTTTGACGTCGTTCATACCGTAAGCCATGTGTAAAACTCCGTGATTGATCGAGGAGCCGCGCCGGGAATGCGGCTAAAATGTGGGAATCGAAGGAACGGCCGCCAATGATAACCGCAAGCCCCCTGCCCGCGCAGCAAAGCCGTACCTGGCAACGTCTGTGGCGTGAGGCGATTACCGATCCGCACGAACTGCTTGACCTGCTCGACCTGGGCCACATGGCTGGCTCATTGCTGCCCGTTCGGGACACCGGGTTCGCGATGCGGGTGCCACGCGGATTCGCCGCGCGCATGCGCGGTGGCGATCCGACCGACCCGCTGCTGCTGCAAGTACTGCCGCAGGTTGCAGAGTTGATCGAAGCGATTGGTTACAACCGGGATGCGGTCGGCGACATGGCTGCGCGCGTCGCGGACGGCGTGCTGCACAAATACGAAGGACGCGCCCTGCTGATCGCCACCGGCTCATGCGCCGTGAACTGCCGCTACTGTTTCCGCCGGCATTTTCCATACGCACGGGAAACCGCCGCCGCGAATCACTGGCATGAGGCGATGCAATACACCCGAGCCGACGCCAGCATCGAGGAAGTGATCCTGTCCGGCGGCGATCCGCTTTCGCTTTCTACGGCCAAACTTTCCGAGCTCACGGACGCGCTGGCAGCGATTGCGCACATCAAGCGCCTGCGCATCCACACGCGCCTGCCAATCGTGCTGCCCGAGCGCGTCGATGCGGAATTGCTGGCCTGGCTACGTCAGCTGCCGTGGCCGGTTGCCATCGTGCTGCACGCCAACCACGCGAATGAAATCGATGGCGCCGTAGTGGACGCCTGTGCACGCATGCGCGTCGCGGGCGCGACGCTGCTCAACCAATCCGTATTGCTGCGCGGCGTCAACGACGACGTTAATGCGCTGGCCGCCTTGTCGACACGCCTGTTCGATTGCGGCGTCGTGCCTTACTACCTGCACCAGCTCGACCGTGTCGCCGGTGCCGCGCATTTTGCCGTAGACGACGAGCGCGCCCGCGCCCTTGTCGAACAATTACGCGGACGTCTTTCCGGTTATCTCGTGCCACGCCTCGTGCGCGAGCTCGCGGGCGAACGCGCCAAGACTGCGCTATGACCATTGGCGCTGGAAAATATGCCGGTTATCGAGTAAAAACCTAGACGGCAAAAGGAACCGCGGGCAATGGGAAAACAGGAAGGCGTCATCAAGATCCTGCTGGTCGAGGACTCGGTCGAGGAAGCCGAGCAACTGATCAGCATGCTGCGCAATGGCGGCATCGCGGTGCGTCCGGCACGCGCGGGCAGCGCCGATGAATTGCAGACCCAATTGGCGACGCAAGCTCCCGATCTGGTCCTGGTCAACCTGGCCGCGCGCGGAGTCGCGCTGAAAGATGCCGCCGCCGCCGCGAATACCACCGGCAAGGACATCGCCGTGATTGCCGTAGCCGTCAAGGTCGATGAAGACGCGGTCGCACGCGCCTTTTCCGAGGGCGCGCGCGCGCTGGCCCTGCGCAATCGCGCCGAGCATGTGCAATCGATCGTGCGCCGCGAATTCGAGGCCCTGCTGATGCGCCGCGGCGTGCGTCGCCTGGAAGCGGCGTTGCGCGAGACCGAACGCCGCTGCGAAGCGCTGCTGGATTCCTCGCGCGACCCCATCGCCTATGTGCATGAAGGCATGCACGTGCGCGCCAACAAGGCCTATCTTGAAATCTTCGGCTTCGAGGATTTCGAGGACATCGAAGGCATGTCGATCCTGGACATGATCGCCACGGACGACGCCGATGACTTCAAGGCCCTGCTCAAGAAGCTGTCCAAGGGCGAGAAGCCACCGCAAAAGCTGAACCTCAAGGCGCAACGTGCGGACGGCAGCACATTTGACGCAACCATGGAATTCGCCGAGGCCAGCTACGAAGGCGAACCTTGCCAGCAGATCATCTTCCGCCAGCAGACCGCCAATGTGGAACTGGCGAAAGAGCTCGATGCGCTGCGTTCCAAGGACCTGGTCACCGATCTTTTCAATCGCCAGTACTGTCTGACAGAACTCGAACGCATGGCTGGCGAGGCCGCCAAGGGCCGCAACGACCAGGCCCTGCTGCTGATCGAGCCGGACAACTTCAAGTCCCTGCTCGATACGGTTGGCCTGGGCAACGCGGACCTGCTGCTCGGCGACATGGCCAACCTGATGCGCCGGCACCTGAAAGACGCCGATATCGCCGGGCGCTTTGGCGAACACGCGTTCGGCGTGCTGCTTGCCGGGTACAACGCCGACGCGGTACGCCAGTTGGCCGAGACGCTGCGCCATGCATTCGAGGAACGTATATTCGAAGTCGGCAAGCAGTCGGTAAATGCCAACGTCAGCATCGGCGGCACCTTGATCGGCGAGAAGAACGCCAATGCCCAGGTCATCCTCAACCAGGCCAGCACCGCGTTGCGCACGGCCCAGACCGAGGGCGGCAACCGCATCAACGTGTTCGATCCTGCCGCCAAGGACAAGGCTGACGAGGAAAAGAACAAGCACTGGCTGACCCTGATCAAGGATGCGCTAGCCAACAACGGCTTCGTGCTGTTCTACCAGCCGATCATCAGCCTGCACGGCGCCGAGGGCGAGTTCTACGAAATCCTGCTGCGCATGAACGGTCCCAAGGGCGAGATCACGCCGAACTTCTTCATGCCGGTCGCCGAGCAGAATGGTTTGCTCGCCGCTATCGATCGTTGGGTCATCGGCGCCGCAATCAAGGCCCTGGCCGAGCGCGAAAAGGCCGGCCACAAGACGACGTTCTTCGTCAAACTCACGCCGCAGTCGCTGGACGACCAGACCCTGCTGCCATGGATCTCGCAGCAATTGAAGAACGCGCGCCTGCGCGGTGACGCGCTGGTGTTCGAGATGCCGGAAAGCAAGGTCGTGACCAGCCTGAAGCCGGCGCGCGCCTTCGTGACCGGGCTCAAGCAACTGCATTGCGGATTCGCGCTGGAGCAATTCGGCTCCGGGCTGAATTCGTTCCAGTTGCTCAAGCACGTCGATGCGAATTACCTCAAGCTCGACCGCAACTACATGGCCGAACTGCCCAAGAACAAGGAGCACCAGGAAAAGATCAAGGAGCTGTGCGACCAGGCGCATCACGCCGGCAAGCTCACCGTCGCCGAGTTCGTCGAGGACGCGGCGAGCATGTCGATCCTGTTCTCGTGCGGGGTGAATTTCGTGCAGGGAAATTTCCTGCAGGAACCCGAAAAAGTGATGGCCTACGAGACGGCATAAGGCTACGCGAGTCGGATACAATACGGACGTTTTGCCCACACGCCGGAGCCGCGCATGCCCGCCAAGATCAAGTACAAACGGATCCTGCTCAAGCTTTCCGGCGAAGCCCTGCTCGGCAAGGCCGATTACGGCATCGACCCGCAGATGATCAGCCGCCTGGCGCGCGAGACGATGGAAGTGCAGCAGGCCGGCGTCGAAGTCGGCATCGTCATCGGCGGCGGCAACATTTTTCGCGGCGAAGGCCTGGCCGCGTCCGGCATGGATCGCGTCACCGGCGATCACATGGGCATGCTCGCCACCGTGATCAACGCGCTGGCAATGCAGGACGCACTGGAAAAACTCGGCGCCAAGGTACGCGTGATGAGCGCGATCAAGATCAACGAGGTCTGCGAGGACTTCATCCGCCGCCGAGCGATCCGGCATCTGGAAAAAGGCCGCATCGCGATCTTCGCCGCCGGCACCGGCAACCCGTTCTTCACCACCGATTCCGCCGCCGCCCTGCGCGCCATCGAAATCGACGCCGACCTGCTGCTCAAGGCGACCAAGGTCGATGGCGTGTACAGCGCCGACCCGAAAAAAGACAAGAGCGCGCAGCGTTTCGAGCAACTCACCTACGATCAGGTGATCGAACGCAAGCTCGCCGTGATGGATACCGCCGCCATCGCCTTGTGCCGCGACCACAAGATTCCGCTGCGCATCTACGACATGCGCCGCGAAGGCGACCTGATGCGCATCATGCGCGGCGAACCGATCGGCACGCTGGTCAGCTGATCGCCCCGGCGCCGCGCGGCGGCGCGCGATCCGGGTGTGTAATCCGCGCGGGCTTTTCCTGAATTGAACAGGTGAAGGCAGACCGCCTTCAACGCCAGCCGGGATGCAGACGCCATCCGCCCGCCAGCCCGTTACCGGAAGACCTGCGGCAGGCTCTCACGAGGAGTCATGTCATGAAACGTTTTACTTCCATCGCGATCAGCGCCAGCCTTTTGTGCGCCGCCGCTCTGGCCAACGCCGCCGGCAACCAGCTCAGTACGGTAAGCGTGCAAGGCATCGACAAGATGTCCGCGGCCTGCACGCCGCCCGACAGCCGCGCCGTGTGTTCGGCTTGGCACGAGGAAATCCGCCGCAATTTCACGCCGCGCGAAATCGGCATGCTGTTCGGCGCGCGCACCAGCTATCCGAATTACGCTGCGTCATTCGACCGCCTGCAGGCGCGTTACTCCGCGCTGCAAGGCCAGTTTGCCGCGACGCACGCCAAGGAGTTGAACGCCATCGCGGCCAAGTAATCCACCGCTATTCCGGTCTCCAACGTTTGGCCCCGCGCAAGCGGGGCCTTTTTTGCGTCCTGGTAATCGCAAGCGCCAATTGCCGAAATAACGATACAGTAGCCATGCGGCCCGCGGCTGCCGAAGCGGGATGCCGCGACCACATCGAACGGGAGCGATTGCGGTGAGTCAGTTTCAGACGACGCAATGGAGCATGGTGCTCAATGCCGGTAACGAACCGGGGCAGGCCCGGCATGCTCTGGAATCGTTGTGCCGCATGTATCGCCCGCCCGTACTTGCTTACATCCTCGGGCACCATTACACGGCCGAATCCGCCGAAGACCTGACCCAGACGTTTTTCGCGCGTTTCATCGAACAAGGCTATTACCTGAAGGCCGATCCGCTGCGCGGCAGCTTCCGCGCCTTCCTGCTCACCGCACTCAAGCGCTTCCTCAACGACGTGCTGGATCAGGAAAAGACCATTAAACGTGGCGGCCTCACCCAGCTGCGTTCACTCGATACCATGGTTTCCGGCGACTACGCCCTGCGCGACCGGGAAACACCCGAACTCGCCTTTCACCGCGCCTGGGCGCACACCGTCGTGAAAGACGCCTTGCGCACGCTGCGCGAGGAAGCCCAGTCGGCCGGCAAGACCGAGTTGTTCGGCGAGTTGAGCGTTTTCATTGCCGAGCGCCCCGACGATGCTGATTACGAGCGCGTGGCGGCCAAATTCGGCATGCGCCGAAACACCATTGCCGTGGCCGTGCACCGCCTGCGCCAACGCCTGCGCGAATTGATCCGCAATCAACTGGCGCAGACCGCGGCGGACAATGACGAGCTGGAACACGAACTGGACGAACTCGGGCAATCGATCAGCTTGTTCGTTTCGTAGCAGACCCGAATGGGAGAGTAGACTACCGGCCGTGTAATCGTGACCGCGAAATCCCGAACTACAGGCATCAATCCGGAGATGCCGATGACGAGTCTGCCACAGACGTCTCGAAACGATTTTGCCAACACGCGCTGGTCCGTGGTCATGCATCAGGCGGCCAACGACAGCAATACCGACCATGGCGCGCTTGCCGAACTGGCGCAACGTTTCTGGTATCCGGTGTACGCCTACGTGCGTCGCTGCGGGCACGCGCCGGACATCGCCAGGGATATAACCCGCAATTTCGTCCGGCAACTGTCGATCCAGTTCGACGGTGGTGACCAACGCCCGGCGCCCGGCCATTTCCGGCGGTTCCTGCTTGGCGAGCTCAACGTTTTTCTGGCTGGTGATTGGCGCGCGTCGATCGCGCGCGAGGACTCCGCACCGCTCGTTCCACCTGCTGATCTGGAAGACCGCAACCTGCGCGACAACTCCACCGCACCGAGCCCCGAGGCCGCGTATCAGCGCAGCTTCGCGATGGAAGTGCTCGAACGCGCGCTGAACAAACTCAGGACAGAAGCCCACCAAGGTGGGCATCGGGACATGTTCGAGGCCCTGCAACGCTATCTTTCGCGCGAACCGGTTGCGGGAGAATACGAGGCGATTGCGCAACGCCTGCGCATGCGGCCGATGGCCCTGGCCATGGCATTGAAGCGATTGCGCCAGCGACTGCGCGAACTGGCCGGGCGCGAGCTGGCCGATACCGTGGCCTCACCGGACGATCTGGCCGCCGAACAGGCGGCATTGTTTTCCATACTGCACGATCCGCCGCAGCGACAATGAACGCCCGCACCCGGCCGGAAAGCCAGCACGACGCGACCATGACCGATCCACTGGTCAGCAGGGTGGTGGACGCCGGCGGAATCGCGGCCCTGGTCTTCGGCAACCAGACCATCGAAGTCGACCGCAACGAAGATCGCCCGCTTGCGCTGTTGTCTGCCGATGCACTGGAAGTGGATCTCTCCGATCCGCAGCAACGTCAGTTCGGCGATTACGAGCTGCTCGAGAAAATCGGCGAAGGCGGCATGGGCGTGGTCTATCGGGCGCGCCAGGCCAGCCTCGAACGCGAAGTGGCGATCAAGCTGCTGGCCGCCGGTCCGTGGGCCTCGCACGACTTCATCGAACGCTTCCGGCGCGAAGCGCAAAATGCCGCACGCATGCAGCACCCTAACATCGTGGCCATCCACGAAGTCGGCAGCGTCGACGACCTGCATTATTTCAGCATGCGCCTGGTCCACGGCGGCAGCCTGGCCGCGCTGCTCAAACGCGACGGCAAGCTCGAACCGCGCCGCGCCGCGCAACTGCTGCGCACCATCGCCGAGGCAGTGGACTACGCACACCGACTCGGCGTGCTGCACCTGGACCTGAAACCCGCGAACGTTCTGATCGACGACAACGGCACGGCGCATGTCGCCGATTTCGGCCTCGCCCGCCGCCTCGAGCAATGCCTGGTCGCGGATAACAACGAGATCTCCGGTACGCCGAGCTACATGGCGCCGGAGCAGGCCACGGCCGGGCCGCAGAAGATCACCCCGGCCACGGATATCTGGGGATTGGGCGCGATCGGCTACGAACTCGTCACCGGGCAGCCGCCGTATCTGGGCCAGACACCGCACGAGACATTGAAACTCGTCGTGGGCGGCCAACTGCGCAATCCGCGCCGCTACGTCCCGCAACTGCCGCGCGACCTCGAAGCGATCATCCTCAAGTGCATGGCCTACGATACGGCGCAGCGCTATGCCAGCGCGCGGGACCTGGCCGAGGATCTGACCCGTTTCCAGAACGGCTACATGGTCAAGGCACGCCCGCTCAACACGCTCCAGCGCAGCGCACGCTGGGCGCAACGTGAGCCGAAGATCGTGGCCATCGCCCTGCTCGCCTTGTTGACGTTGCTGATCGGTCTGGTCGCCACGACCACGCAATGGCGCCGCGCCAACGCCAACGCGCAGCGCGCGGAAGCGGAGCGAGCGCTTGCCGCGAAGAGTGCGGCAATCTCCAGCGAACGTCTGTGGGACGGGCGTCGCGATACGGCAATACGCCAGATGAACGACGGCAATGGCTTCGAGGCGCTCGCGCCGCTGATCTCCAACATCGAGGAAAAGCAGGCAGCGGGCAAACCCGCCGAGTTGGAACGCCGTGAGATCGGCATGATCGAAACCCAGGGCGTTGCCCTGATCGACCGTTTCATCATTCCCGACGCCAATCCGATGGCGACCACGCTGAGTCAGGACGGCAAGCTGCTCGCGGTCACACTCAACGATCTCTCGGTGCGCTGGTTCGACACGGCTACTCTGACCGAACGCGGCCGCCTGGACCTGCTCGACTACCTGCCTGCCGACCAGGTACCTATCCTGCCGCACTTCATCGACGATCACCGCTTGCTCGTCACCGGGGAATGGTTCGATTTCCTGCCAAACCCGAGCACATCCGGTGTGCTCATCGATCTGGATCATGCGTCGGCGGTCACACCGCCCGAGCAATTCGCCGACCTCGCCGACATTACCTGGAGTGCCGACGCACGGCATGCGCTGCTGCACGACGCGCGCGGCCACGTGCAGCTATGGCAGGTCGACCCGTGGCGTCCGCTGGCGCTGCCGGCACGAGAATTGGAAATCGTTGGCACGCTCTGGGTGCTGGATCCGGAGCTGCGTTACGCGATGCAATTTGGCCGCAACATGAGCGAATTGCGCGTATTCGATCCGCGCCACCTCGATGCGCCGCGCCCTGTGTCGATGCCACGGCACGAATCGTTCAGCGCCTGGTCCGCCAGTAGCGATGGCGCGGTTTTCGCGGTCGGCACCAGCAACGGCCAGATTTTTCTCATCGACATGCGCACCCTGGCCGTGCGCCAGATTTCCGGCCCGCTCGGCAGCCGCGTGAGCTGGCTCAGTTTCAGCGAGGACAATGCCTGGCTGGCGGCCGCGCGCAACAGCGGCACCGCCTTCGCCTACGATGTCGCCAGCGGCGAACAGCTGCATGCCGGAGAGATGCAGGCGGAATTCGACGCCACGCGCGTGGACATCGATCATCGCAGCCGCCTGCTGGTCCTGTCCGGCCAGGTCGCCGGTGGAATCGCCAAATCCGAAGTCTGGCATTTGCCGCAACCGAGTCCGATGCTCGGTGAAGCAACACACCTGATTGCCAATCCGTCGCCCGGCACGCGCGCCGGACCGTACTGGCTGAGTGCGGCTCCGCGCGCCGGCTTGCTGGCCAGCGCCAGCATGGATGGCGAGATCCGTCTGTGGCGGTTGCCCGAACCGGCCGAACTGGACGCGATGCCGCCGCCGCTGGTCTCCGACAACCTGTACACGGATGGCGATCATGTGGTCGATGTCGATTCCGACCGCTTGCGCGTGCTTTCGGCTGCACATGGCACAGCCACGGCTTGGTTGCGACTGCCGCCGCCAATCGCTTTTGCGCAACTGGTGGCTGGCAGCAAGACGCTGGTCGCGGTCGCTCGCACCGGACTGCATGTGCTGGATGCCGCCACGTTGCAGCCGCGCCTGCCTGTGATCGCACTAGACAACACGCCGCAGCACATGGCGGTCAGTGCCGATGGTCGGCGTGCCGTGCTCAGTTTCAACAAAAATGACGCCAAGGGATTCGAGGAGCATCTGGAACTTTATGACTTGACCAGCGGCAGTCGTTTGGATCCGGGCAACGTCGAGGTCAAGGCACCGCTGCGTCAGCTCCTGCTCTCTGCTGACGCTTCGCGCCTGCTCGCCACTGGACCGGTCGACGGCTCCACCGCGGTATTCGACACGCAAACGCTGAAACCCCTGTGCGCCTATCCCAACGATCCCATGCAACCCGTCATCCACGCCGCGTTTACCGCCGACGCGCGGCATCTGTGGATGGTGACGCGCAGCATCGACGACACCCAGGCCGACAACGCGGATCTTGCGCTATGGGACCTGAATTCCGGCAAGATCGACGAGCGGCGGCATGTGCCGGGCATCTATCCCATTGGCATTGCCGCGATTGGCGACAAGCCCCTGCTTGCCGGGCGCGATCGCGTAGTCCTGGACCCGGGCGGGACGGACGAGCGCAGCGTCACCGGGCTGCGCGGCGGCGAAGTGACGAACGTATTCGCCGTCAGTCACGATGGCCGGCTCGTCGCCCACGCCATCGCCAACAACGTTCAACTGTATTCCACCGCGGATCTCACTCCGATCGGGTCGCCACTTCAGGCGCAGGGCGGGCAAATGAGCTCGGTCATCCGGCTGGCGTTCAGCCCGGACGACAGTCGCCTGCTTGCGATGGTGGATCCCACCATCTCGTCGAACTGGCGCCTGTGGCGGATCGCCCTCAGCCGGCATAGCGTGAATGAATTGCATGCCGATGCTGCATTGCTGGCACCGCGCGATGCGGGACCGCGCGTCTTGCGCATGGCCGACAACAGCGAACATTTGCGCCTGCGCGCACACGACCCCGGCCCGCCGCCGGCAACTCAGCCGCGCCCGCAACCTGCCGTGGCCGGCTGGATCGGCCCGGACCCGATTCCGGCGCGCGATCCCGCCGCAGGCCCTCTGCAGATCGACCTCGGCAGCGTCTACAACCGGGCGCCGGCAACGGAAATCAACGTGATGAACTCGGTGATTGCCGCATTGAGCGACATGCCATTCGGCTTGCCACGAATCGATGGCGTGGACTACGACTGGCGCGGCGCCTTGGAAATGCGCCAGGACGGTGGCGGTCAAACGGTCGGCGCGCAATACCGTTTCGCCGTGCGCCAGAAGGTGACTGGACTGCGCGTGCCGCCGCAGCCGATCGCCGCGCTGCATGTGCTGCTCTTCGCGCCGGAAAGCGTGGGCGAACCCCGGGAACGCGTCTATGCCAACATCCGCCTACACTATCGCGACGGCAGCGAGGCGGTGTTGCCGCTGCGCACCCAGCGCGAGGTGAAAGGCTGGACGCCATACGATCGACCGACCCCGGTCGGCTGGACTCAGGGCGACATCCAGCGCGTGCTCGGCCTGATGACACCGGGTATATACAACGACCCGCGTCTGCCAAACCCGCATCCGCAGAAAATCATCTCGACCCTGGACCTGGAAACGGTGCCCGGGCAATGGAGCACCCCCGTTTTCTTCGCGATCACCGCGGAGCCTGTAATTTCCGACGCGGAATCCCGAATTGGCAAGCGAGCACCTGGAACCGGCAGGGATGCCAAGCCCATGGATGGAGAGCAGCATTCGTCCACCAACGGAGAATCGCCGTGAGAAACATCAAACAAGTAACCACCACCGCGTTGACGACCACCGCCTTGCTGCTGGCCGTCGCGATTACCTCATCCGACGCGCAGGCCTGCGGCGAAGTGATGTACCGCATGGGCGGCGCGCTGCGCTACCACGCCTTCATCACGCGCCATCCGGCGCAGATCCTGCTTTACTCCGGCACAACGGCAGCCCAGCGCCATGCGGTAACCAACGACATGCAGCTGTTCGACGAAAATCTGCAAAAGGCTGGTCACACCGTCACCGTCGTGAATACGCCGGACGCGCTCGGCAAGGCGCTGGCCACGAAGCACTACGACGTAATCATCACCTACGCCGGGGATCTAGCAGCGATCCAGCCGCAGCTCGCGAACATCTCGCACGAACCGGCGCTGATTCCGGTGTTTCCGAACGGTGACGAAGCTTCGGTGCGCAAGCAGTTTCCGCTGGCGCTGAACGAAAACGCGAATCTCAACCAGTTCCTCAAGACCATCGAGGAAACCATGAAGTCGCGCGGCACCTGACGCTGGCATTCGCAGGTGTGCGGGTTATACCTGTGCGTCGCGCGGGGATCAGGGAGTTTTGCATTCAACCGAAAGGGGAAGCAGACATGCGCCTTCGTATCGCAGCATCGACCATCGCCTTGGCCATCGCCGGGGCCGCAGTCTCGTCAATAGCGAGCGCACAGGTGCAACCGACCGCACCATCGAGTGGGAATACCAGCGACAGCCCTGCGGGGCACGGCAGTGTTTCCGTCGCTTTCTTCGACACCGACATCAACGGCTTCTGGTTGCGATCCAACGTCAAGCTGCCCCTGGGCAACGTGCACATGTTGGGCAGCGGCCTCGACGCAAGCTACAACATCAGCAACGACTGGACGATCTTTGGAGGCGTGCGCTACTTCACCGGCCGCGCCAACACGCCCCCGATGTTCATCAACTGTCCCAGCACCACGGCGGCGCCGGAATGCGCCAACTATCCGCCCCAGACTCCTCAGCACCCCGGCGAGCCTTTCCTTGACGACGGCAAGTATCACGGTGCCTGGCAGGACTGGAACCTCGGCGTGGCCTACCATGCGAACATCGGCGGCTACTACATCACGCCGTCGGCCACAGCAACAATCCCGACCCACGACTATCCAACCTATGGCAACGGCGTGGTGGGACAGGATCTGCACCAATTGCTGCTGGACGTAACTCTGGCGCACCAGTTCGACTTCACCAACTTTTACTACAAGCTCGGCTACGGCTACGCGTTCAGCCAGCATGTGCTTGGCGTCAATGCCGGCTACCAACGCTTCGACGGCGAACTGGGCTGGTTCGTCAACGAGAAGTTTTCGGTGCGCGGCTTCGTGACGGGTCGCGCGGGCTTCGGCGCACGCGCCGCCTTCGGACCGCCGCCCTTCAACGAATTCTGGTATGAAAGGCAGCGCCTGACCCAGCACGACTACCACGCCTATGGTCTTGGCTTCGACTATGGCATCGGCGAACGCTACACCGCATCGGCCAACATCCAGCGCGAGTTCTGGGGCGATTCGGTGTACGACTTCAAGTATGCTCTTGAAGCAAGGTTGACGCGCAGTTTCTGACCACGGCTGCGCGTCACGGGATTGGTAGGGATTACCGCGGCTCGCAGCATGTTCGATGTCCTGGCGTATTGGTGGTGGCTTGCCGTTGACTGGTTCTCTGCGCACGCAGTGGGGCCGGTGTTGGCGTTCGCGCACCTCGACGCCCTGTTCGGCGAACCCGAAGCGATCGCCGAAGCGCTGCTGATCGGACTTGTGCAAATCGCCATCATCGGCTGCCTGTTCCGCCCACTCGAAAAACTGGCGCCGGCGGAACGCTGGCAAGATCGCAGGCTGACCGGAGTCGATCTGCGCTTCGCCTTTGCGCTGGTGGCTTTGGGCCCGTTGCTCGCGTTTGTCGTGCTCTCGCCCTTTGCCCGCGCCTTCGGCAACGCGCTCGATTGGATCGGCCTGCCTGCCGACGGGCTGCTGCATTACATTCCGCACATCGACGAGCATCCCTACCTTGCCTTTGCGCTGTACTACGCCGCGAACGATCTGGCGTACTACTGGATGCACCGTGCCCAGCATGCGATTCCCTGGTGGTGGGCGTTGCACAACATGCACCACAGCCAGCGCCAGGTGAACTGCTGGACGAATTCGCGCGTGAGCTGGCTCGACCTCGTGCTCGAATCGTGCCTGCTCGCAACCGTAGGCCTGGTCATGGGCGTGGATGCCGGCCAGTTCGCCGTGCTGGTGCTGCTGACCCAGCTCGTGCAGAACCTCGCGCACACGAACACGCGGTTTGGCTTCGGACGCGTCTTCGACAAGCTCATCGTCGACCCGCGCTTCCATCGCCTGCACCACATGGCGGCGGATCCGGCACGGCCGAACCTGCACAACTGCAATTTCGGCCAGGTGCTGTCGATCTGGGACAACCTGTTCGGCACCGCGCTGTATGGCGAACCACCGCGCCGCAATGGCGTGGACGACGCGATCGTCGACGCCGATAATGGCCGCGGCATGAGCGTGATGCAGTGGTACACCTTGCGCAGGTTCTGGAGCGCATTCACAAGCCGCGCCGGCTGGAAGCCACAATCCATCGTGTTCGACACCCGTTCCCGATCCATTCCAGATGGCGCACAGGCCAATCCGAAGTAGTGCCCCCCAAAACAGCGCATTACCTGTAATCCTCTGCACCGATTCCGTAATAGACTTGTATCCGGCCGGAATCCAGGGGCGGCCGCACTGCCGACGGAGGCGCGCCATGTACCCTGCCAACGACCGGGATCGCACCGTACCGAATCTGGACATGAGTCCGGCGCGCTCGGGGATATTCACGCCCGGCATCGCTCGCCTTGAACTGAACGCGGACAACCTGGCGCGCTTCAACGCAACGCTCGCACGCGTGAACCCGAACGTCCCGCCATGCACCGCGGAACAGATCGCCGGCTCGGCGCGTCGCGTGTTGCGCGCGTCGGCCAAGGGCGTGGACATGCCCTTCATCCGCCTGCGCCTGCGTCGGGCGGCAGAGATCCGCGCAGCCTATGTCGATACCTGCTGGCACGTGCCCGCCGACCTGTACGCAATCATGGGCGCCATCGTCGACTACATCGACGATGGCGAGCACCACCTGATATCCCGCGACATGGCGGTGATCGGCCAGCTCGACGATGCCTTGCTCGTCGACGCTGCAATGGACACGCTGCGCGGGGAATTGAACGAATACGCCGAATTCTGCCGATTCCGCCAAGCCGAGGCCGCGCGAATCGGATTGCCCGCATCGGCGCTGGCGCTCGATCGCGAACACTGGCGTCGCGAATGCGACCAGGAACTGCTGTTCGAGCAACAACTGCGGCGTGTGCGCGCGACCCGCTATACCAGAGCGGAATCCGCGGCAGATGGCTTTCGCGTGGGTTGACGCTACTCCGGATCGTCGTGGCGCGTTTGGCCGCGCTGCTATACTGCGCAGCATTCGGAATGGACCGCGGAGTCGCGCATGATCGCCACCATCAAACAGGATGCCCAGCAGCGCATGAGCAAAAGCGTGGACGCGCTCAAACACGAGTTGCAGCGCCTGCGCACCGGCCGCGCCAGCACGGCACTCGTCGAACACATCAAGGTCAACTACTACGGCTCGGATGTGCCGCTCAGCCAGGTCGCCAACGTCGTTGTCTCCGATGCGCGTTCGCTCACCATCACACCGTGGGAAAAGAACATGGTGCAGCCGGTGGAAAAAGCCATTCTCGCCTCCGATCTCGGACTCAATCCGACCACGGCAGGCACGACGATTCGGCTGATCATGCCGGCGCTCACCGAGGAACGCCGCAAGGATCTGGCCAAGCACGTTTCGCATGAAGGCGAAAACGCCAAGATCGCGATCCGCAACATCCGCCGCGATGCACTGCACCAGGTCAAGGAACTGCTCAAGGACAAGCAGATCACCGAAGACGAGGAACGCCGCGCCGACGACGAGGTGCAGAAACTCACCGACAAGTCGATCAAGGACGTCGATGCGGTGGTGAAGGCGAAGGAAGACGAATTGATGGCGCTGTGAGATCCGCGCCGTGGAGGGTAGCCTGAATTCGTCGCAGCCCGCATTGCCGGACTCGTCCGATGCGGACAAACCCGCATCGCGCCTGCCGCGTCACATCGCCATTGTCATGGATGGCAACGGGCGCTGGGCGAAGGCGCGCTTCCAGCCGCGCAGCTTCGGCCATCGCGCCGGGCAAAAGGCCGTGCGCGCGACGATCGAATCCTGTCTGCGTCGCGGCATCGTCGCGCTGACCCTGTTCGCGTTTTCCAGCGAAAACTGGCAGCGCCCCAAGGACGAAGTCGGCGCGTTGATGGAACTGTTCCTGAAAGCGCTCGACCGCGAGGTGGATGAACTGCACGGCAACGGCGTGCGCGTCGACTTCATCGGCGATCTATCTGCCTTTGCGCCGGCCTTGCGCGAGCGCATGACGGCGGCCATGGACAAGACTCGCGCAAACACCAGGCTCGCCTTGAACATCGCGGTCAATTATGGCGGACGCTGGGACATCGCCAATGCCGTCAAGCAGGCCGCGTTGGCCACGCAACGCGGCGAAATCGCGGCCGCAGCGATTGACGAAAAATCCATCGCACGATTCTTCTGCCTCGCCGACCTGCCGCCGGTGGACCTGTTCATCCGCACCGGCGGCGAACAGCGCATCAGCAACTTCCTGCTCTGGCAGGCCGCGTACAGCGAATTGTATTTCAGCGACGTGTTGTGGCCGGATTTCGACGCCGACTGCCTGCAGCTCGCGATCGACGAATTTGCCCAACGTGAGCGGAGATTTGGAGGGCTTGGTGAAATGTACGGCCACGTGCGGCCGCTTCCTGATTCCCGCGATCAGGGAGGATCGCAAAAATGAAGCAGCGCGTCGTCACTGCCTTGTTGCTCGCGCCGTTGGCGATCGCAATGATTCTGCTTTTGCCAACACCGGTGTTCGCCATCGTCATCGGCGGATTGTGCCTGCTGGCGGCGTGGGAATGGACGCGGCTTTCCGGCTTGCGCGACCGTCTGCTGCGCAGCGTGTTGCTGGCATTCGCGGCGCTTGCGTTCTGGGCGCTGTGGCGCTGTCGCGATCACGACACCGTCATCCTCGTCATCGCCGCCGGTGCCGCGTGGTGGGTCGTCGCGCTGTTCTGGCTCAAGCAGTTCAGCTTTGCCGCGGCGCCGACGCGTGAAAACACGCTGCTGAAACTCGTCGTCGGAATGTTCGTCATGTTCCCGGCATGGATCGCGCTGATGCGCATTCACGCCGCTCCGGATCACGGCCACTGGTGGGCGCTGTACGCGCTCGTGCTCGGCTGGTCGGCGGATACCTTCGCCTATCTCGCCGGCATGCGCTGGGGCCGGCGCAAGCTCGCGCCATCGATCAGCCCGGGCAAGACCTGGGCCGGCGTCTACGGCGGGTTGGCCGCCACGGCCGTCGTCGCCGCAATCGGCGGCTGGCTGCTCGGCGTACAGGATTTGCGGCTGCCCGCACTCGTCGCGCTGGCCCTGCTGTGCGTGTGTTTTTCCGTGGTCGGCGACCTGTTCGAAAGCCTGATCAAGCGTCACGCCGGGGTGAAGGATTCCGGTGCACTGTTCCCCGGCCACGGCGGCGTATTCGATCGCCTCGACGGCATCTTTGCGCTGTTGCCGCTGTTTGCGCTCGGCAAATTGCTGTTGGGAATATGAAGCGCGTAGCAGTACTCGGCGCCACCGGATCGATCGGCGCCAGCGCGCTGGACGTGATCGCGCGCCATGCGGACCGATTCGCCATCGCCGCGCTTAGCGCGAATCGCAACGTCGATGCGCTGGTTGCCCTGTGTGCCAAGCACCGCCCCGTGCTGGCAGTGATCGCCGACAGCGCACTCGAATCCGAACTGCGCGGCAAACTCTCGGCGGCAAATCTGGCCACGCGCGCCGCATCCGGTGCCGGCGGTTTGCGTGAAGCGGCGGCGGGCGACGCCGAAATCGTCATCGCCGCGATCGTCGGCGCGGCGGGACTGGATTCGACCCTTGCCGCCGCGCGCGCCGGCAAGCGCCTGCTGCTGGCGAACAAGGAAGCGGTGGTCATGGCAGGGCCGCTGCTGCTGCAGGCCCTGCGCGAGGGCAGCGGCGAACTGGTGCCGATCGATTCGGAGCACAACGCGATATTTCAATGTTTGCCGAGCAGCAGGCCAGATCTTGAACGGTGCAGACTCGAAAAAACCGGCGTCCGCCGCATCGTGCTGACTGCTTCGGGCGGGCCGTTCCGCGGCCGCACACGCGCGCAACTGGCCGCCGTCACACCGGACCAGGCCTGCGCGCACCCGAACTGGGTCATGGGCCGCAAGATTTCGGTGGATTCGGCCACGCTGATGAACAAGGGCCTGGAAGTCATCGAAGCGCACTGGCTGTTCGACGCGCGTGCGGATCAGATCGACGTCGTCGTGCATCCGCAAAGCATCGTGCATTCGCTGGTCGAATACGCGGACGGTTCCACGTTGGCGCAACTTGGCAACCCGGATATGCGCACTGCGCTCGCGCATGCGCTGGCCTGGCCCGAACGCATCGAGTCGGGCGTGGCAAGCCTTGATCTTGTGCACATGGGCGCGTTGCAATTCGAAGCGCCGGACCGTGCGACATTTGCATGCCTGGGCCTTGCCTATCGCGCGCTCGCCGCCGGCGGCACCGCGCCGGCGATCCTGAATGCCGCGAACGAAATCGCCGTGGAAGCTTTCCTCGCGGGCAGCCTGCCCTTCCTCGCCATCGCCGAGGTCATCGCCGATACACTCGACGCAATGCCCGCTGAACCGGTCGGTTCGCTGGAAGCCTTGATTTACGCCGATTTAACCGCGCGCCAGCATGCACAACGTATGATGCGCCGGGTGCACTGTTGTTGAGTATCCGATGAGCGAGTTTCTGGGTTCGGTCTGGTGGCTGCTGGTCACGCTGGGACTGCTGGTCACCTTCCATGAGTTCGGCCACTTCTGGGTCGCGCGTCGCTGCGGCGTGAAAGTGCTGCGCTTTTCGGTCGGTTTCGGCAAGCCGGTGTGGTCGCGTTTCGGCCGCGATGGCGTGGAGTACGCGATCGGCGCGATTCCGCTCGGCGGCTACGTGAAATTCCTCGACGCGCGCGAAGCCGACCATCCCGAGGCGGTCGCGCACGAGGCTGGCGAATACAACGCCGCGCCGGTCGGCAAGCGCATGCTCATTGCGGTCGCCGGGCCTGTGTTCAACATCGTGTTCACCATTTTCGCGTTCTGGGCGATGTTCGTGGTCGGTCGTCCCGACTTCCAGCCGGTGATCGGCGCGCCGCAAGGCCTGGCCGCCGCCGCCGGCTTGCAGGCCGGTGATCGCATCGTGTCGGTGGACGGCGAGCGCGTGGATTCGTGGAGCGCAGCCATGCTCGACATCGCGCAGGCCGCGATGCTGCGCCGGGATGTCGCGTTGCAAGTCCAAAAAACAGGCAATGCGACGCAGACGCATACGCTGGCCTTGAGCCAACTGCCGCAAGGCGTTGCCGACGACAGCAAGACCTTCGACACGATCGGCCTGCAATTGCAGCCGCCGCCCGCCGTGGTCGGCGCAGTGAGCGCCGGCGGCGCCGCGGCGCTGGCAGGCCTGCATGAAGGCGACCGCATCACCGCAATCAACGACAAGCCAGTCGACTCGTTCGCGGAACTGGTCAAGCTAGTCCCGCAACTGGCCGCGCAGAATCCGCGCCTGCACCTGACCGTGCAACGCGGCAACGACACGCTGGGCTTCGACCTGACCGCCGAACGCCGCGAATCCGGTGGACAGGAGCGCTGGCTGATCGGCATCGGCGCCGCCAATTCGCACGACGCCCTGGAACGCTACAACCCGCTGCGCGCGGTTCCGGCCGCGTTGCGCGAAACCTGGAAAACCACCAGCGCCACGCTGGGCATGATCGGCGCCATGCTCAGCGGCGCGGCGTCGACCAAAAACCTGTCCAGCGTGATCAGCATCGCCCAGGTGGCCAATGCGTCGGCGCATATGGGCGTGGCCTGGTTCCTGTCGTTTCTCGCGGTGATTTCGCTTAGCCTTGGAATCCTCAACCTGCTGCCGATTCCCATGCTCGACGGCGGGCATCTGCTCTATTACGCCATCGAATGGATCAAGGGCAGTCCCTTGAGCGAACGCGCCCTGATCGCCGGGCAATACGTCGGCATGGCGGCGTTGGCGGCCCTGATGAGCCTGGCTTTTTACAACGATATCCTGCGCTTGGTCGCCGGATGACATTACAATACCGGGCCGCGACGGTTGTCGCCGCGGCATTCCCGCATACAAAAACAAACGTTGGATCGTGACGATGAAGCGTATCGCCGCTCTTGTACTGCTCGCCTGCCTTGCCGCCAAAGCCCACGCGTTCGATCCGTTCGTCGCATCCGATATCCGCATCGACGGGCTGCAACGCATCTCCGCCGGCACGGTGTTCACCTACCTGCCGGTCGAAAAGGGCGACCAGGTCACCAATGAGCGCGCCGCGCAAGCGATCCGCGCGCTGTACAAGACCGGGTTCTTCAGCGATGTGTCCGTCGCGCGCCAGGACAACATCCTGGTGATCACGGTCAAGGAACGCCCCGCAATCTCCAAGATCCAGATCAAGGGCAACAAGGACCTCAAGACCGAGGATCTGCTCAAGGGCCTGAAGGACATCGGCCTGTCCGACGGCGAACCCTTCGACCGCCTGTCGCTGGATCGCGTCACCCAGGAACTCACGCGCCAGTACTACAACCGCGGCAAGTACAACGTCACGATCAAGCCGACCGTGATCAACCTCGACCGCAACCGCGTGGAACTGGCGATCAACATCGCCGAGGGCAAGGTCGCCAAGATCAAGCAGATCAATGTCGTCGGCAACCATGCCTTCACCCAGGCGCAGATCCGCGACGATTTCGAATCCGACACCAGCAATTGGACGTCGTGGTATTCCAAGGACGACCAGTACTCGCGCGAGAAACTCTCCGGCGACCTGGAAAAGCTCAATTCGTTCTACCTCGACCGCGGCTACGCCGACTTCAGCATCGATTCCACCCAGGTCAGCATCAGCCCGGACAAGCGCGCGATGTACGTGACTGCCGACATCACCGAAGGCAACGTCTACAAGATTTCCGACGTCAAGCTCAGCGGCGACTTGGTGCTTGCCGAAGCGGACATGCGCAAGCTGATCGTCACCCACGACGGCGACGTGTTTTCGCGCCAGAAACTGGAAAAATCCGCGCAACAGATGACCGCCGTGCTGGCGAACATCGGCTACGCTTTCGCGCAGGTCACGCCGATTCCGTCCATCGACCGCGAAAAGCGCACCGTCGGGATCAATTTCTTCGTCAATCCCGGCAAGCGCGTATACGTGCGCCGCATCGTGTTCAAGGGCAATCTCGTCACCCAGGACGAGGTGATGCGCCGCGAAATGCGCCAGCTCGAAGGCGCGTGGTACTCGCAGGCGGCCATCGACCGCTCCAAGGTGCGTCTGCAGCGCCTTGGCTATTTCAGCAAGGTGGACATCACCACGCCCAAGGTGCCCGGTACGGACGACCAGGTTGATGTCGACATTGCGGTTACGGAAACCTCGTCCGGCGCGTTCACGTTCGGCGTCGGTTATTCGCAGGTTTATGGCCTGGTGCTGAGCACCTCGGTGTCGCAGAACAACTTCCTCGGCACCGGCGACCGCGCGGCGCTGACGGTGTCCAAGAGCGACTTCGTGACCAAGTACGCGTTGTCGTACTATCAGCCGTACCTGACGCCGAGCGGCATCGGCCTGGGTTACGACCTGTCGTACTCCAAATTGAACCAGCAGCAGGCCAACCTCGCCAACTACCTGAGCAATACCGGCGCGTTTTCCACGTATGTCGGCTTGCCGATCAGCGAGAACGACACCGTCAACCTGCAACTGGGCGTGAGCAAGACCAAGATCCTGACGGGCTACCCGGTTGCGGAAACCGACGCCAATGGCAATCCGATCAAGGACGCCAACGGCAATATCATCTATTACACGGTGAACTACTCGCCGCAGCCGATCGTCGATTACATCCAGCGCCTTAACCACCAGACCTTCCACAACTGGTCGATCACGGCTTCGTGGGCGCACGATACACGCAACAAGTATTTCAACCCGACCCATGGTTCGTTGCAGCAACTGTCTGCGGAAGTGGCCCTTCCAGGCTCCACGGTCGAGTACTACAAGCTGATTTACCGCTACGCACAGTACCTGCCGGTCACCGACGGCATCACGTTCGAAGGTTCGACCACGATCGGTTATGGCAATACCTGGCGCGCTGCAAACGGCATCGATCCGGCCACCGGCGCACCGCTCAAGGTCAACGGCCTGCCGTTCTTCGAGAACTTCTACGCCGGCGGCGTTTCCGACGTGCGCAGCTTCCGTGACAACACGCTCGGCCCGTACGCGCTGGCCCCTGGATGCACGGACGCCAGCAACTACTATTGCCGCCAGCCGCTGGGTGGAAACCTGAAGACGGTGGCATCGTTCGAGCTGATCTTCCCGACGCCGTTCGTCAAGGACGACAGTGCCACGCGCCTGTCGTGGTACCTGGACGTCGGCAACGTGTTCAACCAGAACAATCCGTCGCTGGGCAACAACCTGTACAGCAACAACGGGATTTCCTGGAGCGAAATGCGCGCTTCCACCGGCATTTCGCTGCACTGGCAGGCGCCGGTCGGCCCGATCGTGATCAACCTGGGCCGCCCGATCCGCTCCAAACCCGGCGACATCGGTGAGACGCTGCAGTTCAACTTCGGAACCACGTTCTGATCTGCCGCGCGAAGGGCTGTGCAAATCCGGCCCTTTGCGTATGATTCAGGCTGGGAAGGCAACGCGAAGGGTTTCCGGGTGAGGGCTAGCGCTGGCAAATGGCGGTACGTCAGCGCATTCGCGCTGGCCCTGGCATTCGTGCCCATTCTGGCCATGGCACAGACCGCGGCCGGCAAGGTCGGCTACGTGGATCTCAAGCGCCTGATCGACAACGCGCCGCAGATGGTCGAAAGCCGTGCGCGCCTGCAACGCGAGTTCGCGCCGCGCGACGCCACCCTCAAGTCCGACGAAGCGCGCCTGGCCGACATGAACAAACGCTACGCGCGCGATGGCGCGATCATGTCGAAGGCCGACGCCGACGCACTCAAGCGCCAGATCGACACTCTCGATGGCGCGATCAAGCGCACCCGCGACAGCTTGCGCAATGAACTCAATACACGCGCGGCGGCGGATCGCGACCGCGTCTGGCAGCAGATCAACGACACCGTCGTCGACTACGCGCGCGCGCATGGCTACGACCTGATCGTGCCCAGTCCCGTGGTGTACGCGAACCCGCGCATCGACATCACCGATGCCGTGCTCGACCAGTTGCGCCATGCAAAACCCGCGGGCGCGGCGCCATGACCGCGTCGCGCCACAGTCTTGCCGATCTCGCCACACGCTTCGGATTGCAGTTGCGTGGCGATGGCAGTCAATCCATCCACGGCATCGGCACGCTGGAAACCGCCACGCCGGACCAGTTGGCCTTTCTCGCCAATCCGCACTACCGCGCGCACCTGGCCAATACCCAGGCCGGCATCGTGGTACTGCGCGAAGCGGATGCCGACGCGCGCCGCGGCGCCTGCCTGATCGCGGCCGATCCCTATGTCGCGTTCGCGAAAATCGCCGGCTTGTTCGAGCGCACCGTCGCGGCTTCGCCCGGCATTCATCCGAGCGCCGTCGTTGCCGCAAGCGCGCGCGTCGCCGCGAGCGCATCGATCGGGCCGTTCTGTGTCATTGGCGAGCAATCCGAAATCGGCGAAGGCGCCGTGCTCGGCGCGCATTGCAGCATCGGCGATCGCTGCCATGTCGGCGCGCAGGCGCATCTGGTCGCACGCGTAACGCTCGTGCGCGACGTCGCGCTGGGCAAGCGCGTGCTTGTGCATCCCGGCGCAGTGATCGGCGCGGACGGTTTCGGCCTTGCCTTCGACCGCAGCGTGTCCGATCACGGCGGTTGGATCAAGGTGCCGCAACTGGGCGGCGTGCGCATCGGCGACGATTGCGAAATCGGGGCGAATACCACCATCGACCGTGGCGCGATCGGCGATACGGTGCTCGAAGATGACGTGCGCCTGGACAATCAGATCCAGATCGCGCACAACGTCCAGGTCGGCGCACACACCGCGATGGCCGGCTGCGCCGCGGTGGCCGGCAGCGCCCGGATCGGCCGCTACTGCCTGATCGGCGGTGGCGCCGGCATCGTCGGCCATATTTCGATCACCGACAAGGTGACGATCACCGCGCGCAGCCTGGTGACGCATTCGATCGTCGAGCCGGGCGAATATTCCTCCGGCACGCCAATACAGGATAATCGCGCCTGGCGCCGCAACGCAGCACGCTTCAAACACCTGGATGAACTCGTTCGGCGCGTGCAGCAACTGGAAAAGGAAGCAAAACAATGACCCAGAACATCCCCACGCTCGAACTGCCGCTCGATGTCGAGCGCATCATGACCTTGCTGCCGCACCGCTACCCGTTCCTGCTGGTCGATCGCGTGGTCGAGTTCGAGCATTCCAGGCGCCTGGTCGCGCTCAAGAACGTCAGCTTCAACGAGCCGCACTTCCAGGGCCACTTCCCCGGTCATCCGGTGATGCCGGGCGTGATGATCATCGAGGCGCTGGCGCAGGCGTCCGGCCTGCTCGTGTTCCTGTCCACGCCAAAGCACGAAACGCAGCCAATGTATTACCTGGTGAAGGTGGACAACGCCAAATTCACGCAGATGGTGGTTCCGGGCGACCAGTTGGCCTTGCACGTCGAACTCAAGCGCATGCTGCGCGGCATGGGACTGTTCGCTTGCCGCGCGCTGGTGGACGGCAAGCAGGTCGCCGAGGCCGAATTGCTGTGTGCCGGGCGCAGCGGCGCATGATCCATGCGACCGCACAAATCGACGCGAGCGCGAAACTCGGCGCCAATGTAAGCGTCGGCGCGTTTTCCGTGATCGACGCCGAAGTGGAAATCGGCGACGGCACGACGATCGCGCCGCATGTCGTGATCCAGGGCCCGACCCGAATCGGACGCAACAACCGCATTGCCCCGTTCGCTTCGATCGGCGGCGATTCGCAGGACAAGAAATTCGAGGGTGAGCGCAGCGAACTCGTCATCGGCGACGACAACCTGATCCGCGAATTCGTGACGATCAACCGCGGCGACAAGGGCGGCGCGACCCGCGTCGGCAACAGCAACTGGATCCTCGCCTACGCGCATATCGCGCATGGCTGCATCGTCGGCAACCATACGGTGTTTTCCAACAACGCCACGCTCGCCGGCCACGTCGAAATCGGCGATCACGTCATCCTGTCGGGATTTGCCGGCGTGCACCAGTTCTGCCGCGTCGGCGAGCATGCGTTCATCGGCATGGGCGTGCTGCTCAGCGGCGACGTGCCGCCGTTCATGATGATCGCCGCCGACGCCGACACCCAGGGCCGGCCGCGCGGCATCAACAGCGAAGGCTTGAAGCGCCGCGGCTTCTCACCCGAGCGCATCGCCGCGATCAAGCGTGCTTACAAGACACTGTACGTCGCCAAGATTCCGTTCGAGGAAGCGCGAGAGGAACTGGCGCGCATCGCCGCCGAGGAACCCGACGTCAAGCGCATGCTCGACTTCATCGAGCGCGGGCAACGCAGTCTGGTGCGATGACGCCGGACGCGAGTCCGCTGTTCGTCCTCGTCGCCGGCGAAGCCTCGGGCGACCTGCTCGGCGCCGGCTTGATTCAATCCCTGCGCGAGCGTATTCCCGACGCACGCTTTGCCGGTATCGGTGGCCCGCGGATGGCCGCAACGGGAATGCATATCTGGCACCCTGCAGAGAAGTTGTCGGTGATGGGCCTGGTCGAAGTGCTCACACACCTGCCCGAGTTGCTCGCGATTCGGCGCGACGTATATAAGCGCACGTTGCAGCACCACCCAGCCGCGTTCATTGGCATCGACGCGCCGGATTTCAATCTCGGCCTCGAGAAGAAGTTGAAACGCGCCGGCATCCGCACCGTGCACTATGTCAGCCCATCGGTGTGGGCCTGGCGCGAGTCGCGCGCGGCGAAGATCGGCGCGAGCGCGGATCGCGTGCTGTGCCTGTTTCCGATGGAACCGCCGATCTACGCGCGCCACGGCGTTGACGCACGCTTCGTCGGCCATCCACTCGCTGATGCGTTTGCGCTGGAACCGGACCAGGCCGCCGCGCGACAAGCATTGGGACTGCCAGGCGACGTACCAATCCTCGCGTTGCTGCCCGGCAGTCGGCTCGGCGAGATTCAACGACTCGGCCGTGATTTTCTCGGCGCGGCGACGATCCTGAAAAATGCGCTGCCGGAATTGCGTATCCTCGCCCCGATGGCAAACGCACGCTGTCGCGCCGCGTTTTCCGCACTCGCGCCGATTCCCGCCGACCTGCATATCATCGACGGCAATGCGCACGCGGCGATGATCGCATCCGACGCGGTTCTGCTGGCTTCGGGAACCGCCACACTGGAAGCCGCGCTGGCAAAGCGTCCGATGGCGGTGGCCTATCGCATCGCACCGCTCACGCATTTCATCGTCAAATCGCTCGGCATGTTGCGCACGGATGTCTATTCCTTGCCGAACATCCTTGCCGGAAAGCGCATCGTGCCGGAGCTTATGCAGGACGCCTGCACACCCGATGCGCTGGCCACTACGTTGTTGCCATTCCTGCGCGTACGCGCAGTGCCGCCGGAATTGCTCGGCCAATTCCGCCGCCTGCACGAATCCCTGGACGGCGGCGGTAGCGCGGCGGCGGCGGAGGCCATCGCGCAACTGTGCGCTGCGTCAGCGGGCGCTCACGTCCAGCCGTTATGATGCGGCCATGAAACTGCCGCTCCCGAAACGCACGCGCATCGTCACTGCGGTCGCTGCCATCGGATTCATCGCCCTGCTGATTGCCGGCCCGTTCGCCTCGAGCGAACGCGACGAATGCCTGTTCGCCCTGGCCTTGATCATCGCAAGCGCGTTGCTGGTCGCGTTCGCAAGCCGGCGGCCGGCGTTCGCCCTGGCCGTGCCCAGCGTGGTTTTCGGCGGATTGCTGGTCGCCGGCGCAATCAAGTTCAAGTACCTGACCACGCCCCTGCTCGCGCCGGATCTCGTCTACTTCCTCAACCGCGACCTGCTCGACGTCGCCCATCACTACCCGAGCATCATGGTCGCGCTGGTCGCCGGCGCCGTGCTGATTCCCGGATCGCTGATCCTCGTGTGGTGGCTGGACCGTCCGCGCCTGTTCGCGCACCAGCGCCCCGTACAGCGGCGCGCGTTGCAAATTATCGGCGCGATTGCGGCCATCGCCCTGCTGATCGCGGTGGATTCCCCGCGCGGACCTTTCTCCAGCGTGTTCGACAAGGGCATGTGGGCGATGATGAACGACCGCAACTACATCGTCGATTTCTTCGCCTCGTTCTGGCAAACCCAGATTGTCATTCCCAAACCGGACGCGGGTGCCGAAAAGGGCGTGGTATGGACGCAATCGCCGACCGACAATCCACCGGCCTGCGCCAAGCGCGCATGCGCCACGACCCGCTTCGTTAGCGCGCAGGAACATCCGGACATCGTCTCCATCCTCGAGGAGAGCACGTTCGATCCGTCCATGCTCAAGGACTGCACGATCGCGGCGCTGTGCAAGGTAAAGATGTTCCAGGCCGACGGCCGCACGCGCGCGCACGGCCTGGCGACCATGCACGTGTGGGGCGGCGGCACCTGGACATCCGAATTCGCACTGCTTACGGGCCTTGATCACCTGAGCTTCGGCGAAGCCGGCCTGTACGCGCCGTACAACCTGGCACCGCGAGTCACCTACACGCTGCCACGCGTGCTGCATGCGGCCGGCTATCGCGTCATCGCGATCTATCCGATGACCGGCGATTTCATCAATGCACGAAACGCCTACAAGGATTACGGCTTCGACAAGTTCTACGACGGCCAGGATTACGGCTTGTCGTGGGAATCGCCGGACAGCGATCTGGTGCAGGTTTTCGACCGCATCTACGCGCAAGAGAAAAAAACGATCGGCAAACAGCCGTTGTTCGTGATGATGCTGACCTTGCGCGAGCACGGTCCGCACATGGATCCGTACAAGACCATGCCGCCGCCGTTCGACAAGCCCCTGTTTCCCGGACGCTGGAAACCGAAGGACCTGGACGACTGGCTGAACCTGAATCTCGCCAATTACCTGTACCGGGTTTCTGGATCGGATGCGGCAATTACGCACATCGAAAAGACCCTGCTCGACAGCGGGCGTCCAGCCTTGTTGTTTCATTTCGGCGATCACCAGCCATCGTTCGAGGGCGCGATCCGGGCGTTGCAGAAAATCGTGCCGCCATCCGTGCCCGATTCCAACTTCATCACCTATTTCATGCTCAAGACCAACTACAAGCCGGCGCGCAGCGGCTACAGTTATCCCGCCCTGGACATCAGTTTCGCCGGTTCGCTGATCCTGGACATCGCGGGCGTGCCGAAAGACGCGTTCTTCCAGGCCAGCGCGCTGATGCGCGAACGCTGCCAGGGCCGTTACCTGGACTGCCCGAACAAGCCATTGCTGGGTTCCTACGACAATTACGTATTCGACACATTGCACGCTGTCCATGAATGAAACGTCGTGCATCGGTAAATCATTGGTAGCCGGTGTCGACGAAGCCGGCCGCGGCCCGCTCGCCGGTCCGGTCGTAGCCGCCGCGGTGATCCTGGATCCTTCGCGGCCGATCGATGGACTCGCCGATTCCAAGACGCTCAGCGCGGCTCGGCGCGAATTCCTCGACGCGCAAATCCGCACGTTTGCACTGGCTTTCAGCGTGATCGAGATCGGCGTCGCCGACATCGACCGGCTCAATATCCTGCAGGCCACCTTGCTCGGCATGGCGCGCGCGCTCGCCGCGCTTTCTCCCGCGCCGCAATTGGCATTGATCGACGGCAATCGCCTGCCGAAGGACTTGTGCTGCGCTGCGCGTGCCGTCGTCGATGGCGACGCCACCGAGCCCGCGATCGGCGCCGCGTCGATCCTCGCGAAAGTCACGCGCGACCGTATCCTGTGCGACCTCGACACCATCCATCCCGGCTACGGCTTCGCCAAGCACAAGGGCTACCCGACGCCCGAGCATTTCGCCGCTCTCGAACGCCTTGGTCCCTGCGCAGCGCACCGCAAGAGTTTCGTCCCGGTGCAACGCAAACTGTTTGCGTGACCTTCGCCCTGTTTCGCACAGCCGCCGCTGGCGCTACAGTGACGGCATGTCCGAACGCCTCAAACTCGCCAACTACATCGACGGCAGGCTGACTCCGCCGCAGCACGACCATTGGCTGGACGTGTTCGAACCGGCGACCGGCGCGCACTATGCCGATTGCCCGGATTCGGATGGCGCCGACATCGATACTGCCGTCGCCGCCGCGACGCGGGCGTTCCCACACTGGTCGGCGACCCCGGTCGCGCAGCGCGCACGGTTCCTGAACCGGATCGCCGAGCTGCTCGAAGCACGACTGGAGGAATTTGCACACGCCGAATCGCGCGACAGCGGCAAGCCTGTCGCGCTTGCGCGTAGCCTCGACATCCCGCGCGCAGTGTCCAACCTGCGTTTCTTCGCAACGGCGGTCACTCAATTCGCGTCCGAAGCGCACGCGATGGACGGAGCGATCAACTACACGCTGCGCCAGCCGCTTGGCGCGGTCGCCTGCATCTCGCCGTGGAACCTGCCGCTGTACCTGTTCACCTGGAAGATCGCGCCCGCGCTCGCCGCAGGCAATACCGTCGTCGCGAAACCGTCGGAAATCACGCCGCTGACGGCATGGATGTTTGCGCAAGTCTGCATCGACGCCGGATTGCCGCCGGGCGTGCTCAACATCGTCCACGGCAGCGGTGCAGCAACCGGCCAGAGGTTGGTCGCGCATCCCGGCATCAAGGCGATTTCGTTCACCGGATCCACGCGCACCGGCGCGGCCATCGCCGCGGCCGTCGCGCCGCGCTTCGTGAAAGCCTCGCTCGAAATGGGTGGCAAGAATCCCACTCTCGTCTTCGCCGATTGGGAAGCGAACGAAACGAACTGGGCCACGTTGGTGCGGTCGGCGTTTTCCAACCAGGGCCAGATCTGTCTGTGCGGATCGCGCATCCTCGTCGAGCGATCGATTTACGCGAAATTCAAAGCCGAATTCGTGGAAAAAGTGCGCGCGCTGCGCGTGGGCGATCCGCGGGATCCGGCCAGCGACCTCGGCGCGCTGGTGTCGCAAGCGCATTTCGACAAGGTCATGGGCCACATCGCCTTGGCGCGCGAGGAAGGCGGCACGATCCTGTGTGGCGGCGACGCGGTTCGAGTGCAAGGACGGTGCGCCGGCGGCTGGTTCGTCGCGCCGACCGTGATCGAAGGCCTCGGGCCCGCGTGCCGCACGAATCAGGAAGAAATCTTCGGGCCAGTCGTGACCCTGATTCCGTTCGGCAACGAGGATGAAGTCGTAGCGCTGGCCAATGCGACGAACTACGGCCTCGCCGCGTCCGTATGGACGACGCACCTTGCGCGCGCGCACCGCGTGGCGGCGCGGCTGGAATCCGGCATCGTCTGGGTCAACTGCTGGCTCAAGCGCGATTTGCGCACCCCGTTCGGCGGTGTCAAGCAGTCCGGCATTGGCCGCGAAGGCGGCCTCGACGCGTTGCGCTTCTTCACCGAACCAAAAAACGTCTGCATCAATCTGGAGTAGGCATGCGACCACTACGCCCTGCGGTTTTCACCGGACTCCTGCTGGCCTGTCTCGCCGGCGGCGGCTTGCGCAACGCCGCCGCGGATGCCGAACACACCACGCCGAGCGCCAGCGACATGTCGCCCGCGGAATGGCGGCATCTGCAATTGGTGGCGGCCGACGAATCCGACAAGATCATGCGCGATGCGCGCAAACAAAACGGACTGCTCGCGCAATACCTTTACATGAAGGCGCATTACGACGCCAACCACGAGCGTGCGTTCCAGCTCATCTTCGGCCAGTACCTGTCGTGGTTCCAAACCTTCATCGGCGATTACGACGGCGCGGCGGACAGTTTCTCCATCGCCCAGCCGGCACAGCCCGACGATGCGCGCAGCCCCCTTGCTGGCGGCTCAGCACGCGACTTGGAAACGCCAGCAGCTCGCTATTCCAAGGGCTTCAACCAACCTCCCGGGACCGGAACTGATTTATCCACGGCCGGGTCAACAAGAACCGCGGGCTGGCGCGTCGAACCCGCAGCCGACGTGATCCTTGAACTGGCCAAGGAGCGCAAGGCCGTGTTCTTCAACGAGGCGCACAGCGCACCGGTGACGCGCACGCTTACCATCGAACTGCTGGCGAAATTGCGTGCCGAGGGTTACAACTATTTCGCCGCCGAGACGCTGTATCGCAACGACAAGGAACTCAACCAGCGCGGCTATCCGACGCCGGACAGCGGTTTCTACATCGACGAGCCGCTGTATGGCGAGATGGTGCGCACTGCATTGAAGCTCGGCTACAAGGTCGTCGCCTATGACGTGGAGAACGCCGGATCCGGCGACGCGCGCGAACTGGCCGGCGCGCAAAACCTGTATCACGTGTTCAAGCAGGATCCGAATGCGCGACTCGTCGTCGACGCCGGCTTCGCGCATATCCAGAAGACCGGCAAATACCTGGGCGGCAGCAGCATGGCCGAATTCTTCGAGAAAATGTCGGGCATCGATCCGCTGTGCATCGAGCAAACCATGATGATCCAGCATGCGCGGCCGGATCAGGACCACCCCTATTACGCGGCAATCATGGAAGCGTTTCGCCCCAAGTGGCCGATCGTGTTCGTCGATGGCGACAAGACCTGGACGCTGAAGCCGAAGCTGTATGACGTGAGCGTGGTCTTCCCGCCTGCGGTACGAGGCGATGAACGCCCGGCATGGCTGACGCTGGGTGGTCTGCGCGTACCGTACCCGGTATCGGGCGACATGTGCCGCGGACACTTTCCCTGCCTCGTGCAGGCACGCTATGCGAATGAAAGCGACGATGCCGTGGCTGCCGACCGCGCCTTGCTCGATATCGTCGCGCCGAACGCGGACCTGGCCAGCCGCGTGATCAGCGGACAAGGCTCCGCCCAAAGCCGCCTGTTCCTGCGCCCGGGAAAATACCGCATCATCGCCACGGACCGCAGCGACCGCAACATCACTTCGCGCGACGTGACGATCGGCGCGGACGGCAAAGGAAGCAAACCGTGAGCACCGGCATTCGTACCGACACAGCGCCCAAACCCGTCGGCGCCTACCCGCACGCACGGCGCGTCGGCGATCTGCTGTTCCTGTCCGGCGTGGGGCCGCGCGATCCGGCCACGAATGCGATTCCGGGAAACGCATACAACGCCGATGGCACGCTGGCCGGTTATGACATTGTCGCGCAATGCCGGCAGGTGTTCGCCAATGTGCGCGCGGTGCTCGAAGCCGCCGGCGCGCGCTGGGAGGACCTCGTCGACGTGACCGTGTTCCTCACCGACATGGCGCGCGATTTCGCCACCTACAACAAAATTTACGCCGAGCACTTCACCACGGCGCAACCGTGCCGTACCACGCTGGGCATTACCGCGCTGCCAACGCCGATCGCGATCGAGTTGAAGTGCATTGCCGCATTGCCGGAGGGACGCTGACATGCTCGCCCCTCCCATCAATTTCCAAAAATGGATCGACGAACACCGGCACCTGCTCAAGCCGCCGGTCGGCAACAAATGCATCGTCGACGGCGACTTCATCATCATGATCGTCGGCGGACCGAACGCGCGCACCGACTACCACTGGGACGAAGGCCCGGAATTTTTCCACCAGATCGAAGGCGAAATGGTGCTCAAGGTGCAGGATGAGGGCCTCCCGCGCGATATCCCGATCCGTGCCGGCGAGGTGTTCTACCTGCCGCCACGCGTGCCGCATTCGCCGCAGCGCATGCCGAACTCGGTCGGCCTGGTCGTCGAACGCAAGCGCTTGCCACATGAGAAAGACGGCCTTCTCTGGTTCTGTGAGCGCTGCAATCACAAGCTGTTCGAGGAGTTCTTCACGCTCGGCAACATAGAGACGGATTTTCCCGCCGTGTTCGAGCGCTTCTACGGTTCGCTGGATGCGCGCACGTGCAAGGGCTGCGGACACTTGAATCCGGCGCCGGAAAAAAACCGCCAAAGTTGCGTCTCGCGCGAATGAGTGACGTCATACCGGCATGGATTGCCGGTATCCAGACCGCATGGATGCCGTCCGTGGCAACTGGATTCCGGCGTTCCCTGCCGGAATGACGCAAAGAAATAATCGCCATCTCCGGGCTTTTCAGGCCAGCGCGAATGCCACAGGCGATCCGCTATCCTTGCCGCGATGCTAAATCTCTTGCTCGAAGTCAAACCGCGCGACGTGCCCTACACGGTCGCGTTGCGCAACACCGCGGCGGTGACGTTGCCGCTCGCGCTCGGTGCTGCGACAGACCACCTGGGCATCGGCCTGGGCATTTCCGCCGGTGCGCTCAACACCATGTTCGCCGACCAGCCGGGGCCGTACCGGCTGCGCCTGCGCCGCATGCTCGCGACCGCCGCCGGCGCCGGCCTGTCGGCATTCGCCGGCTACACGCTCGGCGGCAACGATGCCGCCATCGTGCTGGCGGCGCTGGCTTGGGGCATCGCCGGCGGCCTGCTCGTCGCGCTCGGTCCGGATGCTGGCCGCGTCGGCCTGACCAGCATGATCCTGCTGGTCGTGACCTCGGCCGATCCACGCCCTCCGCTCGAAGCGCTGGGGCCCGCGCTGCTGATTTTTTCCGGCGGCGTGCTGCTCATGTTGTCCGCCATCGCCGCGTGGCCATTGCAACGCTACCGCCCCGAACGAATGGCCCTTGCGCAAACCTGTCGGCAACTCGCCGCGAGCGCGCGCACGCGCGACGACACCGCGCAGGCGCCACCGGTGACGCAGGCATTGACCGACGTGGAAAACCTGCTGCACGGTCGCGATCGCTCCGGCGGCGTGGCCATGGGCGCGTTTCGGGTGCTGGCCGAACTGATCGAGCGCATTCGCCTGGAACTGCTTGCGCTCGGTGGTCTGCGCAGCGGCAGCGTCGAGGACGAAGCGGCGCTGGTGCGCCTGCGCGAATACGCGGCGCGTACGCTGGACGCCATCGCGACAGCGCTCGATGCCGGCCAACCCGCACTGACCGCAAGCGCCGCGCTGGAGGGATTCGATGCGGTGCAGGATTCTCTCGACAAGTCCGGGGATGCGGACAATTTCCGCCTCATCGCCGTCGCGCATGCGCGCGCCCTCGGCGGGCAATTGCGCGCTGCCGTGCGCAATACCGATATCGCCGGCAGCCGCGGTGAACTGCGCCTCGCCGCGCGCGAAGCAGCATTGCCGCGAGACCTGCGCCCGCGTAACCCGTTCGCCATCCTGCGCGCCAACCTGCACCTGTCATCGGTTGCGTTCCGCCACGCGATCCGTTGTGGCGCCTGCCTCGCGCTTGCCGTCGCCGGCGCGCGCATCGCCGGCATCGGCCATGGATACTGGGTGCCGATGACCTGCGCGATCGTGCTCAAACCGGATTTCGCCGGCACGTTTCGCATCGGCCTGTTGCGCGTCGCCGGCACCCTGCTCGGCCTGATCCTCGCCACCGCGCTGGTGCATGTCGCGTTCGGCGACGTGTGGTCGCGCCTGGTCCTGCTCGCCGTGCTGTGCTTCGGATTCCGCGAATTGACCACGATGCACTATGGCCTTGGCGTGATGCTGCTTACCGCATTGATCGTGGTGTTGCTCAGTTTCGAAGGCATGACGCCAGCGGACACGATGGCCGCGCGCGCGCTGGGCACCGGCATCGGCAGCGCACTTGCACTGCTTGCCTACGCGCTCTGGCCGACCTGGGAACGCGGCCGTGTCCGCGGCGCATTGGCAGACCTGCTCGATGCGTACCGCCAGTATTTCAGCGCCGTCGTCGGCGACGACACGCGCGTGCGCGCGGACGTGCGCGCGTCGAGCCGGCGCGCGCGCAGCAATGCACAAGCCTCGCTCGACCGGCTGCGCGGCGAACCGCGGCGGAAGAACCTCGTCGCCACCGCGGAAGGCATCTTCGCCAACGCGAACCGCTTCCTGCGCGCGGCGATGGCGCTGGAATCGGTGCGGCAATCGGTCAAGCCGTTCGCCGACCGCAGCGCCATCGAATCCTTTGCCACCAGCGCCGACCATGCCATGAGCGCGCTGGCTGCAGCGCTGCGCAACAGTTCCAAGGCATCCGCCGGCATCGGCTTGCGCGCGGCGCAAAGCCGCCTGCGCGACGCGCTGCGCGCGCCCGACACGCACAACGACCCCGTGCTCGTGGCCGCATGGATCGACGCCAGCGACCGCATCACCGACAGCATCGACACGCTAGCGCACGTCCTCGGGCGCGACGCAGCGGCGGCCAGCAGTTAAACTTCGCGCATGCTCAAGATCGACACCCATGCCCACATCCTGCCGGCCCGCTGGCCGAACCTCGCCGAAAAATACGGCGACGAGCGCTTTCCGGTGATGGTCGATGCCGACGGACGCCACCGCATCTACAAGGATGGCAAGTTCTTCCGTGAAGTCTGGGCTAACGCATTTGATGCCGAACATCGCATCGCCGACTACGCAAAGTTCGGCGTACAGGCACAGGCCATTTCGACCGTGCCGGTGCTGTTTTCCTATTGGGCGAAACCCAATCAGGCGCTGGAACTACACCGTTTCCTGAACGACCACACCGCGCAAATCTGCCGCGATCATCCGCGCCATTACGCCGGCATCGGCACCGTGCCGCTGCAATCGCCAACGCTGGCGATCCAGGAAATGGAACGCTGCATCGAACAACTCGGGCTGCAAGGCGTGCAGATCGGCTCGCACGTCGATGAGTGGAACCTCGACGCGCCCGAACTGTTCCCGTTTTTCGAAGCCGCAGCGGATCTCGGCGCCGCGATCCTGGTGCATCCCTGGGACATGATGGGCAAGGAATCCATGCCCAAGTATTGGCTGCCATGGCTGGTCGGCATGCCCGCCGAACAGTCGCGCGCCGCATGCTGCCTGATCTTCGGCGGCGTACTCGAGCGTCTGCCGAAACTGCGCGTCGCCTTCGCCCACGGCGGCGGATCGTTCCCCTACACCATCGGTCGCATCGAGCACGGTTTCCGCATGCGCCCGGACCTGGTCGCCACCGACAATGCGCGCAATCCGCGCGAATACCTGGATCGCGTGTATTTCGATTCCTGCGTGCACGACGATCGCGCGCTGCGCTACCTGCTCGACGTCGCCGGCGCGCACCGAGTCATGCTCGGCACCGATTATCCTTTCCCGCTCGGCGAGCAGGAACCCGGCGCCGGCATCGCGGCGCTCGGTCTGGCGCCCACGCAAGAAAAATCCCTGTACCACGGCACCGCGCTGGAATGGCTCGGCCTGCCCGCCTCACGTTTTCACTGATCCGGAGATGACCATGCGTAAATTCGCATTCGCCACGTTCACGGCCACCCTGCTGGCCGGAAGCGCCTTCGCACAGACACCGGGCCAATACTCGCTGGACCAGGGCTTCATCAAGTTCAACGCGCCGCCCGCGTGGCCGGTGATCATGCAAAAAACCGAAGGCGATCCGCAATTCATCGCGTTTCAGGTCAAGGATCCCGCCGACACCGGCAGCGGCGAAGCCACGCGCGTGACCGTGGAAACGCGCCTGCTCAACGACTCGAGCAATTTCCAACCGATGGTCAATCGCGATGTCGACAAGGCCAAACAGTTGCCGGGCTACGAACAGAAGACCGAGGGCGTGGATGCGACCACGCTGCGCTACTTCGCGAACAGTGGCAAGACGAAATACGAATACCGCGAAACCTGGTACCTCAACAGCCACCTGCTCGTGCACGTGCGCTGCGCAAGGCCGATGCTGGACAAGACCACGGCGCAATGGACGGCGGAATACGAAAAAGGCTGCGCGCAGATCATGCAGTCCCTGAAGCCACATTGATCCGTCGATGAAGTCCACCATCGACATGACTTCCGTCGAAGCAGACGCCCGCGCCCGCGACGCCGCCGATCTGCTCGGCGGATTCCGTGACGAATTCCTGATCCCTCCTCACGGCGACGGCCAGCAGACATACCTTTGCGGCAACTCGCTTGGCCTGCAGCCGCGCGCCACGCGCCAGGCCCTGATCGACGAGCTCGACGACTGGCGCAATCTTGCCGTCGAGGCGCATTTCCGCGGCAAGCACCCGTGGATGCCCTACCACAGCGAAGTGCGCGAGCATCTTGCCGAAGTTGTCGGTGCGCAGCCATCCGAAGTCGTCGCGATGAACTCGCTGACCGTCAACCTGCACCTGATGATGGCGAGTTTCTACCGGCCAACGCGCGAGCGCTGCTCCATCGTGATCGAGAAGAATCCGTTTCCGTCGGATCGCTACGCGATCGGATCGCAGATCCGCTTCCACGGCTTCGATCCCGCCACGGCGCTGATCGAACTCGAGGCCGATGAACCGAACGGCACGATTTCCGTCGCTGCCATCGAACGCGTCATCGGCGAACACGGCGCGCGCATCGCGCTGGTGCTGCTGCCGGGAGTACAGTACCGCACCGGCCAGGTGTTCGACCTGAAAGCCATCACGCAACTCGCGCACGCCAAGGGCTGCGTTGTCGGCTTCGACCTCGCGCATTCGGCCGGCAACGTGCCGGTCAACCTGCACGACAGCGGCTGCGACTTCGCTGTATGGTGCAGCTACAAATATCTCAATTCCGGACCGGGCGCTGTCGCCGGCTGCTTCGTGCACGAACGCCACGCGCACACCGACCGGCCGCGCTTTGCCGGCTGGTGGGGACACGACCAGGCCACGCGCTTCAAGATGGGCCCGGACTTCACGCCGACACCGGGCGCCGACGGCTGGCAGTTGTCGAATCCCCCGATCCTCGCGCTCGCGCCGCTGCGCGTGTCGCTGGAAATCTTCCACCGCGCCGGCATGCAGCGTCTGCGCGAGAAATCCATCGCCCTGACCGCTTATCTGGAAACGCTCGTCCGCGAGCATCTGGGCGACTTCATCGATATCGCGACGCCCCGCGAGCCGGAACGCCGCGGCTGCCAGCTCTCGCTGCGCGTCAAGGCCGGCCGCGACGCTGGCCGCGCCCTGTTCGATTACCTGGGTGAGCGCGGAATCATCGGCGATTGGCGCGAACCGGACACCATCCGCATCGCGCCTGCCCCGCTGTACAACCGCCATATCGACTGCCTGCGCTTTGTTCAGGCGACAAAGGATTGGGTCGGCCACGCCAAAGCCTGAGCCGCCTGCCCGCTCACATGGCGGGCTTGCGCTCAATTAATGTACTTGTTAGTATTGCGATAGTTGAAACCTGAACTATCGTCGTGACCCACCTACCCGCCTGCCCCAGTTTCGCCGTGATCGAATCCAGCATCGGCCGTGTTGCCGCGCGTCTTCGCGGCGCGCCGACGCGCGACATCGTGCTGGTGCGCCTGATCAAGCATCTGTCGGCGCGCTTCAGCGCACATGTTGGTCGCATGGTGCGGCCGTCCGGCCTCAACGAAGTCAGTTTCCGCACCATGATGATGTTGTTCGCCAATGCCGAAACCGGCATGCACGCGTCCCAACTCAGCGAGGCGGCCGGCGAAACCCGCGCCAACATGACGCGCATCTGCGATGAGCTTTCGCGCAAGGGCCTGTTGCGTCGACGCGCGGGCATCGCCGATCGTCGTCGCGTCGTGCTGGAAATCACGCGCAAAGGCGCGGCCCTGATCGGACGCCTGTTGCCAAAAATGTGGAATGAACTGGATCTGGGCATGCGCGCCTTGAGCGCCAAAGAGAAGCTCGATCTGGAACGCTTGCTGAAGAAACTCGCCGCCGCGATCGACGCCAAGGAACAAACCGCATGAATCGTTTTTCCGTTTGGCCGCTGACCGCGGCCATGACGCTGCTCGCCGGCTGCACGATTCCGCCGCGACCTGCACATCCGGATTTGACCGCTGCTGCGCCTCTGGCCGGCGTGCCGGCGAGCGCAGACGCCGCGTGGCCGGATGCGACGTGGTGGCAGCGCTATCACGACGAACAGCTGAATGATCTGGAAGCGCGCGCGCTGCAATCGGCTCCGACGCTGGCCGCGGCGCGCGCGCGCTTCGATCTGGCCGCGCGCAATGTGGAAGTCGCCCGCGCGGATAGCGGCGCCAGCGTGACCGGCAGCGCGCAGGTACAACGTGATCGCCTCAGTGAAAACGGGATCATCCCGAGCAAGTTCCTCGGCTTCAACTGGTATGGTCAGGGCGATCTGGGCGCATCGTTCAACTACGACTTCGATTTTTGGGGCGCGCATGGCGCGGCGATTTCCGGCGCCATCGATCGCACCCGCGCCGCCGCAGCGGAACGCGATGCGGCCGCGTCCATGCTCACTGCCGCCGTCGCCGACGCCTATTTCGGCTGGCAGGCCGACCAGGCTCGTCTCGACGTCGCGCGCTTTCTCGCAGACAACGCGGAAAAAGGTCAGCGCATCGCGGCCGCGCGCGTGAAACAGGACATCGATTCTCCCGACAATCTGCACCAGGCCGACATTCTGGTTGCCGCGACGCGCGAGCAAGTCGTCGGACTCGAAGGCACGGTAGCAATCCGTCACGCCGCACTGGCCGCGTTGATCGGCATCACACCGGAACAACTCGGCGCCTTGAAAATCGTGCCACTGCCTGCTGCCACATCCGGACTTCCGGCGAACGCCGGACTCGACCTGATCGCGCGCCGTCCCGACGTCGCCGCCAGCCGTTGGCGCGTCGAAGCCGCGCTGAAGGATACCGACGTGGCGCGCGCCGCTTTTTATCCCGACATCAGCCTTGCCGCGATGGCCGGTCTGTCGTCCATTGACCTCGGCAAGATTCTCTCGCCCGGATCGGCCGTGTTCGCCGCCGGCCCGGCGTTGCACCTGCCGATCTTCGAAGGCGGGCGTTTGCGCGCGCGCTTCGGCGTGTCGCAGGCTGCGCTTGCCGCAGCCGTGGCCGATTATCGCAACGCCGTGAACGACGCCGCGCGCGACGCTTCCACGCAGGCCTTGAGCCTGCGCCAGGCGCTCGATCGCGCACAGGCGCAGTCGGCCCAGCTCGGCGCCGCGGAAAAATTGTTCGACACCGCGCGCAACCGCATGGATCGCGGCTTGATCGATGCGCGACCGGTCATCATCGCCGGCGCGAACCTGGCCACGCTCAAGGACACGCAAATCCAGTTGCACAGCACCGCGCTGGCGGCGGAAATCGCCCTGACCCGCGCGCTCGGTGGCGGCTTCCACGCCGATCCGACTTCATCCAAATCTTCTTCCGGAGCTCTATCGCCATGAGCGACTCCCCGATCGCAAGCAATGGAAACGGCAACGGCAAGCGCCGCCGCCTGCTGCTGGCCATTGCCGCCGTGTTCGTCATCGCCGGCATCGCCTGGCTGGCGCTGTGGTGGTTCGTGTTCTCGTTGCGCGAAGTTACCGACGACGCCTACGTCAACGGCAACCAGGTGATCGTGTCGTCCCAGATTCCCGGTACGGTGGTGACGATCCTCGCCGACGACACCCAGCGTGTCGACGCCGGGCAGGTGCTGGTCAAGCTCGACCCCACCGATTCCGATCTTGCGCTGGCCAAGGCGCAAAGCGCGCTCGCGCAGGCCGTGCGCCAGGTGCGCCAGCAGACGCAGATGGCCGGCCAATACGACGCCGTCATCGCCGCGCAGCGCGAAAATCTCGCGCGCGCGCAAGCTGATCTCAAGCGCCGCGAACCGCTGCTCGCCGAACATGCAGTTGCGCCGGAAGAAGTCGCGCATGCGCGCCAGGCCGTCGCCGACGCGCAGGCCGCGCTCGATGCCGCGACGCGCCAGTCCGCGGCCGCGCACGCGCTCGTCGATGGCACCACCGTCGCCGACAACGCCCTGGTACAGCAGGCGCGCGCCGCATATCGCGAGGCATGGGTGAACGATCACCGCAACGCAATAGTCGCCCCGATTTCCGGCTATGTCGCGCAGCGCAGCGTGCAGGTCGGCAGCCGCGTGCAACCGGGCGCGCCGCTGCTCACCATCGTGCCGTTGCACGATCTGTGGGTGGACGCGAATTTCAAGGAAAGCCAGCTCGCCCACATCCGCATCGGCCAGACAGCGCGCGTGCATGCCGACGTCTACGGCGGCGACGTGACCTACGACGCCCACGTCGAGGGACTGGCCGCCGGCACCGGCGGCGCATTTGCGCTGCTGCCTGCGCAAAACGCTTCCGGCAACTGGATCAAGGTGGTGCAGCGGGTGCCGGTACGCATTGCGATCGACCCGAAGCAACTGGAAAAGCATCCGCTGCGCGTGGGCCTGTCGACCGAGGTGACCGTGGATACCCACGATCGCAACGGCAGCGTGCTGGCGCAACAGCCGGCATCGAAGGCGGTGGCGCAGACCTCGGTCTACAGCGCCGACTTCGCCGCGGCGGACAAGGCCGCCGACGCCATCGTCAAGGCCAACCTCGCGCGCTGAAATGAGCGACTCCGCGCAAAACGGCCGCGCCCCGCCGCTGAGCGGCGCGCCACTGGCGATACTCACCGTGGCAGTGGCGATCAGCACCTTCATGGAGGTGCTGGACCTGACCATTGTCAATGTCTCGGTTCCGCACATCGCCGGCAGTCTCGGGGTGAGCGCGCAGGAAGGCACGTGGGCGATAAGCTCGTATTCACTGGCGAGCGCGGTGATGCAGCCGCTGACCGGCTGGATTGCGAAGCAGTTCGGCGAGGCGCGCACGTTCTGCATCTCGGTGCTGCTGTTCGTGGCGATGTCGATGCTTTGCGGCCTTGCCACCAGCATGCCGATGCTCGTCGTCGCGCGCCTGCTGCAGGGCGCCGGTTCCGGCCCGATGGTGGCGTTGTCGATGGCGCTGCTGCTCAACAACTATCCGGACGCAAAAAAAGGCATCGCGCTGGCGGTGTGGGCAATGACCGTCGTGATCGCGCCGATCTTCGGGCCGATCCTGGGCGGCTGGATCACCGACAACTATTCCTGGCCGTGGATCTTCTACATCAACGTGCCGGTCGGCCTGCTCGCCGCCGTCGTCACCTGGAGCCTGCTGCGCAATCGCGAATCCAAAATCGTGCGCACGCCGATCGACATGGTCGGCCTTGTCCTGCTGGTGCTCGGCGTCGGCTGCCTGCAGTTCATGCTCGACAACGGCAACGACAAGGACTGGTTCGCCTCGCCGATGATCCTCGTGCTCGGCATCACCGCCCTCGTCGCGCTGGTGTTCTTCGTCGCCTGGGAGCTGACCGACAAGCACCCGATCGTGGAATTGCACCTGTTCGCCAAGCGTAACTTTACAATTGGCGTCACCGCGTTGTCGCTCGGCATGGTCGCGTTCTTCGGCATCAACGTGGTGTTTCCACTGTGGTTGCAAATCGACCTCGGCTACACCGCGACCTGGGCGGGACTCGCCACCGCGCCGGTCGGCATCCTCGCCTTCCTGATCTCGCCGATCATCGGCAAGAACATCCAGAAACTCGAACTGCGCGCCGTGACCACGTTCGCTTTCATCGTGTTCGGCTGGACCTCGATCTGGTTCGCGAGCTTCCCGAGTGATGCCACTTTCGGCCAGCTGATCGTACCGCGCTTCCTCATGGGCATCGGCATCGCCTGCTTCTTCGTGCCGCTGAACCAGGTGATCGTATCGGGACTCAAACCAGAGGAAATCGCGTCCGCGTCGGGCCTGGCGAACTTCTTCCGCACCATTGCCGCGAGTTTTTCCACCGCCGTGACGGTGACGATCTGGCAGCACCGTGGCGACTACCATCACGCCGTGCTCGCCGAACACCTCAACGCCACCAGCCCGGCCACGCAATCCTACGTCGGTCACTTGCAGGCGATGGGCGTGAGCGCGGCGAAAGCCTGGTCCGTGATCGAAGGCGTGGTCACGCGCGAAGCGCTTACGCTCGCCGTCAACGACGTGTTCCTGCTGTGCGCCATGCTGTTCTTCGCGATGATTCCGATCATCTGGCTCGCCAAGCCGCCGTTCGGGAATGCGGGTGCGGCGGCGGTGCACTAGAACATATGCTTCTCGATCCCGAGCTGCGCCAGGATCTTGCTCGCAATTTCCTCGATCGAGGTGTGCGTGGTGTTCTGCACGGGAATGTTCTCGCGGCGGAATAACTTGTCGGCCAGTTCCAGTTCGCGCCTGCACTGTTCGATCTTCGCGTAGCGGCTGCCGGGTTTGCGCGCCTCGCGCACCTGGGCGAGGCGCTGCGCGTCGATGGTCAACCCGTACAGACGCGGCCGGAACGGCACCAGGCGCTTGGGCAATTCGAGCTTGTCGAGGTCGTCTTCGGTCAGCGGATAGTTTGCGGCCTTCACGCCATAGTGCAGCGCCATGTACAGGCAGGTCGGCGTCTTGCCCACGCGCGACACGCCGACGAGGATGACGTCGGCGTCGGCGTAGTTCACGTCGATGCCATCATCATGCGTCAGCGCATAGTTGGTCGCATTGATGCGCGATTCGTACTCGGCGAAATCGGCCATGCCGTGCGCCTTGCCCACGCGCGGCGAGCGTTTGGTGCCGAGTTCGGATTCGAGCGGCCCGATGAACGGCGCGAACACGTCCAGCATGAGTGCGCCGCTGGTGGCGAGGATCTCGGACAGTTCCGGATCGACCACGGTGTTGACCACTACCGGCCGTACGCCACTCGTTGCGTAAACATTGCGGATGCGCGCGGCCGCGCCGTGCGCCTTCTCCTCGTCGTCGACGAACGGGATGCGCACGGTGTCGTATTCGATGCCTTCGAACTGGGTCAATACCGAATGGCCGATGGTCTCGGCGGTGATGCCGGTGCCGTCGGAGACGAAGAAGATGGGGCGGTGCATGGGGCAAGTGTAAGCGATTGCGCTTGTTTCGCCGCCCGCAAAGCCCGAAAATTGGCACTTTGCAGGAGCTTCTACCTGCATTTTCCCGGAGACACCCTTGAGCGAACTTATCCTTTGGCTCGACGAACTGCGCCTGTCCGACCTCGGCAAGGTCGGCGGCAAGAACTCATCGCTCGGCGAGATGATCGGCAATCTGGCCAAACTCGGCGTGTCGGTGCCGGGCGGGTTCGCGACCACGGCCGACGCCTTCAAGCAGTTCATCGCTCAAAGCGGCTTGGCCAGGCGCATCCAGGATCGACTCGGCGCGTTGAATGTCGATGACGTTGATGCGTTGACAAAGGCCGGCAGGGAAATCCGCCAGTGGGTGATCGACACACCGTTGATTCCGGCTTTCGATACAGCCGTGCGCGATTCTTACGCGAAGTTGTGCCAGAAAGCAGGCGCCAACGATATCGCCGTGGCAGTGCGCTCTTCCGCGACCGCGGAAGACTTGCCCGACGCTTCCTTCGCCGGCCAGCAGGAAACATTCCTGAACGTCAGCGGCGCGGACGACGTGATCCACAAGGTCAAGGAAGTTTTCGCTTCGCTCTACAACGATCGCGCCATCGCTTATCGCGTGCACCACGGCTTCAAGCATGAGGACGTGTTCCTGTCCGCCGGCGTGCAGCTCATGGTGCGCTCGGACATCGGCGCTTCGGGCGTGCTGTTCACGCTCGACACCGAATCCGGTTTCCGCGACGCGGTGTTCGTGACCGCGAGTTATGGCCTCGGCGAGATGGTCGTGCAAGGCGCGGTCAATCCGGACGAGTTCTATGTCTACAAGCCGACGCTGAAACTCGGCAAACCGGCGATCCTGCGCCGCCAGGCCGGCGCCAAGCAGCAGCGCATGGTGTATTCGAGCAAACCCGGCGAGCGCGTGCGCATCGAGGAAGTGCCTGCCGCGGATCGGGCGAAGTTCTGCATCAGCGATGCCGACGTACACGAGCTGGCCAAGCAGGCGCTGGTGATCGAACAGCATTACGGCCGACCGATGGACATCGAATGGGGCAAGGATGGCAACACCGGCAAGATTTACATCCTGCAGGCGCGACCGGAGACCGTGAAGTCGCGCACGCGCGCGACGCAGGTCGAACGCTTCCACCTCAAGCAAAGGGGCAACGTGCTTTGCGAAGGCCGCGCGATCGGCCAGAAGATCGGTGCCGGCACCGCGCGCGTGATCCGCAGCATCAAGGACATGAATCGCGTGCAGGCCGGCGACGTACTCATCGCCGACATGACCGACCCGGATTGGGAACCGGTGATGAAGCGCGCCGCGGCCATCGTCACCAATCGCGGCGGCCGCACCTGCCACGCCGCGATCATCGCGCGCGAATTGGGCGTGCCCGCCGTGGTCGGCACCGGCAACGCGCTGGAGTCGATTCCCGACGGCGCGCAGATCACTGTTTGCTGCGCCGAGGGCGACACCGGTTTCATCTACGACGGCAAGCTCGAATTCGAGAAAATCACGGCAGACCTCGGCAAGATGCCACCGGCGCCACTCAAGATCATGATGAACGTGGCGAATCCCGAGCGCGCGTTCGACTTCGCCATGCTGCCGAACGCGGGCGTCGGTCTGGCGCGGCTGGAAATGATCATCGCCAGCCATATCGGCCTGCATCCGAAGGCCTTGCTCGAATTCGACAAGCAGGATGACGAGACGAAACACAAGATAAGGGAGCGTATTGGCGACGAGAATCCGGTCGAGTTTTACGTCAACCGCCTCGCCGAGGGCATCGCCACAATTACCGCCGCGTTCGCGCCGAATCCGGTGATCGTGCGCCTGTCGGATTTCAAGACCAATGAATACGCGAACCTGATCGGCGGCGCCAGATACGAGCCGCATGAGGAAAACCCGATGCTTGGCTTCCGTGGCGCGTCACGGTATGTCGATCCGAGTTTCAAGGACGCGTTCGAGCTCGAATGCCGGGCAATGAAGAAAGTGCGCGAGGAAATGGGCCTTGCGAACGCCTGGGTGATGATTCCGTTCGTGCGCACGCTCGACGAAGGCCGTCGCGTTATCCACACGCTCGCGCAGTTCGGGCTCAAGCAGGGCGAGCATGGCCTGAAGATCATCATGATGTGCGAGGTGCCGTCGAATGCGTTGCTGGCCGACGAATTCCTCGACATCTTCGACGGTTTCTCGATCGGCTCGAACGACCTGACCCAGCTCACGCTAGGCCTTGACCGCGATTCCGGTATCGTCGCCGGCCTGTTCGACGAACGCAATCCGGCAGTGAAGAAACTGCTGGCCATGGCGATCCAGACCGCGAAGAAGAAGGGCAAATACGTCGGCATCTGCGGACAGGGCCCGAGCGATCATCCGGATCTGGCGCAATGGCTGATGGAGCAAGGCATCGAATCGGTATCGCTCAATCCGGATACCGTGGTCGATACCTGGCTGATGCTGGCGAAGAAAAAGGCAAACGCATGAAACCGGCAATCATGTTCGTCTGTGCCGCGCTGATGTGGATTGGCTCCAGCGCAAATGCCGCACCGTTTTCGTTCGACGATGTGGCCAAACTCGTATCCTTGAGCGACCCGCAGATCTCGCCCGACGGCAAGAACATCGTCGTGGTGCGTGCAACGCCGGACTGGAAGACCGACAAGACCAAACACGAACTCGATCTCGTCGATGTGAAAACCGGCGCTTTGCGCGCGCTCACGTTTGAACGCGATGGCGTATCAATGCCGCGCTGGTCGCCGGATGGATCGCGCATCGCGTTCATCGCAAAAGCCGCCTTGCCAAAAGGCGATTCATCCAAGGACGAAGACGCCAGGGAACACGACGGCGACAAGCCGCAAATTTTCGTAATGCCGATGAACGGCGGCGATGCCATGCGCATAACTACTGCGAAGCAGGGTGTGGACGAATTCACCTGGAGCCCGGACGGCACGCGCATCGCCTACTTGAGCGAAGATCCGCCAGTCAACGAAAAGGCAATCAAGGAACACAGCAAGTCGTTCCAGGTCACCGATGGTCACTTTCTACTGCGCGAAGCGCTGGCATCCACGCACGCATGGATCGTGTCGGCCAAGGGCGGCGATGCGAAGCAACTCACCAAGGGCACTTTCAGTCTCAAGAACGATCAGGATGACCCATCCGCGCTCGTGTTCAGCCGCGATGGCAAGCGTATTGTCTTCACAAAATATCCGTCACCTTATTGGGGTCCGTCGTTCCGCAGCGTGATCGCCTCGGTGAGTGTCGATGGCGGCAGCCCGCAAACGCTGGTCGATGCGCAAGGCGCAACCGCTTTCTCCTACGCACCGGACAGCGACCGGTATGCCTTCCAACGTCCGCGCAACGGCGATCAGAACAACGGCAACGCGATCTACGTGAACGCGGATGGAAAGACCAATGACGTCACCGCCGCATTGGCGCGCAACTTCAACGGCTACGCATGGATGAAGGGCGGCAAGGCCTTGCTCACGATCGGCGAACTCGGCACGAACTCCGTGATCTGGGAACAACCCGTCGATGGCAAGGCGAAACTGCTCGAACTCGGCGACGTGCAGGTTTCATCCGCGTTGAGTGTTTCGACGCACGGCGCCATCGCCTTTGTTGGCGCGACCTCCATGCAGCCGGCCGAGTTGTACGTGATGGATTCGACGCGCGCCAAGCCGCGGCGACTGACCGATGTGAACGCGTTCGCGGCCAAGCTCGATCTCGGCCGCAGTGAGTCGATCACCTGGCAGACCGATGGTGGTTTCACCGCCGACGGCGTACTCACCTTTCCACCTGGTTTCGACAAGTCCAAAAAATATCCGCTCGTATTGCAAATTCACGGCGGCCCGGAAGCGGGATCGACCGTGCGTTTCTCGCCACTGACGCAACTGCTGGCCGCACCAGGTTTCGTCGTGTTCCAGCCGAACTATCGCGGCAGCACGAACCTTGGCGATGCCTACCAGCACGCGATCTTCCGCGATACCGGCGAAGGCCCGGGCAAGGACGTGATGGCGGGCGTGGAAGCGGTCAAGAAGCTCGGCTTCGTCGATGCGAACCGCATTGGCGTTTCCGGCTGGTCCTACGGCGGCTACATGACGACCTGGCTCACCAGCCATTACGACATCTGGAAGGCGGCCGTTTCAGGCGCCGCGCTCACCGACTGGGTGATGGACTACACGATCTCGTACTACCAGATCGGCGACGTGTATTTCTTTGGCGGTTCGCCATGGACGGAAAGATACCGCGAGATCTGGCGTGATCAATCGCCGATTAAATATGCTGCGAACGTGAAGACGCCGACCCTGATCATGGGCGACGTGGGCGACAACAACGTGCCGCTGGTCAACAGCTATGAGTGGTACCACGCCCTGCGCGACAACGGCGTAGACGTGCAGTTTTACGCCTACCCCGCCGATTCGCATTTTCCGAGTGACATCGTGCAGACGGTGGATGTGTACCGGCGCTGGGTGGGGTGGATGCAGAAATACCTCTGATTGACCTGCTGCGCTCGATAATTTGCGTACCGGCAGTGCTCGGAATCCTCATTTACACACAGGTAAACTCCGGTTCCTGCGCTCCGGCGGCCCGCAAATTCTCATCGCTCGCGACGGCCCTCAGAGGTATTTCAAGAGTGACGCGCCATTTATTTGATCAGGCTCCGATGAAATCGGCCTTGCCCAACTCCACGCCATTGTGACGCAGGATGTTGTACGTCGTGGTGACGTGGAAGTAGAAGTTCGGCATCGCGTAATAGCGCAGGTAATCCAGCCCCTTGTCGAAATGCTTGTCGCCATGACGCATCTTCAAGGTGATGGCCTTGCTCTCGCTGCCGGCGAAGTTCGCTACCGGAATGCCATTGATGAAATCGCGCACCTTGGCCACGCGCGCCTTCAGTTCCGCAAACGTGGTCTCGTTGTCCTCGTGCGACGGCACATCCACGCCGCCCAGGCGCGCGGCAGCGCCCTTGATCATGTCGCAGGCGATCTGCACCTGGCGCGTGAGCGCAAACATGTCCGGCGCCAGCCGCGCTCCGGTCAACACGGTCTGGTCGATCTTCTTTGCCTCGGCAAACGCCGCGCCCTTGTCGAGAATATTCGACAGGTTCGTGAGCATGCGGCTGGCAACCGGGACGAGGGTTTCGTATATCGAGACTTGCATGGATAATCCTTGTTGTGGGAATGCGATTGCGCGCTCGCGCAAGGCGCACACCTTAGGCCGATCCATGCGAAAATCAAGGGACGCAGTGACCCCGTAGCTCAGCTGGATAGAGCGCGCCCCTCCTAAGGGCGAGGTCGCCCGTTCGAATCGGGCCGGGGTCGCCACCTCAATGCAAGCGCGCTCCCAATGACGGAGCGAGGCTTGCCAGGAACGCATCCACCGCAGCCGTGTAGTCGCCCGGCTCGCCCAGCGCCTTGTTGATCACGCCGTGGCGCAGGTCCTGCGGCAATACGTCGACGCGGCTGCCGTAGGTTTTCGCCTTGTCTGCAAACGCCCGTGCCTGCGCGCACGAATCCGCGCGCCGCGACGAACACACCGCGAGAAACGGCGCGATCTGGGAATGCAATTGCGCTATCGGCGAAGCTGCAGACCACGCTGCCGGATCGCTGCCGAACGCATTGTCGTACAGGCCCAGATGGCGCGACTGCATGATCGGCGTGACGTTGAATGCCGCGCTGTCCAGCGCCACCGTGCCTAGCCACGGCAAGGCTCCCTGCGAGGTCGCCAGCCTAGGTTCGGCTGAAATCAACGATACCAGGTGCGCGCCAGCCGAATGTCCCATCAATACGAACGCATGCGGATCGCCGCCCCAGCTGGGTGCTTCGCGCTGCGCCACGGCCAATGCCTTGCCGACAAAAGTGGCTTGCTGCAGCGGCGTGGCGTCCGGCAGCATCGGATAATCGACCGACACGAAAACGAATCCTTTCGGCAACCAGTGCGAGACCTTGTTTTCGACGACGCCGCGTGCGGCCTTGTCGCCGCGCTTCCAGCCACCACCGTGCACCATGAAGATCACTGGCGCAGCGTGCGCACCGGGAGGTGCGTAGACATCGAACGTCTGATCTTCACCTGCGGCATAATGCTGGTCAGGCAGCACCACGGTTCCCGGTGGCAATCGTGTTGCATCCACACTGCGCCTGGCCTGAGGACCGCTGGCGCCGCGCCAATGTCCCGGGGACTGCCCCACAGCGCCGGCGGCGAACGCAAGGCAGGCGAAAATCAGCACATTCCGGATCGTGTTCATGGCGTTTACAACGCGCCCTCGAAAGGATGGTTGACGCCAACGACCGGATTCGAGGCAGACGTGCCACCACTGGTACAATAGGCGGTCAATTCATTGCCTTCGGCGCAACGCCGACCTGGAGCCGTCATGACCCAATCCATCCTTTCCGCGCTCGGCCTGACCGAGACCGAATCCGGCACGTATCTCGGCAATGGCGAGTGGTCGAAAACCACGAACGCCGGCACGATCGACGTGGTCAACCCCAGCACGCATGCCGTCATTGGCCGTGTGCATGCCAGCTCCATCGCGGATTATGAAACCATCGTCACGCGCGCGCAGGAAGCGTTCAAGCACTGGCGTTCCGTGCCCGCGCCCAAGCGCGGCGAAGCCGTGCGCCTGTGCGGCGACGCACTGCGCAAACACAAGGATGCGCTTGGGAGCCTCGTCGCGCTGGAAATGGGCAAGATCAAGCCCGAAGGCGACGGCGAAGTGCAGGAGATGATCGACATCGCCGACTTCGCGCTCGGTCAGTCGCGCATGCTGTACGGCTCGACCATGCATTCGGAGCGTCCCGGCCATCGCATGTACGACCAGTATCATCCGCTTGGCCTCGTCGGCATCATCAGTGCGTTCAATTTTCCGGTCGCGGTGTGGGCATGGAATGCATTTGTCGCGGCAGTATGCGGCGACATCTGCATCTGGAAGCCGTCCCCGAAAACGCCGCTATCGGCGATCGCCGCGCTGAAAATCTGCAATGCCGCGCTCAAGGCCGGCGGATTCCCGGATCTGTTCTTCCTGTTCAACGACGCTGGCAACGAACTCGCGGCGAAGTTCGTGGACGATCACCGCGTCGCGCTGATCAGTTTCACCGGCTCGACTGCGGTCGGGCGCCATGTCGGCGAACGCGTGGCCAAGCGCATGGGCCGCAGCCTGCTGGAACTTGGCGGAAACAACGCGATCATCGTGGATGCCAGCGCGGATTTGAAGATGGCGATTCCCGCCATCGTGTTCGGCGCTGTCGGCACGGCGGGACAACGCTGCACCACCACGCGCCGCCTGTTCGTGCACGAGTCGATCTACGACAACGTGGTGAACACCTTGATTGGTGCGTATCAGCAGGTCGAGAAGAAGATCGGCGATCCGACGCTGGCGACCACACTGATGGGCCCACTCAACAGCCCGGATGCGGTCAAACGCTACACCACGGCCATCGACAAGGCCAAGGCGTCCGGCGGCAAGGTACTCACCGGCGGCAAGGCGCTGACCGACCGCCCCGGCAATTTCGTATTGCCGACGATCATCGCCGGATTGAAAAACTCCGACGACGTCGTGCAGACCGAAACCTTCGCGCCGATCCTGTACGTGATGCCGTTCAAGAGCATCGATGAGGCGATCCACGCGCATAACGGCGTGCCACAGGGTTTGTCCTCCGCGATCTTCACCCAGAACGTGAAGGCGGCCGAGGCATTTCTGTCCAGTGCCGGCTCGGATTGCGGCATCGCCAACGTCAACATCGGCACGTCCGGCGCGGAAATCGGCGGCGCGTTCGGCGGCGAAAAGGAAACCGGCGGCGGACGCGAGTCCGGTTCCGACGCATGGAAGGCTTACATGCGCCGCCAGACCAACACGATCAATTATTCCGACGCGCTGCCGCTGGCGCAGGGCATCAAATTCGAGTTCTGAAGCCGCGCGGCATTTACCGTGCAGACATGTGCATGATATGATAATGCGCATATCGAGGAGCGTGCGATGAAAACCGAGCGCGTCACCCTGCTGATTTCGCCCGATGACAAACGTCAGCTGCAGAATCTGGCTGAGGGCCGCGGCGTAACCGCCAGCGAACTGGTGCGCCAGGCCGTGCAGGCCTATGGCACCGGCTCCATCGACGAGACCCGCGAGCTGGCCGCCTTGACCCGCGAGTTGCGCGAAGCGATTCCCGGCATGCGCCGCAGCCTGCGCGACGCCAATGCCGCCGCCGAGCGCGCCATTGCCGCGATCTCGCCCAAGCCGCAGTTCAAGGTCGCTGAAACCACAACGACTTATCGCGCAAGAAAGCGCAGGGTGCGCTGATGGGCGTTCTCGCAGACGCCATCTCCGCGCTCAAGGACGTGCTGCAAATGCGCGGCGACATGGATCGTCTCGCGCGCAATGTCGAATCCATGTCGCAGCTCATGACCGACCTCGACCGCCGCCTGATTCGCATCGAGACGATGGTGGAAATCGCCAGCAAGCGCAGCGCGGCGGCGCCGCGGCTGTCGAAAAAATAGTCCGGCGTGTACGCCCTCGCAAAACCCTTCCTGTTCTGCCTCGACGCCGAGCGCGCGCACGATCTGGCATTGACTGCCATCGAGGTGGCGTATCGCACCGGATTGAATCCCCTGCTCGCCGCCAGGGCCGCGCCTTTGCCAATGCGGGTCTTCGGCATCGATTTCCCCAATCCGGTCGGCCTTGCGGCCGGGCTCGACAAGAACGGCACGCACATCGATGCGCTGGCCGCACTCGGTTTCGGCTTCATCGAAATCGGCACGACGACACCGCGCCCACAGTCGGGTAACCCGAAGCCGCGCATGTTTCGGTTGCCGGAACATCAGGCCGTGATCAATCGCCTGGGATTCAACAACGCCGGCGTCGATGCGCTGGTGCGCAACGCCGAGCGCGCGCAGTTTACCGGGGTGCTCGGCATCAATATCGGCAAGAACAAGGACACGCCGAACGAACTTGCCATCGACGATTACCTCTATTGCCTCGAACGCGTGTATGCGCGCGCAAGCTACATCACGGTGAACATCTCCTCGCCGAACACGCAAGGACTGCGCGACCTGCAGGAAGAGGAAACGCTGAGGCGATTCGTGGGCACGCTGCGCGAGGCGCAGGAAAGGCTCGCAGCCAAGCACGGCACGCGCAAACCAATGCTGCTCAAGATCGCCCCCGATCTTGCCGAAGCCGAACTGGACGGGATCGCCCAGGTGTTGCTGGCGGCAAGAATCGACGGACTGATCTGCACGAACACGACCATCGATCGCAGCGCGATTGCCGGCGCACCTAACGCAGAAGAAACCGGAGGTTTATCCGGTAAACCGTTGTTTGACAAGGCAACATCCGTGCTACGCGGCATGGCGCAGCGACTCGGAGGGAAAATTCCCCTGATCGGTGTCGGCGGCATTCTTAGCGGCCGGGACGCTGTCGAAAAGATTGCCGCGGGCGCAAGCCTCGTGCAGTTTTACAGCGGCATGATCTACCGTGGCCCGACGCTGATCGGCGAATCCGTCGAAGCCATCCGCAAACGGACGGCACGATGACACCCGACACGCTCAAGGAATCTGGCTACCGTGTCACCGAAGGCGCTGATCTTTCGCGTCGCAACAGCTTTCGCGTCCCCGCCCGCACCCAGTGGCTGATCGAGATCGACGATGCTAGCGCGCTGCTGGAGGTGTACGGGTTGGGCACCGTCAAGCGATCGCCGCTGCTGATTCTCGGTGAAGGCAGCAATGTCCTTCTGACCCGCGACTGGCCCGGCGTCGTTCTATCGATTGTCGCGCGCGGTATCCACATCCTCGAAGATGGCGGCGACCACGCGCTGGTGCGGGTCGAAGCCGGCGAGAACTGGAACGAATTCGTGCACTGGTCGCTCGGTCGCGGTTTTGCCGGCCTGGAAAACCTGGTCCTGATTCCGGGCAGCGTGGGCGCCGCGCCGATCCAGAATATCGGTGCCTATGGCGTCGAGGCGCGCGAGTTCATCGCCACCGTCGAAGCGTTCGATCGCCATATCGGGCGCCTCGTGCGGCTTGACAACGCCGCTTGCGCCTTCGCCTACCGCGATTCGCTGTTCAAGCGCGAGCCGGATCGTTACGTCGTCTGCGCCGTCGAATTCCGGCTGCCGCGCAGGCGCGAATTACACATCGATTACGCTGGTGTGCGCGAGGAATTGGCGGCAATGCGGATCGATACGCCGAGTCATGCGGCTGTAGCCGAGGCGGTAATGCGACTGCGCATGCGAAAGTTGCCGAATCCCGCCGAAATCGGCAATGCCGGCAGCTTTTTCAAGAATCCGATCGTTGCTGATGCCCATGCCGAGGTACTGCAACGCGCGAACCCGACCTTGCCCTGTTGGCCGGCAACCGATGGAAACCGCAAATTGTCCGCCGCCTGGCTCGTCGATGCAGCCGGCTTCAAGGGTGTCCGTGAAGGCGATGCCGGTGTCTCGGAACGCCACGCGCTGGTGCTGGTCAATCATGGCACCACAACCGGCGCGCACGTTTGGGTGCTGGCTGAAAAAATCATCGCCGCCGTGCAAGCGCGTTTTGGCGTACGGCTGGAACCAGAGCCGCGTATCGTCTGACAACAGACGATATGGATTTCATTGCAAGAAGCGCGAGTAACAGCATGTATTTCATGAACAAGATCAAACCACTCGCTCTGGCGATTTTCCTCGGCTGCGGCATCGCGGCCGGCGCGCCGGCTCTCGCAGATGGGCCCGCGCCGCAGGCATCCAATGTCCTGCGCGCCACGCTCGACAACGGTCTGCGCGTGGTGATCGTGCGCGATACGCTGGCGCCGATGGTGACCACGCAGATCACTTACATGGCGGGCAGCTACGAGACGCCAGCCGGTTACCCCGGGACCGCGCACGCACTCGAACACATGATGTTCCGCGACAGCAAGGGACTGAGCGGCTCGCAGTTGAACGAGATGACCGGAAAGATGGGCGCCGAAAACAACGCGTTCACGACCAACGACGCCACCCAGTATTACTTCGTTGCGCCGGCGCAATACGTCGATCTGCTGCTCAAGATCGAAGCCACGCGCATGCGCGGCGCACAGTTGACCGACAAGGAATGGAATCTGGAAAAAGGCGCGATCGAACAGGAGGTTTCACGCGACATTTCCGACCCCGGGTATCTCGCCTTCATGGAGGCCGAACGCGCCCTGTATGCGGGCACCGGCTACGCAGAGGATGCGCTCGGCTCGCGCCCCACGTTCGACAAGACCACGGGCAAGATCCTGCAAGGTTTTTACAATTCCTGGTACGTGCCAAACAATGCGCTGCTGGTGATTGCCGGCGATGTGGATCCGGCACAGACCCTTTCCCGCGTCAAGGAACTGTTCGGCCCGATCCCACGCCATGACACACCGACGCGCATGCCGGTCAAGCTGTCCGTGCTCAAGCCAATCACCATCACCAAGACCACGCCGGACGCCACCGGCTCGGTGCAGTTCACCTACCGCATGCCGGGCCTGCAGTCCAAGGACTACGCCGCGAGTCAGGTGCTGATGGACGTACTCGACAACGCGCGCAGCAATCTTTCGGAACTGGCCGCACAAGGCAAGGTGCTTTCTGCCGGCGCCGGCGTACAGCCATTCAGTCACGGCGGCATCGGCGTGGTCGAGGTCGGCTTTCCCAAAGGCGGCGACTCGGCGCAGGCGCGAAAACATCTGGACAGCGTCATTGCCGATTTGCTCAAGAACGGCGCTGCCGCCGATCTCGTCGAAGCGGCCAAGCGCTCGGAACTCGCGCAGGCCGAGTTCAAGAAAAACAGCGCCGTGCAACTGGCCAGTTCCTGGTCATGGGCATTGGCCTGGCAGGGACTGGATTCGCCGGATGCGGCCGAGCAGCGCATCCGCGCGGTGACGGTGGACGACGTGAACCGCGTCGCGCGCGAATACTTGAAGCCTGATGCGCGCGTGACCGTGGTGCTCACGCCGGATCCGAACGGCAAGCGCCCGCCCAACAGCCAGGGCTTTGGCGGCAACGAAAAATTCGGCAGCGACGACAAGCTCGATGTGCCGCTGCCGGACTGGGCAAGTTCGGCGTTGGCCAAGCTGGAAACGCCGCATTGGACGCTCGATCCGGTGTCGATGAAGCTCGACAACGGCATCACCCTGATCGTGCAACCCGAATCGGTAAGCAAGACCGTCACCGTCGCGGGCCACATCGATCACGATGCCAAGTTGCAGGAACCTTCCGGCAAGGATGGCGTCGGCCGCCTGCTGGCTTCGCTGTTCGACTACGGCACGACCACGCTCGACCGCACCGCCTTCCACAAGGCGCTTGACGAAATCGCAGCAACCGAATCGGCTGGCGACGATTTCAATCTCGCGGTACCAACGGACGGACTGGACCGCGGCATGCAATTGCTTGCTGACAACGAACTGCACCCGGCGCTGCCGCAAGCCGCTTTCGCGGTGCAGCAAAAGACGCTGTCGCGCACCCTTGCCGGCGAGCTGCAATCGCCGCAATACAAGATGTTCCGCGCGCTGAAGAATGGTCTGCTGCCGGCCGGCGATCCGGGCCTGCGCGAAGCCACTCCCGCCACGGTGGACAAGCTCACACTGGCCGACGTAAAGGCGTATTTCGCGCAGACCTACCGGCCGGACCTGACCACCATCGTGGTCGTCGGCGATGTCACGCCGGAGCAGGCGAAGGCCACGGTGGCCAAGTATTTCGGTGCGTGGAAAGCCAGCGGAGCCAAACCTGAGGTGATTCCGAAACCGGTGCCGCTGAATCCCGCCAACTACACCGTCGTGCCCAACGCCTATGCCTCGCAGGATCAGGTGTTGATGGGACAGATGCTGGATCTGAACCTGCACGATCCGGATCGCTATGCCTTGCAACTCGGCAACGACGTACTCGGCGGCAACGGCTTCTCGTCACGCCTGATGGTCGACATCCGCGTCAAGCATGGCTTCGCCTACACCGCGAGTTCGGGCATGAACATCGACCGCTCACGCTCGGTGTTCTACGTCTACTACGGCAGCGATCCGGACAAGGTCGCGCCGGCCGACGCGCTGGTCGTGTCCAATATCGAGGATTTGCGCAAGACGCCGATCAAGGCCACCGAGCTGGACAACGCGCGCCAGTTCGAGATCCGCTCGATTCCGCTGGGCGTATCCAGCGTCAACGGCATCGCGCGTTCGCTGCTGTCATGGAGCTGGCACGGCGAACCGCTGGATCAGCCGATGGTGGCAGCGACGCACTACCTCAAACTGACTGCCGAACAGGTGCAGGCGGCGTGTGCGAAGTACCTCAAGCCGCAAAATCTGGTGCAGGTGGTGCAGGGGCCGGCGCCGAAAAAGCACTAACGCGCGCCGCGGCAGCCCGGTCACAAGGCCGGGCTGTTGGAATCAAAGGGCTATTCCCCGCACTGAAAATAGACGACGTGATCCGGATTCAACGCGATCGTCTGCCCGAGGCTGATCGCTCCGGTCTTGCGCAAGTGCACCTCGTCGCGGTGCAGGCGCAGTTCATCGTCGTCGCCGAGCTTGACCCATGTGCCGTTGGTCGAGCGGTCAGAAATCATGAAGTAGCCGCGCTTGTATTCGATCAACGCATGGTTGCGCGACACCCATTCGGCATCCACGCACAGGCTGCTGGCCGCATCACGACCCATGGTGAACGGCGGCGAGAGCGCATCAAGTTCCAGCACCTGCCCGCGATAACGCACGGTGAGCTTGACGCCGGCGTTGCCGCCGGCATCCAGGCGGATCGCGCGCTGGACCATGGTCACGTTGGAGGTGTCTTCCTGCCACTGCACGTCCACGATGTCGATTGGGTGCTGCTTGCCGGACACGCGCGCCTGCCCGACCGCGCGCGTGTGCAGCATGCCGACATTGGTCAGCAGGTTGACCGTGCTCGCGGTGGTGATGATCTGTTCGCGCTTGGCCAGGGACGCCATGCGCGCGGCGGTGTTGACCGCGTCGCCATACACGTCATTTTCCTCGACCAGGGTCTCGCCGTGGTGCAGACCGATGCGGATGGCGAGCTTGTCGAGGGCGAAATTGACGTCGCGAGCGATGCGTTTTTGCATGTCCACGGCGCACAACAGGCCCTGCATCGGCCCGGGAAATGTGCACATGATCTCGTCGCCGATGGTCTTGATCACGCGGCCGCCATGCCGTGCGGTGACTTCCGACAACGCGCCAAGGATCGCAGCCACGAGCCGCCGCGCCTCGAGGTCGCCGCGCGTCTCGAACAGCTTGGTGCTGCCGCTGACGTCAGCGAACAGTATGGTCAGTGGGATGGTCTGGCTCATCGCTGTCCAAGTTTAGGCTATTCCCCCGCCAAGCTCCAAACCGGATGCGTCAGGCCATTGCCTGCGCTGCTGCGACGATGTCGGCATCGCCCGGAAGCACCAGCAAGGCCGCGCCCGCCAGCGGGGTAAACGTATCCACTCCGACCACGCGTTTGAGCGGCTTGGCGCCGTGTCCGGCTTCGACGATGGCGGTGATTATGCCCTCGCCCACGCCAGCGGAACGACGGCCCTCGTCGACGACAAGGATGCGTCTGCATTCGCCCGCATGACGCGCGATCGCGGCTCCGTTGAGCGGCTGCAGCCAGCGCAAATCGACAACGCGCACTTTCCAGCCGCGCTTGGATTCGATTTCGCGCGCCGCGCGCAGGCTCATCGGCACGCCGTTGCCAAACGTGAAAATCACCAAGTCCTTCGCGTTTGGTTCATAGATGCGCTCCTCGCCCAGACTCATAGCCTGATCCGGCGTTGGATACGCGAACTGCCAGGCGCCATCGCCGGCGGCGTACAGATCCTTGGTCATGTACAGGGCAATCGGCTCGAGGAACGCGCAGACTCGCCCATCCACCTTCGCCAGCGCCATCAAGGTGCGCAGCATCATTGCCGCGTCGTCGCCGCGCGATGGGCAGCCGACGATCAATCCCGGAATGTCACGTAGCGCGGTAATCGAATTGTCGTTGTGGAAATGCCCGCCAAAGCCCTTCTGGTAGCCCAGCGAGGCGATCCGCATCACCATCGGATTGCGGTACTGACCGTTGCTGAAGAACTGCAACGACGCCGCCTCGCCGCGAATCTGGTCGCAGGCGTTGTGGAAATAAGCCAGGTACTGAATTTCCGGCATGGGCAGCATGCCCACGTTGGCGAAACCCTGCGCGAGACCAAGGATGATGGTCTCGTCGAGCAGCGTGTTGAACACGCGCGTGCCCTTGAACGCCTTCTGCAGGCCCTTGGTGACCGTGTAGACGCCGCCCTTTTGCGCCACGTCCTCGCCGAACAGCAGGGCTTCGGGATATTTGCAGAAAATATCGTGCAGGGCCTGGTTGATCTGGATCGCCAGATGCCGCGGCGGCAATTTTTCCGGCAGCTTGTCTGCCCCGCCAAACACCGCCAGGCGCTTGTCGGCGAAATCGGCGCGGCGCGCTTCCACGTTCACCTGGTTCGGATGATACGGCGCCAATGGCGCGATGACTTCGGCCAGATCCGTGAGCTTGGGCCGTCGATCGGCTTCGTCCGCGGCGGCGAAACACTGCTTGCGGATTGCCTCGTAGCGACCGAGCAACTGCTGCTTGGTGTAAATGCCAGCGACCAATGCGATGGCGGCGCTGCGCAGCAACGGATCGGTGGCTTCGACCGCCATCAATTCCTCGACGCTGCGCCATTCGATCTCGAAATCCGTGCCAGCGTGGCCCATGATGCGCGTGGTGCGCAGGTGCAGGAACGTCGGCCGTCGCGTCGTGCGGCAATGATGGATCGCGCGCGCCACGCCTTCGTAGCCCGCGGCCAGGTCGAGGCCGTCGGCGTAGAAATAATCCAGGTCGCGGCGTCCACTGAAGTTCGCGCTGACCCAATCCGTCGGCGTTTTCACCGAAATGCCGATGCCGTTGTCCTCGCACACGAACAATACCGGCGCCGGCAGTTTTTGGTAGGCCGTCCACGCCGCCGCATTGAACGCAGTTTGCGCGGTGGCGTGATTCGATGACGCATCGCCAAAGGAACAAATCGCGATGGAATCGTCCGGAATCGGCAATTTGTGGCCGATACGCCGCGCCTGTTCGATCGCCACCGCCGTGCCGAACGCTTTCGGCAGATGCGAAGCGATCGTCGAGGTCTGTGGCAATACCCACAACGGTTTGCTGCCCCACACCTTGTGACGCCCGCCCGAGGCCGGATCGTCCTTGCTCGCCGCAAAAGACAGGGCCGAATCCATGATCGGATCCATTCCGGGCAATTTGCGGAATCGCTCGGCCATGAATGCGCCGCTGCGATAGTGCAGGAAAGCCGGATCGGTATGGCGCGTAAGCCGTGCAACCATCGCATTGCCTTCGTGGCCGCTCGATCCGATCGTGTAGAACACCTTGTTCTTGACGCGCAGCACGCGCGCCATCAAATCCAGGTGCCGCGAAATCAACTGCGAATCGAACAGTTCGATGAAATCGCGCACACTGCACAAACTGCCATTGAGCACCGGTTCGTTCTGCGCGACGGATGGCACAGTCGACCCCTGCCAGTTCTGCACGAACTCGATGAAGTTCTGATCGCAGACTTCGGCGCGATTGAGGCTCTTGTGGCGAGCAGGGATGGGATTGACGATGGCGTTCATGTTATTTCTCCGTCTCTCCCGCTGGCGGGAGAGGGTCGGGGTGAGGGTGGATCAGGCATTCTTGGCGCGCCGAGCAAACCATTCCTCGCGCGACTGGCCCCAGACATCGACGATATGGTCGGCATAGGGTTCAGGCAGCGGCGATTGGCGCAGCAGGCGCGACCCGAGACGGCGTGCCAATGCGGCCGACGGCGCATTTTCCGGGCTGATCGAATGGATCACGTCGGTCCAGGCCAGATTCGCGAACGCCCAGTCGATAGTCGCGACCGCGGATTCATGCGCAAATCCCTTGCCCCAGGCACGGCGCAGAAACGCCCAGCCGACTTCGGTGCCGGGCCAGCCTTCCGGAAACCACGGCCCGCATTGCCCGAGCCACGCCCCGCTGGCCTTGTCGACCACGCTGAACATGCCGAAGCCCTGCACAGCCCACGCGCCGGGCATCTGCAGGAACTTGCGCCAGGCCGCCGCGCGCGGCAAGGCTCCGCCGATGTGGCGAGCGGCTTCCTCGTCGGCGTGCAGTTCGGCGTAACCGTCGAAATCCTCAATTCGCGGCAGGCGCAGAATCAGACGCTCGGTTTCGATCAGTGGCGAATCAGAAGGCATTGATGCCTGTCACCTCGCGCCCAACCACAAGCTGATGCACGGTTTCGGTGCCTTCGTAGGTGATGACGGATTCAAGGTTCAGCGCGTGCCGTATCGGACTGTGTTCGGTCGTAATGCCGGCGCCGCCGAGGATGTCGCGGCATTCGCGTGCGATGTCGATCGCCATGCGGCAGTTGTTCCACTTGGCCAGCGACACCTGGGTCGGCTGCATCTTGCCAGCATCCTTCAATCGACCCAGTTGCAATGACAGAAGCTGCGCCAGCGTGATTCGGCGCGCCATGTCGGCGAGCTTGAGCTGCACCGCTTGATTGGCGGCCAGTGGACGCTTGAACAGGATGCGGTTCTTGGCGTATTCGGTGGTCTCGGTAAAACAGGCGATTGCCGCGCCGATCGGGCCCCAGGTAATGCCGTAGCGCGCCTGGGTCAAGCAACCCAGCGGACCTTTCAGGCCCTTCACGTTCGGCAGGCGGTTCGCATCCGGCACGCGCACGTTGTCGAAGAACAGCGCGCTGGTGACCGAAGCGCGCAGGCTCATCTTTTTGTGCACTTCCTGCGCGGCGAAACCCTTCGTGTCGGTCGGCACGATGAAGCCCTGAATGCCGTCGTCGGTCTGCGCCCAGACGATCGCGATATGCGCGAGGTTGCCATTGGTGATCCACATCTTGGCGCCGTTGATGACCCAGTCGCCGCCGTCCTTCTTCGCATGCGTCTTCATGTTGGCCGGATCCGAACCGCCGTGCGGTTCGGTCAGGCCGAAGCAGCCGATGACCTTGCCGGCCGCCATCTGCGGCAGCCAGTGCTTGCGCTGTTCCTCGCTGCCGTAGGCGTAGATCGGATACATGCACAGCGACGACTGCACCGAGGCGAAACTGCGGATGCCGGAGTCGCCGCGTTCAAGTTCCTGGCAGATCAGGCCGTAGCTGACGCCGTTCATGCCGGCGCAACCGTATTCGTGCGGCAGGGTCGCACCGAGCAGGCCGAGTTCGGCCATTTCCGGCACGAGCTCGATCGGGAAGCGGCCCTTGTCGAAGCAGTCGCCGATGATCGGCAGCACGCGTTCGTCGGTGAAGCGCGCCACCGTATCCTGCACCATGCGTTCTTCTTCGCTGAGCAGCGAGCGGACATCGTACAAATCGACGGGATTCAGCGGCGCGGCAGGCATGGAAAACTCCGGGTTTTGCGCAATCGTGGCAAGGCCGCGTATTCTAGCCGTCCGATAGCCGAAAGTCCCGCAGAATCAAGTGCTACGCGTTCCCATTCTGACCTACCACGCCGTCAATATCGCCGGCAACGATTACGCGAACAACGACCACGTCGCGTTCGCCGCCGACCTGCGCCTGATCGACGACCTGGGCCTGCGCATCGTCCCGTTGCACTGGGTCGTGGATCAGCTTCTGGGCAGTGCCGACCGCGACCTGTCGCGCTGTGTGGCGCTGACCTGTGACGACGGTTCGGATTTCGACTGGTTCGACCTCGACCATCCGACGTACGGCTCCCAGCGCAGCCTGTTCAACGCCATGATGGATTTCATCGCCGAACGCGGCGCGGTGGCGCAGCCGGATTTGCACCTGACCTGCTTCGTGATCGCCTCGCGCGAGGCGCGCGATCATCTCGACCGCAACTGCCTGGCCGGTCGTGACTGGATGCGGGACGCGTGGTGGAAACCGGCGTTGGCATCCGGCCGCATCGCCATCGAGAACCACAGTTTCGACCACAACCACGCTGCGATTCCATCACCCGGCATTGACGGCATGCAGCGCGGCTCGTTCCATCCCGTCGACACTTACAAACGTGCGGATGCGGAAATCGCGCAGGCCACGCGCCTGATCGACGCCGCGATTGCACCTGCGCGCACGACGCTGTTCTGCTATCCCTACAGCCACGTCAACGACTACTTGCGCACGGATTACTTCCCACGCCATCAATCCGAGCACGGCATGCGCGCCGCATTCGGCGACGGCGCAACTCCAGTGACGCAAGCCAGCGACCGCTGGAACCTGCCGCGGTACATTTGCGGGCATCATTGGAAATCACCCGACGAATTGCGCGCGATTCTGGCGCAATCGGATTGAATCAGAACGGGCCGAGCGCCTGGGCCATCGCGACGAGTCCGCGCTTGAGTTGCGCATTGATCGGCTTGTGCCAGTGGACGAGCAGCTTGTCGTGGCCGGTAGGCTCAAAGCCGGCGGAGAGATCGACTTCCCATGCGCGTGCGTCGCCGCAATAGCCGAAATACGCGTCACAGGAATCCGCGAAATGGGTGAAACCGTAGCGTAATAGCTGCGCCATCACTCCGCCGCTCGCGGCCAACGCGGCTGTTTGCGCCTCATCCAGATGCGCGAATGCGCGTCCGTCGGTGCAACAGCCGCCGACCAGGATCACACTGCCGAACGGCATGAACTTCGCGTACGACATCGGCACGAGAGTGCCGTCAGGCTTGCGCACGAATGCAACGACATCATGCTTCCATTGTGGAATCGGATGGCCGAACTTGCGCTGGAACAACTCGCCGGCAATCGGCTGCGGATCATCGATTTCGGTGATCAGCAGAAATTCCGGTTTGGCGGGAAGCGTCATCGCTGGTCCTTGTCAAAATGGCACGAACGCGTTGGCTTTTTCGATCATGTGCCCGCGTCGGCGTGCATCGGCATCGCGCGTCCAGTACACGAGCAGGCGTTCGTGCGCGGTCGGCTGGAAACCGACAGCACGATCCACGCGCTCAGCCAACGCGTCGCCACAATAGCCGAAGATTGCCGCGAAGCGCGGCGCAAAATGTCGTACCGACCACGCCAATACATGATGATACAGGCCGCCCGTCGCGTGCACGGCGTCGCGTTCGTCCACGCCCATGTTTCGCAGCACGCGATTATCCACGCAGGCGCCGCCGCCAAGCAGGATGTCACCACAATCAGTGAAGTGCACGTAGCACACCGGAACTTCTGCGCCCGCGCTGCGATAGTATGCGGCCACATGGTGCGGGAATTGCGGCAGCGCGCGTGAATACTTGCGCTTGAACAGGGATTCCAAAGCAGCCGGCGCGTCTTCGCTTTCGCGCACTTCGATGAAATCCCCGATATTCACGCGCCCGTCCCCTTGCGGTTGCGAACGCCATGCGGCACATGCCCTGTCGCCACGTGCTGGCGCGCGGATTCCACATTCGCATGCGAATCGTCGAAGAAGATGTCGGCGCCGAAGGTTTGCAGGAACGGCCCCTTGTCGCGGCCACCCAGGAACAAGGCCTCGTCCAGGCGCACGCCCCAACTGCGCAACGTGAGGATCACGCGCTTGTGCGCAGGCGCCGAGCGCGCCGTGACGAGCGCGGTGCGGATCGGCGAAGCGTCACCCGCGGGAAACGCCGCCTGCAGGCGATGCAGGGCAGCGAGGAACCCGCGGAACGGCCCGCCGGACAGCGGCGTGTCGGCATTTTCCACTTCGTTGCGATGGAACGCATCGATACCCTGCTCCTGCGAGACGCGTTCGGATTCGTCGCCGAAAATCACCGCGTCACCGTCGAAGGCGATACGCAATTGATCCGACGCAATTTGGGGTGCCTTGGAAGGCAGGATCGTCGCCGCCGCGATGCCGGACGCAAGCGCCGCGGCGACGCTTTCCGGGTTCGCCGACAGGAACAGTTGGGCGCCAAACGATGGCACATACGGCGAGGTTGGCGCGCCGCCGGTGAACACCGCGCGCGCGATTTGCAGTCCGTAATGCTCGATGGAATTGAAGATGCGCAACCCGGTGTCGGCGGAATTGCGCGACAGCAGCACCACTTCCACACGCGGTTCAGCGGCGTCTTCGTTCAGTCGCAACAATTTGCGCACCAGTGGAAATGCGATGCCCGGCGCAAGCAACTCGTTCTCGCGTGTCATCTGGAACCGACGATATTCGTCGATGCCTTCGCGCTCGAACAGGTCGTGGCTCTCGCCGAGGTCGAACAGCGCGCGCGAGGAGATCGCGACGATGAGGCGATCATCACCTGGTTTCGTCGCTGCGGAATCGGTTGCCGGCATGGTCGTCAGTGTAACGCCAACGCCCGCGCCGAGCCGAGCGCTACTCGAATCCATTCTTGAAGATCGTGTCGGCCAGGATCACGGCCGCGTAGGCATCGATGCGCCCGTAACCTTGCACGGGGTTGGGAAACGTTGTTGCCGGGATGGCGCCGCAAACCTGCGTGCTGCTGATCGGCACAGCGGTCTGGCGCAGGATGTCCATCACGCGCTGCGGATTGCCCTTCAACGCCGGATTCACCGCCATTACCAGCGCGGCGGCGCCAGTCACGTGCGGCGTGGCCATGCTGGTTCCGCTCATGACCGCGTAGGCGGTATCGCTGGAGTTGGTCACCGAACGCACGTTTGATCCGGGCGCAACCACATCGGGCTTGACCCGATTCGCGCCAGTCACCGGACCACGGCTGGAGAAGCTCGACATGGTGTCACTGCTCGTCATCGAACCGATGGTGAATGCACTATCGAGCGTGGCGGGCTGGTCGGCAATCGTGTTGCAGAAAGATCCGCCGTTGCCGGCCGCGGCGACGAACAGGATGCCGCCGGCGACCAGATTGTCGATTGCCGTCTTGACCTCGTTGCCCGCCGTGCAGCCTTCGGAGGCCGGGCAACCCCAGGAATTGCTGACGATATCCGGCGCCTTGGCGGGGTCTGGATTGTTGCCGGCAAGATCGGTTGGCGCCAGCAACCACTGCGCGCATTCGTTGTAGCGGGCCGGAGTGCCGTTGCCCGCGTCCATGTTGCGACAGCCGATCCACCTCGCGCCGGGTGCCACGCCAATTTGATTGCCGGCGCCATCGTCCCCCACCATCGTCCCAACCGTGTGCGAACCATGGCCATTATCGTCGCAAGGCACAAGGGAATCGTTGCCGCAAGGATTGCCGACCGAATCATGAATCGCATCGTGCCAGTTGTAGTTGTGATCGGCGACGCTGCCATTCCAGCCACGGTAATGCGGTTTGAGTGCAGTGTGCGTCCAGCGGATGCCAGTGTCCTGTCCGGCGACGGTCACGCCCTGGCCGGTGATGCCCAAGGCCCAGACCTGCGGCGCGTGAATCTTGCTCACGCCCCACTCCACCGACTCCACGGACTCGGGTTGCATCGGCGTTGCCGGTGGTGTCGGCAGGTGCAGCATCTGCGCTCGATTGCCGTCAAGCCGTGTCACGTCACTGCGTGAAGCCAGTTCGCGAACCTGTTCCGGCGTCAATTGCGCCTGGATCATGTTGACGATCCAGAAACTGCGATACGCAATGCCGCGATCGTCCAGCCAACGCCGCAGCGATTCCTGCGAAACATCGGCGGTGGTGCGCAAGGTATCGACGAGATTGCGGCGGCGCGCGAGGTAGTCGCCATCCTGGCGCAACAGGTCGGTCGGAACCGCGGCATCGAGCACGATCAACGTATCCACGCTACCATCACGCTGCGCCTGCATCAGCAGCGTCGGATCGATTTCTACTGCTGTTGCGGTAGCGCAAGCCAGGGCAATCGCAACGGCCAGCAATCCACGATGTCGAACAAAGGTTTGCATCGCATAGTCCCCAAGGCGAAACGTGTGCCGAAAATCGTCTGCTCAATACGCAAACTGTTCATTGAGGATGCGATCCTCGAGATTGTGTTCCGGATCGAACAGCAAGGTCACGGTCTTCTCGCGCGATTCGCGGATCGTCACCTCGACCACGTCGCGTACCTCGTGCGAGTCGGCGGTGGCGCTGACCGGGCGCTTGTAGGGATCGAGGATCTCGAATTTCACCTCGGTGCCGGCGCGCAGGATCGCGCCACGCCAGCGCCGCGGCCGGAACGGACTGATCGGCGTCATCGCCAGCACGTCGGCGCCAAGCGGCAGGATCGGCCCGTGCGCGGAAAGGTTGTAGGCGGTCGAACCCGCCGAGGTGCACAGCAGCACGCCGTCGCACATCAGCTCGTCGATCTTAACGACGCCATTGAGATAGACGCGGATATGCGCGGCCTGCTTGGTCTGGCGCAGCAGCGAGACTTCGTTGAACGCGAGCGCGGTGGTGGCGGCCCCGGATTCGCCGACGGCTTCCATCACCAACGGGTGCAAGGGCGTCGGCTGGGCACGCGCCAGCCGCTCGCGCAAATCCTCGGCGCGGAACTGGTTCATAAGGAACCCGACCGTGCCGAGCTTCATGCCGAACACCGGTTTGTTCAGCGCGAGGTAGCGATGCAGCGTGCGCAGCATGAAGCCGTCGCCGCCGAGCGCCACGATCACGTCGGCTTGCTCGACCGGTGTCTCGCCATAGCGCGCGTGCAGGTCCGCCAGCGCGACTTGGGCTTCTTCGGTCTTGCTGGCGGCGAAGGCGATTTTTTGCGGCTGTGACATGCTTTCTGATTCTATGCAAACGGGATCGCGATCACACCCAACCCACGATAAAAATTACTGCTGCCGATACCGGTGAGCACGTCGCGCAAATTCAACAATCCACATTCGTGGGCGTCACTCGAAAACAGTCGTGTTGGGTGCCACCCGGAGGACAATACACGTAATTGTCGCTTGACGTGATTTGTATCCACGTAGAACCGCTGTGCCGCGCCAGAACACCCTTACCAAGACATTGAAATCCAGGAGGGACTGGATGACGCGCCGATTTAGTAACGATTGTTGGTTGTGGAACACGCTGGGAAGCAGCCGACCGGCGCCAACCAAGCGGATCTGGATTTTGTGCGATACGGCTTAACTCTTCGTTGAACTCCCGTATTGCCTGATTTGCCTGATACCGCCCTATCGCTTCCCAGAGAGATAAGGCAATCAGCACCCCCAATGCCACTTTCCACACTAAATATTTGTCGGTCATGAGCGTCCCCCCCAGATGTATTTACCCGCCCGCCTGCACCAGTTGCGCGAGCCGGCGCACCGCGACCGAGACGATCGGATAGTCGGCAACGAGCTGGCTGCGCATGTCCGCGAACATGCCCAGGGTGAACTTCAGCGCCGGGTCGTCGCGGTTGAGCCAGGCTTCGACCAGTTCCGCGCCGTTTCCGTTGCCGCCATGCTCGATGACCTGCACGGTCAGCGCGCGATGCTGGCTGTACAACTCGTCGCGCAGGCTGCCGCGCGCGTGCGCGTGCCAGCGCGACTCGACCGGCAGGCTCTCGATCCTGTCCATGAGCCAGGACAGGTGCAGCGCTTCACCGAGCGCGAAATACACTTCGGCGACACGCTCGACCTGCAGCTTGTGCTCGGCGGCGACGTGGATGATGTCCAGGCCCGAGCCCGGCGTCGGCAGCACGGCCAGGTCGGCCGCAAGGCCGTCCGGGAAACCGGCATCCAGCCAGCGCTGCTTGTCGGCGTCGTAGCGCTGCCTTTCGCGCGGCGTGATCGCCTCGACCAGGTGTCCGCGCAGGTCGCGCATGCCCTGGTGGTAACGATCCACCGCGGCGGCGATGTCCAGCGTGGCGTCGGAATGGTTGAGCACCCAGCGCGTGGAGCCGCGCAGCGCGTTCCAGATGACCAGCAACGCGTCGATCTGCGCGTTGCCGTTGACCTTGCCGTCGAGCGCCTCGATGCCGGCCCACAGCGCGCGCGCATCGAACACCTCACGCGCGATGTTGTAGGCGCGCGCCACCTGCGCCGGCGTCTTGCCGGTATCCTCGCCCATGCGCAGCACGAACGTGGCACCCATGCGGTTGACCATCGAATTCGTCACCGCGGTCGCGATGATCTCGCGCTTGAGGCGATGGCGCTCCATGTGCGGCGCGTATTTTTCCTGCAGCGGAGTGGGGAAATAACGGCGCAACTCCTTGGACAAATACGCATCTTCCGGCACGTCGGATTCGAGCAGTTGCTGGAACAGCACGATCTTGGAATACGAGAGCAGGATCGCGAGTTCCGGCCGCGTCAGACCCAGGCCGCGCGCCTTGCGTTCGGCGAACTCGGCATCCGTCGGCAGGTATTCGATCTGGCGGTCGAGCAGACCCTGGTTTTCCAAGGTGCGGATGAAATGCTGCTTGGCGCCGATGCGCGCCACCGACATGCGCTCCATCAGGCTGATCGCCTGGTTCTGGCGGTAATTGTCGAGCAGGACCAGGCGCGCGACCTCGTCAGTCATCGCCGCGATCTCGGCGTTGCGCGTGTCGTAGGTCAATTCGCCGCGTTGCACCGCGTCGCCGAGCAGGATCTTGATGTTGACCTCGTGATCGGAGGTGTCCACGCCCGCCGAGTTGTCGATGAAGTCGGTGTTGAGCAGCACGCCGTTGAGCGCCGCCTCGATGCGCCCGCGCTGGGTGCATCCGAGGTTGCCGCCCTCGCCCACCAGCTTGCAGCGCAAATCGCGTCCGTTGATGCGGATCGAATTGTTCGCGCGGTCGCCGACATCGGCGTTGGTTTCGGCTTCCGACTTGACGTACGTGCCGATGCCGCCGTTCCAGAGCAGGTCGACCGGCGCCTTGAGGATCGCGCGCTTGAGGTCGTTCGGCGACAGCGACTCTACCCCCGCATCGATGCCGAGCGCCTCGCGCACCGGTGCCGATATCGGGATCGACTTCGCACTCAGCGGGTAGATGCCGCCGCCGGCGCTGATCAGCCGGGCATCGTAATCGGCCCAGGACGAACGCGGCAACTTGAACATGCGCTCGCGTTCGACGAAGGACTTTTCCGCATCGGGATTCGGGTCGAGGAAGATGTGGCGGTGATCGAACGCGGCGACAAGGCGCGTGTGCCGCGACAGCAGCATGCCGTTGCCGAACACGTCGCCGGACATGTCGCCGATGCCGACACAAGTGAAGTCCTCGGACTGGCAATCCCGTCCGAGCGCGCGGAAATGGCGCTTGACCGATTCCCAGCCGCCGCGCGCGGTGATGCCCATGCCCTTGTGGTCGTAGCCGACCGAGCCGCCCGAGGCGAACGCGTCGCCGAGCCAGAAGCCGTGTTCGGCGGAAATTGCGTTCGCGATGTCGGAGAACGTCGCCGTGCCCTTGTCCGCGGCGACGACAAGATACGGATCGTCGCCGTCGTGGCGCACGCAGTTGTGCGGATGCACGACCTTGCCGTCGACCAGGTTGTCGGTGATGTCGAGCATGCCGTTCATGAACAGGCGGTAGCAGGCGATGCCCTCGGCAAGAACCGCATCACGATCTCCGCTGGCTGGCGGGCGCTTGACGAAGAAGCCACCCTTGGAACCGACCGGCACGATGACCGTGTTCTTGACCATCTGCGCCTTGACCAGGCCCAGCACTTCGGTGCGGAAATCTTCGCGGCGATCGGACCAGCGCAGGCCGCCGCGCGCGACCGGACCGAAGCGCAGATGCACCGCTTCCACGCGCGGAGCGTAGACGAAAATCTCGCGGTAGGGCTTCGGCTTGGGCAAGTCCGGCACCTTGGACGAGTCGAACTTGAAGCTGATGTATTCGCGCGCCTTGCCACCGGGCGTCTGGAAATAACTGGTGCGCAGCATGGCACCGATGACGCCGAGGAAGCCGCGCAGGATGCGGTCCTCGTCCAGGCTCGCCACGCGATCGAGCAGGATGCGCAGTGCCGCCACGATCGCCTGCATCTGCGCATCGCGATCCTGCCCGCGTGCATTCACTAGATCGTCGACAAAGCCCGGGTGCGCCGCGGCGACCTCGGCCGGCAGCAGGATTTCAAGTTCCTTGCGCAGGCGCTTGCGCGCGCCTTCGAGCACGGTCTTGCCCGGGTCCTCGCGCTGCGGGTCGAACTTGGCCTCGAACAACTCGACCAGCAATCCGGCGATCAGCGGATAGCGGTTGAGCGTCTCTTCCATGTAGCTTTGCGAGAACGTCGCATTGGTCTGCACGATGTACTTGCAGATGCCGCGCAGCACGGCGACCTGACGCCAGCCCATGTTCGCGCCGAGGATCAGCTTGTTGAAGCCATCGCTTTCGGCCTGGCCGCGCCAGATGCGCTCGAAGCTGGACTGGAACGAATCGCGCACCTGTTCCAGGTCGAATCCCAGGCGCACCGCCGACTGCACTTCGAAATCCTGGATCACGGCGGGCGTGTCGCCCAGCTTCATTTCGTACGGATGCTCGGAAAGGATCTTCAGGCCCATGTTCTCGAGCAGAGGCAACGCGTCCGACAAGGAAATCGGCGCGCCGTAGCGGAACAGCTTGAAACGCAGGCTGTCGTCGTTGCCGGGCCGGTACAGCGACAGGCGCAGGTCGTCGGCATCCTTCAGGCTGGCGATGGATTCCACGTCCGTCGCCGCGACTTCGGCGCTGACCTCTTCGATGTAGCCCGCCGGCAACGCACGGCCGAAACGACTGGCGAGCTTGCTGCCCTTTTCCTCGCCGTGCTTGCGCACCAGTTCGTCGCGCAGCGTGTCGCGCCAGTTGCGCACGATCTGGCCGATGCGATCTTCCAGTTGCACAGTATCGTATTGGGGTTTTTCGCCCGGCTTCGGGCGCACGATCAGGTGCAGGCGCGCGAGAGCGGATTCGCCGACGCTGATCGTGGAATCCAGGCGTTCGCCATGGAACGTGTCCTTGAGCAACGACTCGATGCGCTCGCGCACGTCGGCGGTGAAGCGGTCGCGCGGCATGAATGCCATGCACGAGAAGAAACGACCGTACTTGTCGCGGCGCACGAACAGGCGTGCGCGCGCACGGCCCTGCAGGCCGAGCACGCCGGTGGCGGTGGCGAACAATTCGTCTTCGCTTGCCTGGAACAGCTCGTCGCGCGGCAGGGTTTCGAGGATATGACGCAGGTTCTTGCCGGAATGCGAATCGCGGCGCAACCCTGACCGATTCATGACCGCCTCGAACTTGTGCCGCACCAGCGGAATCTCCCACGGTCTGCGCGCGTAGGCGCTCGATGTGAACAGGCCCAGGAAACGCCGCTCGGCCACCGGCACGCCGCGCGCATCGAATTCGATCACGCCGATGTAATCCATGTAGCCCGGGCGATGTACGCTGGAACGGGCATTCGTCTTGGTAAGGATGATCGCGTCGATCGCGCCGGATTGCGGCAGATCGCGCGCGGCCAACGATTTGAGCGAACGCGGCGCGACCGAACGCTCGCTGCCGCGCAGAATGCCGAGCCCGGAGCCGGCCACCGCCTGCAGGACTTCCTCGCCGCCGGATTGGCCGACCCGATACTCGCGGTAACCCAGGAACGTGAAATGATCCGCCGCCGCCCAGCGCAGGAACTCCTGCGCCTCGGCCACACCGGCCGCATCCACCGGCAACTTGCTCGAAGCGAGCGCGTCGGCGATGCCCAGCATCTTCTCGCGCATCGCCGGCCAGTCGCGGTAGCACTGGGCGACATCGTCCAGCGCCGAGCGCACGGACTGTTCCAGGCGCGCGCGGTCGGCCGGATCGGTGATACGGTCGATTTCGAAGTGCATCAGCGACTCGGTTTTGCCCTTGCCGCCTTCCGCCGCGAATGCGAGGACGTTGCCGCCGGCATCGCGTTCGACGCTGTAGACCGGATGCGCGACCAGGTGCAGGTTCAAGCCGGCCTGGGTCACGGCGATGCCGACCGAGTCGACCAGGAACGGCATGTCGTCGGTCATGATGTCGATGACCGTGTGTGCGGATTCATAGCCGTCGGCATCCTGCACCGGGTTGAACACGCGCAGATTCGGCGTGCCCGCCTTGCGCACCCGCACGAAATCGAGCAGGCCACGCATCATTCCCGACCATGCGTCGGCAGCATGGGCGGATCTGTCCTCGCTGCCGATGCGGCTGAAGAAATGCTCGACGAAGGGTCTGGCCAGCGGTGTAGCGGCAGTGCCCAGGGCGGCAAGGATCGCTTGCGGAAGGGGGTCGTCGGCGCGCGCGACCGCGCTGGGCTTGGCATTCATGGAAGTCCGTCCGGAACGGGATTTTCGGGACGTCAAGGATACCGCCTGGGGCTGGGCATTCGCCAGCATGCAACGCGCCAACGCAAGGAAAAATCCCATGCCGCCACGGGTTTTTATGCGGTTATTGTAGAATTCCCCTCAGGCGGGCAGCAGGCAAGTCGAACCATGGCGACCCTCAAGCCGGACAGCAACGCGCAGCCGCCATACAAGCCGGCGTTCTTCACGCGCCTGTCGGTTCTGTTTGCAATCACCGCTGCACTGCTGCTGACTCTGAGCGTTTTCATCTGGCACACGCTGGACCGCCTCGTCGCCGAGAACGAATGGGTGACGCATACCTACGAGGTGATGGAGCGCACCGAGGCGGTGATTTCGCGCCTGCGTGCGATGCAGGCCGATGCCATCGCCTATGCGGCGACCGGCGATGTCGCGCGCCGCGGCGAATTCGAGGACATGGCCCCCCTGCTCGACGCAGAACTGAATGCCCTCGCCGACCTCGTGCGCGACAACGCCGTGCAGGCCCGCCGCATGGCTGACTTCACGGCCTCCATTCGCCAGGAGCAGTCCGAGTCCCTGCAACTGGTGCAGGACCGGCGCAAATCGGGGTCACGACCCTCCGAGATGCCCGATATCGGCCTGGCCAAGATCCGCGGCTTGTCGGCGGGCATCCTCGCCGAGGAGAACCGTCTGCTCAACGAGCGCAATCTGGACAGCGCGCGCAGCGCCCTGATAACCCGCTCGATCGCCGCTGCCGCGCTATTGGTGAGCCTGCTGGCTCTCGCACTCGCCTACTGGCTGGTGTTGCGTTCGCATCGCGAGGAACTGAGGGCGCGCGCGGGATTGAACGAGGCCAACCTGCGCCTGAACCAATCCCTCGCCGACGCACGGGACATGAGCGAAACCATGTCGAAGCTGGCGACGTTCGGCGAATTGCTGCACGGCTGCCAGACCCTCGACGAAGTCCGCGAAGGCATCGGCAAGTCGCTGGGCGGCCTGCTGCCGCAGCTTGGCGGGCGCATGGCCCTGATCAATCCTTCGCAGAATCTCGCCTCGATCGGCGCGCATTGGGGCCGGCACGGCTTGCTCGCCGAATCGGTGTTCGCGCCAGAAGACTGCTGGGCGCTGCGCCGAGGCCAGGCTTATCCGCTGGCGGGGACGACGCCGAGTTTTTCGTGCAAACACGTGCAATGGCCGAATCCGGATTGCCCCGGCGCCGGCTACCTGTGCGTACCGCTGGCGGCGCACAACGAGATGATCGGTGTGCTCACGTTCGATGGCGAGCGCGCGCCGACCGCGGACGAGCGCCGCATAGCGCTTGCCGCCGCCGAGCAATTGTCGCTGGCGCTGGCGAATCTGCGCCTGAAGGAAACCCTGCGCACGCAATCCATCCGCGACCCGCTGACCGGCCTGTTCAACCGGCGATATCTGGAAGTTTCGCTGGAACGCGAGCTGCAGCGCAGCGCGCGGCGTTCGCAGACGCTGGCCGTGCTCATGCTCGACATCGATCACTTCAAGCGTTTCAACGACAGCCATGGCCACGAGGCCGGCGACGCCCTGCTCGCGCAGTTCGCCGAGGTGCTCCAGCGCGCGGCCCGATCCGAAGACATCGCCTGCCGCTATGGCGGCGAGGAGTTCACCGTGATCCTGCTCGAAGCCGACGCCGCGACCGCGCAACGCCGCGCCGAGACCATCCGCCAGGCCACGGCCGACATGAGCGTGACCTATCGGCAGCAGCAGTTGCCGCACGTGACCGTCTCGATCGGATTGGCGGTATACCCGCGCGACGCGCAGACACCAGCGGAACTGCTGCGCCGCGCGGATGCGGCGCTGTATCTGGCGAAGAAAGCCGGGCGCAATCGCGTTGCGACGGCCGAGGCCGAAGCAGACGCCTGACGGCGATCCGATTCAGCGCAGGCCGGTTTCGTTGCGCGCGATGACCATGCGCTGGATTTCCGACGTGCCTTCGTAGATCTCGGTGATCTTGGCATCGCGGAAATAGCGCTCCAGAGGCATTTCCTTGCTGTAGCCCATGCCGCCGTGCACCTGCACGGCCTGATGCGTGATCCACATCGCAGCCTCGGACGCGGTGAGCTTGGCCACCGCCGCCTCGGTCGAGAAACGCCCGCCCTGCTGCTTGGCCCAGGCCGCACGCAGGGTCAGCCAATGTGCCGCATCGAGCCGGCATTTCATGTCCGCGATCTTCTGCTGGATCATCTGGAAGGAACCGATGGATTGGCCGAATGCCTTGCGGTCGCGCGCGTACGTGAGCGTGGCTTCGTAGGCGGCGCGGGCCAGGCCGACGGCCTGCGAGGCGATGCCGATGCGGCCGGCGTCGAGCACGCCCATGGCGATCTTGAAGCCGTGGCCTTCCTCGCCGATCACGTCCGATGCCGGCGCGTGATAGTCGGTGAATTCGATTTCGCAGGTCGCCGAGGCGCGGATGCCGAGCTTGGGTTCGGTCTTGCCGCGATGGAATCCGGCGCGCTCGGTGTCGATCATGAACGCTGTGATACCTCGCGCGTGTTTATCAGGATCGCTCATCGCAAAAAGCAGGATATATTTCGCCACCGGCCCCGACGTGATCCAGCTTTTCTTGCCGTTGATGATGAAACTTCCGTCCGCCTGTTTCGTCGCACGGCAGCGCATGGCCGTCGCATCCGAGCCGGACTGCGGTTCGGTCAGCGCGAACGCGCCGATCGCCTGCCCGCTCGCAATCGGGGTAACGTACTTGTGCTTCTGTTCCTCGTTGCCGAATTTCAACAAGCCGTTGCAGTAAAGCGTGTTGTTCACCGACATGATCGTGGAATGCGCGCAGTCGGCTTCGGCGATTTCCATCATCGCCAGCACGTAGGCGATCGAATCCATCCCCGCGCCGCCGTATTCGGCCGGCACTTCGATGCCCATCAGGCCGAGCTGGCCCATCTCGCGGATGTTCTCGAGCGGGAATTCGCCGGATTTGTCGAAATCCGCCGCGACCGGCGCGATGCGCTTCTGCGCGAAGTCGCGAGCGATGGCCTGGATCTGCAGTTGTTCTTCGCTGAAGCGGAAATCCATGGCGGCTCCCCTAAACGTAAAATCCGTTCGTCCTGAGCGTAGGCCCAATCTTTGAAAAAGATGGGCCGAAGTCGAAGGACGTGCGTTTCGACTCCGCTCGCTGCGCGAGCTACGCTCAACGCGAACGGAGAGATGTGAATTCTACCGTTTTCCGCCCTTCCACGTCAGCGCCCCGGGTGCGGGCAACACGTCGAAATCGCAAGGCGGATGGTCTAGGCGCTGATCGAGCAGCCACGGCAACAGCGCGGGCGTGGAGTAGGCGTGATGCCAGATCACGTGCATCTCGTTCGGATATTCGGTGTAACGCGGCGTCGCGCCCAGCGCGCGCAGTGCGCGTACGACCGCGCGCGAGCCGACCATGGCGCCGTCGTAGCCGGTTTCAACGTCCGTATCGTTGTCCTTGGCGCCGTGAAATGCCCATTCCGGCACATCGCGAATCGACGCGAGCCCCGCGATTTCGGTCATGCCGGACATCGGCACGCCGGCGGCAAAACATTCAGGCCAGACTTTTAGCGCATCCCATACACCGGTGCCGCCATCGGAGACGCCGGTCAGATAGATGCGCCGCGGATCGACGGGAAAGCGCTTGAGCGCATCGCGCACGACGGAAGCCACGCGCCGCGGCGGCCAGTAGCCGCCCGTCGTCTGCGGCGCGACATAGACCAGCGGGATGTCGCCGCGGATGGCCTGGTCCAGCCACAACATCGAGCCATTGCCATAGCCGGCGAGCTGCGATTCGTTGTCGGTGCCGTCCTGCCAGTCGCCGTGCAGGAACACGATCAGCGGCAGTTTCTCGCCGTCGATGCGGCCGGGGGTTTCGATGGCGCGATACGGAACGCGCTGCGCATCCGGCGTCCAGAACTTGGCCAGTTCCGAATAGGCGACGTCGGCACGCGCGATGATTGATGGAACCGCCAGACTTACCGCGACCATCCAATGTAGAAACCATTTCCTCAAGACAGTGACCCCACGTTCCCGACTGCTGAAAACCGTTCGCGCTGAGCGTAGCGAGCAATGCGAGCGAAGTCGAAACGCCCCCCAGCCCTTCGACTTCGGCGCTTCGCGCCTACGCTCAGGGCGAACGGTATCAGACATTCACTTTGACGCTATTGTTCCATCGCGCTACGATAGCCATCCATCTTTCAATCAAGATGAAAGGATACACTTGGATCTCGCTGCTACTTCCGGCCTGCTGCGCCTGCTCGCCGACCCCACGCGCCTGCGCCTGCTCGCCCTGATCGAGCGCGAGGAGCTGACCGTGGCCGAACTCGCCGGCGTGCTGCGACTGGCGCAGCCGCGCGTGTCCACGCACCTGGCCAAGCTCAAGGAGGCCGGACTCGTGCGCGACCGCCGCGCCGGCGTGTCGGCGTATTACCGCTGGAACGCGGAAACCGATGGCAAGACCGCGCAACTCGTGCAGGCCCTGCGCGCCAGCCTCGACGACGCCCTGATCGCGGACGACCTGCGCCGCCTGCCGTCGATGCTGGCGCAGCGCGCGCGTGCTGCGGGCTGGGCGGATTCCGTGGCCGGCGACATGGAGCGGCATTATTCGCCCGGCCGGACCTGGGAAGCGCTGGCGCGGGCCCTGACCAGCCTGATCGAGGTCGGCGACGTACTCGACGTCGCTTCGGGCGACGGCGTACTCGCGGAACTGCTCGCGCCGCACGCCAAGTCCATCCTCTGCATCGATGCCAGCGAGCGTGTGGTCGCCGCAGCGCGCACACGGCTCAAATCCTTCCGCAACGTGCAGGTGCGCCTGGGCGACATGCACGCGCTCGATCTCGGCGCGCGTCGCTTCGACCTGGTCACGCTGATGCACGCGCTGACCTACAGCGAGGACCCCGCGCTGGCGATTGCCGAGGCGGCACGCGCGCTCAAGCCCGGCGGACGCCTGTCCGCGATCACGCTCGGCCGCCACGCGCATCGTGCCGCGGTGGCGCCGTTCGATCACCGCAATCTCGGCTTCCGCGCCGAAGACCTGCGCCGCTTCGCCCATGCCGCCGGATTGAAAGTCACCACCTGCGGAACGATCACGCGCGAGCGCCGCCCGCCCCACTTCGAAGTGTTGCACCTGGTTGCGAGAAAACCGACATGAATCCCCTGCCCTGGAAAAATCCCGCGCGCGTTGCCGCGCTTGAAGCCGCGCTGGCCCGACGCATCCTCGTCATCGACGGCGCGATGGGCACGATGCTGCAAAACTACAAGCTCGACGAGGACGGCTACCGCGGCGAGCGTTTCGCGCGCGGCCACGCGGGCACGCACGCGCACGGACATGGACCGAGCTGCGAGCACGACGTCAAGGGCAACAACGACCTGCTCACGCTCACGCAGCCAGACATCATCAAGGCGGTGCACACGGCGTACCTCGACGCCGGCGCGGACCTGGTGGAAACGAACACCTTCAATTCCACCACGATCAGCCAGGCCGATTACCACCTCGAGCATCTTGTGCCGGAACTCAATCGCGAAGGCGCGCGCATTGCCCGCGAGTGTTGCGATGCTGCCGAGGCCAGGACGCCGGGCCAACCGCGCTTCGTCATCGGTGTACTCGGACCCACCAGCCGCACCGCGTCGATCTCGCCGGATGTGAACAATCCGGGATTTCGTAACGTCAGTTTCGATGAATTGGCGACGGCATACACGCAAGCCACATTGGGGCTGGTCGAGGGCGGCGCAGATGTGGTCATGGTCGAAACCATCTTCGACACGCTCAACGCCAAGGCGGCGCTGTTCGCCATCGAAACAGCCTTCGACACGCTCGGCGCGCGCGTGCCGGTGATGATTTCCGGCACGATCACCGACCTGTCCGGGCGCACGCTCTCGGGCCAGACCGCCGAGGCGTTCTACTATTCGTTGCGGCATGCGAAACCGCTTTCAATCGGACTCAATTGCGCACTTGGCGCGACCGAACTGCGCGCCTACGTCGATGCGCTGGCGCGCATCGCCGAATGCAACGTCAGCACCCATCCCAACGCCGGACTGCCGAACGCGTTTGCCGAATACGACGAAACGCCCGAGCACATGGCCAGCATCATCGGCGAATTCGCGCGCAGCGGCTTGGTCAACCTGGTCGGCGGCTGCTGCGGCACAACGCCCGCGCATATCGCCGCGATTGCACAAGCCGTCCGCGGTGTTGCGCCGCGCAAGCTGCCAGGCATCGTCGAGGCCGCGGCATGAACCAGCGCTACACCCGACTGTCCGGCCTCGAACCGCTGGTCATCACACCGCAGTTGCTGTTCGTCAATGTCGGCGAACGCACCAATGTCACCGGTTCCGCGCAATTCAAGAAGCTGATCAAGGAAGACCGCTACGACGAAGCGGTGGAAGTCGCGCGCCAGCAGGTCGCCAACGGCGCGCAAATCCTCGATGTGAACATGGACGAGGGTCTGCTCGATTCGGAAGCGGCGATGGTGAAATTCCTGAGCCTGATCGCTGCCGAACCCGACATCGCGCGCATTCCGGTGATGGTCGATTCGTCGAAGTGGAGCGTGATCGAAGCGGGCCTGAAATGCCTGCAGGGCAAGGGCGTGGTCAATTCGATTTCGCTCAAGGAAGGCGAAGCACCCTTCCTCGAACAGGCGCGCAAGGTGCTGCGCTACGGCGCGGCGACCGTGGTGATGGCGTTCGACGAAAAGGGCCAGGCCGACAGCGTCGAACGACGCCTGCAAATCTGCGAACGCTCATACCGGCTGCTCACGGAAAAGATCGGTTTCCCGCCCGAAGACATCATCTTCGACTCCAACATCTTCCCGGTGGCGACCGGCATCGAGGAACACGCCGACAACGCGGTAAATTTCATCGAAGCGGCGAAGGAACTCAAAAAGCGTTTTCCGGATTCGCATATTTCCGGCGGCGTGTCCAACGTGTCGTTCTCGTTCCGCGGCAACAACCCCGTACGCGAAGCCATTCACAGCGTGTTCCTCTACCATGCGATCAAGGCCGGCATGGACATGGGCATCGTCAACGCCGGCGCGATGCCCATTTACGACGATCTCGATCCGGAACTGCGCGAACGCGTGGAGGACGTCGTCCTCAACCGTCGCGCCGACGCGACCGAACGGCTGATGGAAATTGCCGAACGCTACAAGAAGGGCACGAAGGAAAAGGACAACGGCGGCGCACTGGCCTGGCGCGAACTGCCGGTGGCCAAGCGCCTCGAACACGCGCTGGTGCACGGCATCGACCAGTTCGTGGTCGAGGACACCGAGGAAGCGCGCAAGACGGTCACGCGCACGCTGGACGTGATCGAAGGCCCGCTGATGGATGGCATGAACGTGGTCGGCGACCTGTTCGGCGCAGGCAAGATGTTCCTGCCGCAGGTCGTCAAATCCGCGCGCGTTATGAAGAAAGCGGTCGCCTGGCTGCTGCCGTTCATGGAAGAGGAAAAGAAAAACAGCGGCGCCGCCGGCAAGTCCAACGGCAAGATCGTCATGGCCACGGTCAAGGGTGACGTGCACGACATCGGCAAGAACATCGTCGGCGTGGTGCTCGCCTGCAACAACTTCGAGATCGTCGACCTTGGCGTCATGGTGCCGGCGCAGAAGATCCTCGACACCGCGATCGCGGAGAAGGCCGACATGATCGGCGTGTCCGGGCTGATCACGCCGTCGCTGGAGGAAATGGCGCACGTCGCAAAGGAAATGAAGCGGCAGAACTTCAGCATCCCGCTGCTGATCGGCGGCGCGACGACGTCGCGCGCGCACACGGCGATCAAGATCGAACCGAATTACGAAACAGCCTGCGTGTGGGTGAAAGATGCCTCGCGTGCGGTCGGCGTGGCGCAATCGCTGGTCAGCAAGGAACTGGTCGACGGCTTTCTCGCCAAGGTGCGTGCCGAATACGCCGAAGTGCGCGAGCGCCACAAGCATCGCGGCTCTGGCAAGCGCCTGGTCACGCTGGATGCCGCGCGCGCGAACGCGGCGAAATTCGACTGGAAGGATTACACGCCACCGAAGCCGCGCAAGACCGGCATCATGGTGTTCGACGATATTCCGCTGACGGAACTGCTGCCCGTCATCGACTGGACGCCGTTCTTCCAGGCCTGGGAATTGCATGGCCACTATCCCGAAAACCTCGGCGATCCTGTGGTCGGCGCGCAGGCGACGGAACTGTTCAACGATGCGCAGAAGATCCTGAAAAAGATCGTCGCGGAAAAATGGCTGCGCGCCAAGGCCGTGATCGGATTCTGGCCTGCGGCGCGCGTTGGCGATGATATCGAGATCACTCTCCCTCTCCCCCAAGCCCCGCTTGGGGGAGAGGGTTGGGGTGAGGGGGCAACTCTGCACACCAACGTAGCGCTGCCAAAGACCGACGCGCCACCCCCTCACCCAACCCTCTCCCCCGAACAAGTTCAGGGGAGAGGGCTTATGCTGCACCACCTGCGCCAGCAAGCCGACAAACCCGTCGAACGTCCGAACTTGTGTCTGTCGGATTTCATCGCGCCGAAAGAAGCCGGCGTCGCCGACTGGATCGGCGGTTTCGCCGTCACGGCAGGACTCGGCATCGAGGAACACCTCGAACGCTTTCACAAGGACAACGACGACTACTCGGCGATCATCCTCAAGGCGCTGGCCGACCGCCTCGCCGAGGCGCTGGCCGAATACATGCACCGGCGCGTGCGCAAGGAATTCTGGGGCTATGCATCAGATGAGACGCTCGACAACGAAGCACTGATCGCGGAAAAGTATCGCGGCATCCGCCCCGCACCGGGTTATCCCGCCTGCCCCGACCACACCGAGAAGGCGACGCTGTTCCAATTGCTGAACGCGACGAACAACGCCGGCATCGAACTGACGGAAGGTTTTTCGATGTATCCCGCGGCCGCAGTTTCAGGCTGGTATTTCAGCCATCCGGACAGCCAATATTTCGTCGTCGGCAAACTCACCCGCGACCAGGTCGAAGACTATGCCCGACGCAAGGGCTGGACGCTGGCCGAAGCCGAACGCTGGTTGTCGGCAAACCTCGACTACGATCCGGACTGAATCACGATTCCTCGGCGCTGCCTGGTTCTATGACTTCAGGCTTGTGGTGATGCAGGTGGATGACAACGTTGTAGAACGACACGAACATCGGAAATGCATTCTGCATGATACCGACCGAATCGTTCTTGCCCCAGATGAAATACGCCAGCGTCATTACGCTGCCGAGAATCGATAAGTACCAGAATGCCATCGGCACCGTAACGCGCTTGAGTTTCTTAGTCGCATAAAGCTGCACGAACCAGCGCGCAGTGAACAGCAACGTACCGACATAGCCGACCAGCTTCCACGGGGTGACGCCGATGTGGTGGATGTGAAACAGGATTTCGTTCATGCGTTTCTCCGCACGTGTGGACGAATGCGGCTCGGATTCAGGCTCTGGCTGCAAGCCACTCGTGGATCGCGCCGGGAACTTCGCGTTGCGCGCGACCGGACACGTAAATGCCGATGTGGCCGCCCTTGAACGCAAGCTCGGTGTAATCCTTCGTGCCCGCAAGCTGTTTCAACGGACGCGACGCTGACGGCGGCACCAGGTGATCCTGCTCGGCGAAGATGTTGAGCACGGGCATGGTGACGTTCTTCAGGCTCACGTCCTTGTCGCCGATCCGCAGCCCGCCGTTCACGAGCTTGTTGGCCTGGTAGAAATCCTTGATGAACTGGCGGAATGCCTCGCCGGCCTGGTCGGGACTGTCGAAAATCCATTTTTCCATGCGCAGGAAATTCTCGAGTTCGGCCTTGTTGTCGAGGATGTCGACCAAGCCGATGTACTTTTGTTGGTTCAGGCGCACGGGCTTGAGCGTCAGGTAGCACCAGTTCATCAGGTCGGCCGGCACGTTGCCGAGCGTATCGACGAACAGGTCCACGTCCATGCCGCGCGTCCAGTGCGAGAGCATGTTGTCCGGCGTGTGGAAATCCACGGGCGTGACCATGGTGATGAGGTTTTTGACCTTGTCGCGGTGCGTAGCCGCGTAGCACAGGCTGAACGCACCACCCTGGCAAATGCCGAGCAGGTTGATCTTGTCGACTTTGCAGCGCTTCGCCACGGCGTCGACGCAACGGTCGATGTAGCCGTTGATGTAGTCGTCGAGGGTGAGATACCGATCGGACTGATCAGGATATCCCCAGTCGATCAGGTACACGTCCTCGCCCATCGCGAGCAGGTTCTTGACCAGCGAGCGGTCGTCCTGAAGGTCGACCATATAGGGCCGGTTGACCAGCGCGTAGGCGATCAGCAGCGGAACCTTGGCCGTGGGTTTGTTCGCGCCCTTGAAACGGTACAGGACAAGCTTGTCCTCGCGGTAGATTTCTTCCTTGTCGGTCGCGCCGTAATGCACTTCGTCCAGCGCGCGCAGGGTGGTGAAACCGGCGGCAATGCGCTGGTTGAACTTCACGGCCTCGTCCATGGCCTTCTGCGGATCGATGCGGATCGGATTCATGCGCGACTCCCGGGCTTGGTCTTCATGGCCGCGAGCGCGTCACTGAAGCTGCCGGCGTCCTTGCGCGAGGCACTGCGCGGCTTGGCGACTGCGGCCACGCGCTTGCGCGCGGGGGCGGCGGCGGGTTTTGCCTTCGTGGCGATCGGTTTTGTCTTCGTGGCGGCGGCCGGTTTCGATGCTCGCGCATGCAGGGCATCGCGCAAGGCTTTCACCTCGTCGCGCAGCGCGGCGATTTGCGCATTAGCGCTCGCACCATCCGTCGTGCGCAATGCGCGGCGAAGGTCGTGCAAACGCTTGTGCACGCTGTTCAATTCGGTGCGCGTGGGCATGCCAAGGTCGCTATTGATGCGTTCGACTTCCGCCTGCACCTGAGCGCGCACGCGCATCTGCGCGTTGACGACATCGCCATACACGGCGCGGAATTCGTCCGACAGCGCGATTTCCGCATACGCCTCTTCCGCGGCATCGACCCACAGGTCGTACAAGGCGCGCGGCGTTTCGATCTGGCGCCCGGGTTCCTCGCGTTCGGCAAGTTTGTTCTGGAACACGTCGAAACTGCGCTGGCTCGCCTTAAGGATCAAGGCGTTGTATTTCTTGACCGCGTCCTGGAATTCGACGAACGCCGCAGCCGTCTTCTGCAAATGTTCCTGGTGTTCTCGCGCATAGCCGAAGGCCGGCGCGTTGAGCCAGGACATGCCCTCGGCTTTTGCCTGCTGCAAGAATGGCGCGAAATTCGCCGAAAGCTGGTCGAATCCCTGCGCACCGGGACCGCCGATGTCGCGCAGCATCTTCGCCAGCGGATTGCCCTGCAACAACGCATCCATTCCGGGAAGATCGAAACCCTGGCGCAACGCATCCGTCCACAGTTTTGGACCTGCGCCAGACGGCTGCCCCGCGGCTGCGCCGATCATCGCTTGCATCAGCGCGGTGTAGCTCTTGGCGCCGTTGAGCATGCGTTCCAGCGTTTCGTTCTGTTTGCCGGCATCGGCGAACAGGCGCGACCATTGCGTCATGCCTTCGTGCCAGGGCGCCGCCGGATCCGGCGCCGTCGCGCCGGCAGCCTTGCGCGTCGCGTCCTGCCATGCGTTCCAGTATTGCTGCTGCAACGCCTGCCAGTCCTTCTGCCAATCCTGGGTGGGTTTGGTGTCGCTCATGCGCAATCTCCGCGGATACGTGGAATTTTAGCACGCCTTGCTGCATTGCAAAAAATGCTGCGGAATGCGCGTGGCAGAAGATAAACTTCCACGCTCGCCACCATCGGTAGACAGCCCTTGCTCGAACAACTTCGTCTGGAGGACTTCCTGCCTTTTCTCGGACAGACCATCGATGTCGCCGCGCACGGTCGCCACGCCGGACTCGAACTCGCCACTGCGGAGTTGCTGCGGTCGCCCTCGCCGCGCGCAACGCCATCGTTCCACCTGATCTTGCGCTCGGCCGAAAACTGGCAAATACCCCAGGGGATGTTCACCTTGAACCTGCCCGGACGCGAACCGATCGAATTGTTCGCCGTGCCGATCGGGCCCGACGGCAAGGGGTTGTGCTACGAAATCGTCTTCAACTAGATGCGCCGACCGGGTCCCGGCCGAGGAAGTCATACACGCCGCGATGCTCGATCAACTGGAAACCCAGTCGGCGGTAGAGCCGTTGTGCCGGATTGTCCGACTCGACATGCAGTGTCACCGTGGAACCGGTGGCCCGCGCTTCGTCGAGGATCTCGTTGAGCAGTCTCGTACCGATGCCGCGATTGCGCCGATCCGGCATCAACGCGATGTCCATGATGCGGATTTCAGCCGGCGCACGGTACAGGTAAACGCGTCCGATCGGGTCAGCCCCGTCCTCGATGACAAGTAGGTCGGCACCCGGATAATTGGCCAGGTAGTGACGGTGTTGCAGGGCCGCCTGCTCGGCGAGGAACGTATCCTTCGCGTCCTGTGGCCATGGCACCGGCGCCAATTCGGCGGCGCGCACCTGCGCATAGAGTGCATACACGAACACCAGGTCCGCTTCCGCAACGCGGTGGAAGCGCAGCGCATCGTCCCGCGGCGCGCCAGCGAACGCGCGTACCGACGTCACGCCTTGACGCTGGTGCCGCCGAGCGGCCGCACCGAGAACAGCGCGTAGGGAAGGGCGACCGGCGCGGACGATCCGCGCTCGACGAGGCGCATGGCCACGCCATCGGTAAAGGAATCTTCAAGACCCAGAGAGCTCCAGGCCGGCATGCGCTGCGCCTGCGGCACCACGATCAGCGCGTAGATGCCGCTGCGCGCCGGAACCTGGCTCACTGCCGTGCCTGCGCCCAGTGCAACAGTCAACGGCAGCGGCTTGCCCGAATTGGCCGCCCAGCGGATTGCACTCGGGGGCGAGCATTGCAACTGGTTCTGCGTCATCCACGCCTGCCAGAAACAGTGCTCGGCATTGGCGCCGTAATGGGCGCCGATCGCGAGCGGCTGGTCGGTCGCCGCCCCGACCACGCGCAACACGTAATTGCCGCGGATCGGAGCCACGGACAGCGCGTCGCCGAGGCTTGCGTCGGTCAACGACCCGCTCGCCGGGATGTTGCAGTAACCCATGGCGATCGACGGCAACGGTGCCTTCCTCACCGAACTCCCGGCCGCAAGTGCCGGCAACCCCGGCAAAAACGCCAATCCCGCGCCTGCGGCCGCGGCCACGAGTAGCTTGCGCCGCGACAGCATGGCCGTCTCATCGGCGTCGCGTTCCGGCAATCGTTTCATAGGAGCCCCCTTGTTTGGGCGGAGATAGTAAGCAATTGGCGCGCCGTCCTCACAACGATCCGTTCAGGTGCGCGGCGGGTAGACGCCTTGCAGCGCGATGCAGAAGTTCAGCGTCAGGTACGGTTGCATGTTGTTGTGCGGCTGGTCGCCGCCAGCCGGAGCGATCGCATTGTCCGACATGGCAACCAGGCCGGCGTTACCCGGCTGATACAGATTCGTCCCGACAGACCTGGCAAATGCCTCGCCCACGGGTTGGGGATCCTCTCCTGGTTGACTCGATGCCATCAGCGCATGCGTGTGGCCGGGAATCTCCGATTCGAGCAACGTTACCGTTTCGCTTCCACCGGTTTCGCCGAGATCGTGCAGTGACAGGCCCGGACCTTGCCCTGGATGCATGGGCGTATTGCCCTGCATGTTCGGCAGCGCGAAGTTCGATTTGCCATCGCCGCCATAGGTTGTGCCGAGCAGCGAAAACAAAGCCGTGTTCTGCGACAGCGGCAGTATCTGCCCATTGCAGAACGCCCAACCCGTGGGAGCAAAATTGAACGGGAAGATACGAATTTCGGCGACAAATGGGTCGGCCATGTCGGTTACCTCAGGTCTGGCTCGGGAATATCCCGAATAACGAAATGATGAAATCCACACACAGGTACGGCTGCATATTGTCGTGCGGTTGGCTGCCACCTACGCTCGAAACCGACTGCGCATTGAGCGCAGTGTTTGCAGGCGCCTGAATGTAGGGCGTGTAGTTCGGTGTCGTGGCCGCAACATTTCCCACCGCCTTCGTCGCCGTAGCATTGTTGTTGCTCGCCAGAAACGCATGGCTATGCGCGGGGATCTGCGACACCGCCAAAGTAACGGACTCGACACCGCCGATTTCCGCCAATACGAAGCTCGAACCCATGTGCAACGGGATTCGCCCCCTCAGGTCCGGCAACCCGAATGTCGATTGACCATCGCCACCATAAGTAGTGCCGATGAGATTGAACAAGGTTTCGTTTTCCGAAATCGGCAACAACTGCCCCTCGCAAAACATCCACCCGGCAGGCGCAAAATTGCCCGCGAACATGCGAATTTCACCGACGTATGGTTGCGCCATGGCCTTGCCTCAATTCTGCGACGGGAAAATGCCCTGCAGTGCAATGCAAAAGTTCAGGGTCAGAAACGGCTGCATGTTCAGATGCGCTTGACTCCCGCCGACATTGCCGATGGTCGATGGAATCATCGCTCCCAACGCGGCTGCAGGCGTATAGGTCTGCGAGAGCGGGCTTGCGAGAAAATTGCCCGTCGGTATGGCTACGTTGCTGCTGTCCGATACCGGCGATGCGCTGGCCACGTGCACATGCGTCGGCAACTCGCTGATCGACAACGTATGTCCCTGCTCTCCACCCCGCTCGCCGAGAGAATGACCACTGCCCATATGGATCGGTGTGCGCCCCTGAAGATCGGGTAGCCCGAAATTCGTCTGACCATTGCCGCCATATGTGGTGCCGAGTAGCGAGAACAAAGCCTGGTTCTGATTGATCGGCAGCAACTGCCCGTTGCACAGCGCCCAACCTTTCGGCGGGAAGCCGAAGCTCATGATACGAATTTCCGAAAGGAATGGATCAGCCATTTCGTCGCTCCCGAATCGGTCGGACTAACGTTGTTTGACTCTTGCTGACGAATCCGTCGTGCGCCATGGCCTTCACGGCGTAATCCCACAGCTGGCATTCGCCACACCCGTGATGGTCCCTATCGTTGCACCCACTGTCGTCGCTCCGGGATTCTGCGAAATCACATAGTTGCGCACCGTTGGATCGACCTGCGGGCCAACCGTCAATCCTTCCAGATTGAACACGCCTGTATTCGCCTGGCGCACCTGCATGCCGAAGAAACCCGGGCCGCCCGCGTCAGTCGTGTTGCCGCTTACTTGTGCGCAAATCGAACTGGTATTGCGCGCCTGCAGACGTATCGAGTCGAGCCCGGTGCCGCCGGCAGCCACATTGGCGGTATTGCCGGTTACAGCAATCTTGAGCGTGCCGCCGGTGCCGGTCGAACCCGAAGCCTCGCCGAGAATCGGATAGGCATTGTCCACCTTGCTGACGTTGTTACCGGCAACATTGACGTTCATAGTGCCGAAACCGACGACCGAAGAACCCGAATTGAACAAGCGGATTCCATACTGGTTCCCACCGACGCCCGTGCCTATGACGGTGTTGTTTTTCACGTCGCCGGTAGCCGTTCCGGGACCACCGCTACTGAACACATTGATCAGCGTGCTGATCATTCCAGACACCGTGTTTCCCGTGATATTGAAGACGAGCGTGGACGTTACTGCACGCGAAACCTCGATGCCCTGATTACCCTGATTCGGAGCGCCAGCGGTAATGGTGTTGTTGAGGAACGAGGCATTGACCGTTGACGCATCGCCGGAGTCCGCACGCAGCGCAATCGTCCGGTTGCCGTGGAAGATCGAATTTTGCACGGTGCCGGTCAGATTGCCCGTCGAGTTCGTCTGCAGGAACAACCCCTGGTTGCCGGCACCGACCGGATTGGAGTCGTTGTCGATGATCGTGCAGTTGCTGAAGGTGATGGTGCCGGTGGTGTTGGTGTTGTGGATGCGGACGTTGTCTTCCTTCGAACCACTCACCTCCGCGCGCGTCACCTGTGCCGCACTGTCGGTCAAGTCGTTGATCAGGATGCCGGCCTGTTCGCCTGGGGCATTCGTGTTGTTCTGAATCAACAGATCGGACGCGCTGAAGCCGGCAACCGTCATTCCCTTGATGCCGCTGTTGGCGTTGTTCTTGATCCACATCAGCGCGAGAGTCGCTTTCGCGCTGGTGAGCGATACTCCGTCCGCCGTCGAATTCTGGATCGTACCGCCGCTGCACGTTGTGGTACCCGTCTTGCACGTATTGGTCGAAGCATCGCCTGTGACGATGAGTCGCCCGGCACCGGTGTTGTTCAGCACGATTCCGCTTCCGGCACCATTCGAACTGATGCTGCGGAATGTCAGATTGCTCGCACCGATGGTGGTATTGGCCACGTTCAATGCGGTGCCGGTCGTCGATGACAACGTGTTCGGGACGGAGCCCGCGGTCGCATTGACCGTGCCGCCGCCGGTGGCCGCGAACGCGCTGCCCGTTGTCGTCACCACGGTCAGGTTGCTGAAGTTCAGCGTGCCGAGGTTCGCCGTCAGGTTCACGCCATTGCCGGAGGTGTTGTTCACGGCGATGTCGTGGATGTTGCTGGTGCCCGATCCGGCGACATTGCCGAGGATCGCGGAACCCGCCGTGTTCGTGATGGCAAGGTATTCGACCAGATTGCCACCGCCCAGCGTGATCACGCTGGCGTTGTTCGTCAGCGATGGCGTGGTGCCGGGATTGATCGTCGCCAGCGCCACGCTTTCGGGCGCCAGCGTGATATTCGCATCGCCGATCGCGGTCGCCAGGCTCGAGGTCGGCCCGTTGCCGACGAGGATCTGATTCGCGTTGAGCGAAATTGTCGCGTTCGGATTGGTGTAATTGCCGCTCTGGACGAAGACGAGGTCCTTCCCAGTCGGCGCGGCCAGTCCGTCTGCGAACGACAGCGCACAGGGCGTCGGCGTCACCGGCTTGCAATTGCCGCTCGCGCCACTGGCGACGACGATGATGCGATCGCTCACGGTCAACGTCACCGTTCCCGTCGAGGTCGTGCTCAAATCGTTGCCGATGACGTACTTGAACGTATCCGTGCCCGTGAAATTCGCCGGCGGATCGTAGTTGTAGGTGCCGGCGGCAATGAGCGTAACCAAGCCGCCCTGCGCAGTCCCGGTCGAACTGCCGAGCGTGGTTTGTTCGTTGCCATTCACGCCATAGCTCTTGATCGCGATACTGGTACCCGCGTCATTGCTCAAAACGCTGGTTCCCGCCGCAATTGCGACGTTGCCCGTCACGTCATGGCTGTCATTCGTCGCGCTCGCCGGAATCTCGACCGTGGTGGACTGCTGTACCTGCGGCGCCGGGTTCCAGTTCGTGTCTCCGCCCTGATCGATCTTGATCGTACAAGCCCCCGCGCCCGGTCCGAATGTGACCAAAGTGCCCGCATTGGAACAGGCACCGGCAGTGGTGACGGTCACGGCAAGCCCGGAAGTCGCGGTCGCCACGACGGTATAGGTGTGCGGCGTACCCGACGCCGTCGCCGAGCCGAACGCCGGTGCCGTCGAGGTCGCGTTGATCGTCTGGTCGCCCTTGGCCACCGGGAAGCTCTGCTGCACCTGCGGCGCCGGGTTATAGGCCGCATTGCCCGCCTGGTCGGCGTCGATGGTGCACGTGCCGGCACCGACAAACGTCACGACGTTCGTCGCCACCGTGCACACGCCCGGCGTCGCGCTGGAAAACGTCACGGTCAATCCGGAACTGGCTGTCGCGCTCACCGTGTACGTCGCCCCGCCGTTTTTGGCGGTTGCAGGCGCGGGCGAGGTAAACGTGATCGTCTGGTCGTTCCGGCTGACGGTGAACGTCTGCTGCGCTTGCGGCGCGGCGTTGTAGTTCGCATTGCCGGCTTGATCGGCGTTGACGATGCAGGTGCCGGCGCCGACGAAGGTCACCGTCGACCCCGAAACGGTGCAAACGGCCGGCGCGCCGGCGCTGAACGTAACCGCCAAGCCGGAACTTGCCGTTGCGCTAACCGTGTAACCGCCGTTGACGAATGCCGGATTGGGCGGCGTGGAGGCAAAGGAGATCGTCTGATCGGCCTTCGCGACGGCAAACGTTTGCTGTGCCTGCGGCGCGGCATTGTAATTGGCGTTGCCAGCCTGGTTCGCGTCGATCACGCAGGTGCCGACGCCAATGAACGACACCGTCGAACCGGAGAGCGAACACACACCCGCCGAACTCGCGTCGATAGCGAGCGTCACCGTCAATCCCGAACTCGCCGTCGCAGTCACCGTATACGTCGGACCGCCCACCGCGGCGCCCGCCGGCGCGGTCGAACTGAACGTGATCGTCTGGTTGCCCTTGGCCACTGCGAACGACTGCTGCACTTGCGGCGCAGCGGTGTAATTGGCGTCGCCAGCCTGATTCGCGTCGATCACGCAGTTGCCGACGCCGATGAACGACACCGTCGAGCCCGTGAGCGAACACACGCTTGCAGAACTGGCGTCGATCGTCAGCGCCACCGTCAAACCCGAACTCGCGGTCGCCGTGACCGTGTACGTAGCACCGCCCACCGTGGCGCCGGCCGGCGCCGTCGAGGTGAACGTGATGGTATGGCTGGCCTGGTTGACGACCTGGTTGACGATACCGCTCGTGCTCGGCCCGAAATTCACGTCGCCCGCATACTGTGTCGTGATCGGATGCGTCGCGACCGAAAGCGTGCCAGTCGCGAATGTCGCCACGCCGCTGCCGTTCAGCGTGCCTGACCCGATATTCGTCGCGCCGTCAAGAAAGTTGACGGTTCCCGTCGGTGTACCGGACCCCGGCGGCGCGGGCGTCACCGTCGCCGTGAAGGTGACCGTCTGCGCGAACACCGACGGGTTGATGTCCACGGCCAGACCCGTCTGGCTCGGTGCATTCGCCACTGTCAGCGTGAACGCCTGCGTCGCATCCGGTGGAATGCCGTTGGCCGCCGTCAGCGTGCAGGAATACGTGTTGGCGGTGCCCGGTCCGGGCGTGCCGGCCAGCGTGCCGGTGCCATTGCCGTTGTCCACGAAGTTCACGCCCGTCGGCAACGTGCACCCGCTCAACGTAAGTGCGGCCGAGGGCACGCCGATCGACGTTATCGCGAATGTACCGGCCTGGCCAACGATGAACGTCGCCGCATTCGCGCTGGTGATCTGTGGCGCCTGCGTTTGCAGGTCCGTTACGTCGATTCGAAAGTAAATCGTATTCGTATTGACCGCCACGAATCCTGCGCGCAGATCGATGTCCGACGAGCCGTTCGTCGGATCTCCCGCCGGATCGGTCGCGACCGGCGCTATTCCGGTCCAGTTGAATGCGGCCGCCAGCGCAACTCCGCACATTGCGACCATGCTCAAGGCCACCATGTGCCGGTACCACCGCGTTCGACCGAACCGGTGTGCAACCCCGATGACCAGCAACGCCAGCAGCGCCAGCGCGCCGACTCCCAATGCGGGCGTTGGCACGGTGATGCCGAAAATGATCGGCCCACCGTTGGCCCTCGTGAACATCACGTCCGAGCCGGTCGGGCTTTCCGCGGTGAACCCAAACGCCAGCGTCTGCCCGCCGCCGGTAAGGATGCCGGTTCCCGGAATGGAAAACTCGACCGAGTCCGAGCCGGATACGCCAGAATTCAGATCCACCGAGCCGCCGCCGATGCTGGTCCCGGCGCCGAAGGTGCCGCCCGAGCACTGTGCCGCTGTCACGCCGGTTACTGTCGGCGCGGCACCCGGAGTCAGGGTCGCCTGGATGCGCAAATCCGCGCCGACAAGCGTTCCGCCCGGCAAGGAGATGGTGCAGCCGGTCGCCGCGTTGTTGTCGGAATTGACATAGGCAGAGTATGTGTTTTGCGCCGATGCAGAACCGACAGCCAACAACACCAGCGCGCCAAGCGCAGCGACCAGAAATTTCATGACCCCACTCCCCAGACGGCATTACATCCGCGCCGCTAGCTTACACCTTTGTGCGCGAAAGTCTCCAGACTCCTGGCGCTTTTCGGCGCTCATCCCACGCAAATACACTCGGCAACAAAAAAGCGCCCGGAGGCGCTTTTTCGTTCGCACATGGATGGCGTTTACGATTACGCCGCGGGCGCTTCCTCGGCCACCGCCTTTATCGACAGGCGGATGCGGCCTTGCTTGTCGACTTCGAGCACCTTGACCTTGACGATGTCGCCTTCCTTGAGTTTGTCGGAAACCTTCTCGACGCGCTCGTTGGAAATCTGCGAAACGTGCACGAGGCCATCCTTGCCCGGCATGATCGTGACGAACGCGCCGAAGTCCATCAGCTTGGCGACCTTGCCTTCGTAGATGCGGCCCGGCTCGACGTCGGAGACGATCTGCTCGATGCGCTTCTTTGCCGCGTCGCCCGCTTCACGATTGACCGATGCGATGACCACGGTGCCGTCGTCGCTGATGTCGATCGTGGCGCCGGTTTCTTCGGTAATCGAACGAATGGTGGTGCCGCCCTTGCCGATCACTTCGCGGATCTTGTCCGGATGGATCTTCATCGTGATCAGGCGCGGCGCGTACTCGCTCATCTCGGTGCGCGAGGTGGTGATGACCTTGCCCATTTCGCCGAGGATGTGCAGACGGCCCTGCTTGGCCTGCGCCAGCGCGACCTTCATGATTTCTTCGGTGATGCCGTCGATCTTGATGTCCATCTGCAACGCGCTGATGCCTTCTGCGCTACCTGCCACCTTGAAATCCATGTCGCCCAGATGATCTTCGTCGCCGAGGATGTCGGACAACACCACGAACTTGTCGCCTTCCTTGACCAGACCCATCGCGATGCCCGCGACCGGCGCCTTGAGCGGCACGCCCGCATCCATCATGGCGAGCGAAGAACCGCACACCGAGGCCATCGACGAAGAACCATTGGATTCGGTGATTTCCGAAACCACACGCACGACGTAGGGGAAGGATTCCATCGACGGCTTGACCGCCTGCACGCCACGTTTGGCGAGGCGGCCGTGGCCGATCTCGCGACGTTTCGGCGCGCCGAAGCGGCCAGCTTCGCCGACCGAGAACGGCGGGAAGTTGTAATGGAACAGGAACGGATCCTTCGACTCGCCTTCCGGTGCGTCGATAATTTGCGCGTCGCGCGCGGTGCCGAGCGTGACCGTGACCAGCGCCTGGGTCTCGCCGCGCGTGAACAGCGCCGAGCCGTGCGTACGCGGCAACACGCCCACACGCACCGTGATCGGACGGATGCCGTCGAGCGCGCGGCCATCGATGCGCACTTTCGTGTCGAGCACCGAATCGCGCATCGTGCGGTATTCGAGTTCGCCAAATTCCTTGGCGAGATCGCCTGCGGCCCACTTCTGCGCTTCGGCCTGCGCGGCCAACGAAGCCAGTGTGTCGGCCTTGATCGCGGAAATGGCGTCGCGGCGTTGCAGCTTGTCGCGCACCTTGAACGCCTCGGCGAGCTTGTTGCCGACAGCACCCTTGATCGCGCCGATCAGCGCATCGTTCTTGGCCGGCGCAGTCCACGCCGACGGCTTGGTGCCGGCTTCGACCGTGAGCTCGTTGATCGCGTTGATGACGATCTGCAGGGACTTGTGGCCGAACGTGACCGCGCCGAGCATGACGTCTTCCGACAACAGCTTGGCTTCAGACTCGACCATCAGCACCGCGTTGGCGGTGCCGGCGACGACGAGATCGAGGTCGGAGGTCTGCAATTCGGTCTTGGTCGGGTTGAGGATGTACTTGCCGTTCGCATAACCCACGCGCGCGGCACCGATCGGCCCCTTGAACGGGATGCCGGCCAGCGACAGTGCGGCGGACGCGCCGATCATCGCCGGGATGTCGCCGTCAATTTCCGGATTCAAGGATACGACCTGCGCGATGACCTGCACTTCGTTCTTGAACTCTTCCGGGAACAGCGGACGCACCGGGCGGTCGATCAGGCGCGAGGTCAGTGTTTCCTTTTCGGTCGGACGGCCTTCGCGCTTGAAGAAGCCGCCGGGAATGCGGCCGGCTGAGTAGAACTTCTCGACGTAGTCAACCGTGAGCGGGAAGAAATCCTGGCCTTCCTTCGCCTTGGCCGCGGCGACCGCGGTGACGAGGACGACGGTGCCATCGACCGACACCATCACGGCGCCGGATGCCTGGCGGGCGATTTCGCCGGTCTCAAGCGTGACCTGGTGATTTCCGTACTGGAACGATTTGGTAATTTTGGCCATTGTGTTTGCCTTTTTTTGCCGTCATTCCTGCGAAAGCAGGAATCCAGCTGTTGTATGAGATTCGTCATTACTCGCCGCGTCCTGCAGCTCGCCCTACGGGCCATTCGCTACGCGAATGTTCGCTTCGGCATCCTGCCTTCGCAGTCCGGCCTAAGCCGGAATCCAATTTGATTTTGCTGTTTCGCACTACTTACAAAACGAATCCCCGCCGAAGCGGGGATCGTGGAATGGAACGATTAGCGGCGCAGGCCCAGACGCTCGATCAGGGTCTGGTAGCGGCCGGCGTCCGACTTTTTCAGATAGGCCAGCAGGCTGCGGCGCTGGTTGACCATCTTGAGCAGGCCGCGGCGCGAGTGGTGATCCTTGTCGTGCTCGGCGAAATGCTTGGAGAGATGCTCGATGCGCGCGGAGAGCAGCGCGACCTGTACTTCCGGCGAGCCGGTATCGTTGGGCGCGCGGCGGTAGTCGGCAACGACTTTGCCGGTTTGTTCGGTGGAAAGCGACATGATTGTTTACCTTTGCTGTTGCGTACGGCGCGAATCAGCCCGGTCCGACGGAGGAGCGCGGTTCGCGTCAAGGCCCTTCTTGCGAAGGGAGGGATTGGAAAGCCGCTTATTGTAACCCGAATTCCCCTCGCGAGGGGAATTCGTCCGAACGGTTGGTCTAGCACCTACAATGAACCGGATACGCTGGCCGCAGGACAGAGGCATGCCGGTAACACGTACAATCGCCTGGAACGAACCCAATCGGCGCAATACGCCGCCGCTGCACATTGCCTCGCGCGGAGAACGGTACTCGACATTGACCGGCGTTTGGTGGCTCGACGAGAACCGGTTCGTCGCCAACCACAGAAGCGGTTTGCGCATGGCGCTGTTCGATTTACGTGAAGGCGACGCTCCCATCGTGATCGCTCCGGTTCCACACTTGTCGGATGACATCGCCGCCAGGGACCTCGGCGATGGGACGTGGGAAATTGCAGCCAGCGGATGCTGGGATTGCGCGTATTCGATCCATCGCCTCTCCACGCAGGGAACACCCGGGTTTCGGCCGGTCGAAGTCAAACCCTCTGCGAACAGGACGTTTAGTCACGGCATCGCCTACGACACCTCCGGTAAATTGTGGTTGGCGTTCCATACCGGTGAGGACCCCCGCATCGAAACGCGGGGACGGGTCTGGCGCCTGCCGCCCCCGTGGGGCGCTCGCGACGTCTGTTTCGATGCGAATTCGGGCCACGCCTATGCAGTCGCTGTGTCCAAAAATCCGACCTTGACAGCCTACCAGCAGGTCGCGACCAGCATCTGGCACTACGATCCGGCACCCGACTCGTGGAACATGATCGACGTCATCGACAATGTACATTCCGATGCCTGCCAGATATATGCCGGCAGGATCTGGCTACCGGACCAGGTCGGTGACCGGGTGCTCGGCGTCGATCTGTCCGGTCGTTCGCCGCCGGTCGTGATCCAGGACAAGTCTCTCGATTTTCCCCATGGCCTGGGAATTTCCGACAACGGATCGCTGGCCATCGCAAACTACGGAAACAGCAGCATCGCACTGTTCAACCTCAATCACCGTCCGAAGCAAGATTGAAACCGCGCAATACGTGCACGGTTGCGTCCGCATCGACTTGCGCCAGTGCCAGCAAGCGGCCCTGTGCATCGAGCGCGCGGCACAACGGCTTGGGCGCATGTCCGGAAATCGAAAAACGCTGACCGTGGCGCAGGCGCCGCGTCTGTTCTGCGTCCAACAGCAGGCTTGGCAACGCACCGACACCCGCTTCCAGCGGCAACAGCAGACCATCCAGCACTCTGGTGTCGCCATTGGCGGCGATATGTTCGAGTTCATTCAGCGTGTGCATGTGCGGATCGCGGAACGCTTCTACCCATACGCGCCGCAACGCCGTCAGGTGCGCCCCGCAACCTAGGCGCTCGCCGAGCTCGCGCGCGAGACTGCGCACATAGGTACCCGAGCCGCACTCCACGTGCAGGTCGAGAATGTCGCCGTCGCGGCGTTCAAGTTCAAGTCGGTGGACTTCGACCTCGCGCGATGGCACGACAACGTCTTCGCCGCGGCGCGCGCGTTTGTACAGCGGCACGCCGCCCTGCTTGATCGCCGAATACGCTGGTGGAACCTGCACGATGCGTCCGCGCAGCGGAGCAAGCGCCGCTTCGATGGCAGCATCGTCCAACGATGGAACCGGTCGGATCTGGACTACCTCGCCTTCGGCATCGTCGGTCGTCGTCGTTACGCCCAGCCGACATTGCGCGGCATAAGCCTTGCGCGAGCCGAGCAGGTAACCGGCGATCTTGGTCGCTTCGCCGAAGCAGATCGGCAGCAGGCCCGTGGCCAGTGGATCAAGGCTGCCGGTATGCCCGGCCTTGTCGGCGTTGAACAGACGTTTTGCCAATTGCAACGCGCGGTTGGAGCTTATTCCTGCAGGCTTGTCGAGGAGCAGGATGCCGTGGACGGCACGCCGGACGGGCTTCATTTTTCCCCGCGCAGCAGCGCCTCGATACGCTCGCCGCGATCCACCGAATCATCATACTTGAAGCGCAATTCCGGTACGCGGCGCACGCGCATCATCTTCGACAACTGCATGCGCATTTCCTTGGCCATGGCGTTGAGCGCCTTCACCGCGTCCTTCGACGACTCCGGCAACAGCGCGGTGACCCAGACGGTGGCGACGTCGAAATCTTTGCTGCACTCGACGTCGGAAACGCTCATCGACGGCAATGCATGTTCGCGCACGGCATCGTGCACGAGTGTGCCGACGAGACGGCGTAGCTCGGCGGAAAGGCGATCAGAACGGGTGAAGGATCGCGAAGGCATTACAAAGTTCTTGCAACCTCGATGCGTTCGAAACACTCGATCTGGTCGCCCGGCTTGACGTCGTTGTACTGCTTGACGCCGATGCCGCATTCGGTGCCGCTGCGCACTTCGTCGACGTTTTCCTTGAAGCGGCGCAGCGATTCGAGTTCGCCCTGGAAGATCACGGTGTTGTCGCGCAGCACGCGAATCGGTTTGTTGCGCTTGACCGTGCCCTCGATGACCATGCAGCCGGCGATCGCGCCGAACTTGGACGAACGGAACACGTCGCGCACCTGGGCGACGCCGATGATTTCTTCGCGGATTTCCATGCCGAGCAGGCCGGTCGCGGCCTGTTTCACCTGATCGATCACGTCATAGATGATCGAGAAGTAGCGCAGGTCGATGCCGTTGGTTTCCAGCACCTTGCGCGCGGTCGCATCGGCGCGCACGTTGAAACCGATGACGATCGCTTTCGAAGCAACGGCGAGCGTGGCGTCGGATTCGGTGATGCCACCGACGCCGGAGGCGATCACATTGACCTTGACCCTGTCGTTGCCGATCGCGGTCAACGCGTCGCGCAGCGCTTCGGCGGAGCCTTGCACGTCGGTCTTGACGACAAGGTTCAACACACTTTGTGCGTCGCCCTGGCCCATCTGCGAAATCACGTCTTCCAGGCGCACGCTCTGCTTCATCAGGCGTGATTCGCGCAGCTTGGCCGAACGCTCGGCGGCAACCTGCTTGGCGAGGCGCTCGTCCTCGACCACGACGAAATCGTCGCCGGCGTTCGGCACGCCGGAAAGTCCGAGCAACTGCACCGGAATCGACGGACCGGCACTATCCACCGCCTGCCCGCTCTCATCGAACATGGCGCGCACGCGGCCGTATTCGACGCCGCAAACCAGGAAGTCGCCCTTCTTCAGCGTGCCTTGCTGCACCAATACGGTCGCGACCGGGCCGCGGCCCTTGTCGAGGCTGGATTCGACCACGACACCGGTGGCGATGCTGTCCTTGACCGCTTTCAGGTCCATCACTTCGGCCTGCAGCAGGATCGCGTCGAGCAGATTGTCGACGCCCTGGCCGGTCTTGGCCGACACCGGCACGAACTGCACGTCGCCGCCGAAATCCTCGGACACGACTTCGTGCTGGATCAGATCCTGCTTGACGCGATCGGCATTCGCATCGGGCTTGTCGATCTTGTTTACCGCCACGATCAGCGGCACATGCGCGGCCTTGGCGTGCTGCACGGCCTCGATCGTCTGCGGCATGACGCCATCGTCCGCGGCCACGACCAGCACGACGATGTCGGTAAGCTTGGCGCCGCGTGCGCGCATCGCGGTGAAAGCGGCGTGACCGGGCGTGTCGAGGAAACTGATCGTGCCCTTGTCCGTCTTCACGTGGTAAGCACCGATGTGCTGGGTAATGCCACCGGCTTCGCCCGATGCAACCTTGGTGCGGCGGATGTAATCGAGCAACGAGGTCTTGCCGTGATCGACGTGGCCCATGATCGTGACCACCGGCGGGCGCGGCTGCCTGTCGCCCTGCACTTCAACCTTGGCGAGTGTGGTTTCGGCGGTGTTTTCCTGCGCCTGTACCGCAGTGTGGCCGAACTCCTCGACCACCAGCACCGCGGTATCGTGATCGATGACCTGGTTGATCGTGGCCATCACGCCCATCTTGAACAGGGCCTTGACCACATCCGCGCCCTTGACCGCCATTTTCGCGGCGAGGTCGGAAACGAGGATCGACTCGCCCACCGGCACTTCGCGCACCATCGGCGCAACCGGCTTGGAAAAGCCGTGTTGACCAGATGCCGCGCGCCCGGCTTCGACCACCACTTTGCGCGGCTTGCGCTTGACCGCACCTCGACGCGCGTGGCCCTCGTCGGACAAGTGCAGCTCGGCGCCGAAATAGCGGTTGCCGCCATCGCCATCGCCGATCTCGCTGGGCATGCGGTGGGAACCGTGTTTCGGCTTGTGCTTGTGCGCGGCGCTTTCGTTGTCGCCGCGGCCAGCGCGACGATCGTCAACGGGCTTTGGCGCATGCGCCTTGCGTGCCGGAGCGGCGCGCTCTTCTTTTGGCGCTGCTTCCGTGCGTGCGGCCGGTTCGTCGGGTTTGGCTTCCGCTGCGGCGCGCAAGCGCGCTTCCTCCACGCGCCGGGCTTCCTCGGCGGCACGCAGCTTGGCTTCTTCTTCGTGACGGCGTTTGTCCTGCGCCAACAGCGCGGCCTGTTCGGCCTGATTGCGGGCCTGCGACGCCTGCAATTTCTTCAGCGCATCCTCGCGCTCTGGATCGACTTCCTGCGATTCGACCACCGTGCTGCGCTTTACGTAGGTGCGCTTCTGGCGCACTTCCACGGCCACGGTCTTGCCGCGCGCGGCGCCCTGGTTGACGGTGAGTTCGCTCACGGTCTTGCGCTTGAGCGTGATCTGGCGCGGTGCCGAATCCTCTTCGGCCGCTGCCTTTTCACCCTTGCCGTGGGTGCGCCGCAGGAAGCCGAGCAGCTTCACTTTCTGCGTGCTGGAAACGACCTGGTCGGGACCGGAGAATTTCATGCCGGCCTCGTCAAGCTGGACGAGCAGCTTGTCCACGCTCATGCCGAGTACGCCGGCGAGTTGCTTGATGGTTACGTCCGACATGATGTTGTGTTCTCCGTGTGCGTGTCGCGCAATGCCGTGGCGATCCGGATCAGGCCGCTTGTTCCACGCGTGCAGCCATGATCAGATCTCCGGCACGCGTCTCGTCCATGCCGTCGATCGCGAATTCCATGAGTTCGTCGGTGGCCAGGTCCGCAAGATTCTCGCGCGTGGTGACGCCGTGTTCGGCCAGTGCAAATGCGGTTTCCTCGTCCATACCCTCGACGCCGAGCAGGTCCTCGGCTGGCTTGTTGTCCTCGATGTCTTCCTCGACGGCAAGCGCGTCGGTGAGCAGCGCGTCGCGCGCGCGGGCACGCAGCTCCTCGACGATGTTCTCGTCGAAACCCTCGATCGCCATCAGCTCGCCAGTCGGCACGTAGGCGATTTCCTCGACCGTGGTGAAGCCTTCCTGCACGAGGATGCCGGCGATCTCCGCGTCGACTTCGAGCTTGTCCTGGAACAGCTTGCGCGCGGCTTCCTGCTCGGCCTCGGATTTCTGCGCGACCTGGTCCTGGGTCATCACGTTGAGCTGCCAGCCAGTGAGCTTGCTGGCCAAGCGCACGTTTTGGCCGCCACGACCAATTGCCTGCGAAAGCTTGTCCTCGGCGACGGCGATGTCCATCGAATGCTTGTCTTCGTCCATGATGATCGATTGCACCTCGGCCGGCGCCATCGCATTGATCACGAACTGCGCAGGATTGTCGTTCCACAGCACGATGTCGATACGCTCGCCATTCAACTCGTTCGACACCGCCTGCACGCGCGAACCGCGCATGCCGATGCAGGCGCCGATCGGATCGGTGCGGTTGTCATGCGCGAGCACGGCGATCTTGGCGCGGTCGCCCGGATCGCGCGCGGCGCCCTTGATCTCGACCAGGCCCTGGCCGACTTCGGGTACTTCAAGCTTGAACAGCTCCATCATGAATTCCGGCGCGGTGCGCGAGACGAACAACTGCGGGCCGCGCGGTTCCGGCCGCACTTCGAATAGGTAACCGCGCACGCGATCACCGGCGCGCACCGCTTCGCGCGGAATCGCCTTGTCGCGCGGAATATACGCTTCGGCGTTGCCGCCCAGGTCGAGGAAAACGCTGCCACGTTCGACGCGCTTGACCACGCCGGTGAGCAACTCGCCAACGCGATCCTTGTACGCATCCACGACCTGCGCGCGTTCGGCTTCGCGTACGCGCTGCACGATGACCTGCTTGGCTGCCTGCGCGGAAATGCGCCCGAAATCGGGGTTGTCGATGGGTTCTTCGATGAACTCGCCGACCTGGATGTCCGGATGCGTGTCGACCGCGTCCATCAGGCGCAACTGGCGGTCCGGCGATTCCATCACCACGTCGTCGGCGACCACTTCCCAGCGGCGGAAGGTCTCGTAATCGCCGCTGTTCTTGTCGATCGCCACGCGCGTGGCGACATCCTCGTTGAGGTAGCGCTTCTTCGCCGCGGAAGCGAGCGCCGCTTCCATCGCGTCGAAAATCACGTTCTTGTCGACGCCCTTTTCGTTGGCGACGGCTTCCACGACCAGGAGAAGATCCTTGCTCATGTTCTTGCTCTCACTTCGATTTCTTCGTTGGTTTGTGCTTGCCGGGCTTGCCGGCAGGTTCGTCGAATTGCGGGACCAGTTTTGCCTTGTGGATGTTTGCGTGCGCGATGCGCACCGGCGTTCCATCCTGTTCCAGAATCACATCCTCGCCTTCCACCGCCAGGATCGGCCCCTGGAACCGGCGCCGTCCGGCGATGGCGAGATTGACTTCCACTTTCGCCGACTGTCCCGTGCTGCGCGCGAACTGGCCGGGCGTGTACAACGGCCGGTCCAGTCCCGGTGACGACACTTCCAGCGTATAGCGGCCCGGGATCGGATCGTTTACATCCATCGTTGCCGAAACCTGCCGGCTGACTGCCTCGCAATCGTCCACCGTCACCGCGCGCTGCGGCGCGTCGATATACACGCGCACCAGGCCATTGCCCTGCGACGGGCTGTATTCGACGCCAAGGCATTCCAGGCCAAGATCGGCCACCACCGGCGTCAGCAAATTGGTCAGTTCCGCATTGAACATGGTTTTTTCGGGTACAAAAAAAGGCCACGAGGGCCTTTCCTGGTCCGCCGTTGTCTTGCATCCAAACATCGGCTACGCGCGCATCCTGCGCAAAAGTTGGTAGCGGGGGCAGGATTTGAACCTGCGACCTTCGGGTTATGAGCCCGACGAGCTGCCAGACTGCTCCACCCCGCACCGGGGAACGCGCATTCTAGCCGAGTGCGGGAGTTTGGCGCAACCGCGAACGGCGCCGAAATGTCAGCCCGCAAGCCCGAATGCGCGATAGCACCAGCCGATCAGCGGACCCCACATCACGCCGAGCACGAGCAAGGCGACGCCGTTGATCGACAGCACCCAGCGCAGCGGCAAATCCTGCGGCAACGCGAGCGCGGACTTGTCCGCCGGCGCATCGAAGTACATCACCTTGACCACGCGCAGGTAGTAGAAACAGCCGACGATGGCCATGATGATGGCGATGATCGCCAGCCACAGGAAGCCGGCATCGATCGCGGACTTGAGCACGAGCAGCTTGGCGAAGAATCCCCACAGCGGCGGCACGCCGGCCAGCGAGAACATCGCCAGCAACATCATGAATGCGTACCACGGGCTGCGCTGGTTCAAGCCCTTGAAGTCGTCGATCATCTCGGCCTCGAAACCGGCGCGCGCGAGCAACAGGATCACGCCGAACGCGGCGGTGGTCATGATCGCGTAGCAGATTGCGTAGAACATCGCCGCCGCGTAACCCGCCGGCGTCGCGTTGAGCAGGCCGAGCAGCAAAAAGCCCATGTGCGAGATCGTCGAATACGCGAGCATGCGCTTGATGTTGGTCTGCGCGATCGCGACCACGTTGCCGATGATAAGCGACAGCGCCGCCAGCGCGGCCAGCATCTGGCTCCAGTGCGGCGCGAGCGTGCCGAGACCGCTGTCGAGCAGGCGATAGGCCATGCCGAACGCGGCGAGCTTGGGCGCGGATCCGATGAAGATCGTCACGGCGGTCGGCGATCCCTCATAGACATCCGGCAGCCACATGTGGAATGGCGCGGCACCGAACTTGAACGCAATGCCGACAACCACGAACACGAGACCGAATGCGAACAGGGTCGGATGTTGTGCGATTCCGTTCACGCCCACGCCACCGACCTGGCGGATCTGCGCCAGATCCAGCGTGCCGGTGGCGCCGTAAATCATCGACAGTCCGTACAACAACAGGCCCGACGCCAGCGCGCCGAGCACGAAGTACTTCATGGCAGCTTCGGAGGCCACGCCGGAATCACGGTGAATGGCGACCAGTGCATAGCTCGACAACGCGAACAGTTCCAGCCCGAGGTACACCATCACCAGATTGCCTGCCGACACCAACAGCATCATGCCGAGCGTGGAGAAGAGTGTGAGCGTGTAGAACTCACCGATGAACAGCTTGCGGTCCGCAAGATAGCGGCGCGAGAAAACGAAAACCACGGCGACGATGCCGAGGATGAAGATCTTGAGCACCACGGCGATGGAGTCGTGGATGTATGCGCCATTGAACGCCGTTGCCGCCGGACCGTGATCGGCGAGGATCAGCGCCATGGCCCCAAGCAACGCGATGATGGACAGCCAGTGCGTGACCGCGCGCTGTGCCGGTTTCAGGAACAAGTCGATGAAAAGAATCGCGCAGGTCGCGCCGAGCAGAAAGTCTTCCGGCGCGAGCAAGGCGAGGTCGTGGAGGTTGAAGTTCATAACATCAGATTCCAGAAGCGTTACGCATTGGCAGTAGCAACTTTTATCAAATATGCGCTTTTAAATGGATTACCATCAACACGCCTGTTCATCTAACAGGGCATTGACTAAGGATTATGAAGCTTTACTTCATTTGCGCGCTTTAAAACTGCGGAAATTCTCTTCATAACAATCTCCTCAGGTTCTAATAAAAGCTTTCGTTTCCACAAATGATTTTCTCCACCGATCCACAACAACATTGAAGAACTATGTGCTCGGCCATAAAGAATCAATGGTTCCGCATTATCAAACGGCGTTAGGGAAAAATGAATACTCCCGTTATTTAACGAAATGGATTTAATGCAATATGCTTCGGCAGTCTCATTTGGTGAATACTCGACCGTCAAAATTCCCTGACCATGCCCATCAATCTCCAAACGTACAAATTCCGTATTCGCCTCGGTCCCTCCCAACCACGCCCCAACCAAATCAGTTAGCTTGGGTTCGTCAATTACAGCCATACTCGATGCCAATCCATGAGTATTGCATAGCACGAATGACACCAAAATCAAAAGCAATGCCTTGATCACACTTATTGAGTGGTTGGCGCACATGTTAGTTTCTAATTTACCGGGCCGCAGAGATGAAATCTGCAAGCGCGCTCCATTCTATTGGGTTCATCGTTTGGGTCCTCGGGATTTCTTGGATCCTTATGAGGAATTCCCATCTGATGCAACAATTCATGATAGATGACGTCTGCTAGGCAATGGCAAATCGGATTGTTAAAAGCTGCGTTATCAACTCTAGATGAATGAACCCATGGCGCTATAGTGTCACCGCACGTCGTGCTCGTTGGATGAAGCGAATGGATAGTTCCAACAAAATTAAAAGTTCCTGTCGCCAACACTGCATCGAGTCTTTTTTTGAAATTGTGCAGCTTAGAGCTCATGCAACATCCATTATCACGTTCCAATTCCTTACGAATACGGTCTTCGGCTTTTTCTACTTTTTTCCAGTTGTTATTACTGAATCCATATCCGCGCCGCAATAATCCGTATGGGTCATTATCGTTTGTTGGATTACCCTCTACATAAGCATACGTACTAATCCCACCTTGCAGTCCAACCGGATCACTCTCTATGTACTGCCCGCTATCTTTGTCATAGTCGCGAAAGCCGTTATGAATCAGCCCCGTCTCCGAATCGTAGTATTGCCCCATGAAACGCAGATTAAACGTCAACGTGCCAGTCGGCGCGTTTTCACCAAAGGCGCTGTTGTTGGCGAAGTAATCCCACTTCCAG
>QWHH01000018.1 GCA_021404785.1 Lysobacterales bacterium PRO7
GGCTACCCCAGTACTTGTCACTCATAGTTTGACAGAACTGGAGGAAGTGCGAGCGCGTATTACCGACGCGTTGACATCAGCTATCGGCGCAGGAGGTATTCGGAAGTCCTACGTCGACCCCCAAGCAAACGGGGTTGTTCTAGGGGTTGGCGGTGATGTCATTGTTCCGGCCTCAGCGTTTATTGCGACGTATGCCAAAGATGTGCCGGTTCAAGTGAATTCGGTCATTGTGGATGCAGGATTTTCGACCGATTTGCATGGGGCCGATGGCACACAAAACGACTCATGGCACGTTACTTATGGGGGTACTTGGCCATGTTCCGCTGGCGCCTCAGCAGAGCAAGTGAATGGTTCGACTTATGTTGCAGGATTTGCAACGGCCGGACACTGCGACACATCTGGCAACACCATCAAATCGAGCAGTGGAACAACTTTGGGCACGGTTGCCCAATCTACGTACTCGATTACGGGCGGTATAGGAAGCTTTTCGTTCAACGAGGATGGATCGTGGGTTCAGACGTCTTCCGGTTGGGTTCCCAAGCCACAGATTAATGGCTATACAAGTGGAACCTTGAATGTCAGTGGAACTTGGACCGGAACTCTGGTCGCTCCAGTTGGGACCACCGCCTGTCGATATGGATCGACATCTGGTGGTCCGCACTGCGCTTCTGTAACCGCACGAAATGTATCGGTCACCGTGGGCGGCTATTTGTTCAATGGGATGATCGAAGTTGACGGTATTTGTACCGATGATGGCGATTCCGGCGGCCCCCTTGTCACGCCGGCAAATCAGGTTCAAGGCACTGTTACAGGCGGAACACCTAACTCGTGTCCGGACAGTAGCGGCGACTATGTCTATTTCCAGCCGATCACCACAACACTTGCTCGTGCGGAATCGGCGCTTGGCAATCCGGTCGCCATGCTCACCTCGCATGGTCGATCCGCGCCGACGGTTACCAATTTCCGTTGCCCGGATCCGAACAACAGCGGCGTTACGTCGGGCGTTCATGTCTACACCTGCAACTTCGACGACTACGATTCGCAGGGCGAAACCACTATGTCGTGGACGACGAACACGGGCGCGTCCAGCGATTGGGAGGAAATTTCCGCCTCGTGTTCTACCGGCCAGACGGTGAACGTCACGCTGACGATTTCCAATCCTTACGGAACGACGACAAAGCCGCGTTCGTTTACGTGTCCGAACTATCCGATGCCTTGATTGACCGGCGCAACTTGGCCGGTGGGTTTGACTGGCACGCGGCCAAGACGATCCGTCATAGCTCATTGCGTTAGTGAATACGAAATTGCCGCGCCTTCACCCGGCAGCGAGTGAAGACGAGAGAATGCTCATGACCGGAAAACTCATCACCCTCGAAGGCGGCGAAGGCGCTGGCAAGAGCACCGTGCTTGAAACCGTGCGTGAACTGCTCGCCGCACGCGGGCTGAATGCGCTGGTCGTGCGCGAGCCCGGCGGCACGAAGGCGGGTGAAGAAATTCGTCGCGTACTGCTCGACACGGCGCATCACGGCCTGTGCGCCGAAGCCGAACTGCTGCTGATGTTTGCCTCGCGCGCGCAGCTCGTGCGCGAACTGGTGCGGCCTGCGCTCGCGGCGGGCCAATGGGTGTTGTCCGACCGCTTCACCGATGCGAGTTACGCGTATCAGGGCGGCGGCCGCGGCCAGCCGCAGGCGCGCATTGCGGAACTGGAACGCTGGGCGGCGGATGGCTGCGTTCCCGACCTGACCCTGCTGCTCGATCTTCCGGTCGCGGAAGGATTGAAGCGTGCGAACGGGCGCGGTTCGGCGGATCGCATCGAAATGGAAACTGCGGACTTTTTTGAACGCGTGCGTGCTGCGTATCGCCTGCGCGCCGCCGCCGAGCCGGCGCGATTCCGCGTGATCGATGCGAGCCAGCCGCTCACCGGCGTGCTTGCCGATGTGCGCATCGCCGTCGGTCGTTTCCTTGACGCCAACGGAGTGCGCGCATGACGCTTGCGCCGTGGCATGCCGACAACTGGCAGCGCCTGCTGGCGCGCCGCGCGCAGGATCGACTTCCGCATGCCCTGTTGCTGTGCGGCGCGGCTGGACTTGGCCAGCGCGATTTTGCGGAACGCCTGGCGGCGATGATCCTGTGCGAAAAGGACGACGCGCCGTGCGGTACCTGCCAGGCATGCCACTTGTACGCGCAGCGTTTCCAGCGCGATCCGGAGGAAACGCGGCCCGACGGCACGCTGGCGCAGCCGCAGGGACATCCCGGCCATCCGGACGCGCGCTTTGTCGGGCACGCGCTGAACGAAAAGTCGAGTCCGAAGAAAATGTATACGGAACTGACGGTCGACCAGATACGCGACCTGTCGGCGTGGCTGGTGCTGCCGCCGCAGCTTGGCCGCGCGCAGGTCGCGCTGATCGATCCGGCCGATGAATTGAACGTCGCCGCGTCGAATGCCTTGCTGAAAACGCTGGAGGAACCCGGTGAGCGCCGGCATCTGATTCTGGTTTCGTCCAGACCGGCGCGATTGTCGGCCACGATCCGCAGCCGTTGCCAGCGCATCGAGTTTCATTTGCCGCCGCGCGAGCAGGCACAGGCATGGCTGGCCGGGCAGGGGCTGAGCGCCAAGGTGGCCGGCGCGGCATTGGATGCGGCCAGCGGCAACCCGGGACTGGCCCTGGAACTGACCAATGCCGGTGGGTTGGAGCTGCGCGCCGAAGTCGATGCCGACATGCAGGCCTTGCGCGCCGGCAATGCGTCGCCGGCGCAGATCGCCAATCGCTGGAGCAAGTCCGATCCGGAGCGGTGCCTGTGGTTCGCCGCCCGGCATCTGCAGGACCGCGCGCGCGCCTTGACCGCGCCCACCGAATTGCCCAAGCTATCGGCCGGATTCGACCGCATCAACCGCGCCCGCGAACAATTGCGCGGGCCGCTGCGGACGGAGCTGGTGATTCTGGACGCGCTGGCGGCTCTGGCCGCGTAACGAGGAGCAATCGCAATGGCCGCACCCAATCTCGCCATGCCGCGCCAGGGCATCCTGCCGCTGACGATCAAGGACAAGACCGCCTTGTACAACGCCTACATGCCGTTCGTGCGCGGCGGCGGCCTGTTCGTGCCGACGGCCAAGCACTACAACCTTGGCGACGAGGTCTTCATCCTGCTCACCCTGATGGACGAGAAGGATCGCCTGCCGGTTCCCGGCAAGATCGTGTGGATCACGCCCGCCGGTTCGCAGGGTAACCGTGCCGCCGGAATCGGCGTGCAGTTCAACGATTCGTCCGACGGCGAAGCGGCGCGTACGAAGATCGAGTCGATGCTGGCGGGCATACTGGGTTCTGACAAACCCACGTATACGATGTAAATGCAAAAGCGTTACTTCGGCACCGACGGCATCCGCGGCCGCGCGGGTGAGCACCCGATCACCGCGGAATTCATGCTGCGCCTCGGGCGCGCGGTGGGCCGCGTGCTGGCGAACGGCAGCGTCGCTCCAGTGTTCATCGGCAAGGACACGCGCGTTTCCGGCTACATGCTTGAATCCGCGCTCGAGGCCGGGCTGGTTTCCGCGGGCGCGAACGTGCGCCTGCTCGGGCCGATGCCGACGCCGGCTGTTGCCTTCCTCACCCGCGATCTGCACGGCAGTGGCGGCATCGTCATCAGCGCCTCGCACAATCCGTACTGGGACAACGGCGTCAAGTTCTTCGATGCCAATGGCGAGAAACTCGGCGACGCCGTGGAACTGGAAATCGAACGCGAGCTCGATGTCGTGCCGGAACCATCCACTCGCATCGGCAAGGCCGCGCGCGTGGACGATGCCGCGCAGCGCTATGCGGCGCATTGCCGCGCCGTCGCGCCGAATCTGGATCTGCGCGGCCTGCACATTGTCCTTGATTGCGCGCACGGCGCCACCTATCAGATCGCGCCAAGACTTTTCACCGAACTCGGTGCGCAGGTACATGCGATCGGCGTGAGCCCGGATGGCGAGAACATCAACCGTGACTGTGGCGCCACGCATATTGCCGCGTTGCAGGCGCAGGTGCGAGATCGCGGCGCTGCAATCGGCATCGCCTTCGACGGCGACGGTGACCGCCTGCAGATGGTTGACGCGAATGGCAAGCTTGCCGACGGCGACGACCTGCTTTACATCCTCGTGCGCGACGCGCGCACGCAGGGCACGCTGCATGGGCCGGTCGTCGGTACGCTGATGACGAACTTCGGCGTGGAGCGCGCGATCGGCGAACTTGGGGCGCAATTCCTGCGCGCGAATGTCGGCGACCGTTATGTGTTGCAGATGCTCAAGGAACATGGAGGCGTGCTTGGCGGCGAGGCGTCCGGGCATCTGTTGAGCCTGGAACATGCGCCGACCGGCGACGGCATCGTCAGCGCCTTGCTCGTACTCGATGCCTTGCAACGCCAGGGCAAGACGCTCGCGCAGGCGCGCGCCAGCCTGCGTCGCGTGCCGCAGGTGATGCTCAACGTGCGGACGAATCCGGCCGCACTGTCTGCCGTTACCGTGCAAACCGCGTTGCGGCGCGTGGAAGACATCTTGCGCGGCCGCGGCCGCGTGGTGCTGCGCGCCTCCGGCACCGAGCCGCTGGTGCGCGTAACGGTGGAAGGCGAGGACGCTGCGGAAGTGCAAAAACTCGCGCAGGAGTTGGCCAACGCCGTAGAATTGGTGAAATGAACGCACGTATCCCGACCCTCGACATCCGCCGTTTCGATACAGATCGAAACGCCTTCGTCGCCGAACTCGGCGCGGCCTACCGCGAATGGGGCTTCGCCGGCATCCGCGGCCATGGCATCCCGCAGGCATTGATCGACGGCGCCTACGACGCCTTCGTACGCTTCTTCGCACTGCCCACGCAGACCAAGGCGAAATACCACCTCAAGGGCACCGGCGGCGCACGCGGCTACACGCCGTTCGGCATCGAAACGGCCAAGGATTCGCGCTATCCGGACCTGAAGGAGTTCTACCACATCGGTCGCGAACTGCCGCCCGGCTCGAAATTCGCTGACGTGATGGCGCCGAACGTGTGGCCGGCCGAAGTTCCGCAATTCCATGAAAAGGGATTGGCGCTGTACCACGCGCTCGATGCGCTCGGCTCGCGCGTGTTGTGCGCGCTCGCCTTGCACATCGGCTTGCCGGAACATTTCTTCGCCGACAAGACCAATGTCGGCAATTCGATCCTGCGCCCGATCCACTATCCGCCGATCACCACGCCCGACGTACCGAACGTGCGCGCCGGCGCGCACGAGGACATCAACTTCATCACCTTGCTGGTCGGCGCCAGCGCCGCTGGCCTGGAAGTGAAGTCGCGCGCGGGCGAATGGGTGCCGTTCACTTCGGATGCCGACACCATCGTGGTGAATATCGGCGACATGCTGCAACGCCTGACCAATCACGTTTATCCATCGACCACGCATCGCGTCGTCAACCCGCCGGGCGAGGCTGCGCGCAAGCCGCGCTACTCGGTGCCGTTCTTCCTGCATCCGAATCCGGACGTGGTGCTCGATCCGTTGCCGTCCTGCGTGAGCGCGGACAATCCGCGCCGCTACGACACCTCGATCACCGCGCACGAATACCTGCAACAGCGGCTGCGCGAGATCAAGCTGATTTGATCAAAGCGATCCGATCCGCAGCGCAGGCTACGCGGTTTCGGGCAAAGGCATCGTCAAACGCACGACGGTCGCACCGGGTTGCGATCCGATGGAAAACGTCGCGCCGAGTCGACGCGCGCGCGCCTGCATGCTGCGCATGCCGGTGCCTTCGCCAGCGGCCGGCGACTGCACGCCCTTGCCGTTGTCGCGCACCTCGACCGTGAGCATGGCGTCGCCGCGGAGCAAATCGACTTCGACGCGTTTGGCGCCGGAGTGCTTGAGCACATTGGTCAGCGCCTCCTGCACGATGCGCAGCAGATCCAGATTCTGCGTCGTGGACAGGTAGATGTTTTCCAGATTCTCCGCGCGCCAGCGCACGTCGATGTCGTGCGCCTCGAACAGCCGCGTCATGCGATGGCGCAGCGGCGCTAGCAGATCGGTGAGCGCGTGCTCGCCATAGTGCTGCGCCGAGGCGGTGTCGATGATCAGGCGCAGGTCGTCGCGCAGTTCGCGCAGCGTGTCGAGCATCTTGCGCGACGAAACCGTTTCCGGCGCCTGTTCCAGCGCGGCGATGTTGCCGATCAGCATGCCGCCGAGGCCGTCGTGCAGGTCGTGCGCCAGATTCAGGCGTTCGCCCAGGCGCGCCTGCACCAATTCCAGCTCGTGCTGGCGCAGCAGGCTGCCGGCGAGCTCGCTGCGCGCATCTTCGACACTGTGTTGCAGTTCGACGTTGAAGCCCTCGATGCGGCGCAGGCTGCGCGCGAAGTTCCAGGCCAGCACCAGCGCTACGCCGACCACGGTGAGCTGCACGGTCATCGAAGCGTAATTCGTGGTACCCCGGATCATGCCGGCAACCGAGAGCACATCGTGCACGCCAGCCCCGAACGCGGCGGCTGCGCACAACGACAGCACGCGCTGATCGGTGCGCCCGCCGTGCCAGGCGAACCACAGGAACAGCAGGTCGGCGCTGCTGGTGATGAGCAGCGACAGCGCATTCGCCGCGTCGCGCACCGAGGCCTTGGCGGAATGTGGCGCGAACACGATGCACGCCGATGCAATTGCAATTGCGATCCACATCGCAATCTCGCGTCGCGGCCAGCGACGCTCGCAGAAGCGCAGCACGAACATCGTCCAGCAACCGGCGAACAGCGGCACCGCCACTTCGGTGACGTTCTGGTACGGATCGGTGGTCGCGAACGGCCACGGACTCGTCGCCACCACGTTCCAGGCGATCGGCAGCCAGACCAGTTGCTGCGCGCCGTACCAGCCGTAGGCGACTTCACGGCGGCGCATGAGCCACAGCACGAGAAAAAAAAGCCCCAACGTGACGCCGATGCCCAGACTGACGAAGGCCAGGCGTTGGCGCAGCCACCATGCGGTTTCGTAAACCAGGTGCAGCGGCGCAGCAGGTCCGACCTGCACCGGGCCGAGGCCCGGCTGGTATTGCGACAAGCCCGATACGCGCACGAGCAGCGTGTTCTCGCCGGCGCGCAGCAGCGGCGGCGGCAGGCGCCAATAACGCGGCACGTTCCAGCCGCGCGACAACGGTTCGATCAAGCTCGCGTCGCGACCGAGCAGTGCGCCGTTGACGCTGATTTCGCCGGCGAACGTGAGATTTTCGATGTACAACGCGACGTCATCCAGTGGCGCGGACTGGTTCCACGTCAGGCGATACCAGACCACGCCATCGAAACCGGGCCAGCGCACGCTCCAGTTGTCGGGCAACGTCACATCCACCCAGCCGGTTGCGGGCGGCGTCTGCGCATTCCAGTCGGATTTCGCAGCTTGTACCGTGCCCGGCCAAGCGGCCGACGTTGCGTTTGCCACGGACGCATACAGCAAGAAAAGCGCAACTGCCAATCGCAGCAACACGCGGCTCCCTCTCACTGCAACAATCCGTGCGCGCGCGCCGCGTTGATCGCCTGCGTGCGCGATTTCACCGCGAGCTTGCGGTAGATGTGCTGCACATGGGTGTCGACGGTGGATTTGGAAATCGACAAGGTCTCGGCAATCTCGCGGTTGCTCATGCCGCCGGCCACGCGCGCAAGGATGTCCAGCTCGCGCTCGCTCAAGGCACGGCGCAGTTCCGCGGCGTCTTCCTTCGCGGCCGGCGTCGGCGCGGGCTCGTGGAGCAGCCCAAGGATGCGCCGTGCGATGAACGGGTCGATCGGCGCGCCGCCGGCGAGCACGCTCTTGAGCGACAGCGCGATCTCCATGTCGTCGCGTTCCTTGAGTACATAGCCCGACGCACCTGCCCGCAGCGCGCCGAGGATCATCTCTTCCGTGCTCCACGCCGAGATCACCAGAATCGGCAGCGACTCGGAGCGCGCGCGCAGCCAAGCGATCAACTCGATGCCGTTGCCATCGGGCAGGCCCAGGTCCACCAACGCCATCGCGAATTCGCCGTTGCCGCCCGCCAGCGCCTTGCCTTCGGCCAGATTTCCGGCGCAGCGCAGCGCGCCGTTCGCATGTCCGAGCGTGCCCAGAATGCGGCGCAAGCGCTCCTGCATGGGCGGTTCGTCGTCGACGATGAGGATGGATTCGATCATGGTGGGCGGCGACCGTAGCACATCGCGGCGCGGCAAAAAATCACTATTTCTATGGATATTCACGGCAAGCTGGGATTGCTAGATTCCCGGGTGTTTGCAACCGCGGGGGAATCGCCGTGAACATCAAGTCCGTCTTGTCGATCTGTGCCAGCACGTTCGTGCTGACGTTGGCTGCCGGCATCCTGCCGGATGCAGTGCACGCCGATCCGATCGATTGCAACACCACGCCTTTCGGCAAGGGCGTGCAGATGATCAGGGACGACGAGTTCCTGAGCCTGCACGATGGTTCCTCGAACCAGTTTGGCGAGTATCGGTTGCCGTTCGCCGGCGAGCACGATCCGCTGCCTCAGGTGTACAGCAGCGATCTGATTCCGGCCGGATCGCCGGTGGCTGGTGCCACGTTTCTGACCGCGACGAACGTCGATCTGAACGGCGACGGTCGCGACGAGGCGGCGGTGGCTTACAGCATGCCGTCTGGTACCTATGGCAAGCTGATGATCGCGATTTTCGAGCGCCAACCGGGCTTTGCGCCGTCGGCGCAGTTGTTGAAGACCTGGACGCTCGATCTGAATGGCGACCGGGGCGGTGCCGGTGCGTTCAATCCTTCCGTTGCGTTGAAGTCCGGCGACTTCATCGGATCGAAAACCCGCCAGCAGCAACTCGCGCTGATGTGGCGCAGTCATGGCGGCAACGAGCACGGCGGCGACTTGAACGTGATCGTGCTCACCGGCGCGGCCGATGGCAGCATCGCCCAAGCGGACAACGCCTGGGCCGGGCGATGGGAAAGCCCGAACCACCAGCCCTACGACGGCGCTAGCCTGACCACCGGCGATTTCCTGCTCGACGGCCGCGATCAAATTGCGGTGGTAAGCAATCTCGGTGGTGGCCCTGCGAGCCAGACCCTCTATTACGACCTGCTCGAATTCAACGGCGACGGTTTGGCGCCGGCGGTCAACGGCGGCGGCCTGCCGGTCAACACCAATGGGGTCGACAGCGCCATCGGCAGCAAAGAGTTTGCGAGCAGCATCGCCACGTTTGCCGATGATGCGTTCGATCCGGCGAATCTCTCGTCGTTGTATTGCCCAATCGGCTTTGGGCCATGTACTGAACGGCCGCAACCTTCGGCGGAGCCGGACCGGATCGTCGCCAGTGGCGGCGACGTGGTCGACAGCGCGGCAGCGGAACTGATGGTGCATTTGTCGTTCCTTGCGAACCTGAATGTCAGGGACAAGACCGACGCGCTGGTATTCGGTTCGCCGTTCGGCCAATACCTCGGACAGCGCTTGGTGCATTTTGCTGTCACGCAGGCGGTGCCGGGTGGCGACATCAGTGCCGTGCGACTGGCCAACAGCAACACCGCTGCGGATAGCAGTCGCGATTTTGATTCAAGCCAGATTCTTGGCGTGCGATCCCAAGGCGTTCCAGCCTCTGAAACGACCAAGACGGCCTTCGACGCTGCCATCGGCGCGGTCGATGGTCAGGAAAAGCAATCCGTCGCCTTGGTGCATGTCATCAACAGCGGCTTTTTCGGCCAACTCGAAACGGATTTGTACAAGGCGTCGGTGCGGTTGAATGCTGGTTTCCAGTTCACCGTGCATGGCGCGTTCGGGCCGTTTCCGGTGGATTTCGCCAATACCTCCACCGGCGACGTGCAAGGTGTGAGCTGGGATTTTGGCGACGGGGCAGGCTCAATAGCGGTCAACCCCTCGCACAGCTTCAACAGCACCGGCACCTATACGGTGAAACTGACCGTCACCGACAGCAACAACAAGACCAGCACGTATTCGACTTCCGTTGCGATCAATGGCCAAGCCAGCACCGGCGGCGCGGCGGCCAGCTATTCCTACCAAATGACCACGACGCCGGTGTATTCGGCGGCGACGGCGAATCCGGTCGATATCGTTAACAACCCAACCCAATGCAACAGCTTCGGCACGGGAGCGGTGCCGCATATCGCCATAGGCGACATGGACCGCGACGGGTTCGCTGAAATCATGACGACGGCGCAGTCCATCCAGTTTACTCCACAGCCCTTTGTCGGGTGTTCTCAATCCAATCCTTTGACCAACGAGGCCACCATTTGGCGCTCGTTGTGGCGAGTCGATCCCACGACGTATGCGTTCGCGGGCACACACGCGCAGCAAGTCACCGCGACCGGCATACTCTCCACACTGCCGTACTCCAATGCGGTGACGGTGGCCAGCGATTTCGACGGCGACTCGGTCTTCGCCAAATTGGGCAGCGATTGCCGCGCGGTGAGCGAGCCGCAGTTGCGCGACCTGGTCTGGATGCCGCCGTTCTTCCAGGCCATGCAGTCCGGTTCGCTCGACAGTGGTTTCATCGCCGCCTCGTTCGGCATCAACGAAAAATCCGGCAGCGGCACCGAAAACCGCTCGGGCAGTTTCACCGGCAATTCGGTATCCGGATATGTCGGCATCGGGGGCGAGTACTCGTCTGGCGACAAACCCTGGGACTTCAAGTTCGCGGCGTCGCTGAAAGTTACTGCCGGACACGACTGGCAATCCGAGCACGGCGCCATCCATGGTTCGGACGTCGAGTACGACTACAGCGAAGGCCAGTCGGCATCGGTGGGCGAGGCGCTGGTGGTGGCAGAGGCCGACGATGCGAACTGCTATTCCTACGACACGGTGCAATCCGGCGGGCCGGTTCCGGACAGCTCCTTGCGCATGTGCCAGATCACCTACCAGGAACGCACCGCGTTGACGGCTGAAACCTGGAACAACCAGTCCAGCTATGCCGGCGTATCGCCGAACTGGGTGCCGTTGCAGCGCGACTGGGCCAGTCTTGCGATGTTTCGCACGCCGGCCAGCACGATTCCGTTCACGGTTGGCAAGGAAGCGGACAAGGCGACCGACGGCTTGTTCAGCACGTCCGCGACCAGCGTGACGACGACGAATCCTTATCTGGACATCGATCTGGGCCAAGTGCAAGGCATCACCTCGATCCGCGTGTTTCCCGCCGCGAACAAGGATGCCAACGGGAATCTGATCCTGCCCTTGTCGTTCACGCGGGCCATGCCCGATCTGCAAGGGTTTCGCCTGTATGTGTCCGCGACGCCGTTCACGAGTCCGGATGTGCCCGCCGGCCCCGGTGTGAGCGTGTTCACGCAGGGCGCGAACGACGATCAGATTTACGATCGCTGGAACGTCTTCACGGTCGATACGAATCTGAATCCCCTGCGCGGGCGCTATGTCCGCCTGCAGTATCCAGGGCAGAGTCCGGCGCGCATCAACATCGCGCAGATCCAGGTATTCGGCGACACGCATCTTGATCCGCCGGCGTTTCCGGATGCGGTGTGCCAACCCGTGGCGGGCACGGGTTACTTCCTTGCGCGCGTCTGGAATCCCGTGGCCCGCGGTTACCAGAACATCGAAGAGCGCGGTGACCTGATGTGGTCCGGCACCAATGGCAGGCAGCAGCCGACCGGCGTGACGTTGGGCGGGCAGCCATGCCGCAACCATACCGACGTGCGCGAAACCACGATCTGGAACAACCTGCGCATCGGCAATACCGGCATCACCAACTCGTGGGATTCCACCTCGGACACGACGAATACCGTTGGCTCTTACGGCAGCTTTGAATCGGCCACGCGGGTCGGCGCGGAGTTGGAGACCGAAATCGGTACGAATGCTCTTCATTCCATCGAGGGCATCTCCTATGAATACACGTTTGGCGTGAATTCGGATTCGCAGACGACCAGCTTCTGGGGCAACGGCTTGCAGATCGGCGGCGCGGTGGGCGGTTTCGATCAGCCGTTCCAGAATCTGGTGCTGACCTGCGGTTACTTCCCGCATCCGTATTCCTATCACCTGGCCGAACGCGGCAACTCGAGTTACCAACACGATCTGTACGTGGTCGATTACATCGTGCATCAGCCGACCGGCGGCAGCGCTTGGCAGCGCGGCGCGGTGCCGCTCACGTGCACCGGGCAGGACGAAATCTTCAAAGACGGCTTCGGCAACAATTCCAGGGAGCAGCCATGAACACGACGCGAAAAATCCTGCGGATCGTTCTGGCCGCCTTGCTTGCCGGCCTGGCTTCCACCGCGTTCGCGCAGACCACGTTTACCTCGAACTCGCCTTTCGTCGCGGTCGGCGCGGAGCAGACGACGAACCATCCATCGATGTCGGCGGCGGATCCGGCGATATTCGCCTACGCGCCGTCGAATCCGAATCTGAGCATTTCGCACCCGTCGTATGCGGGCGCGTGGATCACGCAGTCCGCGGCGACGCCACAGGCGAAAATCAACTCGGTGCGGCTGTACGCCTATGCGTTGAAAACGGGCGTGTATCAGCACGTCGCAGCGCGCTTTCGCTTCTGGAATGCGTATCAGGCGTCGGCGAGTCCGGTATTTTCCAAACCCACGGAATTTGTCGTCAACATGACGGCGTGCCCGTGCAATTTCGTGGCGGGGCAGGCGTATTTCGTCGATATCGCGCTTCCCAAGCCGATGTACACCGAATCGACGAGCGTCGGCTTCAGTCAGGTGTGGGAGGTCGACACCGGCGACGGCATGCTCGCGATATCCGCCGATCTGGTGCCGGCGCTCGACACTGCCCCGGGATCGGAAACCGCGGGCGCGACAATTGCGGGTTACGGCAACCTCGGCCGCAGTCCGGACGATCTGAACTTCGCGCCGGTGGACGAGCTCGGCGGCGGCCGGCTTGGTCTTGTCTTGAACGGCGCGTCGATGACGCTGGATCAATGCACGGGCACGGCGAATTTCCAGACCCAATTCGACGAGGAATTCGACGACGCCAGCGCGTTCTACCAGCGCTGGAAGGCGAATCCCAACAACGGCACGTTTACGGTTGGATCGGGTTATCTGACGCTGAGCGCGCCGGACGGCGCCGCGCAGTTTCCGTATATCGCGTCGGGCGCACAATCGACGCCGATTCCGCCCGTTGGCAATTTCGAGGTGATCTGGCTCGCGCAATACAACAGCGGACCGAAACCAGATGGCGCGGGCGAAATGGCGGTTTCCCGAGGGACGCCGCTCAATGGCAATCCCGGCGATTCCTATGCCGGCAACGTGCTTCGATCGTGGCAGGACAATGGCTTTACCGTTTCAGTGAACACGAGCGGCGGCGTGCAGACGACTGGCGCGGGCAACGGCACGGATCTGCGCTTGATGGAGTATTGCTGGGTGAATGGCAACGTCGAAGTCTGGGAGACCTGGAACGGCGGGCAGATGCATTTTTCTCAAACGCTACAACCGGCGCAGCGCCCGGATTCGCTCTGGCTCGGCAATTCGATAGTCGCCAGCGGCGCTACGTCGTGGCCCTCCGTAACGATCTATCGCGTACTGGTGCGCGGCGATCAGACCCAGATTGTCGACCACATCTTCAGCGACGGTTTCGGCCTGCCGCCGGAATAGAAAACCCGCTTCGGACCACGGACGGTCCAGGGATGCGGCGGGCAACGCCGGGAAGTTTGTGGGACACTAGCCGCGCATTAGCGGCTAGGGTCTCCACGAAATGCGGCTGTTTGTTGTTTGCGCGGCCAGCGCATTGATGCTGACAAGTTTTTCTGTGCGCGCGGACGAGTCCGCGCCAACGCTCGGCACCATCGATGTCCGTGCCATGCCGAGCAGCGATCCGGGCAGCGTCGAGGTGTTCGATGCGACGGAGATTGCCGCCGCGAACCTGGCCGAATTCGGCAATTTGCAGGACGCCATCGCCAACCTGCGCATCGGCAATCTCGGCGGGCGCGCCACGCAGTCGATGGTTTCGCTGCGCGGCTACACCAATCCCTACGGCGCGCCGGAAGCGGCGCTGAAAATCTACGTCGACGGCGTACCGATCGACGATTTTTATTCGCTGGATTTGCGCCTGTTCGATATCGCGCGCATCGCGGTGTACAAAGGCCCGCAGGGCTCGGCCTTTGGCGCCGGCGGCGAAGCGGGCGTGATCGATATCGTCACACGCGCGCCGGATGCGACGCCGCGCGCGCAGGCCGACGCCAGCTTTGCATCGCGCAACAACTACTCGCTGCAAGCGGGCGCATCCGGGCCGCTGGGTGAGAATGCATTCGGAAGTCTCTCGGCGGTGAAGGACGGCGGCGACGGGTATCTGAACAATCTCGCCGGACGGCGCGACTACAACGGTACCGATGGCGCGAATCTGCGCGGGCGGCTGATCTGGAAACCGGATGAGCGCAGCGAGATTTCCGCGATGTTGCTCGCGCACCACGCCAGCGACGACGGCGGTGAAATCTACGCGCCGGTGAACCTGGCCTCGTTCAACGCGCTGCCCACGCTCGGCGGCTTGCACCTGGGCCGTTTCGATCAGGCCATCGATGCGCCCGGTTTCAATCGCGGCCGCAGCGTGCTCGGCGCGCTGTCGGCCATGCGCGCGGGCGAGCGCGTGCGCTGGCGCGCGACGGCTTCGTGGCGCGGTAACGCTGCGCGCAATCTCACCGATTACGATTTGTCGCCGCAGCCGTGGTTCGCCCTGGATTCGCGCTATCGCGTGCGCCAGGGCAATCTGGAATTGCGCGCCGAGTCGATCAATGCGGACGCGGCATGGACCTGGTTCGGCGGCATCGATGCGAATCATCGCGATTTCGATTTCCTGCGCATCCTCGGTGCCGGTCCGGGCAATATCTTTCAGTTGCCGCTCGGCGATTACACACGCACCGATGCGCGGCTCGTGGACGACAGCTACGCCGCATTCGGGCAATCGGTCTGGCGCTTTGGCACGGCGCGGGATTGGAGCCTGACCGCTGGCCTGCGCACCGAACGCGCCGAACGCGCCGTGGATTTTCGCGCCAATGCGATCGATGCGGGTGCGGCGCGGCTGGATCGCGCCGACACGCGCGCGCTGCCGAAACTGGCATTGCAGCGCCGTTTGGCGCCGCAGCGATTCGTCTACGCATCCGTCGCGCGCGGCTGGAAGCCGGGCGGCTACAACACCGATGCGTTCAGCGCGGCGCAGACCGAATATCGTCCCGAGGTCAGCACCGCGTACGAGATCGGCATCAAGGGTTCGGGCGAGCGCTGGAATTACGCGCTGGCCGCGTATCGCAACGACATCCGCGATTACCAGGATCTGGTGATCTCAGAAACCGCGCTGGCCAGCTACGTGGTCAACGCGCCGCGTGCACGCACGCAGGGAATGGAGGCGACACTCGGCTGGCGTCCTGCGCGAGAATGGAAACTCGGCGCGACGTTCGGCAGCGTGCATGCGACCTACGTGGACGATCCGCTCGATGCGTCGAATGGATTTCGCCTGGACGGCCAGCGTCTGGAAAACGTGCCGCGCTACAACTACAACGTGCATGCGCAATGGATGCGCGGCCCATGGATGGCACGCGTGCAGGTCGCCGGCGCCGGCGGATTTCCCGCGATGGGCTACAACGCCGACGGCGGCGTACTGCATGTGCAGAATGTGCCGGGTTATGCCACGCTCGGTGCTAAAGTCGGCTGGCGCGGCGCGCATTGGTCGGCGTACGTGTTCGGCAGCAATTTCACCGACCGACGCTATTTCACCAGCGCGTCGTTCGGCTTTTTGCAGGTGGCGCTGTATCCGGATGCGGTCGGCAACCTCGCGCCGCCGCGCACACTCGGCGTGGGATGGCGATGGGACGGGTGAATGCGGAAAGCGCGATGAAAACGATCCGATGGACTTTTTTTGCGGCAAGTGTCGCGCTGCTCGCAGCTTGCGCATCCGCGCCGAAACCCGACCTGGCATCCAAAGCCCCGATCCGCCACGTTTTCGTCATCGTGCTCGAGAACGAACCGTTCGAAGTCACGTTCCATGAAAATTCCATCGCGCCCTACCTCGCGCACGAGTTGCCCAGGCAGGGCGCATTGCTCACGAACTACTACGCGATCGGGCATCTGAGCCTGGACAACTACATCGCCATGATCAGCGGCCAGGCGCCGAACAAGGCGACCCAGGACGATTGCAAGACATATGTCGATTTCGTGCGCACGCGGCCGGGTCTGGATGAGAATGGCCAGGCCAGCGGTGAAGGCTGCGTGTATCCGCCCGACGTGAAAACGCTGCCAGACCAGCTCGAAGCGGCGGGCTTCACATGGAAGGGCTACATGGAAGACATGGGCCTTGATCCAGCGCGCGAGGCGCACACCTGCGCGCATCCGCCGCTGAGCGCGAAGGACATTACGAACAAAGCCACGCCGCGGGACCAGTACGGCGCCAAGCACAACCCATTCGTATACTTTCATTCGATCATCGACGACCAAGCGCGCTGCGACGCGCACGTCGTCAATCTCGATGCGCTAGAAGGGGATTTGGCGAACATCGCCACGACGCCGAATTACGCCTTCATCACGCCCAATTTGTGCCACGATGGCCACGACGCGCCGTGCAAGAATGGCGAGCCGGGCGGGCTGATTTCGGCGGACAAGTTCCTGCGCGAGTGGGAGCCGAAGATCCTCGCTGCGCCCGCGTTCAAGCGCGACGGTTTGCTGGTCGTCACCTTCGACGAAGGCACCGCGAACGATGCCTGCTGCGGGGAGCAGCCGTTGCCGGGTGGTCCGCCACCCGGGCGGTTCGGCCCCGGCGGCGGACGCACCGGCGCGGTGCTGTTTTCGCCGTGGATCAAGCCAGGCACGGTCTCGACGCAGGAATACAACCACTATTCCCTGTTGCGCAGCATCGAGGATCTGTTCGGTCTGGCGCACCTGGGTTACGCCGCCGCGCCGCAGTTGCGTGGTTTTGGTGAGGACGTCTACACGGCTAAGTGATTCTGACGAGGATCAGTCCCCCGCCCGAAAATCCCGCGAGCGTTTCTGCATCACGCGCAGTGCGAAACGGTCCGGCAGCAGCTTGAACAGGGATTTGATGGCGCGGTTCAATCGACCGGTGACGTACACGATCTCGCCGCGTTCGGCGGCATCGACGCCGATGCGCGCGACTTCGTCGGCGCCCATCCACATCCATTTCGGCATTTTCGAGACGATGCCGCGCGTGCCGGTGACGTCGTGGAATTCCGAATAGGTGAATCCCGGGCACACGGCGCAGACGTTCACGCCCGTCGAGGTGTTTTCCAGCGCCAGCGATTGCGAGAACTTGATCAGGAACGCCTTCGACGCGCCGTACAGCGTATGTCCGGCGGAGCCCGGAACATGGCCGGCGAGCGAGGCGATGTTGAGGATGCGGCCGTAGCCGCGCTGCTGCATGCCCGGCAGCAATTTGTAGGTGAGTTCACACGGCACGATCATCAGCACGCGGAAGAAATCGGCGTGAGTCTGCCAGGACGGCGCGAGGAAATTTCCCGACACGCCATAGCCGGCATTATTGACGAGGATGTCAATGGCGATGCCGCGATGGACGATTTCCACGCAAAGCTTCTCCACCCCGGCCGGGTCGGCCAGATCGGCAGCGATGCATTCGCAGCGCGTGCCGTGCTTTTCGCGCAGTTCAGCGGCGAGGCTTTCAAGCCGTTCTGCACGGCGAGCGGTGAGCACCAACGATGCGCCGCGCGCGGCCAGCTCGCGCGCGAAGGCGGCACCGATCCCGGCGGATGCGCCGGTGACGAGCGCGAAGCGGTTGGCGTAGGGGAGTGCGTTCATGCGCCGATTCTAACCGGTGCAAGCTTCGGATATGCTTTGCAGCCCTTTGCAATCGGACGCGATGCATGCGCCGCAAGATTGTCGCCGGAAACTGGAAGATGCACGGCTCGCGCGCGAGCGCCCGCGAACTCGTGTACGCCATCGCAAAGGCGCCGCCGATGCATTGTGAGATCGCGGTGTTTCCGCCGTTGCCCTATCTGTCCGAACTGATCGCGTCGCATGCGAACTCGACCATCGTCTTCGGCGCGCAGGACGTGAGCGCGCACGACAAAGGTGCGTTCACCGGCGAGGTATCCGCCGCGATGATCAAGGACATCGGCGCGCGCTACACCCTGGTCGGACATTCCGAGCGCCGCCAGTATCACGCCGAATCCAGCGAAGTCGTCGCCGCGAAATTCGCGCAGGCGCAGGCGGCCGGAATCGTGCCCGTGCTGTGCGTGGGCGAGACGCTCGAGCAGCGCGACGCCGGCCAGACCGAAGCGGTGATTGCCGCGCAGCTCGATGCGGTGATCGCGCGCAGCACCGCTGCCAGTCTGGCCGATGCCGTGGTCGCCTATGAGCCGGTCTGGGCCATCGGCACGGGCCGGACTGCGGCGCCGGAGCAGGCGCAGGCAGTGCATGCCTTCATCCGTGACAAAATCCGCCGGGATGATGCTAAAATCGCCGGCTCGCTGCCGATCCTGTATGGCGGCAGCGTGAAGCCGGACAATGCGGCCGGGCTGTTTGCCCAGTCAGACATCGACGGCGGATTGATCGGCGGCGCATCCCTCGTCGCCGCGGATTTCCTGGCCATTTGCGCCGCGGCGCGTGGCTGAATCGACGGAATTGCCCATGTTGCTCACGATTTTCAACATTTTCTATGTGCTCGTCGCGATCGCGATGTGCGTGCTCATCCTTCTGCAACGCGGTGATGGCGCGGCGGCCGGATCGGGTTTCGGCGGCGGCGCTTCGGCGACCGTGTTCGGTGCGCGCGGCGCGACGACGTTCCTGTCGCGCGCCACCGCGATTCTGGCGGCCGTGTTCTTCGTCCTCAGCATCGCGATGGGCATTTACCTGCATCCTGTCGCGAATCCGAACGTGGATCTTGGCGTCATGAGCGGCGTTGGCACTTCGGAACCCGCCAAGACTCCTGCGCCGGTGGCGGCCCCGGTCGCGCCGGTCAAGACCGACGTACCGGCGGCGACGCCGGCGCCGCCTGCAGCGCCGACGGCAGAGAAGAAAGACGCGGGCAAGCCGGAGCCGAAGAAGAACTAGCGATACATTCAACTCCTTGCCCAGGTGGCGGAATTGGTAGACGCACTACCTTGAGGTGGTAGCGCCGAAAGGCGTGGGGGTTCGAGTCCCCCCTTGGGCACCAGCAAACAAACCCGCGCGAGCGGGTTTTTTTGTGGCCGTGGATTCCATTGCATTGCGTGCGGCGCGCGGCGCGTGCGAAAATCGCCCGGCTTCGCTGCCCCGATTCGAGGTATTTCCTTCGTGCTTGCCGAATACCTGCCGATACTCCTGTTCCTGATCGTCGCCGGCGGCATCGGCGTGGCCCTGCTTGGCATCGGCGCGCTGCTCGGTCCGCGCAGCAAGAACGCGGAAAAATCCGACGCCTACGAATGCGGCTTCGAAGCGTTCGAAGACGCGCGCACCAAGTTCGACGTGCGTTACTACCTCATCGCCATCCTTTTCATCATCTTCGATCTGGAAATCGCGTTCCTGTTTCCGTGGGCGGTGGTGTTCAAGCAGATCGGCATCGTCGCTCTGATCGAGATGCTGATGTTCCTGCTGTTGCTGCTTTTGGGATTTGTGTACTGCTGGAAGAAGGGAGCTTTGGAGTGGGAATAACAGACACCACCGTCGAGAAAAAGCTCTTCCTCAATCCGGTTCCGACCGGTCCGGTGGAGGACATCCTGCGCACGGGCGACGACAACCCGTTGTTGCAGCGCGGCTTCGTCACCACCCAGGTCGACACCTTGCTCAACTGGGCGCGCACCGGTTCGATGTGGCCGATGACGTTCGGCCTGGCCTGTTGCGCGGTGGAAATGATGCACGCCGGTGCCGCGCGCCTGGACCTCGACCGCTACGGCGTGGTGTTCCGCCCGAGCCCGCGCCAGTCCGACGTGATGATCGTCGCCGGCACCCTGGTCAACAAGATGGCGCCGGCGCTGCGTCGCGTCTACGACCAGATGCCGAATCCGAAGTGGGTCATCTCGATGGGATCCTGCGCGAACGGCGGCGGCTATTATCACTATTCGTATTCCGTGGTGCGCGGCTGCGACCGCATCGTGCCGGTGGATGTCTACGTCCCGGGCTGCCCGCCGACGGCCGAGGCACTGATCTACGGCATCCTGCAATTGCAGAAAAAGATCCGCCGCACCGAATCGATTGCGAAGAAGGCGAGCGGCGCATGAGCGCGGATCCCGGCACGCTTGCGCAGCGCCTGAACGCGCACCTGGGCGAGAAGATCGCGGCCACGCACGAGTGGCGCGGCGAGATCATCCTTGAAATCACGCCGGAAAACTGGCTCGCCGTGGCGCAGCACCTGCGCGACGATGCGGAGTTCCGCTTCGAGCAGCTCATCGACGTGTGTGGCGTGGATTACCTCGGCTACGGCCAGGTCGAGTGGGACACGAGCGATGTCACCTCGACCGGTTTCTCGCGCGGCGTGGAAGGCGAAAGCGCCGGCCGTTTCGACTGGGCCAGCCGTCCGCGCACCGGTGCCGGGCACAAGCGCTTCGCCGTCGTCGCGCAACTGACCTCGATCGCGAACAATTGCCGCGTGCGCCTGCGCTGCCATGCGCAAGATGATTCGCTGCCGGTGGTGCCGTCGCTGGTGCCGCTGTGGCCGATCGCGAACTGGTTCGAGCGCGAGGCATTCGACCTGTTCGGCATCGCCTTCGAAGGGCATCCGGATTTGCGCCGCATCCTCACCGACTACGGTTTCGTCGGCCATCCGTTCCGCAAGGATTTCCCGTTGATCGGCAACGTCGAGGTGCGCTTCGACGAGAAACTCGGCCGCGTGATCTACGAGCCGGTGACCAGCGTGGTGCCGCGCGTGACCGTGCCGCGCGTGCTGCGCGAGGATTCCGATCTGATGCAGGCCCGGGCCGAAGCCGCCGACAAGTGGCGGGAGAACTGAGCATGCAGGAAATCAAGAACTACACGATCAACTTCGGCCCGCAGCATCCGGCCGCGCACGGCGTGTTGCGCCTCGTGCTCGAGATGGATGGCGAAACCGTGGTGCGCGCCGATCCGCACATCGGCCTGCTCCATCGCGGCACCGAAAAGCTCGCCGAGTCCAAGCCGTTCAATCATTCGATCGGCTACATGGACCGGCTCGATTACGTGTCGATGATGTGCAACGAGCACGCCTACGTGCGCGCCATCGAAAACCTGATGGGCGTCGCGCCGCCGGAGCGCGCCCAGTATATTCGTACACTTTTTGACGAAGTCACGCGCATCCTCAACCACCTGATGTGGATCGGCTCGAACGCGCTCGACCTCGGTGCGATGGCGGTGTTCCTCTACGCGTTCCGCGAACGCGAGGAACTGATGGATGTCTACGAGGCGGTGTCCGGCACGCGCATGCACGCCACGTACTACCGCCCCGGCGGCGTGTATCGCGACCTGCCCGGGCAGATGCCGCAGCACAAGGAATCGCGCTGGCACAAGGGCGAGGACCTCAAGCGTCGCAACGCCCGCCGCGAAGGCTCGATGCTCGATTTCCTCGACGATTTCGCGGACGATTTCCCGCATCGCGTCGACGAGTACGAAACCCTGCTCACCGACAACCGCATCTGGAAGCAGCGCACGGTCGGCATCGGCGTGGTCGCGCCCGAGCAGGCGCTGGCCTGGGGCATGACCGGGCCGATGCTGCGCGGCTCGGGCATCGAATGGGACCTGCGCAAGAAGCAACCCTATGCGATGTACGACAAGATAGATTTCGACATTCCGGTCGGCGTCAACGGCGATTGCTACGACCGTTACCTCGTGCGCGTTGCCGAGATGCGCCAATCGACACGCATCGTCAAGCAATGCGTGGCCTGGTTGCGCGCGAATCCCGGCCCGGTGATCGTGCAAAACTACAAGGTCGCGCCGCCGCATCGCGAGGAAATGAAGGAAAGCATGGAGGCGCTGATCCATCATTTCAAATTGTTCAGCGAAGGCTATTGCGTGCCGGAAGGCGAGACCTACGCCGCGGTCGAGGCGCCGAAGGGCGAGTTCGGCTGTTACCTCGTATCCGATGGCGCAAACAAGCCGTTCCGTGTGCACCTGCGCGCGCCGGGCTTCGCGCATCTGTCGTCGATGGACGCGATCGTGAAGGGCCACCTGCTCGCCGACGTCGTCGCCATGATCGGAACCTACGACGTGGTGTTCGGAGAAATCGACCGATGAAAGCGACCGGACACTACACGCAAGTCAAGCATGTCGACCCGCAGGTCGCGCTGAGTGCGGACACGCGCGCGCACATCGACCATTGGGCGGCGAAGTTTCCGCCGGATCGAAAACGCTCGGCACTGATCCAGGGCCTGATCGCGGCGCAGGAGCAGAATGGCGGTTTCCTGACCGACGAACTCATCGCGGCGGTGGCGAAATATCTCGACCAGCCGGCCGTGTATGCGTATGAAGTCGCGACGTTCTATTCGATGCTGGAAACACATCCGGTCGGCCGCAACAACGTCGCCGTGTGCACGAACATCAGTTGCTGGCTGAATGGCGGCATGGACATCCTCAAGCATTGCGAGAAAAAGCTCGGCATCAAGGCCGGCGAGTCGACGCCGGATGGCCGTGTGTACCTGAAGAAAGAAGAGGAATGCCTGGCCGCCTGCTGCGGCGCGCCGATGATGGCGGTGAACGGGCATTACCACGAGCACCTGACACCCGAGAAAGTTGACAAGATTCTGGACGAGCTCAAGTAACCCCATGGCATACGGACCCGCACCGCAGGAACATCAGGTCGTCTACACCACGTTGCACTTCGACAAACCGTGGTCGATGGACAACTACGTGCAAACCGGCGGCTGGCAGGCGTGGAAGAAGATCCTCGCCGAAAAGCCCGATCCGGCGACCATCATCGACGAGTTGAAGAAATCTTCGCTGCGCGGCCGCGGCGGCGCGGGCTTTCCCACCGGCCTGAAGTGGAGCTTCATGCCCAAGGGCAGCATGCAAAAGTATATTTTGTGCAATTCGGACGAATCCGAACCGGGCACCTGCAAGGATCGCGACATCCTGCGCTACAACCCGCATGCGGTGATCGAGGGCTTGGCCATCGCCTGCTACGCGACCGGTTCGACCGTTGCCTACAACTACCTGCGCGGCGAGTTCCACCACGAACCGTTCGAGCATTGCGAGGAAGCGCTCAAAGAGGCTTACGCCGCCGGATTGCTCGGCAAGAATATTCAGGGCAGCGGCATCGACGTCGACATCCACAATGCTCTGGGCGCTGGCGCCTACATCTGCGGCGAGGAAACCGCGCTGATGGAATCGCTCGAGGGCAAGAAAGGTTGGCCGCGCTTCAAGCCGCCGTTTCCGGCCGGCTTTGGCTTGTACGGCAAGCCGACGACGATCAACAACACCGAAACCTACGCCTCGGTTCCGGCAATCTTGCGCAAGGGCGCGGAGTGGTTTCTCGCGCAGGGCAAGCCGAACAACGGCGGTCCGAAAATTTTTTCCGTGTCCGGTCATGTCAACAAGCCGGGCAATTACGAGATCAAGCTCGGCACGCCGTTTGCCGATCTGCTGGCGATGGCCGGCGGCGTGCGCAACGGGCATAAATTGAAGGCGGTAATTCCCGGCGGCTCGTCGATGAAGGTGTTGCCGGCCGACGTGATGATGGAATTGACCATGGATTACGACGCGATCGGCAAGGCCGGATCGGGCCTGGGCTCGGGCGCGGTGATCGTGATGGACGAAACCACCTGCATGGTGCGCGCCTGCGAGCGCATCAGTCAGTTCTACCATATGGAATCGTGCGGCCAGTGCACGCCCTGCCGCGAAGGCACGGGCTGGATGCATCGCCTGCTCATGCGCATCGTCGCCGGCAAGGGCACGCCCGACGACCTGCATCGCCTGAAAGCCGTCGCAGGCCAGATCGAAGGCCACACCATCTGCGCATTCGGCGAAGCCGCCGCCTGGCCGGTGCAGGCCTTCCTGCAACGTTACTGGAACGAGTTCGAATACTACGTCGAGCACGGCCATTCGATGCTGGACGAAAAACTGGGAGTCGCGGCATGAGCGCAGCTCCAACCACGCCGAATACTGCACCGGACCTTGTGAACATCGAGATCGACGGGAAGGCACTTCAGGTGCCGAAGAATTCGATGATCATCCAGGCCGCCGATGCGGCCGGCATTCCGATTCCGCGTTTCTGCTACCACAAGAAGCTGCCGATCGCGGCAAATTGCCGCATGTGCATGGTCGAGACGGAAATGAACGGCAAGGCTGTGCCGAAGCCGCAACCGGCCTGCGCGACGCCGGTGATGGAAGGCATGAAGGTCAACACGCAGTCGATGCGCGCGCTGTCCGGCCAGCGCAACGCGATGGAATTCCTGTTGATCAATCACCCGCTGGATTGCCCGGTCTGCGACCAGGGCGGCGAGTGCGAATTGCAGGATGTCTCGCTCGGTTATGGCCGTTCGGTCAGCCGCTTCACCGAACGCAAGCGCGTGGTTCCGGACGAAGACATCGGCCCGCTCGTTGCCACCGAGATGACGCGCTGCATCCACTGCACGCGCTGCGTGCGCGTGCTCGGCGATGTCGCCGGCACCTACGAATTCGGCGACATGGATCGCGGCGACCGCCATGTCGTCGGCACCTATATCGGCCGGCCGCTGGTGAGTGAAATCTCCGGCAACGTCATCGACGTGTGCCCGGTCGGCGCGCTGACCAACAAGGTGTTCCAGTTCAAGGCGCGCGCCTGGGAACTGATCGCGCGCGAATCCATCGGTTATCACGACGCGCTTGGCTCCAACTTGTGGCTGCACACGCGTCGCGGCGAGGTGTTGCGTACCGTGCCGCGCGACAATGAAGCGATCAACGAATGCTGGCTGTCGGATCGCGACCGCTACTCGCATGAAGGTTTGTACGCTGCGGATCGCGCGACGAAACCGCTTGTGCGCAAGAACGGCGAGCTCGTCGAAGTGTCGTGGGACGAAGCCATTGCGTTCGTCGCCGATGGCCTGAAAAAATCCGGCGGCGATCTCGGCGCGCTGGTCGCACCGCTGGTGTCGAGCGAAGAAGGATTCCTGCTTGCGCAGATCCTGCATGCGCTTGGCAGCGACTCCATCGATCACCGCCTGCGCACGCTGGATTTCGCCGACGGCGCGCCGGTTACCGCGTTCGAGATGCCCGTTGCCGACGTCGAGAAAGCACGCGTCATCGCGTTGATCGGCAGCAATCCGCGCCACGAGATGCCGCTGCTCGCACAACGCATCCGCAAGGCGTGGAAGGCCGGCGCCAGGGTTTACGCCATCAATCCGCTGGATTTCGATTTCAATTTCGAGCTCGCCGGCAAGACCATTGCCACGCCATCGGCGCTGGTCGATGCGGTACTGCGCCTCGCCAAAGCCGCCTACGACGCCGGGCATTTGCCGGACGGCGAACTCGCGCAGGTCTTGTCTGGCGTGAGCGCGGACGATGCCGCGCGATCGCTGTTCAAGGCATTATCCGAGGCGTCGTCGAAGGTCTTTATTCTCGGTGAATCCGCCGCGCAGCATCCGCAGGCGTCGGTGTTGCGCGCAGCCGCGCGCTTCGCCGCAAAAGCGGCTGGCTGTGCGTACAACGAGATTCCTTCCGGCGCGAACGATATCGGTCTCGCGCGCGCGGGCGCACAGCCGCAAGGGCAGGGCAAGACCGCCGCTGCGATATTGGCGCAGCCCCCGAAACATTTGATCATTTATCAGGCCGGTTCGCAGGACACGTCATCGTCAGCGGCGTTCGACGCGGCGCGCAGCAATGCGCAATTCTGTGTGTACATGGGTTCGTTCGCGTGCAGCGGCGTGAAGCGCACCGCGCATGCGGTATTGCCGATCGCGCTGCCGCCGGAATCCGACGGCAGCTACGTCAATGTCAACGGCGTCGTGCAGACGCTGAAGGCTGGCGCGCGCGCGCCGGGCGATGCACGTCCGGGTTGGAAAGTCCTGCGCGCACTCGGCGCGGCACTGGGCGTGGCCGGTTTCGACTTCACCGAATTTGCGCAAGTGCGCGACCTGATCGCGCCGAAGCTTGGCGCGAAATCCACGATGCCGCATACCGGCAAGCTGGCGTCGCGTGCGCCGACGGTTGCGGGTCTGCAGCGCATCGCCAGCGTGCCGATCTATCGCACCGATCAGGTGCTGCGCCGCGCGCCTGCACTGCAATCGCATCCGTTGACCGGCAAGGCAAGCGTGACGCTCAATCCCGAAGACGCGCTCGCGCTGGGTCTTGCGCAGGACGCGTCAGCGAAAATTTCCGGCAATGGTGCCGAGGTGACGTTGCCGGTGGCGATTTCGCGCAACATTCCGAAAGGTGCCGCTTGGATTCCGGCGACCTGGCCTGAAACCCGTGCGCTGCCGCCGATGGGCACGCCACTGACCGTGACGAGGGCCTGAGCGTGTTCGATCCCGTACGCAACTGGTTCCTCGGCTTCGGCGACCTCGGCCTTGTCGTGTGGCTGGTCATTCTGATCTTGTGCATTGCCGTGCCGGTGATCCTCGCCGTCGCCTTTTACGTGTGGTGGGAACGCAAGGTGCTCGGCTGGATGCATGTGCGCATGGGGCCGAACAGTGTCGGCCCTGCGGGCCTGGCGCAAACCTTCGCCGACGTGTTCAAGCTGTTGTTCAAGGAATACCTGCTGCCGGCCAAGTCGAGCAAGCTGCTGTTCGTGCTCGCGCCATTGATCGCGCTGGTTCCGGCGTTCGCCGCGTGGGCGGTGATCCCGTTCGACCAGCAAGTCGTGTTGTCCAACGCGAATGCCGGATTGCTGTACCTGCTCGCGATGACCTCGATGGGCGTGTACGGCATCATCATCGCAGGCTGGGCCTCGAACTCGAAGTACGCGATGCTCGGCGCGATGCGTTCGGCGGCGCAGGTGGTCTCCTACGAGATCTGCGCCGGCATGGCCCTGGTCGGCGTGCTGATTTGCGCGGGCAGCCTGAACATGACCGATATTGTCAACGCGCAATCCGGCGCGTACGGCATTTTCTCGTGGTTCTGGCTGCCGCTGCTGCCGCTGTTCGTGATCTATTTCGTCTCAGGCGTCGCTGAAACCAATCGTCTGCCGTTCGACATGGCCGAGGGCGAATCGGAAATCGTCGCCGGGTTTCACGTTGAATATTCGGGTGCCCCGTTCGCGGTGTTCTTCCTCACCGAATACGCGAACATGATCCTGATTTCCTTCCTCGCCTCGGTGCTGTTCCTCGGCGGCTGGCTGTCGCCGTTTCCGGAAAGCTGGCCGCTGGTCGGCATTGCCGGATGGTGGTGGCTGTTCGGCAAGGCTTTCTTCTTCGCCTTCCTGTACCTGTGGTTCCGCGCCGCGTTCCCGCGCTATCGCTACGACCAGATCATGCGCCTGGGCTGGAAGGTGTTCATCCCGATCGCGCTGGCCTGGATCGGCGTCGCCGGCGTGCTCGTGTACTTCGGCTGGTTCGGTTTGGGAGGCGCACGATGAGCCGCGTGATCCGCTACATCAAGAGCCTGTTCCTGATCGAGCTGCTCAAGGGCCTGGCCCTGACCGGCAAGTACATGGTCAAGCCGAAATACACCGTACGCTATCCGATGGAGACGATTCCGCGCTCGAATCGTTTTCGCGGCCTGCACGCATTGCGCCGCTACCCGAATGGGGAAGAACGCTGCATCGCCTGCAAATTGTGCGAAGCGGTTTGCCCGGCGCTGGCGATCACCATCGATTCGCACAAGCGCGAGGATGGCACGCGCCGCACCACGCGCTACGACATCGACCTGTTCAAGTGCATCTATTGCGGCTTCTGCGAGGAGTCCTGCCCGGTCGATTCGATCGTGCTGACCGATGTGCTGGAATACCATTTCGAGAAGCGCGGCGAAAACGTCATCGACAAGCCGAAGCTGCTCGCAATTGGCGACCGCTTCGAATCGCTGATCGCCGCCGCGCGCATGCAGGACGCGCCGTACCGCTGAGGATGCCACGACGATGAGCCTGATCCTTTTCTATGTCTTCGCCGCCATCCTCGTGCTCGCCGCGCTGGGCGTGATCGCGGTGAAGAACTCCGTGCACGCGGCGCTGCTGCTGGTGCTGTGCTTCTTCACCACATCGGCGCTGTGGCTGCTGATCCAGGCCGAATTCCTCGGCATCGTGCTCGTGCTGGTCTACGTCGGCGCAGTAATGGTGCTGTTCCTGTTCGTGGTGATGATGCTCGACATCAAGATCGAACCGCTGCGCGAAGGTTTCATCCGTTACCTGCCGATCGGCATTCTGGTCGCGGCGGTGATGCTGGTCGAAATGCTGCTGCTGATTGGCGTGAAGAACCTGCAGGTAGGGCCGCCAGTCGATCCTTCGGGCGCTTCCAACACGGCGTGGCTCGGGCAGGCGCTGTTCACGCGCTTCCTGCTGCCGTTCGAGGTCGCCGCAATCATCCTGACTGTCGCGGTCGTCGCGGCGGTGATGCTCACCCTGCGCAAGCGCAGCGGCGTGCGCTACCAGAATCCGTCGCAACAGGTGGCGGTCAAGGCCAGCGAGCGCATCCGCATCGTCAAGATGCCCAGCTCGCCGAAACCCGAGGTCGCGCCATGATCGCTTCCGGTCAAATCACGCTTGCGCATTTCATCGTGCTCGGCGCGGTGCTGTTCTGCATCTCGGTCGCCGGCATTTTCATCAATCGCAAGAACTTGATCGTGCTGCTGATGGCGATCGAACTGATGCTGCTTGCGGTGAATATCAACTTTGTCGCGTTTTCGCGCTACCTCGGCGACGCGGCCGGGCAGGTGTTCGTGTTCTTCATCCTGACCGTGGCGGCGGCCGAGTCCGCGATCGGACTGGCGATTCTGGTGACGTTGTTCCGCAATCGCGCGACGATCAATGTCGGCGAAATGGATGAATTGAAGGGGTAAAAGAATTTCGTCATTCCGGCCATGGATTGGCCGGAATCCAGGCGGCAGGAAGCCACCGCGACGGACGATCAACAACTGGATTCCAGCTTTCGCTGGAATGACGCGCAAAAGGAAGGCGAGCAAGAGCTAAAGACACTGGATTCCGGCTTTCGCCAGAATGACGAGCAAAAATAGATGAAATTGGATTCGACAATTCTGCTCCTTATCGCCCTCGCGCCGCTCGCCGGCGCGCTGGTCGCGGGCCTGTTGCGCAACCAGATCGGCCGCGTCGGCGCGCACAGCGTCACCATCGCCGGAGTTGGTCTGAGCTGCGTGTTGTCGTTCTACGTGTTGTACCAACTGGTCTGGGGTGGGGCGCCGACCTACAACGAGAACGTCTACACCTGGTTCCAGGTCGGTGATTTCTCCACGCATGTCGGATTCATGATCGACCGGCTCACCGCACTGATGATGGTGGTCGTCACTTTCGTTTCGCTGTGCGTGCACGTCTACACCATCGGCTACATGGCTGACGATCCCGGCTACCAGCGTTTCTTCAGCTATATCGCGCTGTTCACGTTCTCGATGCTGATGCTGGTGATGGCGAACAATTTCTTCCAGTTGTTTGTTGGCTGGGAACTGGTCGGACTCGTCTCCTATCTTTTGATCGGATTCTGGTTCAAGAAGCCGAGCGCGATCTTCGCGAACCTGAAGGCCTTCCTCGTCAACCGTGTCGGCGATTTCGGCTTCATCCTCGGCATTGCTGGCGTGCTGTATTTCTTCCACACGCTCGACTACCAGAGCGTTTTCGATCACGCGAACATTCTCAACGGCAAAACCCTCTTGATCTGGGGATCGACGCCGTGGTCGGCCGCGACCGTGATCTGCCTGTGCCTGTTCGTCGGCGCGATGGGCAAGTCCGCGCAGGTGCCGCTGCATGTGTGGCTGCCGGATTCGATGGAAGGCCCAACCCCGATTTCGGCGCTGATTCACGCGGCAACGATGGTAACCGCCGGCATCTTCATGGTCGCGCGCATGTCGCCGCTGTTCGTGCTGTCGGACACGGCGCTTTCCACCGTACTCGTGATCGGCGCGACGACCGCGTTCTTCACCGGACTTGTAGGCATCGTGCAGAACGACATCAAGCGCGTGGTTGCGTATTCGACGCTGTCCCAACTTGGCTACATGACGGTCGCGCTCGGCGCCGGGGCATTCGGCGCCGGCATCTTCCATTTGATGACGCACGCGTTCTTCAAGGCGTTGCTGTTCCTCGGCGCGGGCTCGGTCATCATCGCCATGCACCACGAGCAGGACATGCGCTACATGGGCGGCCTGCGCCGTTACATGCCGATCACCTGGATCACGATGTGGGTCGGCACGCTGGCGTTGGTGGCTGCACCCGGTTTCTCGGGCTTTTATTCGAAGGACGCGATCATCGAAGCTGCGCACGAATCCACGCGCTGGGGTTCGGGCTACGCCTACTGGTGCGTCCTGCTCGGCGCCTTCGTCACCGCGCTGTACAGCTTCCGCCTGCTGTACATGACCTTCCACGGCAAGGAACGTTTCGTTGTCGAACACGGCGTGCATCACGGACACGATCATCATCACGATCCCGGCCATCTCGCGCACGCGCCGCACGAATCGCCGTGGGTGGTGACGGTGCCGCTGATCCTGCTCGCGATTCCGTCGATCGTCATCGGCTGGATGACGGTTGGCCCGATCCTGCACGGCGATTATTTCGGCGCCGCGATCCGCACTATCGGCGAGCACGGGCACGAAGCATTCGCAGGTTCGTTTGCGACCATGCTCGATGGGTTCAAGGCGCCGCCGTTCTGGATGGCGTTCGCCGGTTTCGCGGTCGCGACGTACGTCTACCTGTTCAATCCGGCGCTGGCGGATCGCGCGAAAAAAGCGCTGCACCCGCTGTGGAACCTGCTCGACCACAAGTTCTACGTCGATGAGTTGTACCAACTGGCGTTCGCGCGCGGCGGTTTTGCGCTCGGCCGCGGTTTGTGGAAGGGCGGCGATACCGGCGTGATCGACAATATCCTGATCGACGGCACGTCGGCCGCCGTCGGCCGCACCGCTGCCGTGGTGCGCTGGATCCAGTCCGGCTATCTGTACAGTTACGCGTTTGCAATGATCCTTGGCCTCGTCGTGCTGCTCGGCGGGTTATGGTGGGTGGTTCGAGTCTAGACCAGGGACGATAACGACATGACTTCCGATTCCATCCTGCTTTCGCTGTTGATCTGGCTGCCCATTGCCGGCGGTGTATTCGTTTCGTTTGTCGGCAGTACGAACGCAGCACGCGCGCGGTGGCTCGCGCTGATCGTTTCCGTCGTTATTTTCGCGGTCAGCATCCCGTTACTCACAGGTTACGATGCCGTGGCCGGGACGATGCAGTTCCAGGAACACCACGTCTGGATCGCCGCGATCAACGCGAACTACCATCTCGGCGCGGACGGCATTTCCATCGCCCTGATCGTGCTGACCACTTTCGTCACTCCGCTGGTCGTGCTCGGCGCGTGGGACGCCGTGCATGAGAAGGTCAGCCAGTACATGGCAGCATTCCTTGTGCTCGAAGGCCTGATGATCGGCGTGTTCGCGGCCATGGATGCGCTGCTGTTCTACGTGTTCTTCGAGGGCATGCTGATTCCGATGTTCATCATCATCGGCATCTGGGGCGGACCGCGCCGCGTCTATGCGACGTTGAAATTCTTCCTGTACACGTTCTTCGGCTCGATCTTCATGCTGATCGGGCTGATCTATCTCTACCTGCACGCGCACACCTGGGATCTGGCGCAACTGGCGGCATTCCATCTGTCCGCGACCGAGCAGTCGTGGCTGTTCTTCGCCTTCCTGCTCGGCTTTGCCATCAAAGTGCCGATGTGGCCGGTGCACACGTGGTTGCCGGACGCGCACGTCGAGGCGCCGACAGGCGGTTCGGTGATCCTGGCCGCGATCATGCTGAAGATCGGCGGCTACGGGTTCATCCGCTTCTCGCTGCCGATCGTGCCGGACGCGAGCCAGGAATTCGCGTGGCTGATCATTGCACTGTCGATCATTGCGATCATCTACGTCGGCTATGTCGCGCTGGTGCAGGAGGACATGAAGAAGCTGATCGCGTATTCCTCCGTCGCGCACATGGGCTTCGTCACGCTCGGCCTGTTCATCGTGTTCGCGCTGATGCGCTCGACCGGCAACACGCAGGCGGCGTACCTGGGCGTGCAGGGCTCGATGGTGCAGATGATCTCGCACGGCTTCGTCTCCGGCGCGATGTTCACCTGCGTCGGCGTGCTCTACGAGCGCATGCACACGCGCATGATCGCCGACTACGGCGGCGTGGTGAACACGATGCCGTGGTTCGCGGCGTTCTGGGTGCTGTTCTCGATGGCCAACTGCGGCTTGCCCGGAACGAGCGGTTTCGTCGGCGAATTCATGGTGATCCTGGCGAGCTTCGCGATGAATCCGTGGATCGCCGCCGGCGCTGCGTTCACCCTCATCATCGGCGCGGCCTACACACTGTATCTGGTCAAGCGCATCATCTGGGGTGACGTGACCAACGACCATGTCGCCAAGTTGAAAGACATCAATCCGCGTGAAGCGCTGGTGCTTGGCCTGTTCGCCGCCGGCGTGCTGGTTCTCGGCGTGTGGCCGGAACCGCTCACGCACCTGATGGATGCGTCGGTGAAACACATCGTCGATCAGTTGTTGGTCGTGAAGATTTGAACTGACTCAGGGCCGTTTGCCATGGATTTTTACAATCGCATGCGAGCTTGCAAGGTCGGCGTGTTCCGCTTGCTATTGTGTCTCTGTGGATTGATGTTTGGGCAATCCGCTTTTTCGCAGATCGCGCACAACTGTCCAGCAGGGACTGTTCCTCTGATCGGAGGCGGTGGACCTGAGTTGAGTTTCAGTGGCAAACCATATTGCTGGACCGGTCTTCCGCAAACTAATGTTTTTGGCAAAGCGTTTTCGTCAGCTGTGGCGTGGGGCTCGGCCGTTCAGCAAGCCTGTGACGGATCCGTGCATGGGACGACAGTTCAATGGCTGAGTGGTCCGTATCCGTGTGACTCCGGCAGCGCAGTTTGTATGTGGGGTTCCGCTTGGGGAGGAGATATCCCTGATCCAGATATCAACGATCCTAGCGCTGCGGACGGTAATATTTCCTGTGTGAGCGGCTACTTCGTACTAAACCCTCAAACCCCCAATACAGGCCCTCAATGCCCAAATTGCGGAGACCCAATCAATCCAGGTGATGGCAACGAGTATCATTCTGAGATCGATTATCAGGCACCGGATTCCCGGTTATCTTTTCGCAGGACTTTTAATAGCTCGTCGACCGTTCAGGGAAGCTTCGGGGCAAATTGGCAGCACAATTTCTCCAGCAAGATCGTTAACACTATTTCGCTGCTCTCTGCTGCGCAGCTAGTGGAAACACTGTTCTCCTCGCCCCAACTGACCCCGTCCTCCGCATGTACGACAGGTTGGAGCCAGATTGCCGCTTCCTCTGCCTATCCAACAGCGACAGCCACATTTTCTGGCGGAGTTTGCCAGTTATCGAACGGGGTCATACTTCCGGTCTATAGCACGAATATGAGTGCAGCTTGGACGAATGTGCCAGGGGTATCTGCGGCAGCAGCCGTCGTTCGGCCAAACGGGCGTATCGAAACATTTACGTGCGCTAATGGAACCTGTTCGGGTAGATCGAACGTGCCGTTAGCTCTCTCGGCCAGCGCGAACGGATTTACCCTGACCGATGAACACAGCAATACCGAATCGTACTCGACATTGGGTGCCCTGTCCTCGGTCACTGATCTCGATGGATATAAGCAATCATTTGCATACAACAGTGACGGCACACTGAGCACGATTTCGGACAATCGTGGCAGGCAGATAACGCTCTCGTATACCAATGGCACTCTGACTGGTCTAACGCTGCCTGACAGCAAAACGATTTCTTATGGTTACGATTCTTACAATCGGCTTTGGGCAGTGACGTACCAAGACAGTAAGAAACGAACCTACGCCTACACCAACAAGCAATTCCCTTCATTGCTTACGAGCGTCGTTGACGAGAACCAAAGCACCTACGCCACGATTGGCTACGATTCTCAAGGCCGGGCTAGTTCCAGCATTCTAGGAGATATTGCTGACAGCACTTCCATTGAGTACAACAGTGATGGCAGCGCTACCGTCACTGACTCGCTGGGTGCAGTGAGAACTTACGGCTATCAGCAGATTCAAGGCCGTGCCGCGAATGACTCCATTACGGGCCAGCCGTGCGATCACTGCGGCAAAGCGGGAACCGGTTACGATCCCGTAGGCTATTTGCAATCCACTATAGACTTCAATGGCCGGGTCACAACCCACACCTATGACGACACGCGCGGTCTCGAAACGCAGCGTGTCGAAGCCGTTGGCACAACCGGGCAGCGCACCACGAATACTGTGTGGGATGCTAATTTCCGCGTCCCCGACCAGCGCAGCGTGGTCAATGCTGGCGGCGTTACCGAATCGCTGACCAATTGGGCCTACAACACGCGCGGCCAGACCTCAGCCCGTTGTGAAGTCGACCCGGCCGTCAGCGGTGCATCGAGCTACACGTGCGGCGCATCCGCGAACGCACCGACCGGCGTGCGCCAGTGGAGCTACACCTATTGCGAACAGACCGGCGTCACTGCCGGCACCTGCCCGCTGGTCGGCTTGCTGGTGAGCACCGATGGCCCGCGCACGGACGTTTCCGACGTTACTACCTATACGTACTATCAGACTACCGATTTGTCCGGCTGCTCGACGCTCGGCGCAGCCTGCCACTACTTGGGCGACCTGTACCAAGTGACGAACGCGCTTGGCCAGGTATCGACCTACGTCAGCTACGACAAGAACGGCCGTGTAACCCGCCAGCAAGACGCCAACGGCGTCTACACCGACATGACCTACCACCCGCGTGGCTGGCTGCTTACGCGCACAGTGCGCGCCAATGCGAACGGCATGCCGAACTCATCGTTGGATGCGACGACGACGTTCGCCTACGACAACGTCGGCAACGTCACCGAGATCACGCAACCAGACGGCGCATACCTTTCCTATGGCTATGACGCCGCGCATCGGCTGACCGACATCACCGACAACGCCGATGACCACATCCACTACACGCTGGATGCCGCCGGCAACCACATGAACGAGAGCACTTACGATCCGTCGAGCACGCTCAAGCGCTCGCTGTCGCGCCAGTACGATCAACTCAACCACCTTCTCAAGACCCTCAATTCATCCAGCGTCGCGGTGCAGACGTACCAGAATCCGGTCGATGCGGCGCCCGCCGGAATCACCTACACCGACGGCTACGACGGCAACGGCAATGCGATCTATTCGGTGGATACAAACGGCGTTGGCACCGAGCAGCAGTACGATCCGCTCAATCGTTTGATGAAGACGCTACAGGATCATGCTGGTACGGGAACAACCAAGGATACGACCACGCAGTACGCCTACGATGCGCGCGACAACCTGCGCAGCGTCACCGATCCGGATAATCTCGTCACGAACTACACCTACGATGGGCTGAACAACCTTACCCAGCTGCAAAGCCCGGACACCGGCACGACCACGTATGGGACGATCACGCAGCCCGGCTACGACGCCGCCAGCAACCGGCTCATGCAGACGGATGCGAACGGCATCACGACGACGTACAGCTACGATGCGCTCAATCGTCTTACCGGCATCGCGTATCCGACCACGAGCCTGAACGTTACCTATGCCTACGATGTGCCGGCAACGGGTTGCTACAACATCGGGCGGCTGACAAAGATCACCGATAGTTCAGGCAGCACGACCTATTGCTACGACTTGCGTGGCAATGTGCTGTCCAAGACGCAGGCCACCGCCGATGGTTCGGGATATTTTACGCTGCAATACCAATACACTCTTGCCGATCGGCCAGCGCAAATGACCTATCCGGACGGCATGGTGGTGTCGTACGGGCGCGACAGCGTCGGCCGCGTGACGTCGGTCAGCTACAAGCCGTTCGCCAATGCACCCACATCCACCGCGATCGTCAGCAATGTCAGCTACTATCCTTTCGGTCCCGCCAACAAGATCACCTTCGGCAACGGCAGGACGCTGACGAAGAGTTACGATCAGGATTACGCCATCGGCGGCGTGGCCAGTTCCGATTTGAAAGGATTGCAGATCGGAGCGCAGGTGGATGCGGTGGGTAACTTGGTCAACAGCAGAACGCCAGTTGGCGCCAGCATACCCACGCAGCAGTACCAATACGATCCATTGTACCGGCTCACCAACGTGCAGAACGGCAATGGGACATCGCTGCTCGGATTCACCTACGATGCCACCGGCGACCGGCTGAGCAAGACGCCGCAGGGGCAAAGCGCACAGAGTTACGCCTATTCATCCGGCACGCACCGGCTTGCGAACGTGGCCGGCACCGCGCGTGGCTACGATGCCAACGGCAACACCACGCAGATCGGCGGCACCGCTTTCAGCTTCG